>NZ_VORY01000001.1 GCF_007997295.1 Gillisia hiemivivida | reverse complement strand
TATAAAAGGATAAGGTCCTATCTATCGGTCGATATATCTTATGATTATCTAGCCATCGGTTGACTCTTACCCCCTTTCACTTATATCTGTAAAACTAGAAATTTATTCCAAATGCAAACATAGGAGCCATTGGATTATTTCAGTATTCTTTAATCTCTTCCTAAATAAATACTTACAAAATAAAGCAAGGTTGCTAAAGAACCAATTGCAGCAACTACATAAGTTCTAGCTGCCCATTTCAAAGAATCTTCTGCTGCATCGTGTTCTACTGCGGTTAACATATTTTCAGTTTCCAACCACACCAAAGCTCTTTTACTTGCATCATATTCTACAGGTAAGGTTACAAAACTAAACAAGGTTCCCATCCCAAAAAGAATAATTCCAATTAATAATACAGTACTTCCTAAAGAAGTCATTGCCATTAACACCAGTCCACCCATGATCACCCATGTAGAAAGTTTAGACGCTACACTTACAATTGGCACAAGCTGGCTACGCATTCCTAACCAGCTATATGCCTGCGCGTGCTGTATCGCGTGTCCACACTCGTGAGCTGCAACTGCCGCGGCCGCTGCATTTCGTTGCGTATAAACACCTTCACTTAAATTGACGGTTTTTTTCTGTGGGTTGTAATGATCTGATAACATTCCAGGAGTAGAAATTACTTTCACATCGGTTATTCCATTATCAGAAAGCATTTTTTCAGCGATCTCTTTTCCGCTCATTCCGTTTTGAAGATGAACTTTCGAGTACTTTTTAAATTTGCTTTTTAATTTGTTGCTCACATACCAACTCACGGCAAATATGAGTCCTGCAATTATATAATATCCTATCATTTCTTTTTAATTTGTTGTTTTTTACAATTCAAATATAACAAAAACCCGGCCATTTTCATGTGTGTCAGTTCTTAGGGAGAAATGGCTAGAAGCCCAGTATTATCAACTTCAGCAAGATTACAAACTTAAAATTACCCTAAATATCAAAGCTTAATTACAATAGGGCGCCAGAGATTCTTTGCAATTTAAGATATTGTCTATATTTGCACCATTCATCTATAAACAGGATATGCACTACAAAAGAATTCTTCTTAAATTATCAGGCGAATCATTAATGGGCGAAAGACAGTACGGGATAGATCCTGACCGTTTGGCCGAATATGCACAGGAAATAAAAACTGTGATAGATAAAGGTGTTGAGATTGCCATTGTCATAGGAGGTGGAAATATTTTTAGAGGCGTTGCCGGCGCAAGTAAAGGAATGGACAGAGTACAAGGAGATCATATGGGAATGCTTGCAACTGTTATTAATGGACTTGCATTACAAGGATCCTTGGAAGATGCAGGCATACAAACAAGATTACAATCTGCCATCCAAATAAATGAAGTTGCAGAACCTTTTATAAGAAGAAGAGCAATTCGTCACTTAGAAAAAGGGCGTGTTGTAATTTTTGGTGGAGGTACAGGAAATCCATATTTCACTACAGATTCTGCTGCCGTTCTTAGAGCAATAGAGATCCATGCAGACGTTATATTGAAAGGAACCAGAGTAGATGGTATTTATACCGCAGACCCTGAAAAAGATAAAGAAGCTACAAAATTCGATTTTATCACTTTCGATGACGTAATTCGCAAAGGTTTAAAAGTGATGGATACAACAGCATTTACACTTAGCCAGGAGAATGAATTACCAATAATTGTATTCGATATGAATACCAAGGGGAATCTGTTAAAAGTGGTTACAGGTGAGACTATTGGAACTAAAGTAAATTTATAAGTAAAATCAATAACCTCGAGGCAAGCCCGCCTGAATGTTTCGGGCAGGCCTCGGGGAATTAAACCCTCAATGAGGGATTAAAAAATACAAACTTTTTTAAGTTAATTGTTGCCAAGTGCACAAGAAAAGAAATTTGAAAACTAATTTTTAAAAATCGAGGCATCCCGATAGCTGTCGGGTTGGAGAATTAAACACTTATTGAGGTATTAAAGTTTAAATAATATGAACGAAGATTTAAAATTTATTCTAGAGAGTACAGAAGAGAACATGCACAATGCTATTAAGCATTTAGAGAAACAGTTTCTTAATATTCGTGCTGGAAAAGCAACTCCTGCCATGCTTGGAAGTGTAATGGTAGAATATTATGGTAGCATGACTCCTTTAGCACAAGTTGCAAACATCAACACGCCAGATGCGAGAACACTTACTATCCAGCCATACGAGAAAAGCTCGATAACTGCCATTGAAAAAGGGATCATGTTCGCTAATCTTGGCTTTAATCCTATGAACAATGGTGAAAGTGTTATCATTAGCGTTCCGCCTTTAACTGAAGAAAGACGTAAAGAACTGGTTAAGCAAGCAAAAGCTGAAGCTGAAGAAGCTAAGATCGGGATTAGAAATGACAGAAAAGTTGCTAATAACGATATCAAGAAATTAGAGATCTCTGAAGATGAAACTAAAATTGCTGAAGAAAATATTCAGACTTTAACAGACACTCATATTAAAAAAGTAGATGCTAGTTTAGATGTTAAAGAAAAAGAAATCATGACGATCTAAACCTAAGATCCTCTTAAAATATATCAAAATCGGCTTTAGAATATTATATTTGGTTTAACCTAAGTATTATAAATATTTTAAAGCCGATTTTTTTAGGTCAACTAGCCTTAGGAATGATAAATCTATGCGAACACTACTTACCCTAGCTTTATTTATTATTTCATATTCTAGCCTTATCGGTCAAAACACTATTAATGGCCAGGTAATAAATTCTGAAAATGGTGATCCTCTAGCCTATGCTACCATAAAGATTTCAGAAAAAAAACAAACTCTTACCAATATAGACGGAAGCTTTAGTTTACAATTAACTGCACAAGACTCTATTTTGAAAGTTTCTTACATTGGTTTTTCCAGTAAAGAAATTGAAGTCACTAAGTTTTCAGATTTCTACATTATAAAACTGCAGCCATTTACTGAAGACCTTTCGGCTGTGATGTTGTATTCTGAAGAAAGCCCTACAGATAAAATTATTCGTAAAGCGATAGAAAGAAAAGATGACAATGACCCGGAGAAGGCTTTGAATAGCTTTCAATATAAAAGCTACAACAAATTTATTATAGATAATGATGCTTCAGGTATTAGTACCCAAACTGATACTTCTAATATCGAAATTAGGACGATCATCAATCAAGGTCGAGCCTATCTTTCAGAAAAAACTGCAACTCACTTATTTATTAAACCCAATAAGAGAAAAGAATTAGTAGAAGGCATCAAGACGGCAGGTTTTAACAAGCCAGTTTACGATGTATTGGCTTTAAAAGCAGAACCTCTTTCTCTTTACAAGAACAACTATCAATTATTTGATACAGATTATGCAGGCCCTCTTGCAAATGGGGCATTCAATAATTATTCTTATAAAATATTAGACACTACAAGCGTAGAAGGAAGACCTTCTTATATGATCTACTTTAAACCGAAAAGGGAAAAGAAAGTCGCAGGATTAGAAGGTGTTTTATACATAGACACCACGAGCTATGCTATTCAAAAAGCAACCGCACAACTGCTTGGTGCGGTAAATTTAGTGATAGATCATAACTATAATTATTATGATGACCAAGATTTGTGGTTCCCCAGCGGTCAAACCATCACATTAAAACCTGGTACAGGAGGTAAAGATATTTCTGTATTTGGCGGAAGTATTTCTTTAGGAACAGTGCAGCGTAAAAAATCTATTTTAAATACGGTTATTGGATCTGGAGAAGTGGAATCGGGTTTGTTTTTGGAATCCACTACAGTGAATTACGATGTTCAGTTCAACCAAGAAGTTTCCTTTCCAAAATATGCAGCCACTATAAATGTATTAAAAGATGCAAATGAAAAGTCTGTTAATTACTGGGAAGCCAAACGACAAATTCCTTTTACAATAAAAGATGAGCTTACTTCTCAAAAAGTTGACAGTATAATAAGAACTCGAAACATAGAGTCTAAGATCAGATTTAAAAAAGCGATTTCCAATGGTAGTTTACCTGCCGGAATGTGGGATTTCGATATCAGTAAATTTTTTAAATTCAACAATTACGAAGGGATTCGGCTAGGAGCTGGAGGAACAACTAATGCTGATTTTTCTGAAAAAATAAGACTACATGGTTATCTAGTTTATGGTTTTAAAGATGCAAAGTTCAAATATGGAATTGGTGCAGGAAAGTTGCTAAGAAAACGTAGCGACACTTGGTTAGATATTGAATATAGCGATGATATTAGTGAAGTAGGAGCCTATAAATATTTGAAAAGTGTCAATGATTTCTCCATCCTAGAACCCCGATTTGCAAACATTACTTTTTACTACAAGTATAAAGCACTACAAGCTGGACTCACCCATAGGTTCACTCCAAAACTAGCGACAGAATGGGTGATTAATAAAAGTGATATCTCACAAATAGGAGATTATGGTTTTGTAAATAGTAATCAACTATATACAGATTACACCATTACAGAAGCCACACTCGGTTTCTTATATCGTCCTTTTAGTACATTTTTGAATACCCCAGAAAGCAACCAGGTAATTAACAAAGGATATCCACAGTTCACAGGGCAGGTATCAAAAAGTTTTTCGAATATTTTAGGGGGAGATTTTGATTTCACCAAAGTTGGATTAAAAGTAGAATATCAAGTAAATAGGCTGGATCTTTCTAACACTCAATTTACATTAGAGGGAAATTATGCTTTTGGAGATATCCCGCTTACACATGCATTTCACGCCTTCCCGAACAATCCTAATAAAGCAGAAATCTTAAATAGATTCTCCATAGCAGGAAAGATCAGTTTTGAAACGATGTACTTTAATGAGTTTTTTAGTGATCGCCAAGCTGCGCTGCACATTAGACATCAGTTTCGTCCAATAAGAATTACCGATACTTACAAACCCGAACTGGCTCTTCTTAATAGATTTATAATTGGAAACTTTAATAATATTGAGGCGCATCAAAATATCGAATTCAATTCCTTAAAGCACGGTTATTCTGAAGCCGGCTTAGAACTCAACAAACTGCTTGGTGGTTTTGGGCTTAGTTTCGCCTACAGGTACGGCGCCTATCACCTACCAACCTTCAAAGAAAATTTCTCCTTTAAGTTTACCCTGAACCTAAAAATTTAGAAATTAGAATACTTGCTTAAAACCAGATCAAGAACCTCAGGACAAGCCATTCCGAAAGTTGAGGGAAGGCTCATAAGCGATATCTTGATAATAATCAGGATGGAAAATACTTTTGAAAATTCGAGGCCTCGCGACAGCTATCGGGACGAGAATTAAACCCTCAATAAGTGTTTAATACCAAGGCTTTTCTTAACTTTGCCCGCGCTCAAAAAACAGGCATGTCAAAAATTTTTAGTTTTGGATTTTGGAATTCCATCGCTCGGGTTATTCTTAGGAATAGGCTCGTTATTATTGCTATTATTATTGGTATTACCATATTTCTTGCCTTACAATGGCAAAATATGCGATTTTCTTATACCGAGGCAAATCTTTTGCCAGACGATCACGAGATAAACATCACCTATAATAGTTTTCTAGACAAATTTGGGGAAGAAGGGAACATTATAGTTCTTGCGGTAAACGATTCCACCCTTTTTACTCCTGAAAAATTCAATGCCTGGAATAAACTTTCAGAAAAATTACAAACTTATCCCGAATTAGAAAGTGTAATTTCTCTTGGCAACTTAAAGAAATTACAAAAATTCGATGACCCTAAGAGGTTTGAGATGGTTCCGTTACTCAAAAAGGGAAAATTGGATAGTACTCAAGTTGCTGGGTATAAAGATGAGATTTTTAATAAACTGCCTTTCTACGATAATCTGGTTTATAGCAATAATACCAATACCGTACAAACAGCACTTTATATTAAAGAAGAAATAGTTAACTCCAAAGAACGAAAGATCTTTGTTATAGAGGAGTTGGGTCCGCTTATTAAGCAATTCGAGCTAGATAATGACATCAATGTATACGTGTCTGGGATGCCATACATAAGAACATTGAACTCACAAAACATCATAGACGAAATAGGTTTATTTATTGGGGGAGCGTTACTTGTAACCTCTTTGATCTTCTTCTTTTTCTTCAGATCTGTTAGAGCAACTTTAATCTCAATGGTTACCGTTCTTATTGGCGTAATGTGGGCCTTTGGGGTAATTGGTTTATTGCATTATGAGATCACTGTACTTACAGCTCTTATCCCTCCTCTTATCATTGTAATTGGAGTCCCCAATTGTATTTTCCTGATCAATAAATATCAGCTGGAGATCAAAAACCACGGAAATAAGGCAAAGTCCTTACAACGCGTTATCACCAAGGTCGGAAATGCAACCTTACTTACCAACCTAACAACTGCTTCTGGCTTTGCAACCTTTATACTTACAGACAGTAAGCTATTAAAGGAATTTGGTATTGTCGCCTCCATTAACATTATTGCCATTTTTATTTTAAGCCTGGTAATCATCCCGATTATCTATAGCTATATGTCTTTACCAAAAGACAAGCACCTAAAGCATCTCAACAAAAAATGGATCGGCGGATTTGTAGATTGGGTGGAACGTATGGTTCGTGATCATAGGATTGCTATCTATATTGCTTCCATTTCGTTATTAGTATTAAGCATTATAGGTATTTATACCATTAAGACCTCAGGAAGTTTGTTGGAGGATATGCCACAGGATGCAGCTTTTTTCAAAGATATCGAATTTTTTGAAGAAGAATTCAACGGAGTAATGCCATTGGAGATCTTAATAGACACTAAGAAGCCTAAAGGTGCACTAAAACTTTCCACTTTAAAGAAAATGGAAAGATTGGAGAATACTATAGATGAGGTTCCAGAATTATCTTCTCCCCTATCCCTGGTAAGACTCGCTAAATATTCTAAGCAGGCTTATTATAATGGGAATCCAAAGTATTACCAATTACCCACTTCTCAGGAACAAAACTTCATCGCTCCTTATTTAAAAGGAATTTCTTCTGAAGGTAATCTGTTAAATTCATATGTAGACACCACAGGGCGATATGCCAGAATGACTACATTTATGAAGGATATTGGCACAGAAGAAATGGAGCGAATTGAAACCGGCTTATGGCCTCAGATCAATAAAATATTTCCTCCAGATAGATATGATATCTCCCTTACCGGGAAAGCACTGATTTTCCAAAAAGGAACCACCTATTTAGTGAAAAACCTTATCATTTCACTCTCGCTTGCTATATTATTGATTGCATTATTAATGGCATGGATGTTCAGATCTTTCAGAATGATCCTCATCTCGCTAATACCTAACTTGTTACCATTAATTATAACCGCAGGAATGATGGGCTTTATAGGAATACCTATTAAACCGTCTACAATTCTAGTATTTAGTATTGCTTTCGGAATCTCGGTTGACGACACCATACATTTTCTGGCAAAATATAGGCAGGAATTAAAAGCAAACAACTGGAAGATCAAAAGATCTGTGTATGCTTCTTTAAGAGAAACTACAGTAAGTATGTTTTATACTTCTATAGTCTTGTTCTTCGGATTTTCAGTATTTATGATTAGTAGTTTCGGAGGTACCGTAGCCTTGGGAGGATTGGTTTCAGCAACTCTTTTATTTGCCATGTTATCTAACTTGTTGTTATTGCCATCGCTGTTGCTTTCTTTAGAAAAGAGTATTGCCAATAAAGAGATCTTAAAGGAACCTTCTATGCAGATTATCGAGAATGAGGACGATGATTTATCAGATGACGAAAATGATGATCAGATACCTCGAGCTTAGCTTAAGAATCAATGTTCGAAACATAATTAAAATTTCGAGTCATCCCGATAGCTATTTGGATGGAGAATAAAAACCTCAATGAGGGAAAATAAATATGGGGTTCTTGTTAAGCTAGCAAGGAAAAATTATCTTTGAATCCCTATAAAAATATATGTAAAATGATAAAAGCAAAAATTGCTGATTTATTAAACAGCGATCAATTCTTACAGGAGGTTGAAGTAAAAGGATGGGTACGATCTTTTAGAAGTAATAGATTTATAGCCGTAAATGATGGTTCTACCATAAATAACATACAATGTGTTATTGATTTTGAAAACACTCCAGAAGATGTTTTAAAACGAATTACTGTAGGAGCTGCTTTAATGATCAAAGGGACTTTAAAAGAAAGTTTGGGGAGCCAGCAAAGTGTTGAAGTAGAGGTAACTTCTTTAGAGATTCTTGGTGATGCCAATCCAGAAGAGGTGAAATTAACGATCTTGTCTCCAAAAAAACATAGCCTTGAAAAATTACGGGAACAAGCACATTTAAGGATTCGTACCAATACCTTTGGAGCGGTGATGCGTGTTCGTAGCAAGCTGTCTTTTGCGGTACATAGTTATTTTCAGCAGAATAATTTCCATTACGTGAACACTCCAATAATTACAGGTAGTGATGCCGAAGGTGCTGGAGAAATGTTCAAGGTAACTGGAATGGATTTGAATAATCCTGAAAGAGACGAAAAAGGGAATATAAATTATAAAGAAGATTTCTTCGGAAAAGAAACAAATCTTACCGTCTCTGGTCAATTAGAAGCTGAAACTTATGCAATGGGACTTGGCCAGGTATATACTTTTGGACCAACTTTTAGAGCAGAAAATTCTAATACTTCCAGGCATTTAGCAGAATTTTGGATGATAGAGCCAGAAGTTGCTTTTTGTGACCTGGATGGAAACATGGATCTTGCAGAAGATTTTATAAAATATGTGGTTTCTTATGTTCTGGAGAATTGTAAAGATGATCTTGAATTTCTTGAAAACAGATTGAAGGACGATGAAAAGACAAAACCAGCTGCAGAGCGAAGTGAACTAGACTTACTAGAAAAATTAAAATTCGTAACAGAGAATAATTTCAAAAGAGTAAGTTATACTGAAGCGATAGATATCTTAAAAAATTCTAAGCCGAACAAAAAGAAAAAATTCCAATACCCAATTGAAGAATGGGGAGCAGATCTTCAAAGTGAGCATGAACGCTTTTTAGTTGAAAAACACTTTAAATGCCCTGTGATCCTTTTTGATTATCCTGCAAATATCAAGGCTTTTTATATGCGTCTTAATGAAGACGGTAAAACAGTAAGAGCTATGGATATCCTATTTCCGGGGATTGGAGAAATTGTTGGAGGCTCGCAAAGAGAGGAACGTTTAGATGTTCTTAAAGAGAAAATGAAGGCCTTAGACATCGACGAAAAAGAACTTTGGTGGTATTTAGATACCCGTAAATTTGGAACTTGTGTTCACAGTGGTTTCGGACTTGGTTTCGAAAGGTTGGTTCTATTTGTAACCGGAATGACAAACATAAGAGATGTGATCCCTTTCCCTAGAACACCTCAAAATGCAGAATTTTAAAATTATATAATTGAAAATTATCGAATCGCATATTGTTCCTGCAGTCGCTTCCAAAATACGACTGCAGGAATACGCGGTTGGAATATTTAGAATGCTTCCTTCCAAAAGCGGACTCAAAAAAGCCATCAAAAAAGAAGAAATTCTTTTAAATGGAAAGATTGCTCAAACTTCAGATTGGATAGAGGAGCTCCAGCAAATAGATTATATTCAGAAAGAAGAAAAACAACTTAAAATCTTCCAACTTAAATTGGAAGTGGTTTTTGAAGATGAGTATTTGGCAATTATCAATAAGCCATCCGGATATCCAACAAGCGGAAATTATTTTAAAACAATAGAACACGCTCTCCCTTTCAACTTAAAACGCTCCCTTCTTCCCGATGCTTTGCCCTACCCCGTTCCTGTTCACAGACTCGATAATCCCACAAGTGGTCTATTGATCATTGCAAAAACAAAGTCGGCGCAACTGCAGTTGCATCAGGATTTCGAGGAAAAGAAGATCCATAAGACATATTTAGCATTGGTTACTGGTGAAACTCCAATACAAGCATCCATTCAAACCAGTATAGAGGGAAAAGAGGCTTTTACTACTTATAAAACGCTGAAATCCTTTCAACATGAAGAGCGTATTTATTCCTTACTAGAAGTTGCTCCAAAAACAGGGAGAACCCATCAAATAAGAATTCATCTCTCCACTTCTAGCTTTCCTATAGTAGGCGATAAATTATATAGTTCTGGCGAGGACCCCTTCAGAAAAAAAGGACTTTATCTCGCGGCAATAGGTTTAGATCTCCATCATCCTATAGAAAAAATTCCTCTAAAATTAGAACTAAAATTTCCTTCAAAATTCAGCAAGGCAGTTAGTTAGCTTCTCGAGAGCCATTCTTAACAAAATTTTACGAAAGCAATATGAATGCCAAAGCTACAATAGCATGCTTTTTGCTTATTTTTGTGTAAAGCGCAATTTATTACCTATGCTAAAGCAGCAATTAAATTTTAAATTATCTCAAAAGCTCTCCCCTCAGCAAATACAGTTGATGAAGCTTATCCAGTTGCCTACGCAGGCTTTCGAGCAGCGTATCAAGGAGGAATTAGAGGAAAATCCTGCGCTGGAAGATGGGAAAGAAGACCTAGATGCAGAATTCGATGATGAGTTTTCCAACGACGAATATGATAATGATGATAACGACACTATAGATGCGGATATTAATGTAGACGATTATCTAAGTGATGATGAGACTCCAAATTACAGACTTCAGGCAAATAACTATAGTGCAGATGATGAAGAAAAAAATGTGCCTTATGCCTCTGGCACTTCTTTCGCACAACATTTAAAAACGCAATTGAGCACCTTCAGACTAACTGACCTGGAACAGGAGATCTCTGATTTTCTTGTGGGTAGTGTAGATGAAAGTGGTTATATAAGAAGAACTTTACAAGATATAGTAGATGATCTTGCCTTTACCCAGAACGTTTATACCGATGAAGAATCGGTTGAAAAAGTTTTAAAGAAAGTTCAGGAATTAGATCCTGCAGGGGTTGGAGCACGTTCGCTTCAGGAGTGTTTACTAATACAATTGAAGCGCAAGCAAGCAACTAAAGAGGTTTCATTGGCGACAGACCTGCTTGATAAATCTTTCGATCACTTCAGCAAAAAACATTACAACAAATTACTTGCAAAGCATGATATTACTGAAGATGAACTTAGAGATGCGATAGATGTAATCGAGCATTTGAATCCGAAACCGGGTGGTGCTTTTTCTGGAAACTTAAGAATGGTGGAGCATGTAATTCCAGATTTTGCCATTAAAATTATTGATGGAGAATTGGAATTGACCTTGAATGGTAGAAATGCTCCAGAAATGCATATTTCTAATGATTACAGTAATATGCTTAAAGGCTATAAGGAGTCAAAAGAAAAAACAAAGTCGCAAAAGGACGCGGTGATGTTTATAAAACAAAAGTTGGACTCTGCGAAGTGGTTTATAGATGCAATTAAGCAGCGCCAGCAGACTTTAATGGTTACCATGAGTTCTATAATGAATTATCAAAAAGAATTCTTCCTTAGTGGAGATGAGCGTAATTTACGCCCTATGATCTTAAAGGATATTGCAGATGAGATTGGAATGGATGTTTCTACTGTATCTCGGGTTGCAAACAGTAAGTATGTAGATACTCCTTATGGAACCAAGCTTATTAAAGAGTTCTTTTCTGAATCTATGACGAACGACCAAGGAGAGGAAGTTTCTACCAGAGAGATCAAAAAGATCTTGGAAATATCTATTGATGAAGAAGATAAGCGCAAGCCTCTAACCGATGATAAACTTGCAAAGTTATTGCTAGAAAAAGGATACCCTATTGCAAGGAGAACAGTTGCAAAATATAGAGAACAACTGGATATTCCGGTAGCTCGAATGAGAAAAGAGATTTAATGAAGTTCTTGATTAGAAGCGCTTCCTATATTTTTCATCCTTTATGGATGCCTTTTGCTGGGAGTTTATTTTACTTTGTAGTTACTCCAAGATTTTTTCCTTTTTCACTTATACAAGCCAAATTATTAGCTATTGCAATTACCACTCTGTTCATTCCAGTAGTCTTTTATTTTCTTCTCAAAAATTTAGGCAAAGCCGAGTCTGTATTTCTTAAAGATGTTAGCCAACGTCGTTGGCCCTTATTTTTTTATAGTTTACTTATTGGCCTAAACCTCTATCAGATCTTAAATATTTACAATTACCCAGCATTATATTATTTTTTTGTGGGGATCTTGTTTTCAATAATCACAGCATTTATTCTAGCTTGGCTCAAATTAAAAATAAGCCTACATATGTTAGGTCTCTCGGGGATTTTTATGTTCGTATTAGCTCTTAGTATTTACTATAGACTAAATCTAATATACGTTATAGCCTTTTTAATAGCAGCCTTAGGGCTAACCGCAACTTCCAGATTACATTATAAAGCACATACTTGGTTAGAATTATTACTTGGGTTCTTTATTGGCTTTTTACCTCAATTAATAGTACTTAATTACTGGTTATAGAATATAGAACATCAAGCCAAGTTTAAAGGTCGTAATTCCCACTGGAGTGTTATTGAGTTGAGCATCCTTAAAGAAAGGATTTAAGCTATAATACACGTGAAAATTGAAAGTATTGTAACCAAAGGTAAAAGTAGTTCCTAACCGCAATCTATCCAGTTCTGGGACATCGGTTTGAATGACTTGATTAGAGTCTTGTCTATAATTAGACTTAAAATAATAAATATATCCCAATCTAAATCCTGTATATATTCTCCAGAATTTATAAGAGTCTGGAGTAGAAGTTCGCCATCTAAATTCTATGGGCACCTCCAACAGTTGAGTAGAAAATCTATTAAAGTCATAATCCACTTCTGGATCACTTAGATTTCTGAAGATCGTATTATTATTTTCATCTTCCCCAATAAACATTTCTTGACCATAGGAATTTAAGGACCATCCCAATCCAGCTCCTAAAGCTATATTCCGGCGTTTATTGAGAGGAAAATCCCTAATGAAACCAAGATGCAATCCCCCAGAAAAACCTGACTGAGCAACAGATTCTGGGAGATCACTTAAAAGATGAAACGTTAGGCCCACATAAAACTGATCTTCCCTGTATAAACTATCTATTGGTTTTAGAAGAGTATCTACAACAACCGTTTGCGAAAATGAAGGCCACAATGTGAAAAGGCCAAAAGCAAAAAATAAGAGTTTTTTCATTTTCAAAAGCTTAGTTCCCGTAAATATTCAGAAAGTTAAATATAAAAAAAACATCCCATCCGGTAGATCCAGATGGGATGTTTTATAAACAGTAATATAACAGGTATTACCTATTCTTAGCTACCTCTCCAATACGGGTTGTGTAGTTAATTTTAAGTGCTTCTGCTTTTCTTAATTCTTGTTTAATATCAGACACTAATCCCATATTGGTTTCAACATCTACTTTTAAAGCAGTTGTTAAATAAGGAATTAATTCTTCTCGTTTAGTCTCTCTTTCTGCGTAGATAAATTTCTGGATTTCGCTTACCGCTGCAAATTTATCGTTTAACTGAATTCGAGCTTCACTACCAGCTGTTTTTTGATATCTTTCGCTTGGCTTGCCTGCATAAATATAACTTACCAATTCCTTTCTATCCAACTTTTCTACTTGGTCTGCAAAGGGTAACTTATTTTCAATCATCAAAGTATTTTGACGCATTACAGTAGCCACCATAAAAAAGAAAAGTAACATAAAAACGATATCTGGCAATGAAGCCGTATTTACCGCTGGTAATTCACCACTCTTTTTCTTTTTAAATTTAGACATATCTAGATTGAATTAAAAATATTATACTAATCTATGAGCTTTTTGGTTCTGCTTCAGATAATAACTGAGGATACATTACCTTCACTTGATCTATCTGCGTTTCCATCTTCTTCTTATTTCCTCTGAAATTAGGATCATTGTACTTAGCTTCCATTTCAGTAAAATCCATACCAAACAACCTTTGCGATTCTCTATTTCTTAACTCATTGTATGCAGCAACCAGTTCGTTTTGTACAGAAATATAAGTTCTATATTCAGTTTTACGGTCGTTTACCAATGAGATAATAGCTTTCTTCGGATTATCTGATGCTTGTGGATCTCTAGCTCCTTGACAGTAACTACATCCATCTTCACCAACTCCTCCTCCATTATCTAAGAAGGCCTTAGCAGCTTCACGTAGTTCGCTCAGTTCCATTTTTTCATCTTCCACAAATAAATCGTTATTTCTATTAACGATTACAGTAAAGATGTTTTTCTGCTTAATAACTGGCGGCTCAACTTCCTCATCTTGAATAGGGGGCAATTTACGGCTGATTCCCCTATCGGTCTCGATTGTTGTAGTAACCAGGAAGAAAATTAATAGCAAGAATGCTATATCGGCCATAGAGCCGGCATTAACTTCTGGTGCTGATCTTTTAGCCATAATTTATTTTATTAGTTTTCTTATTCCGGAAAGTACCATAGCTCCAACCGCAATTGCTGCTAGAATATAAAACATCACTAATCCGGCACCAACCCAATGGTCTCCGCTTGCAGACAGTGTATCACCATCTTTAAGTTGAACTTCAGTTCCATCAGTTAAGACGTAAGCTATAACTACTACAAGTAAAAATGCTCCTACAGAGATTAATGTGTTCTTAACGTTTCCGGAGAACAAACCTTTAATTACGAAGAAACATACAATTAATATACAAATACCTAGTACAAGATAGCCAACCCACATCATAGGTTCTAGTAAACTATTTTGATCTGCCGCTGAGGCGGAAATAGCATCATCACCAGCTATAATAATTCTACCCAAAAGGATAAGACCTATTACACCAATAACAAGTGCTAAATATTTTAAAACTTTGTGTATGGTCATGATTTATTATTTCTTAGATTCTTTTTTTGTTTTTGTAATCAACCAACATGTCGATCAATAAGATAGAAGCATCTTCCATATCATTTACAATACTATCGATCTTAGCGATGATATAATTATAAAAAATCTGAAGAATAATAGCTACGATCAAACCAAATACAGTTGTAAGAAGTGCTACTTTAATACCACCTGCTACCAATGAAGGTTGCATATCTCCTGCTGCTTCAATTTTATCAAAGGCTTGGATCATCCCAATTACTGTACCCATGAATCCTAACATAGGAGCCAAAGCGATAAATAAAGATACCCAAGAAACATTCTTTTCAAGTTGTCCCATCTGTACACCACCGTAAGCAACAACAGCTTTCTCAGCCGCTTCAATACTTTCGTCTGCACGATCTAGTCCTTGGTAATATATAGAGGCAACCGGTCCGCTTGTGTTTCTACAAACTTCTTTAGCAGCTTCTACTCCGCCATTATTTAATGCATCTTCAACATCCTGAGCTAATTTCTTAGTGTTTGTTGTAGATAAATTTAAAAAGATAATTCTCTCAATGGCTATGGCCAAACCAAGAATTAAACATAAAAGTACGATACCCATAAATCCGGCACCACCTTCTATAAAACGCTTTTTAAGTTCTTGGTGAAAACCTAAATCTTCCTCTTCTGTGTCGAGGCTTGCTTCGTCATCCTGAACAATCGTCTGGATATTATCAGGTAAGATGTTTACATTAATTGTCGCATTAGCTTGTGCTGCTCCAAATAACATAATCGAAGCGATTACCAAAGTTGAAAATAATCTTTTCATTACTGTTTGTCTTAAATTAATTAGTTAAAGGGTTAAAGATATAAAAATAAACTTTTAATAAAAATAAATTGCAGAGAGGAAGGGATTCGAACCCTCGATACGCTTTTGGCGTATACACGCTTTCCAGGCGTGCGCCTTCGACCACTCGGCCACCTCTCTAATTTGTTTATTTTAATTAGTGAGCCAAATAACAAAAAAAATAAATTACCATCAAAATAAGAATCGTTAATATTTATAACATTTCCCCACGTAAGGAAGTCTCATAGATGGTTTTGAATACTTTAGGTGATAATTTTTTTCCTAAAAGGTACATTAATTTTGCTATTGCGGCTTCTGTAGTAATGTCTTTACCAGACACCACTCCTATTTTCTTTAATTGCGTACTGGTCTCGTAATTGCCCATGGCCACACTGCCCGCAACACACTGAGTGACATTAATGACCACTAAACCTTTAGAAATATGCTTTTTTAGTAAGTTAATAAACCATGCATCTGTTGGTGCATTTCCGCTACCAAATGTCTCTAATATGACGCCTCGCAGATTTTTCTTCGCCAAAATATGCGCAACTGTACTTTCCGTTATTCCCGGAAACATCTTTAAAATAAGCACATCTGAGTTGAAATCTTTATGCAATTTCACCCTTTTCCTTCTATTTGTTGACCAAAGAGCCGAATGATTTACAGATAAATATACTCCAGACTCTGCTAAAGGTGGATAATTAGAAGATGAAAATGCCTGAAAATGTTCTGCATTTATCTTCGTAGTTCTATTGGCTCTATATAATTTATATTCAAAATAAAGGCAAACTTCAGAAATAACAGGCCTTCCTTGTTTTTGCAATCCTGCAATTTGAATACTTGTAATTAGATTTTCTTTGGCATCTGTTCTTAAATCACCAATAGGTAATTGAGAACCCGTAAAAACAACTGGTTTTGTAAGATTCTCAAACATGAAGCTTAAGGCAGAAGCAGTATAAGACATGGTGTCGCTCCCATGTAAGACCACAAATCCGTCATAATCCTCGTATCTCTCTTCAATGATTTCTGCAATTCGAATCCAATTCCCTGGGTTCATATTAGAAGAGTCTATGGGCTCCTTAAAACTCACGGTATCTATGGAATGTTCCAGTAGCTTTAACTCAGGAATATTTTGAAGCAATTCACTAAAATTAAAGGCCTTTAGAGCCCCGGTTTCAAAATCTTTAATCATACCAATGGTTCCACCGGTATAGATCAATAAAATATTAGATTTTGTTTTCATTTAGGGCTTCATGATTTATCACAGGATTAGCATACATTAAAAGGTAACTATTAACTTCAAGTGCATTTTTAACGTCCACTCGGCGGGATAACCTTCTCTCGAACTGCCTTTTCTCCTTGTCTGTATATCTGCTGGCGTGAGCTTCAGAATTATTTAGAAGGTCGCAGGCTACATAATTTGCAGGCCAAAGTTTGTAATTTTTATAAATCTTAGAATCAATAGCTCCAGCAATAGCCTGAAGTTGATCGTTAACAGAATGTTCTGTTTTCTCTAATTCATTAAACCAATTTTCATCTAGGATTTCTCCCGCAGTAATATGGATCCTTCCCTTATTACCCAAAGCACCCTTTAAAATAGAGTTGAAATCCTCGTGCTCAGATTTTTTATAAACCACTTCATTTCTTTTAGCCATCAATTCTGGCATTTTAAGAACATCTGTAGGGTCAAACTCGTATGAGATGGAAACTGGAACAATTTTAATTTTTGAAAAATATTCAGAAATACTCATGTCGCCTTTAGCCATAGCAAGCATTTTAAGAACTCCTTGTTGAGTAACATCATTGCCATCTTTGGTGCGACCTTCTCGTTGTGCCATCCAAACAGATCTATTCTCTTCTAGCAATAAATGCCGAATATATTCTGAAAGGTTTAATGAACTGCGAAGCATCTCCCTAGGGGTAAGTCCACGTTGAACAAGAAAATTTCTATTGAGTCTGGATAATAATAATAAAAATGGTTTTTGCACTAGATTATCTCCAATCGCTGAAGCAGTCATCACTAAATCTTGCTCATATAAAACACAATTAATTAGACTGGTATCTAATATGATATCCCTATGATTAGAAATAAACATATAAGATTCATCTTTTTTTAGCTTTTCAAAACCACTATAAGAAAGCCCCTCAGAGCTTTTCTCTAATACTTTTCTTACGGAATGATAAATGACTTTTCCTTGAAAATCTCGGATAGAATGGCAATCGTCTAAGATTTGTTTAATCTCCTCGAATGACATTTCAGGAAATGTAAACTGTAACAACGTTTTAACCATTGGGTGATTAGCATACTTATTTAGAGCAGCTTGCACCTCATTATCATTATAAAATCTTATTTCTTCGAAGTTGGACACGTACAATATTTGGTTAGCTTCACAAATGAACAAAATAATATGTTAATTCCCCACATTACACACCGAATATATCTTTGGAGTTTTTCGTGGTAATAGCAGCAACCTCCTCTAGATCGAGCTCGTAAAGAGCTGCTATTTTTTCTGCTATTATCTGAATGTAAGCACTTTCATTTCTTTTACCTCTGTATGGAGCAGGAGCTAAATAGGGTGAATCTGTCTCTAAAACTATATGCTCAATAGGTGTTTCAGCTAAAAATTTATCTAAACCCCCATTTTTAAAAGTGACAACACCACCTATTCCCAGTTTCATATTATAAGAAAGCGCTTTTAAAGCCTGTTCTTTATTACCGGTAAAACAATGAAAAATCCCAAAAAGATCATCTCCTTTTTCAGACTCCAACACTTCAAAAACCTCATCGAATGCATCCCTACAATGAATTACAATTGGCAGATTCTTAGCTTTGGCCAATTGAATTTGGCGCTTAAAAGCTATTTGCTGATCTTTAAGCAGCGTTCTATCCCAGTAAAGATCTATCCCTATTTCACCTACAGCATAAAAACTCCTTTTTTTAAATTGCTCCTCAATATGTAGCAATTCTTTTTCAAAATCTCCCTTAACAGAAGTTGGGTGTAATCCCATCATTAGAAAAACATTGTCTGGAAATTGAGTTTCTAGAGCATACATGCTTGTTGTATGAGAAGAATCTATAGCCGGGATAAAAAAGCGGCTGATTCCGTTTTCAATAGCCTTATTGATAGCTTCTTCCCTATCGGAATCAAAATCCTTACTATATAAATGCGTGTGAGTATCTGTTAAAATCATAATTGCAAAAATAATTTATTTTGAAGACCTATCTTTGTCAAAACATAACGAATGTCATCCCTTAGGAAATTATTAGAACGCAAAGGCTATTATCGCATTAAATTAAAATATACTGAAACCAATCACTTTGAATTGGTGGCAAAAATAAATGAAGTTCAGGGTAATTTTATTCTAGATACTGGTGCTTCTAGCACCTGTGTTGGTTTTGATGCTGCAGCTCATTTTAAGTTGTTGGGCGAAGAAAGTAAGATTAGAGCCGCAGGAGCTGGCGCTACCAATATGTTAACCCAGATCGCTTTAAAGAATAGTATTGAAATTGAGGGCTGGAAAACCAAAAAATTAGACCTCGTTCTTTTTGATCTTACCCATGTAAATGAAGCCTTAGTAAACCATAAAGCTGAAAAAGTACATGGAATTATTGGTGCAGATATATTAAAAAAGGGAAAAGCAGTTATAGATTACAAAAATAAAGCCCTGTATTTAAAATAATTTATAAAATGGGGAAAAACCCCCATTAAATTATCCATTCTTTCCAGCTAAATTTGAATATGAAAATAGATATCATAGAAAGTTTAGCTAAAAGAAAAGGTTTTACGAATGCGGCATTCGTTTTACTTGCAATAGCAATTATTGCAATACTTCTTTTGAATATACTAACATTGATAGCATTATTTTGATTGAAATAAGCCAAAAAAAAGCTCGCAACTTTGAAAGTTGCGAGCTTTTTTTATTTAATAATCTTATTGAACTATAGTTCCAAGGCTCTCTTCACATCGTTATCCATCAATAATTCCTCTGGACTTTCTAATGCTTCTTTTACCGCAACCAAGAAACCAACAGATTCTTTCCCATCTATCACCCTATGGTCATAAGACAAAGCAACAAACATAATAGGTCTTATCTCTACATGTCCATCTATAGCTACTGGTCTTTCCACAATGTTGTGCATTCCTAAAATCGCACTTTGAGGTGGGTTGATAATAGGAGTAGATAACATAGATCCAAATACACCACCATTGGTAATTGTAAAAGTACCACCCGTCATTTCATCTACGGTAATATTTCCATCTCTAGCTTTTAGGGCAAGACGTTTTACATCATCTTCTACAGCTCTAAAGCCCATATTTTCAACATTTCGCATTACAGGCACCATAAGTCCTTTAGGACCAGATACAGCAATACTTATATCCTTATAATCGAATTTTATTTGGTAATCCCCATCTATCATGGAATTCACATCTGGATATAATTCCAAGGCGCGAACTACTGCTAAGGTAAAGAAAGACATAAAGCCTAAACCAACACCGTGCTTATCTTTGAACTCCTCTTTATATTGTTTACGCAAAGAGAAAATTGCCGACATATCTACTTCGTTAAAAGTAGTAAGCATAGCAGTTTCATTTTTAACATTTACTAAACGCTCTGCAACCTTTCTACGAAGCATAGACATTTTCTTACGCTCTTCGCCTCGTTTTCCAGGCCCTGGAGTTCCCATAGAAGCTTTAGCCTGAACGGCATCTTCTTTGGTAATTCTCCCGTCGCGACCAGATCCGGAAACAGATTTAGAATCGATTCCTTTTTCATCCATAATCTTCTTAGCAGAAGGAGATGGAGTTCCGGTAGCATAAGTTTTATCTTGTACCTGAGAAGGAGTTGAAGGCTTAGAAGGTGTTTGTGTTAAAGCCTCTCCTTTATCGCTATTAGCTTTTGTAGAGGTTTCTTCCCTTTGCTCTTTAACTTCCTCTTCTGCAGATTCATCCTTAGAGTCATCTTTAGATTTAGTTTTTTCCTTAGTGTCCCCGCCAGGTTTTGGAGCATCTGTATCTATTAAACAAACTACCGAGCCAACAGCAACAGCATCACCTTCTTCAGCTTTTAATGTAATTATTCCACTAGCTTCAGCAGGAAGTTCTAAGGTTGCTTTGTCGCTATCCACTTCAGCAATTGGCTGATCTTTTTCTACATAATCTCCATCTTCTACGAGCCATTGAGCAATTTCAACCTCTGTAATAGATTCTCCCGGAGAAGGAACTTTCATTTCTAAAGCCATGATCTTTTATTTTATGTTTTTGAATCTTCCTTATTACTAAGAAAGAATGTTTTATTTATTAGTATTGGAATTTGATTAAACCATAGTTTTATCAAACACACTTGCAATTACTTTTTCATGTCGCTTTTTAAATCTTACTGAACTACCCGCTGCCGGAGATCCATAGAATTTTCTACTACATACTCTGAAGCTCTTTGCTTCATCAAAATGTAATAATAAGTAACTATATGCACCCATATTTCTTGGTTCTTCCTGAGCCCAAACAATATCGTCTGCATTCTTATATTTAGCCATTGCTTCTTTTATCTTCTTTTCAGGTAAAGGAAATAATTGCTCTACTCTAACCAGCGCTATATCATCTCGCTTATTCTCTTCTTGAAACTCTAAAAGATCATAGTAAAATTTCCCGGTACAAAATACTAAGGATTTTACTTTATCAACCTTTGCTGAAGCATCATCTATTACTGTCTGAAAAGTTCCTGTAGCAAATTCTTCTTTAGTTGAAAGAACTTTTGGGTGCCTTAACAAACTTTTTGGAGTAAATACAATAAGTGGTTTTCTATAGTTCACTTTCATTTGTCTTCTTAACAAATGAAACATATTTGCAGGGGTTGTAACATCGGCCACAAACATATTGTCTGTTGCACAAAGTTGTAAGAAACGTTCCATTCTACCAGATGAGTGTTCTGCTCCTTGCCCTTCATATCCGTGTGGCAATAACATTACCAATCCGTTTTGAAGTTTCCATTTATCTTCTGCAGCCGAAAGATATTGATCCATTATAATCTGGGCTCCATTTACGAAATCCCCAAATTGTGCTTCCCAAATAGTTAAAGTGTCTGGACTTGCCATGGCATATCCATAATCGAAACCAACTACTCCATACTCAGATAAAAGTGAATTATAAATAGAGAATCTACCCTTCCTATCTGGAATATTATTATGAAGTATGATCTCTTCTTCACTGTCTTCTACTTTTACAATAGCATGACGATGAGAAAAAGTCCCTCTTTCTACATCCTGCCCACTCATTCGCACACTATATCCTTCAGTCATCAACGTACCATAAGCAAGCAATTCTGCCATCGCCCAGTCTAACTTGTTGGTATCAAAATACATAGTCTCTCTTGCTTCTATAAGTTTTGTAATCTTTCTAAGGAATTTTTTGTCCTTAGGAAGCTTAGAGATCACTTTTGCAACCTTATCGAGCGTCTTTATATCTATAGTAGTATCTACAGGAGCCATCATGGTGTCTTCCCGTACATTCTCAAATCCTTCCCATTCATCTTGCATGAAAGGAGTGATCCTTGTAGTATCTTCTTTTCTGGAATCTTCCAGTTCTTCTTCTAGGTTAGCCTTATATTCTTCTTCCAGCTTTTTAACATAGCCTTCCTCAATTACACCACTTTTTATCAGTTTTTCTGCATAAATATCCCTAGGATTTTCATGCTTTGCAATTGCTTTATAAAGTTTGGGTTGTGTAAATCTAGGTTCATCCCCTTCATTATGCCCGTATTTTCTATAGCCTAAAAGATCTATAAAAACATCTCTTTTAAATTTCATTCTGAAGTCCAACGCGAATAAAACAGCGTGAACTACAGCCTCTGCATCATCTGCATTTACATGAAGCACCGGAGAAAGTGTCACTTTTCCAACATCTGTACAATATGTAGAAGAACGACCGTCTAAATAGTTCGTAGTAAAACCAATTTGATTATTCACTACGATATGGATAGTACCACCAGTTTTATAACCTTCCAATTGTGCCATTTGCACCAACTCGTACACCAAACCTTGACCAGCAATGGCCGCATCCCCGTGCACTATAATTGGGAGCACTTTAGAAAAATCATCTTTATAATGCCTGTCCTGTTTTGCTCTGGAAATTCCTTCTACAACTGCTCCAACGGTCTCTAAGTGAGATGGGTTTGGCGCAATATTTATATTTATTTCTTTACCGTTTGTAGTAGTTCTACAACTTGTCCATCCTAAGTGATATTTCACATCTCCATCAAAAATGTCCTGTTCGTAGTCCTTGCCATCAAATTCACTAAAAATATCTTTTGCACTTTTCCCGAAGATATTGGTTAGCGCATTCAGTCTTCCACGGTGAGACATTCCCATTACAAAATCTTTCACGCCAAAATCTGCAGCTTTTTCTATAATTGTATCCAATGCTGGGATCAAACTTTCGTTTCCTTCCAGAGAGAATCGCTTTTGACCTACATATTTGGTGTGTAAAAAGCTTTCAAAAGAAACTGCATTGTTTAGTTTTGAAAGTATATTTTTTTTCTCAGCGTCAGTAAACTTAGGCTGATTATCGTTTATATTTAATTTTTTCTGAATCCATTCTATTTCCTCAGGCTTTCGGATATACATATATTCTACTCCAATAGACTGGCAATAAATGGTCTCTAAATGAGACACAATATCTTTTAAAGTTGTGGTTCCAATACCAATAATTTCTCCGGCACTAAAAGTTTTATCCAGGTCTTCTGAAGAAAGACCGAAATTCTCTAATGCTAAAGTTGGTACATATTGTCTGCGTTCTCTTACCGGGTTTGTTTTAGTAAATAAATGTCCGCGAGTTCTATATCCGTCTATTAATTTAATTACCTGAAACTCTTTTCTTATGTTTTCCGGTACTTCCGCTAATGTAAACTCCTGTTTTGCAGCATCATTTTCTTGGTGCGTTTCTCTAGAAATCTCTCCATTTTGCTCCATTCCAAAGTCGAAACCTTGAAAGAAAGCTCTCCAGCTAGGTTCTATATTGTCCGGGTTTTGTAAATACTGATCGTAAAGATTGGCGAAATAGGCTGTAGGTGCAGCGTTAAGAAATGAAAATTTATCCATATTTGGAAACTAATGTTTCTTTTGTATTAAACAAAGCAAAAATACAATTTTTAGAATTTATAGCTTATAGAAATTCTTATATTTATCCTCTATCTTATAAGAATTTTAACATGTTTAGCTATACAAACCGCACCTCAAATATATTTTTGTTAGTTTTTATTATCTCTTTTTGTAGTTCTGGGAATCTTATTGCCCAAGATTCAAAGACCACTCAAGTCAAAGGAAAAGATTTTTGGCAATCTGTACGTTTTGGAGGAAGTTTGGGTTTAAATTTTGGCAATAATAGGTTTACCGGAATAATTGCACCTTCAGCCATTTACGATTTTAGTGAGATAGTTTCTGCAGGGATTGGCTTAAGTGGCGCCTACACCAAACAAAATAATTTTACGGCTACCAGTGTGGGAGGAAGTTTGTTAACTATGGTAAATCCAGTGAGATTTTTACAATTTTCTGCGGAATTCCAAGAATTGAACATCAACCGCAACTTAGAGCTAGACTGCGGGAATTCTAGAGAACAATACTGGGTACCTGCCTTATTTTTAGGTGCGGGATTTTCTTCGGGCAATGTAGTAACAGGATTACGTTACGATGTATTGCATGACGAAAACAAGAGTTTTTACAGCAGTGCGCTCATGCCTTTTGTAAGTATCTATTTTTAAACCTCACGCTCCATTAAAGAAGATCCAAAACTACGTAGCAAAGATTTCTTGTCTTCAGGAATTTCTATTTTATCAAGGATCGCAAAAGCCTCTTTCGTGTATTTTTTAATTTCCGCTCTGGTAAGTTCAGCTGCGCCGCTTTGTTCAAAAATAAGCTTTACTGCTTCAATTTTACCTGTTGCATCTACCGGGCTTATTGAGTAAAGATGTTCTAAATTACTAGCTTCATTCCTTTCAGAATTCTCTAATGCTTTTAAATATAAAAAGGTCTTTTTATTCTCTATAATATCACCCCCAACTTGTTTCCCAAAAGTATCTGGATTACCAAAGGCATCCAAGTAATCATCTTGTAACTGAAATGCAATTCCTAACAATCTTCCGTATTGATAAACAGAACGCTTACAATCTTCTGGAGCACCCGCAACTATAGCACCCATTTGCAAGGAAGCTCCCACAAGAACAGCGGTCTTATATTCTATCATTTTCAGGTAATCTTCTATTTCCACATCTTCCCTACTCTCAAAATCTATATCGTACTGTTGACCTTCACAAACCTGAATTGCCGTTTTAGTGAATAATTGTGCCAGTTCTTTAAAAATTGAACCTTCATAGTGTTCAAACAACTGGTAAGCATTTATAAGCATGGCATCACCAGAAAGTATCCCTGTATTGAGATCCCATTTTTCATGCACTGTTGCTTTGCCTCTTCTTATTGGGGCAGCATCCATTATATCGTCATGAACTAAAGAAAAATTATGAAAAACCTCGATCGCTAAGGCTGCTTGCAGCGCTTTTTGGTAAGGAGCATCAAAGATCTCAGCACTCATTAAAACCAAAACCGGTCTCAAGCGCTTTCCTCCCAAGTTTAGTATATAAGTAATGGGCTCGTATAAATTCTTTGGTTCTTTAGTTTCTAGAGTAGTATCTAAATACTCCAAAAAAGCGTCACGGTATTGGGCAATAGTGTGCATTATGCGGATTTTTCGGCTAAAATACCATAAATGAAAAGAATAATAATTCTAAGTGAATGTTAATTGATTTAAAACTAAGGAAACTTTTTTTGTTTTTAAAGTTTCCTTAGTTTATTTTTGCGTCAAAATTAAAAGTTGAGAGACAAGATTTTATTAAAGTCCGTTGAACTATTTTTGAACTTTGGGTTCAAGAGTGTTACTATGGACGACATCGCCAACGAATTAGGCATCTCAAAAAAAACAATCTACACTCATTTCTCTACTAAAACCAAATTGGTAGAAGCCGCATCGATCCATATTTTCGAACTAATTTCTACAGGAATAGATAAAATTAGCGCACAAAAATTAAATGTTATTGAAGAAACTTATGCTGTTAAAGAATTTGCGATGAAAAATTTAAACAACGAGCAGTCTTCACCTCAATATCAATTAAAAAAATATTATCCAAAAATAGCGGAGTTTTTAAGCAATAAGCAATTTTGTGTAATGCAGGATTGTGTTATAGAAAATTTAAAACGCGGAATTGAAACAGGTATCTATAGACCAGATATCCCAATAAATTTCACCTCTAAAATTTATTTTATTGGAATTACTGGAATTAGGGACAACGACATTTTTAACACATCAGAATTTTCGGTTCCTCAATTAATGGAAAATTATTTAGAATATCATATGCGCGCCATTGTTACTGAAAAAGGACTGGACACCCTCAATAAATTTATCAATAAACCAAGCTTAAAAAACTAATGAAAAGGATCTTTTTAATATTCTTTCTTCAACTAACTGCAATTGTTAGCGCGCAGGAATCAACCACTAGTGCTCCTCAAACCTTCACTTTAGAAGAAGCAATTGCCTATGGGTTAAAGAACAGTTATAATGCTGAAATTGCCAGTAAAGATATTGCCATCGCTCTTAAACAAAAATGGGAAATTATTTCGCAGGGTTTACCCCAAATAAGTGGTAATGCAGAATACATAAACAACCTAAAACAACCAGTTATTTTATTGCCTGGAGAAATTGCAGGGGGAGATCCTGGAACTTTTGTGCCCGTAACCTTTGGTACCCAACAAAATTTAACAGCCACTGGCACCTGGAACCAATTGATTTTTGATGGGTCTTATATAGTAGGTGTGCAATCTGCAAAAACTTTGCTTCAAATTTCGGAGAATGCAAAAGTGAAAACAGATTTGGAGGTAAAACTGGCTATTACCAATGCATATAGCAATGTTTTATTAGCTCGGGAAAGCGTAGAAATTTCTAAAAGGAACTTGGAGACAATTCAGAAAAACCTGAACGACACTAGAAAAACTTACGAAAATGGACTCATAGAAGAGGAAGCTGTAGAACAACTGGAAATTACTTTGTTAGGTTTGGAAACAAGTTTAAATAATGCAGAGAGAATGGAGGTAATTGCTTATGATATGCTGAAACTTAGCATGGGAATTCCTGTTAGCAACTATATTGAAGCATTAGATAATTTAGAAGAATTAAGTACAGAGAATTTTGATCTTCAATTACTTAATAAAGAAATTCCAATCGAGGAAAATATAGATTTTAGACTAGCTCAGGATCAAAGCAATCAGGCTGAAATTTTGGTTAAACTGGAAAAAAGCAAGGCTTTACCAACACTTACAGGATTCGTTAACTACGGGGCTCAGGGGAATAGTGATAGTTTCAGTTTTTTTACAAATAATCAGGTTTATTTCGATCAATCTATTTTAGGCTTAAGTTTAAATGTGCCAATTTTTAGCAGCGGAATGCGAAGTGCAAAAACTGCACAAAAAAGAATTCAATATGAGCAATCCCTTATTCAATTAGAGTTCACTAAGAATCAGGTTGAACTTAATATAGAATCGGCTAAAAACGATTATAGGTTTAGTTTAGAAAATTATGCCAATAAGCAAAAGAGTTTGGACTTAGCAGAACGAATAGAAAATAAAAATCAGGTGAAATTTTTAGAAGGACTTTCTTCCAGTTTCGATCTAAACGATGCACAGCAACAATTATATAGAGCACAACAAGATTATTTACAAGCTATGTTGAATGTTGTAACAAATAAAACCGAATTAGAAAATCTCCTTGATACCACCAAATATTCAAAAGAAAATTAGGAATCCCTTCAATTTTAAAAACATGAAAAAGCTATTATATATTTTAAGTATTACTCTTTTAGTTATTTCCTGCGGAGGGAAAACAGACTCTGTAGATTCTTTATTAGAAGGGGGAGATCTTAAAGCAATCAAGGCCAAAAAAGGCGAATTAAACCATCAGCAAAAACTTCTTAGAGAAGATATAGATAAATTGAACGCCTATATCCAAAGCGAAGAAAAAGATGATAAAGCAGTTCTGGTTACTACCCAGGTTGTGAAAGACACCACTTTTAAGCACTTTGTAGAGGTGCAAGGAAATGTAGAAACAGATCAGAACATTATTTTATATCCTGAATACTCCGGAGTTTTAACTAGGGTTTATGTAAAACAAGGCCAAAAAGTAACTAAGGGGCAGCGTTTAGCACTTATAGACGACGGTGGTTTATCCAGCCAAGTTGCTCAACAAGAAACTCAAATGGCGCTTGCAAAAACTACTTTTGAGAGACAAGAACGTTTGTGGGATCAAAAGATTGGATCGGAAATACAGTATTTAGAAGCAAAAGCGAATTATGAAGCTACTAAAAATGCCACAAACCAGTTAAGATCACAATTATCTAAAACAGTTATTACTGCACCTTTTTCCGGAGTTGTAGATAATATCATTGCAGATCAAGGGCAAGTTGTTAATCAAGGACAAACCGAAGTTATTCGACTAGTGAATTTAGACAACATGTACGTTAAAGCATCTGTTCCTGAAAATTATACCAAAACCGTAGAAAAAGGAACTGCTGTGAATGTAAATTTAGCTTCAATAGGGCAAACCTACAAAGGAATTGTGCGCCAAGTTGGTAACTACATTAATCCAGACAACAGGACTTTTGATGTTGAAATTGAAATCCCCAACAAAGATGGTTTTGTAAAGCCTAACTTGATAGCTACTGTTCAATTAAATGATTATTCCAACGCAAATGCTGTAACCATTCCTGCAAACATACTTCAGGAAAACTCTAAAGGAGAGACCATTGTTTTTTTATATGAGGCTGAAAATGATTCGATTGGAATTGCTAAAAAAGTGATTTTAGAAATAGGTTATACCTATGAAAACGAAATTGAGGTTAAAAGTGGTCTAAAACCTGGGGAGACTATTATTATTGAAGGTGCAAAAAGCATAAGGAACGGACAACGTGTAACTACTAATAACTAAGAAATAATTCAAGATGAGTAAAAATCCCTTTAAAGAATTTGGAATATCCTCTTGGGCCATAGACAATAAAATGACTGTGTATGTTATTATTGCTATTATCCTGTTTCTTGGTATTTTTTCCTATTACAGCATGCCCAGAGAGGCTTTTCCTGAAATAGTTGAAACCAAAATCTATGTAAGTTCCATCAACCCTGGAAACTCTGCAGAAGATGTTGAAAAATTTATTACCGAACCCTTAGAACAAGAATTTAACAATGTAGGTGGAGTAAAAGAAATTAGTTCTACAACTCTTCAGGACTATTCTATTGTAATTGTAGAATTTGAAGAAGATGTAGAAATTCCTGTTGCAAAACAGCTTATTAAAGATAAAGTAGATCAGGTAAAATCTGCTACTACTTGGCCAACCTTAGATAATGGTGCTAAGGTAGAGCCAAATGTGTTCGACCTTAATATTTCTGAAGAACAACCCATCCTAAACATCAATTTAACAGGAGATTATCCAGTACAAACGCTTAAGGATTATGCTGAATATCTTCAAGATAAAATTGAACTACTACCTCAAATTAAAGAAGCTAGTATTCGTGGTGCCGAAGAAATGGAGGTTGAAATCGCTGTAGATGTGTACAAAATGTCTGCATCTGTAGTAAGCTTTAATGACATTATTAATGCAGTAAGAGGTGAAAACAATACTATTTCTGGAGGTAACATAACCAGTAATGGTGTAGAAAAAAACATAAGGATCATTGGCGAAATAGACGATCCTAAAGAGCTTGAAAATGTTGTCGTTAAGAGAGACGGGGGCTTAATTTTCTTAAAAGATATTGCAACTATCAAATTTAAGGAAAAAGAACCTACTACTTACGCCAGAGAATATGGGGAACCTGTAGTAATGCTTGATGTAAAAAAGCGTGCAGGGAAAAATATGATTGAAGCCGTAGAGCAAATCAAAGAAATAATTAAAAAAGAACAAGACACATATTTACCTCAGCAATTAAATGTTTCATTAACCAACGACCAGTCTATTAAAACTCAAAACCAAGTAGACGACCTTGTGAACAATATTATATTCGGGGTTATCCTGGTAGTCTTGGTTTTAATGTTTTTCCTTGGGTTTAGGAATGCCCTTTTTGTAGGGTTTGCAATTCCGCTCTCTATGCTTCTGTCACTCTTTATCCTATCATCTTTAGGATTCACACTTAACACCATGGTGTTATTTGGATTGGTTATGGGACTTGGAATGCTGGTAGACAATGGAATTGTAGTGGTAGAAAATGTTTATTCTCTTATGGCCCAAGGTATGCCAAGGATAAAAGCTGCAAAACAAGGGATGGGAGAAATAGCCTGGCCCATCATTGCCTCTACCGCAACCACCTTAGCAGCCTTTTTCCCATTGGGATTATGGCCAGGAACAATTGGAAAATTCATGATCTATTTCCCTATTACCCTTTCTGTAGTTCTTGGGTCTTCCTTATTTGTAGCATTGATTATTAACGCTATGCTTACTTCTAAGTTCATGAAAACTGAAGAAGAATCCTTAACTAAAAAGAAACTTATTAGATGGAGTTTAATTATAGGAGGAATTGGTGTCTTAATGCTTATCGCTGGATTTGCAACAGATTCTGGAGCGCTACGCGGAATAGGGAACTTAAGTATTCTGGCGGCAATTATGTTATGGGTTTATAAATATTTCCTTGCGGGTGCAGTAGATTATTTTCAATTCAAAGCATTAAAAAAACTCGAAAATTTTTATGAAGGAATTTTAAAATTCGCGCTAAGGGGAAAAAAGGCTTATTATTTCTTCTTCGGAACTTTCATCCTACTTATTTTATCTTTTGTCCTTGTTGGGTTGGTACAGCCTAAGGTACTCTTCTTTCCTGAAAATGAACCAAATCAGATAATCACATATATTGAATATCCTGAAGGAACAGATATAGAAAAGACCAACGAACTTACCAAGAAAGTAGAAAATAGAATTTTTGATGCCATTAAAAAATATGAAGATGAGGATGGCTACAATTATATGGTAGAATCTGCTATCTCTCAAGTCGGTCAAGGAGCTGGTAACCCCCAAACAGATGCAGGCCAGTCTAATGAAATGCCGCAAAAAGGAAAGGTCACCCTTTCTATGCGCGACTTTAAATTAAGAAGAGGGGTGAAAAGTAGCACCGTACTTTCTGAAGTAAGATCTGCCGTTAAAGGATTTCCTGGAGCTTCTATAATTGTTGAAAAAGATGCTGCCGGCCCTCCGTCTGGATACCCTATAAATATTGAATTGAAGGGAGAAAACTACGATGAGATGCTCAAAGAAGCGGAAAAGATGAGAGCACACATAGAAGGTCTAAACGTCGCAGGTATAGAAGAACTTAAAATAGATGTAAATAAAGCGAAGCCAGAAATGGAAATAAAAGTTGATCGTGAAAAAGCGGGACAACTTGGGGTTTCTACAGCAAACGTTGGCCAAACATTAAGAAGAGCTATTTATGGGGAAGAAATATCTACCTATAAAGAAGGGGACGATGATTACGAGATAAACGTGAGATTTGCAGAGAAATATAGACATGACGAGAGTGCCTTGTTCAATCAGCCGGTTACTTTTAGAAATAATCAAGGAACCCTAATCCAGGTGCCAATTTCCTCTTTAATTTCCAAAAACAATACCGCTTCATTTAGTTCTATAAAACGTAGAGATTTAAAACGCGTAATTACAGTTTACTCTAACGTCTTAGGAGGTTATAATCCTACAGAACTTGTTGGAGAGTTAAAATCGGAATTAGAAGGTTATGAAACTCCACCAGAGATCACTTATGCTTTCACAGGAGAACAAGAGAAGCAAGAAGAAAATATGAATTTCCTTTTAATGGCTTTATTCTATGCCATGGGAGGAATATTATTAATTCTGGTAGGACAATTTAACTCTATATCTAAACCAATAATCATCTTAATGGCTATTATACTAAGTTTAGCTGGGGTATTTATAGGTTTAGTAGTTTTCCAAATGGATTTTGTGGTTATCATGACGATGATGGGAATAATATCTCTCGCAGGTATTGTAGTAAACAACGCTATTGTATTAATAGATTACACCCAAATTTTAATAGATAGAAGAAAACTGGAACTTGAAGTGGAGGAAGACGAACTATTAACGAGAGAACAATATTTCAATTTAATCGTTGCTGGTGGTAAGTCTCGTTTACGCCCAGTATTGTTAACAGCAATTACAACTGTTCTAGGACTTATTCCATTAGCAGTTGGATTCAACATAGATTTCTTTGGCTTATTTACAGATTATGATCCGGCAATATATATAGGTGGGGACAACGTGATTTTCTGGGGGCCATTGGCATGGACAGTAATCTTCGGACTTATTTTCGCCACTTTCTTAACCCTTATTGTAGTTCCTGTAATGTTCTATCTGGTAAATAGAGCTAAAGTTAGATTTTCAGATAAAAGAAAACAACGGGCTGAAAGAAAAGCGCGAGAAAAAGAAGAACTTGCCACAACTTAATTAATAAAATAAATAATTTTAAAAACCCGAGACCAAGAGTTTCGGGTTTTTAGTTTTTAAAAGAATCCCCACAAATTTTAAACACTGCTAATTTTACACTTAAATCCAAAAAGAAACCACCATATCTTCTTACTTTTGCAAACCAAAATTCAATAGTGCGTTATGTATAGAAGTCATACTTGTGGAGAATTAAGAGAAACTCATATCAATAATGAGGTTACGCTATCTGGTTGGGTTCAAAAGACCCGAAATAAAGGTTTTATGATCTGGGTAGATCTTAGAGATCGCTATGGGATGACACAACTTATCTTTGATGAGGAGCGCACTTCTTCAGAAATGATGGAAAAAGCAGCTCAATTAGGTCGTGAATTTGTGATCCAAGTTACCGGAAAAGTGATCGAACGTGAATCTAAGAACCCGCAACTTCCAACTGGAGATATTGAAATTTTGGTTGCTGAACTTAAAATATTGAATCCTTCTTTAACACCTCCTTTTACTATTGAAAATGAAACCGATGGTGGAGAAGAGCTTCGAATGAAATATCGCTATCTGGACATCCGTAGAAATCCAGTAAAAGAAAATCTAATGTTCCGACATAAAGTAGGAATGAAGGTGAGAAATTACCTTTCTGAGGAAGGTTTTATTGAAGTGGAAACTCCATATCTTATAAAATCTACTCCAGAAGGAGCTCGTGATTTTGTAGTACCAAGTAGAATGAACGGAGGACAATTTTATGCTTTACCACAATCTCCGCAAACCTTTAAGCAATTGCTTATGGTTGGTGGAATGGACAAATATTTCCAGATCGTAAAATGTTTTAGAGATGAAGATCTTAGAGCAGATAGACAACCGGAATTCACACAAATAGATTGTGAAATGGCATTTGTGGAGCAGGAAGATATCTTGAATATCTTCGAAGGATTAACTCGTCATTTACTTAAAGAAATTAAAGGTGTTGAAATAGGTGAATTCCCAAGAATGACCTATGCCGATGCTATGAAGAAATATGGAAACGACAAACCAGACATTCGTTTTGGGATGGAGTTTGCAGAATTGAATGATCTTGCAAAGAACAAAGGTTTTAATGTTTTTGATCAACAAGAACTTATTGTTGGAATTGCAGTTCCCGGAGCCGCTTCTTATACAAGAAAACAAATAGATAAACTTATTGAGTGGGTTAAACGTCCACAAGTTGGCGCCAACGGAATGGTTTGGGCAAAATACAATGAAGACGGAACTTTAAAATCTTCAGTAGATAAATTCTATTCTGAAGAAGACTTAAAAGCTTGGGCGCAAGAAACAGGAGCGAACGCAGGAGACCTTATTTTAGTTATGTCTGGAGATGCTAATAGCACTAGAGCACAATTAAGTGCTTTAAGAATGCATTTAGCTACTGAACTTGGATTGAGAGATTCTAAAGAATTTGCACCGCTATGGGTTGTAGATTTCCCTCTTCTAGAATGGGATGAAGAAACCAATAGGTATCACGCAATGCACCACCCGTTTACTTCTCCAAAACCAGAAGACATCAAATTACTAGAAACAGATCCTGGAACAGTAAGAGCAAATGCTTATGATCTGGTGATGAATGGAAATGAAATAGGTGGAGGTTCTATTCGTATTCACGATAAAGAAACTCAAGCTAAAATGTTCGATTATTTAGGCTTTACTCCAGAAGAAGCAAAAGCGCAATTCGGATTTTTAATGGATGCCTTCCAATTTGGAGCACCCCCACACGGAGGGATCGCTTTTGGATTTGACAGACTGGTTGCAATCTTAGGAGGCCACGAAACTATAAGAGATTATATAGCATTCCCAAAGAACAATTCTGGAAGAGATATTATGATAGATGCTCCGTCAAAACTTGATGATGCACAGCTTTCAGAATTGCATTTAAAAGTTACGGAATAGCGCAAAATTCATTTTAAAATAAGTACAAAAACGAATCAGGAGTTTTATTGACAAAGAATAGAACTCCTAAATCGTTTTAACTTAATATATTAGCACTAATTTTCTCACTGTTCAATAATTTCAACATCCTAGATGTTCGCACGAGCCAAACCCGGTTTTCAAAAATTTTTACTTTGGAAGACCAATAATCTTACTCAACATCAATTCATTTTGATTCTTAGTGCGCTCATTGGTTTGGCCAGTGGATTAGGGGCCGTATTGATTAAAAACCTAACGCACTTTATTCAGGAATTACTAGAAGGAAAATTAATTGCGAATGCACATCATGCATTTTACTTCATTTTCCCTATAATTGGTCTTGCTCTAACGCTTCTTATCCTCAAATACGGACTCAACAAAAAAATTGGTCACGGGATACCTTCTACGCTTTATGCTATTTCCAAGCGAAAAGGCCTTATGAAACCTTTCCAGATGTACGCCTCTTTATTAACAGCACCCATCACTGTAGGTTTTGGGGGATCTGTGGGACTTGAAGGACCAACCGTTGCAACTGGAGCTTCTCTGGGCTCTAATATTGCACGAGTATTTCAGATGAATCAGACTCACCGTACACTGCTAATTGGTTGTGCCGCTGCAGGAGCTATGTCATCTATCTTTAAAGCACCAATTGCTGCAATAATTTTTGCTATCGAAGTTTTTAGTTTAGATCTCACTTTGGTTTCTATGCTTCCATTACTTATCGCATCAGTTTCAGCAATACTCACCTCCTATTTTTTCTTTGGATCAGACATTATTTTACCTTTTCAGCTACAAGATAAATTCCTTATTTCTGAAGTGCCTTTCTATATTATTCTTGGAATTCTAGCTGCTTTTATTTCGATGTATTTTACCAGTGTCTATTTTAAAATGAATGAATTATTCAAAAAAATAGGTTCTCCATTGAAAAGACTTTTAATTGGGGGCATTGGGCTTGGAGTGCTAGTATATATGATTCCTCCACTTTATGGGGAAGGTTATAACGTAATAAATAACTTATTGACTGAAAACTATATAAAAGCCTTGGGCACCAATTTATTTAACGACTATCTTGACAACATCTGGATAGTGATCGCACTTTTAGCAGGCTTGGTGATCTTTAAAATAATTGCAACCTCGCTGACTTTTGGAGCTGGCGGGGTTGGAGGAATCTTTGCTCCGGTGCTTTTTATGGGGAGCGCAATGGGACATGGATTTGCGCTAATTGTAAATAATTTAGGGATCTTAAAAAACCCGATTTCGGTAAGTAGCTTTACCTTAGTAGGTATGGCAGGCCTCATGGCGGGTGTTTTACATGCACCACTTACCGCCATTTTCTTGATTGCAGAACTTACAGGTGGGTATGGCCTTTTTGTGCCTTTAATGATCACTGCTACCATTTCTTATATGATCACCAATCAATTTCAACCACATTCGGTTTATACCATGGAACTGGCAATGAAAGGTGAACTTCTGACTCATGACAAGGATAAAGCAGTGCTTACCTTAATGAATATTAGAAATCTTGTAGAAACAAATTTTATAAAACTGCAGATGGATATGACTTTGGGAGATGTAATCCATAAAGGAGTTACAAAATCTTCAAGAAATTTATATCCGGTATTGGATGATAAAGGTCGTTTTACAGGGATTATATTATTAGATGACATTAGGCCCATTATGTTTGACAGGGATTTATATGATAAGGTTACCGTTCAGGAACTTATGCAGCGAGCCCCGGAAATTATTGATATTAGAAAAGATGGAATGCAGGATATTATGAGGAAATTTCAGGAAAGCGATGCTTGGAATTTACCGGTAATAGAAAATGATAAGTATATAGGCTTTGTATCCAAATCTAAATTGCTCACCGCTTATAGACAGAAATTAATTGAGGTAACAGTTTAAACAATGAAATTAGTAATTAAAATACTGGCAATCTCTATTCTTATTGCCGTTGGAATTGGTTTTTATTTTAGAATGAATGACGACGTGATCTTGGGGGATAGAATTATAGGAATTGCCGTTCTTGCAAGTGCTTTTATCCTGATGCCCATCTTCTTATACGTTCGTTGGAAAGGAAAGAAATTAAGCGATTATACCCTTACAAAAGAAAACATGGATAAAATGCGTGGTAATCGCAGGGAGTAAGGGGATATAATTAAAAATGGTAAAAAATATTCTTAATTGAGCAAAAATGATAAATTATATTATGTAAGTTTGTTCTTTATTAATTTTTATTTTATTACAATGGAAGGTACAGTTAAATTTTTCAATGAGTCTAAAGGTTACGGATTCATTACTAACGACGATACAGGAAGAGACATCTTCGTGCACGTTACAGGTCTTAATGGAGAGTCTTTAAATGAAGGCGACAAAGTTGAGTACGTTGAAGAAGAAGGAAGAAAAGGACTAACGGCTGCTCAAGTACGTTTGATCCACGATTAATATATTTTTATATTTAATTCGAAGGTTTAAAAACCCGTCTAAATTAATTTAGACGGGTTTTTTTGTTACTTATTTTCTAAGGAAAAGGACTCTTTTAATCCCTCTAACATTGCTTGAGTAAGCTTTTTAAGGTCGTATTCGTGTTCCCAATTCCAATCTGCTCTCGCAGCACTATCATCTATACTACTTGGCCAAGAATCGGCAATTGCCTGTCTAAAATCTGGCTTGTAATCTATTTCAAATTCCGGTATTTCCTTTTTAATCGCTTCTGCTAATTCTTTAGGAGTAAAACTCATAGCAGATAAATTATAAGAAGATCTTACTTTAACATTCTCTGCCGGTTCATTCATGATATCTATAGTTGCTTTGATAGCATCTTTCATGTACATCATTGGCAAAGCAGTTTCTTCATTTAGGAATGATGTATATTTTCCAGATCTTAATGCTTCATGAAATATTTCTATGGCATAATCTGTTGTTCCGCCGCCAGGCAAAGTCTTATAACTAATTATTCCAGGGTATCTCATACTTCTAACATCTACTCCAAACTTATTGAAGAAATACTCGCACCAGCGTTCCCCGGTTTGCTTACTAATTCCATACACCGTGGTTGGTTCCATGATGGTGGTTTGTGGAGTATCTTGTCTTGGAGTGCTTGGTCCAAAAACAGCTATACTGGAAGGCCAGAACACTTTTTTAATCTTTTTTTCCTTCGCAAGGTTTAGAATTATGAATAGAGAATCCATATTTAAATTCCATGCTTTCATTGGCATTTTCTCAGCAGTAGCACTTAACATTGCAGCCATTAAATAAACATCTGTAATACTATATTTTTCAATAAGATTTGCAATTCCGTCTCCATCTGTAGCATCCATTATTTCGAATGGGCCACTAGTCATAAGCTCTTCACTACCTTCTTTTATATCACTTGCAATCACATTTTCATTTCCGTGCAGTTCACGCAGTCTTAATGCAAGCTCACTTCCAATTTGACCGGAAGCTCCAATAATTAATATTTTATCTGAAATCATTCTGTAAATTTTACTGCGCAAATATATCCATTTCAGAGATGATGCTATAACATTCTATATAAAAAAGGGAGTTAATCCCTACATCTTTAATGCGTCCTTTTTTGGCAATGCTTTTTCATTAACTTTGCTATACAAGATTAGCTTATGAAAACCTCCTTTTGGATTCTATTTATATTTATAATGGTTGGATGTAACCAAAAAAGTACTGAAAATTCTAATGAGTCAGACAGAAAGGATATTCAGTTGGCTCTCACTCAAAAATTAGAAGCTTCTAAAGTAGAGGTCATTCTTTTGCCCGAGGCTCAAGAGATCACTAATGAGTGGTTGGCTTATATCACTGCCCAAAGTGAGATTGAAAACTTAAAGAATTATACACTAAATGATGTGATCGCTAATACCACTCCAATAACAGAGATCATGAAGTCATTGCAAGAAACGGTGCCAGTAAGATTACAATCCAATGCCGTTAAAGCTAGACTAGGAGTACTTGTGACCAAATCTAAGATCTTGCAGCAACTTGCGGAAAAAAGAGAGGTTGATCCTGAAAAAATTTCTAAAACAGCTAAAGAGTTGCCTCTGGAGTGGAACAATTTTAAAATTCAGATAAATGAACTTTTCCTAAAAACCTTAGAGGAGTTTGAAGAAGAATTGGATGAAATTGAAAATGAAGAAGAGCAATCCCCAAAAAGAGTATTACCTGCATCACGAAAAAGAACGGTAGGCAATAATAGATCACGCGACTCTATATTATAGACACATTTTAAAATTTAACCATTTCAGACATATGAAAAAACTAATCCTTCTTCTTTTAATTTCAACTTTTGCCTGTAATAATACAAACTCTCAAAAAGATGAAACATCTTCAGAAAAATTAGATAATGAAAAGATGGCTTCCGAAGTAAATTCAAAAGAAAAAATAAATACTGCTTTAGAGAATTGGCATAAAGCAGCAGCTAATGCGAACTTTGATGAGTATTTTGGGTTAATGACAAAAGATGGGGTTTTTATAGGAACTGATGCTACCGAAAACTGGCAAAATAAGGAGTTTCGTGAATTCTCTAAACCTTATTTCGACAAAGGTAAAGCATGGAGTTTTACAACTTTGGAACGCAACATCTACACAGAAAAAGATAACAGTCTAGCCTGGTTTGATGAACTTTTGAGTACACAAATGGGAATATGCAGAGGATCTGGCGTGATGGAAAAGGTAGACGGAGCTTGGAAAGTGAAACATTATGTGCTTTCTATCGCTATTCCAAATGATGATGTTTCAGAAGTAACGGAGATGAAGAAACAAACCGATAGTTTACTAATTTCCAAGCTTAAAATGGGCATCCAAGTAAATTAAAACTGATAAAAATGAATTGAAGCAAGCTGCTTTTATGAAAAAATAGGTAAATGCTTAATTCAGCTCTTATTTTGCAAGAATTTTGTCTTGGATAATTTAGATTAAACAATATCCGTGTTTAAGGTAAAACAGAATATTTTAAAATGTTTATAACAGGCTTAGGATAAAATAATACACCGTAGAAATAAATATAATTAATAATCCAAATGCCAAAAACCAAATGGCTCTCTTAACATTGCTGAATTTCCAAGCTGCAATTTTTGAGATAATATAAATTTGTTCCCCCAATTGTTCAAAAAGTTGATCTTCATCAACACTAACCTGGTGAAAGGTTTTAGCAAATTCCTTGATGCTTCCAAACTTGGTGATCACATCCCCAAAAAAGAAAATATTCTTATCATAATCTCTTTCTATTTTTGGAATAAAGCATCTTACACAATTATAGATTGAGATTGCGGTGCATAGAAACCATAGGCCAATCAGCACATAAAAGAAATTGGCATTGGAAACTTCTGAAAGAACCGTTCCTATACTCTTGAATATAAAATTTAGTAAAATACCGTAAAAAGAAAGGATTAGTCCTGCTTTTAATTCAGAGGCCTTTATAAGTGTTGAAATATAGTTGATACTCCCCCAATAATGATCTATAAGATCATCTGTGTATTTATTTTTTGGCGTTAGAGCTTCAGGTATGCCTTGCAGGGTTGATTGTTTAGGTGCAGATTCTTCCATGACTGCTAGTTTAACTTTATTTTGAAACGAGCTTTAAAATTCCTACTCTAAAACTTTATAAATGGTTATTGGTTTTGCTTTATTTTTAAGCATGATGCTTCCAACCTTTTCACATTTAAATGATTCTTTGACTTTTTCGTAACAACTTTCGCAAATGATAATTTCATTTTCTTTTGCTGCATCCTGCAAGCGTGATGCAGTATTCACAGTGTCGCCAATAACGGTATAATCCAAACGTTTTAAACTAGCGGAACCTATATTACCAGAAATCATCTCGCCGCTCTTCATTCCTATAGAAACTTTAGGTTTAAATTTAAGGTCGCCTCCAATGGCAGGAATATTTGCCAACTTATGATTTAAGGCCAATGCTGCATCTATGGCTCGATCGAGATGATATTCCCCTTTAAAAACAGCCATGATAGCATCACCCATGAATTTATCTATATATCCTTTTTGATCAATTATTTCCTTAACCATTTCATCAAAATAACTATTGATGATTTCCACTACCGTATCTGCTGGTACGTTTTCACTTATAGCAGTAAAGCCACAAATATCTACGAACATCACCGTTGCATCAATAGTTTCATTTTCTGTAATGGTAGTTTCATATTCTTTATTTCCCATGAAATTAAGGACATTTTCATCTACGTACATTTTTAGAATATTATTTTCCTTTATGGCTTTTAAAGTTTCTTTTATATGTGTTGCATGCTTAAGCGTTTTCTCTATTGTTAGACTTAGATCTTCAAAATTTATGGGCTTTGTAATAAAGTCAAAAGCCCCTCGGTTCATGGCAGTTCGAATATTTTCCATATCACCATATGCTGAAACAATGACGGTTTTAATAAGAGGATTTGTTTCGCTAATTTTACCCAATAGCGTAAGCCCATCCATCTCCGGCATATTAATATCGCTCAAGATGATGTCAATTTGAGGTTCTTCCAGTAGCCTTTCTAAGGCTGCTTTTCCGTTTTTGGCAAAGTAAAACTGGTATTCTCCACCGCGTATTTTTTTTCGGAATTTCTGCTTGATAAGTGTTTCCAAATCGGCCTCATCATCAACTACTAGTATCTTTGACATTATATAACTTTTATTAATTTTTCTTTTAGTATCTTAAAATCTACTGGTTTGGTCAAAAAATCATCAGCTCCTAATCTTTGAGCAGTTTTATAATTTTCGTCATCTCCATAGGCAGTAATCATAATCACAATGGGTACCGGTTTTTGGAATTCTTGTTTAATGTATTCCAGAAGCTCCAACCCATTCATTCCAGGCATATTGATATCTGAAAGAATCAATAAGGCTTCTTTTTGGTTTTGTTTTAAATATGCAAGTGCTTCTTCCCCCGAAAAAGCAAAGTCAAAATACAGATCGCCATTTTTTATTTCTTTTCTGAAACGTTGCTGAAATAATGCCTGTACATCGCGTTCATCATCAACTACTAATATTTTCATAATCTAATTTTTAGGTAGTTTAATACTGAATTCTGTTCCTTCACCTTCTTTCGTTTTTACTAATATATCACCTAGATGCGCTTTTACAATATCATAACTTAAAGATAAGCCTAATCCCGTTCCCTGACCGCTCGGTTTTGTAGTAAAGAAGGGTTGGAATATTTTATCAAGTACAATCTGGGGCATGCCATTTCCATTATCTACCACGTGTATTTCCACACTATCTTTTAGCTGTTTGGTGCAGACCGAAACAGTAGGTTGATAATCTGGAGAATTGAGTTGTTTTCTTTCATTGACGGCATAAAAAGCATTAACGATCAAATTCAAAATTACTCTGCCAATATCCTGTGGAACTATTTCTATTTTCCCTATAGAATCATCATAATCGGTATTTAAGGAAGCGTTGAAGGATTTGTCCTTGGCTCTCAGCCCGTGATAGGCCAGTCGCAGGTATTCATCGGTCAACTTATTGATATCCACTAATTCGCGTACGCCGGTACTTACACGGCTATGCTGCAACATTCCTTTTACAATGGACTCGGCACGTTTCCCATGAAGATTTATTTTTTGTAAATTTTCAATCACATCATGGACTATTCCTTGGGAATCTTCGATATTGCCTTTCTCAAGTTCTGTTTTCAATTCATCCAACAGTTCTTTACTTACTTCAGAAAAATTATTCACAAAATTTAATGGGTTTTGTATTTCGTGTGCTATTCCTGCCGTAAGTTCTCCCAAAGACGCCATTTTTTCAGATTGGATTAGCAACGATTGAGTTGCCTTTAGCTCTGCAAAAGCTTTCTCAATTTCCCTGGCGTGTTTTAGCTCCTGTCTAATTCCCTTTTGGCGCTCCAAAAACAATACTCGGCGACGCTGAAAAGCATCAACATAATATATTCCCAAAAACAACAGTAAAACATAAAAAAAGTAAGCATACCATGCACGATACCACGGAGGTCTAATTGTAAACTGATATTCCAAAGGTTCGCTCCACACTCCTACAGGGCTTTGGGCTTTTACAAAAAAGGTGTAATTGCCTTCGTTAATATTGCCGAAAGTGGCTGTGCTAGACTGCGTTATAGGGTTCCAGTTTTCGTTATACCCTTCCAACATATATTGATAATTTACCAATTCTGGCCTTGTGGTTTCCACACCAACAAAATCGAAGCTGATGTTGTTTTTAGAATAGGGCAGTTCCAAATTTATTGGGATTGAGAAAAACGCTTGAAGACTGTCAAAGTGCACATTCCGATAGTTATGAACCATAGTGTCCATTGCTCTGGATGTGAGCTTTCTTTTAAAAGTGAGTAATTCGTCGGTAACATGTGAAGGTGTATTGGCGTTCTTCAATTTTACCGGGGTATCTTTTTTTCTAGCCCACTCAAGGCTACGCCAACTTATATTATCGTTGTTTATTTTGACATTTTGAATAAACACCTCTAATGGTTCTGTGTTTTTGCGAACACTGTTGTAATCAAAACGTACAAGTTTATCAACAGTACCTGCCCAAATATTGCCACGTCCACCTATATGCATGCTTTGGTTGTTGCTAATGTCTTTTATAGGGTATCCTGTTTTTTCGTTATAGTTTTCAAAGCCATTCTGCGCTATTTTTCCTACTTCTGAAGCTATGCCTCCCTTTAGTATTGTAAATCCTTTGTTGGTGCCTATTACTATATTACCATTATCGTCTTCCAAAAATTGGTAAACCACATCGTTTGCCAATCCTTGTGTAGTAGAAAAATTTTCAAAAATTGGTTCAATCTGGTTATCATTTGAAAGCTTCAGTTTTTCAAGCCGTTCTTTTTTAATGATGGATACACCGCCTCCCCAACTTCCAATGATTATGTTACCCTTTTTATCCTGGATCACCGCTGAAAGTTTGTTGTCCGGCAGGCCTTGTTCTGTAGTGAAATTCATAAAATTTTTGCCATCGTATCTACTTAATCCTCCTCGAGTAGCGATCCACATAATTCCGTCTTTATCTTCCAAGAAGTACCATACGGTTTTATGGACAAGGCCTTGTTCCGTAGAGGAATTACTAAAGGATTTACCATCGAACACGCTAATCCCACCTTCATAGGTTCCTATCCAAAGTTTGCCTGTTTTATCCATATATAAAGCAGTGATAAAATGATCTGGTAAGCCATTTTTGTTGGTATAATTAGTGATTTCTTTCCCATTGATTATACTAAGACCTTCATTGCTTCCAAAATACAGGTTGCCATCATTGTCTTTCGTCGCAGTGTAATGAGTATTAGCCAAAAGGCCCTGTTCTTTGGAATAAGTTGTGAAGATGCCGCTATAAGCTGAATTTCCATTTTGTTCGTATTTTACGATCCCTGCATTGGAAGGGGCTAGCCATATATTGCCTTCATTATCCTCAGTGGTGGCATAGATGGCATCTCCAATAAGCCCTTGTTTTGTGTTATATTCAATGACGCTTTCCCCATCGTACCTATCTAATCCACCCCCGTAAGTACCAAACCAAAGACTTCCGGAACTATCTTCGGTTATGCTGTTTACTTGGTTGAAGGTGAGACCTTGTTCAACTGTGAAATTTATAAATGATTCGCTGTTTTTATCGTATTTGGAAACACCTCCCTTTGTGCCTATCCAAACCATATCTTGCTTATCTATTGTAATGATCATAACAGCATTATTAACCAAACCATCCGAAACTGTTAGCGGTTTGAATGTTTTTTCTAAAAAACCTGATTTTGCCGGGGCATATCTACCAACCGCGCCATAGGTGCCCACCCAAATTATGCCGGCGTGATCTTCCATAAGAACAGTAGCAACCTTATCCTCTATGCCGAATTTATCTGAAAAATTCATGAACGTTCCTTGTTCTTTTGCACTGGTTGCTGGAATGTATTTCCATACCCCCTGATCGCCGGCAAACCAGAGTTGACCTTGGCTGTCCTCAAGAATGTCGATTACGGAAGCATTTAATAAAACATCTTCTTGGTTGTGGCTTGTTAAAAGCAACTTCCCGTCAGTTCTGTTTTGCGTGAAGCTGCACAATCCTTTTGCCGTTCCAATCCAAAGGGTGCCTTTGCTATCTTCCATTATTTTTAAAACATCAACATCCGGAATGCCATCCTCGGTTGTGAAATTTTGAAAAGTGACACCATCGTATTTGCTTATTCCCCCGTAGGTGCCAAACCAGATATTTCCTTTGCTGTCTTCGGTTATATGGTTGATGAGGTTGTGTATTAACCCATGTGAAGATGTATAATTAGTAAAAGATTTACCGTCATATTTGCTCACCCCATTGCCCGATGTGCCAAACCAAAGATTCCCAGCTTTATCCTTGAATCCAGAGAGGATACTGCTCATTGCCAGTCCTTGCTGTGTATTAAAGTTTTGCATGTTCACATAAAATCCAGCATTGGTTTTTACGGGTGCGGGTTTTTTAGAAAGCAAGGTGATTTTGGGTGGTTCCGTTTCTGTGAGGTAATTGATAATGGGTTTTCCTGCTGGGATGACCGCAGGTGGCGAAATGCTGTCTTGTTTTTCAAAAATGCTGTGCTGAACTTTTTCATGATTTTGATTGCAGGAAATAATAAACACTGCCATAAGACATTGCAAAATAAATTGTTTTATTTTTTTTATTCCTTTCATCTTTTTTATCTCCTAGAATTTTTCATTTTTTTTTAATACATTTTTACAGTTTGCTTTAGTGGTAATTCAATAATAAATTCAGTACCCTTGCCATTTTCTGTTAAAACTTTCAAGGAGCCTCCGTGGCCTTTTGTAATAATATCATAGCTCATACTCAAACCCAATCCAGTTCCTTGACCTGTCGGTTTGGTTGTGAAAAAAGGCTGGTATATTTTTTCCAAAACATGTTTTGGGATGCCATTACCATTGTCTGATACTTTTATTTCAACGCTACCATTATTATCTTTTGTTCCAATAGATACCTTAGGATTGTAGCCTGTTATATTTAATTGTTTTTTCTCATTTACCGCATAGAATGCATTGGTCAACAGGTTTAATATTACACGTCCCAATTCTTGCGGAAAGATGTTTACTTTTGGTAAGTTTTCATCAAAATCTGTTACCAGAGTTGCATTGAACGATTTATCCTTGGCACGCAATCCATGATAGGAAAGGCGTAAAAACTCATCACATAAGGTATTGATATCTGTTGCTTCTTTTACGGCGCTACTTTTTCGGCTATGTTGCAACATCCCTTTAACAATGCCATCGGCGCGTTTACCATGATGGGCTATCTTTTGAAGATTGTGGATAACATCATTCAAAATATCTTTTACACCATCCATGTGGCCAAGTTCCAGCTCTTCTTTGAGTTCGTCAATTAATTCCTGACTCACTTCGCTGAAATTATTTACAAAGTTGAGTGGATTCTGGATCTCGTGGGCAATACCAGCAGTGAGCTCTCCAAGACTCGCCATTTTTTCGGATTGTATTAATTGTTTTTGGGTCGCCTGTAAATCGGTTAGGGTCACTTCAAGACGTTTCTTTTCGGCTAACAACTCAATCGATTGCTTTTCTTTTAACTGAAGGTCTAAGAAACGGGTGTAGGTAAGATCAAATACCTTTGTAAAACGGGTACTTAGCTCAATTAAATCATCGTTGGGCTCTTTCGTAATCAATAACAGATACCCGTGTTTAAAGAAGCCAACATAATAACATTGTTGATCCGGTAAGGTAAGACCAGAATCCTTCATGATCTTAATTGCTTTTGCTACGGAAGGAATTGTTCTTAAGAAAGCGTAATGTTCCTTTAGCTCCTTTCCATTCCATACTTTATTATATGCTGGTTCTTTTCTTAGTGAAGCTTCATAAATATCTTTGTGGGTAGGTTCCTTTTTGTACGGAATGAGCATAGGCGGTAATAAGCCACCAGAATCTGCTCCCATCCATAACTCCACTTCATCGTTTTCTTGCCAGATACAAAAACCACAACTCCAGGTTTCGGTAGCGATTTCTTTTATTTGCTGAAAAAGCACAGCTGAAGTTTCAGCCAACTCATCAGATTTTTGCATCCCCATGGTTCGGGAACGAACTCTTTCTAAGGCAATTTCTATCTTGGCTTCCCTGATTTGTGCTTCTGAGATTTGCAAATCGTTAAAACGGGTATATGTCAAATTGAAAACTGATGCAAAACGTTCCAATAAATCTGTGGTCGATTCAGGCTGTTCTTCAGGAGCTGCAATTCCAATAAATCCTTTTGAAAAATATGCTATTGTTTGAAATCGTTTTTTTTGAGAAAGACCTTTTTGTACTATAATCCCTAGCTCTTCATAAATGTATTTCAAATAAGTTTGAAGTTCCTTTCCTTCCATAGTAAGGTTCAGTGATTTTTGTTGCTTTTTCCAGCCATCAAATATTTTAGAAATAGATTTATTCTTGGTGATGTCAAAATCAACTTTGCTGCCTATTTCAGTTGCATCTTCATCGGTAGCCCACATTTCTATAAGGCCATTGTCTTCTTTAACAATTCCAATATATAAGCGGTTGGGTTCAATACCTAAATCTATTAGTTGTTTGAATACCACGACTGCGGTTTCCGCCAATTCCCCACTCGATTGCATCGCCAATGTCCTGCTACGCACACGTTCCAATGCGGCTTCTATTTGTGATTCCCTTGTTTGCGCTTCTGCTTTTTGGAGATCGAGAAAACGTGTGTAGGTTTGTTCGAAAACTTTTGCAAATCGTTTGAATATGTCATGCGCATCTGGTGCTGGTTCTCTGGTAATAAATAGAAGGTATCCATATTTAAAATAAACTATATGATCAATTTGATACGTTGGGAAACCATTATTTGTTTCCTTTAATTTTTTTAGCACATCGCCTATAATAGGAAGTGAGCTCATATATTCATAATGAGCCACACATGCTTCACCTGAAAACTCCTTTATAATTAGTGACTCACCTTTCTGACCTTTTTGATAATATTCCTTGAATATTCCGGTCCTAGGAACCTTATATTTGGGAAGAACACCAGCTTCATTCCCAAACCATTCGGTAGATTCTTTTTCTCCGTAAATATTGAAGGCGCAACCCCAAGTTTTAATACCTAAACCTCTTACCTGTTGATCCAATAAGAATGAAGCTTCTTGCAATTCGTCACTATGCTGCATAGCCATAGTTCTTGCCCTCACTCGTTCCAAAGCCAGTTCAATTTCAGCTTCCCTTGCCTGTGCTTCTGCTCTTATAATATCTAGATAACGTCTATAAGTAAGTGAAAAAACACTGGTAAAGCGGTATAGAATCTGTTTTGTTTCTTCTGATAAGGCCTGTCTTCGATAAATAAAAATTGCGCCTTCATTAAAATAGAAGCTATTGATAATTTGAGTTTCCGGATAGTTTTCAATTTTTGGGAAACGGTAGTCGGGTGCTTTCTCCAACAGGGCATAATATTTTTTTAATTCCTTCCCTTTAAGTTCATAAGAATAATATTTTTTTTTACCTGACCATGCTTTATAACTTCCTTTTAATAGAGGATGAATATCAGTATTCAGATTGCCTGCGACAATATCAACAACCTCGGTAGAATTGTGCAATAGCGGGGTTGACCAGACTTCTATTACAGGGGTATCGTTAAAAATAGCGATCCCACATCGCTCAAAATCTATTCCCAATTTGCCCAATTCATTAAAAACAACAACTGTTGCCCCCGATATATCCTTACTGCTGTGCATGGCCATTGCTTTGGCCCTAACTCTCTCCAAGGCAACTTCTATCTGAGCTTCTCTGGCTTGTTCCTCTGCTTTTTGAAGATCTAGGAACCGTGTGTAGGTTTGTTGGAACACCTTTCCAAAGCGCATGAGAATGCTGTTTTCTTCATCTGTATAAGGAATACCCTTAAAGTTCTCGATATATAGGCCAATATTGTCCAATAAAACAGTTGAAATCGCAAGGCCTGGACAACTGAGATAATAGTTGATTGTTTCCTTTGGCACACCAGGAATAAGCTTAAAAAGTTGATTATAAAATTTATTTTTTTCTTCAAAAGTTAAATGATTGACAAAGAAATCCATTCCTTTTTCTTTAGCTTCAATAAAACTATTCCAATGGGCAGTATCAAAATAAGGAAAGCTTACCTCGGTAGGGACCTCGTGCAGATCGGCGAGCCAAATATGCATATCCTCCCTTTCCTTATAATCCAAAATAAAACCTGTATGCTCAATGTAAATATTTAATGTAACGAATTGATCATAGACAACCTGGATGACCTCTTTAAGCTCTTCACTTTCTTGCATTCCCATGGAACGACTTCGCACTTTTTCCAAAGCAGTTTCAATATGTGCTTCTCTTGCCTGTGCTTCTGCTTTTTGAAGATCGAGAAATCTTATATAACTCTGTTCAAAAATTTTTCCGAAGCGCTTCAAAATTTCATTATCCGAATCAGATAATTTTCTCCCGTTATGGTTAACGACAAATATTGTTGTGTAATGAGATACAAAAACAGATCTAGTATAATCACCTTCACGAGTCAATACCTGCTCTTTCCATTCAGAAGTAGATGAATTGAACGGAGGATGTTTAAACATGTGTTTAAAGAATTCTATTTTTTCCTCTCTTGTGTATTCTTCAGTAAAAAATCCCTTGTTTGTTTTAATCGCTTTTGCCAAAACAGTATAAATAGGCCGATCTAGAAAAGGAATTGTTGCTTTTTTTAGATAAGTTTCAGCTACGCCTGAAGATCCCCAAAATGTGAATTCTTTATCAATTTCTTGATTAGCAATGGCTATAAAAACTCCAGTTATATCCATTTTCATGCTATGGAATTGCTGAGCAAGTGTGTTCACAACCTCCTGAAGTTCAAATGTATTACGCATTTCCATACCCTTTGCTCTAACTCTCTCTAGGGCAGCTTCTATCTTTGCTTCCCTTGCTTGTGCTTCTACTTTTTGAAGGTCGAGAAAACGGGTGTAGGTTTGTTCAAAAACTCTCGCGAATCGTTTGAATATGTCATGCGCATCTGGAACAGGTTCTAAAGTAATAAACATGAGGTAACCCTTCGAAAAATAGGCACAATGAATAATTTGAAAAGTAGGGAAAGAAAGACCAGCTTCACTTAATTTCTTTACTTCTGGAATAGTTACCAAATACTTATAATGTTCTTCTAGTTCTTTACCTTTCTGTTCAAGAATAAATAAAGATTCGCCTCTTTTTTCTGCTTCGTGAAAAAGAACATAAACGTCCTCAGAAGAATTCGTTTTAAATGGAGGTTGAAGTCTATCTTTACTTGCCATCCACGCAGTAGCAGCTTTTTTATCATCGTCCCAGATATTAAAACCACAGGCAAAGGAATTTATCCCTAATTCTTCAATTTGTTGAAATAGGAGCATAGAAGTATCCGTTAACTCATCACTTCTTTGCATACTCATGGTTCTTGCACGAACCCTTTCTAATGCCAATTCAATATTTGTTTCTCTTACCTGTATTTCTGCTTTTTTGAGATCTTGATGGCGAATAAATGAGAGATGAAAAACCTCAGAAAAACGCTTCATCAAGTATTTAACTTCTTCAGAAAATCCTGTCTCCCTAAATGCAAAAAGACCGCCGGCGGGGAACATCGTACAATGATAATACTGAGTTTCTATGTTTTTATTTAAATCTGGAGCTTCAACGGGAAAGTTTGATTTTGAAGTTTTCTTATAGTAATCTATAAGATCCTTGTCTTTTAATATATAAGATAAATCCTTTTGAAGTAGCCAATGATCATAAATTAGCTCCAAGAGCGGATGTCCTTCTAAATTCTCATCTCCAGATAAATTAGCGATTTTTTCGGATTCATCAGATGAAGCTGTCCATACGTTTACCTTGTTGGTTTCATCATCGAATATGCCAATTCCGCAACGAATAGTATCCAATCCCAATTTCTCCAATTCCTTGAACACAGCGTTAACAGAATTAGTAATGCCTTTACTAGTATACATACTCATTGCAACCGCTCTCACCCGCTCCAATGCTGTTTCAACCTCTAATTCTCGATTTTTTTGCTCTAGTTCTGTGGTTCGCCTTTTTACAGCTTGTCTTAGTTGAAGATTTTCAGCACTTATTTGGTCAAAGCCTATGGTTTCTCCTTCTTGTGCTTTACTGTCTGTTGTAGAGAAATGTTGATAGATAAATCGCCAACCTTCTTTGTTGTTTTTTAATGCATTTGTAAATCGAAATCGTCCATAATAAGACCAGTCTGCTCCATTTAAAAACCAAGCATCAAACAAATGAGTAATAAACACAAGCTCTTCAAACTTCTCAATTATTTTGGTTTCATTTCTTAGTTGGGTTTTTCCAGCTAACTGGTTTGCAGTCGCTTTAAAGAAATTAGTGGTGCCTTTTCGGTTTAAAAACTCTTCGTTCTTGGTAGAGCCAATAAAGTGATAATCGTCATCAAAATAAAAATCGTAAGTTTCTACATCACCATTTAAGTAACTGTGCAGCCAAGTGTCATACACTTTCAGAACTTCTGTTTCTATTTTTTTGGTGAGTTTCATGATTTAGCTTTTGACTGGAATATGGATAGTAAATGTGGTTCCCTTTCCACCTACTGTTTTGACCTTCAACTCACCACCATGATTTTTAATTATATCATAACTCAAACTCAAACCTAAACCTGTGCCTTTTCCTGTAGGTTTTGTGGTGAAAAAAGGCTGAAACATTTTGTCCCGTACTTTTTTTGAAATACCATTGCCATTGTCACTTACTTTTATTTCGATGCCTCCATCTTTCTTTAAGGTACTTACCGAAACTGTTGGTTGATAAGCATCTGTTGATTTCAGCTTTTTCTCATTTACCGCATAAAATGCATTGGTAATCAAGTTCAAAATAACTCTACCTATGTCTTGTGGAACGATTTCGATTTTTCCAATAGAATCGTCAAAGTCGGATTCCAAGGTAGAATTGAAGGCTTTGTCTTTGGCACGTAAACCATGAAAGGCGAGACGTAAATATTCATCGACTAAAACATTAATATCTGTCAATTCTTTAACGCCAGAGCTGCTTCGGCTTTGTTGCAACATTCCTTTTACAATGCTATCAGCTCGTTTACCATGGTGCAGGATTTTCTCAAGATTTTCAATGACGTCGTTTGCTATTTCTTTTACTTCCTCATAGTTTTTGTTAACTATTTCTTCTTTTAATTCTTCTAAAAGTTCTTTACTTACTTCACTAAAATTATTCACAAAGTTCAATGGATTCTTTATTTCATGTGCAATCCCAGCTGTAAGTTCACCCAAACTTGCCATTTTTTCAGAATGAATCAATTGCGCTTTAGCCGTTTTTAATTCTTTAAGGGACTTGCTTAATTCTTGATTTTTTTCTTCAATAGCTCTACGCTTTTGCTCCAGTTCTTGAATGGTCTCTTCCAATAAAATAGCAGTGGTACGTTTAACTCTTTCTGTACGTTCCAGCTTAAATTCTGAAATAATCAAGGCTTTGTCTGCCTCTTTTACTGCTTTATTTAAAGCTGTTTTTTCTTCCATAGATAAATTTGTTTCCATTTCAATAAAATCTAATATGGTTTGTAAATTTTGGTTCATACTTTTTCTTTCAATGCTTCAACACAATTGGTGTTATTATGAAATTCGTGTATTCTGTTTTTCAATTTTCCAAATTCTCCATAGCTAAAAAACCCTATTATGGGTTCATCCCAAACTCCTTTAACACGTTCCAATTCTTCAGATATCATAGTGAGTAGCGACTTCAGGGTAGTTTTTACTTGGATATTCCTCAAAATAAAGCTGAAAATATTCTTTTTTCATATCGAGCAAAAGAATGTCGGCCGTGCCCTTTTCGGTTTCTTCATCTCTAAATTCACCATTGGTGTTGGCTCCAAAAATTTTAATGATTTTAGAATCGGGTAATGCGCGTAATGTGTTTATATCTAGGCTTTTTGAGCAGAAAACGATGGCTAGGCTTGGCTTAAATCCATCTGACATACTTTGAACCAAAGCGGTTTCAATTTCTGCTGTTGATTTCCCTTTTATTGATTTTGATCTCATTTTTACAAAACATTTTTAACAAAATGAATCTTTTGCATTTTAACGGGGGCTGTAAAAATGCATCCTGCGTAGGCTATTTGTAATGAGGTATATAAAGCTAATCAATTAATTTTTAAATATTTAGATCTTTTAAACAAAGGGGGTTATTATTTTAACAAGGTTTGGGAATGAGGTAGATGGCTCGGGGTTCTCCCAGAGGATTTGCTCAATTTCAGTGATAGGAGTTTTTAGTGAGCATTCTTTGGCCGATAGGTCGGAAGAATTTAATTATTTAATTCATTGGTAACCCCCAACCCCTAAAGGGGATTAAGATTCCATCTCTAATATTATTTTTTTAAAAATTTCAGTCATCTGATTATTAACCTGTTCATTTGTAAACCGAAGCTCTTTAACCCCGCATTCCTGAAGAAATTTTGTTCGCACATTATCACTCTCAATTTGTTCTTTTTTTAAATGATATCCACCGTCTATTTCAATGGATAGCTTCAATATATGACAATAGAAGTCCAATATATAAATGCCGCATGGGTGTTGTCTTATAAATTTAACTCCTTGAGGTTTTCCTTTTAGATATTCCCATAATATCTTTTCTTCTTGTGTTTCTCTATATCGTAAAATCCTAGCATTATGGAATATCTGTGGTGTTGCTCCGTAATGCATTCCTGAATAGTTTAAATTTTTCATATCAGAAAGATAGTTATAAGAATAGCTGGTAAACTCCCCTTTAGGGGTAGGGGTTATAATAAATTACATAAATACTATTGATTACAAGAATGAACTTGCCGATGGTATAAAGCAAATATTTGCTAACAAGTCAAAATCTATTACCAAATTCCTTATAACTTTTATCCTTAAACATGCTTTCAATCCTACTAATTATATAACGTGTTTTAAAGTGCTTTACATGAGATTTTAAATTTTGAAGACAATGATGTTTTCAGCATCTCTTTAATTTATGATCATAGTCTGCAGTAATTTTATAAGCTTCAGAAAAAGATGGAAGAATTCTATTGAAAGAATATAATATCTTGTTGAGCTCAAAGTAGAACTGTATTGAAAACACCTTCAATTTTAGCTCTTAAAAACCCCAAAATTTCCAATTCCAAATAATCATTTGTAATCTGTTACTTTTTAGTATTTTAGCGTGAAATTTTAAACTTATTCTTTTAGATGAAAAAAATAACAAATGCGTTTATTTTATCTGCCCTTGCAGCAACGGTAGTAACCGGATGTAAAAGCGACGATAAAAAAATGGATGCTAAAGAAGAATCCCACGGGATTAATTTAGCTTTTATGGATACTACAGTGAGTCCTAGAGAAGATTTCTTTAGATATGTAAACGGTACATGGGCAGATTCTACAGAGATCCCAGATGAATACACAACTTGGGGTAGTTTTAATGAACTAAGAAAAAATACCGATGAGGATGCACTTGCTTTACTAGAAAAAGCGTCAAATAACAAGGATTTAGACGCCAAGAGTGACCAAGCAAAAGCGGTGTTTTTATACCAAAGCATCATGGACACTGTTGCTAGAAATAAAAAAGGAGTAACACCTTTAACACCATATCTAGACAAAATAGCAGCGATCCAAAACAAAGAAGACTTACAGGCATTCTTAACCGAAATGCAACAATACGGGGGAGCCGGATTTTTCGGATTCACAGTGCGTGCAGATGCTAAGGATAGTAATTCCAATGCTGCATATATCTATCCTTCTGGATTAGGATTACCAGATAGAGATTATTATATAATGGACGATTCCAACTCTCAGGAAACCCGAGAGAAATACAAGAAGCATATCACCAGAATGTTGCAATATTTAGGAGATTCTGAAGAGGAAGCTTCTAAAAGTGCAGAAACAATTCTGGCTTTCGAAACAAGTTTGGCAACGCCACAAATGGATAAGGTAGATCGTAGAGATGCGAGAAAAACCTACAATCCAATGGCTGTAGCACAATTGCAAAATCAAGTTTCTGCAATCAACTGGAAAAAATATTTCGACGAAATTGGAGCTTCTAAAATAGATACGGTAATTGTATCTCAGCCTAAATACATGGATGCTTTGCAAAAAACATTTATGGCTAACAAGGTTGCGGACTGGAAAACATATTTACGTTGGAATTTATTGAATGATGCTTCTTCTGTTTTAAGCATGGAAATAGAACAAACCAACTGGGATTTTTACAGCAAAACGCTTCAAGGAGCTAAAGAGCAACGTGCACTTAAAGAACGTGCCTTACAAACTGTAAACGGGACTCTAGGAGAGGCTCTAGGAAAGTTATATGTAGAAGAGAACTTTCCGCCAGAAGCTAAGAAAAAGGCTCAGGAAATGATCGCTAACATCATTAAAGCTTACGAAGGAAGAATAGACAATCTTACTTGGATGAGCGACAGCACTAAAACAAAAGCTAAAGAAAAATTAGCATCTACTACCATTAAAGTTGGATATCCAGATGAGTGGAAAGATTATAGCCAATTGGAGATCTCTTCTCCTAAAGATGCTAATGGATCTTATTTCCAAAATATGATGAATGCCTCCAAATGGAATGTAAAAGAAGACATGGCAAAATTAGGAGAGCCAGTAGATAAGACCGAATGGTTTATGGCACCTCAAATTGTAAATGCTTACTACAATCCAAGCTACAACGAGATCGTATTTCCTGCAGCGATTCTACAACCACCTTTCTACGATTACAAAGCAGATGCTGCTGTAAATTATGGTGGAATTGGTGCGGTGATAGGTCATGAGATCTCTCACGGATTCGATGATAGCGGTTCTCGTTTTGATGCTGAAGGAAACTTAAACAACTGGTGGAGCGATAAAGACCTAGAGTCTTTTGAAGGTCTTGGAGGAGCTTTAGCAGAGCAATACAGTGCTATTGAAGTTTTAGACAGTGTTTACATAAACGGTAAGTTCACTTTAGGTGAAAATATTGGAGATCTTGGTGGTGTAAATGCTGCTTACGATGGGTTGCAAATACATTTGAAAGAACATGGAAACCCTGGCGAAATAGATGGGTTCTCACCAGAGCAACGTTTCTTCCTTTCTTGGGCAACCGTATGGCGCACCAAAATGAGAGATGAAGCTTTAAGAAATAGAATTAAAACCGATCCGCATTCTCCTGGAATGTATCGTGCTTATGTGCCATTACAAAATATAGATGCGTTTTACGAAGCTTTCGAAATTACGGAAGGTGATAAAATGTATGTGAAACCAGAGAACAGAGTGAAGATCTGGTAAGATTTTGAGTTAGAATTAGAGAAGGGCCGCAGTGATGTTGGCCCTTTTTCTTTGGCTGCGTCCGCCAAGCCAAAAAGCGTGGCGGTCGGGCTATTCGCTATAGTCCCAATTGCAAAAGCAATTAAGAGCTACCGCTGCTATCCCTCGCAGGATTTCTAATATTATTATAAATGTCTTTTCGAAGGAGCATTTTCGCGACTGAGAAATCTCTGCATTACTTTTTGCATCCAGTTTCATTGAGATCTCTCCCCATGGTCGAGATGACAAACTAGAAATATCTCGCTAAACAAATTGTCATTTCGAAAGAGCATTTTAGCGACTGAGAAATCTCTTCTTTTCTGGAGACAATCTGTGCTATTGAGATCTCTCCCGATGCTCGAGATGACAAATTAGAAAAATCTGCCTCAAACAACTGTCATTTCGAAGGAGCATTTTCGCGACTGAGAAATCTCTTCTTTTCTGGAGACAATCTGTGCTATTGAGATCTCTCCCGATGCTCGAGATGACAAATTAGAAAAATCTGCCTCAAACAACTGTCATTTCGAAGGAGCATTTTCGCGACTGAGAAATCTCTTCTTTATATAAACATCCAATTCCTTTGAGATCTCTCCCTAGGCTCGAGATGACATTCCTAAAAAAAACCATCAAAATGTCATTTCGAAAGAGCAGTTTCGCGACTGAGAAATCTCTTCTTTTCTGGAGACAATCTGTGCTATTGAGATCTCTCCCGATGGTCGAGATGACAAATTAGAAAAATCTGCCTCAAACAACTGTCATTTCGAAGGAGCATTTTCGCTACTGAGAAATCTCTGCTTTAATATAAATATCTTGTTTCATTGAGATCTCTCCCTGCGGTCGAGATGACAAACTGGAAATATCAAGCTCAACAAATTGTCATTTCGAAGGAGCACTTTCGCGATTGAGAAATCTATTCTCTGCAGTAAACATGGAGATCAATCAATTTTTACCTTGTTGTCTTGCGGCTTTAAACTCACTATCATCATACCACTTTGGGAAATAATCTTCATTTGACAATCTTTTCCCAATTGTGTACAAAAGTTGCGCATCGAACTGCATTCCGCTTAAAACAAAAGTATCGGCATCATATTCATCTGAAGGTTGATGATACTTATTCTGTTCATAATCTTCATTTCTCTTTTTTACGAAATCTTTACCGTGCTCAAAATCTTCATAAGCACCGCTGGCATAAAGTGCGGGAATGCCGATTTTCGCAAAGCTGAAATGATCTGATCTGAAGAAATACCCTTTTTCAGGAACAGGATCAGGAATTATATATCTACCCTGTTTATCGGCGGCATCTTTAGCATATTCGTCCATTTCAGATTGACCATAACCGGTAACAGTAAGATCCTTCATCGGACCGGGGCTTGATAACGCGTCTATATTAATATTGGCTACTGTTTTCTCAGGTGGGTAAATTGGATTAGAAGCATAATATTCGGATCCCAACAATCCTTGCTCCTCCGCAGTTACCGCAAGAAAAACAACAGATCTTTCAGGTTTTTTATCTTTTGTAAAAGCTTCGGCAATTGCTAACATAGCTGCAATCCCGGATGCATTATCTACTGCTCCATTGTATATAGAATCACCATCTACGGGTCTTCCAATCCCAAGATGATCCCAATGAGCCGAATAAATTATATATTCATCTTTTCTGTTGGTTCCTGGTAGCAGTGCTACTACATTTTTGGAAACATCTTTTTTAACTTTATTTTGAATACTTACCGATACGTTTAAACCAAGAGATACTGGTTTAAAGTCTTTGTTCATGGCCATTTCTTTATAATTTTTATCGCCCATACCAGCAGCTTTAAAAATCTTTTCCGTTGCTTCTTGGGTAATCCACCCTCTAACATCTATTTTGGGGGCATCACTTAATAAGGATAATTTAGACCCGCTCCAACTGGATTGCACCACATTCCACCCGTATGAAGCTGGTTTGGTATCGTGAATTATTAGAAGTCCCGCAGCACCTTGCCGGGCGGCCTCTTCGTATTTATAAGTCCAACGACCATAATAGGTCATAGTGTTCCCTTTAAACACAGTAGAATCCTGAGATTCAAATCCGGGATCGTTTACTAAGACTACTGCAGTTTTACCTTTCCAGTCAATTCCCTTGTAATCGTTCCAGCCATATTCGGGAGCCACAATCCCATACCCTGCAAATACCAGTTCTGAATTATTTAATTCTACAACACTATCGGTTTTTCGTGTTACCGCAACAAAATCTTCAAAATACTGTAGCTCTATGTTCTTACTATTTCCAGAGATCTTCATTTTTTCTGAAGGGGTGCCGGTAATTGCAACCATAGGAACTTCCTGAAAATAGCTATCGCCATTGCCGGGTTGCAGCCCAAGTTTTGAAAATTGTTCTTTCAAATAAGCGGTTGTTTTTTCTTCACCTTCAGTAAATGGTTTTCTTCCTTGAAAATCGTCTGAAGCCAGTATTTTAATAGAATTCCCAATTGTCATTGAATCTACTTGAATCGTAGAAGTATCCATGTCTTTAGTATTAGAATTACAACCAACGAATAGAAGAAATAATAGTAAAAGAGGTATAATATTTTTCATAAGCATAAATTTTATTAAATGTAAAGTTTTTAAATGTAAGCTCACAATTATTGTAGAAAACGGATATAAAATACTGAATATTAGGTATATTCAGAAGATAAATTTAAAATCATGACAAAATTCTACTTTAGCTTAGTTCTTTTTTAAGTAGTTGTTTCCAGTAAAGCTCAGAAACCGATTCTAGGTTTACTCCTAAAAATGCAAAAAATCAAGGATTCTGAACTAAGTAGATTGTTCTTAATATATTATTTATTAGATTTAAATTTTTGTACCACCGCTTCACTGTTTCACTCCCTAATTTTTTAACTCTTTCACTTCTTCACTACTTCACTCTTTCACTCTTTCACCTTAGCATTACCAAATATTTTGAACAAACTCATATTGAAGTTCCTTTTGCAACACATTGGAAGAAATCACTTTTCCTTTAGACACAGTATCCTCTTTAAAACTCATGCTGGCCAACCCTTTTTCTACGGCGGTGCTACAATAATAATCTTTGCGAGTTGGATGATCTGGATAAACTCCATGAAAGGTTTCTCCCCAAGCTTCCTTTTCTAAAATTGCTGAAATGATGCCTATACAATCTTCCAAATGAATAAGATTCACTGGTGCCTCTGGATCTTTTAAATCAGATTTGCCAGAAAGATAATTTACAGGATGTCTTCCTGGACCTAGCAATCCACCAAATCTAATTATGCTAGTAACATATCTTTCTGAATCCCTTAAAAGCATCTCTGCCCCTTTTAGCTGAATGGCATTTTCAGCAGTACCATTTGCAGAATCTTCTTCTGTGTACACCGGGAAATCATTCCCATCTTCATACACCGAGGTTGCACTCACAAAAAGCACTTTTTTGATATCAGATTTTTGGATATATGATTTAAGTCGGCCTATTTTTCCAACAAAATTCACTTCCGGATCTTTTCGTAATCCCGGCGGGATATCAATAATAAGCACTTCAGAATCCTTTAAAAAAGAAGTCATATCTCCTTGCACTCCTTCTTCAAAAAGCTGAATTTTATAAGGAATAATTCCTTCCGAAGAGAGCAAATTAATCTTATCTCTACTGGTAGTAGAACCCTTAACTATATGACCAGCTTCAATTAATTTCTTTCCAAGTGGCAGTCCCAACCAACCACATCCTAATATTGAAATATTCATGTTTCTTTTTCGATTATAATTTACGCTTCGACAATCTCAGCGTGATGCTATTTATGGTTAATTCAAAGATTACTTTATTTATATTAGCCTGCTAAAATTTAATTGCTTGCTAAGCAGAACTGATTTTAATAACTGCAGCTGAATTACTAATCACACTTCGACAACCTCAGCGTGACAATCTTCGATCTTCTCGATGAATGGTTCGCCTCTAAATATATCCTAATTGTTTTAAAAACTAATTCTGTCAGACTGAGACCTGTGATAAAAAAAATTATCTAGCGGAGGTTTTGACATATGATTGTTCCTAGTAGGTTTATCTTCTTAAGAAATTCTTTTTTGCAAGTGTAGTAGTTCCACGGCGTAAAATTTTCGAAGCCTTGGAGAAAATTTAGCCGTGGAAGTACGGTTCTAATTATGCGGCAGCATAATTGGAAACACCTACAAAAAAGTGTCCTTTTTTTGGTTCGTTTTTTTGGACACGCAAAAAAATGAACAATCTTAAAAATTAAACAGATCTTTACCGACCAGAGGGAGTGTATTCCAGATTCTTGGAATTACGTCAATGGTAGCTTGTCGAAGTCGCCTATTGCTCAAACTTAATTGTCTTTTTAAGGATCACAGCATCGTTCAGCACAAAAGGTTTCGGCATCTTAGTTTTATCTCTCTTTTTTACTTTCAAGTCTGTATTATCCAACAAATCATAACTGCTTTCATATAGAACAATTTCCGGCGGAGTCTTTTCCTTGGTTGTAAAAATAATACGTAATGTATCGGAATTGGCAGCATGATAAGTCAGTAATCTATTACTCCATCTTTTCTTAAATACATGAAACTTTTCTTTGCCAGACTTTATAGCATCTGCTTCCAAACCATTAACGGTGTAATTTTCAAAATTATAAGAACTATTTAAAAATAATTCCATTCTATTCACCTTTCTATTTGGAGCGATCTTTAAAATATAACTACTGGAATTGCTGAGCGAATCTTCGTTATTTATTTCTTTATAAATAACTCCCGGCGAAGAAATATTTACTACCGGCGCTGGTGCTTTGTATTTAAAACCTGAACCATATTTACTTTCAAAATCATTAGCTGTGATTTCAGATTTGCTCGGGTCATCTCCAAAATACTCTTTATTCCAATCGTCTAATTTAAGATCGTAAGAATTCCAACTTGCAGTATTGTTATCTTCATCTAATACATATACCAAACTATCTGGTCTAGGTCGCTCTTCATTAAAATCTGAATTAAAATGAGCAATAATAAGCATCGTGATCGCACCTAAACCTAATAAGGCCGATAATGTCTTTTTAAATTTAAAATACCCAAAAACAGGTAGAAATAAGGAGAATAACAAGACTGCTAATATTCCTGCTACGAATAAGATCTTAAGTCCCAATGCCACGGGAAAACTAGATATAAAAGGGAGAATTAAAACTAAAGCCGGCAGACTTAAAAGCAACATTAAAAATAAATTCGGCCTTTTCTGGCGGATCATAACCCAGAGTTGTACAATGCCAAAGAATCCTGGGATAATAAAATAAGCTGCACCTTTTAAATAGAAAGCCGTAAGCCCACATATTAGCAGCCAGAAGAAAAGCGGAAAAACAAAAACACTTGCCTGATCCTCCTTTTTGTTCATATAATGATACATATAAAAACTTATCGCCAAGCTCAAAAATATTCCAAAAGCTATATAATAATAGCCATTATAGGTAAAGCCATTCAACATTTCTCCATATTCTGGATAGATAATCATGCAGAACTTCCAAACCAGAAACACTAAAACTCCAGAGCCTATTAAGCTTATAAGAAAAGGTATCGCTGCTTTCAAAATTCTTTTTGGCAGCAGTTTTCTTTTATGAATTCCAAACAGAACAACCGCAAAAAATAATAAAAAACCTATAATTAACATTGGTAAAATCCAAGAAAAAGGATAGCTCACCATCTCTCCCATTGGTAAATTGAAATAGATGAGATCTTCTTCAGAATCAAAACTTACTAGATCTGCATCTTTAAAAAACGCAAGTAACGGCATAAGATAACTTCCTTGATGAGCCAGTGTTTCATTATCCAAATTCGCTGGAATATCATTAGCAGAATGATAATCGAAATGATCGTCTATAAATGCAAAATTAAAACCGTTGATATTTCCTTGTTCTCGTAAAACGGTGAGATCTGTATCATTTGGAAGCATTTTATAGATGCTATATGCCAAGGAATTGGTTACCGGAAATTTAGGGTTTGCCTTTATAAAATCTTGAATAAGCTTAGAGTTCCCACTATTTGTTTCCAATAACATAAAAGAATTCCCTCCACTCCCCCGGGCTTCAAAATTAAGTGCAAGTCCCACTTCTTTCGCCCAAGGATGTTCATTTACAAACAACTCGGCACCATTGAGTCCAAGTTCTTCAGCATCTGTAAATAGAATAATAATATCATTTTTAGGTGAGCTACCATCCGCTAGTAAAGCACGAACACCTTCCAAAATAGTTGCTACCCCGCTGCCTGCATCACTGGCTCCAAAAGAAGAATGTCCAGCAGAATCGTAATGAGACATTAATAAAAGGGCTTTTCCATCTTCAGTTCCTTTAATTCTGGCCAAAATATTTTGTGGTCTGGTGAGCATTCCTCTATTAGTTAAGCTATAACCCTCTTGAGTTTGCACTTCCAATTCCAGATCTTGTAAGGTTCTCACAATATAATTTCTTACCAAACTATGTTCAGGGCTTCCAACAAAATGAGGCTTTTTGGAAATTTCCTCCACATGCTTAAAAGCCCGAGTGGTAGAAAATTCTGTGAGTGGCAGTTCTGCTTCAGATATAGTTCTAGGCATACTAGAATAAAAAAGAAACCAGATGATTAAAGGTAAAAGAATGAGTATTAAAAGCGGAGACAGTTTTTTCAGCATAATAGAAAGAAGTATTGGCGGTTTAAATATAAATAAGATAAGCTGAATAAAATAAATATATGTCTCTGGTTTCAAAAGGCGAAGAAATTGACTATATTAAAGTCTTAATAATCTAAAACTTAGGACTATGGGGATTAAAAGTTTTCAAGGAAAAAGGGCGGAACCCGAAAAATTACAGAGTGCACCAATTTTGGTGGAAGACTATATGTGTCATTCATTAATAACCTTCAAAAAAGAAGATCCACTAAGAATGGTAATTGAAACACTTATGAAATTTAAGATCTCCGGGGCTCCTGTGGTTAATGATCAAAACGAGCTTATTGGGGTGATCTCTGATGGCGATTGTATGAAACAAATTTCTGAAAGCAGATACTACAACATGCCAATTGGCGATAAAAGAGTGGAAGAATTTATGGAAACCAATGTACCAACCATAGATAAAAATGTAAATATTTTTGATTGCGCTTCTCTTTTCTATAAACATGATTGTAGAAGATTTCCTATTATTGAAAACGGAAAGTTGATAGGGCAGATTAGCAGAAAAGATATCTTATGTGCCGCAATGAAATTAAGAGCACAAAATTGGCATTGCTAATTTCGTTTTACCAAAGCGTAATAATCGCTCTCTAAAGGCAAATATCCCAGATCGTATACAAAATAATATACGGTCCCAGTCTTGGTGGTGTAAATACTAGTAAAATATTCAAAATTAAAACCTTTAGCTAATAATTTTGATTTAGTGGTTTTGGTTTTATCTGTAGGATTTAATTCCTGTAGGATCCTGTAATTTTTACGAAGCAGGTTATTTACATTTCTAACAAGGTTGGTAGAGTCCTTATTTATCTTATTATTATACGCATTCCTACAATAGTCACTACAGAATTTCTTATCTGTTCTCCCAACTATTTTCTCTCCACATTCTGGACAAGCTTTTTGCATGAAATAAATATAGGGAAAAGTCTTAGAAAGACCTATTAGCGCTAAATAATAAACAAATTCAGACATCAATTCTATTTTCTGAATATACAGAGGGAAAATATTCAACAAGCTCCCCATTATTATTAAGCATTCCTAAATTCAGAAGTTTTAAAAGGTTTCAGATAAATTTTAACTATCTGATATTCAAATACTTTTGTTTTTTTTGTATTTTTGTTGTTCACTTTTTCACTGTCCTCCCTTGTTCCCTCCTCCCCCAAAAAAGGTTTTTTTGTGTTATAATTTCAAAAAGATCCAACTTTAAAATTTAGAAATTATGGGAATCAAAACACCCGCTTTATCGGTACTTACTTTAATATTTTCAATGGTTCTAATAGCTTGGAAGAATCCCGACATAAAAGGGGCCTCAAATAGCGAGTTTGAGAATGCTGTTTTAACGGAGAACACAGCCAAGTCTTTGATCTATCATAGGGTGAATGATTATGATCTATGGAAAAAAGCCTTCGATGAATTTCAACCAGTACGAGAATCAAATGGTGAATTAAGCTATGAGGTCGGACTTTTGGATGACAAGCCCAACACAGTATATGTACTTAGTACCTGGAAATCTAAAGATCACTATAATAAATTCAAGGAAACCACAGTCTTAAAAGATAAAATGAATGAAGCGGGAGTTAGCGAAGCTCCAACCTTTCTTTATTTAAACCAATTAGAAGGAAGCAAATTTTTAGATAATAAGATCACTGGTGTAATTTATCATGAAGTAGAAGATTATGATAAGTGGAAAAGAGTTTTTGATGACTTTGAACGCACTCGAAAAGAGTTTAAGGAAGTGAGTTATGAGGTAGGAACCATTAATGGGAGTTCTAAATGGGTCTATGTAATGAACCAATGGGACTCTTTAGAAGATCATAAAACTTTTGTAGAAGATGCCAAATTAAAGGAGGCTATGAATAGAGCAGGAGTAATTGGAAAACCCGTATTTCTGGTCTTCAATCCAAAAGAAAAAGGATGAAGAATTAGTTTGTGGCTGTCTAAAATAAATATTTCTAAATGAAAGATAAGATAGAGGTTAGTTTATAATTATAGGAGGTATTGATTTCTAAGCATATAACCTTCCTTAATCTCTAAATTTTATCTTTTAAATCATTGAAATCACTATATTTTAGACAGCCTTTTTTTTGTAAAATATCCAATTGAATCAGGCTATTTATTTCGAAAAAATCAAGAACCTTGGGGCAAGCCCACGGAGTATGTCCCGATGGTTCGGGAGGAAAATCCTTTTAAAAGTTCGAGGCAAGCCCGCCTGAATGTTTCGGGCAGGCCTCGGGGAATTAAACCCTCAATGAGGGATTAAAGTATTTAGTCTTCACTTTTTAAACTATCGTAAAAAGTACCGCGAATTTTAGGCCCGTTTATAAATGCTGTTTCAGCCGCTACATCTGTAATATATTCTTTGGTCAAGCTTTCATCTTCAATAATTTCCACACGGCTTTTTCCTTCAAAAATTGCAGCTTTCACGTTGGTCTGGATGCCTTCTAACATTTTCAAATATTTCTCGTAATCTTCATAAGTTGCTAAAGATCCATGCCCCGGAATAATTTTTGTTTCAGCATTTATGAGTATTAAGCCTGTTTTTGCTGCTTCTATATCGCCTGCAACACTGCCTCCACTCTTTAGATCTATATATGGGAACATCCCGTTAAAAAAAGTATCTCCGGTATGTAACACATTGCTTTTTGGAAAATAAATAAGCGCATCCCCATCTGTATGTGCGTTGTGCACATGCACCACTATAATATTGTCCCCATTTAAATGCAGTTGCATTTTATTATCGAAAGTAATTATTGGCAAACCAGATTGATCTATATTTTTCTCATCTTCTTTTAAGCGTTTTCTAACATTCTCATGGGCAACAATTAAAGCTCCTTCTTTTTCAAAATTTATGTTTCCTCCTGTATGATCGCCATGATAATGTGTGTTCACTAAGAACTTTACCGGTTTATCACTAATAGTCTTCACAGCCTCGATAATCTTTGGAGTTAATGGAGCAAATTGATCATCTATCATGAAAACCCCATCATCCCCAATAGAAACTCCAATATTTCCTCCTGCCCCTTTAAGCATATAAATATTCTCATTTACCGGGATCACTTCAATTTTAACATCTTCCATACCCTGAAATGCAAAAACTGAAGAACTAAGTATAAAACTGAAGGCGATTAATAATGTTGACTTTATCATAATTTCTTTTTTTTAATTTACTAAAAACCTCAACTACCTTAAGAAGCTGTTTTCTGAAGTAGTTCCTGAATGCTTTTCAAATATAATTCCGATTCTTCCAGCCAACCAAAATGACCACTCTTTTCCAAAATCACAAAAGTGGAGTTGCTAAATAGTTTATGAGCCTTTTCACCCAATTCTAACGGAATTATATCTTGAGCACCTTGAATTACGAGTACTGGTTTAGTATATTTTGCTAGGATTGGTTTGCAATCGAAGCCTATCTTTCGCATATCTCGAAAAACCAATCCATTGATTTCCATATTCGTCTGTGCTAAACGTTTCGCTACTTTAGGCATATGAGATTTATCATTTAAATATGCAGATGCCAAATAAGTTCCACGTTGCAATTTCGCATTGTAAGTGGTATCTCCTCTGGCTATTTTTAAAGTCCAATAGAATAAGGAATCTCTGTCTTTTTGAGTTAACCTAGCCGTAATATCAAAATTCGAAATTAATTCCATATCCACACCTCCGGAAGATGAAAGAATAAGTCCTTTAGTTCTTTCCGGATAGTGGGAAGTATAATGGGAGGCTAACATTCCCCCGAAAGAGTGTCCTAAAACCACCCATTTATCAACCTTTAAATACATTCGGATTTTCTCAATATCATCGAGCATTCCTTTCATAGTTATTGTGGATGCATCTGCCTTTTCCGACTTGGATTGACCAGTCCCTCTTTGATCATAAATGATAGCAAGGTTTTTCTCACCAAGTTTTTCTGCCAATGAGTGATAACCCTTGCTGCTCATCCCAGGCCCACCGTTTATTATGAGTATTGGTTCTCCCTCTCCATAGGTAGTAAGATGGATGAGATTTTTACCATCCTTAATATAATGTCCTTCTTGTGACAGCAGTTCACTAGAAACAAAAAGTGTAAGAAATACTATTAAAATTCTCATTTTTCTATTTTGGTTTCTGATATTTTCTTTACTTGAATAAGAGTTGCCTGAGATGCAGCACATAATTTCTCTACCCCATCTTTCACGGTAAAAACATCTGCTCTGCAAATTGTAAGTGTTCTTCCCGATTTTAAAACGTTGGCGCGGGCTATCAGTTTTTCACCAATAGCTGGCGAGATCAAATTCAGTTTAAATTCTACTGCAAGAACAGATGCTTCTTCTTCCATTAGCGAAAAAGCGGCATATCCCGCAGCATTATCTGCCAGGGTGCTTATAATGCCTGCATGTAAATATCCGTTTTGCTGAGTGAGGTTTTCATTGAAAGGCAAATGTATCTCACAAAAACCAGGTTCAACTTTCATTAATTTAGCACCTATAAAATCCATGAATTTCTGAAGCTTAAAACTATCTTCAACATTCTGTTTATAATTTTTAGTTTTAGGTTCAAACTGCATTCTTCTAGTTTATATCTCTAATTAATTCTTACTGAAATCAAATTCTTTTGGAGGAGTTGCTCCCATTAAATGAGTGACAAAATAATCCCATCTTTTTCTCATCATATAGTTACTATCCTGCCCATAACCATGTCTTGCATTTGGAAAGATCACCAGATCAAAATCTTTATTTGCCTTTATCAAGGCATCAACTACCAAATAGGTGTTGTAAGGAGGCACATTATCGTCTAAACCACCATGAGCAAGCATCAGCTTCCCTTGAAGATTTTCGGCTAATACAGCATTCGCTTGATCATCGTAATTAGAATTACCTTCTTCATCTACCTTCATAAGTCCTATATAACGTTCTCCCCAATCATCTTCATAATTTCGGCTATCATGATTTCCAGATTCAGAAATACCAACTTTATAGAATTCAGGATAGTTGAACATTGCAGATGCTGTAGCAAAACCACCCCCGGAATGTCCCCAAATTCCTACTCGGTCCAGATCCAGATATCCATATTTTTCAGCCAATTGCTTGATCCCTGAAATTTGGTCTTTCAAGGTGTTATCTGCCATATTTCCATAACAGGCATCATGAAAAGATTTAGACCTATCTGGGTTACAAGTTCCATCTATAACTACTACAATAAAACCAAGTTCTGCCAAAGCTTGATGATCTCTTCTTACTGGCGCAAAAGATCTGCTTCCTACTCCACCGGCTTGCGGACCTGGATAAATATAATTTACAACTGGATATTTTTTTGAAGTATCCAAATCTGTTGGAACAAACATAAGTCCGTAAAGTTCCCATTTGTCATTGCTAGATCTTACTTTTATTGGTGTTGGAGGTTCCCAACCAATTGCTTCCAATCTTGACAGATCTGAACTTTCTAATTCGGTGATCAATTTTCCATTAAGATCTCTTAATACTGAAACCGGCGCAACATTAGGTTGGGAATAAGTATCTACAAAATAGTTGCTATCAGGAGCAATTGAAACATTATGATTTCCATTTTCTGGAGTTAATAATTTCAGGTTCTTTCCACTGAAATCTACACTATAAAAATGTGTGAAATAAGGATCTCTTCCTTTCTCTTTCCCATTTGCAAGAAAGTATAATTTCCTGTTCTTCTCATCCATTTTTAAAAGCTGAGTAACAACAAAATCTCCTTTGGTGATCTGATTCTTTAGCTTTCCAGTTTCAAGATCATAGAGATATAAATGTCCCCAATCATCCCTTTCAGAATACCAGATCACTTCATTTGTTTTAGGTAAATAACGCCAGTTAATGGCACCTTGACCAGATTCATACTGAGTTTCAACTTCTTCAGCAAAAATAGATCGCACCTCTCCGGTATTGGCATCGGCAATGCGCAAACCCGCAATCTTATGATCTCGGGAAGTAGATACAAAAACTAATTTACTAGAATCCTCATTCCACTGGTTATCGTCAAAACCGCCAGAGCAGGAAATATCGTCGCATAAAGTTCCCCTTCTTGGGTCTGGTGGCAATTGCAAGCGTATCACTTTAGGAGCATCTACTTCTATAATAATTCGATGAATAAGGATTATGTCTTCATCTTGTGGTAAAGGATATTTCCAGCTTTGCAATTTAGGTGCACCAATATTGGTAGACACCAGATACATATCGCTCACATGACGTTGATCTTGTTGATAGGTAGTGATCTTTTTAGAATCTGGAGACCAAAGTAAGATTGGACGATCACTTTTTCTCCAACCCGCATTATCTGTAGCATATCCAAAATTTTCAATTCCGTCTGTGGTAAGTTGAGTTTCTTTTTCAGTTTCCAAATTCACCACCCATAAATTCCAATCTTTTATAAAAGCAGCCTTTTTGCCATCTGGAGAAATAACTGCATTTCGCGGTACATTCTTCATCTCCTTTTCTCCATTTTCCTTAGAAGTTGAAACTAAAGAATCTAAAGTATTTGCTGATTTTCGCTTTCCCGTTTTAGAATCTACAAGAACATATTTCCTTTCAGAATTTACTGTAGTTGTATACCAGAATTTTCCATTTTCCAGCCAATTGGGCCTTACATTAGCCAGATCTGCTAAAGGATAAACATTAGAAGGTAAAAATTTTGCTGCTTGCTGATAATTTTCTGCGGTGAGTACTTTTTCCTTAGTATCCTGAGCATTCATACTAAAGCAAAGCAGTGTAATTAGAAGAAAATTGAAGGATGATTTAATATTCATATAATTTATTCTTGAAGGGTTCTACGTAAATTAAGTTTATTAATGGTTTAAGATACTTATAATTACTGATTAGCTATTTTAAGTTGATATTTATCTAACAGACCAGTAACTGCAGGGATCGAAAAGGAGGCTCCTTTCAACTTATTGTTTTCAGGATCTATAGAATAATTAATCGCGGTGCTAAAATCTGACTTTTCCAGATTACTCCGTTCAAAAATAGCTCCGGAGAGATCGCAATTATCTAGAGTAACTTTAGTCAGATCTGCTTCGGTGAGATCTATATCCTTCATCTTGCAATTTAAAAAGCTGGAGTTTATCAGTTTCACCTGATAAAAAGAAGAATGGTCTAATTGGCAATTAGTAAAATCTAATGCTAATCCGAAGCCATTACAAAGATCGAATCTAATCCCTAACATTTTACAATCTTCAAATTTCACTTCCTGAAATGAAGCACCAAAAATATTTACGGAACTTAAATTACAGCCAACAAATTCACATTCCATGAATTTGATCTTTGACAATTCTGAATTCGAGAAATCACACCCATTAAATGTGCACAATTCATACTCTCCTTTTGGAAGCGCTGTTTCTGTATAATCTACTTTATTGAACTCTTGTTCTTCGATGATTGGGTGCTGCATTTCAAATTTATTAATTATTCTCCACTATAAAACTAGGGATTCCATTTTTTAAAATATTGATCTTATTCAACTGTTATTTCTACAATAAATTACAGCTTATTATCCGACAACAAACGCTTACAAACGAAAGTAAACGAAAACAAATCTTTCACAACCGAATACCGCTGAAGTGCTCATATACATTTGTCCTGTTGAAATGAACTAATGATTTTCAACTGCAATAAATTCTATAGTTATGAGCACTTTAAGAAACAAAGTTCAATTGATCGGGAACGTAGGTAACGACCCTGAAATTCTTCACATGGAGTCAGGAAAGATTCTGGCAAAATTTTCAATCGCCACCAATGAATCCTATAAAAACGCCAAAGGTGAAAAGATCACAGATACCCAATGGCACAATATCGTGGCTTGGGGAAAAACTGCCGAAATAGTAGAAAATTATGTTCCTAAAGGAAAAGAAGTGGGAATAGAAGGAAAATTGACTTCCCGCAGCTATGAAGATAAAGAAGGAGTGAAAAGATATATAACAGAGATCGTTTGTAGTGAATTGCTTCTTTTAGGAAAATAGTTCCAGAGTAAAAAAAATTACAAGTTTATATAATAGAAAGCGCCAAGAGAATTTAATTTCTTGGCGCTTTTCTTTTTAGGTTATTTCAGTAATAGCAATTACAGTTTATTATCTATGATCTCTTGTACCACTTCCGGATTTAACAAAGTACTTGTATCTCCCAAACTATCAGTTTCATTACAGGCAATTTTTCTTAAAATCCTTCTCATTATTTTTCCGGATCTTGTTTTTGGCAAACCTTCAGTAAACTGAATTTTATCCAATTTTGCGATCGGTCCAATATGTTCGGTAATGATCTGATTGATCTCTTTTCGCAAATTATCATGCATTCTAGACTCCCCTGTTTCCTTCAGAATCACATAACCATAAAGAGCATTTCCCTTCACATCATGCGGAAATCCTACAATAGCAGATTCGGCAACAGCTGGATGCTCATTTATGGCATCTTCAATAGGAGCTGTTCCTAAATTATGCCCGGAAACAATGATCACATCATCAACTCTTCCCGTAATTCTATAATAACCCACTGTATCTCTTAATGCTCCGTCTCCGGTAAAATATTTGTTTTCGAAAGCAGTGAAATAGGTGTCTTTATATCTTTTGTGGTCTCCCCAAATAGTTCTTGCCATTCCCGGCCACGGAAACTTGATACACAACCTCCCATCTACCTGATTCCCTTTAAGTTCTTTTCCTTGCTCATCCATTAATGCTGGTTGAATTCCGGGTAAAGGCAAAGTTGCATAGGTGGGAATGGTTGGAGTGCAATATGGAATTGGAGAGATCATGATCCCTCCTGTTTCAGTTTGCCACCAGGTATCTACAATTGGGCTTTTCTTTTTACCAACATTGTCATTATACCAATGCCACGCCTCTTCATTAATTGGTTCTCCAACAGTCCCAAGAACTTTAAGAGATGAAAGATCATGATTTTCCACATAATCCAACTTTTCCTTAGCCAAAGCACGAATTGCAGTTGGTGCGGTATAGAACTGATTTACTTTATGTTTTTCTATGATCTCCCAGAATCTGGAAAAATCGGGAAAATTAGGAACTCCTTCAAACATCAATGTGGTGGCTCCATTTGCTAAGGGTCCATAAACTATATAACTATGACCCGTGATCCAGCCGATGTCTGCTGTACACCAATATACGTCACCAACTTTATATTGAAATACATTTTTAAAGGTGTAGGCGCTATATACCATATATCCTGCCGTAGTATGCATCATTCCCTTTGGTTTTCCTGTAGAACCAGAGGTGTATAATATGAAAAGCGGATCTTCAGCATTCATTATTTCAATTGGGCAGTCCATACTTGCTTTATCCAAAAGCGGCTGCACCCAATGATCTCTTCCCTCTTTCATGTTGATAGGAACTTCAGTTCGCTTTACAACCAAGACCGACTTTATTGTTGGTGTGCTTTCCAAGGCTTCATCTACAATTCCTTTTAGATCTATTTTCTTAGTTCCACGGAAAGAACCATCTGAAGTAATTACCATATTACATTCACAATCATTAATTCTGCTGGCTATGGCAGTAGATGAAAATCCTGCAAATACCACCGAATGAATGGCTCCAATTCGGGCACATGCCAAAATAGAAACTGCCAATTCCGGGATCATGGGTAAATAGATACAAACACGATCTCCTTTTTTGATTCCCTGGTCTTTTAAAACATTTGAAAAAGCACAGACTTTTTCGTGCAACTGCTGGTAAGATATGTGTTGCGCCTTTTCCTTTGGGTCATTTGGCTCAAAAATGATCGCAGTCTTATCTGCCTGTGTCGCCAAATGCCTATCTATACAATTCTCCGTGATGTTTAACTGTGCTCCTTCAAACCATTTCACTTCGGGTTTAGAGAAATCCCAATCCAGCACTTTATCCCATGGCTTTCTCCATACAAAATGTTCTTCGGCTATCTCTGCCCAAAAATTTTCCGGATCTCGTACAGACTTTCTATATACTTGGTAATATTCTTCTAAGTTCTTAATTTGGTAGCTGCTCATACTAAATTCAAAATTTTAATCTGCTTCTAAGATATAGAATTTAAAAGAGTATCAACAAAAGGAACTGCAATTATGAGAGGATAGGTTTATTTTTTTGGAGAAGATTGTTATTTTTTAATGAGAATTTTAAAAATAGATCTTCTGTGCTATTCGAAATGTGTTGGCATGCGCCTCCAATATAGTTTTGATATCTGGAGAATAGCCACCGCCCATACTTACTTGAACCGGGATCTTGAGATTGTGGCAAGTTTGCAAAACAAATCGATCTCGCTCCATACAACCATTTATAGTACAACCCAGTTTCCCTAATTTGTCTGTCGAAAGTATATCCACTCCGCTTAAAAAGAAGATGAATTCTGGTTTCTCTTTTTCTATAAGTTCTGGTAAGGTTTGTTTTAAAATTTCTAGATATTCTTTATCCTCGGTTTGGTCTGACAATTCGATATCCAGATCGGAGGTTTCTTTTCTGAATGGGTAATTGTTCTTTCCATGCATGGAAAAAGTAAAAACTGAAGCATCATGTTGAAAGATCTCAGCTGTACCATTTCCTTGATGCACATCCAGATCTACAATCAAGATTTTTTTTAAACCTTTTTTATTCTGAAGATATCTCGCAGCAATAGCTTGATCATTCAACAAACAAAAAGCTTCTCCGTGGTTAGTGTATGCATGATGTGTGCCTCCCGCAATATTCATAGCAATTCCATGTTCCAAAGCATATTCACAGCCTTTCATAGTTCCGTCTGCAATAATGAGTTCTCGTTGGACAAGCTCCTTGGAAAGAGGAAAACCTATTTTTCTTGCAGCTCGTTTTTCAATAGAAATATTTACAAGATTTTCTACATAATCTTGATCATGCACTGCCAGTATCCTTGTCATTTCAGGAAGCTCCGGTTCAAAGAAGTTCTCTTTTGTACAAGTTCCTTCATGTAATAATTGCTTTGGCAACAGGTCATATTTTTCCATAGGAAACCGATGGCCGCTTGGCAAGGGGTGTTTATAAATGGGATGATTTGCTATTTTGAGCAATAGAATAAATATTTTTTAACTAAAATTCAATCAGTCTAAATTCTTCTGAAGGATAATTATAATAACCTAGAAAAACGGATTCTTGATTTGAATGGACATATGAAGAAATTTTATATCTCTTATTCATTTGATAATCGCTAAGTAAATCAAAATTAGTAGGCTCGATTTCTCCTGATAAATGCTGATAATCTTTATCCAATAACACCCTAATTTGGGTAGACCATTGAGACGGAGTTGTAAAATTGGGATAAGAACTAGCTTCTCTATCATCACTACTTCCGATTTGGATAATAAAATTATTATTCTTTTCTATAACATTTATGCCCATTTCACCCTTCATCAATTTTCTTAGGAACTTTTTAGGCTCTTCCAATTCTCTATTGTACCTGTAATACCCATAGCCTTCCACCATAATTGGTGTGTTAGAAAACTCTATTTTTTCCTGCCCATCATGTAAAGAAAATTGATTTAAAACCTCCCCTTGCATATTTTTAATTTGCAAAATCATTGCATCATTAGAGGCGCTAATTTGATATAAGGTGTTTTTATATAAATAAGAATTATGATCATTATACCTTCCGTACTCATCTTTAATATATGGAATTATATTTTTCTCCATTGTTAAGGATATCAGATCTATAGTGCCTATAGCTGTAAACTCATCTTCAATTTCCATTACAAGGTGAATTATAGACTCATCTTGATAAATTTTTGTTTTTTGGGAAGTAACAGATAAAGAAGTAGGCATCCTGTAATTTATAGCCTGAAGATTTTCTCCGTTAAAGCCTGTAAAAAGATTAAAATCCTGAGTCCTCAATAAATCTGGAGTATATAATTTTTTTAAACTTATTTGTGTGCCAGCATTGTCAAATTCATCAAGTTTAAACTTCTTTAATAATTTAAATTCACCATCCTCATCTAATTTTCTTATAAAAAGAGTGCTTTCTTTATCAGAACTTAAAAGAAAAAAAGAGTTTTTTACCTGAAAAGAGTTTAAATATTTCTCCTTTTTGGAAAACTTAAAGTCAGCCTCTTTTTTTATTAGACTTCTATCATCAATATTAAAGCTGAGAATTTCAAACTTCTTCATTGAGCTATTTGGCGCTATTAAGTCGAAACTATTTTCACGAACTTGATATCCTATAACTTTTTCATAAATCCCATGAAAATTATTGTCTAGTTTAAAATCTAAAACTTTCTTATAATTTTTGTCATACTTATAAACCCAAAGATCTTTTTGATCCCCAAGTAAAAAAATAAGGTCTTCAGTTTCAGAATTAGGAATTGTATGAATATCCATACTAAGCAGGTGGCTTATATCCTCATTTTTAAAAGATATTCGTCCAGATTGAGCTTTGGAAATTGACAATCCAAACAAAATAATTATAACGGTAATTAGGTATTTTTTCATTAAATGTTTGTCTAGCTAATTATAGTCCCGTCCTTCACGTCTTCTTCATCTGGATTCAAGAACACCAGCTTCCCTTCAGCATTTTCAGTCATCAAGATCATTCCTTGACTTTCTACCCCTCTTAATTTACGAGGAGCAAGATTTACCATTACAGTTACCTTTTTACCAATGATGTCTTCAGCCTTAAAACTTTTTGCAATTCCAGAAACTATGGTTCTTACATCAATCCCAGTATCCACCTTGAGCACCAATAATTTATCTGCCTTTGGCATTTTTTTAGCTTCTACTATAGTTCCAACACGCAGGTCCATTTTAGAGAAATCTTCGAAGGTCGATTCCTCTTTTTGTGGTTCTGCTATTTTATTATCAGCTTCGTTAGCGGCTTTTGTTGCCTCCAATTTATCTAATTGTTGTTGAATTTGTTCATCTTCAATTTTACTGAAAAGCAATTCTGCTTTTCCTATTTTATGTCCCGCAAGAATTAAAGAATCTTTTGCTGAAATTTCTTCCCATTTAAGAGCCCCTTCGCTTGGAGAAATATTTAAAATAGTTTTTAATTTTTCTGAAGTAAAAGGCAGGAATGGCTCACTTAAAGTTGCTAAAGCAGCAGAAATCTGAAGCGCTACAAACATAACCGTTTTCACTCGTTCTGGATCGGTTTTCACCACTTTCCATGGCTCCTCATCTGCCAGGTATTTATTACCTAATCTAGCCAAATTCATCAATTCCCCTTGGGCTTCTCTAAATCTATATCTCTCTATAGAACTTGCTATTACTGCTGGATATGCTTTTACCGCAGCTAAGGTTTGCTCATCCACTTCTGTAAAATCTCCCGATGCTGGAACTACTCCTTCATAATACTTATCTGTAAGCACTACTGCACGGTTTATAAAATTCCCGAAGATCGCAACCAACTCATTGTTATTCCTTGACTGAAAATCTTTCCAGGTAAAATCGTTATCCTTAGTTTCCGGTGCATTGGCGGTAAGGGTATACCTCAACACATCTTGCTGATTTGGAAAATCTTCCAAATATTCATGCAACCAAACAGCCCAGTTCTTAGAAGTGGAAAGTTTTTTTCCTTCCAAATTCAAAAATTCGTTAGCAGGTACATTTTCAGGAAGAATGTAACTTCCTTCTGCTTTCAGCATAATTGGAAAAATAATACAGTGAAAAACGATATTATCCTTTCCTATAAAATGCACCATTTTGGTGTCCTCTTTCTTCCAGTAATCTTCCCAGTTCTTTCCTTCACGTGCTGCCCATTCTTTGGTAGAAGAGATATATCCAATTGGAGCATCAAACCATACATATAGCACTTTTCCTTCGCCACCTTCAACAGGAACAGGAATTCCCCAATCCAGATCGCGAGTTACGGCACGTGCTCTCAAGCCTTCGTCTACCCAGGATTTTACTTGCCCATACACATTGGCCTTCCAATCTTTTTTGTGTCCTTCCAGGATCCATTCCCTTAAGAAATCTTCATATTGATCTAAAGGCAAAAACCAGTGCCTAGTCTCCTTCATGCTAGGAACAGCACCTGTTATAGCCGACTTAGGACTAATAAGATCTGTTGCATTCAAAGAACTTCCACAGCTTTCACATTGATCACCATAAGCTTCCGGATTCCCGCATTTCGGGCAAGTTCCCGTAACAAATCGATCTGCTAAAAATTGATTTGCTTCTTTATCATATAACTGCTCGGTAGTTTCTTCTATAAACTTTCCGTCTTCATATAACTTCTTGAAAAATTCTGAAGCTGTTTCATGATGAATCTTATTCGATGTTCTGGAATAATTATCGAAAGTCACCCCAAAATCCACAAAGGATTGCTTAATGATCCCATGGTATTTATCTATTAATTCTTGTGATGTAATTCCCTCTTTCTTCGCCTTCATAGGAATAGCAACTCCATGTTCATCGCTTCCGCATACAAAAGCTACATCTTTCCCTTGCATTCTTAAAAATCGGGCATAAATGTCTGCTGGCACATAAACTCCTGCTAAATGCCCAATATGAATAGGTCCATTGGTATATGGTAATGCTGCAGTAATTGTATAACGTTGTGGCGAATTGCTCATTAGCTTCTAAAATTTAATTAATAACCTTGGGGTAAGCCCACGAGTTATATCCCGAATTCTCGGGAGGAAAATACTTTTAAAAATCGAGGCAGAGCCTCGGGGAATTAAACCCTCAGTGAGGGATTTAAGGCTGCAAAGGTAAGCAACTGTGAAATACTATGCGTTAAATTATTGCAAAAGACAATGCTCATGTCCCCATAGAACTAGATTTTAGCTGAAAATATAAGTTATGCGCAAGTTTTTCTATTTATCGGCCATTTTACTCATAGTTTCCTGTAATTCTTCAAAAAATACAGCAACACCCAGTTCAAAACAACTATTTGTTGAAGATCTATTAGAGATGAATGATACTACTCTTAAAAACACCTTTACAAATGAAGTGATAACTGAAGATGTCGGTTTGTTTGAAGAAGGCACTGAAGAACGCGCCTATACGGTGATCTCTCCAAATACTCCAGATGAATTGCACATTACTTGGAAAGACAAAAATAGAACTCAAATAGAGGACATTAGAATGGATTCCAACGGAAAATGGAAAAGTAAGACCTCAATAAAAATAGGATCTACCTATGATGAATTGACCAAAATGAATCAGAAACCAATTTCTTTTTATGGTTTTGGATGGGATTATAGTGGAGCGGTAGCATGGAATGATGGAAAATTGGAGAAATCCAATGTTCATGTGTTTCTTGCACCAGAAAAGGAGCCAAAAAACAAATTCTACGGAGATCATATCATAACGGCTACTGCTGAAGAAATTAAAGAAATGGATCTTAAAGTGAAAGCCATCTTGTTTAGGGGGTAACCGAAATCCTGTAATCAGCTGAAATAGTGTACATTTAAAACACATTTTAGAAATCAGTAAATGGCATCTCATAACGAGCTTGGTAAAAAAGGGGAAGAATTAGCAGTTGCTTATTTACTTAAACATGGTTACAAAATAGTTGCAAGAAACTTCAGACATCAAAAAGCAGAAGTGGATATTATTGTTAGAAAGAAGGATGTTTTGGCCATAATAGAAGTCAAAACCCGAAGCACTCCCGACTTTGGGAATCCTCAGGATTTTGTAAAAGGAAGACAAATTCAGAATCTAGTAAAAGCTGTTGACTTTTTTGTGAACGAACATAATCTTGACGTAGAAGTTAGATTTGATATCATCGCGATTATCAAAAATCAATCAGGTACCAAAATAGAGCATTTGGAAAATGCTTTTTTGTATTTCTAGACAACATATTTTTTGCTCCTCCCCTATTTTCTAGGGAAGGTGGAATTCCGCAGGTATGACTGAAGGGTAAAATTTAAACCTTCTCCTCTTCCTCCACTTTCACTCTGAAATCTAGAAAGCTCTTATTATTTTTAATTTCATTTTATTGTTGTGATTTTTTCACAGTTAAAAAACAGTGATCCAATACGTCCTATTATTACTTCTTTTAGCAGTACTTCTAATAATTTTTAAAGAAAAAATTTGCGGTTTAGGTATATATATATTGCCTATTCAAATTAACAGTTTTGCTGCTCCGTAACGCGTTTTAACGCCTTCAAGTACGCAATATTTCTAACAATATAAAAGATCCTAAACTTGAAGAAAATTTACGTATTGCTTGCGCTTGTAATTTTTAGTGCCTCCTGTGAAAAAGAAGAAACCCTTGAAATTCACGATGAAAGTTCATCCAAGCATTTTTCAACCGTGTCTCAAAAGGACGCTATCGATTATTTGAAAAATTTTAAGAAAAGCAACTCAAATAAACAGGCAGAACTTGTTATTCATTATGATCAACTTCACTATGATACCATTAATAATAGCACAGAACTATTAACAGTTATCCCAGCGAAATCTAAATATACAGAGGTCGACAGTCGAGTTTTAGTGCTTGAAGTAAACGGAAATATCGAGCCTGTTTTATTTAATCTTGTGCCAGAAATACAGAATAACGATACTTTGTTCACTGGTAAAATAATAATTTCTAACTTGGATTTAAAATTTATAACCGGGTTTAGAGTCAAGAATGGAAATTTAATTACGCGATTTGTAAAGAAAGAAAAGTTTGATAACTCTTCAAAATATGATGAAGGGGGATGGGCAGGTATTGATATGGGATGTAACCAAACTTTAGATGAAGTTATTTTAGAGAGTTCTTCGCCAACCAAAACTCCTTAGGTATCTATCAGCCATATTTATCCTGTTGGTTCAGCGAGTGGCTATGACGGTGGAACTAGCTGGAGCTATCCTAGTAAAGGTGGGGGTAGGTTATACAAGTGCTCCTGAAGAGGAGCACGAGCCTGTTGAAGATAAAATTGATGACTCTGAATTAAATAAAAGAGCCAGGTGTTTATTAGAAAAGTTAAAAATTAATAAGCTTTATGGAAAGACAATTGGCGTATTCGATAATAATGATAATTATAAATTAATTATAAAGGATGGTTATTGTGGTATTGGTAAAGATGGCTGTGCAAATGGAGGTGATATTGAAAACGGAAATGTAATAATCAAAATTCAATCTTTTGGTAATTATTCTTTAGATTTAGCTGCTACAATGCTTCACGAGGGGATACATGCGGAAATTTATAAATATGTATATGAATTCAATGAGGGGATAGATCCTAATCAAAGAAGAAATTTACTTAATTATTATTATCATTATGGAGCAAGAAATGGATTAGACTTAGCTACAACAACAGTCCAACATCAATTTATGGCAGATAATTATGTAAAACCTATTGCACAAGCGATGAGGGAATTAGATGGCTCTAGATATCCTTTGGAACATTATATGGGGTTTGGATGGGATGGATTAAGAGCATACGGATATAATGGTTATTATGATAACGGCGTTTTCAAACCTTTAGATAAAGGTAGGGATTCAGAATATTATAAAAATCAGGCAGCAATTTTAGCTACCACTACTTTTGCCAAAGATTGTTTATAAAAACCATTGAAATATGAGAAATTTGTATCTTAAATATTCTGTATCAATTGTACTGATTGTTTCTTCATGTGGTATAGGAATTGAAGAGAAATTTGAAAATTCCAACGAAATTTTAATTACACTTTACGACACTCTGGCTCTACCTACTCTACAAGATTTTCCTCCATTACTGGAGGGCTATATATCTGAAGATTCCCTGCAAACGGTAAGAACCTTTACTAAACTTAGGGAGGAACAGAGTAGAGAAATTAAAACAGTTGCAATTCCTGGTTATTTAATCTCAGGAAAGAATTTAGAAATTGAAAATTTAAAGCTAGATGAGGAATTTAAAACCTTAGTTTTACAGTTAAAATCTTTGGATGCCCAACCTTTGGATTTGTCTTTAATAAAAACCAAACGGAAAGATTCTATTATTGAATATAAAGAACAGCTGTTAGATCCTCAGGTTTCAGATTATTTAAAATTTGACCTACTAATAAGTTTTTCTAGAATTGCTTTTAATGCAAACAGCGATAAAGCTGTCATTATTGGCACAAGGAGCACAAGCGGATTAGCTGGAAATTCAGCCCTCTATTTTTTCGAAAGAAAAAATGGAAAATGGATTATTGTCAAAAGTATAGGCATATGGATTTCATAATTTTTCGCTTAAGAACCCTTTTATTTTCTTTTTTATAACTAATTGCGGAACCCTTTAATTGCAAAATTTTTTATTTTATAAACAGTGGTATTTTATAAAAAATAATTATCCCAGCGAAATCTAAATATACAGAGGTCGACAGTCGAGTTTTAGTACTTGAAGTAAACGGAAATATCGAACCTATTTTATTTAATCTTGAGCCAGAACCCCAGAATAATGATACTTTATTCACTGGTAAAATAATAATTTCTAAACTAGATTTAAAATTTATAACTGGGTTTAGAGTCAAGAATGGAAATTTAATTACGCGATTTGTAAAGAAAGAAAAGTTTGATAACTCTTCAAAATGTGATGAAGGGGGATGGGCAGGTATTGATATGGGATGTAACCAAACTTTAGATGAAGTTATTTTAGAGAGTTCTTCGCCAACCAAAACTCCTTATGTCTCCATCAGCGCTATTTATCCTGTTGGTTCAGCGAGTGGCTATGATTATGGATCCATTTGGAGCTATCCTAGTCGTGGGGGTGGGGGTGGCTCTACGTATACTGCAGAAGAAGAAGTTGTTGAAGAGGAAGAAGTTGTTGAAATCTCAGTACAATTAAAAGATAAAGAGCTCTGTGTTTATAATCGGTTACAATGGGCGGGAGTCAACCCCACAAACGGTTACATAAACATGATGACTCAATTATTTATCGAGTTCGGTGAAGGGAATATTGGTGGAGCAGATCTTGTTTTTCGTGAAGGGAATTTGGGATACAAAGGGGGAGGAACTGAACGAGGTAATGAAGAGGGTGAATACCATATAATTCTAAGCGGAATGGGAAATAGCTCCTCAATGGAAATTGCAAAAACTTTGGTACATGAAATGGCCCATGCGTTTTTAGCAAAAAAATTAGATCTTCACAATGAATCCTTTAAGGCGCTTTATAAAATATATATGAATAAAAAAGGATTGAGAAATTACAGTCACGCTATTATGGAAGACCATTTTATAAACAGGATGGCACAAATTCTATATGATTATGATTCTGCACTTTTTAGTAGCATGGATGATTACAAAATATTTGCAAGTTATGGAGTATATGAATTGACTGAAAATCAGTTAGCAGATTATAATCTACTTGTGGATTATGCCAAAATTTATGATAAAAGATGTCGAGTTGAAGGATAAAACACTAACATTAAAATGGTTCTCTCTTTCTATAGTAATATTTAGCATCTTATTTTTAGGATGTGAAGAGAAGGAAAAAATATACTTGGACTATAATGAAGCAATTCTTAATTCTAACTACCAAATAAAATCAAATGAAACCAATTTCTTTTATTTATATAATAAGGAGGATACTATTTATTTAGAGGAAATTGAGACTGAAACGCATGAGATAGATTATATAAATAGAGTAAGTATTACTCCAACTGGAGCCGCAATAACAAAACTTTTAATAAATACCTTTGAAAATACTACACCGGAAAAGAATGTAGAATTGCCAAGAATATTTATTATGAAAAAGGATTTTAAAAAAAATAAGCTAAAAATTATTGAAGCAAAACAACGAGTTATTATTATTAGAGATAACTTTCAATAACTGGCTACCCCCGCTTTTCGATTACCCCTCCTAAAATTAGGTGGGATGCAATAATAATTATTCAGCCTTCACCTCTTCCTCCACTTTCACTCTGAAATCTAAAGGCTCCAAAACTTTTAAAGCTCTTTCAATAGAAGAAATTTTTTCAAAGGTCAATAACAATCGTAAACCTGCTCTTGTTTTCTTTTCTTTCATGGTGCAGGAATGCGAATGTGTTTGCACATACTGTAACACCTTGGTGAAAATTGGAGTCTGATAGAATTTGGATTGCTGATCTGCAATAAAATATCCGATCAGTTTTCCTTGCTTCATGATCACTTTCTCTAAACCAATATGAGAAGCGATCCATTTAATTCGAACGCTATTCAGTAGATCTATCGCCTGTGTAGGTAATTCTCCAAAACGATCTTCCAGGTCTGCTTCAAATTTCTGAAGCTCTTCTTCAGTCTTCAAATTATTCAGCTTTGTATAAAGACTCAATCTCTCAGAGATATTATTGATATAATCGTCTGGGAACAACAACTCGAAATCGGTATCTATCTGGGTATCTTTTACAAATACTTTATCCTCGGCAGCAGTGGTGTCCTCATAAAGATCTTTGAATTCATTCTCTTTCAGCTCTTGAATAGCTTCATTCAATATTTTCTGATAGGTATCAAAACCAATATCATTTATAAATCCACTTTGCTCTCCTCCAAGAAGATCTCCTGCTCCACGAATCTCAAGATCTTTCATAGCGATGTTTATTCCGCTTCCCAGATCAGAAAATTGCTCTAAAGCCGTAATTCGTTTTCTGGCATCGTCTGTCATTGCAGAATATGGCGGAGTGATGAAATAACAAAAAGCCTTTTTATTGCTTCGTCCTACTCTACCGCGCATCTGGTGCAGATCTGAAAGCCCAAAGTTATTGGCGTTATTAATAAAGATGGTATTCGCATTGGTAACATCCAGTCCGCTTTCAACAATAGTGGTAGAAACCAACACATCAAATTCACTGTTCATAAAACTCAACATCAGTTTTTCCAACTTTTTCCCTTCCATTTGTCCGTGTCCTACCCCAACTTTAGCATCTGGCACCAAGCGCTGGATCATTCCGGCAACTTCCTTGATGTTCTCGATCCTGTTATGAATAAAGAAAACCTGTCCTCCACGTTGCATCTCATAAGAAATGGCATCACGAATAGTTTCTTCTGAAAAACGAATCACATTGGTTTCAATAGGATAACGGTTTGGCGGCGGTGTGGTAATGGTAGAAAGATCTCTCGCTGCCATCAAACTAAACTGAAGCGTACGCGGAATTGGCGTTGCAGTTAGAGTAAGTGTATCTACATTTTCCTTGATGGTTTTCAATTTATCTTTTACCGCTACCCCAAATTTTTGTTCTTCATCTACCACCAACAACCCAAGATCTTTGAATTTTACTGCCTTGCTGACTAACTGATGAGTTCCAATAATAATATCCACCCTTCCGCTTTCAAGATCTTCAAGGGTTTGCTTGCGTTCTTTTGCAGTTCTAAAACGATTTAAATAATCTACGGTAACTGGGAAATCTTTAAGCCTTTCTGTAAAGGTTTTATGATGCTGAAAAGCAAGAATGGTAGTAGGAACTAGAATAGCTACTTGTTTTCCGTTATCTACGGCTTTAAAAGCTGCACGAATAGCCACTTCGGTCTTTCCAAAACCTACATCTCCACAAACCAAACGGTCCATAGGTCTTGGGCTCTCCATATCTTCCTTTACTGCTGCTGTAGCTGTGCTTTGGTCTGGAGTATCTTCATATAAAAACGAAGCTTCGAGTTCTAACTGCAAATACGAATCTGGCCCATATTGAAAACCTTCCTGAGTTCTACGCTTTGCATATAGTTCAATTAGATTATAAGCGATATGCTTGACTCTGGCCTTGGTCTTCTGTTTTAAGTTTTTCCAGGCATTACTACCTAGTTTATATATTTTTGGTGGTTTCCCATCCTTTCCGTTGAATTTTGAGATCTTATGTAGAGAATGAATACTCAAATACAAAATATCGCGCTCCCCGTAGAATAATTTGATGGCTTCCTGCATCTTCCCTTCCACATCGATCTTTTGAAGTCCGCCAAACTTCCCGATTCCGTGATCTATATGCGTAACATAATCTCCTACTTCTAAATTCGTAAGCTCCTGTAAAGTAATGGCCTGCTTTTTAGCATACCCATTCTTTAAATGGAATTTATGATAACGCTCGAAGATCTGATGGTCTGTATAACACACCATTTTAGAATCTTCATCTATAAAACCTTGATACATAGAAAGCACCAGAGTTTTGTATTTCACTTCCCGCTCTTGATCTTCGAATATATCATGGAATCTCTTGGCTTGCTGCTCACTCACACAAAAGATATAATTCTTGTATCCTGATTCTTGATTTTCTATCAAGTTATCTATCAGTAGATCAAACTGCTTATTAAATGATGGCTGCGGCTTGGTTTGGAATTCTATAATCTCCCCTGCATCTACTACTGCAGTGCTAGATTTCTTGCGTAGATTGGTAAGGTTACCAAGATTTACAACTTTGAATTCTTCTAACTGTTGGGTTAAAAGTCCTGAAGAACAAAATAATTCTTCCGGTTTGTTATGTTTAATATCATCCCCTAATTTGGCAAATGCTTCTTGGGCCTTTCCAAATAACTTGTCCATTTCTCCAGAAAGCAATTCCGGATTCTTGATAAAGACAATGGTTTTTTCTGAAATATATTTCAAGAAACTTTCCCTAACCTCATCCAAACGTTTGTGTTCCACATTCGGCATTACCGAGATCTTCTTTACTTTTTCTGTTGAAAGCTGAGTTTCTACATCGAAACTTCTGATGCTATCCACTTCATTTCCGAAGAATTCTATTCTATATGGCTCATCATTACTGAAGGAAAAGACATCAATAATTCCACCACGCACAGAAAATTCTCCCGGTTCGGTTACAAAATCTACTCGAGTAAATTTATATTCAAAAAGAACTTCATTTACAAAATCTAAAGAAAGCTGATCCCCAACGGCGATCTTCAAAGTGCTCTTTTCTAATTCTTTTCTGGTAACTACTTTCTCGAATAAAGCATCTGGATAAGTAACTATAAGTGCCGGTTTTTTTCGAGAATTAATGCGGTTTAAAACCTCTGCCCTTAAAAGCACGTTCGCATTATCTGTTTCCTCAAGTTCATAAGGCCTGCGATAACTACCCGGATAAAAAAGCACATTCTTATCCCCCATTAATTGTTCTAGATCGTTCAAATAATAGGCAGCTTCTTCTTTATCATTAAATATCAATAGAAATGGTCGTTCTGCAGTGCTAAAAGCATTGGAAAGCACATAGGATAATGACGATCCTACCAGTCCTTTTAATTGAATTTTTGTGAGATTATTTTGGGAAGAGGCAATAAAATTCTCAAGTTTCTGCTGTTGCAGAGACTTTGCAAATGTTTGGGCAATAGTTGCGTTACTCATTGCGGCAAAGATAATCGCTGAAGCTATCCCTCCCAAAATATTAATATTATTTTGTGTACAAATCCAAAATTTAATCGCGTGAAATTTGATGGGCGTGTTAATTTCAGCCTAAAACCGTCTAGAAATCAACATTCTGGTTAATTTTTAATTAATTTCAACTCGATTTAAGAGAATAATTATGTCAAAATTTGAAGAATACGATGTTTTTGTAATTGGAACTGGTACCGCTGGTAAAAAAGTAGCTACAGCATGTGTGAAAGAAGGCTGGAAAGTTGCAATTGCAGACAGTCGTGAATTTGGAGGAACTTGTTCTAACAGAGGTTGCGATCCCAAAAAAGTTTTATTAGGCCTTACAGAAATCATAGATCGTGCTCATAAAATGAAAGGTTTTGGAATTACCAAAATGCCTGAATTCAGTTGGGAAGATCTTATGGCTTTCAAAGAAACTTTTGTAGATGCAGTTCCAGCAGCGACAGAAAAAGATTTTGAAAAACTGGGGGTTACTATGTTTCATCAATCCCCGAAATTCTTAGATAAAAATACGCTATCGGTAGAAGGGAAAACAATTATAGCTAAAAAAATAGTAATTGCAACTGGGCAAAGGCCAATGGAATTAAAGATTCCGGGAAGGGAACATGCTATTGTAAGTGACGACTTTTTAAATTTAAAGCATTTACCCGAAAATATGATCTTTGTTGGAGCTGGTTATATTGGGATGGAGTTCGCCCATATGGCAGCACGCCTTGGAGTAAAAGTAACCATGATGGACATCGCTTCCAGACCTCTCACTAACTTTGATGAGGACATGGTGGGTTATCTTGTCACTGCTTCAGAAAAACTAGGAATAAAATTCATTTTTAATGCTGAAGTTTCAGAAATAGAAAAACTAAGAAAAAATTACCGAGTTACTGCAAAACAAGATGGAAAGGAAATTTCAGAAAAAGCAGAACTCGTTATTAATACCGCTGGAAGAGTTCCATCTATAGAAGAGCTAGATCTTGAAAAAGGGAAGGTTTCTTTTAGCAAAAAAGGAGTTTCTGTAAATAAATATCTTCAGAATCCAACTAATGAAAATGTTTTTGCTTGTGGAGATGTATCAGACAGTGAAGGCCTGCCTTTGACTCCACTTTCCTCCCAAGAAGCACTAATTGTAATTGCCAATCTATTAAACCCAAACAAGCCTGAAGAAGTAAATTTTCCTCCGCAACCTTCCATAGTATTTACACTTCCTAATATTGCTTCCGTAGGGCTTTCAGAAAAAGAAGCTAAAGAAAAAGGATATAATTATAGGCTAGAGCATAAGTTGGTGCCAACATGGTTTAATGCAAAAAGAGTGAATACAGAGGAATATGCTTACAAGACTCTAGTAGATAAAAAAACCGATCTTGTTTTAGGCGCTCATTTAATAGGCCCGGAAGCTTCTGAGATCATAAATATGTTTGTAATGGCAATGTGTGGAAAATTAACATGCAAGGAATTAAAGACTATGATCTATGCGTATCCAACCTGGGGAAATGACATTAAAGGTATGGTCTAAGAATTTCCAGACATCATCTTATGCATTGGATTGCTCTTCCTGTTAACATAACCATGATAAGCTATATTAAGAAAAATTAGCACTGCGGCAATTAAACCTACATAGGCTAATGTAGTATTTTCATCAAGCTGTTTTACATAGATCGCTACCAAGGCCCACACTCCGACCAAAGCAAATTCTCTCATGTTTCTGGTATGGATAATTGTAATATTAATTACAGTTGCTGCGGCAATCATGATCATAGCCCATTGAACCTCGGTAAATAAACCACCATCCCATCCTAATTTAGCCAAATACGCAGTTATATTGGCTATAGTAGCTACTGTAATCCATCCGGAATACAAACATATTGGCCACCAGTAAAAACCAATGATCCTAATTGGTGCATCCCAACGTTCCATATTGGTTTTTATAATAATTGCGATAAGACTGGTTAACATTATAAGCATCAAAATTACCGAAATCAAAGTATACTCATAAAGCCACGCGAATACCCATGAAGCATTTGCGAAATTTGCAATATAAAACCAAGGCCCGGTCTTGAACTCATTTCCATCCTTAGGCTCATCAGAATAAGATCTGTAAACCTGATAAATTGAAAATATTAGCAGCGCTATGTAAATAGGTCCCCAAATAGCAAAAGCATAACCTGCAGGAGTGAAAAGATTTTCATATTCGGCACTTAAACTACCTATTGTATTCCCATTAATTCCGACTAGCTGAGAAAAATAACTGGCTAGAATAGCGGTTATTACCGATAACAAATTGACAATAGCTAATCTTTTGTACATAATTTCTCAAGTTTAAAAAACTGAAATAACTTCAGTTTTGGTTATTGCAAAGATACGGTCTCCCTCGCTTGGTGAGATCCAGAAATTTCCTGTAAACTCCCCAAATGCGGGTAATATTAGCTGCTCTTTATTTTGATAAAAACAACGTAACTGAAGCGTTTGCCTTCCGTTCCCTCTTAATTTGAATCCGGGGTGAAGGTGTCCGCAAATATTAAAGAAGCCTTTTCTTTCTTCAGGGTGGTGCGTTAGCAAGATTTTTCCCAATATCATTTCAGAATAGATCTTCACTCCTAAAGCTTCATATTTCAATTCAGAGATAATATCATGATTTCCCGCAACCAGGATTACAGGAATTTCGATAGTTTCCATCCATTGTGTAAATAGATCCCATTCCATATTCAACGAACTATGAAAAAGATCGCCCATAAAAACAATACTTCTTGGTGAAAAGAATTCCACCACCTGATCCATTTTTCTGAAATTTTCTGAAATAGCAGCCTGCGGAACAGCGCTTCCATATTTTCGGAAATGCGAGATCTTTCCAAGATGCACATCGCTAATAAGCAGCATTTCCTGCTCCTCCCAAAACATAGTGCCGGAAGGATGCAAAATAAATGTTTGATTGGCTAAGTGTATCTTTTCTATCACCTCGTAAATTTAATCACTTTTCTAATTGTTTCAGCATTTTGCGGATACGGTCTTCCACTTTTTCTGAAGTCAATTTCTCCCGAAGCCTATCTGTAATTATTGGAAATGAAAAGGGAGTTGCTTTCTCACAGGCTTTCCAGACTATTTCCTGATGCGAGATGCGTTCTAAAGCTTGTCGTAATCTACCCTCCTCTAATTGATGTTCAAAAGTTTCTCGAAAAGCCTGAAGAAATAAAAGATTATCAGGCTCATAATCTCTAAAAACACTAAAAAGCAATTGCGAATTAGACTGAAGGTGTTTTGTTTTTATAAGTTTATTGGGATAACCCGTAAAAACCATACCGGCAATAACTGCCACATCCCGAAACTTTCTTCGTGCCATTTCAGTAGCATTTAAACTTTTATAAAGATCGTCCATCAGGAACTCCGCTGAAAAAAGATTATTATCGAGAACCTGTTCCATATTTATCTCTTGATCTGAAAGCAACTCAAATCCATAATCATTAAATGCAAGCGTAAAACTTATTGGCAATAATAAACTGATCCTGTATGCCAGTAAACTTCCAAGAGCTTCATGCACAAATCTACCCTCAAAAGGATAAAAAATGGCGTGATAGCCTTCTCTTGTCTTAAAAGTTTCGATTAAAAACTCATCGCTTTTCGGGATTATAGATTCTCGTAATTGCCTTTCAAAAATGGGTTTTAGGGCTTTTAATTCTTCTGAAGTTTTCTTAGCTTTTCCTTCAGTATCTTTTTCCATTGAAGCGGCAGCTTCGTACATTTCCTCTCGCAGTAATTCGCTCATCTGTGCAGAAAATGCCATTCTTCCTCCCTGCCAGCTGGGAACTTTGGAAGTTTTACTTTTTGATGACCTAACAATCACTTGCATATTCTTTATATGCACCAATTCTAAGTTTCTTCCTGCAAATGTAAACACATCACCAGGCTTTAATTTGGAAATGAACCATTCTTCTATGCTTCCAATAAAGCCCCCTTTCATATATTTTACAGTGAGAACAGCATCACTCACAATAGTTCCAATTTGCAACCTATGCCTCATGGCAACTCCCTTATCATTCACTTTAAATTTACCGTCTTCCTCTATTTCCACCTTTTTATATTCGTCATAAGCCTGCAAACTCTGACTTCCCTTGGTAATAAAATTCAGCACCCATTCCCATTGTTCTTCGGTTATTGCTTGAAAACAAAAAGTAGATTTGATCTCTGGATAGATCTCGGCAGGGAAAAATCCGTCTGAGACAGCAAGAGTTGTAAGGTATTGCACCAAAACATCGAAACTCAGTAAATACGGAATTCTATCTTCCACGACAGTTTTATTCACTGCTTTTTGCAATGCGGAAGCTTCAATTAACTCGATAGCATGCGTGGGTAAAAAGTAAATAACACTTTGTTTTCCTGGCTGGTGTCCGCTTCTTCCCGCCCGCTGAATAAATCTTGCTACTCCTTTTGGGCCACCAATTTGAATGATAGTTTCTACAGGTGCAAAATCAACTCCAAGATCTAAACTAGAAGTACACACCACCGCTTTTAAAGATTCGTTTCTAATGGCTTGTTCTACCCAAAGTCTGGTTTCCTTGTTTATGCTTCCGTGATGCATTGCCACGTCCCCGGCAAATTCAGGATATTTCTCCATTAATTTCTGAAACCAGAGTTCGCATTGTGAGCGTGTATTGGTAAATATTAAAGTGGTTTTTGAATTGTTGATAATTGGGACCACCTCAGCAATTAAATGCAAACCCAGATGTCCTCTCCACGGAAACTTTTCCATTTTCTTCGGAATTATAGAGCGAACATCTATTTTCTTCTTGAGATCTGCCTTGATCATTACCGAGTTTTTATAAGCAACAGATTCTGGACCCAATAAGACCTCTCTTGCTTCCTGAAGATTTCCAATTGTTGCAGAAATCCCCCAGATCTTTAATTTTTTTGAGATCGATTTTAATCGGGATAAACTTAATTCAACTTGAACACCGCGTTTTGTCCCCAATACTTCATGCCACTCATCTATTACAATGGCATTAAGATCTTTGAAAGTTTTGTCGTAGCCTTTGGATGACAATAATAATTGAAGGCTCTCAGGTGTAGTGATAAGTAGATCCGGCATCATTCGCTTTTGTGCTGCACGTTCTTTTTGCGAAGTATCTCCAGTTCTAATTCCAACAGTTAATTGAGTGCCCATTTCCTCTGCAAATCTCTTGGCAGATTGTTCTATTTCTACTGAAAGCGCTCGTAACGGGGTAATCCAGATTGCTTTAAGTCCTTTTTTATGTTTGGTTTTATAGTCTGGATTATTCTTGATGTATTCTAAAACAATAGGAACCCACAAAGCATAGGTCTTTCCGCTTCCTGTAGGAGCGTTTAATAATCCATTTTTATTTTGAAGATAATTTTTCCAGGTGTCCCTTTGGAATTTAAATGATTTCCAGTTCTGCTCAGCAAACCAGTTCTCTGCAAGTTTTATAAGTTCTGCCCTGTTCAATTTAAAAAACGGAATATTTAAAAGTTATAAATAAAATGATGTTTTCTCTTAGCCTTAGTTTCGATCTACCTCACTTATGAAAGAATTAGCGCTTCAACTTAAAATTATTAAGATTGATATCGTCTACCCCAATATTATCAAAAGGATATTCCAATTGATTTTGGATATTATATAAAGAAATCAATCCAAACTGGGTCATTAAAACAATAAAGTAGGCAATCCAATCTGCGTCATTTACGCCCAAGTTGTAAATTATGGTAGGAGCATAAATAAGAGGAAATATATATATAAAAACTTCACAGTAAGCCATTAAGCTGATGGGAGTTCTATGAATATGGATGGCATGTAAATTTTCTATAGACTCATGGGTGTCCTTCATAAATTTAAAAACCCTATCTCTTAACTTATAAGGGATTAGGTTTTCCTGATTTGAAATAAAATCATAGACTTGATGCACAATTTCATCCAATCCCTTGATATCTGCATTTTTTTTAGACAAATGCTCTATGGTTTTTAAATTTATTTCGCTTAATATTTTGTCTATTTCAGCTTTTCGCTCTTCAAGAAGTTTATCGTTGCTACTAATGTAATACTGAACCGTTTTTAAGGAGCTCACAAATTTACTTAAATGTTCTAAAGCCTTTTCTCTTCTTTTAAAAGAGCTTCGAATGGTAAATACTAAGGGGAAAATAATCGCAATGCTAAGCAAGGTAAGGTCTACATTAAAGTCGATCTCAAACCTAAAGAACAAATACGTCATTATTGCCGAAAGTGATAATGTAAGAAATGTTCTATAATTTATTATAGATAAATATTTTCTAATAGCCTGTTTTTTAATATCTTAGTTAAATATACGCTTATTATGAGTAAATTTGCTATCCTCAGTATTTTGCTCCCCACAGTTTTATTTATAAATATTTCTATTGCGCAGGATTCTATTAACGACCTGCCAAAGACTTCATCTGCTCTATTTATTAATAATGAGGTGATGCACATTTCCCTTAAGTACTCCAATAAAGATATTAAAAAAGAAACCAACGATTCCACATATATAACAACCTTTCTAAAATTTAAAGAGAAAGAGCAAAGCTGGGATTCTTTGGAGGTGAGATTACGAAAACGCGGAAATTTTCGTCTTAAAAACTGTTATTTCGCTCCAATCAAAGTGAAAATTAAAAAAAAGGAGAGAAATAACACCCTTTTTGAGGGGCAAAAAAACTTAAAATTAGTCTTGCCCTGTTTATTGCAACGTGGATCTAACGACAATGTTATTAAAGAATACTTAGCCTATAAATTATATGAAGTTGTATCTCCATATCATTTTAAATCTAAATTAGTGCACCTGAGTTATGAAGAAATAAAGGGGAAGAAGATAAAAAATCATGAAATATTTGCGATTCTTATTGAAGACGACAAACATGTAGCAAAACGTATTGGAGGGAAAGTCCTGAATATAAAAGCACATCCTTTAAATCAAGTGCCGCTTGAGTGCGTTAGAAATGCCTTTTTTCAATACATGATTGGTAATACAGATTATTCAACCGCCTATCAGCATAATATTAAATTAATATTTTTAGAAAAAACGATCATTCCCGTTCCGTATGATTTTGATATGTGTGGATTGGTGAACACTAGCTATGCTGCGGTCTCTCAAATTAATGATGATCTTTTATCCATTGAAAATGTTAGGCAACGACTTTATAGAGGATTCAAAAGGGATCCCAAAATATTTGATGACGTTAGATTAGAGTTTTTAGAAAAGAGGTCTGATATTCTGGGAGTTCTTAAAGAATGTGAATTGTTATTTGAAAATAGAGTCGAGTATATTTCTACAGTAGAATATATAGAGGAGTTTTTTGAAGTTTTGATTAATGACAGAAAGTTTGAAAAAGAAATAGTAAATAAGGGTAGAACAAATTAAATACCGCCTGTATACTATGAGAATAAAAAACATTAAGGTATAAGTGCCTTCAGGTCCTCTAAGGTATTAGCATCCTCTATTTTCTTATCCTGTCTCCATCTCAGAATTCTTGGGAATCTCGTAGCTACTCCACTTTTATGCCTTTTAGATTCTGCAATTCCCTCGAAAGCAATTTCAAAAACATGATGTGGAGTTACACTTCTAACCGGCCCGAATCTTTCTAGTGTATTTTTCTTGATCCAGGCATCCACTTTTCTAAATTCCGCATCGGTGAGGCCGGAATAAGCTTTGGCAAAAGTCACCAATTCATTTTTTTCCTCATCCCACAATCCAAATGTATAATCTGTAAATAGATTAGAGCGTCGCCCGTGACCGCGCATCGCATAGGTTAGCACAGCATCTATAGTCAAAGGATCCACCTTCCATTTCCACCAGTCTCCTTTTTTTCTACCTACTAAATATGGAGAGTCGAGCTTTTTCAGCATTAAACCCTCAGATCGTTCTTCCCTGGCACGTCGACGTTCTTCTGCAACTTCCTCCCAACTATTAAAAGCAAGACTTTCTGATAAGTACAAAGGAGTTTCAGAAATATCTTTATCTTGAACCAAGCTTTTCAGCGACTCTCGTCTTTCTTTATATGAGCTATTCCGTATATCTTTTCCGTTCCATTCCAAAAGATCATACACCTTTAAGATCACCGGTGTTTTTTCCAGCAAGGCTTTGGAAACTGTCTTTCTCCCAATTCTGGTTTGCAAGTCGTTAAAAGTTCCTATTTCACCTTTAGGAAAAGGCAAGATCTCTCCGTCCATAACCGTACCGTTAGGAACGGCATTAATAAAAGCCTGAAATTCTGGATATTTATCGGTTACCAACTCTTCTCCACGGCTCCATACAAAAAGTTCATTATTTCTAATGATCACCTGAGATCGTATTCCGTCCCATTTATGTTCAACACTCCACTCGCTCACATCACCCAATTCCTTTACTTCATTTTCCAAAGCATAAGCCAGATAGAATGGATATGGTTTTGAGAGATAATCTTCTTCGTTTTCTTCTAAAATAAGCTGTGTATAGGAGATCTTAGAAGGCTCCCAATTTCCCATCAATTTATAAGCGAGTATATCTTCATCTATATTGGTAGCCTTAGAAAGCGCTCGAGTCATTAACTTCTGACTCACACCTATTCTAAAACTTCCTGTAATTAATTTGCTGAAAACGAAACGTTCATAATAATTGAGCTCCAGCCAATTCTCGTGTAAGTATTCTTTTTTCTCCATGTCAGTAAGCTTCTTCAACTCAATAATTTCCTGAAGAAATTGATTCAGACTTTTATCAGAGGTAGCATCGGATGCAGGAATGATCAGGGCAATGGTTTCTGCCAGATCTCCGACAATATGATAGGATTCTTCAAACAACCAAAGAGGAATATTGGCAAGTTCTGTAGCCCATTCTCTTAACAAGGTGGTATTTACAGGTCTTGGCGGCCGTCTATGAGAAAGAATAGCAATGGCCCAAACCTTATCCTTATCTGGAGCAATTTCAAAATAATGGGTTAGCGCTTCTACTTTTAAAGTAGTCTTATTAGTGCTGTCCAGAGTTCGTATTAATTCGGCGAAAAGTTTCATAGGCTCTCAGGTGCTTTTTTTTACAATTTCCAGATCCTTTTCTATTTCACTCTTCGCTTCTAATTCTCCTATCTCCCCTTCGTATTGAGTTTCCTCGGTTCTGGCATCATATCCTTTTTCTCTTAAGAATCTTGAAAAGATCTCGGTATAACCATGAGTACAGATCACTTTTTCACAACCTGTTCCTTCAATTGCCTGTAACAAGCCTTGCCAATCACAATGATCTGAAAGCACAAAACCTTTATCGATAGCTCTTCGTCTTCTGGCTCCCCTAAAGGTCATCCAACCACTTGCCGACGCTGTTACAAATGGAACCATTTTTCTAATCCACGGAGTACCTTGCGCGCTTGGCGGTGCTAGCACCATACTCCCTTTTAATTCTTCTTTTTTGGTGTCTCTGGTAATTCTAATTGTTTCGGGCATGCTCAACTGTGGTCTCAACACCTCCGTCATGTTTTCAATAGCTCCATGGGTATAGATCTTTCCTATACTCGGATCTAAATATTTCAACAAACGTTGTGCTTTTCCCAAAGAATATCCAAATAGAACGGAAGTTCTTCCATCTTCTCTGTTTTGCTGCCACCAATTATTCACATCTGTCATTACCTGATCTTGAGGCACCCACTTAAAAGCAGGCAAACCAAAAGTACATTCAGTAATAAAAGAATGACATTTTACAGTCTCGTATGGTACGGCAACTCCATCATCTTCCATTTTATAATCTCCAGTGAATACCCAAACTTCCCCTTTATATTCCACTCGAATTTGAGAGGAACCAATAATATGTCCCGCCGGGTGAAGTGAGAACTTAACACCATTTATGGTAAAAGTTTCATTCCACTCCTTACCTGTAACTACTATTTCACCCAATCTGTGTTTAATAATTGGGACATTAGAATGGTGGGTAATATATTTTTTGTGTCCCCATCTGGAATGATCTGCATGCCCATGTGATATGATGGCGTGGTCTACCGGCTTCCAGGGGTCTAAATAAACCTTGGCTTGTTCGCAGTAGATGCCTTTTTCATTGAATATCAACAAAGGATTGCTCATAATAATTCTTTTCTTTTAGCTTAAGAAAGTTAGGGTTTTTGCTTTTTTTGATAAAGCGATTAAGAAAAGATTAGCTAATGTAGAGTCCTAAATTAATAATGATATAAATTGATTTCACATCCGTAGAGGTTTATCTATATTTGCATCAATAAATTATATAATATATGTCATTTGTAGATTTGTTTGACTCGGGAGAGCATTTACGTAATTTAGGTCACTTTGCTGCTATCGTTAACCTAGCAGCAGTAGATGGCGAAATAAATGAGAAGGAAGAAATTCAACTTCAAAGATTTGCCAGAAAACTGGATATCGATGAATCTGAATATACTAAAGTTTTGAAAAACCCTTCCTCGTTTCCAATTCAGCCGCCTAATACTGTAGAAAGAAGATTAGAAAGATTACATGATCTTTTTACGATCATCTTTTCAGATCACGACATAGATGATGAAGAAGCAGAGCTTATCAAAAAATATGCTATCGGACTTGGTTTTTCTGAAGAATCCTCCAAAGCAATCATAAAGAGATCTATAGAAATCTTTGGTGGACGTTTAAGTTTTGATGATTACCGATATTTATTAAATAAAGAATAGACTAGCGGTCTTTCGCAGTCATAAATTCTTCAGCTTTTTCTACCATTTTTGTACTTCCACAAAAGAAAGGAACTCGCTGGTGCAGTTCTGTTGGCTTTATATCTAAAATTCTCTCAAAACCATCACTGGCTTTTCCATTTGCTTGTTCAGTAATAAATGCCATTGGGTTACATTCATATAACAGCCTTAATTTCCCAGAAGAATTCTGGGAACATTTAGGATAGATAAAAATCCCCCCTTTTATCATATTTCTATGAATATCACTTACCATAGATCCTATATATCTTGAAGTATAAGGTCCTTCAGGTTTTTCTTGTTGGCAGTACTTAATATAGTCTTTTACACCCTGTGGAAAATGAATATAGTTCCCTTCGTTTATAGAATAGATAGTCCCAGTTTCAGGAAATTGCATTTGCGGATGTGATAAATACCAAGAACCTAAGGCGGGATTCAATGTAAATCCGTTCACTCCATTTCCTGTAGTATATACCAACATTGTTGAAGTACCATAAATAATATACCCAGCAGCAACTTGTTTATTCCCTGCTTGTAAAAAATCCTCTTTTGTAACCGGAGTTCCCACTGGAGTAACCCTTCTATAAATAGAAAAAATGGTTCCTACAGAAACATTCACATCTATATTAGAACTCCCATCCAAAGGATCCATGAGCACCACATATTTATTTTTGTGATCTTTCTTATGCCCTTCGATGGTTATAAAATCATCATTTTCTTCGGAAGCGATTCCACAAACAATTTCCCTATTAGTAAGGGTCTTTATAAAAGTTTCGTTTGCATAAACATCCATTTTTTGCTGATCTTCTCCCTGAATATTGGTCTCTCCATATGCCCCAATAATATCCACCAAGCCAGCTTTATTCACTTCATGATTTACCACTTTTGCGGCAAGCCGAATAGAATTGATCAATCTGGACAGCTCTCCTGAAGAGTATGCGAAATCCGCTTGATTTTCTATTATGAATTCACCTAAAGTCTGATTTTTCTTGGACATTTTAATGGGATAAGATTAATTTGCGGCAAAAATATTCAAAATATATAAGGTACTATAACGTTTTCGTATTTTAAATATTTGTAAGTTCCTTCTTTTTACAATAATTAACATGATTATGAAATTTACAATTCGAAAAGCTGAAACGAAAGATCTTCCACAAATTCTAGAATTAATTCAGGAACTGGCAACTTTCGAGAAAGAACCTGATGCAGTAGAAATAAATGTAAAAGACCTTGAAAAAGCAGGTTTTGGTGCTGATGCATTTTATACTTGTTTTGTTGCTGAAGCAAATAACAAAATTGAAGGAATGGCTCTGGTCTATTTTAGATTCTCCACCTGGAAAGGAAAAACCGTTCATTTAGAAGATCTTGTAGTTCGAAAAGGAACGCGTGGTATGGGCATGGGAAGCGCCTTATACAAAAAGGTGATCGCTTATTCTTTAGAGCAAGGCGTAAAACGAACAGAATGGGTGGTTTTAGATTGGAACACTCCTGCGGTAGAATTTTATGAGCGCAGCGGCGCAAATGTTTTAAGGGATTGGGACACAGTACAAATGGATGAAAATGCCATGAAATCTTATTTAGAAAGGTAATTATTGCAGTATTCTACTTTAACATTTCTACCATATATAAGAATGGTTTGCTAAATTTGTGGAAAAGCACCAATTATGGAATATACAATTAGAGAAGCAAAAAAAAATGATATGCCACAAGTCCTTGAACTCATAAAAGAACTTGCTGCTCATGAAAACGCATCTAATCAAGTAGAAATAGAAGTTGCAGATCTGGAACAAGAAGGTTTCGAAAACGGAAATTTTAAATGTTTTGTGGCCGATGTTGGTGGAAAACTACAGGGAATGGCACTTGTATATTTCAGGTTTTCCACGTGGAAAGGCCGTACCGTTCATTTAGAAGATCTTATTGTAAGAAAAGAGATGCGAGGAACAGGCCTTGGAGGTGCTTTGTACAAAACAGTTGTGCAATATGGGCATGACAATGGAGTAAAACGTGTAGAATGGGTAGTTTCCGAAGGAAATAAAAACGCAATCGAGTTTTACGAAAACTCCGGAGCCGACATCAAGAAAAACTGGTACACAGTGCATATGGATGAAACTGGTATTCAAAAAAATATTGAAAAATAAGAATGGATATATACAAGTTTGGTGGTGCCTCTGTTAAAGACGCTTCTTCTGTCCAGAACGTTTTAAAGGTGCTCAAACTATCAGGTGCTAAAGATAAAGTCATCGTTATTTCGGCAATGGGAAAAATGACCAATGCTTTTGAAGTGGTCATCAAAGACTACTTAAGTAATTCAAAAGTAATTCCCGAAAGTCTTTCAGAAATTAGATCTTATCATCTTGAAATTATTAATGGTTTATTCCATTCTAAACAAGCTTCTATTTATAAAAAATTAGAAACGCTTTTTGAGGAGATCCAGAATTTCATGGTACATAACAAATCTAATAAGTATGATTTTGTTTATGACCAACTGGTTTGTTTTGGAGAATTGATCTCCTCTACGATCGTAAGCGAATATTTTACTCAAGAAGGAATCAACCATACTTGGGTTGATGCCCGTACCCTTATAAAAACCGATAATATTTATCGAGATGCTTCCGTAAATTGGGAAGAAACGCAAAATAGAATTTCGAAAAATATTAAAAAGGAACATCTCTATCTCACACAAGGATTCATTGCCGGAGACACCAATAATTTTACCACAACTTTAGGAAGAGAGGGAAGTGATTATACTGCAGCCATTTTTGCTTATTGTTTGAATGCTGAAAAAGTTGTGATCTGGAAAGATGTTGCCGGTATACTTAATGCCGATCCTCGTGTTTTTGAAAATCCACAGCTTTTACATCAAATCTCTTATGAAGAAGCGATAGAACTGGCATTTTATGGAGCCTCTGTAATACATCCTAAAACGCTTCAGCCATTACAGCGAAAGGAAATACCCTTATTCGTTAAATCTTTTATAGACCCTTCAGGAAGTGGTACAGCCGTAAGTAAAGGGCAAACTCTAGTTCCAGCCATTCCTTGTTTTATAGTTAAAAAAGACCAAGTGCTTATTTCTCTATCTTCTTTAGATTTCTCCTTTATGGTAGAAGAAAACATAAGTGAGGTCTTCAGGCTGTTTCATTTGTATCAGATAAAAGTAGACCTTATTCAGAATTCTGCTATAAGCTTTGCGGTATGCGTAGATAATAAATTCAATAATCTCGAGAAACTTATTCAGCATTTAAAAGCGAGATATAAGGTGAGTTATACAACAGGTGTTTCCCTTTATACTATCAGACATTTTGATGAAGGAGCTATAAAATCTTTAGAAAAAGATAAAGAGGTGCTTTTAAAACAAGTCATGCAAAACACCGTTCAAATAGTAACAAAGGCTTAAACTGAGGCGAAAGTCCAATTCGCTATCTTTGTTAATAACCTAAACTACGTTTAATGGGAATTGTTACCGCGCAGGAAGTAGCCAAAGTTATGAACCTCCAAAAATTAGGGCTAATAGGAACAGCAATTGGCTGGATCGTTCTACGAAGCACAAAGCTTTCTACCTTAAACAAAGAATACGATTCCAGAAAAGATTTAAACGGGGTTGACTTTATAAATTCAGTTCTGGAAGGATTTGAGATCGATTTTGAGATTCCGGAAAAAGACTTAAAAAGAATTCCAAAAACAGGTGCATTCATAAGCATTGCAAATCATCCCTTAGGAGGAATAGATGGAATGATCCTTTTGAAGATATTATTAGAAAAACGTAGTGATTTTAAAGTGATCGCCAACTTCCTTCTTCATCGTTTAGACCCTTTAAAACCTTATATAATGCCGGTAAATCCTTTTGAAGATCACAAGCATGCAAAATCCAGTTTAGGCGGGATCAAGCAATCTATTGCGCATTTAAAAGAAGGTTGTGCCTTAGGGATCTTTCCGGCAGGAGAAGTTTCTACGTATAAAGATGAAAAACATATTGTAGATAAACCTTGGGAGCCTGCTGCTATGAAGCTTATTCAAAAAGCTAAGGTTCCCGTAGTTCCTATTTATTTTCATGCTAAAAATAGCACCTTTTTTTACCGTTTAGCCAGTATGAGCGATATTTTAAGGACCGCTAAGTTACCTAGTGAAATGCTTTCCCAAAAGAAAAGGAAGATCGTGGTGCGTATTGGTAACCCAATCTCTGTGGAAGACCAAACGGCAAATCCAAATCTCGAAGCTTTTACCGCATTTTTGCGTAGAAAAACTTATATGTTGGCCAATTCTTTTGAGAAGAAAAGTCTTTTTGATAATATTCCTAAAAGCCTAAAGTTACCAAGAAGCCCAAAAAAGATTGCAGTGCAAGCAAATCAATCTTTAATGGAAGAGGAAATAGAGACTTGCAGAAGATTAGATAAGCGCCTTTTGGAGAGTAAAAATTATGAGGTCTTCTTGGCCAAAAAAGAAGTGATTCCAAATATCCTTAATGAAATTGGAAGGTTACGAGAAATTACTTTTAGAGAAGTTGGAGAGGGAAGTAATAATTCTATAGATCTGGATCCTTTTGATGAATATTACTATCACTTATTTCTTTGGGATAAGGATACCAAAAAAATAGCAGGAGCATATAGAATGGGAATGGGGACAGAAATATTTAAAGCCTATGGTATAAATGGATTTTACCTTCAGGACCTTTTTAGGTTTGAACCAGAATTGTACGATATGATGAGTCAATCTATAGAAATGGGAAGGGCTTTTATTATAAAGGAATATCAATTACGGCCTATGCCTTTATTTTTGTTATGGAAAGGAATCGTGCATTGCACATTGCGCTTCCCTGAACATAAATATCTTATTGGCGGAGTGAGCATCAGCAATAAATTCTCAAATTTCTCTAAATCCCTGATGATAGAGTTTATGAAATCCAATTATTATGATCCTTTTGTGGCACAATATATAAGACCGAAAAAAGAATTTAAGGTGAAATTGAACGATGCCGATAAGGATATTGTTTTCGACGAAAGTGAAGCTGATCTAAATAAATTCGATAAAATAATTGATGAACTGGAACCGGAAAGCTTAAGACTTCCCGTTTTAATTAAAAAATATATAAAACAAAACGCGCGCGTGGTAGCATTTAACGTAGATCCGTTATTCAACGATGCCATTGACGGCCTTATGTATATTAAAATAGCAGATCTTCCTGAAAGCACCGTAAAACCAGTGATGGAAGAGTTTCAGAAAGAACTGGAGCAGAAGCATGCGCATATCTAGATCTATACTTTCTGCAAGTTGTTAATTTCCTGTTATACCATCAGTATAATTCGGAATTGAACAATTTCATAAGTATATTAAAATTTATTAAAAAGAAATAAAATGGAAAGAGTATTAGTAGTGGGAGCTACAGGACAGACAGGAAAAAGGATTATAGAGATATTGAACAGCTCTAGTACCTTCGAGCCATATGCGATGATCAGAAAAGAAGATCAGAGACAAATGTTTGAGGATATGGATGTAGAGACTGTAATGGGAGACCTTGAAAAGGATGTAGAACAAACAGTTCAAGGAATGGACAAAGTGATCTTTGCTGCAGGTTCTGGAGGAGAGACAGGAGAAGAAAAAACCATCGCTATAGATCAAAATGGAGCGATAAAAATGATAGATGCATCTATAAAGGCGAAGGTTAAAAAATTCGTGATGTTAAGTTCTATGGGGGCAGATAACCCTGAATCTAATAAGGATCTAAAAGTGTATCTGGAAGCTAAACAAAATGCAGATGAGCATTTAAAAAACAGCGGACTCGCTTATACCATTGTACGTCCCGGGGCATTGAATGATGATCTTGGATTGGCAAAAGTGAAACTTGCTGAAAAATTAGACGAGAGTGGAGAGATCTCCAGAGATGATGTTGCCTTTTTATTGGTAATGAGCCTTGCAGATCCTTTGGTGAAAAATAAAACTTTTGAAGCCTTGGAAGGAAAAGAGTCTATAAAGAATGCTATTATAGATTTGAGTAGATAATATTTCTGTATGTCCGCTTTTGTTCCAGTAAATAGTTTTTTATTAATTAATTACAGGTTGTTACCGTCATGCTGAACTTGCTTCAGCATCTCAAATATGTGGTATAAGACCCTGAAACTCCCGATGCTTCGGGATTGGGTGACGCGACCATTTCAGATAGGATAATTTGGTCACTGGACTCTAAACGGATATACAATTAATATTTTATATCATTGTCGTCCGACAAAAGATATAAGATCGCTGCGCTGCTAGATTCAAGACGTAAGACTTTATTCCAACTAATTGAAAATCAATATTTTAATCTGTATAAATTTTTGAAAAAGGAAAAAATAATTCTGTGTTCCAATAGCAAGCTCCTAAACATTGAAAACAGTCTTAATCTGCGCTACTTCTAGCCTCACCGAAATTCTGAATTTTTTTACCGGACAATACTAATTTTATATTTATAACCACTACATGACCTAGCTCTTAGCTAGGTCATTTTTTTGAGAAATTTTGAAATTATAAAAATTTGTTATAGTTCTCACAAAAACAGTTAAGTAGTCTAGTAACGAGTGTTTTAGAAAGTAATTTTGTTACTAATATTAATGACTAACGACTTTTTTGACATGAATAATTCTAAACAAAACCAAAGTTTATTTTCTTCCAAAAATGCAATGAGAAAGATTCTATTTGCATCTGGACTTGCTCTTTTTTTAATCGCTCCCACTGTCTATTCTCAAGATAAGGACGATAAAAAAGAAATGAAAATGAAAGAAATGAAAATGAAAGATCCGAAAGTGAAAACCGGAGATCCAATGAAAATTATGCCGAATGGACCTCAGCCAGATTGGGCCCCAAACATAGATCCTCAAATGTTAGCTGTAATTGAACAGTTTCAGTCCTATGAAAACCCATCGTTTAAAGGAGCTACTGGTTTTCAGTATCGTAATATTAAATTACCTGCAAATGCCGTAATGGACATTTTACATCAAACCGGAGTAAAACCGACGGAAAGTAAAGTGGATATTAGCCACAAAATTCTTCCCGTTGGTGAAGAGGGTGTACTTGTTAGAATGTATAAACCAAAAAACACAGAAAACGAAAGCTTACCTGTGATCGTTTATTATCACGGAGGTGGATGGGTAATTGCAGATTTAGATACTTATGAAGCTTCCCCTATGGCGCTAGCAGAAAAAGCAAATGCAATAGTTATTTCTGTAGCCTATAGACAGGGACCAGAAAACAAATTTCCAACTGCCCACGAAGATTCATTTAATGCTTATAAATGGGTTGTAGAAAATACCACTGAAATTGGAGGAAATCCTAATATGATTGCTACTGCCGGAGAAAGTGCTGGTGGAAACTTAGCAGTAGCTGTGGCAATGATGGCCAGGGATCGCGGAGTTAAATTACCAGTTCATATTGTATCTGTATATCCAATTGCAGATGGGGATATAGAATCTCCGAGTTATGAGAAGTATGCGAGTGCTGTTCCATTAAATAAAGGTTTTATGAAATGGTTTTTTGATCATTATGTACCAGATTGGAGTACTAATAATGATCCTTTAATCAACTTAATAGATGCAGATTTATCTGGTCTTCCAGCTACCACAATTATCAATGCAGAAATAGATCCTTTAGAAAATGAGGGTATGGTGTTGGCTGAAAAAATGAAAGCTGCGGGTATTGATGTAGAGCGTAAAATGTATGAAGGAGTAACCCATGAATTCTTTGGAATGTCTGCGGTATTAGATCAAGCAGTAGATGCTCAAAAGTTTGCAGCAGATAGATTGATGAAAACTTTTAAAAAATAATAATATTACATTTCGACAAGCTCAATGTGACACGTTTAACAATGTCATCCTGAGACCTGTGATAAAATTATCTAGCCTAGGGAATTGACGTATGAAAGATGCTGAAACTCCCGATGCTTCGGGACAGCATGACGGCATTTTAAAAAGTATCGTCACCCTGAGACCTGTGATAAAAAAATTTATCTAGCGGAGGTTTTGACATATGATTGTTCCTAGTAGGTTTATCTTCTTAAGAAATTCTTTTTTGCAAATGTAGTAGTTCCACGGCGTAAAATTTTCGAAGCCTTGGAGAAAATTTAGCCGTGGAAGTACGGTTCTAATTATGCGGTAGCATAATTGGAAACACCTACAAAAAAGTGTCCTTTTTTTGGTTCGTTTTTTTGGACACGCAAAAAAATGAACAATCTTAAAAATTAAACAGAACTTTACCGACCAGAGGGAGTGTATTCCAGATTCTTGAAATTACGTCAATGGTAACTAGTTTCAGGGTCTCTTATTTCGGGCAACGAAAAATACGTCAATGGTAGCCTGTCGAAGGATTAATCGAGTTTAAATTGTTCCACATTGCGACAAGCTCAATGTGAAAAACTAAATATGACAAGTTCTTGAATGTCATCCTGAGCTTGTCGAAGGATCTCTAGTAAAATAATTTTGCATTAGAAGAGATTCCTCAATGCTTCGGAATGACATTTATTTAGATAATTTTGATGGAATGCTCAAAATAGTCGGTATCATCTTTAAAAGGACTCCATTGTGTAGAACAGTCTTTGACTTCATTATCCTTCCACCAAAAAGTAAAGCCCCATTGGTCAGTATTTAATCCAAAATGATCACAATACTAATCTTTTACTGCTTTTGGATCTTTAGTTTTAAAGATTATGCCGCCAATACTGTAACTCGTTTTTTCATTGTCTTTATATTCAGAATAAGTGCGCTTTTTAATTTTTGCTATACCCCTACTCCAAATTTATCTATGATCTTATAGGCAATGGTAGAGGCCAATTTTTTATGTGATTCCTCTGTCCAGCCTGCAATATGGGGACTTAACAACACATTTTCGAAAAACATAAGTTCCTTTAGGTCTTCAGGGATTTGATGGTCCTGAAATAAATGCTCGAAGGAATCTTTTTCATATTCTAGAACATCTAAACCAGCTCCTAGAATTTTTCCTTCAATAAGTCCTAAAACGAGATCGGCCGTTACCACACTTTTTCCACGGGCAGTATTAATAAACCAAAAGGGTTTTTTAAACCTATTTATAAAATTGGTAGTTATCATCTTATTGGTTTCTGGTGTCCAAGGAGTGTGTAAGCTCAATACTTCAGCATTATCTTGAAGTTCTTCTAAACTAACTTGAGTAGCATTTTCATCTCCTACTCCCTTTAAAAGATCATAACAAAGCACTTTAACATCAAAACCCCTAAGTTTTTTAGCAAAGGCTTTCCCCATATTCCCATATCCAATAATTCCTACTGTTTTTCCATCTAACTCTATTCCGCGGTTCTCTTCTCTATGCCAATATCCTTGATGCACTTCCCTATTCGCTTTGTTCAATTTATTCAGAAGCGATAACAGCATCCCTAAGGCATGTTCTCCAACGGCATTACTATTTCCTTCTGGTGCCGCAAAAAGCTCAATCCCTCTTTGCTTTGCATACTCCACGTCTATACTTTCCAAACCGGCACCAACTCTCGCAATAAACTTTAAGTTGGGAGCTGAATCTATAAAATCCTTATCAATTTTAAATCTGCTTCTTATTATAATTCCGTCATACAGATGCTGATTAGCAAGTATTTCCTCTTTACAAACATCATAGGCTTCAATATTATGATAGCCTACTTTTTGTAATTCTTTTATCAATAAAGGGTTATTACTATCGGCATGTAGAACAATCATGATTTCTAAATTTTAGGATATGTATTCACCGTTAACTCACTTTCAACATTACCGGTATGTTTTACAGATAGTTTTTCGAAAAGCATCACATGAACTTCTTCATCGTTCTTAGTAAAAGGGCGATGCTCTACTCCTTTGGGAACTACAATTAATTCACCTTCTTTTATCTCTACCGTTTTATCTCTAAACTGTATGTATAAGGTGCCCTTTACAATCTGAAATAATTCATCTTCCTCCTCATGGCTATGCCAGATAAATTCGCCTTTTAGCTTAGCAAGAAGAACTTGCATGTCATCTACCACCGCAATTTGATGAGGATTCCAATTTTTACTGAATTTTTCAAATTTTGATTGAATGTTAATGCTTTCCATAGAAATAAATATACAGGTAAGGTGAAAAAGAAAACGTTCTGGTGGGAGGGATTGAAAATTGCTTCTACTAAGTTAGAAACCTAAAATGAGTTTTGCAATACTAAAATATATTAATATTCCACAAATATCATTACTGGTGGTAATAAATGGACCCGTTGCCATTGCTGGATCTATGCCTTGTTTGTCTAAAATAATAGGAACGAATGTTCCTATTAGAGATGCAATTACTATTACAGAGATCAAGGAAATTCCAATTGTTAATCCAAAATTAAGATCGAATCCCAAAAGGAAAATGCCTCCTACAATTAGCAAAATTGCAAGAACTACCCCATTAAAAAGACTTAAAACGATCTCTTTTAAAAGCCTTTTAATTAAAGATCCCTTTAAGCTTTTATTTGCTAAACCTTGTAAAACGATTGCTGAAGATTGTACGCCAACATTCCCTGCCATCGCAGCAATTAGAGGTACAAAAAAGAAAAGTGCTGCATGTTCCTTCATCGCAGCATCAAATGTTCCTAGAACAGATACACTTATAAAGCCTCCAAAAAGAGCTAAAATAAGCCATGGAAGTCGAGCTCTGGTAAGCAACCAGATACTATCATCTGCCTCTACATCTTCAGAAATACCCGCTGCCATCTGATAATCTTTCTCCGCTTCATCTTTCACAAAATCCAAAATATCATCAATGGTAATTCGGCCTACGAGTCTTCCCATTTCATCTACCACAGGGATTGCTTCTAAATCGTATTTCTGCATGATCCTAGCCACTTCCTCTCCGGGTGTATGCACATTTACATAATCTACCTGCGGGATGTATACATCGCTTATATGTGCCTCACTTGGGGCAGTAAGAAGATCTTTTAAGGATAACCTCCCTTTTAATTTGTTTTTATCGTCCACTACATAAATAGAGTGAACTCTAGTAACATTCTCTGCCTGATTTCGCATTTCGCTCATGCAACCGGTAACGTTCCAGTTTTCATTTACTTTAACCAATTCTTTCGCCATAAGACCACCGGCAGAATCTTCATCATATCGAAGTAATTCCACGATATTATCTGCATGCTCTTCATCTAAGATCTGGGCAATAACCTTTTGTTGTCGCTCTTCAGAAAGTTCTGAAATAATATCCGCGGCATCATCGGTATCCATTTCTTCCAGCTCCTCTGCAATTTCTTTTGGAGACAAACTGTCTAAAATACGCTCCCTAACCCCTTCTTCCAGCTCCATTAAAGCTTCAGAAGTTTTTTCGCTATCCAGTAATTTTACAATATAAGTAGCCTCCTCAATATCTATTTCCGAAAGAATCTCGGCGATATCTGCAGGGTGAACTTCTTCTAAATGCAACAGCAGTTCCGCATCGTTCTTTTGCTCGATGAGGTATTCAATCTTTTCAATTAATTCTTCGGTTAATTCAAATTGCATCCTGCTGAATTTTTTCTGTAAGTTCTATAAAATCTTGTACACTTAGCTGCTCTGGTCGTTGTCCAAAGATAGCATCTTCCCTTAAATTATCCGATAAATCAAGGGTTTTTAGACTATTCCTTAAGGTTTTCCTTCGTTGCTGAAAAGCTGTTTTTACTACTCTGAATAATAATGCTTCGTCACATGACAGAGTGAAATTTTCTTTTCGTGTCAATCGTATCACTCCACTTTCCACCTTAGGCGGCGGATTAAAAACCGTTGGTGGCACGGTAAACAAATATTCTACATCAAAGAACGCTTGAGCCAAAACAGAAAGAATTCCGTAGGTTTTATTACCATGGGGCGCTGCAATTCGCATGGCCACTTCTTTTTGGAACATACCCGAAAACTCCGGGATAAGCTCCCTATTCTCTAGGGTTTTGAAAACGATTTGAGTAGAAATATTATAAGGAAAATTACCGATGATCGCATAAGGTTCTTTCTCAAAAATCTGGGTGATATCAGTCTTTAGAAAATCCTTCTCAAGGATCTTACCTTCCAATTGGGGGTAATTTTCACCCAAATAAGCCACACTATCCCTATCTATTTCTATAACGTGAAGATCCACGTCTTTTTTAAGTAAATATTTGGTGAGGACGCCCATTCCCGGACCAATTTCCAGAACATTCTTATATCCCTCATACCCTAAAGTATCAGCAATTTTACTTGCTATTCCCTCGTCGGTAAGAAAGTGTTGCCCTAAGTGCTTTTTTGCTCTAACATCGCCATCTGAACTAAAAGCAGCTTTCCCGGGAGCGTATTTACTTTGCTTAAATTTATTATCCTTTGAATTGAAAGGATTCTTCTTATTCTTTTTCATGCAGGGGTTTTTTACTGCTAACTATAATTTGAAAGTACGGCTTATTGCTCACTTACAATTTCCATCTCGGTTCTAAATGCTACGAATTTGCCTTCATAAGGTTTAGATTTTGCTCTTAATGTAGGAGCATCCTCTTGAAGATATTTTTGCAACATCTCTTTATTCTCAGTGGTATATTGAACAGAATAGGTGATTCCGCCCATTTCTTCCTTTACCATCACTCTACTCATCAATGCTTTTTTAAACTTTCCTGTATTCAACATCTCAGGAATATGCTCGGTTTTCATCCAGTTAAGCCATTCTTCATGGATCTCTTCCTGAACGTTTATAGTTACGTTATATATGTACATTTTATAAAATTTATAATTACAATTAGTATTGTCCGGTTCGAGACAAAAGATCGCTGCGCTGAAAGAAACAAGACTTGAGACTTGAAATTAACTTATTCATTGACAGCAAAAAAATAATCTTCGACAAGCTCGAACTGACATAACTTTATCTAAACTTTGGCTTCGCGCAAATGAACAAAAATATTAAACCAGTTAAATTTTAATACTCATCTGTCAAACTGAGCGTGTCGAAGTTTGCTTTCAACACTAAATTAGTCTTCGACAAGCTCAGACTGACATCATTTTTATGCGAAACTTTGGCTTCGCTACCATTGACATATTTTCAAAGCTACTCCGAATAATAGACCCTGAAACTCCCGAAGAATCGGGACAGGGTGACGATACTGGTTTTAACTTCTGTCATGCTGAACTCGTTTCAGCATCTTTCATACGTCAATTTACTCCGCTAGATAATTTTTTTAGCATGGATCTCAGGGAGATAAAATAATATTCTTTTCTTTTATTACTCCAATTCATCGCCCCTTAAGAAACGATATTTTTTACGAGCATCTACAAAATAGATACTATCTGGAAAATTAAATATGATCTGTTCGTAATATTGTTTCGCTTTTTCGGGGTTTTCTAACTGATCATCATATAATTCTGCCAACAAAAAAGTAGCGTTATCTGCCAAAATATCTTTCCCGTAAAACTCCAAGATCTTCAGATAATTTTCTTCAGCCTTTTGCCAGTTTTCAGAAAGTTTAAACAATTCTGCTTGTTTTAGCAAAGTTTCATCTTCAATTTTTTCGCCTTTATGATTCTTCAAAATATCATCTAACACGGCAATAGCTGTCTCGGTTTTATTCTGAAAAGCTAATAAATCGGCCTTTGCATATAACTTTAGAGCAGTTTGGGTGGAATCTTCCAAGCTGTTTTCTTTAATTAAAAGACTCAACTCCATAGCATCATTTGCTATTAATTGAGTGGTAGAAGCTTTTAATACATTTAGCTGTGTAAGCGCCCATTCGAAATCTCCTTTAAAATAACTGGTTTTAGCCACTTTGAACCGAGCATTTTGGGCAATCTCATTATTCTTCACTAAAGTCTGAATCTGCGAGTAATAGATAAGCGCCTGATTGAATTTTTGATCCAACACCAAAATATCTGCCAAGGTCATTTTTATGGCAGCTTGTTGAAAATTATTTAATGGACTCTCAGAAAACGTATTCAATAATTGTTTAGCTTCTTCAATTTCAGTCATTTTAAAAGCTAGAAAATTGGCATAATCTATTTGAATAGCCATCGTTTCCAATCCAGTTCCAAACTCGGAAAGCACCTTTTCAAAATCTTTTTTAACACCTGTAAAATCTGAAGCTTTTGCAGTGCTCAACTTCATATCCAGTAATAATTGATTCGCTTGAATAAGTATGTTTGGCGAGGTAGTTTCAGCAATAATAAATGAAACTATTTCCTTTGCTGTTTCAATATCACCTTCAGACTTAGCCAATACCGTAAGTTGAATAATACGTTGTAGATCTTTATCGCTTCTTCTAAAAATTGCTTTTTCCTGAAGAAAAGCTTTGTCAAAATCTTTCTGCTGAATAAAAAGCCAAGACAATAATTCGCTATAAGTAAGCTCCTGAGTTTTTTGAATCTTTTGAAGCAACTGTTCTCTAAGAGCGATATTTGCCAAATTGGAAGCATCTTCCAAGATATAGCGATCAAATTCCCGCATGAGATTAATAGCCATCTCAGGCTGCTTAGTAATTAGCTCTAAATAGGCGGCAAACATCTCGTCTAATTTTCCTTGCTCGCCATAAATTCTGGCAAGTGGCAGGTCAAAATTCATTTCAGGATTTAGCTGCATTCCCAAAACATAGGCTTGCTCTGCATAATCCAATAAACTATATTTTTCGAAATTACGGGCGATCGAATAAGCGTAATTCGCTTTTTCATTTAATGCACTCAGAGCTTCTGAATAGTGCTTTTTAGCTAATTCCATTTTGTTTTGAAGCTCGTAATTGTGACCTAATTCAATTAAAATACTTGGATTGTTATTGGTGTTTTTCAGTCTTTCCTGTAATAAACTTTCTGCCATTGTAAAATCCTCTAACTGTTGGTAAGAGGTAACCAATCCCATAAAATAATTAGAATTTCCGGGAGCTTCTTTTACCAGGTTTTGATAGACACTAAGAGCTTTGGAATACTCCCCTTGATCCAGATATTTTTGCGCCAATTGATCTGACTGGCAAAAAACGCTCTGAATACCTATAATGAATAAGGCTATATAAAGAAAACACCGCATTTTGTAAAGATAACAAAATGCGGTGTTTGGAATTAACTATATAAGATTAAAAGCAAGCACTGCTTGCCTTTTTTAAATTTTAATTCTCAATTTATATAACGCCTGAATTACAAAGGAACCCCCGCTTGTCATTCTGAAAAAAACGCAGTGGATTGAAGAATCTCAAAGGAGCAAGACGTAGGATAGAAGTTTGCAAGAGATTCCTCCTAACGTCGGAATGACAAAAGGTTAAACTTGTCATCCTGACGAAGGAAGGATCTCAAAGAGTTACAATCTTCACTTTTGAGAGATTCCTCCTTCGTCGGAATGACAAAGTAAACTAATCGATCATTTTAAATCCTGTATACTTCACCAATACTTCCGGTACTTTAATCCCTTCCGGAGTTTGATAATTTTCAAGGATTCCGGCCAGTACTCTTGGTAATGCCAAAGCACTTCCATTTAAAGTATGCACCAGTTCCTTTTTACCGTCTTTATCCTTGTACCTTAACTTCAATCTATTGGCTTGAAAAGTCTCGAAGTTAGAAACAGAACTTATTTCTAACCAACGATCCTGAGCAGTAGAAAACACCTCAAAGTCGTAAGTAACTGCAGCTGTAAATCCAAGATCTCCACCACACAGTCTTAAAATTCTGTATGGCAACTTTAAATCTTGCAATAGATCTTTAATATGATCTACCATTCCATCTAATGCCGCATAAGAATTCTCAGGCTTTTCGATGCGTACAATTTCCACTTTATCAAATTGATGCAGCCTGTTCAAACCTCGAACATGTGCTCCATAAGATCCAGCCTCTCTTCTAAAACAAGGGGTGTGGCCAGTACAAGAAATAGGCAGATCTGCTTCAGTAAGCATTCTATCTCTAAAAAGATTGGTCATTGGCACCTCTGCAGTAGGAATTAAATAAAGATCATCTTCAGTAACATGATACATCTGCCCTTCTTTATCTGGTAATTGTCCAGTTCCAAATCCTGAAGCTTCATTTACCAATAATGGTAATTGAAATTCAGTATAACCAGCATCTACAGCTTTATCTAGAAAATATGTGATCAAGGCTCGCTGTAACCTTGCTCCTTTACCTTTATAAACAGGAAATCCTGCACCCGTAATTTTATTGCCTAACTCAAAATCTATAATATCATATTTCTTCGCCAATTCCCAGTGAGGCAAAGAACCTTCCGCCAATACAGGAATATCTCCTTCATTAAAGATCTCTTCATTGTCATCTTCGGTAGTTCCTGCAGGAACCAGATCGTTGGGAATATTGGGTACTGTATAAAGCAGTTGCTCTAATTTGGCCAGCGTTTCATTAAAACTATCTGAAAGCTCTTTAGACTTATCTTTTAATTGAGAAGTTTTCTCTTTTAAAATATTCGCTTTTTGCTGCTCACCAGATTTAAACAACATTCCAATTTCCTTGGAAAGCTGATTGGATTCGGCCAAAGTTTCATCTAATTGCGTTTGTGTGGAGCGGCGGGATTCATCTAATGTTAAGATCTCTTCAAAGACATCTTCAGCATTAAAATTTCTCTTTTTAAGGGCTTGGATATACCCCTCTTTATGCGCTCTAATATTGCTAACTTGTAACATAAGGCCAACTAATTTTTAATAAGCAGCAAATGTAACAAAAGCAAGTAAAAATATCAGTCTAATTTAGAAGGTAAAATCCAGTCGTGGTGCTTAAAGTGATGCCACTTCTCATTTGCAAGATCCACCTTAGGATCTATGAATTGTTGATAGGGTCTTCCATTTACACTTACTTTAGAGTCTACAAAAATCTGCACGTCTTGACCTTTCTTGGCATACTCACGTTTTAAACGCTGTGAAAATTGCCAGATCATGTCTGGCTTAGAGCTTATAGCTCTTAATTGTTTGTTGGATAAAAATTTCGTTTTATCTATATACTCCACTTTTTTAGTGTCTTTATCTACCACCCTAAAAGCACTTCTCCCGCTTTTACTACGCAACATCATTCTCCAAGAAAGACGGTGCCCCTCCTCTGTCCATAATACATCATCTTCATAAAACCAATGTCTTAATGGCAATCCTAACTGAAAAATAAACCAAATAGAGATCACTGCTAAAAAGGCATTTCTATATTTCGGAATAATGATTTCCTTCTCATCATAATATTTCTTTTTCCCTCTTAGAAACCATTTGTTTATTTTTTCTGAAGGGAAAAAGAACAAGATCAATGCGAGCGAGAGATATGGGAAGATCCCAATATGAAAAATAAAACTATTAAATAAGTGGAAGAAAATGGCTGCAATAAATACTGGAACTCTGGTTTTTTTATAGAGTAATAGTGGAATTATTAAAAGATCGAATAAAAACCCAAACCAAGAAATACTCATGTGTGCCCATCCCTGCTGAAGCAAATCTCCTATGAGCCAATAATCTGCTTTAGAACTCATCAAGAGCCTTGGAAACTCACCATTAAACCAATCTGGATATAATTTTGCTACCGATGCGTAGGTGTAAACGATCCACATTTGAAATACAATAAAAAGCCAAACCCAACGAGGCATTGAGATTTCCCGAAGCGATGCATTTCTCCATGCATCTATAGAAGCATTTTTATGTGCCGGCAAAAAGAACATGATCCCACATAAGAGCATCAATAAATAATAATGATTGTTATAAGAGGATTTTTGCATCAGGTAGACCGATGCCCACATGATGGTATAACAAAATATACTGAATCTATATTTGTAACCTACCATAACCAATAAGCCGAACAAGCCCATCACTCCATAGTAGTATAGCATCCCATTTCCGGGAAGCGGTTGTAAAAATTCGAAACCAATAAAATTGAAAGTTTCCTGCGGCTCTATAAGTGTACGTTTTATCCAACCTGTAGCAATACTCCCAAAAGCTTCTAATGCTATTAACAGCCCAAAAAATACACGGAAAACTACCAATGCAGAATTATCTATCCGGGTAAAGAGGAACCTATTCAGCATAGTTGTCTTTGATAAACTGCGAACTAAAAGCTTCATCTTGTTTCATCGCTCTTTTTAAAGATTCTATAGAATCGAAACTCTTTTCATCTCGAATTCTGGTAAGCAACTCGATTTCCAACTTTTGTCCGTAAAGATCCTTATCCAACATAAAAAAATAGGTCTCTATAGTTTGCTCTGTGCCACCCACTGTAGGATTGGTTCCAATATTCATCATTCCAAAATATGGAATTTCATCTATTACTGCACGTGCTATATAAACCCCGTTTTTCGGAATCAATTTATAATTTTCTTCAATTTTTAAATTAGCCGTCGGGTATCCAAAATCTTTTCCCAGTCCTTTTCCTTTTACCACAATTCCTGTTAGCATAAAGGGTTGTTTAAGATAGCGATTCGCTTGTTCTACATTCCCTTCCATCAGGGATTTTCTGATTTTTGTAGAACTTACTGCGACATCTTCTATCTCTTGTTTACCAATTTCCTCTACCTCAAAGTCATATTCCTTCCCAAATTCCTTTAAGGTATTGATATCTGCAGTTCTATTTCTTCCAAATCTATGATCATAGCCAATAATGATCTTTTTGGCATTCAGTTTATTTACAAGAATATCGCGTACAAATTCTTGTGCTGTAAGTCTGGAAAATTGATGGGTGAACGGATGAATAATAAGATGATCTATCCCAGAATCGGAAAGAAGCTTTTTACGCTCGTCTATGGTATTGATGAGTTTAATATCGCTTTCCTTTTGCAATACCATCCTTGGATGTGGAAAGAAGGTAAGAATCGCCGATTCCATATTGCTGATCTTCGCTGTATTTACCAGCTTTTCTATAATCTTTTGATGGCCAGCATGCACCCCATCGAAAGTGCCAATGGTTATTACCGTTGGGTATTCACTTTTAAAAGTATATGCTCCTAGATGTTCTTTCAAGTGACTTTTTATTTACCGTTAAAAGTATTCATTGTGATATTTATTCCTGCAGTTGCAAAGGATTTTATAAGTTCAGCAGCTTTTTCTAAGCGTTCGGGAAGATTTTTTTCTTCTTCTGAAGACCAATCTCCCAAAACATAATCTACCTGACGCCCTTTAGAAAACTCATCGCTTATCCCAAACCTAAATCTATTATAAGTAGTTGTGTTTAGCTGAAGTTGAATATCCTTTAATCCATTATGTCCGCCATCACTTCCTTTGGTCTTAACCCGAATAGCTCCAAAATTAAGATTAAGATCATCTGTTACTACCAGCAAATTCTCCAAAGGGATTTTTTCCTTGGTAAGCCAATAGTTTACCGCTTTCCCACTAAGATTCATATAAGTGCTAGGTTTTAGTAGAATAAAGGTTCTCCCCTTAAATCTGAAGCTTGCAATATCTCCAAGCTTATCGGTTGCAAAGGAAACCCCCTCTTTTTCGGCTAAGTAATCTACCACTTTAAAACCAATATTATGTCTGGTATTGTGGTACTTGGGACCTATATTTCCAAGCCCAGCAATCAAAAATTTCTTCATAGGGTCTACTTGTTCCTCTGATGGTTTTTTGCTAAATATTCTTCCGAAGAATGCCAACATGGAATTTGTTTTGGTAAATATAAAATTAATAATATTCTTAGCCTTACCAATTTTAGATGACACTTTTAATAGCATCAGAAATAATATAACGCGTATAAAACTATTTATAAATAAAAAAGCATTCCGAATCCCGAAATAATCGGAATAGGAATGCTTTTAAATTTTGTGCTATATATGAAAGATTACTCTTTTACAGCAGCAGCATCATCTACCTGAGTAGATTCTACCTCATCTGCAGCAACTTCATCTTCTTCCTCATCAAGTTCAGCAGTAATATTACGAGATGTCTTAACTTGACAAACCACAGTATTTTCTGGATGTTGAATTATAAAATTATCACTTGCTAAAGCAGTTACATACAATTTGTTTCCAATCTTAAGAGGGGTCACATTGGCTTCAACAAAATCCGGAAGATTTCCTGGAAGACCTTTTACTCTTAAACGACGCAAGTTGTAACGTAAAACCCCACCATTTTTAACTCCACGTGGCACACCTTTAGTGTGTACAGGAATTTGCATAGTGATTTCCTTGTCGTCAAATATTTGATAGAAATCCATGTGTAGGATAGCATCGGTTACTGGGTGAAATTGGATGTCCTGAAGAACAGCGTCAATTTTCTCTCCACCTTCCAAAGTAATTATCACTGTATGCACATCTGCTGTGTATACAAGGGGTTTGAAGGCAGTTTCATCTGCTGAAAAATGTAATGGTTCGCCTCCTCCGTATACTACGCAAGGTACCTGTCCAGCATTACGTAAGGCTTTAGTTTCTTTCTTGCCTACGCTTTCTCTTTTAGATCCGTTGATCGTGATTGATTTCATTATAAAAAATTTTAGTGTGCAAAGGTGCGACTTTTTTCGGTAGTATAAAATACTGAAATGGAAATAATTAAACGTCTTTTGCTTTATTAAGTGTTTTAGCTAAAAATAAGATTACATTATAAATTTAGAGCTGATAGATTTATTGTTGTGTACGCGAGACATAACATCAGCAAAAAGATCAGCACAGCTTACTACTCTAATTTTATCGCATTTTTGTTTTAAAGGGATAGAATCGGTTACAATTAACTCCAATAGTTGTGAGTTTTCAATTCTCTTATATGCATCTCCGGAAAGTACCGGATGTGTACAAATAGCTCTTACACTAATAGCGCCTTTTGCCATCATTACATCTGCTGCTTTGGTAAGTGTACCAGCAGTATCTACCATATCATCTACCAAAACCACATTCTTACCAGTTACGTCGCCAATAAGTTCCATATGGGATATTACATTGGCTTTAGCACGTTGTTTATAACAAATCACCACATCGCTTTCCATAGCTTTAGAATAGGCATAGGCTCTTTTGGAACCACCCATGTCTGGAGAAGCTATAGTTAGATTATCTAAATTTAAACTCCTTAAATAAGGCAAGAAAACTGTAGAAGCAAATAAATGATCTACTGGTTTTTCAAAGAATCCCTGAATTTGATCTGCGTGAAGATCCATTGTTATAATCCTAGTGGCTCCGGCAGTCTCTAGGATACTCGCTACCATTTTTGCAGCAATAGGAACTCTAGGTTTATCTTTTCTATCCTGTCTAGCCCATCCAAAATAAGGCATCACCGCTGTAATATGTCTTGCTGAAGCTCTTTTTGCTGCATCCAACATCAATAACATTTCCATAAGGTGATCTGCTCCAGGATGTGTTGAGCCAATAATGAACACACGAGAACCCCTAACAGATTCTTCGAAAGAAGGCTGAAACTCTCCATCGCTATAAGTACTGGTTATAACTTTTCCCAGTGGTGCTCCGTAGGCTGCAGCTATTTTTTCTGCAAGTTCTCTACTTTGGGTGCAATTAAAAATTTTTGCTTCGGGAATTAAATTTGGCATTTCGTGGTATGTTTTTAAGTTGAAAACTGTGGTTTTTGTTGTGTGCCCCAAATTTAGAAATTTATTCCCTGCTAAGCTTAAACTAGTTCATAGAATGTTCTTAAAATTTTCATGAATTGAAGAGACTACTAAAAATGAATAAGGCAATTGTAAAAAGATTATTATTAGATTGATGTTGATAATTGTTTTAAGAACAAAACCCCTTCAAATATTGATAGGGTTTTTACCGTATGAATCTAAAGTATATTTATTCTTTTATTTTAACGCTAATTCCCTGAGTGTGTCCCGAAAATTCTGGTGCATACATACTCTCAATAAGAGTGATACCATTAGAGAAGCTTCCAATATTATTTGCTCTAACAGTATATTCCAATACGTACGTGCCTTTTCTTAAATTATCGAAGAAAAAGTGAGTTGCAGCATCTCTTGTGCTTTGATAGTAATATGTATTGTCTTGCGACTTATACTCACTTAAAACATCGGTAGGTTCAAACCCGCTTGCCCGCATATCTTTTAAATGAATAAATTCCATATCTGAAGTAGTTCTCACTATTAATCTAATGGTAATTAAATCTCCTAATTTTATTGGTGTTGTTTCACTTATTTGCTGAAGTACATCACCCGGATTATTTAAATAAAGTTCCTTTTCTATATTTAAAGGACTCTCGGTATGATCATTAATCTTATCAAGGTTTTCAAAATATTGCCAATAGGCTCCTCCATACCCTGCCGTAGTATTATTATTTTCAATTGTTATTTTTCCAAAATCTTCAACTATCTCCTCTCCTTTCCAGTTAATTTTTAAATATCCCGTGCCCGCTTCCTTTTTAATTTCTTCCAATTTCATAGGATCAATTTTCTCACCACCAAGTTTAATCTCTGTATTATCAGAAACACTTAGCCAATCTCCACCTTTCATTAATAACGCATAACTGGCAGCTGTGGTAGATTTAGTCGTAGCCCAATGATTGGTTCTTTTATTTTGTAATAACCAAACCTTCATTTCTTCAACAGCGCTTTGGTCATTTAACACATCACTAAAAGCTTCAATTAATAGTGCCTGGGTTTCAACAGGAGTTCTATTATAAAACCAAGTAGCTTGATTTTCTTTCCAATACATACCATAATTTTCAGAGTACACCGCAGTCTCTTTTAAGGAATTTAATATTTCTGCTGCAACATCTTTGTGTCCAAATTGATTTAAAGTATAAGATAAAATCCCTTTATTATAGAGACTCTTCTGAATCCAATTTTCCTTTTGAACTTCAATAACTTCATTGGCTAATAGTACTAATTCTTTAGATAATGGATATGCCTTTAAGTGGTAGCTTCGGGCATATAAGTAGTAAAGGCTATAATTACTTTTGCGAAAACTTTCTTCAGATTTAAACATTTGTCTATTTGTCTTAGCGTTCAAAAATTCATTATCTAAATATCGTATTGAATTCGCAAGAACTGTAGATGCATTAGTATCAACACCTAATTTCTGAAGCCGACCAAAGCCCTCTACGATATGTCGAGTAATAAAATAACTATCTCTTCCTCCTGAAAACCATGGAAATGCACCAGATGAATTTTGCATTCTCAATAGCTTAGACATACTTTCATTATTTTCTCTTTCCAGTTTTTGAATCTTGAATAGGTTAGCCACCTGCTTTTTTTGTGCAGTTTCAGATTCCGCATCTCTTACCCAAGGAGTTTCTGCTAATAAGATGGATTTAAGTTCTTCATTTTTATCCAAATTACTAACCAAAGAACTATCCTTTTCCCATTCCCGAAACACATCTGCAATTTTTGGCTGTGAATTCACAATCTTACTACCAAGGCTATTAGCGAAAATTCGGGAAAATATCTGCTCCGAACATTCATGCTCATATTCCATTAAGTATGGTAGACTTTGTATGGCATACCAAGCCGGATTTGAGCTATAAGTAATTGTAAATTTGTGGTTCTGAAGACTCTCAGATTTATTATCTAAAAGACTTTCAAAGAAATAATCTTTCTTCTCTCCGGCTCTAACAAAAAACGGGATACTTTCTTTTACCAACATCCGGTTTTTTAAGACTGGTAATAAATTCTCTTCTCCATCTGAAAAATTTCCAGCCTTCGCAAGAATTCGGTAGGTGACTGCCGGAATATCTTCCGGCACAAATAATTTCCAAGAAACAGCATGACTTTGAGAAGCACCCATCTTAAAGATTTTTAAATTATCTATATTACCCATTATTGAATCTATAGGTTCCATAGTAACAGCATTAAAAAGTTTTAAGATCGCATTACCTGTCATGCTCTCCGAGGAAAGGTTGCTTACTTTCGCTTTAAAAACTATGCTATCGCCCTCTCTCAGAAATCTAGGTGGATTTGGAATAACGTTTAGTTCCTTTTGGGTAATAACGTTCTTTTGAAGTTTTCCAGTAGACCAGTTTTTAGTATGTGCTAAAAGACGAAACTTCCAACTGGTTAAAGCTTCTGGAGAAGTAAAACTGAATTCTAGGTTACCGTCTTCTCCCAATATCAAATTGGGAAAGAAGAATGCTGTTTCATCAAGATTTTTTCTGGCTTCAACTTCACCAAGTTCAGCAAGGCCTTTTTTTGTGGTAATAATAACTGCGCCATTAGAAGCTGCAGTACCATAAATAGCAACAGCAGTTTCGGCTTTTAAAATTTCTATATTTAAGATATCTCCAGAATTGAGATTATATTCCTCGACTTGCTTTCCATCTACTATAAAAAGTGGAGTCTTACCATCTTTAAGGCTTGATTCTCCCCGAATCATAATCCTGTTATTTTTTATCTCAACTCCAGCAACTTTTCCTTGCAATACCGAAGAAATATCAGTTTCCACTAAAGCTTCCTCATCTGCTACGATTCCGTAACCTATAACCACGACCTCATCTAATGCTGAAGAATCTTCTTCTAACATTAAATAGACATTGTCTCTGTTTAAAACCTTGTATTCAAAAGTAGTGTAACCTATGATTGAAATCGTTAAAACATCTCCAATATTTACATTTAACGCAAACTCCCCATTGAAATTTGTCTGGGTTTCTGCTCTGCTATCTTTAATGATTATGTTCACACCGGGAAGGATCATTCCCTGTTCATCTATTATCCTTCCTCTTAAATTACCTTCTAATACAGGCTTGTCATTTTCGATTTTCTTCCTTTGAATATAGTAGCGGTAATTATAGGAATTAGGCCTTCCAAAATAAAACCCAAAATCATCAAGCTTATCAAAAAATAGTTTTTGTGGTCTATATCTCCAAGCAGATCTAATATTGGAGGTTAACTGTGAAATGTCTCCAACACTAGTATTTTGATAATTTGGGAAATCGGATCTATAAAATGAGAAATTTGGATTGGTTTCCCATGTTCCGATTTTGAATTGATCTAATGAAACATCGTACATAGATGCTAGAATTTCGGCATCTGGAATTTCATTTAATTCGTTTTTGATATCGAAGCTCCAAGTTTCATCCAGTCCAGGTTTAATTTTATTCCGAAACGTTTTTGTGGTTATGCTCAGTGAGTTTATTTTATTCTCTAATGGTATATCAATAGTTTCTTCAATAACTGCATTATTCTTCACACCAGAGACCAATATTCTTATTTCGGGAGCCAGAATAACCCCAACCGGAATCTTAACTTCTCGGCTTCCATCTATCTTCAAAAATTCATTAAAGATCACCGAATTACCATTAAAAGCTGAAACTTGTAAATTTAAATCTTTATAAGCTGTTTTTATAAGTAAATTGGCAAATCCATCTTCACGTATGTCCTTATTCTGAAGCTTAACTAGAAGTCTTTCTTTATTTGCTGCATTATTATTTTCTTTTTTGTTTACTGCAAAAATCTTTTTGGAGATAGTAATATTGTTATTATTCTCTACTTCCAATTCAACTAAATATTTCCCCTCTTCCCAGTTGTTTTGTACAGGGATTGTTTCCTCAAATATTCCATCGCTATCGAAAGAAACCTGAAAAAGAATCTGAGATTTTGGCCATTCCTCTGGAGGCAATCCGTCCTTATAAGGTTCTTCTGGAAATAATTTTATAAACTCTTCTTCAGAAATCAGGTTGAACTCTGGAGCCTCCCATAAACGATTTTGTAGTATTCTGTTGGGAGACTTTAATTTGAATATTTTCAATACACCATTTACAGGGACTAAATTGTCATTTAGATTGTTGGTTTTTGCTGTTATTTTAAGGGTGTCACCTGAAACTACATTTTCCTGAAGTTGTAAATTAGCAACTAAGTTTTTATTACCAATCCTAATCTCTTTAGATTCACTTCTTGTCTCTCCCGTAATATCTGTTGCAGAAGCATCAACCGTATACCTATATATGAGATCAGGATTTAGAATATTACTTTCTTCAGCTTCAGCGATAAAACTTATCCTGAAATTTCCATCTTTATCTGTTTTCACCGAATCCCGATATATGACTACGGCATTCTCGTAATATCTATACCACCAAGAATTTATAAATCGTTCTCTCTTAACTTCAAATTTCACCTTAGCATCAGAGATTTTAGCTCCCATAAAAGATTTTACGGTTCCACTTATGCTTACAGAATCTTTAAGCTTGAAACTATCTTTTATTGTATCAAATGCAATTTTAAATGTAGGTCTCTTATATTCTTCAACGTTAAAAACTGTATGATTTTCATAGAATTCGCCATCATCATATATTTTATTCCAAAACGGAGTTTCAGATTCTGAATCCTTTTCAGTATAAATACTAAACTCGCCAGTAATACCATCTTTTGGCAGTTTGAAACTACCCGTAAAGGAGCCATATTTGTTTGTCTTTAAACGGAAATCTGCTATCTCCTCACCATTAGGATCATCAACGTAAACAGGTACATATTCATTTGGAACCGTTCGCGTACTGTCATTTTCATGTTCCAGTAAAACACCTTTAAAAAATACCGTCTGTCCTGGTCTATATATAGATCGATCCAGATATATCATGGTTTTTGATATTAACGGTTGTTCTGTGTTACTTCTTCTATAATATCCGCGATTATAATTAGTTATTAGGGTGTCTTCTTTATATGAGAATCTCATTGAAGAATTGCGATATCCAGAACCTGTATTTTTTATAGTAAGCACTCCATTGGAATCCGTTTTTTCAGTAAGAATCAACTTTTCTTTTCCATATAAATCAAACTTGACATTTTTCAGATTTTTCCCTGATTTTCGATCAACTGCATGAAAAATACTCTTCGTATTAAATTCGAGTTTAGAGACCGCAATATTACTTACCTGAAAGAAACCGTAACTATAGTAGTTATCAAATGTGGACAAATAGACCAAGTAAGTCCCCGGATCTTTACCCTGAAAAGCGATTTCGGTAGAATGTAAATTATAATCTTTTAGGCCAGGTAATACTATTTGAGTACTTGCCTTGTGTTTTTCTGCTAAAGATTTAATATTGGAATCTCTTGTTTTATAACTTAAACTTGAAGAAAAGTTTTTAGTAACCTGAATGATTTTATAATTAAGAGTATCTATGTTCTTGAAAGAAATGAATATTCGCCCAGGTTCATTTACAGCTAGGTATGATGGTACTTTAGAATTTAACACTGGAGCTTTAATAGTAGACTTAAGACTTACTGCGTTCTGGGCACTAGAGGTGTTAGGGAAATTGGCAATTAAATGATCAATAATATCAATCGCGTTCTTAAGGTAATTTGGATATAACAGTGCTGCTTTTCTATTTATATTTGTATTTGTGCTTGTATCGGAACGGCTATAATAATGGTAAGCAATCTCGTATAAGATAACTGCTTCAACATCTTTATTTTTATAATTTTTAGAAAGCTCCTTTAGAGCATTTAGATAAAGAATATCACTTTTCTCTTTATCTAACTTATTCTTCAGAAATTTCAATCTTTCAATCGTCCAATAAACCAAGGATTGTGGGTCTTTATCTTGCAAATGAAGACGTTCTATTTGCTGGTATAATTTTAAAGTTTTTATTTCCGAAGACTCTATTTCCAGAATACTAATGGCTGAGAACTCCAAAGAAGTGGAAAATAATTTTGGATTCCCCCAGTTGAATTCAACCTTCGCAAATTCATTAGTAAAAAAACTGGATTCTGAGTAAAATTCTATCAATCGACTTACTAAAAGATCATAAACACTAGGATGATATTTTCTAGTTAATAAGTTAGAATCCAATAAAAGTGAAATCTCAGAATTTGATGTGGCTATAAGCACTTCTTTTTCTACCAATGATCTTTCAAAAGTGTTTTTAATAGTATCGTGAAGTGTTTCCATAGACCACGTTTCCAATTCATTCTCTTTTGGATTATCAATCTTACTTCGGTTTTTTAATTTCCATCGGTTTTGTCTATAATAATCCATTATAAAATCTGCCTTATAACTTCTAAGAATATTTTTATAAGGAGAGGGCACTTTTGAAATCCATGTGTTCAGATCATTTAAAATGTATTGGTTAGAATCTTCATGATTGATCTGATGAAATTTATAATGGAATAATTTACCTTTCAATAAATTAGAATATTCCTTATTATTTGCTGCAACCACTATAAGTTCTTTAGTGAACTCATTCGCAGAATCAGTTTTACCAATGATCTCTAAAGAATCTATTTTCTCCCATAGTTTATTATATTCTGTTTGCTGAGAAAAGGATAAAAAGGAGAATAGGAAGATAATTCCCGTTAGAAATTTATTCATGTATAAAGATTAAATGTGTTTGGCAGGACCTAAATATTTTGGAATATACTAAAAAGAAAAAAACCCTTCCACATTATGAAAGGATTTTCGCTGATCGACCTGGTAGCACTATCCTTGAAAATTTAGAACTACTTTATAATGTAAAACAAGTTAAAATTCCGCTTAAATTATTTATTAACAAGCCTTTGTCATCACTAATCACAACTGAGGATTAATGTGCTAACCCTAAAAATAATTCCGAATCATTTATTCTTTTATCGTTAGACACTTCTTAAATTTTATAAATTAAGAAATGTTTTAACATATCGATAACTTTTCAAAAGTTAAATTTCTTTACTTTTAAAAATACTGAATATCCTCCCTAAAACATTGTTTATGAAAGATATAGATAAGTGGAATGAAGCTGTAGATCCAGATAATTTGAGTGATGACGAGAATATGATTCTCGATGCTATGGGACTTAATGGAAGTTCAAGAAGAAAATTCTTAAAACAAGTTTCCGCAGCAAGCTTGAGTATTTATGCTTCTTCTTTTTTTACTTCAGAATTATTTGCCAGCACTATGAAAGATTTGCCAGAGAAAACAACAGCACTTTTAAATGAGGTTAAAGTGAATCTTAGGGTGAATGATATGGTTAAGCCATTAACATTAGACTCCCGAACTTCTTTGCTTGATGCACTTAGAGAAAGACTTGGACTAACCGGCACAAAAAAAGGCTGTGATCATGGACAATGTGGCGCCTGCACTGTAATTATAGAGGGAAAACGCAATCTTTCTTGCCTTACGCTTGCAGCTACATGTGAAGGAAAAGAGATCACAACGGTAGAAGGATTAGCGAAAAATGGCGAAATGCATCCAATGCAACAGGCATTCCTAAAACATGATGGCTTCCAATGTGGTTATTGTACTCCCGGACAAATATGTTCTTCTGTAGCACTATTAGAAGAAGCCAAAAATGGAGAAGCTAGCTATGTAACAGAAGATCTTAAGAAAATTCAATCTGGTTTGACACTTTCAGAAGAAGAAATTAGAGAAAGAATGTCTGGAAATATTTGTCGATGCGGTGCTTACAATAATATTGTACAGGCCTTTAAAGAAGTCCATACCGGGAATGATGAAATGCCAACTTGGGAATTTGCTACACAGGAACAAATGGATAAGGCTAAGAATGCCTAAACAGGTAAGATTATCCTTAAAACCAATGAATTTGAACATTTCAAGACTTTAAAATTAATCAACCATGAGACCATTCACATATACCAGTGCAAAAAATAAAGAACAGGCGCTTCAAGCTTTCACAGCAACTTCGCATTATCTCGGGGGTGGGACAAATCTGATGGATTTGATGAAAGAAAATGTGGAGCGGCCAGATCAACTTATCGATGTTACTAATCTCGATTATAAGAAAATAACTTCTAATGAAAATGGCGGATTAACACTTGGCGGAATGCTTAGTAATTCTGAAACTGCCAATAATAAGGAAGTAAGAACCAATTACCCCTTACTATCCATGGCTATGTTATCTGCTGCCACAGCACAGATAAGGAATATGGCTAGCAATGGAGGAAATTTGTTGCAGCGCACACGTTGTCCTTATTTCTTTGAAGTTTCTATGCCATGTAATAAGAGAGAACCAGGTTCAGGATGCGGAGCCTTGAATGGAATGAATGCTTTACATGCGATCTTTGGATATAGTGATAGCTGTATTGCAACAAATCCATCAGATATGTGTGTGGCTCTTGCGGCCATTGGAGCAACTGTTGAAGTTCAAAAACCTGACGGGACCTCCAGAATGATAGAATTCACAGATCTTCATCGTTTGCCGGGAGATCAGCCTGAAAAAGATACTACTCTTATGCCAGGTGAATTGATCACGGCGATTCATTTACCAAAACCAGAATTTTCAGATCATTATTACTACTTAAAGATACGCGAACGTTCCAGTTATGCTTTTGCATTGCTATCGGTTGCTGCCGGATTACAAGTCGAAAGCGGAGTGATCAACAAGGTTGGACTTGCCATGGGCGGAGTTGCTCATATCCCATGGAAGCTTACAAAAGCTGAAGAATTCCTTGTAGGGAAGAAACCAAATCAATCTAATTTTGAAGCGGCTGCAGCATTGGAGATGAAGGATGCTAAACCATTTGAAGCGAATAAATGGAAAGTAGATATGGGTAAAAACGCAATTGTAAGAGCGCTTACCCAGGCATATGAAAGAAAAGTATAAGCCAATCTCAAAAAACAAAATTATGACGAAGTCAATAAATACATCCGGAGTTGGAAATGCTATAAATAGAGTGGAAGGTCATCTAAAGGTGATGGGAAAGGCTAAATATGCATCTGAATTTCCAGTAGAAAATAAAGTTTATGGACAAGGAATCAACTCTACGATCGCCAAAGGTGAGATTGTTTCTATAGATACTTCTGAAGCTGAAAAGCTTGAAGGTGTCTTAAAAGTGATTACTTATAAGAATGCAGAAAAGCTTAAGACTTTAGAAGGAGTAAGGCCAGAAATTGCCACAGATAGTATTGCGCCAGTATTGCAAAGTAATAAAGTGCATTATTATGGGGAATATGTTGGTCTTGTGGTGGCAGAGACATTCGAACAAGCACAATATGCTGCTAGCTTAGTAAAGTTTGAATATAAAAAAGATCCCACTGCAGTTATCGACTTTGAGAAGTCGAAATCCAAAGCCTATACTCCAGATAATGGTTCAAATTATTCAAGAGGAAATATGGAGCAAGGGTTTTCTGAAGCTGATATGGTAGTGGAGCAGACCTATAATACACCAATTGAACATCACCATCCAATGGAATTGCATGCCGTAATCGCTTCCTGGGATAATGGAAAAGTGACTGCATATTCAAGTCAGCAAATAGTTGAAGATGCTAAAATAGCTATCTCAGGTACATTCCAGATTCCAAAGAAAGATGTGCGTGTAATATCTGCTTTTGTAGGTGGTGGATTTGGCTCAAAACTAAACCTAGATCAACATGTGATTTTGGCGGTAATGGCATCTAAAATGGTTGGAAGACCCGTGCAGGTTACTGTAACTAGAACCCAAATGTTTACCAATACGAACATGCGTCAACAGAACGAGCAAAAAATGCGTGTAGGTGCTAAAAAAGATGGTACGCTCACAGCGCTTTCTCATGAAACGCTTTCACATACTTCCACTACTCAGGAATATCAGGAACCTTGCGGAATGGTGTCCAAGATGTTGTACAATGTGGCCAATAATGAGGTAACCTATAAGTTGATCCCGATGAATATTCAAACTCCGTTTGCTATGAGAGCACCTGGAGAAGCAACGGGAAGCTTTGCATTGGAATCTGCTATGGATGAAATGGCATGGAAGTTAAAAATGGATCCTTTAGAATTCCGCATAAAAAACGATACTCAAACAGATCTTCATGAGAACCGACCGTTTTCTTCCCGCTTATTGGTGGAATGTTTGAGAATTGGCGCTGAAAAATTTGGCTGGAAAGACCGAAAATCAGAACCACGTACTAATAAAAAAGGTAATTGGCTTATAGGTTACGGTGTAAGTTCCGCCTCCAGAAATTCTCCATATCTGAAAACGCATTCGAAAGTAATTCTGGAATTGGACGAAGATAAAGTTTTTGCTACTATTCAAATGGATGCAACCGACATAGGTACTGGTAGTTATACTATTATCGCACAAACCGCTTCAGAATATTTAAAGATCCCGGTAGAACAAGTAAATGTAGAATTAGGTGATTCCGATTTCCCCATAACACCTGGCTCTGGAGGTTCTTGGGGAGCAGCTTCTTTTTGTAATGGAGCCCGCGCTGCTTGTGAAAATGCTATAAAAACACTTAAGAATAATAGAAATATAGCAGAAGATAAAGAAGTTGCTGTTTCTGAACTTCTAAAAAAGAATCAACTAACCAAATTCGAAGCTGAGGGAATAGCTGAACCATCTGCGGAATTCGGAAAATACTCAGTATTCTCTTTTGGAGCTAACTTTTCTGAAGTTTGGGTTGATAAGGATACGGGAATGTACCGAATTAAGAGAATGGTGAATGTAGCTTCAGCAGGAAAGATATTAAATCCAAAAACCGCTTACGGGCAGATCATAGGAGGTTTAACAATGGGTGTAGGCATGGTGATGGCTGAACAGACTAGGGTAGAACCTAATTTTGGAAATTTTATCACCCGTTCTTTTGCAGATTATCACGTACCAGTAAATCTGGATTTGGCCAATATTGAGGTGATCTTCCTTCCGGAAGAAGATAAGATCGCCAATAAAATGGGTATAAAAGGAATTGGTGAACTTGGAATAACCAGTGTAGCTGCTTCCATATCAAATGCCATATTTAATGCAACCGGAAAACGAATGCGAAGCCTACCTATCACTCCAGAAAAGCTGATCGAAGCTGGTCTTGAAGAAGGTGTTACAGCTTAAAAATAACTGAAAGAAATTGTCTGTAAAGATATAAAAACGTCATTCTGGATTTATTTCAGAATCTTAACAATCGGATTTTCAATCAAAGTTAGAACCTGAAACAAGTTCGGGTTGACGAAAAGAATCTTTTCAGATAGCCTCTTTTTCATTTAACAGATAATAAGTCACTACTATCCGGTAGATGGTTTTTTTTAATCCTTTTTTGTAGAATATTTGCTGACATTCCCCAGATTCAGGAACGAAGATTTTTTTAATCGTTGTTCCACGGAAATTTCAGGAAGGTTTTTTGCTTTTTTGCCAAAAACCTTCCTCAAAAAAGGCGTCTTTCCTGCCCGAAAAGTTCAGGCGGGTTCTTTGCTTCGTTTCTGACTGCTTCCGACGAGTGAAGCGAGAGGAAAGCATAGCACAAGAAACCGAAGGTTCACGAACTCCATTAAAATAAAAACAGTGAGATAAATGAAGGGCAGATAAAAATAGACAATGAGTTTAAGATTTTTAAACCAAAAATAATGGGTTGTTTTCCTGAGATAAAAAGAGTGAGTATTAATCCTGCTTACAAAATCACTTTTTCAAGTTTAAGAAAAAACTTTCGGATGATACAGATAATAAGTATTCTAAGGTTAGGATTGTAAGCAATTAATTTCTTAATTTTTAGAAAAATTTAAGATCATGGCAGAATTCAGTATTACCATCAACGGTAAGAACCTATCGGTAGATGTAGATCCTACTACTCCCCTACTTTGGGTTTTAAGAGACCATTTAAAATTGGTTGGAACTAAATATGGTTGTGGTATTGCCCAATGTGGAGCCTGTACAGTACATTTTAACGGAACTGCTGTAAGATCTTGTCAACTTCCAATTTCAGCAGCTGCAGACAATAAGATCACAACGATTGAAGGGCTTTCAGAAAATGGAGATCATCCGGTTCAAAAAGCATGGTTGGAGCATGATGTGCCGCAATGTGGTTATTGTCAGGCAGGTCAAATTATGTCGGCTTCTGCTTTATTAGAACGTAATCCTAATCCTAGCGATAAAGATATTGAAAATGCCATGAGCGGAAATATTTGCCGTTGTGGTACATACACCAGAATAAAAGCAGCCATTAAAACAGCTTCAGATTCTCAAATAGCCTAATTATCAGTTTAATTCAAAAACATAAAAATGACTAAAGTAAAAACATCATTAGGCAGAAGATCATTTATCAAAAGTGTGTCTTTAGCTGGAGGAGGACTGATAATAGGATTTAATTGGCTAGCATGTAAGGGACCTGCAGAAGAAGGAAGTGAAGAACTGGCAATGCAAATGCCTGATGAATGGTTTGAACTAAATGGATATCTAAAAATTGGCGATAACGGAATTGTAACTATTTATTCCCCAAACCCGGAAATTGGTCAGAACGTGAAAACTTCAATGCCAATGATCGTTGCTGAGGAGCTGGATGTAGACTGGAATAATGTAGTGGTAGAACAGGCTCCTTTAAATACTGAAATTTTCACCCGTCAACTTGCAGGTGGAAGTCAGTCTATACGTCAAGGCTGGCAATCATTAAGAACAGCCGGAGCAACAGCAAGGCAAATGTTGCTAACTGCTGCAGCAAATCAATGGGAAGTTCCAGTTTCTGAACTTAGCGTGGAAAATGGAGTTATTAAACACCAAGGCACCGATAAAACTATTGGATATGGTGAGATCGCAAAAGCCGCCGTGAATGTTGAGATACCCGAAGAAGTGGAATTAAAAAATATCGATAATTTTAAAATTATTGGAACATCCCGTAAAAATGTAGATGCCAAGAAAATAGTTACAGGTCAACCTTTATTTGGAATAGACACTTACAAAGAGGGAATGCTTATCGCTATGATCGTGCAACCTCCAGCTTTTGGAATGGAATTCAAAACTATGGATGCGGAGAAGGCGAAAGGAATGCCAGGCATAAAAGATGTTTTCACCATAGACACCTATCCTGAAGATATGGAGAAAGAATGGAGCGATGTCGCAGCGTTTTCCAAACTTGTTGTAGTAGTTGGCGAAAGTACATGGCAGGTTATGCAAGCTAAGAAAGAAGTAAAGGTGGAATGGGATTTAAGTCCGGAACTAACTAAACAAATTGAGATCCTGGAGAAATCTGCAGGAATGGATGGTGTCAGCGGATTGGAAAGCACTTCGATACATGCTTCCCTTATGGCAGATGTAGGTTCTAAAAAATCTGAAATTGTTAGACGAGATGGGAATCCTGAAAAGGCATTTAAAAATGCAGCTCGGGTTATTGAACGTTCTTATACCTGTCCGTTCCTGTCTCACAACTGCATGGAACCAATGAATTTTTTCGCAGACGTTAGTGGAGATAAAGCCGAATTATTAGGTCCAATCCAAACCCCGGAATATGCTGAATTAAGTGTAAATAAACGTTTAGGATTTGACCTAGAAAATATAGACATTCAAATGACCAGAATGGGTGGTGGCTTTGGTCGCAGACTTTACGGTCATTTCCTTGTGGAAGCTGCTGTGATTTCCCAAAAAATGGGAACACCCATCAAACTTGTTTATTCACGAGAGGATGATATGACCAACGGGGTATACCGCCCGGCTTACCACGTAACTTATCGTGCAGCCCTTGATGGCAATAATAAACTAACCGCTTTTCATGTTAATGCAGGAGGAATCCCTGAAAGTCCGCTTTTTGCGAATCGTTTTCCGGCAGGAGCTATAGATAACTATTTAGCTGAAAGTTGGAGTATGGAGTCGAATATTTCAACTGGAGCATTTAGAGCTCCGCGATCTAATTTTATAGCTGGCGCAGAACAGTCTTTCTTAGATGAATTATCCGAAGAAATGGATCAGGATCCTATTCAATTTCGTTTAGATCTATTGGATCGGGCAGCAAGCAATCCTGTTGGTGAAGAAAATGATTATGATGCAGCCCGTTACGCTGGGGTTCTAAAGCTAGCTAGAGACAAATCTGGCTGGGATAACACTACCGGATTGAGCAGAGGTGTTGCTGCCTACTATTGTCATAACTCTTATGTGGCGCAAATTTTAGACCTATCGGTAAAGAATAATCAGCCATTGGTAGATAAAGTGACCTGTGCTGTAGACTGCGGAATTGTGGTAAACCCAGATGCTGCTAAAAATATGGTTGAAGGCGGAACGATAGACGGAATTGGTCATGCCCTATATAGCGAGATGACCTTCAAAGATGGAGTGCCACAGCAAAGCAATTTTGATACTTACAGACTTATAAGACATAAAGAAGCACCGAAAACTATAGATGTTTATTTTATAGAGAATGGCATAGATCCTACAGGTTTGGGAGAACCGCCATTTCCGCCAATTCAGGGTGCTTTAGCGAATGCGCTTTACAAGGCAACCGGAAAGCGATTTTATGATCAGCCATTTATTTCACACATGCAGGATGATTTAAAGACCTAAAGATGCCGCTTGAATGAAGCAATTAAAGATCAAATGCTGGATAGAAGCAGATGGAGAAAAGTATTACGGACCGGGACCACATGAACTCCTTAAACAGATTCAAAAGGAAGGTTCCCTTTCCAAAGCTGCTGTGAAAATGCACATGTCCTACAAAAAAGCCTGGGCAATGGCTCAAAGACTGAATCAATTTTCAGAAGAGGCATTGGTAATTTTGAAAAAAGGAGGCCAACATGGAGGAGGTGCTGAAGTAAGTCCTTACGCATTAGAAATCATGAAGGAATATGAGGAGCTTCAATTGAAAGTAAGGCAACAGATAGATCAAAAGGACAAATCACTGAAGATCTTAAAATAATATTAAAGCTTAAGAAAAATACTTTTGAAAATTCGAGGTACCTAGATAGCTAGCTATCGGTACGGAGCATATAACCCTCAATGAGGGATTAAATTTATAAACCGATATGTTTTTAAATACACAACGCTTTTAATGAACACTAAAAATAAAATATATCTGGATTACAATGCGACCACACCGGTAGATAAAAGAGTGGTGGATGCAATGTTGCCTTATTTTACTGAAATATTCGGCAATGCCAGTAGTGATCATGTTTTTGGATGGGATGCTGAAGAAGCTGTTGAATTCGCAAGGGAACAGGTTTCCAATCTGGTAAATTGTAAACCTACAGAGATCACGTTTACTTCAGGTGCTACGGAAGCTGCGAATCTTGCACTTTTCGGTTTTTGTAAAAGGAACAGCTCAAAAGGAAAACATATTATTACTTGTAAAACTGAACATAAAGCCATTCTGGATACCATGCAGGCGCTGGAAAATGAAGGTTTCCAGATCAGGTATCTGGATGTGGATGCTGAAGGAACTATCGATCTTGAGGAATTAGAGCATGCCATTACTTCGGAAACGATTCTGGTTTGTTTGATGCTTGCTAATAACGAAACCGGACTCATTCATCCAATACAACAGATCGAGAAAATTGTTCATTTGAAAGGGGCAAAGTTGATGAGCGATATCACTCAGGCGGTTGGGAAGATTCCTGTAGATCTGAAAGAACTGAATTTAGATTTTGCCATTTTCTCTTCTCATAAACTCTACGGACCTAAAGGCGTTGGTGCGTTATATATTAATAAAAAGAATAAAGTAGAGGTTGATCAAACCGTTTTTGGCGGAGGTCAAGAAAAAGGAATGCGTCCAGGAACTTTGAACGTACCCGGAATTGTTGGTTTTGGAAAAGCTGCGGAAATTGCTTCTGAAGAAATGCAAGAGGAATCCATCAGAATATCAAAATTAAGAAATAGGCTTGAAGCGCTTTTGGAAGAACTAGAAGAAGTCCACATTAATTCGAAGCATAGCGACCGACTTCCAAATACAACGAATGTCTCTTTTGAAAACAGTGATGGAAATCAATTAATTCGAAAACTGAACAGTCTAGCTGTTTCCCGTGGTTCTGCTTGCACATCGAATTTGATAAATCCATCCCACGTATTAAAAGCGATGGGATTAAGCGATGAGCTTGCATTATCCTCGCTTCGAATTAGTCTTGGTAGAACTACTACGCTAGCCGATATTGAATTTGCTTCGGACGAGATAAGAAATACAGTGGATCAATTAAAAAAAGCGGTGGTATGAGAGAGTTGGATTTCATCATATCGCAATACGAAAATTTAAGATCTCAGGGAATCGGATGCGTGCTGGCGACCGTTGTTCATGTGGAAGGTTCTTCCTATAGACGTGCCGGAGCGAGAATGCTGGTGGATGAATTTGGGAATATTACCGGAGCCATCAGTGGTGGTTGCCTGGAAGGCGATGCGCTTAGAAAAGCTTTACACGCCTTGCATCAGCAGAAAAACAAACTGATCACGTATGACACCAGTGATGAGGATGATGCTTTGATAGGTGCGCAGTTAGGTTGTAACGGCATCATTCAGGTGTTGTTTGAGCCTTTGGATTATGAGGATAGCCTAAACTCATGTGAACTGCTCAAATCTGTCCTTGCACAGAAAAATTCTTTAGCAATCGCAGTTCAGTTCAACTTAGACAGATCTAAAGAGCAAACGGGAACAATTTTGTTGATCGATGAAAATTCAGAATATACAGGTAGAAAACCGGAAAACGAACTATTAGACCTTATTCTGGAGCAAGCTCAATTAACTCTGGAAAATAAGAGATCACATTTTTCTGAATTTTCTATTAACGGAGAAACGCATCATTTATTCATTCAGAATTATCAGCCTCCAATAAAATTGATCATAGTTGGAGCCGGGAATGATGCTCAGATCTTGGCACAACAGGGAGATTTACTTGGATGGGAAGTGATCGTCACTGATGGCAGACCAACGCATGCGAATAAAGAACGTTTTACCAGTTCTTGTCAGGTAATTGTAACAAAACCTGAACAAACGCTGGAACAAATAGAGATAGATCAACATAGTTGCTTTGTGCTGATGAGTCATAATTATAATTATGATCTAGCGGTGTTGAAACTTTTGCTGACTGAAGACCAAATTCCATATATCGGAATTTTAGGTCCATTGAAGAAATACGAGCGGATGCAAAATGATCTGGAAAATGAGGGTATTGAACTTTCTAAAGAAAATAGGAATAAGATCCATGCGCCTATAGGTTTGGAAATAGGTGCAGAAACACCTGCAGAAATCGGACTTTCAATTCTATCTGAAATCCAATCGGTATTGACACAAACCAGTGCAAGACCATTAAGAGAGAAGTCGGAACCTATTCATGAGAAGAAAAACAATCATTTCAAAGAAATAAAGGTTTGATAAAGAATGCTAAAATAGGAGTTGTGATTCTTGCGGCAGGTTCTTCCAGTAGACTTGGATATGCCAAGCAATTGGTAAAATTCAAAGGCAGATCATTAGCGCAACATGCGATTGATATTTCAGATTTGTTGGATTTTGACATCAAAGTTTTAGTGCTGGGAGCAAGGAAAGAAGAAATAGAACGTAAAATAGATTTAAAGGGATTTGAGATTTTGATAAATGAGAACTGGGAAGAAGGAATGGCTTCTAGCATCAGGGAAGGCGTGTTGAGGTCTCAGGAATTATTAAATGAGTTGGACCATATAGTGATTTTACTTTCAGATCAACCTTTTGTGAGCAGAGAAAGTATTGAGGCATTGATACAGGTTCAGTTGGACAAAAATAGTCAAGCTACCTTTTCAGAATATGCCGGAGATATTGGAGTTCCTGCAATTTTTTCTGCGGAAGTTTTTCATGATTTGAAAGAATTGAAAGGAGATCAGGGAGCCAAAAAACTCATTCATGATCAGAAATTAGATTTCGAGATCGTGAAATTCGAAATGGGAAATTTTGATGTCGATACTGCGGAAGATGTAGAACTTTTAAAACAAATGGAAGAATGAAAGTGACCTTAAAATATTTTGGAGTAATCGCTGAATCTGCCGGTAAAAGCGAAGAAGTTTTAGAACTACAGCAGGGATTATCTGTTAGAGATCTAAAGAATCAGCAGATCAAAAAATATCAGATTCAGGATGCAGAATCGGTACAAATTGCCGTGAATCAGAATTTAGATAAAGAAGTAGAACTAAAAGAGGGCGATGAGGTGGCGTTTTTACCACCATTTGCAGGAGGCTGATGAGATACGACAGGCAAATAAAATTAGATGAAGTTGGAGTTTCCGGACAGGAAAAACTCCGCAATGCCAGCATATTGATCGTTGGCGTGGGCGGACTTGGATGTCCTGCAGCCCAATATCTCGCAGGTGCTGGTGTAGGAAAGATAGGATTGATGGATCATGATAAAGTTTCCATTACCAATTTGCACCGTCAGGTTTTATATAATGAGGATGATATTGGAAAGTCAAAAGCATTAGTTGCTAAGGAAAAGTTACAGCAATTGAATAGTGAAATAGAATTGGTTGCGATCGAAAAAGCTTTAACTATTGAAAATTCGGAAAAGCTTTTCAGTCAGTATGATCTTATCCTGGATGGTACCGATAATTTTGAAACGAAATATTTGATCAACGATGCCTGTATTTTAACAGGGAAACCATGGGTATACGCATCGATCTATAAAAATGAAGGACAGCTTTCGGTTTTTAATTATAAAAATGGGCCTAGTTACAGATGTCTTTTTCCGAAAACGACTAGGCAAAATGTAAGTTGTGAGGCAACCGGAGTTTTAGGAGTAGTTCCAGGAATATTTGGAATGCATCAGGCGATGGAAACTCTCAAGATAATTTTGGGTGTTGGAAATGTGCTTTCAGGAAAACTGAAGTTGTCGAATCTGCTGTCTGGATCAGAACAAATTTTGAATATTCAGAAAAAACCGGAAGAGATCGAAAAAGTGAAAAAAAATGGAATTATTCCGGTGAAAATTGAATGCAAGATAAGTGATGAATCCAGGTTGTATTTAGATATCCGTGAGATTTTTGAACAGCCTAGAATTAATTCAGCAAAAGTAATTCAAATCCCACTCAGCGATCTAGATGAACGCATATGGGAAATTCCTAAGGAGAAAGAGATATCAGTCTTTTGCCAGTCGGGTAAGAGAAGCAAAAAAGTTGTGGATCTGTTGAAGGCTGAATACGGCTTCGAGAATCTTACAAATGTAGAAGGAGGAATAGAAACTATAATTTCAGAAACTACTTTTGATAGTTAAAATTTGCTTGCGTCATGCTGAAACAAGTTCAGCATCTTAAAGCGAAAATCAAAGAAGTAATTCAAAATAGACCCTGAAACTCCCGATCCGTCGGGACAGGGTGACGATAAGAAAATGAGAGTTTAAAGAATAATTAATGGATAAGAAAAAACCTAAGAAAGTATTCGTTCAAGGCGCCATCCCGCCAGAAAAGATCGCCAATTCTATAGCGAATCATCAGTCCAAGACCAATATTGGTGCGCATAGCATCTTTCTGGGACAAATTCGTGCCGATGAAATCGATGGTAAAACGGTAAGCGCTATTGAGTATTCGGCTTACGAAGAAATGGCTGAAAGTGTTTTTCATGAGATCAGGGAAGCGGCATTTTCGAAATTCGATATTACCTGCGCACATATTTATCATAGTCTGGGCCCTGTGAAAACTGGAGAGTTATGTCTTTTTGTATTTACCTCTTCGGCACACCGAAAGATTGCGATAGAAGCTTGTAATTATTTCGTGGAAGAGATCAAGGCCAATGTACCCATTTTCGGAAAAGAGATTTTTGAAGATGAAACCCACCAATGGAAAGTGAATAAATAGATGGTTGATATTACCCATAAAATAAATACGCTGAGGGAAGCTACTGCGATTGCGATAGTAAGGACGTCCAGTGAAGAAACGATAAAGGCATTACAGGAAAATAGAGTTCCGAAAGGGAATGTGTTTGAAATGGCCAAAGCTGCAGGATTGCTCGGAGTAAAGAAAACTCCGGATCTTTTGCCAGATTGCCATCCGCTACCTATTGAATATACAGGAATTGAATATGAAATCAACGGACTTGAGATCCAGATTTCGGTTAAGGTGAAGACCATTTATAAGACTGGTGTTGAAGTGGAAGCCATGCATGGAGCAAGTATTGTAGCACTTACTATGTATGATATGCTGAAACCTATAGATAAACATGTGGAAATAGGGATGATAAAACTTCAGAATAAAAAAGGAGGAAAATCTTCTTATAAAATAGATGCTGAAGGACTGACTGCTAAAGTAGTAGTTTGTTCAGATAGCATTTCGAAAGGACAAGGAGAAGATAAAGCAGGCAAGGCCATCGTTTCAAAACTTGCAGAATTGGGAATTAAAGCTGAACGGATTATTATTCCAGACGAACCTGAAGACATAAGATTAGCTTTAAATTCTGCAGATGCAGATATTGTGATTTTTACGGGAGGAACTGGCGTTAGTCCGCGAGACATAACTCCTGAAACTATAGAACCAATGCTGGATCTTAAACTGAAAGGCGTTGAGGAGCAAATGAGAAATTACGGTCAGCAGCGCATGCCTTATGCGATGCTTTCCAGATCTGTAGCAGGTATAAAAGTCGGAAAAGTAGTCTTGGCATTACCAGGATCTACCAAAGGAGCTGCAGAATGTATGGATGCGATATTTCCGCACGTATTGCACGTTTTTAAAGTGATAGAAGGAAAAAGACATGATTGAAGAAAAAAAGAAAATAGTAGATAATTTTGGAAGAGCACATACGTACCTTAGGATCTCCCTGACAGATCGTTGTAACCTGCGTTGTTTCTACTGCATGCCAGAAGAAGGGATAGAATTGATGGAGAAATCCAATATCATGACCATTGAAGAGATCATTGCACTTGCTACAACATTTCGTGATCTGGGAGTGGATACTATTCGCCTTACCGGTGGGGAACCCTTGGTGAGAAAGAACTTTGGTTATCTGGTAGATGAACTTGCAAAACTGGGAGTGACCCTAAAAATCACTACTAATGGAATTATGCTGGATAAATATCTGGATCTATTTCAGAAGATAGGTTTGAAAAAAATCAATCTAAGTCTGGACACTTTGGATAAGGCAAAGTCGGTTTTCATCACGAAACGGGATTATTTTGAGCGCATCCTGAAGAATATCGAGATGGCGCTGGAAATGGATATGGAAGTGAAGTTGAATATTGTCTTGATCAAAGGAGTGAATGACAATGAGATCAATGATTTTATTGAACTGACCAAGAATAAGAATCTTACCGTGAAATTTATAGAATTCATGCCTTTTAAAGGCAATAAATGGGACTGGAGCAAAGGTGTCGGAAAACAAGAGATTCTGGATATCGTTTCTGAACGTTTTGGAAATATAGAAGAGTTAAAGAATCCAAAGCACAGCACTTCCTCGAATTTCAAGGTGAAAGGTCACACAGGAAGTTTTGCAATTGTAAGCACTATTACGAATCCCTTCTGCGCAGATTGTAACCGTATTCGAGTAACTGCCGATGGAAAAATGATGAATTGTCTTTTTGCAAATTCTGAAACTGATCTTCTTACTCCTATGCGTAATGGGGAGGAAATGAATGATCTTATTATTAACGCGATTAAGACCAAGAAGTTTTCCCGTGATGGCATGGATGTGAAAATGGATGCCGATCATTACGAGCAGAACAGATCTATGATCTCAATAGGAGGATAATGGTAACAATTGAAGAAGCACATAAGATTATCAAAGCTCAGAAGGTTAAGCTGAAAACAGAAACAAGGAAACTTAGTGACTGTTTAGGTTTTTCAATTTCAGAAGAGCTTAATGCTCCTTTCGACATGCCTTCTTTTGACAATTCGGCTATGGATGGATATGCTTTATGTGGAATTTCTCAGGAATATACCATTGTAGGCGAAGTTGCAGCCGGTGATAAAAAGAAGTTTCAATTGAAGAAGGGAGAAGCTGTGCGTATTTTTACCGGAGCGAAGGTTCCAGAAAAAACTTCGGCGGTAATGATGCAGGAGAAAACCAGGGTAGTAGGAAATAAGCTTTCTCTGGAACAAATTCCGAAGGAAGGGCAGAATATCCGTAGGAAAGGAGAAGAGTTAACCCAAGGACAACTTGTTTTCGAAAAAGGATATACGGTCACTCCGGCTGGAATAGGGTTGATAGGAAGTCTGGGAATCCAGAAAGTTGAGGTTTTTAGAAAGCCACTTATTAATTTAATCACTACCGGAAATGAATTGATCGAGCCCGGAAAACCAAAGGCGGAAGGACAGATCTATGAATCAAATAGCTATGCTTTGGCTGCTGCCTGTGAGCAATTCGAATTTAAATGTGGTAATAAGAAGCAGATCGAGGATGATTTTGAAGTAATCAAAGCAGGAATCAAAGATTCTCTGGAAACTGCAGATGTATTGATCCTTTCTGGTGGAATTTCAGTTGGAGATTATGATTTTGTAAAGCAAGCACTTGAGGAAAATGGCGTGGAAGAACAATTCTATAAAGTCTTTCAGAAACCAGGGAAACCGCTCTATTTCGGAAGAAAATCAGAGCAATTTGTATTCGCTTTACCAGGAAATCCTGCATCTTCCTTAAGCTGTTTCTACGTGTATGTATTGCCTTTTCTTTATCAGCTTAGCGGATCAGAAAAACGCGGATTGGAGCGATATTCTTTCCCTATTTCCCATGATTTTGAGAATAAAGGCGATAGGCCTTCCTTTCTAAAAGCGAAGATCAATAATGGAATAGTCGAGATCCTGGACGGGCAAGGTTCATCCATGATATTATCGATGGCACATGGAAACGCTATGGCTTTTATCGATGCTGAAACTTCGCTTAAAAAAGGGGAAAAGGTAGAATGTCTTCTAATCTCATAGTATGCCTATAGAATATTTGCCATTTATCTTTTTCTTTATCGCTTTATTCTACAGTTCGGTTGGTTTTGGAGGAGGATCCAGTTATCTGGCAATCTTGAGTCTGGTAATTACCGACTTTTATGAGATACGTTCTACAGCTCTGATTTTAAATATCTGTGTAGTTACAATAGGAACAATTGTTTATATTAAAAATGGAGTTTTAAAGCCGAAACTGCTTTGGCCTTTTTTTATACTCAGCATCCCAATGGCATATTTAGGAGCGCTGGTAAAGCTTTCGCAAAATGCATTTTTCTTGTTGTTAGGTAGTGCTCTGCTCTTGGCAGGAATTTTTATGCTGCTGAAATTTGTTCAAAGTAGAATAGAATCTGTAGAATTTTCCAATCCTAAGAAGCTGTTATTAGGAGGAAGTATTGGTTTGCTTTCTGGTATCTCTGGAATTGGGGGAGGAATATTTTTGTCTCCTATATTAAACCTTTTAAAATGGGCAGATCCAAGAATTATCGCTTCGCTTGCTTCAGTTTTTATATTGGTTAATTCTCTTGCCGGACTTGTTGGCCTAAACGTAGCGGGAACTTTTCGTTTGGACTACGATCTTGTTTTTAAACTTATTATTGCAGTTGTACTTGGTGGAAGTCTTGGATCTTATCTTTCCAATAAAAAATTCAACTTAAAGATTTTAGGTGTTCTTACGGCGGTATTAGTGTTTTATGTAGGTCTAAAACTTATTCTTGATCATGGATTTGGCATTTTGATCTAATTTTTATTTCTTTTGGTTTTCCTCCTCTTATCTAAAAAATATAACATGTTTTCTCTTGATTGTATTGCACTGGGAATTTTTCTGATTTGCCTTTCCAGCAATTATTATAATACTCTGAAGTTTTATGAAGATCTAAAATAATTAAATGATAGTTTTTCTAATTGTATATCCGTTTAGAGTCCAGTGACCAAATTATCCTATCTGAAAGGGTCGCGTCACCCAGTCCCGAACGATCGGGAGTTTCAGGGTCTTATATCACATATTTGAGATGCTGAAACAAGTTACCATTGACGTATTATATAAGCTGCTGATTTATAGGTAATTGACACACCCGATTCTTTGCAAGTTTTTAATACGCTTTTTGTTATCATTGAGGTGATTTCAAGAATTTGGAAAACACTCCTTTTAGTCGGTAATGATTTGTTTAATTTTTGAGATTGTTCATTTTTTTGCCTGTCCAAAAAAACGAACCAAAAAAAGGACACTTTTTTGTAGGTGTTTCCAATTATGCTACCGCATAATTGGAACCGTACTTCCACGGCTAAATTTTCTCCAAGGCTTCGAAAATTTTACGCCGTGGAAGCACTACACTGCAAAAAAGAAGTTCTTAAAACAATAAATCTGCTGAGAACCATCTTACGTCAATTTCCTACGCTTGATAATTTTTTTATCACGGGTCTCAGATGACGGTAACAAACTGTAATTAATTAATAAAAAACTATTTACTGGAACAAAAGCGGATATCAAGATTTTTTTTATAAATGAACAGGTCTTTCTTGAAATAAGGATGCTAGATTTAGATGTTATTACCTCTTCAAAAAAAAATAATTTAGAGCCTTATGACCGAGAAATCAAGTTGGATAAAATCAAAAAACCCCATCAAAATATGAAGGGGCTTTTTAAGTACTCGAGGCGGGAGTGCTGTAAGTTTCGCTTATGCCATTAAATATGGGCCTTCCCATCTGTTCATTATGGAGTGTCACCGAATTAGACACCTTTAACTAAGTTTTAACATTTAATAGTGGCTTTGCGACAGTACTAATATTAATAATTTTATTCTCCATTCAAAATTCTATTCTTTAATTCTTTTAATGCTAATTCTTTTTCTCGTGCTTTACCAACTCTTACAGCATCTACTAAGGCAAGCATTTCATACAAGGACTCATCGTTTTGTATTGCATCTACAACAGCAGGATAAAGAGGAATAATACTTTGACCTTTTAATTTTCCTTTTCCCGAGGGCCATACAAAATTTTCACTACTATTGATTATGTCACTTAATGGTTTAGCTGAATGTGCAGTTGGAATTCCACGAACGATTGCTCCTGGTTGCTGAGGAAAAGCATATCTAATGCCATATTGTAGAAAATCCATAAAAGCTAATTTCATTATTTTTTTACCAGTTGGATCAAGCAATCCCGCAAATTTTGAACGTGCAACGGATTTGCTAATTTCAGATTGACTCAGTTGTAAAGCTTCTGCCAGTGGTTTTTGTTGCCACGATGAATTATTAACACTTGCAATTTTAAGCAAAACTGCAATATCTAATGGATTTAAAGTAATCTGATTTCCTTTCATATTCTAAATTCGAATATGTAATATTATAATTAAAATATCTATATATCAAATATTTATATATAAATATTCTGAATTCCAATAAGGAATATGTAGTTTAAAAAAAGAACTATTCCGGAGCCAGCATCTGTAATATGACAATCAAAAAAACCCATTATGACTTGTACATAATCTTTCGTAATCTAATATTCTCTGATATTGCAAAAACTGTATTGTCATTCCTAAATCACAACTACTATAATATATCAGGCTTTACTCACAAAGAAACAAACCAAGCGCTAAATAGTGTTGCCGATTTTTGAAGAAAAATTTTGTTGTTTTATTTTTAATAGAGCTTAGCATATTATAAACTTTATTTCTGAACAGATAAAAAATTTACTCCAGACAATTTCCGAAAAGGGAGTACCGATAAATTTTATAATTTTGAAATAATCTAAATAAAAGTTGTCCCATTAAAATTAAGATTAGCCTTCGACTAACAAGTAAATGATCTTATCTTTGATAATATCAAATGATAGTATCAAATGAAACCACCTTACGATATAACTCCTGACATTTTAAGATTGATAACTTCAATTTCTGAAAAAGTTGGAGCAATTAATGCAAACTATCTTAACAAACCTTCTCCCAAACTCAGAAAGGAAAATAGGATAAAGACAATTCACTCCTCCTTAAAGATTGAGGGTAACACATTGACTGAAGAACAGATTACTGCGTTAATTGAAAATAAGAGAATAATTGGCCCAAAGAAAGACGTTAAGGAAGTTTTGAATGCAATTAAGATTTATGACCATTTAAAGAATTATAAACCATTTAATGAAAAATCATTCTTAGAATGCCATAAACATTTAATGGAAAATCTAATTGAAGATGCAGGAAAATATAGAAGACAAGGTGTAGGTATTATGAAAGGTTCACAAGTGGAACACTATGCTCCGCCATATGAAAATGTCCCCTTTTTGATGAAAGACTTATTTAACTATTTACAATCATCTGAAGAAATTGAGTTAATAAAAAGTTGTGTCTTTCATTATGAAATGGAATTTATTCACCCGTTTTTAGATGGAAATGGCAGAATGGGTAGATTATGGCAGACTTTAATATTAATGGAAAAATATCCTGTTTTTGAATATTTACCCTTTGAAACATTAATAAGCAAAGACCACAATAAATACTATAAAGCGCTATCCGAAAGTGATAAGTCAGGAAATTCAACTGCATTTATCAAATATATGCTTGGAGTAATCAATAAATCTTTAGAGGAATTATTAGATTTCAATAGCCGCATATTGACTGAAAAAGACCGACTTGAATATTTTGTGTCACTTAATAAAAGAGAGTTTACTAGAAAGGATTATATGGAGATTTTCAAAGATATCTCTGGTGCAACAGCAAGTCGAGATCTGAAAAAAGGAGTAGAACTTAAATTATTTAAAAAAAATGGAGATAAGAATAAAACTAAATATTCGTTATAAAAAGTCACAACATCTGTAAACAGCAAATAGAGGTAATGGTATAAAAAATACATAAAGTTAATTTCCGATAATTGTTCCGTACTCAAACAAGCTACTCTAAAAATTATTAACCGACACGGTTAAAACACTATACCAGAATTTATCAACAACCAAATCAAAGTGATACCCAGCAAACTTCCGCTAATTAGAAGCATCCAAAGATTATTGGATAGGACGCCTGTTTCTTTTTTCTTTGCATCAACACTATTACCATCATTTAATTTAGCCCTTTTATGATAATACATAAAACTGTCCTGTTGGATCACTTCTCTGCCTTCTTCAGAAATGGTATAAAGATCCTCCTGTACCTTTATAAAACCCGCTTGTAAAAGATCACTTAAAACCTCTTCTTTCCAGGCTTCATATCGCCTGTTTTTCGAGATCCCTTTTTCATCACGAATCTCATAGAGAACATTATCCATTTTGTTGTAAGAAGAAAGTATAGAAGATTTATTTGCCAGTGCTGTCATATTCTGGAATGTTAGGGTTCGTACATTTTTCAATAAAAAATAAATTAACAAAATTTTAAGATTGAAAACAAATCTTGAAGTGTTAAAATTACCGGGCTAATGAAATTTTTCTCTGAGATATAGGATCAAGCTTATTACCAAAATTTGGGGTCAATACAAATATTGTTTTGTACCCATCAGGTTTGAAAAAAGAAAATCCCCACAAAATTGCAGAGATTCGATTAACAAAATATTAGGTATTTAGAATTTCACTAATATAAAAACTCTTACGACTTTAAAATCGTTTCGAAATCTTCAAACCAAGGCCGAGGATTGGCGAAGCATCTGAAGTTAATTCCAGGCCGGCCTGAACATCCAAATTGATAAAATTTCGTAAAACCCCAAAATCCGAATACAAGTAAAAAGCCTGCTGTCTAGATATATATGGTTTTGAGAGGGTTCCCCCATTGCTGCGATAACTCAACAAAAGACTATAAGGAAAAACATTGAAATAATCGGAGAATTGCCCTCCTATCCCTATATGATGAGCAACAAAACTATTGTTAACTATACCATCCCCTTCAGGGGAAACAGTAAAAAAAGGAGACCCCAAGACTCTGTTTTCATAGGTCCAGCCAGACTTATAAATCCCATTATTGAAATAATCTTCGATCGCGCCACCAAAATAAGATCCCTGGTTACGTGTATAGGTGAATTCGTATATAAAAGAGTTAACTATCCTGTCGCGTTCCTTATTCTCAAAAAAGATCCCATATCGACCGTCAGGTATATTTTTTATTAAAATACCGGAGGCGCTTTCAAATAAATAATTATAGAAAAATTCCAGACTAAAATCCCTGAAATTTCTTTTCACATGGGCTTCAAAACCACCAATATGCCTACTCGAACCCCCGGATAGCACTGATAGTCCAGTGATATTCTTAATATAATCTTTGAATTTTTCAGGTTGGTCTCCCCGGGTCTTTGAAGTTCCACCCCATTTTACAAAATGCTGACCTCCTGCTTTAAAGGTCCATCTTTCATTAGGTTGTAACACTAATACAAATCTTTTATGGTGTAATTTTGCCGCACTCACATGGCGGTCTGCATCGAGGAAATATTCATTCCACGAACCTTCAAATCCTAAAACGGATCTTTCAGACAGAAAAATGGGTTTCCTGGTTTTAATCTGAAGCCCGGGAATAGGTCGCGCGTTTAGAGACCACAGTATATTTTCATTAGAACTACTTAAACCATTATAAAATTCATCTTGCTGCTTTCTTCCCGCGATTATCTCTAGCCAATTGTTCTTGAACTGCAGGTAAGACTCATCCAAAAAAACCTGGTCTGCTATTCCATCCTGGTACAATATCCCCACGCTTCCTTCCAAAGTGGAAGTAGCATTAAGCTCATAGATCGCTCTTCCGGTGATCCAGCCTCCTGCATTGGTGTTTCCTGAGATCCTGCCCCGACTATTTCTATACATCCAGAATGGCAGATCTTCACCAGTAGAATACATTCCCTGCAAATTCACCTCTCCCGAAAATTCCAATTGAGAATAAACGGGTGCGGTCCCTAAAATAAATATTAAAAGAAATTGTAAGTTTTTTATTGTAAAATTCATTTGAAAAAAAAATGAGGTGCTGCACGAACTCAGTAATTACAGCAATAACCAACAACTTAATTGAATATAACAGTCGCTAATTCTAAAAAAAAATCCTTCGAAGGTTGAAATTTCGAAGGAGATTTTTCTCGACTGAGAAGTCTCAATAAATTAATATAACTCGCTGCTTCCTTGAGATCCCTCACTTAGTTCGAGATGGCAGATCTAGTGTCATTGTGAAGGTGAATTTTCTCAACTGAGAAATCTCAATAAATTAATGTAACTCGCTGCTTCATTGAGATCTCTCCCTCTGGTCGGGATGACAATTAAATCCGTTTGTCATTTCGAAGGAAGCTTTTCGCGACTGAGAAATCTCAATAAATTAATGTAACTCGCTGCTTCGTTGAGATCTCTCCCTCTGGTCGAGATGACAATTAAATCCGTTTGTCATTTCGAAGGAGATTTTTCTCGACTGAGAAGTCTCAATAAATTAATATAACTCGCTGCTTCGTTGAGATCTATTCTCCCGATTGCTATCGGGAGGAGATGACAATTAAATCCGATTGTCATTCCGAAGGAAGCTTTTCTCGACTGAGAAATCTCAATAAATTAATGTAACTCGCTGCTTCATTGAGATCTCTCCCAATGGTCGAGATGACAATTAAATCCGTTTGTCATTTCGAAGGAAGCTTTTCGCGACTGAGAAATCTCAATAAATTAATATAACTCGCTGCTTCGTTGAGATCTCTCCCAATGGTCGAGATGACAATTAAATCCGTTTGTCATTTCGAAGGAAGCTTTTCGCGACTGAGAAATCTCAATAAATTAATGTAACTCGCTGCTTCGTTGAGATCCCTCACTTCGTTCGGGATGACAAATCTACTGTCATTTCGAAGGAGGTTTTTACCGACTGAGAAATCTCAGCTTTAAAAACTAGATTTCAGCTTTTCCCAAAAACCTTCTTTTTCAACCCCATAAGCATAACCATACTTATTACCATATCCAAAATTGGAAAGTTTTACATCGTTCAGCACAAAACTAACATCATGTAATTTCCCATCTTTCTTAGCATCTAGTGCAAATTCAATAAGTTTCTTTTCTGTATATCCAGCTCTAACTACATATAGCGTAAGATCTGCATATTTATTGATCAAAAAGGTATCTGTAACCAGCATCACCGGTGCGGTATCTACCACTATATAATCATATTCAGATTTTAAATCCTCGAACATCGTGTTTGCTTTTGCTGTTCTCCATAATTCCGAAGGGTTTGGAGGAATACTTCCAGATGCCAGTAGATCTAAATTAGAATGCAGCTGGGATTGCTTAATTAAAGATGGTAGTGAAAGCGAAGCATCTACCAGATAATCGCTAATACCTTTAAGATCTTTGGAATCCATTTCATATCGTTGCAATTGCGGGTTTCTAAGATCTCCACCCATAATAAGGACTTTCTTTCCAGAATTGGCAAGGGTTAATGCCAGATTAAAGGCTGCAAAGGTCTTTCCCTCTCCCTTAACCGTAGAGGTAACAAATAATACATTGGCTCCCTCAGTATTTCCAGAATTAACTAATAGGTACTGCAAATTGGTATGCAAGATCCTAAATGCTTCAGAGAGTACAGAACGATCATTCTTGGCAATCAATTCCTCTTCTTTTCTGGCAACTTTAGGAATCTCTCCTACCAAAGGAATCATTTTGATAGCCCGTTGCATATCTTTCTGACTTTCAATTTTATTGTTGAGCAGTTGTTTCAGGTAAATAAATATAAATGGTATTAAAACCCCCAAAATAAGCGCAGCAAGCATAATTATTTTACGCTTGGGAGAAACTGGTTCTTTCAAGCTGTAGGCTCTATCTACAATTTTAGCCTTTGGCGCAGTAACCGCTAAGGAAAGACTGGTCTCTTCTCTTTTTTGCAATAGAAATAAGTAAAGCGCTTCTTTAATATTTTGCTGACGTTCTATCCCTCTATATTGCTTTTCTTTACCCGGAACAGAAGCTATTTTAGATCCCATAGTTGCAGCTTGCTGATCCAGATCTCCTTTAGCAATTCGCAAATTAGAACGCATACGTTGCAAACTTTGAAGCACATTTGCTTTTATCTGCTCAATTTGAGTGTTCAGATCTATGACCACAGGATTTTTAAGCGTAGATCCTCTTAGAATTCTATTACGTTCTAAGACCAAAGTATTATATTCTGAAATAACAGAATTAACTCCAGATTCTGAAATACCTAAATTTGAAGGTAAAAGATCTGATTCTGAGTCTTTAGAAAGATAATCCAACATTGCATTACTCAACTCTAGTTGAGTATTAATGTCTTGCTTCTTTTTATTAAAATCGCTGGCATTCTCAATAAATATTTGAGATTCTGCCTGTATATCTGTTAACTGATTTGATTCTTTAAATTCTTCTTTTCCTGTTTCTACAGAATCTAGCTCCCCGGTAATAATATCCAGTCTGTCTTCAATAAAACGAGCTGTATTAGTTGCTACTAAATTTTTATCTTCTATTGCCTGACGGTTGTATTCCAGAATTAACTGATCTAGAATTTGCTGTGCTTTTACCTTAATAGGATCATTCAAATTTAATTCTATTAAACTTGAATTTTTGTCAGTTAGATTTAACTGAATTTTTTCTCTGTAATTATCGGCTACCGCAGCTACTGTAGTAAAACTTATCTGCAATAGATCGTCGAATTTCCCTGTGTAACCTTCAGCTTTATTAATTACAATGGTGGCAAAATCTAAGTTTACAGGTTCCCCGAAGTTTAAATTCAGCTCTTCCTCTGTCAATTCATTTTGTAAAGTTAGACCGGTTTCAGTTTCATTAATAATACTGTATATCTGGGCTTCTATTAACTCCTCTTCATTTTCTTGAAGGATCTGAATTTCAAAAGGTCTATTTTCATAGATCTCGGTTGTATTAACATCTCCTTCAGCATAAAAACGAACATTCAATTGCAATTTCTTGGTAACGTCAGTGATAAGTTGCTTGGAACGCAAAATTCCCATTTCATTTTCAATACTATTGCCTCCACCCATGCCGCTTAAAATCCCCATGTCTTCAAAAGCAGAAAGTTCAGACATGATGCCGCCTTTCTTTTCATCTTTAATGATGATGGTAGCTTTTGTTTGGTAAATAGGTGTAGAATATCTTAAATATAAAAATGCGATAACTATACAAATTAACATACTAATCAAGAACCAAGGCCAGTATCTCAGATACTTTTCCAGCTCTTCGCGCAAATTAATCTCTTCTTCTTGTTGGTTGTAGGGTGTAGGCTGTTGTGACATAATTATCTTGCTATCAATACGATTAGGGAAATTAAAACGGAGGCTACAGAAATATAAACGGAAGCGTTTCTATTATAACTGGCGCCTTGTTTTAGTGCATTATTTGGTTCTATATAAACCACATCATTCTGCTGCAAATAATAGAAAGGAGAATTAACAATGTTAGCATCTGTCATATCTAAATAGGCATAAGTTTTAGCACCATTTGTTTCCCGCATCACTAATACATTTTTTCGTTGCCCATAAATACTCATATCTCCTGCAAGGCCTAAAGCTTTAGGAAGGCTTAAATATTCGTCTTGTACGCTAAATGTTCCCGGCCGGTTCACCTCTCCTAAAACACTGACCTGGAAATTCACAATACGAACATTTACAATGGGTTCTTTTACATACTCACTGATAGAAGCCTTTAATTTTGCCGATAATTGTTGCCTGTTTAATCCGGCAACCTGAACAGTTCCTAATTGCGGAAATTCAATATTCCCATCGCTGTCCACCAAAAAAGGCTGAAGTTGCGGAGTACCTGCCACTCTTAATCCTGCATCTGCCCCTCCTATAGACGCTCCAACTACAGGAAGATTAAAAGGCATAGCCGCCTCCATATTATAGGCAGAGACTGAAATTGTTAAAAGATCGTTAGGTGAAATTTGCAAACCATTCTTTGATTCACTTACCTTTTCCTGAATTTCATCTAAGCCCTGAAAATAGGTGATCTCTTTTCTAGAGACACAAGAGGTGATAGAGAGCGTGGCCAGAAGTGCCAGAATAACTTTAGGGAAAATATTTGAAAACTTCATTTTTTAATATTTGCTGCGAAAATAACTAAATTGATTTAACTAAACTTTAAGAATATATAATAAGATGGGTAAGTGCTAAGAATAAACTGCAATAGATAATTAATTTTATATGTACGCTTTGTTCCAGTAAGTAGTTTTCAACTAATTAATTATATTGTTTCCGTCATGCTGAACTTGTTTCAGTATCTCATTTATGTGGGTATAAGACCCTGAAAATCCCGATGGTTCGGGACAGGGTGACGAAACTGTTTTTGACTTCCGTCATGCTGAACTCGTTTCAGCATCTTACATACGTCAATTTCCTACGCTAGATAATTTTTTTTATCACGGGTCTATCATTGACGTAATTAATTAACTATTTGAATATCAAATAATTAACCTAGTCCTTTAATAGTGTCTTTTTTCATTTTCTTTGTTGTGTATTCCTCTCGCTCTGCTCGTCGGATACAAGAGAAAACGAAACAAAAGAAAAGGCGCTTTTTCAAGAGGTATTTTTCAGCAAAGCTGAAAACCAGTTATGTTTTGCTAAAATCTTTCCAAGGCTTCAAGATTTTTTAACGCAAAACATAACTTATACTGCGGAAAAAGATTTCAAAGCGCTGCTTTGGAAAGTCAACAACGCCTTTTTTCAAAGTTTTTGAATGGGGTCTCAGGGTGACGCAAGCATTTTAAATAGCATAATTGCCCATTGGACTCTAAACGGATATACAAAATTACTTTAAAGAATTGAGGTAGTTTTGATTGTATTGTCTTAAAATATCCGACAATCTCGGCATTCCGATTCTAAAATTCTGGGCTACCGGATCTACATTGTTATAGGTGTATTCCCATCTAAACTCTTCTGTGGTTCTAAGTTCCACTTTTCTGCTTCTAAAAATTTTACCTGGGAATAAAGCGAATGCAAATTGAAAGCCAGTAGTAGCACCTGTATCTGTTGCAGAGGCAAAGAGTCCAATTTCAGCCGCCGCAAATTGTTTTATAAGATCGAATCTAACTCCCTTGTCTTTAAATAAAAACTGACCCGCGGTTAATTTAATACTCAAGTTTTCTAAAGGCAATCTATATTCCACATCTGCAGTCGCATAAAAATCTTCCAGTGGTTCATTATAAAGGCTCAAACCATTTAACCTGTAAAACCCGGTTAATCCAGTGGAAACACCATAACTCCATCTTTTACTAAGATTGGCATGTCTAACTTCAAGATCTAGCCCGTACCTGTTATTATAAAAACTACCCAGACTTAAGGAAATGAAATTATGATTCCAGGGCTGATTGAAATAATGCAGCATAGAAGGTGCAAGACGTAATTGCATGTCCTGATTATCAAGATTATTCACTATGGGAATAACGATTCCTGTTTGTATACTCAATCCCCGTGCTATATAAAATCTGCTATCCAGATTTATATTGAATTTAGTTTCAAATGGATCTGTATAAAAGCCAAATCTTGAAATGACTTCCGGATGAAGTCTTAAACTGAATCTATAATTTTTAAAAACTTTATTTTGTTCCTTGAAATATTCTGTTTCAGATCTTGAAAGCGATGAATATTCAAAGCTTTCACTATTATATTTCCCAATCGGGACATTGTGGTAAATTGGAATAAAGTTTAATTCTGAATTATTTTCAGAAGAATTCTTATTAATTAATAGTGCTGCATACCGCATACTATGAAAAGGATTTCTAAATTCCCGATGCTCAAAAAACAGATCTAAGGTATCATTAGATCTTAACACTTGAATATTCTCAAAACCTGCTTGTGCTAGTGTGTCTTGAAGCTCCTGCGCTTGAGAAGCTAGTGCGAAAAAGCAAAGAAAAAATTTAATCCAGATCTTTCTCATAGCTTCTTAAAGTTTTTGGAGCAAAATCGAGAGAAAAATTAACAGAAGTGGTAAATGCTATTTCTTTAGCTTCAAAAGTATAGGCTTGCAGATACAACCAATCTTTTATTTTAATAAATGCGCCGGCATTGATGGTTTTTGTATCATATTCCATCATTATTCCAGCAAAATTCACAGGCATAAAGGAAAAACCTCCATAGAAACCAGTTAAGTATTTTGCTTTTAGAAATTCATCTTTTTTCTCAATACTTAAGTCTAGAAAATTACCCTCTGGTTTTTTTACAAAAACATAGGGAGATCCATAACCTAGAGTAGTTGAAAACTTACCAAATGACGTATTGAAATGTTTAGTCGCAACCAGATAATCATGTGCTAAAATAGGCGATACAGATCCTGGAGGAGTCCATCCTATCACAATTGCTGGCCAGTATTCTTTTTCTTTTAATAACCTAAATCTAAAATCCAGCTGCCTGTCTCCTACTCCAATTTTATCTGAAATTTGAGGTCTGTAAGCAATGCTTAAGTTCACTTCCATAAAGGAGGTAAAGCTTGCACGTACGTTATAAAAATTGATTGTATTCTTATCTACTGGAGATTCAAATAAAGAATACTCAGTAGGAACATAAGAAAATGTAAAACCTACTGGTTTTTGATCAAACCATTCTGCTGAAGGAGTTGTCATATAGCCGGGTTTTCCCATGATATTCACCTGAGCCTGAATTTTTATAGCTGCAAGCATCACAAACAAGCAAAATAAAAAAGAAAATTTAGACTTCATAGGCATTGTGAAGGGAGGAATTACTTATAGAATAAGTAATAAAACAGGCTTGCCTTTTTACAGACAAGCCTGTAATTATATTTTATTAAGATCTAGCTTCCAGATCCTTGGTTATGACATTTAGAGTTAGCAGCAGTTAACAAAGCATCGGCTTCAGCTTTAACAGCAGCAAAATTGCTTTGAACTAATTGAGTTTTCTCAGTCTTAATGGTCGCTATTCTTTCAGTTTCTGAAGTTAAAGTATCCGCTATAAGGCTTGTAGCTTCAGTTTCAAAAGTATTGATAAGCACAGTAGATTTCACAACATATAGCAATGCGAATTCTCTTAAACTCAATGCCAAAGCTGCATCTGTATCACTAATTGAATCTGCATAAGTTAAGATAGCACTTGCGCTATTTGCCACAAGAGCTCTATTCTCCTCTAACATGCTGTTTAAAGCTGCAGTTCTATCATCATTTCTTGAGTTAGCTGCAGTAATTCTAGCATCGAAATTCGAATTGATTGTTGCCAATTGTGTATCACGTTTTACGATTGGAGCTTCCAATGCAGTATTATAAGATGCCAAAGCAACATCAAAACAAGGACCAGTTCCAGCCTGACTCATAAGATCTGACATGAGATCGTTAATTATAATTCCATCTTTATTTTGCTCTTGTGCTCTGTTATAATCATCGCTAAATGCTATACTTGGAAAAAGAGCAGCAACTCCTGCGGGAAGATTTTCTAGCTCAGTCGCTAAAGCAGCGTAATCCCCTGTTAATTCAGCTGAGTTTAAAATTTCTTCAATTGTAGCAGCATCAAGAGCCTGAGCTTCCTCCTGAATATCGGTAACTAACCCATCAGAAAAATCATCTACTGTAGTCAGATTATCTTTAGTGGCATCACTTAGATCTCCAGATCCATCTTGAAAATCGGCTACCATTGCTTTGGTAGCTTCAGAATCGTTTACAGACCCTAAATCTGGTTCAGTAAATTCAGGTTCTGGATCGTCAACCTCTGGTAATTCACTTAAATTTTCAAATTCCTCAAATTCAAAAACTTCTGGTGCGTCATCATCATTGCTACAGTTAACGAGGAAAAGAGAAAAAACGGCAAGAGCCATTAATTTGAAATGTTTTTGGGATAAAAATGTAAAATTGGTTTTCATAAAATGATTGTTTGATTAGTGAAAAATGGTTTAAATTAGAATTAATTGAAATTATTGTTGATCTAAGCTTTCCACAAAGCTATTTGAATAAAATCTTCTAGCTCTGCTTCTGCTTATATTCTTAAATTGAGCAAAGAGTAAAAATCCACACCCATAAAGCAATACTACAATTAAGCTCAACCACAAAGTGCTTAATATTGTAGAAAAATATAGATAAGCGATTATAACTATAACGTTTATCAGAGCCAAGGAAATACTCGCTTTTAAATGAGAATATCCGAGATCTAGTAAAACATGATGTGCATGATTTCTATCTGCAGTAAAAGGACTTTCTCCACTAAAAATTCTGATGATCATCACTCTTAAGGTATCAAATATCGGAACAAAAAGTATACACAACAATAATAATGGTCTTGATGCTGGTTCAAAACTATTAAATATTTTGGAAGTTGTAGGTTCCATAACCAGGAACTTAATACTCAAAAACGCTAATAACAGACCAATGATCAAGGAGCCACTGTCTCCCATAAAGATCTTTCTATGGCAGCGTGAAAAATTGAATCTTAGATAAGCACTTAATGTTCCTGCTACGCTTACACTTAGCAACACATAAAATGGATTGTTAGTAGTATAAAAGATCCAGGCATAGATCCCAGAGATCACAATTCCAATAATACCCGCCAGACCATCTATCCCATCTATTAGATTGTAAGCATTAATAATTGCAATCACAATAAAGCCGGTGATCATAATTCCAATAGATTCTGGAATCTCATAAAGTCCCAAAAATCCATGTAGATTGGTAAGATGAAGTTCTGGAGAAAAAATTATAAAACAAGTAGCAGCTATCTGTCCAAAGAATTTAACTCGGGCAGTAGAAACTACCAGATCATCTTTTAGACCTACCATAAACAAAATAGTGATGGCTGCTATTAATTGATTTCCTACATGGGTTAGGCGCAAAGACTGGATGAGTGCCAACACCAGGATAATGCACATAAAAAATGCTACTCCCCCAAAGGAAGGAGTTTCCACTTTGTGCGAACTACGAGAGTTCACCGAAGCAGTTAAATTCTTTTCCTTACTCACCCATAATACTTTGGGTATTAAATAATAGGTTAATCCCGCTGTGCCAGCAAACAGCGCCAAAACAAAGAACAAATAATTATGCCGGAATAGCTCCAGAATTACTTCTTGATCGAATAAATTCATATTGATTTGTAAAAAAGTTAGTAAATGAATGATTTACCAATTGTAGGGGTATGGTGGATATAAAATTTCAAGATTTATAAAAACCTTGCTTGTGAACCATTTTGGACAAGTTTAAAATAAGTAAGCCGATTAATTAGAATAGATCTTTAAAAGATCCTGAACAATACGATCTGCAGTTTTCCCATCCCAAAGTGGGATCTCTCCTCCTTTTTTCCAGGTTCCGGAAAGTACTTTTTCCAAATAGGGTTTTAAATTTTCAGGCTTTGTGCCAACAAGTTCGTTAGTGCCCAGAGTGATTGTTTCAGGACGTTCGGTATTGTCGCGTAGGGTTAAACAGGGAACACCCATTACTGTGGTTTCTTCTGTTATTCCTCCGGAATCTGTGATCACGGCTTTGGAGTTCTTTACTATATAATTGAATTCCAGATAGGAAAGTGGCTCAACATAATGTAAGTGCTTATGGGAAATTCCCAAGCCGGTTAATATTTTGGCAGTTCGCGGATGCACAGGAAATATTATTGGATGATCTCCAGTGCCATCCATGATAGCCTGCATCATTTCCTGTAGCTTACCTTCTTCATCTACATTAGCGGGACGGTGTAGCGTTAAGACGAAATAATCCTGATTTTCTAATGGCTTGCCGTCAACTTTAATTTTTGGATCTATCAGATTATCCATATTAGAAAGCAAGGTATCTATCATGGTATTTCCCACAAAATGGATACGATCTTCTAATATACCGGCTTTTCTCAAATTCTCATTCGCTAATTCTGAAGTTGTAAAGAATTGGTCCGTAATAGCATCTGTCACCATCCTGTTGATCTCTTCAGGCATACTCAGGTCACCAGAACGTATTCCGGCTTCTACGTGTACTACCTGAACATTTAGTTTTTTAGCGGTTATACTGCAGGCCATTGTAGAAGTCACATCTCCCACTACCAAAACTACATCTGCGGGATTTTCCATGAGTTCTTTTTCAAACCTAACCATGATATTGGCCGTTTGCTCTGCCTGACTTCCACCTCCAGCTTCAAGATTGGCATCTGGTTCTGGAATCCCAAGTTGCTCAAAAAAGCTACCAGACATCTTTTTATCATAATGTTGCCCGGTATGCACCAATCTGAAATCGATATCCTTATTCTCAGTTTTAGCTTTCTCAATTGCTTTTATGATAGGAGCAATCTTCATGAAATTTGGCCGAGCTCCGGCGATAATGGTGATTTTTAGCATGATTCGTTGATTCGTGATTTGTTAATTTGGGATTCGTTGAAACGTCATTGCGAGGGAGCTTTTTTTTGCGACCGTGGCAATCTGTTGTTATTTAACTTGGGATCTGTTTATACCTTGGTTCGTGTGCTGGATTTCACGTATCGGGCGCAGCGAACGCTGCGAGAATTTTCTATTTGTTATTTACTTCCTTTAAGCATTCTAACATCTTCGCTGCAATTTTGCTGCGATCAAAATCCTTTACAAGTTTTTTAGAGCCCTCTAAAGTTTCCTGGTATTTTTCCTTTCCGGTTATACTTTTAACTGCTTTAAAGAAAGAATCCTGATCTTCGGGAGTGAAACATACTCCGGCATCATATTGTTCAATAATTCCTTTTGTTTCACCTTCCAAGCCTAAAAGTATCGGTTTCTCCATAGCTGCAGCTTCAAATATTTTGGAAGGAATAACCGTTTTAAAGGTATCGCTCTTTTTAAGGTTCACTAGAGCAACGTCCATCACACTCAAATAATCCACTATCTGTTTTTTAGAAACTGAATCCACAAAAACCGCATTTTGGAGCTTTAAATCCTCTGCTTGTTTTACTAATGTCTTCTTTTCTGCTCCGTCCCCAATAAAAAGAAATGCAAATTCTGGATGAGATTTCTCTAGCGGCTTAATAGCATTTAGAATAAAACTTAATCCATGAGCCATTCCGTGAGTCCCTATATAAGCGAAAACAAATTTATCTTTTAATCCCAATTCATTTTCCAAAGCAGTGTTTTTTGCCTGTGGTTTAAACAGTTCCAGATTTGCACCATTTTTATAAACAGAGATCTTATCCGGATTAATTCCTCTTGCGGCAATTTTCTTTTTAAATGTATCGGTTACCACTACAATATGATCTGCAGATTGATAGAGCTTTTTCTCAAGCCATTCAAAAATCCGTATTGCCCTGTTTCGTTCCATAGCTCCCACCGCAATAATAGATTCCGGCCAAAGATCGCGAACCTCAAATACCCACTTTTTCCTTTTGAAAAATGCTAGGCCACATCCTGAAACTGCAGTAAAAAATTGTGGAGAGGTGGCTATTATCAAATCTGTTTTTATAAATAATCCTGCAAAAAAAGAAGTTATTGCAAAACTTATATAATCCAGAATTCGTTTCACGAAACCCTCGTTAGCGGTAATATAACTCCATACTCGGATGACTTTAATCCCATCGATGGTTTCTTTTTGATATAATTTATTTTTATAACCATCATAAACTCTTCCTTTTGGAAAATTTGGATTGCAGGTAATTACGGTAACATCAACTCCCTTCTCTACCCATTCTTTGCAATGCTCGTAAGTTCTGTTTGCAGGGGCATTTACTTCCGGAGGGAAGTTATCGGTTAAAAAAAGTAATTTCATATTTTTTGTCTGTACGAGTGCGGTCGAGAACTCTTTTAATAAGTAGATAATGGTTTAATTGAAATCTCAGCATTATTTGTGAAACTGTAAACCAGTTTTTTAGCAGCGATCAGTTTATTAAATCTTTCTGCAAATTTATAGTCCTGAATTTCAAACTTGAAATTTTCTAAAAATTCAATCTGTAAATAATTATTTAGAAAAATTTTGTTTCCTGAAATCTCAATTTCTACATCAGGATGAAAATGTAAATGACCTTTAGCTTCTATATTAGTATCACTAATTATTTCTTCAATTACTTCAAAGTAATTTTCAATTTTTGAAAATGTTCTTTTATGGACTATTGCTTGCTTTGCATAACCATTATGAGATGCTTCAATAGAATTGGCTGACTCTTTTTGGATGGTAACTTTAGCTCTTCTGGCAACTCTAAATCCTCCCCAAACTTCAGAAGAATTAAGATCATTTATCGTTACAGTGTTATGTGAAGCAGTTGAACGCTCTAATTGCCTTCGCTCATTTTTCTCATATGTCGAAATTCCAGTGTCGACTATTATTGGTTGATCATTGTATGACATTAAAAACTGTAAACTATCAGCATGAGAATGACCTGGCTGATATGTTGGAGCTATCTGGCCTACATCCATCAAAATTTCCAGTTTATTTATTTCAAATTTTCTATAACCGGAATCGCTTAATTCAATTTTCGAAGCTTTAATTCCTAGGCTTTCAGCAAAGTGCTTTAATTCCTTGGTGTTTGGAGCGATCCCATTTGCAGCATCATTTAACTTCGGGATTTCACCATTTTTAAAACTAATCTCTTCTAAAAAACCCAACATCTTTTCAGCCTTGGTCATTAATAAACTTAAAAGTTCGTTCCTTTTCCAGGAATTCTCTCCAACCAGATTTATACAATCCAAAACTCTATGCAGAATTATTTGATGATACATAGGGCTCAACTCATAATGGGCGCCATCATTTAAGATTTGCTCATTTAGTTCACCGACTATAATTTGCTTTGCTTTAGAATAAAAGGCCTCATTTTTAAAGTAATAAGCCCCAAATAATAATGAAAATCCATTCTCTAAAAGATGATTAGCCAAAAGATGATATTCCAAATTTTCAGAAAGCCTTGAATAATCTTGAAATAGGCAATCGTTTATTTCTTCATTTTTGATCTCATTATGAGCTAAAAATTTAACCCAGTTAATTCCCCTTAATGATATAGGATAAGGTTCCAATCCATCCTTTAATATTTCCTTTTTGGAAATATAATCCCAAATTAAATTCAGTCCCTGTTCTTTGGTTATTTTCTCCTGATTTAAAAACTCAAAGTAATTGAGATTGTAGGTCCATAATTTTCCGTTTTCCGCAAAATTCCAGTCAATATTTGAAAAAGACTTTTCAATGTTCAAAAATGAAAATCTCTGGCTTCCTAAATAAGTGTTGGGGTAAAGTATACCCGATTGAAACTTCAATGGAACAACTGTTTCCGGCTTCATTGAAAATTCCTTGCTAAAAAATCGATTCTTCAACCTGTAATACACCTGATGGTAAAGCTGGGTTGGCTTTACATGCTTAAGGGTATTGAAATAAATTTTTATACTACTGATATCCACTTCCCCTGTTTTAAACTCTCAATTGCCGCAAAAGAAGCCATTGTTGTATTATAAGTTTCTTCAAATGGGACAATTGCTTTCCCTCCCTTTTTTAAAGAATCCACTAAAAGTTTAAACTGTGCTTTATGCCCCTTGTCCTGTTTAGTTTTCATTTTCGTGAAACCTTTCACCCCATAACCTTTCAGACTTCTCCAGTTATCTAAAACTAAAGTACGTTCCTGGCTATGTGCTTCTATTCGTTCTTTAGCATAAGATTTACTACCATTTGAAAAATAATTTATTACCGCATTGGTACCGTTTTCATATTTTAAAAGAATAGAAGCATTGTCTGTGTTCTCTTCCGGGTCTGTGCCTAAAGCATTCATACAAACCGAAAGCACTTTGCTACCTGCCAAATAGGTACAAAGGTCTATATAATGGCAAGCCTCGCCAATAATTCTTCCTCCACCGACTTCCAGATCATGGATCCACACATCTGCAGGAATAAATCCTGCATTCATAGTAGCAACAATATTTTTAGGCCCTTCTCCCAACAGACTTTTCATTTTCACTGCTAATGGCGCAAAACGACGATTGAAACCAACCACCACCATTTTATTTTTTTCCTCTGCCAGGCTTGAAATCTCTTCCAGTTCTTCTGCTGTAAGGCATAAAGGTTTTTCCACAAAAACATGTTTACCTGCTTCCAGAGCTTCTTTAGCCATTGAAGCGTGAAGATTATGACGGGTAGTGATCATTACCATATCTACCTCCGCATCTTCAAGGATCTCTTTATAATCTGAACTAGCAAAGGCTACTTCTCCTTTTTTCGCCAGCGTTTTAGCCGAAAGTCCCCCAGCACTAGCTATATATTTTAAGTTAGCCTCAGCTGTATTCATTCCGGGTATAATGGTAGAAGACGTGAAATTTCCTGCACCAATTATTCCAAAAACTCCCTGTGAAGCTTTAAAACTTTTTTCTGAAACTTTTACTTTGGAATCCCGCACAGAATCTTCTGGGAATTCCAGAATAGATGCGATGGAACCCTGCTTACGCATATCCCCATAGATCTCCTGGAAATTTTCAAGTTTAATTCGCTCTGTAATTAAGGTTTGCACATCCAACTGATTCATGGAAAGCGCTTGAAGCACGGCCTCAAAATTTCGTTTTTCTGTCCAGCGTGCGTAGCCTATTGGATAATCCTGACCTTTTTGTTCATAATTATCGTCATAACGACCTGCTCCATAAGAACAGGAAACCTGAAAGCTCAATTCTTTTTCAAAAAAGTCTGCTCGTTGCAGGTCAAGACCAATTACCCCTACAAGAACAATTCGTCCCTTTTTACGGCTCATCTCTGCAGCCTGGTGAATTATGTCATTGCTTTTAGAAGAAGCGGTGATGATTACACCATCAGCTCCAATTCCACCGGTGATTTCCTGAACAAATTTAACAGGATCTGTACCCGCACCAGGATTAATTGCAACAACGCCTTTGTCTTTTGCAAGATCTACTTTTTGTTGATCAAAATCCAGACCTATCACCTTACAACCATTTGCTTGAAGCAATTGCACTGTTACCAAACCAATAAGCCCTAAACCAATTACCACGATAGTTTCTCCAAAGGTTGGATTTACCAAACGTATTCCCTGTAAACCAATAGCACCAATAACGGTAAAAGCAGCCTCTTCATCACTAACGTTCTCAGGTACTTTAGCAACAAGATTTTTTGGGACAGAAACAAATTCCGCATGATTCCCATTGGAAGCTACCCGATCTCCTAACTGAAATTCTGAAACCCCTTTGCCAACGGCAACAACCTTCCCTACATTACAATAACCCAAAGGTAAAGGTTGATTTAATTTGTTAAAAACGGCTTCTAACGTGGGCATTACGCCATCGGTCTTCATCTTATCAAGTACCTGCTTCACTTTATCTGGTTGCTGTCTTGCTTTAGAAATAAAATTTGCCTTTCCAAATTCCACCAGCATGCGCTCGGTTCCCAGAGAAACTAAGGTGCGTGTAGTTTGTATTAACACCTGCCCGCTTTTTACTTGTGGTGCAGGGACTTCTTCTAATATTGTGTTACCTTGTTTAAGGTCTTGTATGATTTGTTTCATTTATTGTATGATTTGAGGAATAAAATTTCCTCGAAAGAATATTATTAAATTATAGAAGAGTGAGGCATATTTGATATTGACAATTTTTCTTCTCTATTAGGATAGTTAATTAAGACTGCTCTGTATTTACCTTTAAACACAAAAAGACTACCCGCAGCTGCACCTATAATTTTATACTTGTCTATTAACTTTTTCATGTCATCGAGATTTCCGGCACCTCCCAGAACCGTTAATGGAACATCACAAAGATTCCTTGTTATTTCAACTAGATCCTCATCATAACCTTTCATCTCTCCATCTCGATCTATGGAATTTATGACAATTTCACCCACCCCCATATCATTTAGCTGTGCAACAACATCTTTAAAATTGCCTTTATATTTCTTTGAACCATTTAATGTATAAATGTCGTAACCTCCTAACAATTTTTTTTTGACATCGAGGACCACCACGACACTTTGAACCCCAACGGCTGCGCCTAATTTCTTCACTAAGGTTAAATCTTTTAGAATCGCTGAAGAAATTGCCACCTTTTCAGCTCCTAAATTTATAATTTGTTTGGCTTGTTCAATTGTTGAGACTCCACCACCATAACAAAAAGGCATTCTACATTCCACCGCCAAATCTCTAATAAGATTAAAATTTGGTCCTCTTCCTTCTCTACTGGCATCAATATCTAACACCATTAATTCATCCACTTCTTTTTCGTTGAATATTTTTACAGCATTAATAGGATCGCCAACATACTTGGGATCCTTAAATTTTTTCGTTTTTACTAATCCCTTATTATGGACTAATAAACAAGGTATAAGTCTTGATCTAAGCATCGTTTATAAGCTAGCAAAATTTTTCAATAATTTGACACCGTTAGAATGGCTTTTCTCCGGATGAAACTGCATCCCGTAGATGTTTTGATGTTTTACAGCACATGTAAATTTAGCGCCATAGTTAGTTGTTCCTAAAACATTCTCAGAATTCTGGCATTCAAAATAATAACTGTGAACAAAATAAAACCCCAAAGTTTCTTCAATATCAGTAAAGATAGATTCATGTAACGGTTTCAAAACATTCCATCCCATATGAGGTAGATATGGTTTATGTACAAAATTTGAAGTATCAATTTTCTTAACTTTTCCTGGTATCCATCCTAATCCTGGCAGAAGGCCTTCTTCACTAGAATCAGCTAAGATTTGCATTCCAACACATATACCAAGCACAGGACGTTTCTCATTAAGCACTAAGTGATCCAATTTTTCTTTAAGTCCAGACTCGAGCAATTGTTCCATTGTGGCATCAAAGGCGCCCACCCCAGGTAATATTAATTTATCGGCTAATTCCAATTCAGATGGATTGGCAATAATTTTGCATTCAAGATTTAAGTTTTTATATATGGTAGCGATCGCTTGAACATTTCCAGACCCATAATCAACTATTCCGATCATCGCTTACCTCCTTTTTCCATGCCTAACATTCGCATCACTTTTGCACCTATTTTATAGATATCTTCCTGAGATTTGTAGTCCTTATATGTTTTATTCGGTTCGTCCATATATTGCTGAAGTTCACTTACAGTGATTCCCAACTTAGTAGCTATATATTCAAAATCCTGATTGATCGTTTCAGGATCATATGCCGGCTGTTCAAGTTCTTTTAAGGCTTCATCCCTAGTCATTTGATTAGTAAGAATCAAACTTGAGAATTGTACTTTTCTGGTATCAAATCCAAATTTTTCTGGTAGCCAGTACCCCTCATAAAATCTAGTAAATCGGGATTCGAAATGTTTCTGAGGATATTTTTGATATCCAAATTTATCTACAAGAAATTGCATCGCTTCATCCTTATGATACGGAATAAAATCTAATGGTCTTATAAGTTTAATTTTCTTGAAATATGGCAAATAAACTTTATGCCAGAGAATATTAGTAACTGGATAATCTTTCAGTTTCCCAGTTCCATGTTTTTTGTAAATATCTTTCAACTGAATTGAATCAGATTGATAATACATCCATTCCAAAGGATTCCTAACACATTCTGTAGAATAATTACCCCCTGTAAGAATATATTTAATATTATGTTTTGAAGCAAATTTATACATAGTCGCAAAAAAGGCATGATCTTGAGGAACATCTATATGTGGCACGCCAGATTTAAAGAAAGCCAATTGTAAGTCCTTAATCTCTTCCCAATTAATAACTTCGGTATATAGGTCAAGGCCTAAACCATCTACTAAGCGTTCAATATTATTTACCGCAATCTGCGAATTCCATCCCGCATCAACATGAAACACTAATGGACGAAGGCCAAATTTTTCGGTCATCATATAAAGCAGGTAGGAACTATCGATTCCTCCACTCATCCCCATTAAACAATCGAAATCCTTACCCTCTCCTTCCTTTTTTATTTTAGCAACATACTCTAAGAGCGCTTTTTCTCCACTTTCACCGGTATGCCAGAAAGGTTCTATATCTTTATAAAAAGTATTGCAGTGATCACAAACTCCATTTTCATCAAAAGTAATTTTTGAATCCGTAGTGTCCATTACACAATTTGTGCAAAGCTGAATTTCTTTACTCATGACTTATTCTCTTAATTTAATTAGTTTAGCTGGTACACCTCCAAAAATAGCATTTTCAGGCACATTTTTAGTCACAACACTTCCTCCTGCAATGACTGCTCCTTTACCTATAGTTACCCCCGCAGTAATGATACAATTCGCACCAATCCATACATCTTCTCCGATAACAATTTTCTCATGTTTATCTCCTGAAATGGGAAATGGTTCCCCTAATGGAGGTATTGTGTGATTTGAAGAAATTATTTGTGTCCGATAGCCTATTAATGTTCTATCTCCAATCTCTACACCTCCACTTGTTGTAATGAGCACATCTTTAGCCAAATCCACATGATTACCTAAAATTAGATTTCTTCCTGGAGCAACCCAAACGCCAGGGTAAATCACCACTCCTTTCCCAACTTTTGCTCCCATAATTCTCAATAGAGTAATCTTAAAAAAGATAAACAGCCTGTACCGTGGAAGACTGAAAAGTGCGTTCATCACAGCCTCATAGGATACAACAACAAACGACTTAATGTGATTCATATATTTCCCTTATGTAGTTCAATTCTTGATTCGTTTTTTCATCAATTGATGGATAAGAAGTGAGCTCCTCAACACCTCCATGAACGAAAGATTGATAAGCTTCCTTATCCGATAATTCTACGATAGCATCAACAATTCCTTTAATGTTATTTCGATTAACATACTTGGCAGCTTCTTTACAAATCGAATTTGACCATTCTTCATCTGCCAAAATTAAAGGGCGTTTAAAGAACCAAGACTCGATAATATTGTTACTGAAACTTTCCAGCTTACTTAAGAGGAAAACAAAGTCAATTTGATCATATAATGAGGCAATTTCATTCTTTTTAACTTGACCAATTACAGATACCATGTCTTTTACATCAAGTCTTTCCAAGTTGTTTTCAAACACAATGAACTCCTCTGAATTATCGTTCGGTGCAGTTAAAATGAAATGAAAATCAATTTTTCTATTCTTTAGTTCTTGCGCCAAAGAAGGAATTATTTCATAGTTCTTATTCTTCTGCCACCCACAAAAAAACAATCCTTTCTTTGAAGATGCAGGAGCATTCAGCCTGAATACATCCTTTTCAAACTGATTATCAATTGAAGGTTTAATAAAAATTGTATGTTTTAGATTGAATAGTGTCTTTGATCGTATCATCATCGATTCGTTCTCAAAAACCACTGCAGTAGATCTTTTTAAGGCAAACACCCTATATTTGTCAACAATCGTCTTTTTGAACCGAGCAACTCCTTTATAGTCCTTCCAAAAATCAACTTCTGGAAAAAAAATGTTTGAGTCAGCCGAGCCAGATACCTGTTTAATTCGTTTTGGATAAAGTCCAATTCCAAATATGGTGTATATAATATCAATTTTCTGTTGACGTATTAACTTCCCTCCTTTGAAACGCTCAAAGAGCATTCTTCGAAGGGGACTTTGAGGAACAACAGTATAATTAGAAATACTACTTGCTTTCAAAAAAAAATCAATCTCACTACCTTCAGCAATAACAAAGTAATAATTGGACAAATCATGACTATTTCCGAGTAATGATCTGAGAAAATTTAAGCCAACATTTTGTCCGCCTCCTTTTTTCAAGGTAGCAAGATTTACTAAAACCTTCATTTTCTTTCTTCCATTTTAAAAGAGATACATTTTTCGATAATTTCACCTGATACTGAAAGCTCTGTTTTTATTCTAACATTTAAATCTTTCAATTTTTGAGAAATATCTTCTTTATGACCGTACATTTCAGTGAGTTTTTCAAAACACTGATCAACATTTGGTTTCTTTAGACTATAGATATAGTCTCCTAATCCCATTTGCTCACGGAACATCCCCTGAACTCTTGTGTCTTTATCCGATGCTAAACTTAAAAATGGCGTACATACACCTACGGCACCAATAATTGAGTGCACTCTTTCAGCAACTAAGAAATCTGCTCTATTGATCAACCCCTTTAGATCTTTTGCTGTCAAATCAGTACGCAGTAATCGAACTCTTTCATCTTTTGCTAATCCAGATTTATTGATTACATCTTCTGAAATCAAACGATCATCCATTTGCTTATTAGGTCCTATCGTATGTGGCAAGAACAATACATTCACATCCATAGTTGAATGAATTTTCTTCAATAGGTCGCTTAAAAATTGTCTATGTGCTGCAATTTTTTGTGAAGCTCCCACTTTATCTTCGAATGAATGTCTTGAAATCGGTGCTGGTTCTGCCGTTGTTACCATGATCACAGGTTTTTCAAACAGTTTTTCCAAGGCGTTTTCTTTGATAATTTGATCAACTCTTTCATGCGATTCTGGAATCATACCAAAAGCTGGATCTGGATTTAATACGAATTTAAGATCTGGAAAGTGTTTCAATGCCCATCTATAACCGATTGGATTTCTAGCGATGTTAAACAACGAACTTTCGAAAGCTTTATGGAATACATTCAAAATTGCTTTCTTGTTTACATTTGGCTTCATCGAACTTCCAAAAACTCCAAAAGGAATGTTGATTGTATGTAGTTCATTTACGATGTGACAAACGTATTCGTCCAGCCCACCATTATGTCCAGCTATAATGAAATCAACTTCTCTAAGTAGCTCAATAGATTGAGCGTACTTCTGTGGCACTTTTTTCTCTCCACTTAAATATTTTTTAAGATTTCTAGCTTCTTTGTGTGGATTTCTAATCCAGAAAGGAAAAAACTTATTTAAAAAGTTGCGAAGTAATGAACACGAAGAGGAATATAATTGTTCGAATGATGGTCCTAAACCGAATTCACGGCTTCTCCAATCAGAAAAGAACAAGCGTCCTGGATGTACATGCAAACCATTCGTAAATACGTATTTATCAGAATTCATATCCACAATATGATACTCACAATGATCACTATTATCCCCATAAATAACGTCAATCGTTCCTCTAATAATTGCCTCCTCTCCTTTGTTTTCCAAAGGGACATATTCAGGACATAATATGTGTATTTTTTTAATCTCAGTCATTATTTCTATTTTGGGTTTACTATTTTATTCTTTTAATTAACCTTGCTATAGGCGTGTATAGCTTTATTTTTTCTAAAAACAAGAAAATATTATGAGACGTGGCAACCTTTAATTCAAGCTTAAGGTTAGTATCCTTCTTGCTGTAACCTCCATCAAAAGCTGGAATTCTAACTCCCAAAAATTCATACAGTTTATTTCTAGAATTCTGTCTTTCTTTTTTAGTATTTATGTTTCCAGACTGTGACTCAATTAATTCTTCCTTGCTAATTTCCGAATGATGAAATAAATTGTCATCAAACATTTTCTTTAAAACAGATCTTCCTGTTTCTGTTCTGGAAATGAAGAAAGACCATTTATTTCCAGAGTTCAAATATTTCGGCATCCAGGCATCCCCAAAAGATAAATCACTTAACTCTCCTGTTGCATCCACACATAACCTGCATCTTTTGTATTTTATATGTCCCGTAAGTCTTGCGTAATCAGGATAAGGTAAATTAATTTCATCCTTTTTCGCTTCTTTAATTAACATTGAACCAGGTTGACCTTTACCCCGATAGGTAAAAAATTCAATATTTTTTTTGTTAATTCCTTTTAATTCAAAAATTCGTTCCGTTTCTCGGTAATCTCTATAACCACCACAAAAGTTGGTAATGGTGAATTTTATTTTCTTATTTAATTTGGAGTTTACTTCCTGTAACATTCTCAATCCTGCAATTTGACATGGAGTCCCAATCACTGCTAAATTTCCGTCAAAATTAATTACGTTGTCGATATTTTCGAAGAGAGGTATTGGCCTATATTTTGATCCCTGGCTCGATATCAAATCAGAAAGATTGGTTGCAATAAAAGGTTTTGGTTCTGGGCCATTTTTTGTGTAAATAGTTTTTACCGTTAGCACTCCGTTTACAATATTATTTTCCAACAAATAATTGGCAACCGCGGGTATCATACCTCCAGAGGTTGAATTTTTAGTTATCCGATCATCCTTACTACGAGCTGCCCCAATCGAATTATAGTATCCTAACCTGTAATCGTGCTGAATATTTTCATTTAAAGATTGTTTCTCTCCCATTTTAACTATAGGATAGCCTTTACCAGGGCATATATCGTAAAGCTCTTTCTTTTCCTTTGTATCGAGTTCATTATTGAATTTAGGAATGTTGATCCCTTTGACCATTTGCATTGATGCATTCCCATTTAGAGTGCATATTCCACAAGAAATACAAAGATTATCCTTTATTACACTGTCTATCATAATTTTTCTAAAACGTTTTTATATTTTTCTACCATAATTTCCAGAGAATATTTGTTAACAGCTAAATCGCGGGCTTTATTAGAATAATGTTCAAGGTTTTCTCGTATAATTTTTATACCCTCGGCAACTTTTTCAACCAGCTCATAGTCATAAGCATATTTAGGCTGATCAATTGAAATGCCTGCGTCACAAATTAATTCAGAAGCACCACCCCATTCAACACAGATAACAGGATTTGAACAAGAGAGGTTTTCCAAAACTGCATTTGGACAAGCATCACCAAAGGTTAAATGAAGTGAGATATCAAGCTCCCCTAAAATGCTAGGGAGTCTCTCAAGATGTACAGTACCGGTAATAATAACCTTCCCAAAAATTCCCTGGTTTTTATTCACCCAGTTGTCTACAAAACATTCAACCTCTCTGGTCATTGTTCCTATTAGGTGTATTTTAGTTTCAGGATTTTTACTTTGATATAAAAGAAAAGCTTCCAATCCGGTGCGAACAATATCTATATCTCTAAGGGTACCGTAGATACCAAGAATTAATTCGCCGGGGTTCTTCTTCGGAACCGGTTTAAAGAAATTAGTATCTACTCCATTATTAATTATCGAATATTCATTTACTCTTGTAAACAAATATTCATCTGCAATAGTTTTGGAAAAATAAGATTGATATATAACAAAATCACTTTTTAACAAACCTATTTGCATTTCCTGGTTGGTCTTGATTCTTTGGGGTGTGAAAATTCGCTTTTCTCTATTTACATGGTCTTTATTATCGTATAGAAAGGGCAAGCTGAAACCATCTACTCTTAAGACCGTTCTTATTTTACGTTTTTTACAAAAATTAAGAAAACTTGGCGGAGCAGAAGATATTATTAGGACAGAACCGCACTTGCTAAGCAATCGTCTTTCTAGGAATAGCTTATACTTTAATAAACCTTTTTCTAAATTATACAAGAATCTACCAGGCCCTGTAATGTTATTTTTATTCAAAATACTTACGAAAATGGTTTTTTTGGATAGAAAAGGCACGAAATAAGTAGATTGGATAAGAAGATATTTTAAATACTGTTTATAATCCATTACAATGCTGTTTGTTTAACTATCATCATTATTAAAGTCGTTTTCACCTACTTCTCAAACCATGTTTCTGATAATTTCTTAATTATCAGAGTTTAAAATTCTATATATTCACGTTTCTTCTTAACAAATAGTAAAGTAATTGCTAAACTCCAAATCAAGGGTCTGAGCATCATAACAATACTTCCTCGACCCAAATAAAAACTAAAGCTAGCGATTATAACAGCCATTAAAATCCAATTTATATTATCTGGATATTTTAATGAATTGTCTGCTTTTTTTGTTAATATTCCAAAAAGAAACATAAAAAAGAAAACACCCCCTACACCAAAATTTAGATAAATATCGGCTATAACTGATGTACCCTCTCCGGATGTAGGATTTTTCCCGTATTGTAAATAAGTTATATATTCAGCAGAACTTAGTTCATAAGGATTGTCTTGGGTTAAGTCTAAGTAAATGGATTGAGCAAAAGGAATAGGACTCAAAAACCCTCCTAACCATAATTTTCCATAAAAGAAATCATGATTTTTCGGTATTTCAGAAACCGATTTATAAACTACTCGTACACTATTAGCTAAATTCAAGGTTATATCATAACCTGAAGATATTTCGAGATTATTGTAACCAGCTATAACTACATTGGTATTTGAATTTATTGCTCTCCCTATACCTATAATAGTCATTAAAAAAGATCCCAGAATACAAGTTATAACGAATTCCTTCAGTTTTATCGGTCTAACAAAATACCCAATTAAAATTGAAAATGTTATAATCAAGGCAAGCGGCCCCCCTCTATCACCAATAGCTAAGAAAACCAAGATATATACAAGAGATAAAACAAGGTATACCTTATCGAGGCCTAAGACCCATTGCAATAAATTACCTTTATACCTATCCTTAAATTCAAAAATCACAAAAAAGGTTAAAACTATAATACATATAGAGAAAAGTAATTGCAGATAAGCTGCTATTCCTGAGCCGTAATTTCTTTCGTCTGTACCCTTATATATTCCTCCACTTAAAAACTCCCTTCCAGCGGTAAGTAAAAATAGGATAAACAGGAAAACAGTAAAATATAATAATTTTGAGTATTTAAAATGATAGCCAAAAGGTTTTTCTATTTTCTTGCGTTTGATAAAAGAAAGTCCTAGTAAAAATGCCATTCCCCCTACAGCTGAAAGCCAAGTTCCAAAGTTAACATATTGTTCGTCTACCCAAATATTATAATTTGCAATATCAGTGGAAATATTGCTAAAGACATACATTACAGGCCACTGGAAATGGACTATAATAAATCCTAATAAAAAGATTATTTCAACTCGAAACCAGTTTTGAATCTTTTTTCTATTCGCGAAAAAATATAAGACAACCGAGAATCCAAAAAGTAGGGATATTCTAGCTAAGTGATTATTATCTAACGGGCCTTTATAATCGGGTGCTGAAAAAAATAGAAAGATTAGGATTACTATAAATATAACTTGATAAAATCTTTGCACTTATATTTTTATAAAAAATTCAATTGAAAACACAAAAAATAAAACAATTAGTTTTTGACTAAAAAGTAAAATAGAAACTAGACAAATTGTTTCAAATTCATCTGCCTTTGTAAATTCGGATAACTTTTTTTGCTTCAGTTAAAACATTAGAAACTCCAACAGTTTTTAAAAGAAAAAAGTAAAATAGTATGATTATTGGTAAAATCCAAAACGAATAATAGCCATTAAAAATGGTGAATTTCTCGACGGCTAGACTACCTAAAACTGTTAGACCACTTACTGTAAAAACCTTTATAATCAAAGCTAACTCGTACCAAGAAAAAGAATCATATATTTTTCTTGAATAATAATAATTGATGAAATAACTAATTACACTTGTGCCTAAAAAACCAAACAAAAGGAATTTAATGCTCAATAAATAAACCCCAATAACAACTGTAATTAGCTGTATTATTTTTTTTATAATTTCCAGATGTAATATTTTTTCGGTCCTATCAAATACTTTAAAAATTATTCTATTGAAAGTTTCCTGTAAAAAAAAGAAAGATGCAACAATTAATACTTGAACATAAAATGTCGCCCCTATCCAATCTTTACCGTACAATACGAGGATTATATTTTCAGCATAGAAAAATATAAGTAAGCAAATCAAACCTACAGCTATAGTAAACATTTTGGTTATAAGATCGTATGTAGCTTTAAATTGAGGTTTATCGTTTTGAAGTTTTGACAAGGAAGAAAAAACAACTCCTAAAGCCGTAGACTGGATTACTCCTACTGGAACTTCCTGTAGCCTTTTTGCCTGAAAGAATAAACCTGTTTGAGTGATCGCAAAGTATTTTCCCAACACCAATTGATAAATATTATCAAAAGCAGTATTTAAAATAGATGCTAGAGTCGTATTCACGCCAAATTTATATAAAGATTTAAAGGATTCAACGTCGAAAATAAACCTTAAAAAGGGCCCTTCAAAAATCCACAGAAGCAGAGTTAAAATGAAAGATGTAGCTATTTGCATCACAACTATTGACCATACCCCAGCATTAGAAATTGCCATAAATATGCCGATTATAGAGGCAAATAAGATGGATAAAAACTCATATACAGCTTTTCTTTTAAAATTGAGATTTTTAATTAATTTAGCTGTTTGGGTTATTTGAAATGCATTAATCAACAATATGGTTGATGAAACAATTAATATATTTTTCAGTTGGGGATCTTCATAAAAATTGGCAATATTCCCTGAAAAGGACATTAATAGCATCATCAAGACGAATGATACTGCTAAGTTGAAAACAAATACAGTAGAATAATCTTCTTTTTTTGCTTCCTGTTTCCTAATTAACGCTCCTGAAAGGCCAGATTCGGTGAGCACCTTGGCAATTACTATAAAAAACATTATGATTCCAACTTGTCCGAACTCATAAGGAGAAAGCAATCTGGCTAATACTATATTAGCAATCAATCCAACTACTAAGTACCCACCTCTCCCTACAAAAGACCAAAAGAAATTGGTTAATATATTTCTTTTGAAATGATCATCCATATGATATTAGACTGATAGGTTACAACTTAGCATTCGCCCATTCATTAAGAACCCCCTTTACGTCATATACCACAGAATGTTGCTTTTTAAAAACATCCAAATCCATAGTCAGGAATTCTTTGTGTGCCACCGTTAAAACAATCGCATCAAATTTTTGAGTTGGAATTGTTTTCGTAGTTTCAAGATTATACTCATGCTTTACTTCTGCTGGATTCGCAAGGGGATCATAAATTGTAACCTTTGCTCCATATTGCTGAAGTTCTTTTACAACATCTACAGCTTTGGTATTTCTTACATCTGGGCAATTTTCTTTAAAAGTGATTCCCAAAACAAGAATGTTCGCTCCTTTTACTTTTAGGTCATTTTTAAGCATCAATTTAATAACTTCAGATGCTACATATTGTCCCATAGAGTCGTTCATTCTTCTACCTGCCAAAATGATCTCCGGATGATAGCCTAACTCCTGTGCTTTTTGAGCTAGATAATAAGGATCTACGCCAATACAGTGCCCTCCTACCAATCCCGGTCTAAAATTTAAAAAGTTCCATTTTGTTCCTGCTGCCTCCAACACATCATTGGTATCGATCTCCATTTTATTAAAGATCTTCGCCAGTTCATTCACAAAAGCAATATTAATATCTCGCTGAGAATTCTCTATAACCTTTGCAGCTTCGGCTACTTTAATAGTTGGCGCTAAATGGGTTCCTGCTGTTATTATAGAAGCATATAAAGCATCTACTTTTTTTCCAATCTCTGGGGTAGAACCTGCAGTTACCTTTTTGATCTTTTCTACCGTATGCTCTTTATCTCCCGGGTTGATACGTTCTGGTGAATATCCTACAAAGAAATCTTCGTTAAATTTGAGTCCGCTATATTTTTCCAACACCGGTACACATTCATCTTCGGTCACGCCCGGGTAAACAGTAGATTCGTAAATCACGATATCTCCTTTTTTCAACATTTTGCCTACACTTTCACTGGATTTATAAAGCGGCGTAAGGTCCGGGCGGTTATTCTTATCTACAGGGGTTGGAACTGTAATGATGTAATGGTTGCAGTCCATTATGTCGCCGAGATCGCGGGTAACGTATAAACCATTCTCAGGTCCATTCATGTTAGACCCTGAAACAAGTTCAGGGTGACGTTCTTCATCTGCGTTAGACCTTGAAACAAGTTCAGGGTGACGGTCTTCCTCTAAATTGTCTAAAGTACTACGTCCACCGCCTGCCATTTCCATTACCGGCTCTCCATTGACAAGCTGTTTTTGAGCCAGGGGATAGGTCTTTAGCAATACGCTTTGAAGTACCTCGTCTTCTACTTCCAGGGTGGAATCGTGTCCTTTTTGAAGTTCTTCTATTCTTACAGAATTGATATCAAATCCTACTACTGGATATTTGGTTGCAAAAAGTCTTGCTAAAGGAAGGCCTACATATCCTAAACCTATTACTGCTATTTTAATATTTGAATTCATAAAATTTGACATAGATATTGCTTTGGAAGAATTGAGTAGGGATCCTCCATTATAATTAGTTTGATAAAATTTTTAAAGAAACTTTAGGCCGTGATCGCCTGGATAGAGGCCATAATCTGCTCTCTACGCCTCCTGTTAGAAGGACGTGTATAAACTGCTGCATTAAATAAGTAGGAAAATTAATCTTTTAAAGTAGGGCTAAAAAAGAAGTAAAACAATTAATTTAGGGCGCTAATCTCACGGCTTCGCCGTTCTAAGTCCCATTTCCTGGGCTTAGCTATTCTGTATATTTTTTTGCTTTTTGTAACAAAATGCAAAACTATTATTATTTAAATGATGCCTATTACGGGATGCCGTAATCTCATAAAAACAATGATTTTTCAAGTCGGCAAATCTAAAAATTCTGTTAACAAAGCACTAACATAAAATGTTAATTTTATTAACATTGTTTCAAGTTCGAAAATTATAAGATTTCTTTAATTTTAACATTGATGGTAAAGCCCAATAATGGTAAAATCAGTTTCATTCGTTGTTTCCCAATCTCCTTAACAACAGCTTCTTGTTCTTTAAAATTACCGTTTGCAATAATTATTTTATCGCCAGCGCTAATTGCTGAAACCCGAGCTTCATCCACCTGATCATTACTCATCCATTCTTTTAAAACTTCAATTTCAGAATCCCTCACAACGGCTGGTTTTCTTAACCAGAATAGGTATCGGGAATTATTAATAAACTCGAAAACCTTCTCCCGGGAATTTTCGGCAATATTGATAAATACAAAGGAGTTGAACAAGGGGGTTTTCACCCTTTTTTTTCTATCGCTCCATTGTCTTGTAGAAATTATGGAAGGACAATACACCTCAAATCCATTGTTTTCTAAAGTTTCTGCTACTTTAAATTCCGATTTAAACTTTGTACATATTACAAACCAAGGCATAGTATTCTATTATTCTTCACAAAATTGTGAGTTAACATTCGGCTAAAATATTTCGGAGTAGGGCTTCGAAAAGAACGAGAGAAAGCATATTTGGTTCTCAAGCCGCGAATATATTAACATTATTTAAAAATAGTTGTTTAATCCTACACCCCAATTGTTTCCGATTTTCTCAATAGCCTATAAGCCAGTTATTTAATTAATAATCTTAACATTTAGCTGCAAATACAAATTTTAAAAATCTTACAATTGAAAAACGTTAGTAACAAGCTAATTACACGTACAGAATCAGTAATTACGTTCCATCAGAAAAGATTAAATTAGCTTTATGAAAATTAAAGATAGCATACAGGCTAATTTGATTGATTTTACCACATTATGTAAATTATATAATGTGAAAAATTTATATGCATTTGGTTCTGCTACTTCAGATCTATTTGATGAAAATTCAAGTGATATAGATTTATTGATTGAAATTGAGGAAAATGATCCTTTAGAAAGAGGAGAAAAACTTTTAGCTATCTGGGATAAATTAGAAGAATTCTTCCAAAGAAAAGTGGATTTGTTGACTCAGTCTTCCCTAAAAAATCCAATCCTAAGAAAAAATATTGATGCTACAAAGATTTTAATTTATGACGGAAAAAGGCAAGAAGTATCTCTCTGATATACTTATGGCTACCGACTTGATTGAAAATTTTATAGCTGACACAACAGATAGTATCAATAATGCAATAGTTTAGGTTGTATCAGTGTGGAGTGAGGAGTGAACTTAATTGTTAATTGTTTATTGTTTATTGTTTGGGTGTAGCTTGTTGGGCTGTAAGTCAAGGTGGCAATCAGTGAAGAGTGAGTTGTGAGGAGTATAATTTAGACTTCTTTTGGTTTATTGTTAATTGTTCATTGGTTATTGTTTATTGTTTATTGTTTATAGCTTTTCTAGGCGGTAAGAGGTATACTATTCTTGCTTAAAGCTTGAAAATATTATTTCAGCTTCTTTTTTGGGTTCTGCCTAACATCGAAAAAATTTAAAATAATAATTCTTTGCAGGCTTAACCTATAGAACAATCGTGTATGTTTTGTGAGAGGAAATCCGCGAATTTGCTTTTCTTTAAGCTCTATTGATCCTATTTCAGGGAATTGCTCTAGGAGATCTAAAAATTGAATTGTTTTTTCCTCAAATGCAAGTGCTACTTTTTCGTCCCACTTTCTGTATAATAGATTTTTAATAGAATGATAATTCTTTTTAGCTCTTTTGGTAAAGAGGATTTTCATTTTGAGGAGGCAAAAAATTGACTTCTATCTATTAAATTTTCTTCCACCTCGGAATCGGTATAAGCCATTAAGACTTCCTCTTTTTGCTCTGAAGTTAAAGAAGCCCAAAGATTACCGGATTTTGTAGTTTCTCTGGATTTTAAAAAATCATACAAACTAGCCAACAGATCTTCATTTTGAATTTTATCGATTATTTTGTGAAGATCGGATTTTAATTCTATAGCGCCCATATTGATTAATTTGAAATGTAATTTACAAAATCCAGTGGATTTAAAGAATAAATTATTGGTTCAAATTTCACTTGTTTCTTTTGAGCTGCCCATTGATTATTGTTTATTGGTGTAGCTTGTTGGGCTGTAAGTCAAGGTGGTAATCAGTGAAGAGTGAGTTTTGAGGAGTATACTTTAGACTTCTTTTGGTTTATTGTTAATTGTTCATTGTTTATTGTTTATTGTTTATTCCTAATTCAGTAAAAAACTTCTCAGATTTTGTGTCTCGATTCCTGCCACAGTATTCCCCGAAAAGCTTTCCATGGTAACCACCTTTTTGGGATAGTTGTCTTTAATTTGTTTTAGATTGCCAAATTCACGTTCTAGCGTATCGGGATTGTTAATACTCAATGCGACCTGTACATATAGCTTTTCCCCTTCCTTTTCTGCAATAAAATCTACTTCTTTGTTCCCCAGCATTCCTACCTGAACTTTATATCCTTTAAAAATGAGATGGTTATATACTACGTTTTCCATGATCTTCCCCCTATCCTCCAACCTATATCCCCAGAGTCCGTTGCGGATGCCCAGGTTTTCAAAATAATACTTTTCACCTATCTCAAACATACGCTTCCCGATTAAATCGTAACGACCTACTTTATGGACTAAAAAGGCATTTACTAAATGTTGTATATAATTCTGTACCTGGTTGGGTGCCATCTTTATGTGTTGGGACTTTAAAAAATCACTGATCTTTTTTGCAGAAAATATACTTCCAGTATGTGCCGCCAAAAACAAAACCAACTGTTCCAGAAAATTAACATTACGAATAGCATAGCGGTTAATGATATCCCGGTAAACAATACTCTGGTAAATATTTTTTAAATATTCAAATATCACTTCATCTTTTAATTCCAAATGAATGAGGTAAGGAAGCCCGCCATATTTTAGATATTTATTTAAACTCTCATCATTTTCTATTAGCCCATGGAAAGATATAAACTCTGGATAAGCCAGGCTGAAGACCTCTAAGGCAATATACCTGCCACTGAGATGTCCTGCGATATCGCCAGATAATAAATTAGCGTTGCTTCCGGTACAATAGAGATCAAGATTGGTCTGAAGTAATAAGGAGCGTAGGGCATCTCCAAAATTTTTAATATCCTGGATCTCATCAATAAAAACATAGGTTTTTCCAGATTTCGCTTTATGAGCCAATACATATTCATTTAAATCGCCGGCAGTTTTTATAAATGAAAAAGCCAGATCTTCTTTATTGATATAAATAATCGTTGCGCTATTATCATTTTCTTTGATCCATTGTATGATCTGAAAGAGTAAATAGCTTTTACCTACATGGCGTTGACCTGTTAATAACTTGATAATATTCTGCCCGATGAATGGTCGTATCTTCTCCAAATAATGAGAACGTTTATGAATTTTATTTGGAATCACTAAATTATTTACTGTCATTATGATTATAACTTTTGACAAATATAGCAAAAGTTATAAGTATGTTTATATGTTTTAGGCTGTAATCAGTGGGGTCAAGAAATCACACTTTAACTTACCACGAATTCACGAGTGCTATTCTATCTTTAAGGATAGTGAAATCTCGATTGTTAATGTAACTCGCTGCTCCATTGAGATCTCTCCCTATGGTCGAGATGACAATTAAATTCGTTTGTCATTTCGAAGGAGACTTTTCTCGACTGAGAAATCTGAATTAAAGATAAACCACTGCTTCTTTGAGATTCCTCAATCGCTCCTAATAGTCACTCATGTCGGGATGACAATCAAATTCAGATCTCTCCTCCCGATAGTTATGGAGCGAGTTCGAGAAATTTCTATATAACCTTCCACTAAGCCACGAATATTTTTATATTGGGATCGGGTGAAGTATTTGTCACATTTTTTCCCAAGGAATCGAGATCTCCAAATGTGCTTATCAACACACATAAAACACCTTGTGAAGGATTTAAAACAAAGGGAATTCAACTTCATTTTAAGGAAGAATCCTTATTTTTGTTATAAATGGTCAAAAAATGAATATTCAAGCTGAGAAAATAAAACTGGTAAAAATGTTGCTGAATACCAACAATCCTAGAATTATTCAATCAATTAAGCAAATCTTCAAGAAGGAAACTTCCTCTGATTTTTTAGACGACCTAAATTCTGACCAAATAGCAGAAATCAAAAAAGCTTCATTAGAAATAAAGGAAGGTAAAACTACTGATTACGAGACCTTTATGAATAAATATAGATAATGAGTAGAAAGGTCATTATTTCAAAAACGGCAGGAAAGAACTAAAGCTCCCTATTTAAATCCCTCATTGAGGGTTTAATTCCCCGAGGCTTGCCTCGAGTTTTTAAAAGTATTTTCCTCCCGAACCATCGGGACATGCCTCGTGGGCTTGCCCCGAGGTTCTTGATTATTTACTTGAGAATTGGTCTGCAAAAGTTAAATCTAATTTCATTGAAAAATTAGAGCGTAATATTGAAATAATAAGATTAGAACCTGAGGCATTTCCTGAATCTCGAAAGGATCTTGGATTGCGGAAATGTGTAATCACAAAGCAAACAACTTTGTATTATAGATTTGACTCCAAGCATATTAAAATTGTTACCATATTTGATACTAGACAAAATCCGAAAAAACTAAAAGAGGGTTTGTAAAGAAAAACCGCAAATTAGTAACCGATAAATCTCGAAGTGTGCTTATCAATAATTTGTCATTCAGAGCAGCGCGAAGAATCTCCAGTAAGCACTAAATACTATATAATATAGATCCTTCCTGCGTCAGGATGACAAGATAGAAAGTTTTGGTTAAAAACATTGCTAGTTGATTTGTCACATCGAGCTGCGGCGGAACTCCATAATAATTTTAGGATTGAATTAGAATTCGAATTTTTTTTAAAAAGGTCGTCGAAATGGATTTACAGTCAAGAAAAATAGAATTCATCCAAGAATTTTTATAACTACAAAGTGAGGAAGCTATTTCCTGGCTTGAAAAAGTTTTAAGAAAAAAAAAGAAAATGACTATAACTAAAGATTTTGAACCAATGTCTTTGGATCAATTCAACAAGAGAATTGACAAATCTTTGAAAGATTCTCGTGAAGGAAAATTAACACAAGTAAATGATTTAATGTCTGAGATTGAAAAGTGGAAATAAAAATATTCAGCTTGAAAAGGTGTTTTTTGAAGAGGTAGGGTTAAACTAACCGCTTTCTTAATGTTGCTTTATAAATACCTTTTATCATATTCAAAAAATTAGCCTCATCGTTCTCTGTGAGTTTTATAGCTAGCGATTTACCTATTAAAATTTTAGTTTGTCTCATTAATTATAGGTTGTGGTTTTAATGTAGTTCCAAAAAATAGCAATACATGATTTACCTTATTAGTCATCAAGCTGGGTTTACCTTGTTCCAGATCGCGAACAAAACGCAAGCCAACACCAGTTGAATCGGAGAGCTCTATTTGGGTCATTTTACTAGCTTTCCGCTGCTTTCGCACATATTCACTTATAGGGTTATTACGATTCCAATCTTCCATAATTGTACCTTTACGGGTGTAATATAGGAAAATTTGATTTTTATGCCTGAAAAGGTATATTTTGTAATTTCCGATCGATATTATACCCGAATAGGTATATAAAAAATTAGAATATTTAGCCCCCATATCTACCATAACTAATCTGCGCATGGATCCTGTGCTGTTTTTATAGTGTACGGGAAGTTAAGCGTTAAATAAAAACAGCATAGGGCGCAAAGTAATTATGATCTCTATGTCACAGTAAGAAATCATCAGTTTAAAGGGAGATTGTAGGAGTGCGTACCGAAAGCTAACTGTAACTATTTCCTTTTAACAGAATAGAATCTCAAGCCATTTCTGGTTTGAGATTTGACGCAAATAATGATGGTTTAATTGGGGTTTTCGGGGCATTTTACGCAAATAGTGGATGTTTTGCGGCAAAGTCAATTGTCATGACAAATCTTGCTTTAAACAAATAAATTTTGGTTGAAAAGACACTTAATCGCAGGATGTAATTTTACAAAGCTAGGGAATGCTACCGCAGTTAATTAAGCAAAACTTTCTCAAAACAATTCAAGACAATATGCTTTCTACTTAAGAAATTAGATTTAATCTTATTTTTTTAAAAACCTCTCCACATATAAACTGGCGTAAAAATCCGCAAGATTTTCCAAGTGAGGACTGACCGAGCCATAGCTTATATATTGTATTGGCAATCGTTATTTTTACATTTGAAGGTTCAAATTCAGTTTTGCTCCTAAAGCATTAAAAATCCGCATTACAGTTTCAAAAGTCACATTTCCAGTACTATTTTCAAGTCGAGAAATTTGAGCTTTTTTTACTCCAACTAATTCTCCTAATTGCTCTTGAGTCAGTTTCCTTTTCTTTCGAGCAGTTTTTATCATATCTCCAATCAATTCAAGTTTTAGCTCAAATTCATATTCATCTCTTTCTTCCGTTCCCTTTTTTCCTATTAAAAGGCCTTCTGCTTGGTCTAAAGTGTAACTTTTCATTTCTTTTTATTTTTAAAATACGTTTTTCTAATTTTTTCCGCTTTGTCAATTTTCTTTCTTATCCACTTTGCTGGTTTTCTTAATAATTCCGTGAGTTGCAAAAACTAATGTTTCTGTTTTATCTTCTTTGTCCCAAAATGCAAAAAGTCGATATTGAATTCCTGAATATAACGTTCTAAATTCCCAGATTTCATCATTTAATTTTTTGAAAAACTTTGGGTCGGACTGTTGTTAAGCACTTCTTATGTTCTGAAATATTTTCTTTCTTGCTTTTAGGTTTTGTTTTTCTATAAATCCAAAATCTTCTTCAAGCAATTTTGTTTCAAATCGTTTTATCATTCTTGTTATAAAATCAAATTTGATACAAATATATAAAAAGTTTCGTTAACTGTAAACTTTTGAGTGAGTTTTTAATTGTTGCCAACGGCAGTCTGTCTAATAACCTAATCCTAATCGCTGAGAATCGCTTATTCAGAAATTTTCAAAGACACCTACCCGAATATCAAATATACTAAAACAGGTTATTAGACAGTCTGACGGTCTTGGTTAAGGCAAGTGGCGTGGAGTAGGGTCACGTTCTTGTCGGCTTTGTTATTGGTTTCTTGGTCTCTAAAATATCACTTTTTAATCAATTGCCCGATATTTGCGCTTAACCGATGTTATGTGCTGGCTTAAATCTAGTCTCCAGTTTTAGCATTAATAATTTTTAATTTGAGCTCATAACTCAGTTCTTCGTCATAAATAATTGCTGCTATAATTTCTTTTAATAATTCTCTATCAATAATATTATCAGCGACATCTACCGCTATATTTTCCATCATATCAATAAATTTAGAAACTATATATCCTAAACCATTTATTTCTAAAAAGTATGCGCTCAGAGCAATAGAAGAACGTTTGTTACCATCGTTGAAAGCATGATTTTTATTTATGGCATAAAATAGATAACATACTTTATCTTCTATTTCAGGATAATATCCGTCATCTTGCACAAATTCTATTGTTGCATGAAGAAGTCCTAAATTTTTGCCCCCATTTAAGCCTCCAGAGTGTTCAATGATATAATCATGTTCTTTTACGGCATATTCAAAATCAAAATAAATAAAATTCATGCTATCTGTTTTTCAATCTTTTGAAAACGTCAATATTTTCATCAATTCTATCTTCTAATGCTTTACTCTTTTCTCCTAAAAATCTCTCAAAATCGGATTGAGAAACTGTATTTATATAGTTTTTTAAACTTTCATGAAAAACTTTCCTAAAACCATAATCTCTACTTGCCATTTTTATTCTAGCATCTTCTATTAATGGTTTGAATAGTGGATGGATGGAAAAGTCATATAATAGTACATCCATTTCATGTTTTGTTAGTTTTCTACCTAATGATTGTGACTTTTCTTTCATTTCATGCGATAATCCATTTTCAAACGAAGCGATAAGTTTTAGAACTTCAGAATACATAGTGTCTCTAGCATTGTCTTTTTCACTTAAGTTTAGTATTTTCTTATATTCTGTAGCATTTTCTTTAAAAATACACTCGTAAATTCTGCTGGTATAAATTGGGTATTTAAAATTTCCTAAATCTAAATATAGATTTAAAGAATTAGTGAATTCTTTACGGTAATGAGGCTCTTTTAAAATAGTGCTTAAAAAGTCTTCATCTCTTTGATTAATATATTTTGTGGAACCTCCAGCTTTTTCATTTAAACTGTCAATTACTATATCAAGGATTTTGCTTCTTAAAGCTTTAGCTATTTCACTTTCTACTAGTAACATTCCTATGTTTAAGAAAGATCGGAAGTTAAAAACCCCTAAATGAGCAGTATTGCTTGAAAGGTTTAAAATATAGCCGAATTGTTTTTTAAATTCTTTTAAATTCTTTCCTTTTAATACTGTATAGCCGTTGTGTTTAAACTCTTTTTCATTATTTTCAAGGTATCTTTCAATTGTAGCTACATCTATTTGATAAAAATCTGATATTTGTTGTTTGGTATATTTATACTCCTCTTGAAATAACATGCCCGGTACGCCAAGATAATTTCTTAGATTCTCTAGAACGGTCGTATTATTTAGAACGTTTTGCCTATCTATATTTGAGGAAGTTAAATCTTTCATTTTTCCAAATTTTGTTAATAACTTTTCGCTAACCAACCCGCATTGATGCGGGTTGGTTGTTGATAACTCGGGATTTTTGTTGATAAAGCCTTTGTTAATCAAGCATTTCATGTAAATGTAAGATTGTTTTTTGTGATTCTAAAGTTAGAATCTTCTTTTTTAGCTTGCACATAACATGTAATAAGAGAACAGATAAAATGCTATTGTAACGGAATAAGGGTAAAATTTGGCTAGAAATGTAATAGAATAAGGGCAAATAAAAAGAACATAGTTTTTTATAAAAAAACAGCCTCATCGTTCTCTGTAAGTTTTATAGCTAGCGATTTACCTATTAAAATTTTAGTTTGTCTCATTAATTATAGGTTGTGGTTTTAATGTAGTTCCAAAAAATAGCAATACATGATTTACCTTATTAGTCATCAAAGGGGCTTTCCTTGTTCCATATCGCGAACAAAACGCAATCCAACACCAGTTAAATCGGAGAGCTCTATTTGAGTCATTTTACTCGCTTTCCGCTACTTTCGCACATACTCACTTGTAGGGTTATTACGATTCCAATCTTCCATAAATATACCTTTAAGGGTGTAATACAGTAAAAAATACGATTTTTATACCTGAAAAGGTGTATTTTGTAATTTCCGAACGATATTATACCCGAATAGGTATATAAGAAAATTAGAATTTGCAGCCCCCATAATTAGCCTTGCGCGTGAAAAATATTCGGGAAAACAAATTCAGTTACAAGAAAACTTAATATATATTTAGAAAAAGTGGTTATTAAAGCTGAGACTAGGAAAAACTTATCATGCATTTCGCCAGACATAGTTTTGCCAAAAATGGGAGTTGGCACATATCTTATACAGTAAGCTTAAATGCGTTCTCCATTAATTGTTGCTCCTTATTTGATATCCCGATTTGCTTTGCGATAATTCCCCAATCCTTTACTACCCTTAAAACCTCATCAATGATTTGGTCCATTTCGATTTCGTTTAAGCGGAAAAACTCACCTACACTCTTTGCTAGATTATCATCCATATCAATATTTAGGGCAAGACCATCTTTTTCTGTAGACGGATTGAGATCGTAAGCAGGGGAAAGCACCCAGCCTTTTTTTTTAATATAAATCCGTGATTGCGCAAATGGTCATCTGTGTTTGAAATTGCTATATTAAATATAATTTTGCGCCACAGTTGATGTAAGTTTTCCTCCTGTCATAGCTTATAGTAAATCAAGGTCTTGAAGTTTTCGACCAAAAGCATCATCCCCGGCTAACTTTGCAAAATCACTATCTAGATTAAGTACTTTTAAAACATTGAAATAAATACCTATAGACACCGCTGGATCACCTTTTTCAACACGATGTAGGGTTGCTCTATGTATGCCCGCACGTTCAGAAACTTGTTCGGCAGTTAGCTTTCTACGTTTACGTGCTAATTTGATATTCTCTCCAATTTTATCGAATACTTTTTGATATTTAGGTAGCAGAATTGTTTTCTTTGAATTCATGAAGTCGCTTTTTTACGACAAATATAACTATTATGCCAGTAATAAGCGACATGTTTGCTGCATCTATATTTTTTGCTCATAAATGGAATAACGGCAAATAGAGAAGGCATTATTTTATACCCGATAGATATATTAATATTTCAAATTTCCAGCCCCAGATCTACAATAACTAACCTGCGCGTGAAAATATTTAGTAAAACTAATTCAGTTACAGGAAAACTTAATATATATTTAGAAAAGGTGGCTATTAAAGCGGCGACTAGGAAAAATTATCTTGCATTTTGCCAGACATAGTTTTGCCAAAATGGGAGTTGACACAGACTGTATAAGTGAGCCCATGTACAATCAAAACCCTAGCTATTATCCTAGCATAGTTAAAAATCGGGATAACTCAAAGTTGAATGCCTTTTATGCTTTGTAATTGTAATTATGCTTTGAGAGCATAATTCTTAACAAAATACTCAATATAATTTGGAAGTTGTGTGCCCAAATAATAAGGTAAATTCATTAATAAAAATGGAGTACCATTGGTGGTTTTTGATTCTTCGATATTAAATTTTCCTCCACAAATTCTAATTGCGTATGGATGATTTGCTCTTTCTATAAATTGATGCAGGGATCTGAGAGTGCCTTTTGCCCCCGATTTTATTTCTATGGGAATCACTTTATCGTTATACGGATAAACCAAATCCACCTCGGAGGATGATTGATTTTTATCTCTTACCCAGAAATTTGGTTTCGCATTCGTTATTGTATTTAAAGAAATCAGTTCCTGAGTAATTAGATGTGGTATAATAGCTCCTTTAAAGGAATTGCTTAAATCTTCCATTCCCAACATCTGCGCCTGAATTCCCAGAGCATGGTTTATTAATCCAGTATCCAAAAATTGGAGTCTAGGAGACTTTTTTAAATTGGATTTAATTGGATTATCGGTATCTGTGGTAGGATAAATAAGTTGAATGATTTTGGCATCATCCAAATTACGCATAGCCTCCCCTACTTCCCGGGATTTATAATTAGAATTACCAAAATTTTGAAATTTGATTCGTTCATCCACATATAAATGTGCTACGCCCATAATATGTTTTATAACGCGTCTTTCTGAAGAATTGGATGTGTATTTCTCTACATCATTCTTATATGTACCCCAAATACTTTCATAAATCTTTGGTAAGTCAGCCAAGTTTTTGTTTTTTAAATCGGCTTTAACAACTTCGGGCATACCACCAATAATGGCATATCTATGAAATAAATCCATTAGCGTTGAATGGGCAAAAGGTTTTACTGGTATGGTATTTAATTGGTCAAATGCTTTTTCGTGTTTAAGAGCTTTGAGATATTCAGCGAAATTAAGGGGGTATAAATATAAATATTGGATACGTCCTACGGGGAAGCTTTTCACGTCCTTAATGGCAAATTCCAGTAAAGAACCTGCCGCAATAACATGCAGTTTCGGCCTATCTTCATAAAAATAACGTAATAACTGGATGGCTTTTGGCAACTCTTGAATCTCATCTATAAATAATAAAGTATCGCTTATATCTACAGAAGGTATATTATTAATAAGGAATAGGGCTTCCACTATAGTTTCCGCATCATCGTATTCTTCGAATAACCTTCTATCCGCAACTTTTTCCAAATTTAAAAATATAGAATGCTTATATTTTTTTGCAAAATCATTTACCAAAGTGGTTTTACCAACTTGTCTAGCCCCTCTTAGTACCAAGGGTTTCCTGTTTATCCCTACCTTCCAATCTTCTAAATGAGAACTAATATGCCTTTCGAAATCCATAATTATTTATCATATAATAAGGGCAAATATATAGTTTTATTGTAACAAAATAAGGGTAAATTTTGATAATTTATGTAATGTAATAAGGGTAAATAGGAGATATGGTACTTTTATACCAAAGTATATATACGATAACTTAAGTTTTCAGCCCCCATATCTACCATAACTAACCTGCGCGTGGATCCTGTGCTGTTTTTATAGCGTACGGGAAGTTAAGCGTTAAGTAAAAACAGCATAGGGCGCATACTACTTATGATCTATAATTTACAGTAAAAAATTACCGTTTTATAGGGGTTATGGAACCATTTACTGTAAAATTAGGATAATTTGCGGCAAGGTCAATTGTCATGACAAATCCTACTTTTTTCCTTCCAGCCACTCGCAATAATCATCTTTAATTTCAGGATTTATAGAAAGATATTGCTGATAACTATCATTCTCTGATTCCAAGATTATTCGATATATTTCAAACTTTTCTTTCTCTGCTGCTTTTGCGGTATATCCAAAATAACCCAATAGACTTAATGCAATTATTCCAAGTGTTCCGAATAGAATCAACAGGTAATTCGGAATTATTCTGGCGTGTTTTAGCTTCTTCTCTATTTCTTTGAGAACTTCATCTTTTAATCGGTTTTCTTCTTCCTGTTTTTCCAGGAAAATGTTCAAGTTCTTTTCGAGTGCTTCTGTTGTAATCGGAATACTTATTTTTGAGAGTTGTTTTGAAAGCAATTCAAGTTCCAAAATTGCTACTTTAAAGTCGGCCATCTCATCGGCCATGAGCTCCATAATTTCGTCTAGCTTTTTCATTCCTTTAATTTTTTAAAATCCTATTCCAGTATCTAAGCTTCTCTTTATTACTTGTTTCACTAAGCTTTTAGCTATACTTGTTGCCATATTAGCGCTGACTTGAACTGTTTTATCCATCAATTTTAAACTGTTGGGTACTTCTTTCATTCTTGTGTATGCTGAATTTCTAGTAATTTCTCCAATGAGTTTACCACCAGTCATAGATCTGTGAACATCACTTCCTTTTAAATTCATTCCTTTATATTCAAATCGAAAGCCTTGCAACTGATTTGATTTATTAATGCAGGGAATCACTTTTACCTGATGCTCTTTCATTTTATTAATATATTCATCCAGTGATTTCGGTTTGGATTCCAATACCCGGTCATGGATCTGTTTTATTGCCAGTCGCTGCGGATTTAATTCCTGTAATTTATCTTGCTGCACTTCCCTAACTCTGGTAAGACCAAGCTCTTTTGCTACGTTGTCTGCAGCTAGCTGACTTCGTTTTCCAATGAAACTGTCGTTATAAGCTTTTCCATCAAAACCAATCCGGTTAGTATAAATATGCACGTGGGTATGTTCTTTGTCTCTGTGGACAAATCCAATAGACTGGTTGTTTTGCAGGTTCATCTCCTTTAAAAATTTTTTAGAGATTTCTTCCAGGTCTTTTACGCTTAGGTCCTTTCCATCTTCTATGGTTGGACTTAGGATAAAACTCAGGGTGTTATTGGTGCAACGTTCATTTTGCGACTGGATGATTTTGAACTCCTCAGTGATTTCTTGGGGAGTATCCCCGGCCAGATATTCCTTAAGGACAACTTCGGCATCCTTTACCTGATTCCATCCATAATCTATAGATGCTCCCGTTCTTGCTATGGAATGTCCCTTGCCGATCATTTTTTGAAATTATTTAAATGTGATCTGATTTCTTCAGACAACTGTTTTACTTCTTTGGCAAGTTTTGGATTGCCCTTTTTAAACATATTGCTGATTCGGCTAAAGTTGTTTTTATACTGAACCAGGAGCTGATAACTTTCTAACTGCTCCTGGGTAATTCGTTCCACAATATTTTTCTGAAAAGCCGTGGATCGCAAATATTCTGAAAGGGAAATACCTGCTTTGGCCGCTCTGTTTTTGAGTAGCTTTTTCTCGTAGATCGAGCAGCGTATCTGAATGTATTCCCTTTTCATTTTTTATATTTCTTTTTAAAAAAACTTTGCAACCTCCGGGAGCAAAGCAAGATTGTCATGACAATGACACATCTTGCTTTGCTATCCCAAATGAAATCTCCCTTGTGGCTTTTACATTTTTAATTCTATATTGAATTACACTTTTTTTTCGCTTTTGACCGAAATCAACTTTTCATTGAGGTCTTTATAACCTTTAAATAATTTGCTTTTATCTTTTACGTTTGCATAGTGACTTATTAAGTCTTTCGAATATTTCATTCCCGCTGAATCATTATCCAAATACAGATCAACTTCCTTATAATTTTCAAACAAATAGGAAACTGGTTTCAAAAAAGAGAGTGAGTTTAAAACGATCACATCCGAATTTATAAGTTCCTCAGGAAATAATTCAGCCAGTGATAATAAGTCAAACATTCCTTCTAAGAGAATTAAGTGATCTGAAACATTCTTCAAAAAGGAATAGGCTTTTGGAGAGCTAGAGCTTTTAAAGTATTTATTGCGAAGTTCCCATCCGTTCAAATGGTTTTTAAGTCCCAAGGCAAAGTAGTTTCTTCCCTTAAAGCTGTACTCAATTTCGTTACAATAAAACTGCGCTATTGCTAGCCGAATTTCTCTGGTACCCAAATATTGAATCAAAGCCTGATGCTGTATTTTTTTAATTTCGAAAACTTCAATTTTTGGAGAGTTTTCCTTTTTTAAAATCTGCTGCTGAAAAGAAAATAGATTTTTTTCATTGCTTAGAAGCTCCAAGGCTTGTTTAACAGAGCACTTTCTCATGGCTACAATCAAATCCAGCCCGTTTCCGCCCTTTCCAATTCCATGGTCATACCATTTGTTCAAAATTAAAGAAACCTTGAAAGAGGCCTGCGTTTCTGACCGAAGGGGACTCAGAAACCAGGCTTCTTTCTCCGTTGTCCTGTTTGGAAAGTGCCCGAATCTGGCCAGCGTTTTTACGATGGAGAGATTTCGGGCTCTTTCGCAGGTTATTCTTCTTAAGTTCATTTTCCTTTGCTTTAATTAATTGTTTCCTTGATTTGATTTTCTTACCCGTAAATCCTATTTATTTTTTTTTCAATAGCATATTTATTTTTTTAAAAAATGTAATTTTTCTATGGTTTTCTTGTTTCATTATTTGTCATCACTTTTTTTTGATGACAGTTTGATGACAAAACGATGACAACCTCAAGCCTTACTATTACTGGTCTAAAAAGATTCTGTCATCATTCATCAAAAAAAGAGAGAATTTGTAAAGTGTTTACAAGAAAAATCAGCTTCATTTTGATGAAACGATGACAACCTCTGAAATCCCTTCTGAAATCGAGGGTTTCACTGTCATCGTTTTGTCATCAATTCATCATTTCTTTTTTTATTCCTTTAATTCAGTCTTAATCTTGATCTTCAAAATTCTCTAAGAGGAAAATTTTATTTGTAGTGAAATAGCGTCCTTTAGCATCTGAAAGATTCGTACTGCCATCTGACCAAAGTGTGAACTTTTGATAGCGGTTCGAATTGGCAATATTTTCTAGTTTCCAGTCTTTCTTTAGAATTTTCCTTATCTGGGTTAAATCGGTTCTAATCCTCGTTTTGCTAATAGCATTTAATACATCCATGGGACAAAACTTTATTTCCTCTAAGTCGTGATTCTCCATTACCATAAGTAGAATGCTGGCTAGCTCCTTCTCTACCCTATTTCGATTATTCTGAACCAGTTTAATCAGGGCGGGGGTTTCAATTTGTTTGGGTGTGAACCACATTCGGGTTTGATGAGGACTATGTAGTGTGCGGTTCTGAAGGAAATACAAAAATGCGGGAATCTCCTTTTCCAAAGCATCTAAAAAACCAGTAATTTCCTTTTTGACCGAGGGTACTTTTAAAACCCAGAACCGGGTTTCGTGATGATCTATTTTTATAAAGTTTTCCTCATTATTACTACAGAGGATAAACTTGCCAAAGAATTCTACTTCCCTTCTGTCAATTCCCTTTTTTTCTAGTTTATTATAATTGGTCGTGCTTAGATACTTGATCCGTTCGGTGAGCTCTTCCTTATTGAACAAGACTTCATCAATACAAATCAGTAATTTATTCGCCCAATCGGAATTGAATTGACTGCTGAAACTTTCATTGGTGAGATAGGTCAGGTTATTTTCAAAGATCTGTTTGAGCCATTTTAGAAAAGTGCTTTTCCCCGTGGATCGTTCCCGGGAAACCAGACAAAGAATGGGAAGTATTTGAATTGGTTTCGTATATAAAAGTTGCAAGTAATCAAGACCTATTTCATAATGATCTCCAAAAATATGTTTTATGAAATCAAGAGATTTAGGACAGTCTCCACTTAAGACACTGTGACTCAGCGGAGAGTACGTATTGTAGAAGTTATTATAGGTAGATTGGAAATTCAAATGATCTGGGATACAAGTAAAGCCATCAAATTTCGGAATAGTTGCCAAAAATGTTTTTCCGTGATCCTGCCTAATAGTTTCGATGTTCCAAGAAACTAGTATTTCATTTACCTGTCCTGCAATTGTTGGTGCTTCAACTATTTTATAATAACTGACCCCTACTCTTATATATGTGCTCTCAATTTTCATCTAAATCTGGAATATCATCAGCTAAAAAACAGTTCCTTCAAATCACATTTAAAAAATAATGATATAAGAAAATGTACTGACAAAACATCGATTAAAGATAACTAAAACGAGTATTAATTAAATAATATTTATTAATTATTTAATTTGACTGAGAATAGTGCAATTTGATATCAAAAGAGTTAATTTATAACGCTTGAGCATATTGGATGTTGCTAAATGATTGATTTTGAGTTTTTGATATTTTTGAGAAAATCTGGAAAAACAACCAAAAAAGTCTAATGCAGGAAAAATTTATGATGGTTTTCAAATAAACTAGTAATCATATTATTAAAAAAGAAAATCTTTTTGATTGTCTTATCTAATTATCTAAAATTAAATCTAATGGAGTTGTATTCATCCAATAGTCATTAAAATTAACAGCTTTAGATATCTCCATTTTCTTGTATAGAAATTCTTTTCTTTAGTAAATCCATATCCTCACTCAATTTCTCATCCAGGATTTTAGCGTATTGTTGAGTTACTTTTAAGGAGCGATGCCCAAGCATTTTACTTACCGATTCTATAGGTACACCATTCGATAAAGTTACTGTAGTTGCAAAAGTATGTCTGGCCATATGAAAAGTCAGGTTTTTTTTGATGCCACAACTATCAGCTATTTCTTTTAAATAACTATTCATTTTTTGGTTCGAATATACTGGTAGTAGTTTTCCGTTTGGGCTTTCTAAGTCCTTATATTTTTCTATTAGTCTTTCTGCAACTGGGAGAATAGGGATGCTACTTAAGGATTTAGTTTTGGTTCTTTTTATTTTAATCCATTGATTTCCATCATTACCCTTAACAATATCATCGGCAGTTAGCTTAAAAACATCAGAATACGCCAGGCCGGTATAACAGGAAAACAGAAAAATATCTCTCACGTTTTCAATTCGTTGAATAGTGAATTTCTTTTCCATTATTTTAATAATTTCGTCTTTAGTTAAGAACTCGCGATCTATTATTTTTAGTTTTAATTTGAAATTATAAAACGGATCTTTCTCTAGCCAACCATTAGCATATGCTACTCTCACAATTTTTTTTAGGTATGCAAGATATTTGACGGCTGTATTATGAGACTGGTTGAGAGCCGTTTTTAAATAATATATAAAGCTATTAATGAATTTGGTATCAATATCCTTCACTGGATAATCTGTCATTTTGAAATCTGAAGAAATAAAAGCGGCGAGATGCTTTTGCGTTGTTTTATATCTTTGAAGAGTTCGGAAAGAATATTCCTTTCCAACCAGTTGTTCCATCTTCACATTATGATCTTCGAACATTTCAAGGATGAATTTACTATCTTCATTATTACCTAAGAACTCATTTTTTATTTTTACAGCAGTTATATCCTCCCCTTTATCCAAATATTTCTGATAGATTTCATGAATTCTATGTCTGATTATATCAAGATTCCTATTCACTTGTTTTGCTTCTGCGGATGATCCATTTACTTTATTAGCTTTTGAATTCCACTTTAGGAGAGAAACTTTTCTCAATGTACTTAACTCAACTCTTCTACCCTCATAGGTAATTCGCAGATATACTGTGGCCTGTTCAGCATTTTTTTCTTTGCTCTTTCTTATAAAAAATAATATAGATAGTAAATTTTGCATCTTTTCTAGCTTTAGATTTGCATTAAATTTAGCTAAAAATAAACAACAAAAAACACGTAAGGCTTTCTTTAACAGTCACTTAAAGGTAATTCGGGGACACCTAGAAGATAATTAAAAGTGTCCCCGAATTAGACACCTTTTAGTTGTATTCAAACGGTATCAAATGATATCAAGAAAAAAGAAAAACCCCGTAAACAGTACAGTTTGCGGGGTTTTGATTCAATTTGATATGTTAAAAGTACTCGAGGCGGGACTTGAACCCGCACATCCGAAAATACTGGATTTTGAATCCAGCGCGTCTACCGATTCCGCCACTCGAGCAAGTGGACGGCAAAATTATAAAAAAATTATCATTCACAACATAAAATCAAACATTTTAATCTTAAAAATCTGGAAGTTCTAAATAGATGTCAAAAATGGGGGATTTCCCCTATATCTTAATTAAAGATTTCGATTCAACTTTAACGAGTTAATACAGTTGTACCTCACATTCATTTTCCACCCACCCTACTTGCTAAATTTCAACTATGAGAGATGATAGTTTAATCCGTATTGCTGAATTTTTATTTTTAATCAGTAGCATAGCTTTAGTAATATTTATAGTGCTAAAGCTTACTGCTTAAAAATTTAAAATGCTTCTGACTATATAATTTCAGGTTGTAACTTTGAATTTTGAATTCACCTTACCAAGAAACTTACTTTCAGAAAGATTGACTATTTGTTAATTAGCACTACTATTTTACCCTCCAAAAATAGACATAGATATCACAGCTTAAATTCAATAACAAAAAGGAAATTTTCTTTTTTGTCCAATGGGACTGAAAAATTCTTTTATATTAAATTAGAACTTAAAATAGCGCCATTCCTTTAGGAGCTTACACTTCCCTACAAGTATAATTTCTTTCAGGTCTGGCGCTTAAATAATACTTTCATATCTAAAGCTCTACAAATTTAATAAGCTTCACGTAATTATATTACGGCTTCCCGTAAATTTGATACATCCAAAAACACCAAAAATAGTTGATGGGGTAGCTCAATAAATTATTGGACTAGGAAAATAAATTTCATTTATGAATTTAACTCTCCACGAAAAGATTTTTTGATCTTCAGCGGGTTTAACCGCGAGCATGGTTTTGGAAGCCGAGATCTATATTTAAGTACTAAGTTATAAAATGGGGATTGGGGTCTATCCAAAAATTTGGGAGAAAGAATCAATTCAGATATAACGGATTGTTGTTTGTTTATAGATTTAATACCAAGCAGCCTTTGTTTTGCAAGTAAAAGAAATAAAATAAAACCGAAGCAATTCAGTTCCTTAGAGGAATTCATAAGAGTATAGAATACTTACAACAATGAGCAGAGTAAAACTTATAAAACCCCATTTACGCTAAACCAATTCTTACAATGAAGATAAAATCTCCCTCAAAATATATTTTTTTAGAGGTATTAATTTATCTCTAAAATCAATGAAATCATATTTTTGCAAACTCTATAATAAATTGTAATTTCGGGTCTTATCACCCCCACTATATGTCTGAATTTTGGTTATATTTTAGATTAGGTCTAGAACATGTTTTAGATTGGTTGGCCTACGATCATATTTTATTTATTGTCGTTTTGGTTGCAGCCTACTCATTTAGCAGCTGGAAACGAGTTTTATGGCTAGTAAGCATTTTTACTCTTGGGCACACGCTCTCCCTGTTTTTGGCAGTGTATGACGTGGTAAGAGTAAATGCCACTTGGGTGGAGCTATTAATAGCCTTAACGATCCTCTTTACAGCATTTTATAATATACTTTCTGCCAAGAAAAGAGAGCATCAAAGAAATATTAATGTTCTCTATTTTAGCACGGCTTTCTTCGGAATAATACACGGGTTAGGCTTTTCGAGATATTTTAAAATGATCTTCCCAGATTCTTCTAGTAAGTTTTTTCCGCTTTTAGAATTCGCTCTTGGGATTGAAGCAGCGCAAATTATCGTGGTGATCTCTGTCTTAATAGCATCTTTTATTCTTCAAAATGTGCTTCGGGTAACCAGAAGAGACTGGATTTTAGTAATTTCAGCAATTGTAATTGGTGTTTTATTACCTATTTTAAAAGATACTATTCTAGCCGTTTGGTAAAAATTTAACGCCTATAAATTGTTTTAATCCTTGTCTTACAATATTTTAGCAAGCTTTTTGTTTTGATGCTTAACTATAATATTGAGAAAGAATTTATTTAAAAAAATGCAGAAAGAAAAGCAGTTAAAATTTGATAAAGCTTATTTAAGAATAGCAAATGAATGGGGTAAACTTTCACATTGTAAACGCAAACAAGTTGGTGCGCTTATTGTGAAAGATAGAATGATTATTTCCGACGGATATAATGGTACTCCTTCAGGTTTTGAAAATTACTGTGAAGATGATGAAGGCTATACAAAGTGGTATGTACTGCACGCGGAAGCTAATGCGATTTTAAAGGTTGCCTCCTCTACACAATCTTGTCAAGGCGCAACACTTTACATAACCATGTCTCCTTGTAAGGAATGCAGTAAATTGATTCATCAAGCGGGTATTACCAGAATTGTGTACGAAATTGGATATAAAGACAACACCGGATTAGAGTTTTTAGAAAAAGCCGGAATAGAATTAAACCAGGTAACAGAACTAGACAATTGAAGAAAAAACACAAAATATATCTCCCTTTATTACTGGGACTAGCTTGTGCCGTAGGAGTTCTACTTGGCTCAAAGTTAGATTTTACCCCAGACCAAAAAGGGCTTTTTTCTTCTAATGCCAAAAAAGAAAAACTCAATAGGCTTATAGATTATATAGACTACGAGTATGTAGATGATGTAAATACAGATAGTATTGTAGATGTCACTGTAAATAGGATTTTGGAAAATCTAGATCCGCATTCTGTATATATCCCCAAAAATGAATATGCCGGAGTAACCGAAAATATGCAAGGGGATTTTGTGGGGATTGGGGTGAGTTTTTACAATGTACAAGACACCATCGTTGTAATCCAAGCAATGACGGGTGGGCCTAGCGAGAAGTTAGGAATTAAAGGGGGAGATAGGATTCTATACGCTAACGACAAACAACTTTATAGCAAGCAAATAAGCAATGATTCTATTATTGCCCAATTAAAAGGCGCAGAGGATTCCAGAGTTACACTTACTGTTTTACGCAAAGGCTTAAAAAACCTTTTAAAATTTAATGTAACCAGATCTAGAGTTCCATTAAAAAGTGTGGACGCTGCTTACATGCTGAATTCTGATTTGGGATATATAAAAGTAAATCGTTTCTCTGAAACTACTTACCAAGAATTTAAAACAGGTCTTAATAAATTAAAAAAACAGGGCGCTACTCAAATTGCTATTGATCTTAGGGATAATCCAGGAGGATACCTTTCAGAAGCTATTAATATTGTTGATGAATTTTTAGAAGACGGGCAGTTAATTTTATTTACCAAGAATAAGAAAGGTGATATCGAAGAAACTTTTTCTAATAAAAAAGGAGCTTTTGAGAAGAATAAGCTTTTCGTTCTCATTAATGAAAACTCAGCTTCTGCAAGTGAAATTGTTGCGGGTGCTTTTCAAGATAACGACCGCGGGACTATTATTGGAAGACGCTCTTATGGAAAAGGCCTTGTGCAAAGAGAGATGGAATTAGGAGATGGAAGCGCAGTGAGGTTAACTATTGCAAGATATTACACTCCAACAGGAAGATCGATTCAGAAATCTTATGAAATGGGAAATGAAGCCTATTTTAACGACTATATCCTAAGATATAAAAACGGGGAAATGGCAACTGCAGATAGTATTCATGTAACCGATTCCTTACGTTACGTAACTCCTGGCGGCAAAATTGTGTATGGTGGAGGAGGAATAATTCCAGATATCTTCGTAGCCAAAAACACCGACATGGAGCGAGAAAATATTACCTATGCTCTTAGAATGGGCCTTTTTAGTCGATTTGTTTTTGAAGAATTAGAAAAAAACCGAGCTTTTTACAACGATCTTTCATGGAATGAGTTTTACACCGGCGATGTAGTTACAGATGAGACTGCCGAGAACTTTTTAGCGTACATGAAAAGTCAGAATGTACCAATGAAGATTAATAATTATCAACCACTTTTAAAGAAATATATAAAATCAGTTATGGCAGAACAACTTTTTGGAACGAATGAATTTCAACGGATTATTAATGAAAATGACCGAATTATTGACAAAGTCATTGAATTATCATTAACAAACTAGTATATTCGTAGACACTGTGGATGCTTACAACGACTATACGGCCATTTTTCTTTTACTCTCTCCTTTGTTCTTTTACATTGTAGCGGTGAGCTTTCGTCTATTGGATAACAGTGCGCTATTATTTTTACAAAAAGAAATTTTGGTAGATTCCTCAAATGTTTCATTAGGGGCGATTAAAAGTCAAATAGATTCTTCAGCAGATATTGAATTCAAATCTAAACTTAAAAAAGCATTAATATACAGAAAGCTTCATAGGGTATTTATTATCTTAATGATCGCTTCTCTTCCTGTTACAGTGGTTACATATTTCACCTTATTTTACTCCTAATAAATTTTTAAAGAACATTTAATTACGGTTAAAATCTCTCAAAAATATTTTCCGGGGCCTTTACAATTATTTGAATTTCAATGATTTAAAGCTATATTAATCAAGCCTTTTTTATTATACTATTAATAAAAACAGCAATTTCAGGAGATAAATAGATTAGGTCTTAGGCCTTTTTATTTTGAGAAACCTAGAGTTGAATGGAATAATTTATGCTGCTCAATTGAAAATCGAAATTGTAAGATAATTCCTTCGTAACTAGTTTAAGGCGTGGGTTTTATCTTACGCATTAAATGATCTCTTTCAGAAAAAAAGCAGCAACCATTACTTGCCCTAATTTTTGTCTTTAACTTTATGATCAATCGCTTTAGATGTCAACAAAATTGAAAGCAAAACGATGACACATGCTGCACATACAATTCCAATAAGTGCGATTGCACTATCTTCACTTAGTATATCATTAAAATTTAAAACTGTTACATTATAGGCGATAACACCAACAGATAGCGCTATTAGTAAGTAGATAAATATTTTCATTTAAATAAATTCTGAATGTTAGTAGCAAATAATTTTACCGCGATAGCTAATAAAATTACACCAAATATTTTTCGGATTACGTTGATTCCTTGTTTTCCTAAAAAACGTTCGATCTTTCCTGATGATTTTAGCACTAAGTAAACAAAGATGATATTAATTACAATTGCAACAATAATGTTGACCGTTTCATATTCTGACCTTAGAGATAATAAAGTAGTCATAGTCCCGGCACCAGCAATAAGAGGGAAGGCCAAAGGAACCACTGCAGAGGTTTCTGGCGTCTCATCTTTATAGAGTGTTATTCCAAGAATCATTTCCAGTGCTAGAAAAAACAAGATAAAAGAACCTGCAACTGCAAAAGAGTTCACATCTATTCCTATAAGTTTTAAGATCTCTGCTCCCACGAAAAGAAACATCACCATTAATATACCTGCGACAATAGAAGCTTTTTCGCTTTGAATATGCCCCGCTTTTTTCTTTAAATCTATAACTATTGGGATGCTTCCAATAATATCTATTACAGCAAATAAGATCATGCTGGCAGTACCAATTTCTCGAATATCAAGTTTCATAACAACAAACATTAAAATAGTCGCAAAATTACGCTTAAAATACAGAAAGCAAATAAATTCTTAAAGAAATTTACAAAAGCATCAATCCCTAAAAAAGCCATCCTAAAGAGGTTATAAATTCAGTTTATATAATATCTTTGCGCCTATGTTCCAAATAGGTAAAACAATCGTTTCTGAAGATATAATCCAAAAGGATTTTGTGTGCAATCTTGCTGCTTGCAAAGGAGCCTGTTGTATAGACGGCGATGCCGGCGCACCTTTAGATGCCGCCGAAACCAAAATTCTCCAGGATATTTATCCGAAGGTAAAACCATTCCTAAGAAAAGAAGGTATAGAAGCTATAGAGCGTCAAGGAACTTTTGTAACCACGGAAGATGGGGAGTTAGAAACGCCACTTATAAATGGAGCAGATTGTGCTTACGTAACCTTTGACAATAGAGGAACTGCTTTATGCGGAATTGAAGAAGCGTATAATCAAGGTGAGATAGACTGGAAAAAGCCTGTTTCCTGTCATTTATATCCGGTTAGAGTTCAGGATTATTCTGAATTTGCCGCAGTAAACTACCACCACTGGCATATTTGCGATGATGCTTGTACTCTGGGAAAAGAACTTCAAGTACCTGTTTACAAATTTGTTAAACAAGCTTTAATTAGAAAATTTGGAGAAGACTGGTATGGCGAACTTGAAGAAACTGCGCAGAAATTAAATAAATAAAACCTTCTCTTTTCAAAATAAAGAACCTCGGGGCAAGCCCGCCCGAACGGTAAGGGCGGGCCCACGAGATATGTCCCGATGCTTCGGGAGGAAAATACTTTTAAAAATTCGAGGCAAGCTCGCCTGAACGTATCGGGCAGGCCTCGGGGAACCTGCCCAGCCGATCAGGCGGGTTAAACCCTCAATGAGGGATTAAAACGTTTTCAATTGTTGTCAATATTTAGAATTGTACCCCAAATTCATAGTTTAAAATTAATTTCTTGTTAAAGTAATATATCAATACTTATAATTCTAAGTTAATTATAATTGATAGTTATAATTAGGTCTGTATTTTCGCAATAATATACTACCCTACACTATTTTAGTATTCCCTCCTTCCCCCTTTTTTTACTTTATCATATTGAATTTAAATCGTGTTTAGATTTTTTTTAGCGCACTTGCTATTTTGATAACCTAATATCTTACTATTTCTCGTGAAATTTTAATATTTAAAAAGATCTAGCGGTTTTTAATCTTGGCTATTTTATTCTTCTAGCAAATAACTCTTTCGCTACTTCCTTTTAATCTCTCCAAAATTCATTTCCATATATTGTTAAAATTTAGACTAACAAAAGGTAATTGTTAATAGCTTCAAAAGAAGCTTGTATCAGTCTGTTTTAAAGGGATTACCATGTATTTACCCCCGTTCGGTTCGTTTTTATCCATAGTCTTCAATTAACTGATTTTCAATTACTTAACTTTGTTTTTTAGCGTTATTTTAAGAACTTAAAAATAGACACCTGTTAAAAACTTTGTTGAAAACGTTTATCTATTTTCCTTTCAAAATCTAATAGATTTTTCAATATTTGTTTGAACGAGTATTTCACGTTAGATCACAATAAAAAAACCACTATTCTATGTCACAACTTGAACCCATTTTACAAGAGAACAAAGATCGATTTGTAATTTTTCCAATTAAACATCACGATATTTGGGATTGGTATAAAAAAATGGAAGCCAGTTTTTGGACTGCTGAAGAGATTGATCTTCACCAAGATCTTTCAGACTGGAATAACAAGTTGAGTGCAGATGAGCGCTATTTCATAAAACATATTCTTGCCTTTTTTGCTGCTTCAGATGGAATTGTTAATGAAAATCTTGCCGAGAATTTCGTGAATGAAGTTCAATACGCCGAAGCTAAATTCTTTTATGGTTTTCAGATCATGATGGAAAACATACATTCTGAAACTTACTCTCTACTTATAGATACGTATGTGAAGGATGAAAAAGAAAAAGATCAATTATTTAATGCGATTGAGGTTTTCCCGGCTATTAAGAAAAAAGCAGATTGGGCTTTACAATGGATAGAATCTGATTCTTTTGCTGAAAGATTGATCGCATTTGCTGCTGTAGAAGGAATCTTCTTCTCTGGTGCATTTTGCTCTATCTTCTGGTTAAAGAAACGTGGATTGATGCCTGGATTAACTTTCTCTAACGAATTAATATCTCGTGACGAAGGCGTTCACTGTGACTTTGCAGTGCATTTACACCAACATCACATCGTGAATAAAGTTCCAAAAGAACGTATTCGCGAAATACTTACAGATGCTTTAACTATCGAACGTGAGTTTATCACGGAATCTTTACCAGCAAGTCTTATTGGCATGAACTCTAAATTAATGACAGAATATCTGGAATTTGTTGCAGATAGATTGTTAGTAGAGTTTGGCTGTGAAAAAGAATATGGTAGTGCAAATCCATTCGACTTTATGGATATGATTAACCTACAAGGAAAAACAAACTTCTTTGAAAAACGTGTAGGGGAATATCAAAAAGCTGGTGTAATGAATAAAGACAAAGACACAGACAAAATAAGTTTTGACGCCGATTTTTAATCAAGCGTTATTTTCCGGATTCAATCGTGCCCCCCAACACGGTTGTAGCCGGTAATTGAATAAACCCATTAAGTTATTCGAATTCCTAAATCTGAGAACTTACTTCTCTCTAGGACCATTCGGTTTCATTATAAATTTCTGTTTGCTTTAAGTTTCTTCTTATAGCAGACCCATTAAAACCATAAGCCTATGTATGTACAAAAAAGAGACGGCCATAAGGAGCCCGTTATGTTCGACAAAATTACTGCCCGAATTAAAAAACTTTGTTATGGTTTAAATGAACTGGTGGATCCGCTTAAGGTTGCAATGCGTGTTATTGAAGGTTTATATGATGGTGTTACCACAAGTGAATTAGATAATCTGGCCGCAGAAGTTTCTGCAACCATGACTACTTCTCACCCGGATTACGCCAAACTTGCTGCAAGAATTTCTGTATCTAACCTGCACAAGAATACCAAGAAAACATTTTCTGAGGTGATGACAGATCTTCATCAATATGTGAATCCTAGAACGGGGAAAGATGCCCCTCTTTTAGCAGATGAGGTGCAAAAAGTGATTCAGGAAAACAAAGAATTACTGGATTCTACCATTATATACAATCGCGATTTCAATTACGATTACTTCGGATTTAAAACATTAGAGCGTTCCTATTTATTAAAATTGAACGGAAAAATAGCAGAACGTCCGCAGCATATGCTAATGCGTGTTTCTGTGGGTATTCATATAGATGATATTGATGCAGCTATTGAAACTTACGACTTGATGTCTAAAAAGTTCTTTACTCATGCAACGCCAACCTTATTCAACTCTGGAACGCCAAAACCACAAATGTCATCTTGCTTTTTACTTACCATGAAAGATGATAGCATAGATGGTATTTACGATACTTTGAAGCAAACCGCTAAGATCTCACAATCTGCCGGTGGAATTGGGCTATCTATCCATAATGTTCGTGCAACAGGATCTTATATTTCTGGAACAAATGGAACTTCCAACGGGATTGTACCTATGCTTAGAGTATTTAACGATACTGCAAGATATGTAGATCAAGGTGGAGGAAAACGTAAAGGTTCCTTTGCAATGTATGTAGAACCATGGCATGCAGATATCTTCGATTTCTTAGATCTTAAAAAGAATCACGGAAAAGAAGAAATGCGTGCAAGAGATCTATTTTATGCGATGTGGATCCCAGACCTTTTCATGCAACGTGTAGAAAAAGATGGAGATTGGACCCTAATGTGCCCAAATGAATGTCCTGGACTTTTCGATATCTATGGAGATGAATTCGAGGCATTATATCATAAATACGAAGCAGAAGGAAAAGGCAGAAAATCTATCAAGGCTCGTGAGTTATGGGAGAAGATCCTAGAATCTCAAATTGAGACTGGAACTCCTTACATGTTGTACAAAGATGCAGCAAACAGAAAATCCAATCAGAAGAACCTTGGAACTATAAGATCTTCCAACCTCTGTACAGAGATCATGGAATATACCAGCCCAGATGAAGTTGCGGTCTGCAACCTGGCTTCTATCGCTTTACCAATGTTTATAAAGGGCAATGAATTTGATCATAAAGAACTTTATAAGATCACTAAACGTGTGATCAAGAATTTAAACAAGGTAATAGACAGAAACTACTACCCTGTTAAAGAAGCAGAAAACTCTAATGTCCGTCACCGTCCTGTTGGATTAGGTGTACAAGGATTAGCAGATGCTTTTATAAAATTAAGAATGCCATTTACCAGTGACGAGGCTAAAGCTTTAAACCAAGAAATATTCGAAACACTTTATTTCGCATCGGTTACAGCTTCTATGGAACTGGCTATTGAAGAAGGACCATATTCTACATACGAAGGGTCTCCAATGAGTAAAGGAGAATTCCAATACAATATGTGGGGAATTAAGGATGAAGATCTTAGCGGACGTTGGGATTGGAAAAAACTGCGCAAGCAAGTGCTTAAAAATGGAGTAAGAAACTCTCTTTTAATGGCGCCAATGCCTACAGCTTCTACCTCTCAGATCCTTGGAAACAATGAAGCTTTTGAGCCTTATACTTCTAACATCTATACCAGAAGAGTTCTATCAGGGGAATTTATAGTAGTGAACAAACACTTATTAGAAGATCTTGTAGAGCGTAATCTTTGGACAGAAGATGTGAAAAATGCCATTTTGCGTGCTAATGGATCTGTACAAGGAATAGACATTATCCCTCAAGACCTTAAGGAACTTTACAAAACTGTATGGGAATTAAGTATGAAGGATATAATAGATATGTCCAGACAACGTGGGTATTTCATAGATCAGTCTCAATCGCTTAATTTGTTCATGGAAAATGCAAACAACAGTAAGTTAACCTCCATGCACTTTTACGCATGGAAGAGCGGACTTAAAACTGGAATGTATTATCTAAGAACTAAGAGTGCAGTAGATGCTATTAAGTTTACTCTTTCTAAAGAAACTAAGAAAGAGCCAGTATTAGAATCTTATGCAGAACTAGCACAACCAGATGAAGTTGTTCCGGTAAAAGCAAAAGCAGAACCACAAACCACACCGAAACCTGCAGCAATTGTTGCAGAAGGAGACGCACTTTCTCCAGATGAACTTCGCGATTTAATTGCTCAAGCCAAAGAAGGCGAAGATGATGATTGTCTAATGTGTGGATCTTAAAATTTAAATTTACCCCCCCCGGACTAATATAAAGTCCAAAGTTAATTAAAGGGAAGTATTCGCAAGTTTACTTCCCTTTTTTATTGCTTTTATAATCAGTGGATTGGGCGTTACCCTTTCGGGTCGGGCTTTCGCACCTCGCTTCCCGAATAAAAATCGGGAGAGCTCAAACAAATAGCTCAATCCCTAACGCAACCTTTTAAACATGATGAATTGGGAAGAACTTCTGAATGATTTCAAATAACAAATAAAAGGATTTGAAAAAAATCTGCGGTTTTCTGCGAAATCTGCGGGAAAAAACCATAAAAAATCATGATTTAGGAACAATTCCTTTCCTTAAAACGATATGGGATACAAATAAAAGCTTGAGCAAAGAACAAAGTAAACAAGTATAGGTTTTGAAGTAGATTGCAACTTAAGTGCCGTTGTAGAAATAAAATTAGCCCGCAGATTTCGCTGATATACGCAGAAAAGTAAACTAATAATATGGATAAAAATGAAATTTCTTATAAAATTAGAGGTTCCATTTTTAATGTTTATGATAATTTGGGGCCTGGCCTTTTAGAATCTGTTTATGTGGCAGCCATAAATTTGAACTTAGAAAAGAAGGTCTGAAAGTCAACAGAGAAGTTCCTGTTCCAGTTTACTATGAGGGTGAAAAATCAGAAGTAGGATTCAGGTTAGATCTTTTAATTGAAGAGAAAGTAATTATTGAAGTGAAATCAGTAGAAAATTTAGCTGAGGTTCATCACAAACAAACGATCACCTATTTAAAGCTCACAAAATTAAAATTAGCTATTTTAGTGAACTTTAATGTTGATAACATAACTTCCGGAATTTATAGAAAAGTGAATGGATTGTAAAATCTGCGGTTTTCTGCGAAATCTGTGGGAAAATATAATAACAAAATGATGAATTGGGAACAATCCCTTTTCTTAAAATGATATGGGAATATAAATAAAAGCTTGAGCAAAGAGCAAAGTAAACAAGTATAGGTTTTGAAGTAGATTGCAACTTAAGTGCCGTTGTAGAAATAAAATTAGCCCGCAGATTTCGCTATATACGCAGAAAAATAAACTAATAATATGGATGAAAATGAAATTTCTTTTAAAATTAGAGGTGCCATTTTTAAGGTTTATAATAATTTGGGGCCTGGCCTTTTAGAATCTGTTTATGTGGCAGCCATACAATTTGAACTTAGAAAAGAAGGTCTGAAAGTCAACAGAGAAGTTCCTGTTCCAGTTTACTATGAGGGTGAAAAATTAGAAGTAGGATTTAGGTTAGATTTGTTAATTGAAGACAAAGTTATCATTGAAGTGAAATCAGTAGAAAATTTAGCTGAGGTTCATCACAAACAAACGATCACCTATTTAAAGCTCACAAAATTAAAATTAGCTATTTTAGTGAACTTTAACGTAGAAAATATAACTTCAGGTATTTACAGAAAAGTAAATGGGTTGTAAATATCTGCGGAAATCTGCGAAATTCGCGGGAAATAATTATATAACATGATGAATTGGGAACAACTCCTATCTTTAAAACGATATGGAGATACTAATAAAAGATTACGCAAAGAACAAGATGAAACTCGTTTAGGTTTTGAGGTAGACTACGATAGAATTATCTTCTCATCTGCCTTTAGAAGTCTTCAGGACAAAACGCAGGTAATCCCACTTTCTAAAACAGATTTTGTACATACCCGTTTAACCCATAGTTTAGAAGTATCTGTAGTTGGACGTTCCTTAGGAAGACTTGCCGGACAAAAGATCCTGGAAAAACATCCACAGCTAAAGGAAACTCATGCTTACCAAATGAACGATTTTGGAGCTATTGTAGCAGCGGCTTGTTTAGCTCATGATATTGGAAATCCACCTTTTGGTCACTCCGGAGAAAAAGCAATAGGCGAATACTTCAGTCTAGGAAACGGAAAACGCTACAAAGAGCAACTTACAGAAAAGGAATATCAAGATCTTATAAAGTTTGAAGGAAATGCCAACGGCTTTAAGATCCTTACCGAAAATAGACCAGGAATAGAGGGCGGACTCCGTTTATCCTATGCCACATTAGGAGCATTTATAAAGTACCCAAAGGAATCCCTTCCGTATAAACCCACAAAAAATATAGGTGATAAGAAGTTTGGGATTTTTCAAACAGAACAAAAAATATTTGAAGAGATTGCAGAAGAATTAGGTCTAAAAACTGTTAGAAAAGGAGAATTTACAGCATACTCAAGACATCCTCTTGCTTTTTTAGTAGAAGCTGCAGATGATATTTGTTACACCATCATCGATTTTGAAGATGGTATCAATCTTGGATTGATCGATGAAGAATACGCATTAGAGTATCTCATTAAATTAGTGAAAAACAGCATTAACACATCTAAGTATAATTCGCTTACAAATACCGCAGATAGATTAAGCTATTTACGGGCTTTGGCAATTAACACCTTGATCACAGAAGCTGTGGCTATTTTCCTGAAGAATGAAGAAGCTATTTTAAATGGTGAATTTCATGAATCTCTTTTCGATAAAAGCAGTTATGAAGCCCAGATCAAGGATATTATAAAGATCTCTGTAGAACGAATTTATCAAAGTGAAGATGTAATAAATAAGGAAATTGCGGGTTACAAGATGTTATCGTACCTTTTAGATACTTATACTGGAGCCTTTTTACCAGAATCCATCGCATTAGATGACTCCAATTATAATAATTTAGTTAGGAAATCGGTTCCGAAGTTAAAAATACAAGAAGGGCAATCGGTTTATGAAACTTTATTGCAACTATGCACCTACACTGCATCTTTAACAGATGGAATCACCGTTGCTTCCTTCAATAAATACAAAGGCAATAGCATTTAATATACCTTACTCCCTATTATACAAAAACATGAAAAAAACAGCAAGATTATTAAATAGTAAGCGTGATGAGGTCATAGATCAATGGGAAAAAGAAGTTTTACAACAAGTGAAAGCCGCTCCAACCACCAATAAGATTGCACTTCACGATCATGTTCCAAACATTCTGGATGATATTATAGAAATCTTGAATCGTCATGAAAATACCGATGATTACCTTAATGATGAAAAAATCCATCATATAGAAGAAAATAGTATTGAACATGGGAGGCATCGGGCTACTTCTCCTAATTATACCGTAGACCAGATCATTCATGAGTACATGATCTTTCATAACGTGATCATCAAGGTGCTTCACAAGAACGATATTACTGAGGAATCTTTATTTCATCTTATAAAATGTTCCATAGACAAGGCGGTGCTGAATTCAGTATCCTCATTTACTGAATCTATTCAGGAAATGCAGAGTAAATTGATAGGAACCCTAGCACATGACATTAGAAACCCATTAGCCGCTGCAAGAATGGGTATTGAAATGATAAATTATGAAGCTGGCAAGGAAAGACTGGAAAAGGTTAAAAAGATGTCTTACAATAGCGTAAATAAGGCCATAGAGCTAATTGAAGGTCTTTTAGATTCCATTACTGTAAAGGCAGGGGAAGGAATTATGCTTTCCTTTTCTGAAATGGATATAAATGAAAATATCCAGACGGTTTACGAGGAAGCCTGTGAGGTTTTTTCAGAAGAAATAATCTTAGATAAAACAGATGAGCCTATAAATGGCACTTTTGATGGAACTGCCGTTAGGCGTTTACTGGAAAATCTGATTACCAATGCTATAAAATATGGGCATTCTGAAAAGCCGGTAGTTATTAAAATAAAGAACGAGGAAGAATGGCTGAATATCTCTGTACACAATCATGGAGAACCAATACCTATGGATAAACAGGAAGGCATTTTCACCTTTTTACATCATGGAAAACAGCAAAGGGAGAAAAAACTGAAAAGTTATGGAATTGGGCTGACGCTTGTGAAAATGGTTGCTGAAGCGCATGGGGGTTCGGTCGCCCTAAGGAGTGAAAAAGGTTTTGGAACAGAGTTTAAGATAAGATTAAATAAATACAGCAATGTTCCCGGAAAAGTAAGAACATTATTAAATACGGAAGCCTAAGTCAAGAACTTCGGATCGAACCCTCGAGGTATGTCCAGATGGTTTGGGAGGAAAATCCTCTTAAAAATTCGAGGCATCCCGATAGCTACAGAGACGGGGAATTAAACCTTAAATGAGGGATTAAAACTCGTACATCACACCTACACCCAATAATTGTTTAAACTGAATTTTGGGTCCTAAAGTTTCTAAAGTACCATCATCATCAGTATCTTCTTTAAACTTCACATCATCGTCATAAATAAGATGCGAGCCAATATTGGCTTTTACAAATTCATTTACTACCAGATTCAATTTTAGTTCCCAGTCTACATCTATATTTCCGAACTTATTAAGGTAGTCTGTATAAAAACTGACCTGATTATCCAGGTTCACATTGTTAAAAACCTCTTTACTAAAACTACTGGTTAGCAATACCCCAACTTCCGTACGTATGTTTTCCCCTTTGGTTATAATTTTTCCAATACTGTCCCGGACAGCTGGAGCAACCCCAAACATTCCCTCGTTAGCCAATCTCTGGTCCAACACAAAAGTAGATTTGTCAGTTAAAGGAGACGCATACACGGTAAGGTCTTCTTTAGGAGCAGTATACTCGGCACCTACACCTAAAAAGATATATCCTGGAGCCATAAAACTGGAGATCGACTTATCTCTTTGTGGATATTTATAACCATCGGCAAACTGCGTTTTAAAATTGAATTTTGCAGAATACCGGAAATTTGAGGTAGAATCTCTTCTATATCCATAGGTTGAATTCAACGAGATCTCATCATCTGTTTTTCTAACTTTTCTCCCTTCTTGAGCATTTAATCCGTAACGAATAGTTGCAGATGTTTTCCAGAGCAAAAGATTCTTTTGTAATTTCCTCTCGAAATTCCCATAAAACAAGGCCGAAATAGAATTGTTACCTCCAGCGTTCCAGTTCACAAAAGCAACTTCACTCATATTTACCCCGAGAGAATTCTTTTTAGACCACATCATCAACATGTCTTGACTCTCTTCCTTAATAGAGTCATTCTTTGCACTATCTACAGAGGTTGTGTCTGAAATTGTTTTTGACAAACGGCTAGCAAAGGAGCTAGAAACCGAAAAAATTAAAACTAATAAAATGGGTAGAAGTGGGGCAAACTTAAATTTCATTATAAATAAGGATACTATTATTTTAAAAAGACATTAATGGTATGAGCTATACTTGTAACGTCCAATTTTACTATTTCATATAATTCTTTCATATTTCCTTGTTCAATAAATTGATCTGGAATTCCCAAACATTTTATCTTGCTGGAATAATTGTGTTTGGCAGCGAACTCTAAAATCGCACTTCCAAATCCCCCAGAAATCGCTCCTTCTTCCACAGTAATCACCTTTTTGAATTTGGAAAATAATTCATGAAGCAATGCTTCGTCTAAAGGTTTTACAAATCCTGCATCATAATGGGCTACTTTATCTTTTGCTTCAATAGATGCTATTGCCAGCTTAACATTTTCAGCAATGGTTCCTAAACTAATTACAGCTACTTCTGTTCCTTCGAGCAGCAACTCTCCCTTACCTATCTCCAACTCTTTAAATTCCTGTTTCCAATCTAATCTAACTCCTCTTCCGCGAGGATACCGAATTGCTATAGGATGTTTTAAGTCTATTTGGGCCGTATACAATAAGTTGCGTAATTCCACCTCATCTCTGGGTGCAGCAATTATTAAATTCGGGACACATCTTAAATAAGCGATATCAAAAATTCCGTGATGCGTAGCGCCATCTTCTCCAACCAAGCCGGCTCTATCCAAGCAAAAGATCACCGGAAGATTCTGTATTGCTACATCATGTATCACCTGATCGTAGGCGCGTTGTAGAAAAGTGGAATAAATAGCACAATACACTATAAATCCTTGAGTAGCCATTCCAGCTGACAAGGTAACCGCGTGTTGCTCTGCTATCCCAACATCGAATGCTCTTTCGGGGAAAGCATCCATCATATATTTTAAGGAGCTACCCGTTGGCATTGCCGGAGTTATCCCAATTATTTTTTCATTCTTTCTGGCTAAGTCAACTAAAGTCAATCCAAAAACATCTTGATATTTTAGAGGTAATCCTGCAGAAATAGATGGCAATAATTCGCCCGTATCTGCAACAAATTTTCCTGGGGCATGATATTTTACCTGATCTTCTTCGGCCTTTTGCAAACCTTTCCCTTTAGTAGTTATTACATGAAGGAATTTTGGACCTTGTATTTTCTTCAATTCTTCAAAAGCCTTTAGTAAGCCTTCAATATCATGACCGTCTACCGGACCAAAATAATTAAAATTCAAGGCTTCAATAATATTGTCCTGTTGTGGCTTATGGCCCACTTTGGCTTTGGTAAGATATTGTTTCAAAGCTCCAACACTAGGATCTATCCCAATGGCATTGTCATTTAGAATTACCAGTAAGTTGGCCTTGCTAACTCCAGCATGATTCAAACCCTCAAAAGCCATCCCGCTGGCAATAGATGCATCACCAACTACGGCAATATGTTGTTTTGAGTACTCTCCTTTTAAATTAGAAGCAATTGCCATTCCCAGTGCAGCAGAGATCGAGGTAGAGGAATGTCCTACTCCAAAAGTATCATATTCACTTTCAGATCTTTTAGGGAATCCGCTTAAACCATGTAATTGCCTATTGGTATCAAATATGTCTCGCCTTCCGGTAAGTATCTTATGCCCATAAGCTTGATGGCCAACATCCCAAACCAAGAGATCATCCGGAGTGTTAAATGCATAATGCAGAGCAATGGTTAGCTCTACAACTCCTAAGCTGGCACCTAAATGTCCCTCTTTAGTGGCTACGATATCTATAATGAATTTACGGAGTTCCTTTGCCAGAACAGGTAATTTTTTCCTAGAAAGTTTGCGTAGATCTAATGGGGAATCAATATTATTTAAAATACTTTTTTCCATGAAAAGCAAAGGTACATTTTGAATTTGTATTTTTGGATATGCAATTGATTTTTGACGACGAGTATTTTATGCGGAAAGCCTTAAATGAGGCTTCTTACGCTTACGAAAAAGGAGAGATTCCTGTTGGAGTAGTGGTTGTGATCAATCAGCAAATAATCGCCCGAGGTCATAACTTTACGGAAATGCTGAATGATGTTACCGCACATGCCGAAATGCAGGCGATCACCGCTGCAGCTAATTTTTTAGGCGGAAAATATCTGAAGGATTGCACCATGTATGTGACCCTGGAACCTTGCCAGATGTGCACTGGAGCGCTGTACTGGAGTCAGCTTTCCCATTTAGTCTTTGCTGCTACAGATCATGAACGTGGCTATAGAAAATTGGGTGGGCAATTACATCCAAAAACCACTGTGAAAAGTGGGGTGATGGAAGAAGAAGCTTCCAAACTTCTTAAACGTTTTTTTATTGAACGCAGAAATTTGAATTAGATCTGTCGTTTTGCGAAGGATGGCAAGCTCACTCAATTGTCATTCCGACGAAGGAGGAATCTCTTATAAATAAACATTCTGCTTCGTTGAGATCCATCGCTTTGCTCAGGATGACAGACTAACTTAATTGTCATTCCGACGAAGGAGGAATCCCATATAAACTGAAATCTTGCTTCATTGAGATGCTGAAATAAATTCAGCATGACGCGCTCATCCTTGGACAGGCAAAGGCAGAGACTAACTTAATTGTCATTCCGATGAAGGAGGAATCTCTTATAAACTGAAATCTTGCTTCATTGAGATGCTGAAATAAATTCAGCATGACGCACTCATCCTTGGACAGGCAAAGGATGACAAGCTCGCTTAATTGTCATTCCGTCGAAGGAGGAATCTCTTATAAATATAAATTCTGCTTCGTTGAGATGCTGAAATAAATTCAGCATGACGCGATCATCCTTGGACAGGCAAAGGACGACAAGCTCGCTTAATTGTCATTCCGACGAAGGAGGAATCCCATATAAACTGAAATCGTGCTTCATTGAGATGCTGAAATAAATTCAGCATGACGCGATCATCCTTGGACAGGCAAAGGACGACAAGCTCGCTTAATTGTCATTCCGACGAAGGAGGAATCTCTTATAAATATAAATTCTGCTTCGTTGAGATGCTGAAATAAATTCAGCATGACGCGATCATCCTTGGACAGGCAAAGGATGACAAGCTCGCTTAATTGTCATTCCGACGCAGGAGGAATCTCTTTAAATCGAAATCTTGCTTCGTTGAGATCCTTCCTGTGTCAGGATGACACTTCTCAGGATGACACCTTAATAAAATAATAGCTTAAACAACTTTCTTAGCATCTTCAGGAATATCCCACATATCTTCCAATTCCTCCAAAGTCTTTCCTTTGGTCTCTGGGATATATTTATAGGTAAAGAATACAATTCCTAGTATGAATACTGAAAAGATAAAGTAAGGTAAGGATCCATTCCAGAAATCACCTCCGTTAATTTTACTTTCAGCAACCATCGGGAAAGATTGGGTTACCAAATAATTTGCTGCCCATTGTGCGGCTACAGCTATAGACATTGCTGTACTTCTTATACTGTTTGGGAACATCTCTGAAAGGATTACCCAAACCACAGGTCCCATAGACATAGCAAAAGAAGCTATAAACATAAGTACACCAATAAGAGAAAGTATTCCTACAGAGTCAGTCATTAGGGTAAAACCTAATAATAGAAATCCTGCTAACATCCCTAAAGATCCTATGTATAATAGAGGTTTTCTACCAAATCTATCTACGGTTGCCATAGCAACAAAAGTGAAAAGTAAGTTTATACCAGCCAGCAATACTTGTTGTAGCAACACGTCGTCTTTTCCAAAGCCTAAGGCTCTTTCAAAGATATCGGCTCCATAATAAAGCACCGCGTTAATTCCTGTGAACTGTTGTAAAACAGACAATACAGTACCTATTACAATAATTCCGAAGATCCCTTTTGCGAAAATATTGAGTTTTAATTTGTTCTGATCTTTATGAAGAGATTTCTCGATCTCCAAAATCTCATTTTCGGCGACATCTGCACCATGAATTCTCGTCAACACTCTTAGAGCATCCTCTCTTAAACCTTTCATAGCAAGCCATCGCGGACTTTTAGGCACAAAGAACAATAAGAACAGAAATGATAAACTTGGAATAAGTTCAGACCAAAACATCGTTCTCCATCCATACTGTATGTTTTCTGCTTCTGTAGCACTATTCCCAATAAAATAGGTTGCTAAGAAAACCACAAAAAACCCAACTACAATTGCCAGTTGGTAATATGTAACTAGAGTTCCTCTAATTTTTGCAGGCGCAATTTCAGCAATATAAGTAGGTGCATTCATTGACGCTATTCCAATTCCTAAACCTCCAATAATTCTAAATACCACCAATAGTGAAACCGATTCTGGTAGAAACGCCGGCAATCCAGATCCCCATGCAGAAATTGAAAATAATATTGCCGCAATTATTAGAGAATACTTTCTACCGATACTTTTACTAATCGGACCAGACAAAATCGCCCCTACAAAACAGCCTATCAAAGCACTTCCAACGACCCAACCTTTCATTCCAGCATCCAAATCGAAATACTGACTGAAATAATACTGAGATCCATTAATTACTCCGGTGTCATACCCAAAGAGTAAACCCCCTAAGGCAGAAACGATGGTGATTAAAATTAGAAATGTTTGGTTTTTCATTGGTTATAGGAATTAGGTAGTATAATGAGTGTTTATAATTTGGTAACTTTGATGTAATCTACGTAAAGTTTTTGAGGTAAGGTGGTATCATCCACAACTGCACCCCCTAAATTCCCTCCAACGGCTAGATTGACCAAGAAATAAAAGGGTTTTCTAAAAGGATAGTGCTTGTCATCATAATCTTTAGGAACAAAAGTGTACAATAATACATCATCTACATAAAATTTGATGTTGTCTTTACTCCAATCTGTTTTAAAAATATGAAAACCATCTTCTATACCATCTATTGTTGTCTTTTTTGTGTTGATGGTATTTCCATGGCTTGCAGGAGTGTGCAGGGAAGTGAATACTTTTCCTGGTTCTTTCCCAACATATTCCATAATATCTATTTCTCCAGAAGCAGGCCATCCTACCTCATCAATATCTGCTCCCAACATCCATAAGGCAGGCCAAAATCCTTTTCCCGTTGCAAGCTTGGCTCTTACCTCAATGCTTCCGTATTGAAATTCTATTTTATCTTTTGTATTAATTTTTCCTGAAAAATATTGATCTCCCTTTTTTATTGCTGTAATAACAAGGTTTCCATCTTCAACTTTCACATAATCTCTATTGTAGATCTGAAGCTCATTATTTCCCCATCCACAAAGATCTGGGCAACCATCACCTTCTTCATAACTCCAATGATCCATGTTCAGGGAATCACCGTCAAAATTATCCTGAAATATCTTTGGTGCACAAGATGTAAACGGCAACAAGCTTATTAGAAGAATTGCTACTTTGTAATTCATGAAATGATGTTATTTATTAATTCTTAAACGTAAATTCAGAAGACTTTAGATCTCTGGAATTACCTCCCACAAATATATTAAAATCTCCATCTTCCGCTTCCCAAACTCTATTTGCAGTATAGAATTCCAACATTTTTTTAGTGATCGGGAATGTTACAGTTTTGCTTTCTCCTGGTTCAAGCTCTACTAACTGAAAGCCCTTCAATTCCTTTATAGGTCTTGTTCTGCTTGCAATAATGTCCTGAAGATACAATTGTACCACTTCTTTCCCTTTTACTTTTCCAGTATTTTTTATAGTGATCTGCGCTTCTATGTTTTTTTCTGAACTCATCTCAGAACCAGAAAGCTGTACTTCACCATATTCAAATTGTGTATAGCTCAATCCATATCCGAAAGGATAAAGGGCATCTTTTTTCACATCGGTATAATGGGAATAAGTAACATGCTGATCATTCGAAGGTCTTCCTGTATTTTTCTGATTGTAATACAAAGGCTCCTGCCCTACCAATCTAGGAAATGAAACCGGTAATTTTCCTGAAGGATTATATTTTCCAAACAGTACATCTGCAATCGCATTTCCGCTTTCTGTTCCTAATTGCCAAGCTACAACAATAGCAGGAATGTTCTCTGAAGCCCAAGAGATCTCCATCGGGCGACCGTTAATGAGCACTAAAACTATGTTGCTATTAACTTTTTTAATTTCTTCTAAAAGTTCTTGCTGAAGACCTGCCAAACTAATCTTTGCCTGACTTCTACCTTCCCCTGCCTGAAATGCATCTTCCCCTAAGACCATTACAACCAATTCTGAATTCTTAGCTAACTCGATAGCGTCTTTAAATCCAGACCTGTCAGTTTTATTGATCTCCAAAGGCAATAAGAATCCGCGTTCGCTTGTTCCTAAAGTGGTTCCTAAGGAATATTTCACCTTGACATCTTTCCCCACTGCATTTTTAATTCCTTCTACTACAGAGACAGCAGAGTTTGCTTCTCCCTGTGCTCTCCAGTTTCCTATTGGCGCATCCTTATCATTTGCCAACGGACCTATAACCGCAATAGATTTTACCTTAGGCTTAATTGGTAACAGTTCTTTTTCATTCTTAAGAAGTACTATCGATTTTGCAGCAATTGTTCTTGCTACTTTTCTATGGTCTTCATAAGATATTTTTTTTTTGACCTCTGGGTTGGAGTATTTATAAGGATCATCAAAAAGTCCTAATTTAAACTTTACTCGAAGCACTCGTCTAACAGCGTCGTCAACTAAAGCAAGATCAACAGTTCCTTCATTAACTAATTCAGCAAGACTGGACTCGTAAGCACCACCTTCCATATCCATATCGCTTCCTGCATTAATGGCAATCTGCGAAGCCTGTTTTTTATCTTTAGCAAATCCATGGTAGATCATTTCAGTAATAGAACCCCAATCTGAAACCATGAAACCTTTCCAGTCCCAATCACCTTTTAAAATGTCTCTTTGTAGATATTTGTTACCCGTAGATGGAATTCCATCTATCTCATTAAAAGAGTTCATAAAAGTGGCCACTCCTGCTTCAGCCGCAGCTTTAAATGGAGGAAGTACTGTATTGTGGAGTTCATTCTCCCCTAAATGTACCGTATTATAATCTCTTCCCGCTTCCGCAAATCCGTATCCCGCAAAATGTTTAGCGGTGGCAGCAATGGTAAGATCTCCTGCGAGATCGTCTCCTTGATATCCTTTAATTTTGGCAACCCCAACTAAAGAAGTTAGATAAGGATCTTCACCAGAACCTTCCATAATACGTCCCCATCGGGCATCTCTGGAAACATCTATCATTGGTGAGAAAGTCCAGTTAATTCCTTCTGCAACAGATTCTCTAGCTGCAATTCTAGCAGACAATTCCATAGCTTCCAGATCCCAACTGGCGGTTTCGCCAAGTGGTACAGGAAAAATAGTTTTATAGCCATGAATTACATCATAACCAAAGATCAACGGGATCTTCATTCTGGAGTTTTCCATGATTAGCTTTTGCGCCTCACGAGTAGCTTCTACAGAAAGCACATTTAACATAGAACCTACCAGACCATTTTTGAGATTATCTTCCTTTTGTTTACTGCCAAGTTCTGATGCCGGACCTGTTAGATCCCAACTTCCGTTGTATTGCACCAACTGTCCAACTTTTTCTTCCAAAGTCATTAAAGACAGTACAGAATCTATTTTCACTTCTATGTTTTCAATAGAACTAGGAATTTTAGAATTCTGACTAAATGCCGTTAAGCAACTTAGTAAAAGGATACTACTATATAATGTTAGTTTTTTCATTTTTGATAAATAAATACCTGGAGGAAGTGATTTCCTCCAGGTAAGTTTGGCTAATCTTAAAAAATTATTGGTATACTCTTATATAGTCTACTTCCATAGATGATTCCTGAAATGCAAGATCTATATCTCCACCGAATACGCCACCCATGGCCACATTCATTATTAAGAAAAAATCTTTATTGAAAGGCAGAGAGGCATCGTTGGTAAAAGTGAAAAACTCGTCTCCATCCAGTAAGAAGATAATATTATCCTGAGTCCATTCTACAGCATAGGTATGAAATACTGAAGTTGCATTTTGGACTGGAGTTGTACCGTACACTGGATTACCTCCAGAATTGCCTGGAAAGTGAAGTGCAGATGAGATTTCATCTGGATTGTTACCTATCCATTCCATAATGTCAATTTCACCTGTTTCAGGCCAGCCTACTACATCAAAATTAGCACCCAACATCCATATTGCAGGCCACGTACCTCCGCCTTCAGGCAATTTAGCACGAGCTTCAACTCTTCCAAATGTAAAATCATAATTATCCTGAGTAGTAATTCTTCCAGAAGTAAAATCAAATCCGCTTTCGGCTTCTCGCCTGGCAGTGATTACAAGGTTTCCATCTTGGACTTTTACATTATCTTCGGTATAGAATTGCGCTTCTCCATTCCCCCAACCGTTGGTTCCATTACCTATTTCATAATTCCAGATATCGGTATCTAAATCATCACCGTCAAACTCATCTGAAAAAACAAGATTTGTAAATTCAGAAACAAAAGCTTCCTCCTCTTCGCCTCCATCTCCAACGGTTCCATCTGGAGAAGTGGTAAGAATAAGATACCATACTAGGAAATTATCGTTACCCTGTACAGCACGGAGACTCATTTTGTTTTCTGTGATTGATAAAACTTCGTATTGACTTTGACCAATATAATAGCTTATAAATCCATCATCGGCAATACTAAGAACTGTTCCGGTTGAACGCTGCTCATCTATTCCTGAAGATGCAGGTACTAAAGATAATGGCACTGTCTCTGTTGATGTGAAGTCTAAACATTCATCTACAAATTCTTCTCCATTACCACCAAACTGTAAGGTGAATTGCCAGTTAAAGAAGGTTACTCCAAAATTTTTATACTCATATAAAATTCCATCATTTTCATTCAAACTAAAAGTCATCTCATCATCGTAAAAACATTCTGGTCCAAAATTAGGTGGGCCAGAGAAGAATCCACCTCCGTCTACTATAGGTCCGTCATCATTTACATTCTGTCCAACTCCTAAATGACCTGGAACTGCTGAAGCTATGTACCAAGTTTTAGAACTACCTCCAGTAAGTAATTGCTTAGTTTCAGGATCATTAAAATCACTTCTAACTTCAACTTCTATAGATTTTGAGCTACTTACACCACCTTTGCCATAAGCTACTACGGTAACTAAATAAGTGTTTAAACCTACACTTGTAAAACGCTTAGTAATATCGCCTCCTAAAGAAACTGCGGAGGTCCCGTCGCTATAAATATACTTATAGCTCAGTGCATCATTAGCACTAGCTTGAAAACTAACTTCTCCAGAACCATCATCACTAATCTCTGTTGTAACCTGAAGATTGGAAGGCACTAATATCGTATCCAACCCTAGATCATCGTCCTGGCAGCTTGAAAACAGCAGGGCAATTGCCAATAAGCTAAAAATTATTTTAAAATATTTCATAGTTTTCTTTTTTCCTAGTTATGGAAGTATACATTATCTATATAAACATTCGCTTCTCCTGCAGTAGCTGCAGAAAATATATATTGCGCGATATTTTCTGTAGTTGTAAGTCCAGTAAAGTCTGCTAAAGGTATATCAAGACTAACCCATTGATTAGGAGTTACATTAAATTCAATTTGATGTTCAGTATCGTCCCCGCCTTGAAAACCTCCGTCAGCACCAAAATCAACTAATTTGATTCTAAAAACTGTCGCATTTCCTGTCCAGTAATCTACATGAAAATGAGTCATACCTGATGCGTCAATCTGAGAGGAAACTGTTTCAATTCCAACAAAGTCTAGGTTACTGTAAAGTTTCACGTCGTTCCCATCAACTGTCGTTTCAGTATAGTCTACAGAAGACCAACTTGTTCTCCACGTATCTACTGCAACATCTGTATAAGCTTCGCTAAACAAGGAAATAACATTTGCAGCAGCCAAAGTTGGTGTTGGCGCAGCAGCAGTTGGATCTGTTCCTCCACTTGATCCACCACCACTTCCTGCGGCATTTAGAGTAACGTTATCAAAATAAACAACATTGTCTTGGGTTCTGCTATCATTAAAATCTGGGAACACAACAAGCCCTGTAATATCAGTATTGTTAGGATCGCCAACTGCCCCTGAGAAATCGAAAGTAAGTTCTTCCCATTCATTGGTCTTAGTATTTGCAACTTTAATCTCTCCTGTAGATCCACCTGCAGCATTTTCGAATTTAATACCCACATCGCTTATTACCGTTTTCCATACCATAACCTTTACAGTGCTGTTTGATGCGCTCAATGTAAAAGGAGTTTGTAATTGTGTAATGGTACCAGCAAAAGGTGCCCCTGCTTGTCTTGCGGTAAACTTTGCTACTGTTGCAGAAGTATTACCAGCCATATCAGGGTTATTTATAATCTCTAATGGAGGATTATCTACATTTTCAAAAACCGACCAGTTTGCGGCGGCTCCACCATTTGCAGCAGATTCGAAATCTACAGGAAAGCTTGTTTTTGTGCTTGCTGTTCCACCACCTGCTACTCCATCTGTTTGTTTAAGATCATCGAAATAATAAACATCGCCATCACAAGCTGCGCCTCTTTCGAAATAAAGTATGATACTTTTGAAGGTTTTGTCATTTACATCTGAGAAATCAAATGTTAGTTCCTGCCATACTCCAACTTCAGTAACCTGAGCTACCCTTTCTTCAGCTGGATCTACATTAGGATGAGGTTCAAATTCTAATCTTAAGGTCACATCTGTAGCCTGATTTTCGGCAAGAACTTTCAATGTGAAAACCTTTTTATCGGTGGTAGCGAAATCTATAGATGTCTGGAGTCCTTTACCTAATCCAGCCCAAGATTCACATGGATTGTTTTTAACCACTTTTCCTACGTTACAGCTGGCGTTAATTCCATCTGTCGCCGGGTTACTGGCTATAGAAGCCTCAACATTTCCAAATCCTTCGAAAGCAAATGCCGGATCATCTGTCTTAAATGTCCAGTTAATAGGACCATTCGCGGGATCTATATTTTCTTCCGTTTCTGCAACGCAATTTGCTGTTGAGGCTTCCTGCATAATATCATCGAAATAGAAAGTACCTGCAGTGGTTTCACCAATTTCAACAAATAAAACTAAAGTGCTATATTTTCCAGTTGGTACAAAAGCTTGACCATTATCATCAGCTCCTTCTAAGAAACTCTTAACAGCATCTGAACCGAAATCGAAAGTTAAAACTTCCCAGCCTGTTCCACCATGATCGGCCGAAACTTCGTTAGGTCGATCGTCGTTAGTACCTCCTTCAAATTTCACAAGTACCGATACTGGCGTTTCTGAATAAAACTTCATTGATATAGTTTTATTATCCCCGCTGAAATCTACAGGCTCTCCCAAATTATAAGCCCCACCTTCAAAGTTAGCACCCGAATTCGTGATTGCTCCTACCATTGACTCCTCAGGATTTGCTCCTGATAAAAATGGATTAGTAACAACTTCAAATGAAGCATCATTAAAAGTTACAAGTGCATAATTAACAGTTGGTATATCATAGGTGATCGGTAATTTTACCGGATCGTTCGCCTCAGGAATAACAACTTCTACAGTAGTTTCAGTGGTAGCAACACCAGCACCTTTAGCAACTACACGAATTGTATAAGTACCCGGACTGGCATATGTGTGTTCTATAGATGCATCAGGCATTAATTGAGTTGGTTCTTCATCTTCTGCATCTCCAAAGTAAACATCGAATGAAGCAGCAAAATCTGCCGATGCACTAACGCTAATCGTTGCAGGATTATTAGCTGGCTGATCTACATTTACTACCAAATTTTCTGGAGCCTTAAAGGAGATTAATAACCTCTGGTTAAATTCACTAGTTAGACCAGTGGAACCAACAGCTATTACTCTTACCAGGTATTCACCTTCTCCATAAGTATAAGAAACTGTCTCTCCTGGAGCAACCTCTACTGGCGTATCATTACCATCTCCAAAATAAACTTGGAAAACCTGTGCTCCTTCACCGCTTGGTGTTATTGAGACATCTCCTGAATCATCTTGAGCCACATCAAAATTGGCTGTTACACTTGTAGGTGCAGAGATTTCTTGAAATGCATAATTCGTGATCTCTTCTTTCTCACATCCTGTAAATAAAAGGACCGAGATTGTAAGCATTGCTAAGAATTGGAATATTTTCATCTTTATTCGTTTAGTTTAGTTTTTAATAATTTGGATTTTGCTCCCAGTTATTACCGGCTAGTTCAATTTCTATTGCCGGAATTGGAAATAATTCGTGTTTCCCTGCAACAAAGCCATCAATTTCACTGGCAGCTCTTCCGGTACGTACAAGGTCAAAGAATCGATGACCTTCACCAACTAACTCTAACCTTCGGTCTATATATATTTGATCTAATAATATACTTCCTACAAAATCAACCGGATCTAATTGAGCTCTCACTCTAACTCGGTTTAAATACTCCCTAGCCTTTCCTTCATCTGGCGGCGATTTCTTAAAGTTGGCTTCTGCAGCCATTAATAACACGTCTGCAAAACGAATAGATCTATAATTATTAGGATTGGTAAGGTTAGCATCCCCAGTATTAAGATCGCCCTGTCTAGCAAGATATTTACGGTTGTAATACCCTGTATGTTCAAAACCCTCAATGAATGTTGCACCAGTAGCATTTGCAAAAGCATCTATATCTAAAATGGCAACATCCTTTCTAATATCATTTTCAGAAAAAGCGTCTACCACATCCTGAACAGGAAGATTGAAACTGAATCCAGAACCAAATATTGGCCCGGTGAAATTTCTAATTCCGTTGAATCCAACAGCTACATTTCCTTCGCTACACTGAAGACAACCAAAACCAGCACCTTCTTTGTCTGTATATTGAATTTCAAAAACAGACCCTGGTCCATTCTCTCCTTCTGGTTCAAATATACTCTCATAGTCTTGCGCCAACGTATAAGGTCCACTAATCACTTTTTCAAATGATGCAGCTGCTTCTGTAAATTGTTCTTGGTATAAATAAGCTTTTCCTAAAAGTGCATTTGCAGCACCAGAAGTAATACGTCCTGTCTGTGCTTGGGTCGCAGGTAAGTTTTCTGCAGCAAAAATAAGATCTGCTTCAATTTGGTCATAAACCTCAGCTCGTGGAGTACGTACTATATCAAACTGTTCTCCAAATTCCAAAGGTTTATCTATAAACAACGGCACATCTCCGAAGAATTTAACCAGTTCAAAATAATAATATGCTCTTAAAAATCTTGCTTGAGCTATCACTTCGCTTCTTCCTTCAAAATCTGTCTTATCCTGAAATTGAAGAATATAATTTGCACGATTCACTCCTGCAAACATCCAATTCCACACATCCCGCAACTGTTGATTTACAGGAGTGTGGCTCATCTTATCAATTTGTTGAAATCCAATTACATCATTGGCACTTTCACCTCCAGCTAAGGTATTATCTGATGCAATTTCACCAATCATAACATTCAAATAGGTTGCTTGCAAAAGATCGTAAGCTCCAATTAATGCTTGTTGGTACTCCTCTTCAGAGTTGAAATAGTTATCTGCACTTTCATTTTCAGAAGTTACATCCACGAAATCGTCACTACAAGAAATAGCGATAAAAGCTACTAAAGTGAAGATAATTCGTTTTTTGAGTGTGTTTATTTTCATCTTCATTTTTTTAAAATTTAAAGTTTAAACCTGCTGAATAAACTCTAGGTACGGGGTAAAATCCTTGATCTATTCCAGCTCCAATTGGGTCTCCTGTAGAAGCAGAAGGGTCGTAACCGTTATATTCTGTCAAGGTGAATGCATTGTTCACAGATACGTAGAACCTCAGTTTTCTAATCCCCAGCTGATCTGTGGTGGCGTTATTTAAACTATACCCTACTTGTACATTTTGCAATCTTACATAAGAAGCATCTTCTACATAGAAATCTGAGAATTGGTTATTGGAATTAGGTCCAATATTCACTCTAGGATATATATCTGTAGTACCTGGCCCTGTCCATCGATTCAAGACAAAAGAAGTTTTGTTGGTACGTATTTCATTTCTATCGTATGCTCTTACCATATCGTTTCCTACTGAAGCAAATGCATAAGCAATGAAGTCGAAATTCTTGTAGTTGAATCCAATGTTAAGTCCCATTGTAAGATCTGGAATTGGATCTCCAATATTAACACGATCATCTGAATCGATAAGTCCATCTCCATTCTGATCTACATAGCGAAGATCACCTACATTTGCATTAGATTGAGTAGCAGCAGAAGCTATATCTGAAGCATTTTGAAAGATCCCGTCAGATTTCAATCCATAAAAATACCCGATTGGTTGCCCAGCTTCCATTCTCGATGGTGCTTCTCCTTGACCTACGGCAAAAAATCCTCCTGGAACAAACCCATTTTCGTTAGCTACAGAAAGTACTTCATTTTCTAAAGTGGTAAGGTTGAAGCTCACATTAAAATCAAAATCGTCTGTTACTAATTGTTTGTAGGTAAAAGAGAATTCCCATCCTTTATTTTCTACAGAACCTGCATTTACGATTGGGGCACCAGCCCCCGGAGCTCCAACTCCCAGGATTCCTGAAACCTGAGGCACCAACAATAGCTCGTCTGTTCTTCTTTGGAAATAATCTACCGTAAGGTCCAATTTAGACCCAAATAATCTTGCATCTATACCAATATCGAAAGCTGTTTGCTCTTCCCATTGTAATTCTGGATTAGAAAGTCTACCAGCAGCAACTCCAAAGAATAATTCGTTGTCAAAAACATAGGTTCCTTCCCCGTTTAAAAGAGAGGTGTAACCAAAAGCACCAATACGATCATTACCTAAAATCCCGAAACTAGTTCTGATTTTAAAGAAGTTTACAATATTGTTTTCAAAAAACTTCTCCTCACTCAACACCCAACCAGCTGATGCCGATGGGAAATAACCGAATTTATTCTTTGGTCCAAAATTAGAAGAACCATCACGCCTTATAACTGCAGATATTAAATATTTCTGATCATAGTTATATTGAAGTCTAGCAAAGTAAGATAATAATCTAGAGTCAAAAATTCTATTGCTTACATTTATGTAATTATCTACTACATCTGAAGCATTCTCTATACTTGCATTATCAAACGAGTTACCTGGGATATTAAATCCTGTAAATCCATAAAAATCTCCTGTAGATTTGAAAACGGAAGTCCCTAGTAGGGCAGTTACATTATGTACATCATTAAAAGAATTTGTGTAAGAAACAAAAGCATCAAAAGTATAATCTCTAAAAAAGTTTGTGCTTTCATTTACAACATTTCTATCCTCGCTTATATTGAAAACCTTTCCCGAACCATAAAAGACTTCCGGAAAGAAACTAATTCCTTTTACTTCAGAATAGTTAAACTGGTATCTTGCTTCCGCCTTGAAATGATCAAAAAAGTCATAGGCAAGACCAGCTGTTCCAGTGATCTTATCTACTTGTGAATTATTATAAGTGTTAGCTACTTGTGCAACCGGGTTAATCACCTCATTCCCTAAACCTTCTGCTAGACTAAATTCTCCATTTGCATCGAAAACAGGGATTGTTGGAGCCATATTAATAGCATTAAACAAAACAGATCCCAATGTGTTCTCAGGAAGCGTGCTTCTGTTAGAATGTGTATAAATAGCTGTTGTAGATAATTTTAAATTATCAAGAATATCATAGTTAAAACTTCCTCTTCCAGTAATACGTTCAAAATTAGACTTAGAACCACCAACGATACCATCTTGATCTAGATAACCAGCTCCTGCAGAATACGTGGATTTTTCTCCACCTCCATAAACGCTAACGTTAACATCTGATATAAAAGCTTCTCTAAAAATCTCATCCTGATAATCTGTTCCCTCACCTAAAACACTAAAATCATTAAATGGTGGATTCTCACCACCTGCTGCAAAAGCTTCATTAATTATTACAGCGTATTCAGTAGCATTCAGAACAGGTAACTTTCTACTCGTTTCCTGAATTCCAGTATAAGTATCCAGTTCCACTCTAAGGTCTGTGTTTTTCTTACCTCCTTTGGTGGTGATTAAAATAACCCCATTTGCTGCTCTTACTCCATATATACCAGCAGTAGCATCCTTAAGAACACTAATACTTTCTATATCATTTGGGTTAATTACACTTAAATCTTCTATAACCGCTCCATCAACCAGGATTAAAGGTCTAGAATCCCCATTGGTAGAAATACCTCTTATACTTATATTAGAAGCACTACCCGGAGAACCAGAAGTCGAAGTAATATTTACTCCAGCAACTCTTCCTTGAAGTGCCTGTTCCACCCTAACCGGATTAAGCTCTTCAATAGTTTTGGAATCAACAACGCTAACAGCTCCTGTTATTTCCTTTTTCTGTTGAGTACCATATCCAATTACAACAACCTCGTCTAATGATTCAGAATCGGTTTGTAAAACGATTTTTAAAGTTTGGTTAGAAGAGACTGTTATCTCTTTTGGTAAAAATCCTATATAAGAGAACTGAAGCACATCGCCTACGTTTATACTCTCTATTATAAAATTACCATCAAAATCGGTGGTTGTCCCACGCGATTGATTCTTCACTAAAACATTTACCCCTAATAGCGGAACATTATTCTCATCTAAAACGGTCCCCTGGACCGAAATCGATTGCGAATACATAGAAATAACTCCCCCAAAAAGGACAATTAATAAACATGTAAATCTCTTCATTTGTAAGTTTGTTTAAATTGCATTGGCAATATATTAATAGAGTGTTAAGAAGCAAGAAAATTCACCTTTACAAAACATATACAATGGCAATATTAAATGTAGGGAAAACCCACAAGCCTCTATTACCTAGGTATTATAATGCAAAACACTAGTCAAAAGATAGTTACAATCTTTGGAAAATTAGTGTTAAAACTACTATATGTAGAGTTTATGTATAGTTTTTAAACAACAATGTATAGGTTCAAACATCAAGAATATACTCTGTAAGATTCACTTCTCTTGGTAAAAGCATTTTTTTACGCAAACGATATCGCTTTATTTCAACACTTTTTACCGAAATATTAAGAAGAGGAGCGATCTCTTTCGATGAAAGATTTAACCTTAAATAAGCGCAAAGCTTAAGATCGTTGGAAGTAAGATCAGGATGCTTCGATTTTATCTTTTTAAAGAATTCTTTATCTGCATTATTAAATGCATCCTTAAATAAATTCCAGTTGTATTCTTCATTTATATCCTTATCAATCGTCTTGATAACCAATTTAACTTTGGAAGATTCAGATTCTTTTAATTGGTCCTTGATGTTGTTAAGGAACTCATTCTTTTTAATTAAACTCATTGTAGAAGCGGCAAGTTCTTTATTCTTACTTGTCATATCTTTCCCCAACTGCTCATTCTGTAGCTTTATAATCTTTTGTTCTGCTTCAAGATTCTTCATTTTAAGCTCCTTCTCTTTTTCCTCGTTGATCTTCCGGTGATGTCTTAAATTGGTTCTGTGAATTAGCAGCAGAATACTTAAAAACAACAAGACATAGCATGCAATCGCAATCCAGCTTAAATACCAAGGTCTTGATATTGTAAAAAAGTAGGAAAGCGTTTCTGTAGTGTTGGCTCCAATTTTTCCTTTTACCTGAAACTCATAATCTCCAAAAGACAGGTTTTTGAAAGAAGCCATTGGTGCTTTTTGCCACTTGCTCCACTTGGAATTTAACCCTATAAGTCTATAGCTGTACTCCGGAGAAATAAATTTTTCATATTCAGCGACACTATAATTTATATTGATGTTATTCGATTTATAAGCAAATACCGACTCCTCATTTAGGGGAACCAAAATGGCATTATTCTCTACTGTTGCACTGGTTATCTTATTTATTTTTATCTCATGCTTAAGATCTTCTAGTTCCATTTGATTATAGATCAAATAACCATCGGAAACTCCAATTATGTATTTACCATTACCTAGCGCAGTAATATTCTCATGTCCAATAGTAATATTCCTAACCTCTTTGGGTAAGTAAATAGGCGTCAAATTATAGCCCGAGCTCAATTGGGAAAGATCCACATTAAAAATAGAATTTTCAGTAAAACCCCAGATCTTATCTGAGCCGTCATTTACAACAGTCCCTGAAATTCTTTTAAAATTAGTTGTGATCTTAGATAACTCATTTTTCGAACTGAATTTATTTGAACTTGGTAAGTATTGGAAGAAATCTGATTTTGTAGCATAATATAAAGTGTCATTGAACTTAAAAATACTTGAAGTTATTCCAGAAACATCCTTAAATGGATAATTTTTAGTGGCACTTATATTAGTTAAGGAATCATCCAATCTTATTTTAAAAACACCTTTATGCTCGTTCCCAATCCAGATATCTCCATTTTTATTAGATACTATGGACTTGGATGAATGAGGAAAGTCTTTAAGCATTGGATAAGCCTCAATTTCTTCTCCATTTCGTTTTAACACACTTAAACCGTTATAATGCCCTTGTAAATAAAAACCGGGATAATACTCAAGTTTTATAACTTTCCAGGTACCCGACCTGTCTGCAATTTTCTGGGCTATAGCATCTTTAATTATAAAAGTCCCCATATTATGACCACAGAAGAGAATATCATCTATTTTCTGCAAACTCCATACTTGCCCGTTGGTGCCAGGGATAAGAGTATATGCCTTTTCTCCATCTTTTTTGTAGTACAAACCTTGATTAGTTCCCAGATATAAATAATCCTTCTCTTTAATTGAAGTATAAACCGAACCAATTTTACCATTCTTATCTTGAAATATTTCAAATGCAGAATTAAGATTGATAACCCCAATGCCATTATCTAGTCCTGCCCAAAGATTATTATCCACATCTTCAAACAAACTTAGAACGGTATTGTTTAAAAGTCCATTCGTCTGATTGAAATTTTCTAATAGCTCTCCATTAGAGTTCACATGATAAACACCATTTTCAACAGTACCCAGGACGAAAGAATTATCTACTAAATCCAGTGCATAAAAAACACTTAAGCCACTGATCGCTTTGGACAATTCTTGATTAAAAGCCTCTAATTCTGAACCATTCCACGTATAAAAATCTCCAGATTTACAAATTATCTGAAGCTGTTTGTCTTTTATAGAAATATGAATAAATTCTAAGTCATTAATAACCTCAGCAGGTATCAATAATTCTGGTTTCCCATTCTTAATTAAGAAAACTCCCTGCCCTTCCTGCTGATAGTAAATATTTTCTTCAACCTTAAAGAGATTAGTAATTGCAGATGAAGCTATGGTTTTAACATTAGTAATCTCATTAGTGCTCAGATTATATAAATATAATTTTTCAAAACTTTGAAAGATCACAATATCTTCGCTGTTCTCTATATGCCAGAATTGTTCCCCATCTTTTACTGCTTCTGGAAATTTATCTAACAAACTGGTATAATCTAAAGTTCCATATTTATTTTCCTCCCAATAACCAACTTCCATATATGCCCCAGTGAAGATCTTTTTACCTACTGCTTTTACAGATCTCACAATTGTATTGTTGGGTATTGGATATAGATTCCATTCTGCCCCATTAAATTCTAGTAGTCCTGTCCCATTGGCTATATAAATGTTTTTATTCTCTGCTTGTGAGATCATCCAATTTTGGTTCCCGGCATCGTAGGTTATAGGGCTATAATTAATTACAGGTGGTAGTTCCTGTGAAAATCCAGAAAATGAAGACAAAAAAGCTAGAAAGAAGAATAATCTCAAGAATATAGTTTTGAAGCTAATTTAAATTTTATTCCACAATAATGTAGAGGAAATTAGAAAAGCTATACACAAAAATTGACCTTATTACCAAGAACAGGTTTTTTTTATATATAACAAGTAAGATCCTTAATAATTATTGGATTATTTTCCTTTAAAATTAAATTCAAAAGAGGTGATAGTTTTATAGAAGATTTAAAAAATGTTATAGAACGTTAAATTTAATCTACATATGTTTTTTTTTTTGAAACTTGCCTGCTTTTAGCGGTTTTCCCCATATTGATAAAGCTACCTAAAATAAGACCTTAACAACTACTATAATATGCACAAGTCTATTACTATAAGAAGTTTTCAACGAATTTTCAACTTCTCAAACCTTAGTCTTTTAATTGTTTTCAGTGTTTTTTCTTCCAGTTTTGCACAAGTCAAGAGTGCCGATCAAGGAAAAGAAATTGCTCATACTTTTTATATCACCGCGAATACTGGTTTGGATGAAACCAACAAGACCTCTCAAGAAGTATTACACGGGATTGTAAAATCTAGTCAAGAAGATAAAGATGCTACTTTGTTAATTGTTGGAAATATTACTAAAGAAAAAGGATATCCAGCTAAAGTAGACGCTCAAAGAAAAACAGAATCATATTTACAAAACTCACTATTAAACCCTATTGATAAATTTAATGGGAAAGTGATCTTCACGCCTGGCGTAAACGAATGGAATAAAAAAGGTCACAAAAGCATAGACGATCTGGAATCTTTTTTACAGGATAACAGCAAAGCCGAATTTTGGCCAAATGATGGTTGTGCAATTGAAAGCAAAGAAATTAATGAGGATGTAGCGCTTATCATGATTGACTCTCAATGGTATTTAGAAGATTGGGATAAACATCCTTACGTCAATAATAAATGTGATATCAAAACCAGAGATCAGTTCTTTGCAGAGTTTAAAGATGAATTGAAAGACAACTATGGTAAAACCGTTATAGTAGCGGTACATCACCCTGTATTGAGCAGCACCAAATACGGCTTTATAAAAAAGGTCGCTGGATTTTCAGACCAAACTTATCAAAATCCCGAGCAGAGTAAACTTCATAATATTTTGGAGGCTACCGCTCGTGCATTCGATGATGTGATCTTTGTGTCTGGGAACGATCAAAACCTACAATTTTTAGATCATCATGAGGTACCACAAATTATAAGTGGAGCAGCCGCTAAAACTCAAAAAGCGAGGGCTGAAAAGAAAGGCCATTTTGCTTCAGATAAAAATGGATATGCAAAACTTATTTTATTCAAGGATGGTAGTTCTTTGGTTCGGTTTTATGAAACTACAGTTACAGATTCTAAATTTCTATTCGAAAAGGAGATAAAGAGAAAACGAACTTCTCTAGATGAAGTTTCTTATAAGCCTAAAGAAACTTATGACAAAACTGCAGTTTCTTCAATATACACCATGGAGGAAACTGATAAAAGCGGCTTACATAAATGGGCGTGGGGAGAACACTACCGTGATATTTATAGTAAACAAATTAATGCTCCTGTATTGTTTTTAGATAATTTGGCGGGTAATGTGAAACCAATATCAGAAGGTGGAGGAAATCAGTCCAGATCTTTAAGATTGATTAATGATAACGAGAACGAATATACATTAAGAGCTTTAAGAAAAAGCGCTATTCGTTTTATTCAGAATAACATGAAAGAGCATTATGTGGCAGATATCGTGGATAATACTGTTGCCGAAAGGATTGTAATGGATTATTATACCACTGCGCATCCTTATGCTCCTTTTGCTCTGAACGATTTAATGGATGATGTTGATATTTTGCATGTAAGTCCCAAAATTTATTTTGTACCTAAACAAGAAGCCTTAGGAGTTTTTAATGATGAGTATGGAGATGAACTTTATATGTTGGAAGAACATGTTGGGGACGAGAATAAAGACTTGGAAATATTTGGTTCTCCAGATGATATTTTAAGTTCAACAGACCTTAGAGAAGAATTACTTGAATCTAAAGACGCAAGTGTTGACGAAGAAGAATATATTAAAGCACGAATTTTTGATATGCTGGTTGGAGATTGGGATAGACACGATGACCAATGGAGATGGGCAGAATTCGAAAAAGGTGATGATAAAAAGGTTTACCGCCCAATTCCAAGAGATAGGGACCAGGCATTTTCCAAATATGATGGACCTATAATCTCCCTTCTAAAATTAGGGTTCCCTCCATTTAGAGCCATGCAATCCTATAATTCTGATATCAAGAATGTAAAATGGTTTAATACCGCTGGCTATGCAATGGATAAAATGATTATTCAAACTTCAACCTGGGAAGATTGGGAAAAACAGGTGAAATTCATTCAATCAAACCTAACCGATGCTAAGATTGAAAAAGCTTTTGCAAATCTTCCAGAAGATGTACAAGACGAAAGCATTATCAATATTCAGAAGAATTTAAAAATTCGACGTGATAATTTAATGTCGGTTTCTCGTGACTATTATGAATACTTAAATAAATTTCATGTGGTTACAGGTACCGATGAAGACGATAAATTCTTGATCACCCGTAAAAAAGATGGAGTTACAGACATTCGAATTTCAAGAAAAGACACTATTGTATTTGAAAATAGCTATAAGGCTGAAGACACTAAGGAAATTTGGATTTATGGCTTAGATGGAGATGATGAATTTAAAATCGAAGGAAAAGGAAATAACCTTATTAAATTGAAGGTGCTTGGTGGGGAAGAAAATGATATTTACAATTTCGAAAATTCTAGAAGAGCCAAATTATATGATTATAAGAGTAAAGAAAATACCATAGTAAAAGCGCGTAAAAAATGGTTGGTAGATTCTTACGACATTAACAATTTCGATTATTTAAAAAGAAAAACTTCCAATAATAGTTTATTCCCAGCAATAGGATTTACCTCCGATGCCGGATTTAATTTAGGTCTCTCTGATACTTATACCACTTATGGATTAGCAAAAAACCCATTCACTACGCAACATACAGTAGGTGCAAACTACTATTTTGACACAAAAGGTATCGAGCTTAGTTATTTTGGAGAGTTTGCACACGTCTTTTACAACTGGAATTTAGGAATAGATGCGTATTATACAAGTCCTAATTTCACGTTGAATTACTTCGGAAGCGGGAATGAAACTTTTTATGATGCCTCTGTAGATTTAGATTTTAATAGAGTAAACATTGAACAATGGCATTTTGCGCCATCCTTAATTTGGAATAATGCCAGAGGGAGTGAATTTCAATTTAGAGTGTTAGTTCAATCTTTGGAAGTCTCCAGAGATATAGATCGTTTTATTGGAGATAGATTTCAAGGTACAAACGATGTGTTTGATTCTCAACTATATGGTGGAGCGGAAGTGATTTACAAATTCTTGAATAAAAGAAAAAACCCTGCCTATCCAAACTTAGGAATACAGTTAGATCTTACTGCTGGTTATAAAACAAATATAGACGGTCATGATAATGAGCTTGGGTATTTGAAGCCATCCATCTCTGTAGATTACCCAATACATAGTAGTGGTGTAATTGTACTTGCCACTAAAATTGGAGGAGAAGTGATAATTAGTGATAAATATGAATTTTATCACGGTGCCATGTTAGGAGGTAATGAAAGCCTAAGAGCTTTTAGAAACCAACGTTTCAATGGAAAGAGCAGTTTTTATCAAAGTACAGATCTTAGACTTGGACTTGGAAAAGTTCAGACTAGTTTTATGCCCTTGCGTTTTGGGATAACAGGAGGATTCGATTATGGTAGAATCTGGTTACAAAATGAAGATTCCAACAAATGGCATACTAATTATGGAGGTTCTGTTTTTATAAATGGATTTAGTGCATTTACAGCAAATGTTGGTTATTATACCAGTGAAGAAGATAATCGAGTGGTATTTACTTTTGGATTCAAGTTCTAAAACTTAGTGTTTCAAAATTAAAAAGCGAAGCCAGATTTCCTAGATCTGGCTTCGCTTTTTTTTGATAAGCCTACTGTATTTTTTAGACTACCTAAGCCTGAAATAGTTTTAGATATTGTCTTATCTTCACTATTGTAATAAATTTTGGAAGATAAACCATGAGCAGAATTAAAGTGATTCAGCATGAAGTTGCTGAAGGTAGATTAAAGGAAATTTATGATGATATCGTCGAAAGTCGTGGTCAGTTGGCCGAAGTTTTAAAAATTCAAAGTTTGCGTCCGGAAAGCATCGTAAAGCATGCAGATCTCTATATGGAGATCATGTTTACGAAATCTGAATTGTCCAGAGCTCAAAGAGAAATGATTGCCGTAATAGTATCTGTTGCTAATAATTGTGCTTATTGTGCTACTCATCATGGAAGCGCATTACAGCACTATTGGAAAGATGAAGAAAAACTAAAGCTATTAAAAACCGATTACCCTGTATTAGACCTTCCTGAAAAAGAAATGGCATTATGTGATTTTGCTTCTCTTATAACCTTAAATCCAGAAGCTAACAATAAGAGCGATCTTACCGAGAATTTAAGAAAACTTGGCTGGAGTGATGCTGCAGTTTTAGATGCAACACTTGTTGTATCTTATTTCAATTTTGTAAACCGAATGGTACTTACTTTAGGCGTAGAGCTGGAAAAAGATGAAGGAAAAAACTATAAATATTAATTATGGCTACTAAAAATTTTGATGTAATAATTATTGGAACCGGACAGGCAGGTCCTCCCTTGGCAGCAAGCCTTGCGAAAAATGGAATTAAAACTGCAATTATAGAAAAAGGCAATTTAGGAGGAACCTGCGTCAATGTAGGTTGTACTCCAACTAAGGCTTATGTTGCAAGTGCCAGACGTGCTTTTATCGCTAAAAACAGTGAGCCTCTTGGAGTAGAAGTTAAAGGCGAAATAGTGGTCAACCTTAAAACTATAAAGGCTAGAAAGGATGAAATTATTCAGGATTCCAGAGATGGACTTCATAAAATGCTTACTGAAACTGAAAACATAAGCCTAATAAAAGGAACTGCAAAATTTGTAGATGAGCATACTGTTAGTGTAAATGGCGAAAATTATTCCGCAGAAAAAATTTATATTAATGTTGGTGGGAGAGCACGGATTCCTGAAGGCTTTTCAAATGTTCCGTTTTTAACCAATATAAGTATTCTAGAACTCGAAGAAATTCCAGAACATCTAATTATTGTAGGTGGAGGGTATATAGGTCTTGAATTTGGACAGATGTTCCGCCGATTTGGAAGCAAAGTCACAATTCTTGAAAGTGGGGATAAATTGCTAAAACGTGAAGATGATGAATTTGCCGAAGAAATAGCAGCGATCTTCAAAAAAGAAGGAATAGATATTAGATTAAATTCAGAATGCATCAGCGCTAAGAAAAAAGGAGATCAAATAGAAGTAAAGATTGAATGTACTGAAGGAGCTCCAACATTAACAGGTTCCCATATTTTGATTGCCGCAGGAAGAATCCCTAATACAGATGATCTTGGTCTGGATAAAACAAAAGTGAAATTAGATAAAAGAGGCTATATTAAAGTGAATGATGAGCTTCAAACAAACCTTGATCATATTTGGGCATTAGGAGATTGTAACGGCGAAGGTGCATTTACCCATACTGCTTACAATGATTTTCAAATAGTGAATTCGCAATTATTTCAGGAGAAAAAGAGAAAACTCTCAGATAGATTTTTGTGCTATGCTGCTTTTATAGACCCTCCAATCGCAAGGGTTGGAATGAATGAAAAGGAAATAAGAGAAAAAGGAATAAAAGCCAAAATAGCGACTCGTCCAATGTCTAAAGTTGCAAGAGCTAAGGAAATGGGGGAAACGCAGGGCATGCTTAAAATTTTAATCGACGATAAAACCGATAAAGTTTTAGGTGCTACTTTTCTAGGAACTGGAGCAGATGAGTATATACATACCATTATAGACCTAATGTATGCCGATGCTCCATATACAGTAATTAGAGATGCGGTTCATATTCACCCAACAGTGAGTGAATTGATCCCTACGATGCTTGAGAATCCAAAACCAATGGAATAATTTTAAAAACTCAATAAGGATTCGGTAATCTCTTTTAAATTAGATCCAATAATTTCTGGTTCTATGGCCAATGGGTAAAGTGATTTTCCAGGTCTACTTATAAATGCAGCTTGAATACCTGCTCTTTTCGCTCCTGCAATGTCCCAACCATGAGCTGCAATTAGCATAGTGTCCTCTGGTAAGACATTCATTAATGAATACGCGCAATGGTACGTAGAAGCATGCGGCTTATAATTTTTAACCTCTTCTATGCTCAATACTTTATCAAAAAAGTGATGGATCCTGGCATATTTTAATTGATCAATTACCACCTGTGGTTTCCCATTAGAAAGAGCAACTAGTTTAAATCCGTTTTGTTTTAAAACTTTTAGGGCATTTGAAACTTCTGGATAAGCAGATAATTTAGTAATAGGGCTTAAAATACTTTTTATCTGCACTTCCGTAAGATCTATATCCAATTTTTGAGCTGTCATTTTTAGGGTAGCACCAGCGATTTCTGAAAAATCCTTATAATTTTTAGTCAGGGTTTCTACTAATGAATATTGAAGCAATGTAGGGAACCATATATCAAAGGCTCTTTCCTCTTTTAGGGCTTCATTTATGGACTTCTTTAATGGTTCCATGTCCAGTAATGTTTCATTTATATCGAAGATCAGTAATTTAGGCTTAATCATTTATATTAATTTTAGATTTGTATAATCAAGGCGTTTATGAATGATCCGGATAGTATCGCTTCAATTTTTCTGTATCTACTCCAAGTTTAAATAAAATTGCAATTAACATATCTTGAAAGAATTGTTTGTAATAGCCAGACTTTTCGAATCTTCTTACAGAAGTTTCCACCCCCAAATTTAATTTCACAAATTTTCCTTTTTTTCTTGCGGACTTCTGGATCTCTGCATCTTCCATAAAACTAACGTTTTTGAAGCCTCCAATTTCAGAAAACACTTGTTTACTGATGAAAATTCCGTGATCTCCATAAGTAAAAAAAGAATGATTTATCTTACTTAGCATACTATAAAGGAATAACAAAACATGATATTTATCAAACTCTAAATAAAAACTTCCTCCAACCACTTGCTCATTTTTAAATGCTTTAGAAATTGAAACGATGGCTTTTGGAGGCAATAAAGTATCTGCATGTAGAAAAAGAAGAATGCTACCTTTTGAAGTTTCTGCGCCCTTATTTAACTGATTTGAACGACCTTTAATTGAAGAAATAAGCACGACCGATGGATAATTCTCCACAATTTTGGTTGTATAATCTGTACTACCTCCATCTACCACAATAATCTCAAAATCCCCGATTTGTGAAAAACATTGTTTTAGTGTGGCTTCAATATAATTCGCTTCGTTATAGCAAGGAATAATAATAGAAACCATGATTTAAATATTGTATAACATTTGCGCTACTTTTTTCATCCAAGGTTTCAAGTCCTTCACCATCCTATCCCTAATTATTTTTTTGTGCAGATCTGCAGCAGTGGGATATGGATAAGTCTTGTTCATGATTTTTTTAATTGCAATCCCCGCGCTGTTTACTAGAATAAGTTCCTGTGCAATTTCCCCTGCGTTAGGAGCCACTAAGCTTCCTCCTAAAATCTTTGCTGAACCCGCTAAGAACATTTTTTTTTCAATAAACAGCAGCAGTTTTCCGTATTCAAAATCATCTGTGGTGCCACGATCGTTCTCGGAAAAATCTATTTCTAAACGCTCATAATTTATGCTTTTGTTTATGAGTTGAATTTCTCCCAACCCAAAAGTTGCCACTTCTGGGTTTGTAAACGTAACCCAAGGGAATTTATCTTTTTCTAACTTCTTTTTAAAAGGAGATAGAAAATTATTGAGCAGTAACATATTATGCATTTCTGCCGCATGAGAAAATTTAAAATTATCGGCGGCATCGCCACTTACAAAAACATTTTTATTGCTGGTTTGTAACTTATTATTCAACACAATTTTTCCGTCAACTGTTTTGATTTCGGCTTTCTCCAGTTGCAGGCTTTCAAAATTCAATTCCCGTCCAATCCCCATAAAAACAGCATCTATAGGTTGCCTAACCAGCTCACCTTGTTTGTTTTTTATTTCAGCTAGACCATCATTAGTGATTTTTTCAACTTCCGCATTTAAATAAAAAGTGATGTTCTCTTCTTCTAATTTTTTAAATAAAACTTCAGAAATAACGGGGTCTTCTTTCTTCAGGATTCTTTCTCCTCTGTCTACTATAAAAACTTTAGAGCCTAGCCTTGAAAAAGCTTGTCCCAACTCCATGCTAACCGGCCCCGCACCGATAAATAAAAAGTTCTTCGGAATAAAATCGATCTCAAAAATACTTTCATTGGTAAAAGTGATCTCAGGTTTTAAACCTTCAATTTCAATTTGTCTTGGCTTTGACCCGGTAGCAATGATTATGTTTTTTGCTGAATACTCTCCGTTATTAATTTCTAAACTGTTTTTAGAAGAAAACTGAGCCGTCCCAATAACTACATCTAGTCCCTTTTCTCTGAAATAGTCAACATTTTCATGCCTGCGAATAGTATTTTGCTTGCTTTCTATATATTTTTTTACTTTATGAATATTAGGAGCTCCTGAAGATTTTATTCCAAAATCTGATGCCTTAGTAGATTGATGGATGATATTAGCCACATGGATTAAAGCTTTGCTTGGTACGCATCCGGTATTAAGACACTCTCCTCCTATTTTTTCTTCAGATTTATCTACCATGAGCACTTTAAAACCCATTTCTAACATGCCTAGTGCAATTCCCAAACCTCCAGATCCTGCACCAATAACAATTAGATCGTATTTATTTTTAATCATCTATTGAAGATAATATTGATAACAAAAAAAAGCCGATTTCTAGCAATAAGAAACCGGCTTTAGTATGTATTAAAAAATTCTACTGAATAGCATTAAACTCAAATTTTTGACCTCCAACAGAAATTCCTGCCATGGCTCCTGCCTTTGGTTTTGTAACTACTCCTACTCCATCTCTAAACTCCACGTCTCTAGAAACTCCTTCTTCTAAAAGAACTGCAGATACATTTCCGGATAATTCATAGCTACCACTTTTAAAACGGTTCAAAGCATCTTGTGTTTGAAAAAAGATCACTTCTATATATGCTTTTCCACCTACCTGTAAACCTACATCTACCTGTTTAAGACTTGAATATCCTATTAAAGTTCCATTTTCATAAACAGTCCCGTTTCCTGAAGCCGCACCAATTATATAGGCTCCTTTCCCAACATTAGGAAAAATAGCGTAGCCTACAGAATTATCAAAAAGCTCTGAAATATTTGGATGATTTTTAGTTATAGTTGCCTTAGCATCGCGTGAATCGGCCATAATATCTCCAGATGTGTTCTGACTTGATCCACAACTTACCAACAATAAAACCATAAAAGACATTAGCATTGGAATTAAAACTTTTTTATTAATCGTTTTCATCTAAACTTATTTTTTTGGTTAATACCATAAAATTAGACGAAGCATAAAACTATTAATGTTAAGCGCTTGTTATTTCACTAAATATTAGCACAAAAATCTTAATATTGTTAATTTTTTAAGGTAAAATTCAGATGAATTTTACAAGTTGGCTGTATATTAAATTAGCGTAGAATCTAAATGCACGATCTTAGTGTTTAAAATCTGAGTGTCAAATTCTTTCGGTTGCATTTTTTTGATCCTTTCTATAAGTAATTGAGTGGCAGATTCTCCGATACTCAAAGGGTGCTGATCTATATACGAAATTGAAGGCCAAAGAAATGGTGCGAAATCTTCATTTACATATCCTATGATCTTTATGTCTTCAGGAATATTTAGTTTTTTTTCCTGAACAACTCGGGAAGTTAACAGCGTACTTAAATAATCCAAGGACACAAATGCTTCCATCTCATAGGTATCCAAAACAAGACCAAGCTGTTTTCTTAATACCTCAGGATCATTAGATACAATCAAGAATTCCTTTTGAAATGTTGTGTTTTGGTCGTTCATTGCCGCTTTATATCCATCTATTCTAGCTTGTGCAAGTCCAAGATCTCCGATACTACAAACCAATCCTATTCTATTAAGTCCTTTAGACTTCAGATAGCGAACAGCATTATAAATACTTTGCATATCATCTACCCCAACTTTATCCAATTTTACATCTACATTGATTCGATCAAATAAAACCACAGGGATCTCATACTCGGTAAATCTATAAATATGATCGTAGTTCTTAGTAGTTTGAGTTTCTGCCGAAACAGACATTAAAACCCCATCTGCCAATCCATTAGAGATCAAATCCATTATCTGTTTTTCAACAGTTAAGGACTCATTAGAAATATATGTGATTAATTGATAACCATTTTTTCTAGCCTCATTCTCAATTCCTCCTAGTACTTTTGCGAAAAAAGTGTTGGAAATATTGGGAACTATCACTGCGATATTTCCTGTACTCTTACGCTTTAAATTAACTGCGGTAAGATTTGGGCTATAATTATGTAATTCTGCTAATTCCTTTACCCTTTTCACCGTATTCTTGCTTATCTCCGGGCTTCCATTCAATGATTTTGAGACCGTGGAAACGGAAACATTCAATAATTTAGCCAATTCTTTTAGTGTGATCTTGGATCTCATAAGCCTAATAAATTACTTGAAATTTAAATTTAGAGAAGTTATGTTAATTAAACCCTGTTTAAGCTGTAAATTATTCTGATTTTTCAGTTTCAGACATAAAAAAATCCGAGTTCTAGATAAGAATCCGGATCATCTTTTATTTTAATAATGTTTAATACAGTATAAAAATCAAGAACCTCGGGGCAAGCCCACGAGTTATGTCTCGATGGTTCGGGAGGAAAATACTTTTAAAAATTCGAGGCAAGCCCGCCTGAACGTATCGGCCAGGCCTCGGGGAATTAAACCCTCAATGAGGGATTGATTAAGGAAAAATTTAAAATTTGTTAATTCAATGTTATTTTACTGATAAACAAATGATTAAAAACCATAGGTTTAGGGAATATGTTTAAAAGTGACCTCGCCCAGAATCGAACCAATTCCCTTGACGCCCTATTCTATGGGGCTTGAACAATTCTACAAAAAAATATTGACGATCTGTGAGCCTTTATAAGTGATTTTGAACATTCATCTTATAAAATATAATCAAATATAATAATAAAAATTAGACAGCTAAAACACCTACTGAGATAACCATATTTTTGATAGATTTAAAAGAGCTAATAGAAAATTGAATTTAACTGAAATTGCAAAAAACGGTTATAACTAAAAAATTAAGTATGAAAATTACTCGTCACAGTTTTGGAAATATAGCGGGTGATAAAATTCCTGTTCAAATGCTTCAGCAATTATATAGACATTCATCTATAAATACCATTATAATGAACCAATCACTTTATAAGAGAAGAAGCAAATAAAGCTTTCTGTATTAAATAATCGCCTATTTATATGAGTCAAACCGGTTATATATTAACCGGACATTAATGTTCTTAAAATGGAAAAGAAACAGATATTAGCTCAAACATTGACTTTTCTTTACTTAATAGCCTAATAAAATATGGATCAAAGTATTGTATTTATTACCCTTGCTCTAGCCCTAATCCTTTTTATTTGGGATAAGGTTCGTTATGATATAGTTGCTTTTCTTACACTTTTTACATTAGTTGTTTTTGGAATAATTCCATCGAGTGAAGCTTTTAAAGGATTAAGTCATCCTGCAGTTATTACGGTAGCAGCTGTGCTTATAATCAGTAAGGCTCTTCAATATTCCGGACTTGTAGATGTTATTGTTGACTGGATAAGCAGGATATCTGAGAAATTATGGATACAGATTATATTACTTTGTGGTATTGTTGCCTTAGCTTCTGGTTTCATCAACAACATTGGTGCTCTAGCCATTATAATGCCCGTGGCAATTCACCTTTCACGAAAAAATAAATTTTCACCTTCAGTTCTTCTTATGCCCCTGGCATTTGCTTCAATCCTTGGCGGGATGATTACACTTATAGGAACCCCTCCCAATATTATAATATCCACTTTCAGGGAAGAAGCTTTAGGTAGTAGATTTGAGATGTTTGATTTTGCTCCGGTTGGTCTTGCCTTAACCGTGGTCGGACTTCTTTTTATCACCCTGCTGGGTTGGCGGTTCTTACCCAAAAGGCAGTCAGCCGAGAGTCCCAATATATTTGAGATAGAAAATTATATTACAGAAGTGATCATTCTGCCAAATTCAGATCTAATTGGAGTGACCATTTTCAAAGTAAATGAATTGCTGAAGACGGAAGTTATTATCTTGGGGATCATTAGGAACAATGTGCGCATACACGCACCTTCGCCCTGGGAAGAATTACTGGAAGGCGATATACTTATCCTTGAGGCCGATACCGAGGATCTCAAAAAATTTACCGACTCCAAAAGATCTACTCTTGCAGAGGGTAAACTTCTAAGTGATAGCGCAAGGGGATCTGATATAATCCAGACCGCTGAAGCTGTAGTAATGGCTAATTCCCTGTGTGTGGGAAGCAGCGTGACAGAGATAAGAATGCGGTCACAATACAATATAAATGTGCTGGCAATTGCCCGTGAAAACAAGAAAATAAAAAAGCGAATTGCCCAAACTATAATAAAACAAGGGGATGTGCTGCTTTTACAGGGCCGTCCAGAGAACCTTAAGGAAGCCATGAAATCCTTGAACTTCCTCCCTCTGGCTGAAAGGGAATTGCATCTTGGAAGACCTACCCGGGTCATTGGTGCGCTTAGTATTTTTGCAGCAGCAATCATCCTAGTGATAACAGGACTCTTGAGGGTAGAAATAGCTTTTTCTTTCGCTGCTGTAATCCTGGTGATAAGTAAAATTCTACCCTTGAAGGAAGTTTACCTAAGTGTTGACTGGCCAGTGATCATCCTCTTGGCTGCAATGATCCCGGTGGGAGAGGCTTTTGAATCCAGCGGAGGAGCCGCGACGGTGACCAGTTTGATATTGACACTAGACAACGATTATCCTGTTTGGATCTTTTTGGGTTTACTTATGGCCATAACTCTGGTTCTCTCCAATATTATTAATAACGCCGCCACAGTGGTATTAATGGCTCCCATTGCCATAAAAGTTGCTGAAAGTCTGGGATTAGCCACAGACCCTTTTCTTATGACTATTGCTGTGGGGGCCTCCTGTGCCTTTCTTACTCCAATTGGGCACCAATCCAATACCCTGGTTATGGGACCGGGAGGATATAAATTCAGCGATTACTGGAAAATGGGACTACCTGTAACCATACTAATATTGTTATTCGGCATTCCACTTATCCTCTATGTGTGGCCTGTTTAACGTTGGGCTATTTTATTGAATTGCATTTATATTTTCCTTTTGCAACTAAAAATGTCACCACCACCAGTTTTTAAGAGGTGATTTGACATCATAATTGAAATTAAAGTATTAATATTTTATTGCCCCATATCTACCATAACTAATCTGCGCGTGGATCCTGCGCTGTTTTTATAGCGTACGGGAAGTTAATCGTTAAATAAAAACAGCATAGGGAACGAAAATATGATTTTGTTTGATTGGTATTATTACTGTAAAAGTGACCTCGCCAAGCCCGAGCCGTCGGGGGAACTTGGATCTAAAGTTAAGGACCCCGACGCTTCGGGGCTATTCTAGCCGTTGAACTACGAGACGATTAATTAAAGATCATAAATTTATAACCTCTAAGAGGTTTTGCTATAACTTATTCCAATTCATTAAAAATTATGTAAAAGCAGGTACAGTAGTAAATAGCTAGAATTTCCCTATTTTTAAGTAAAATTCGAAATATGAACATAAATTATAAACACACAATTATATTCCTAATAGGCTTGATGTTTTCAGGGACTATAATTGCCCAAACCCATCCAATTATGAAAGACCCCTTTGCACATACCTTTTCTATAGTTGCCCGAGATTCTGTAACTGGAGAAATGGCGGTGGGAGTTCAAAGTCATTGGTTTTCTGTAGGACCATTGGTGGCTTGGGGAAAATCTGGAGTTGGAGTGGTAGCAACTCAATCTTTTGTTAACCCGGCTTATGGCCCTAACGGGTTAAAATTAATGGAAGAAGGAAAATCTGCCTCTCAGGCTTTAGAAAAATTAATAGCTGAAGATGATGGTGAAGAGTATAGACAGGTTGCTTTTTTAGATTCTTCAGGAAGAACAGCTGCACATACTGGCAGTAGTTGTGTAGAATCTGCTTTTCATTATACAGGGAAGAATTACTCTGTACAAGCAAATATGATGCTTAATGATAAGGTGGTACCCGCAATGAAAGCTGCGTTTTTAGAGCATTCTGATCTTCCTCTGGCAGAAAGAGTTGTTAAAGTTTTACAAGCGGCACAAAATGCTGGCGGAGATATTCGCGGGAAGCAATCTGCTGCATTGATCGTGGTAGGCGCCAACAAGGTAAAGAACTCTTGGGAAGATAAAAAGATAGATCTTAGGGTAGATGATAATGCAGAACCTATAGTGGAGCTAGCGAGACTTTTGAAAGTAGCAAGAGCTTATGAATTTATGAATAAAGGAGATCTTGCAATGGAAGCAGAAGATGTAGACGAAGCTCTAAAGCAGTATAGCAGTGCTGAAAAACTATTCCCCGATAACTTAGAAATGAGATATTGGAAAGCAGTAGCACTTGCAAATAGCAAGAGATTTGAAGAGGCGATTCCTCTATTTAAAGCTATATTTGAGGCAGAAGATAATTGGAGAACGATGACCTTGAGATTACCATCTTCTGGCCTTTTGAATGTAACCGAAGCTGAATTAGATAAGATTGTGAATTAAATAGGAAATTAATTTTTACTGAATTTAAAAAAATTTATTATGAAAAAGAGACTCTTAAATAGTACCATCATTGCCTTAAGTTTAAGTGTGATGATTGCATGTAAAGAAGAAAAGAAAGAAACTGAAGCATCTCCGGCTAATTCAGAAATGGAAACTATAGATAATCCAAAAACTACTGCTGCTTTAAACCCAGTTCATGGACAGCCAGGACATCGTTGTGATCTTCCCGTGGGAGCACCTCTAGACCAAGCTGCTAGCACAAGTATTCAACAAACCAATACCACTACTCTCAATTCAAATGTTTCCCCAGTGAGAGTTGACGGAGGTGATACCCCTGCCAAAAACCCTGCTCATGGGCAACCAGGACACGATTGCTCTAAACCCGTTGGAGCAGATCTAAATTAGACTGAGGAAAGTTTATAACATCCCTTTTATATTCGTTCAATAAAATTATTGAAGGGGAAATTTTTTAGTTTCACTATCGACTAAAATTCTAAAATTAAATATGCCGACCTCAACCAGTCTGAACTTTTATTCCAGCCTCGTCTTGCAAACGAGTTCTATTAGTGATCTGGTTGCTAATAAATCCCTTTTTTCTAAAGTTCCAGAAGACTGGCATGCAGTTGCCGCAGATATCAAAAATTCTACGGAAGCTGTTAGAAACGGAAATCATGACCAGGTTAATTTAGTAGCGACCGGAAGTGTAATTGCCATTTTAAACTTAGCCTATTCAAAAAATATGACTATCCCTTTTTTCTTTGGAGGAGATGGTGCAACGATGCTAATTCCTTCAGAATTACTTGATAGCGCAATGGCAGCTTTAAATCAGCATAGAATAAATACCTTGGAAAATTTTGGGCTCGAACTTAAAATAGGTTCTCTTTCAATTAAAGAGATCTATGAGAAAGAGATCTCGTTGGAAATCTCAAAAGTTAAAATTAGTGATATCCTAACTATACCAGTAGTTCTTGGTGAGGGTCTACAATATGCAGAAAACCAAATAAAGGCCAACTTTAAAGATTCGCATAAAGGGAGCACCAAAATTCCAGATCTCTTAAATTTAGAGGGTATGGAATGTAAATGGGATAAAATAAGTCCGCCAGAAAAAAATCAAGAAGTTGTAAGCTTAATAGTAATTGCTTGTAAAGAAGAAGATCCTTCAGAAGTGTTATCGAAGGTCCTACAAAATATCGATACTATTTATGGTTCCCTAAACAGTAGAAAACCTATTTCAGTAAAACGATTAAAATTGAAGGCCAGTTTGCAAAAACTGAATGATGAGATGCGCTCTAAGCTTGGAAAATATGACGCTTTCTATCTTTTAAAAAATTGGATTACTACTGTATTTGGAAAATATTATTTAAAAAACACCAGCGCAGGAAAAACCTATCTTCAGAAATTAGTGGAGCTAACAGATACGCTAACCATAGACGGGAGAATAAATACCGTAATTACAGGTACTCCACAGCAGCGTAAATCCCTAACATCTTACTTAAATCATTTGGAAGAAAAAGGAAAGATAAAATATGGGCTTCATGTAAGTGAGCAAAGTGTGATGTCCTGTTATGTTAGAGACATGAAAAAAGATGACCATATTCACTTTGTAGATGGTGCTGGAGGTGGTTATACAAAAGCAGCAAACCAGCTAAAAAACAAATAGTCTTTTACCTGGTTTGCAGCAATAATATTATTTCAAATTTCTTCTTACTTAATCCAACCCACCTTTTCGAGTAGCATCTCTAGCCTCAGGCCAAGTCATTTGCTCCCCAGATCTTTTGCTAATTGGTAAAACTCTTTTTTCTCTTGAGGTTTTCTCTGGATCTTCACTTGCCATATATGCCATAATTGCTGTAAGTATCACGTTGCTACGAACATCATCAAACACAATCTTATCATAAGTATCCAAGTTGGTGTGCCAAGTATAATTCCAGTAAGACCAGCTTATAGAACTCAAGCTAAAGGCTGGAACTCCTGCCGCAAGAAAAGAAGCATAGTCTGATCCACCACCACTTGGTATTCCAGGGAAGGTCGTTTCAATTTCATCTGTAATTTCTTCTGGAACTGCTTCCAACCATCTACCTAAATAATCGTAAGAGTTCAAGAATCCTCCTCCTGAAAGATTTACCACTCTCCCGGTTCCATTATCCTGATTAAATAATGCCTGAACATTGTCTACGATTTCCGGATGATCCTTCACAAAGGCTCTAGACCCATTCAATCCTTGCTCCTCACTGCCCCAATGTCCTGCAATTATAGTACGCTTTGGATTTGGATACATTTTTTTGAGAATTCTCATTGCTTCCATCATTACCATAGTACCAGTCCCATTATCTGTCGCTCCTGTTGCTCCATCCCAGGAATCGAAATGCGCTGAAAGGATTACATATTCCTCAGGTTTTTCTGTTCCTTTAATGGTTGCTATGGTATTAAAGGTAGGAACTACACCCAATTCTTCAGATTCTGCAACCAGTCTCAATTTCGGTTTATCTCCATACTCAGCTAGCCTATAAACCATTCCATAATCCTCTAAAGAAAGCTCTATAGTTGGAATTTTTTTAGTGGAAGCAGAAAATATCTTGTTTGCTCCAAATCCTCTGGACCAGTTTAAGGTAATAATTCCAGCAGCTCCTGCTTTTTCCAAAGCTTCAGTAATGTTTCTGTTGGTATATCCTGTTTTGGTCATTCTATCTGACCATGCCTCAGACTGCGCGTTTCTGTCCTCTTTCATTTTAGCGAAAGAAGAATCGGTAGCAAATTCTTCCCAATTCTCATCTGGTCTCCCAGTCATTTGAGGCATAGAAATCATTACTAATTTCCCTTTAACTCCAGATAATAATTTGGCAAAATTAGTAGAATCTTTGGCTTCTGGTAAAATAACAACTTCAGCAACAATAGGTTTCTTACCCGAGCTTGGGCTCCAAGCCAATTGCATTCCAGAAAGAGTTCTTACTCTAGGTTCTATTAGGTCTATATGGGTAATTCCACGTTTCCAACCTCGCCATTCTCCCCATTGCTGATTTTCTGCAGGAATATCCCATTCTTTATATTTATTCACCGCCCAATCATGCGCTTGCTTCATTTCTGGAGTACCCACTAATCTTGGTCCAACAACATCTAATAGCTCATGACCTAACTTTTCTAGTTGAGAATTCTCTGAAGCTTCCTTTACAATATTTTGAATAACAACATCCTGATCTTGAGCAAAAAGAATGCTCGAGAAACAAAAGGATGCAATGAATAAAAATTTACTTTTCATAAAAAATGAGTTTAATTAATTCTAAGTTGTTCAAATATATCTTTTTTTGCATTAATAATTCTCAAAGTGACATTTTGTGTATAATACGCAAGAAAATACAAATCACATTTTTAAACTTCCTATTTTTGATTTATAGGAAACTGTAACTAAGAAAACTTTATAATGGATTTAGAATTTATACGGGAACAATTCCCTTCTCTTAAAAAGGGCTATACATTTATGGATAATGCGGGAGGCTCGCAAATTTTGGGTAATAGCATCAACTATATTTCTGAATATTTTTTGAACTATAATGTACAATTAGGTGCCTCCTATGAAGTTTCAGCCAATGCGGGGAAAGCACTTTCAAATTCTACGGAGAAGGTTGCAGAATATCTAAATGTTTCCAATCCTAAAGAAGTAATTATTGGGCCTACCTCTACAATGCTGTTAAGGATACTGAGTATTTGTATTAGCGATAGCTGGAAAGCAGGGGACGAGGTTATTATAACCAATACAGATCATGAAGCCAATGTTTCTTGCTGGAAAGACTTAGAAAGCAAAGGTATTAAGATTAAGGTATGGAAAGTGAATCCATGTTCTTTTGAATTGGAATTAAATGAACTTTCTAATTTACTTTCCAACAAGACAAAATTAGTGGCGGTAACACATTGTTCGAATGTTTTGGGAAGCATTAACCCCATTAAAGAGATCTCCAAAATTGTACATGAGGCCGGAGCACTTATTTGTGTAGATGGCGTCGCTTTTGCTCCCCATAGAAGAGTGGATGTGCAAGAATTGGATGTAGATTTTTATGTTTTTAGCTGGTATAAAGTTTTTGGTCCGCATCTGGCAGTGATGTATGGAAAGTTGCCTTTGCTTATTGATATGCCTGGAATTAATCACCAATTCTTCAAACCCGAAGATGTGCCCTATAAATTTCAGCCGGGGAATTATAATTTTGAACTTACTTATAGTTTAAAAGCTATTCCTGAATATATGATCGGGATAAATGATCATCACTTTTCTGATAATAAGTTTAACAGAAACGAAAAGCTGGAAGCTAGTTTTGAGCTGATAGCTAATTATGAGGCTCAATTGGCACAAGAGCTTTTAGGTTATTTGAGATCTGTTGAAGACATTAAAATTATTGGCGCTTCGAGTGCCGATGCCTCTCTTCGTGTACCAACCATTTCCTTTATTCATCCCAAATTTAAAAGTTCAGAAATTGTTGAGTTCATAGATAAAAAGCACATTGGGATTAGATATGGAGATTTTTATGCGAAACAGCTAATTAAAGATCTGGACCTGAAACAATATGAAGGTGTAGTTAGAGTGAGTTTAGTACATTATAATACAATAGAGGAGGTTCAGAATTTAATAGCGGCTTTTAAAGAGATCTTTTAATTCCTCATTGAGGGTTTAGTTTCTTAACCCATAAGCTATCGGGGTGACTCGCATATTTAAAAGTATTATTCAACTTCTGATGTAGCAATAATTTTTCCTCCAGCGTGCAGGATGGACTTTTTTGCATTTTCAAAATCATCCTGAGAAATAGCTCTGGTGGCATCTTCTATCAAGACGGCTTCAAAGCCTTCTTTTAGAGCATCTATGATGGAGAAATAGACACAGTATTCTGCCGCAAGGCCACAAAAATATAAAGTACTAACTCTTTTATCTTTTAAATACCCCGAAAGTCCAGTAGATTTTAAATGCGCATTATCATAAAATCCGCTGTAACTATCTATTTCCTTATTGGTTCCCTTTCTGAAAATAGCTTCAATTTTTTTTGAATTTAATTCAGAATTAAATTCTGCTCCTTTTGAATTTTGTACACAATGAACTGGCCATAAAATTTGATCCATTTCATTCAATTTGATGATTTCATACTCCTTCTTTCCAGGATGATTTTCAGCAAAACTAGAATGATCTAAAGGATGCCAATCCTGGGTTGCTATTACCAAATCAAATTTATGCTGAAGCTTATTAATTAACGGAACAATTTCGTCGCCACCGGGAACAGCCAAAGAACCTCCCGGAATAAAATCATTTTGCAAATCTATTATTACCAATGCTTTCATCACTATTTCTTATATTTCTTTAACAAGGTTTCGCGTTCCTTTTTAAGTGCCTTACTAATACCTACCTTATAAATATGCGGATTATCAAAGCGTTTATATTCCATAGGAAGACCCTCTAATCGGTCTCGGGAGTATGCTGCTATCTCTTTTAAGCTCCTGGTCTCTTGGGTTTTTTTACCATTTTTCATCACTAAATGAAGCAAGGCTTCAGTCTTACAGTTTTTTACAGGCAAAGATTTCAAAATTTCCTGCGGATCATAGATCCTTGAAACCTCTTCCTCATCTCTCATCGTAATGGCATCGGCACCTATAAGTTCTCCTTTTGCATTCATCAATCTATAAACCTGTTTTTTATGGGGAATGGTTACTTTGGAAAGACTTTCAGAAATCTTCAATCTTGGAATGCCATTAGAAACAGAGAGTTTATAAACGCCATCTAATGCACCATCTGGTTCTCCAGTCACCAAATTAGTACCCACTCCAAATATATCTATCGGGGCATTTTGTTCTAACAAACTCTTGATCACATATTCATCTAACTGATTTGATGCCGCTATTTTCACATAATCCAGACCTGCCTTATCAAGCATTTTTCTACTTTCTTGCGCCAAATATGCCAAATCTCCACTGTCCAATCGAATTCCCATCAATTTTTGACCCTTAGATTCCATTTCCTTTCCTATCTTAATAGCATTTGGAATACCGCTCTTAAGCGTATCGTAAGTATCTACAAGAAGCACGCAGTCTTTTGGTCGGCTTTGGGAAAAGGCTCTAAAAGCCGTTATTTCGTCGTCATAACTTTGAATAAAGGAGTGTGCCATAGTCCCAGAAACCGGGATATCAAAATTTTTGCCTGCCACCACATTGCTGGTGCCATCAAATCCTCCAACTATTGCCGCTCTACTGGCATAATATCCACCAGGACCATGGGCTCTTCGCAAACCGAATTCAAGTAATATGCTGTTTTTTGCTACCAATCTTATTCTGCTTGCCTTAGTGGCAATTAAGGTTTGAAAATTTAAAAGATTCAGAAGGATAGTTTCTATAAGTTGAGCTTCTATAATATTGGCTTCTACTTGAAGAACCGGCCTATTAGGAAATAAAATATCACCCTCTCTAGCAGCCATGATAGTACCAGAAAATTTGAAGGTTTTTAGGTAGTCTAGAAACTCTTCAGAATAGTTCTGATCTTTTAAATAAGCAAGGTCTTCTTCATTAAATTTAAGTTCTTCGAGAATTTCCAATAGATCTTCTAAACCCGAGAAAATCGCATATCCCCCATCAAAAGGAAGCTTTCTAAAGTAGTAGTCGAAAACTGCAGAGTGTTCTTTTTGCCCATTTTCAAAATAAACTTGCGCCATGGAAAGCTGGTACTGATCTGTATAAGTAGCAGTAAAATCTAGCATTTAATTAATTTTGGTGAAGCGGGATATCCCTGTATCACCTTCAATTTTTTAAGATAATAATCGAGATCCTGCTCACTATGTAACACAAATTTAATCTTTTGGATTTGGGATTTCTCATCCAGCTCCTCTAAAATTGTTTTGAGGACAATATCATCCCCTTATCCCCTCCTAAATCCTCCTAGATCCTCCCCAAAGGGGATGACTTTAAAAAAATAGTACATAAATTAGGTTCTGAAATTATTCCGCTAGCTATCCGAACAGCATGAACTGTGCTAAAAACCAGTATTGTCCACCTGTCCCGAATCATATACGCAGGATTTTGGAAATCATCTAACTGAATTAGTTAAAGACTACGAGCTAGAATAATCAGAAAAAAATAAATATTTTGCTGAAGAAAATCTTGCTGAGTTATCCCAATTCTGTTTCCTTCAGAAGTTTTAGGCTTAGAACACTACTTTTTCTATAGCAGTAGTTAATTTATTTTCCTAATTTAGAAAGATTTCGCAATTCATTGGTATTAATACAAAATCCGAAAAACTCCTGAAATTGAGAGAGAACCGAAAACGATACAGAATCTTTTTTAAGCTTGAGGAACATCTTGAAGTCCCAATGTTTCTTCTGGCAATTGGGTGGTTAATTCTTTTTATTATAGAAATTTTTAGAGGGCTCAGCCCATTTCAAGAAAAGCTCATATACCTCATATGGATTCTCTTTATACTCGAATTTTTGATTAAAATAATAATAGCACCCCGAAGAAGTCAGTTCATAAAGCATAATTGGATCACCGTAATATCACTAATAATACCTGCACTTCGGGTTTTTAGAATGTTTAATGCTTTAAGAATACTGCGTACGCTAAGGGTTATAAATTCTACAAAGATCATCCGGGCTATAACTTCAGGAAAAAGGTTTTTTGGTGCATTAGATAAAGCACAGGGTCCACAGCCAAATGCAGAGATGGATGTAGGATTCCTGATCGCAGTTAAGAATCTGAAAGAAAAAAAAGAAATGATTGCGTATGCAAATCAACTTGCTGAAGACGTAAAACCAGAGCTGGAAGAAAGTACAGGAATAAAATGGAATTTTGTTATTTCAGAAACTTTTAAACTTGACAATGACCGCTCCAGAAATCCGTCTTTTTTCCTTGACAGAGCCAGCATGAGTATGGCTGAGGGCAATTATGACCTTGTTTGTGTACTAACAGATATTGGACTGATGTCTAGGAGAAATGTCCAGGTTTCTGCCCTTAGTTCATCCATTGCACGCATTGTGGCCCTTTCCACAAGACAAACTACGTCCACAGGAAAGAACCGGGAAAGACTTGATTTAAATAGCACATTCGTCCGGTACAACTCTGCTTCTCTTTTCCTTCATCAAATAGGGCATATATTGGGCCTGAACCACAGCCCTGCAACAGAACCGGGAATTATGAGTTCCACAAAATTCGACAGGTCTTTATCAAAAGTTCCCTCTTTTTCTTCAAAAGAAAAAAAAGTACTTAAGAAAAAAGCAAAAAAGGCTCCAGACAGAGAGTTGAGAAATGGAAATGATCTTGAAACCTTCATTTTTCATATCCTGATGACCTTTAGGCATCTTGGTAAATTCTTTTGGCCACTGATAAGGAATAAAGCATTATTACTGCCGCTTTCCTTGCCGGGTTTAGCTACTGCCGCGGTAGCGCCCGCAATAATTTTAATTTTCAACGCAGAGATCTGGGATGTGGGTTTAGGAATGACCAATGGAACTGCTGCATTTTTTGCGATTATAAGCATCATGTTAGCAAGCTTTTATCTGGTGCGGGTACAATCTCTGTTTCTTCCGAAAAGAGAAAAAAGAATTATCACTGAACATCTTGCCGTGGCCAACACAGTTATCTATTTCAGCATTTTCCTTGCTTGCATTGGACTTTTCCTCATGGTAGGGGCATTGATGATGGTAATAGAATTGTACGTATTCCCAGAAGATCTTATGCGCACTTGGCCAACTTTAAGCAAACCGGAAATTTTATTGGAAGATAAGATCAGGATCGCAGTTTTTATAAGCACAGTTGGAGTAACCACGGGTGCCTTGGCAGGGGGATTAGAAAGCAGAACTATTATTCAACATCTGGCCTTGTTCAGAAAAAACGAATAGGAGAAATGAAAGAAACTCTATAGTTCCCGCCATGTCCATAACTTCTGAAAATGATGCATGAATCCTTTAAAAATAGGAGAAAAATATTATAAACAAAAAAGCCCGACAGATGAGTGATCAACCAGATGAATACTTAGATAATCATTATATCCATAGAAGTAATTGGTTAAGAGCAGCAGTGCTTGGTGCTAATGATGGCATTTTATCTACTGCAAGTCTTGCAATTGGTGTCGCAGCCGCGAGCGATATGAGAGAACCTATTATTTTGGCTACTCTAGCTGGTTTAGTTGCCGGTTCCTTATCTATGGCTGCTGGAGAATACGTCTCAGTAAGTTCTCAAACCGATGTTGAAAGAGCGGATATTGAAAGAGAAAAAATAGAACTAGAAGAAACCCCAGAAATAGAATTGCAGCGCCTAGCTGAGATTTATGAGAATAGAGGTTTAAAGAAAGAAACTGCCTTAATTGTGGCAATAGAATTAACCGAGCACGATGTCCTTGCTGCTCATGTAAGAGATGAGTTAGGAATCAATGAAATGAGTCAGGCCAATCCAATCCAAGCCGCATTGGCTTCAGGAGCCTCCTTTATCGTTGGAGGGATACTTCCTCTTTTGGTTGTGTTATTTCTACCTCTTTTATTTATGGAGTATTATTTATACGGATTTGCAACCTTATTTTTAATAATATTAGGTGCCTTAGCTGCTAAAACCGGAGGTTCCAATATTGGAATTGCCATTCTAAGAATTACATTTTGGGGAACAGTAGCGATGGGGTTAACCGCTTTCGTCGGGTATTTATTTAGTGTCAACGTGGGATAAAAATTTTAGATGTTTTTCGGGAAGCACAAATCTATTATTATAAATACAATCCTATCTTTAAGTATCTTTGAAAAAAATAAATAATGCTTCATCTTAAGTTAGAAACAGATCCACGTTGGGTAAACATAGTTGAATCCAATATAGAAGAAATCCTTACTGACCATGCTTGGTGTGAGCAGAAAGCAGCCACAAATGCTATCACAATTATCACGTTAAATTCGGAATATCCAGATCTGGTAACCGAATTATTGGAGCTGGCAAAAGAGGAGTTAGAGCATTTTGAAATGGTTCACGAGATCATCAAAAAAAGAGGGTTTAAACTGGGGCGAGAACGCAAAGACAGCTATGTTAATGAACTTTATAAATTCATGAACAAAGGCGGGAGCAGATTGAATTCTATGGTAGACAGGCTCCTGTTTTCTGCAATGATCGAGGCGAGAAGTTGTGAGCGCTTTAAACTACTTTCCAAAGAAATAAACGATCCTGAATTATCTAAATTTTATCACGACTTAATGATAAGTGAAGCTGGTCATTATACCACTTTTATAGGCTTTGCTCGTAAATACGGAAAAGATATCGATGTTGATTCGCGTTGGAAGGAACTTGTAGAATTTGAAGGCGAATTAATAAAAAGCTATGGTAAACATGAAACTATTCATGGTTAAAAAAACCAGAAATACCGAACATCTTCAAGTACAAGTACTAACATTTATTGATCTACCCTTGAGAACAAATAGAACATTCGCTTACAATGACCCTTTTAAGCCCAAACACGTTTAAACTTTCTACTTATAATCCCTAGAATAGTGAAATTCAGCTGGTTTATAATTATGAATACTGCAATTTCAGAGGCGATATAAGGCCGGGCTATCTACAATTCCTGATCGCAGATTTGTAATCCAGTGATATGATCTTATAATTTTAGCAACTGCCATTCCAGATAGACTTGTCCAAATCATGTGCATGCTGTATAAAGGGAAAATTATAAAGCTTTTGTAAATATGACAGCAATGTATAGTAAAGACAGTAAAACAGAAGATTTCACCGATATGACAAACTCTTAAACGAAACGCAACGAAATGAGTGCATCCAATGATATCGAGGATTTCAGCGCAAAATATTCCATTCCTCCAACATCAAGCATTCTCCACTTTCTTTTATAAAACATGCTTATCACACAGTACACTAACAGCTTTTAACATAAAATTGCAGGAAAATAACGCCGTTTTTTGTAATTTAAAAAGAACAATCTAAAAAAGTAAACTTTACTATTATGAGATATTTTTTTTTAATACTAAGTGTAATCTCCATTGCACTTACCAGTTGCGGGGACGAGAACAAAACGCTTATCGAGATACATGACCAGCTTCTCACAGAGAATGACAGCCTGAGGCAGGTCAATATGCAATTCCAACGGACTCATCAACAAATGAAAGATACACATGCTCAAATGAAGGAGCAGGTGGAAGCCAAAGAAATAACCGATCCTGATCTTAGGGAAAAACTTGCGCAGCACGAAGTTTTATTTAAAAAGCATGAGGCAATAATGATGGGTCACGAGGCAAACATCGAAGCTCACGAAAGTCTTCGGGAAGGCTTCTCTAAACTCAACCTTACCGAAATGGAAGCCCAGATCGTTGAAATGCAGGAGGGCCATAACAAGTTGATGGCAGAACACGAGGCTATGCGGGTAGAACATGAACAGATGGAAAAAGATCATTCTATGATGCTCGAGCAGATAATAGCACAGAAGTAAGCTCCAGCAAACGTTCTGAAAACTAATTTAATAGAGGCGGCTCCAAAAAAGCAGTCTCTTTTATTATAATTATACTCGAAAAATTATCCAGATCGCCACTTGAATATAATATATATCCCTGACTGAGATTTTTCTTCTAAGAGGGATTAATATAATAATTGTAAAAATTGTCTTTATATACAGCTAAACTTTCTTTATTAAGAAAAGTTTCAAAAAAAAGGATGGACTGCTTACTAGTGGATGATTTATAAGAATTCATTCTCAAATTTAATAAGAATGTTTGACCTATGTTAGACCTATATAAAAAAAGAAAGCCACTCAATTTCTTGAATGGCTTGTCTTCATTGAGCTCCTCCTCTTGGGCTCGAACCAAGGGGCAACATCTTAAGTATATCAGTCCTTTCCAAAGGTTATCATTTAATGGGTATCCGAAAAGTATGCCTTTTTAATAATGTTAATATTCAAATTTAATATAATTAATGCATCTAGTTATAACTATAATAATAAAATAGAGATGTTTTTTTATTATAGCTGGAATGAATATCTATTCAATAAATTAAAAATTTACTCGTTAAAATATTAGGTAGAGCTCGTTTAAAATTACCTATTACTTTTTAGATTATCAAAAAAGCAAATCTTCTCCTTATACAAATATAGAAGGCATCGATTTCTTACTCCTTTCATAATTGATTGGTGTATCTCCATATATATCCTCCTGAAGAATCTCTTTCTCCTCGGCATACTCTTGAAATACAAGTTTTACTCAATCCTGTTTTTTGAGTAGCTTCTGCAACTGAATCAAATTCATCAATTATATTGGCATTTAAATCCAACTGAATTACTCCTTTTTTCCTAGAATCACCATTGGAAGTAAATACCTTAGAACAACTGTAACTCCATAGGTATCCATTTAATAAGCCATTGGCGCTTAAACATGCTCTGGAAATATCCTGTTTAGTTGCATTAACCGAAATGGCTGCACTATTTAAACAAGTATAATCTTGAATTAACTCCTTAGTTTCTAGATTATACTTAAAAATAGTCTTTTTAAAACCTCCTCCACTATCTGCATTGTAACCATTTTCTTTAGCATTATATTTTATCACATATTCCTTTTCTTTTTCTGCTAATTCGTTACTTGAATTTGCTGTATCTATCTGCACCCATTCAAATGCTTCAGATCCATAGGTTCTAATAGCTTGCTGAAATTTTCCACCGACATTTTTTTTAGCTTTTTGTAGATGGTCGTTTCGTCTATCTTTCAAAAGATTAAAGGTCACACCTATATAAACTTCTTTTGTGATTTTATTGATTGCTTTATATATTTTTCCTAATCTATTCATTACTATCTGCTTTAGAATGAATCCAAAAATAATATTCCCCACCTGAAGATTTATCTTCGTAGCTGCAGTTCAGATGATCTGCATAAAGTTGTAACCATTTAGTAAATTGATGAGGAGACAAATCTTGATATTTGGGATATAAGGAGATAAAATCAGACAGAAAATGTCGCTTATCAAACTTAAAATCTTTCTTAATATATACCTCTGCAAATTCCACAAAATCAGAACTTGTATTGTCCGTTATTTTTGAAATTTGCAAATTTAAGGATGGTAAATCTATTAAACCATTAGCCAAATAATCTTGTACACATGTAGACATAAAAAAATAAAATTTATTCCATTCCTCCATAGGCCAAAAATTGCCAAAAAATCTATTTCCAAATTCATGTTCAGGTTTGAGTTTTTTACTATAGTGGTTTGCTATTTCAAATTCATATCGTCTTCCTAAATCAGAGTCACCCCCATCCCCATTTACATAATAATTAGAGGTAATTAACAGCTTAGGAGATTTTGAATCAGGAATATAGAATGATTGTTTTCCTTTTTTTTCTACTTCCACTCCAGTAGTTAGAATAGAATAAAAAATATCGAATTTTAAATTTTTAGAAATATCATCGTATACCAAAAGGTCGGTAGTAAGATTTATGCGTTGATTCTTGAAATAGCTTTCATTTTTCATGCTCTTACCATCAAAAAGTTCCACTTCTCGACATTTACTTAATGCTGTGGCGATAACAGTTTTTCCAGTTCTTCCATTGGCTTTGTCTCCAACACCCATTTTTTCATCATACAAAATAACCGCCTTTTGTTCTCCTTTCTCTTTATTGCGATGCAACAAATAACCTATAAGACATTTCAATGCTTGAAACCTTTGATCTTTACCTCCAGTAATTCTTTTACAAAAAGTTTCAAATTGTCCAACAACATCTAGAGAAGGAGGGTTATATTCTATTTGTAATATCCTATTCTGCCATATAGGTTTTTCTAAATTTTCATTTTCAATAACCTCTATTCTATCTGAGTAAACCTCACATACGCAATTTTGAAAATAAAATTTTGAAGAATTTAATTCATCTAGATCATCAATAATCTCTATTGACTTTAATAACTGAAGTTTATTTACACCTATGTAAGTACCAGGGCTTCTTGCGAAAACATCATATATCTCTCTATTAGCTTCGTTATCTAGAGTATTTCGAATAAATGCGACCAAATCTAAAATCTTTATACGATATAAAATGTTCCTATCATTTCTAACGAGCATAACCTCATCCCCCATGCGGACATTTAAAAACCCATTCAATTCTAAAAAATCAATAAGTTTGGCTTGTATAATTTTAATTGCACCATTATCATCACGTAAATAAAATGATATAGGTTCTTCGATAACTTCTTTAGTCATTTGTTTCAAATTTTTAATTAGCAGAGAAATTTCGCCGCTTTCTGAGAACAAATATTTATAAGAAATTTATCTGTAAATGGAAAGTTTTAATTAGAAACAGATAATACGCTAATACAAATAACTAGAATACAACCACTTAAACTGGTTACCAATTAAAAATTTTATAATGGGAAGCAGATAAATGCAGATTACTTCTCGGTTTCTAATAAGTCAATTATACTATTGATCTCTCGCATAGAATCTTTATCCGATAGTATCTTTTTATCTAATACTCCAAGTGAGTTTAGCTTATCACTTGGCATAGGGATGCCTTCTTTATCTAATATTGCGAAATTTTGGTTTACAGATAGCCAGATGGGGTTAATTTTTATTAAATGTTTCTTCTCTTTTAAACCTTTAAAAAAATGATCAGCTTCGGGATGAGAGCCCAACCATATTATCTTTTTTGATATTATACCTTTTGAAAAAACAATCTTAAGATCCATTTTATTAGTTTCTGATGGAATTAAGGAACTTTTTCTTAAAGCTTTACAAAATTCATTAAAACTACTCCATCCTGAAGGACTTTCCATATTTAGGAATTGAATCCCATAATTGATTCTTGACTTTTTATTATCTTTTTCACTGATAAACTCTTTTTGAAAGTCTAATAAACATTTATGGAATTGAGTTTTTATGACCGTTTCAAAGGGTTTGGGAGTATTAAAATTTGCAGCGTTATCAGATGCTTTAGATAATCTCTTATTTATGAGCATCACAAAACGGTTCTCCTTCCTTTCATTATCTAACTGGATTAAATCTTCATGGAGTGTAATTCTTAATCTCTCGAATTTATCAGAAATTTCATTCTGTAAATCTTCATTTAAATCAAATTTATTTATATCAGATTCAAAGCTCGGCGTTAAACTTATAGAATATCTGCTCCTACCGTCCCATTCCTTTGGAGAATTAAATATTATAGTATAACTATACCAAAATCTATCTTTAATCACTAAAAAAAAGGATTCTGAAAAAACATCTTCTATTTCATCAATTAGCTCTAAGGATTTCATGTAACTCTAAATTAAATATTAACCAACACAGCAACAATATTGATGCTGTGCCAGCAAATATAATAATCCAGATTTCTTTTTCAGGAGTTTTTTGATAAAGGAGAAACAGTCTCAAAAGCTTGGTTATCCAAAATACAGCTTAACTCCTACCCCTTACTAATAATATGAGGAATTTTCAATCTTTACTTTAATTTAAAATTTCAAAATGATCATAATAATAAGCTCTCCCTTTAATTATATAAACAGTTTTTAATTTGACTGTAACTTTTACATTTTCTACCCAAATCTTCTCCCCTTTTTCAAGTTCCCCAATTTGATGTTTTACCATCACCTGAAAAGGACAGAAGAGTTTTTTAAGAAGATTATTCCAAGTAACTATGTATAAAATTTTAGGAGAGCTATACTTTAATGTTTCTATTAATTCTTCATCGCTCATTGCATAAACGCTATATAATTAATGTTGCAAGAACCAATTAGGACTTCCACTATGTAGTGAATTCACTAGGTGATTGATTAAGTCGTACGCGTGAACATTGCGTTCAAAATTATTATCTATGTAGGAGGATTTGTTGGCTTCCGTAAAAAGATTGTAAAGCTTCCACAGATTAATTGTGCCATCCCCTTTACATTTAAAATTAGGGCATTGATAATAGTTTTTCACTACGGTGTTTATCTGACTGTCATTTAGCGAAATAGAGAAATGCTGCTGTTGATCGTATTTATCCATAAACTGGTACATTCTTAATTTCCCAATTAAATGGGCGAATTGAGATTCAGTAAGATTATAATCAGCCATTCTTTTCATCACACTTAAATGATCCTCACGATTATATGCCCTTAACAATCCCTCAACTGCTTCAGATAGTTGGTTAACAGAAGTAACTCTAACCTGATCTGCCAAACCATCTGTTGATATGCACAAGTTGGTACACACCATGTTTTTAAACCCAACAAATAATTTGAACTTTTCAGGACTTTTCTTGCTATACAAGTTTTCCTGATTATAGGCACGTACGCCACCCACGCTAAGGGCTAATGCATTTCCATTTACAATCTCAGTAACCTCAGGAATTTCTATAATGAAAGCACAACGTTCATAGTACAATGTTTTCTCAAAATCCTTAAGATCTTTTGCAGGCTTACCTATAGCAGATGGAATTCTCCCTTTAATCATATGTGATGTCCTAATATTTGGCTCAGCTACATTAAATTCTGGAAATAGGTCTTTCACTACCTGTCTGGTTTTATGTACAAATTCGTAGTGACTAATCGTACTCTCATTGTCCTTGGAAAAAACTGGAATTATACATTCATTTTTTAGATGAGATAAATTTACTTGGGTCGTATTGGCTTCAATAAAACTTCGATTTGTGGATGTTACCACTTCCCTCTCTTCCACCATTTGATTTTGTATAAGGGATCTTTCTATTATTTCCATAATTTTAATTTTTTGGTTGTTCTACATTATTTTCTTCAATTAACTGCGAATTGCTATCCTCAATAAGGTTCTTACGTTCAATTATTAACGGGTATATTTCCTTCTGTACGGAAGAATATTTATCATAAATATGTTTGAGCCCTGCAAGATGGTGGCATAGTGAAATTTCTTTCTTAATCTTTTCTATTGAAACTCCATCTGTACACCACTCTTTAAGCTTCTTTCCAGTAGATTGATTAATTATAAACTCTGGCTTATTCATAAATAATCCAGTTCTATCCTTTGAAGCTTTTACTAGATGGTTATCATTAATAAGCTCAAAATTGACAGTGAGTTCATATTCAAAACCCTCTCTTGTTATCTCTTTTGTACCCAGCTTCATAACCTTAGTTTTACCATTCATATCCCTATCTAAGGAATAATCCACTTTTCTGCGGGTTGATGTGATCACGTGACATTTAGATTGTAATATCCCATCTACAAATGAATTATGATAAGGAGTGATTTTTGCCCAATCTTGGAATCTCCCTCCAAGCTTTTCGTGCATCTCTAGGCAACCACCTTTACCCTGCCATTCGTGAGATATAGAGTCCACAATAATAACCTCCATATCAGCCATTTCGCAGGTTTTAAGAGCTTCAACATATCTTTGTGGTGAATAAGGTTCTTCTAGACTTAACACGTTAAAATCGCCTAGATGAGAGTATAATGATGCGGAATTATTTTCAGTATCTATTACTGCTATTTTACTCCAATCGTTAGTAATTCCAAATGCTAATAAAAGGGCAGAATATGTCTTGCCATAGCCACTTGGTCCGCTTAAGCCAATTCTTAATTTCACTTGGCTTCGCTGTGCTTGTTGTAGTTTCATAAAATATTAATTATTAGTTGTCATCAAGATTATTATTAAATCTACATGACGGGATTAGACAATAAAAAAGAGCCTCCTAATTGGAAGCTCTTCTTATATTTTAACTTTAAACTGAAGAGTTAGATTACCATTCTTTCTTCCTCAACATTACTTTCAAGGATTTCTTCTTCTGGAGTTACAAATACATTTCTCTCTGAGTATGTGGTAATTTCCCCAGTTTTTGTATTTGTGTACTCGTAGGGATCAACTTGTACCTTTTTAATAGTTCCTGGGATGCTTGTTCCTACTAATGACTTACAAGTAGCTTCATCAAATGTGCTTGATACTTGAGCTGTTTTTGCTGTAAAATAGATTTGTCCTGTTTCTTTACTTTTAACAGTCTCCAATCCACCTTGTACAATTAATGCATTAAAGTTCCCTCCGTCTTCTTTTTCATAAGACTTGTAATTGATAATCGTAACCATGGTTTTATCGATTTAAATTAATATTAAACGAGAGACTATCCTCCCAAGGCTCTAACTGAGTAGGGGTTGACAGCCCATAGGGCGGTTTAGATTCTTTTATAAAAAACTTTGGAAGGAGAAAATAATTTACCTTAAATGAATTGGCGGTGGCGCGGGTATGTCCAGTTTAAAAGGAGGATAGGGGGGTATGTTTTAGATTATAGCGCATTCTCACTGAAATCTTCCATAAAAATTTTATAAAAAATTTAGGAACAAAATTTTCAATTTAAACTTGACGTCAAATTGTCAACTTTTATTGTTGATTTCTTTCACTCTATTTTAACAGGAGAGATTGGATAAGACAAAAAGAAGCGTTAAAATTGTATATGGAATTCATTCTCCCCTACTACTCTGTAATTCCTTCATATAATTAATAAACACCCAACAATAAATGTCCTTCCAAAAAGTACTAGATAAGTATCGTGAATTTTCATTTTCAGAGCGAGATAAAGGTGATAGGTTTGAACGTTTAATTCAAGCATATCTGCAAACAGATCCCACATACTCAAATACCTTAAAATATGTTTGGATGTGGAATGAGTTCCCTGGAAAGAAAGATTTTGGAGGAAAGGACACAGGGATAGATTTAGTTGCCTTAACTATAGATGGTGATTATTGGGCTATACAATGCAAGTGCTATAAAGAGACTGGGCGAATTGATAAAGCAGAAGTAGATTCTTTTCTTTCCACATCAAGCAGGCATTTTAAAAATGACCAGTTACAAACTATTGGGTTTGAAAAAAGAATTTGGGTTTCTACTACTAATAATTGGAGTAGTAATGCCGAAGAAACAATAAGAAACCAAAATCCCCCAGTTACAAGAATTAATCTTACAGATTTAGAACAAGCTCCAGTTGACTGGGGAACACTTGAAAAAGGTATTACAGGTGATCTAGCAAGAACTACTAAGAAGATTTTAAGGCAACATCAAACGGATGCTCTTAATAAAACTCATGATCATTTTTTAGAAAATGATAGAGGAAAATTAATAATGGCTTGTGGTACGGGTAAAACTTTTACTTCCTTGCGTATTGCAGAAAATGAAACAAATAATAGTGGCTTAGTGTTGTTTTTAGTTCCATCTATCGCATTATTAGGACAAACACTACGTGAATGGTCTTCCGACGCTAATGAACCTATTAAACCTATTTGTATTTGTTCAGATTCTAGGATTACCAGACAAAGTGGTAATAATGATGACGATGATTTTAGTGTAGTAGATTTAGCTTTTCCTGCTTCTACAGATGTAAAGAGCGTAATAAAGCAATTTAAAGGCATAGATAGAACATCAAAAAAAGGAATGACAGTTGTCTTTTCAACATATCAATCTATAGATGTAATTGCTAATGCCCAACGTCATTTATTAAACGAAAAGAATAACAATGCTATTTTTGACTTAATCATATGTGATGAAGCTCACAGAACTACAGGAGTTACATTAGCTGGCAATGATGAATCTTCATTTGTTAAAGTCCATGATAATGAATTCTTGCAAGCTAATAAGAGGATTTACATGACTGCTACTCCTCGTCTATTTAGTGATGATTCTAAATCCAAAGCAGATCAGAATGACGCTACCATTTGTTCAATGGATGATCCTGAAAAATACGGTGAGGAGATGTATCGTATTGGTTTTGGCGAAGCTGTAGAGAGAGGTTTATTAGCTGATTATAAGGTTTTGGTTCTAACATTAAGTGAAAATGATATACCACCAGCAGTTCAAAAAATGGTGTCTAATTCAGAAAATGAAATTAACTCTGATGATGCTTCTAAATTAATTGGATGCTTAAATGCATTATCTAAACAGGTGCTAGGCGACAATGGGTTAATAAAAGATAGTGATCCGGAACCAATGAAAAGGGCAGTCGCATTCTGCCAAAATATTAAGATTTCAAAAAAAATAACTAGCACATTTAATGATACTTCAGATGTTTATTTAGATTCTGTTGCTCCAAAGCAAAGGGAGAAGTTAGTACGTGTTTCATCAAATCATATAGATGGAAGTATGAACGCTCCTCAACGTGATCAATTATTAGGTTGGCTAAAATCACAATCTGCAGATTCCAATGAATGCAGGGTTTTAACCAATGTACGCTGTTTAAGTGAAGGCGTAGATGTACCATCATTAGATGCTGTATTATTCCTCTCCGCACGTAATTCTCAGGTAGATGTAGTTCAATCTGTTGGAAGAGTAATGCGTAAAGCTCCAGGAAAGAAATATGGTTATATTATTATTCCTGTAGTTGTACCATCAGATGTAGAACCTTCAAAAGCATTAGATGATAACGATAGATTTAGAGTTGTTTGGTCTGTTCTAAATGCATTACGTGCTCATGATGATAGATTTAATGCTACAGTAAATAAGATCGATTTAAACAAAAAGAAACCTAACAATATATTAATTGGTGGAGTTCCTAGGTTAGATGTAGATGGGAATGTTGTTAATGAACCAAATGAAAAATATGGCGATGTTAATGACCAATTAGCTATACAATTTGAACAATTGCAATCTATCGTTTATGCTAAAATGGTTCAAAAAGTTGGTGACAGAGTTTATTGGGAAAAATGGGCGAAAGATGTAGCAAAAATTGCTGAGAATCAAGTCGCACGAATTAGAGTACTTATAGAAAATTCTCCTGAGCATGAAGAAGCATTTGAAAAGTTTCTAACAGGTCTAAGAAAAAACATAAATCCTTCGATTTCAAAAGAACAAGCAATTGATATGCTATCACAGCATATTATTACCAAACCAGTATTTGAAGCATTATTCGATGGATATTCTTTTGTAAAAAATAATGCTATCTCCACATCTATGCAATCCATGCTGGATGTATTAGAAGATCAATCTTTAGATAAAGACACAGAAACGCTAGATAAATTCTACCAATCTGTTAAGAAACGTGCAGAAGGAATAGATAATGCAGAAGGAAAACAACGTATTATTATAGAGCTATACGATAAATTCTTTAAAACAGCTTTCCCAAAAATGGTGGAACAACTGGGAATTGTATATACCCCTGTAGAAGTTGTAGATTTTATTATTCACTCAGTTAACGATGTATTACAAAAGGAATTTGATCGCTCAATTTCAGATGAAAATGTTCACATTCTTGATCCATTTACTGGAACAGGTACCTTTATTACACGTTTATTACAAAGTGGGTTAATAAAGAAGGAAGACCTCAAAAGAAAGTATACCCAAGAATTGCACGCTAATGAAATTGTATTATTAGCCTATTACATTGCAGCTGTAAATATTGAAAATGCTTACCACGATCAAATAGAACAAGAGGAGACTGAATACACACCTTTTGATGGTATTGTATTAACAGACACTTTTCAATTAGGTGAAACCAATGAGAGTGAAAAATTGTTTTCAGAAATGTTTCCTCAAAATTCAAAACGGGTACAAGCACAGCAAAAAGCTCCGTTAAGAGTAATTATTGGAAATCCGCCTTATTCAAAAGGTCAAAAATCTTCTAATGATAATGCTCAAAATCAATCCTACACATTTTTAGATAATAAAATCGCAAAAACTTATGTAGCTCTATCAGAAGCGACAAACAGCAATGCTGTTTATGATTCTTATTTAAAAGCATTTAGGTGGAGTACCGATAGATTAGATCCTATAAATGGAGGAATAATAGCATTTATTAGTAATGGAACTTGGTTAGATGGAAATAGTACCGATGGTTTTCGTAAATCATTAGAGAAAGAGTTCTCGTCTATTTACATATTTAATTTAAGAGGTAATCAACGTACCTCTGGTGAGTTATCTCGTAAAGAAGGAGGTAAAATATTTGGATCTGGGTCACGTACGCCTATTTCAATAACCTTATTAATTAAAAATCCTCATAGCGCTAAAAAGGCGAAAATCTACTATCACGATATTGGTGATTATTTGAATAGAGAAGAAAAATTAAAAATAGTTTCAGATTATAAATCAATAAATAATATAAAATGGAAAGAGTTAATACCAAATGAACAAGGAGATTGGGTTAATCAAAGAAATGAATCGTTTGAAGAGTTTATAGAAATTGCACCAGAGAAGAAAATGGATTCATCCTCAAAATCTTACTTTGTTAATTATTCTTTAGGGCTAGCTACAGGACGCGATGTTTGGGTTTATAATTTCTCATATTTAAATTTAGGAAAACAAATCAAAAAGCATATTAATCATTACAACAGCGTAGTAGATGAATTTGTGTTTTCACAAAAATCAAATAACAAAACTAATTATGAGGACTATATAGTTACTAATTTAAAAAAAATCAGCTGGAATAGGAATCTGAAAAATGACTTAAAAAAAACATATAAACATACATTTAATCAAAATCGGGTTTATCAAGGTCAGTATAGACCTTATGTAAAGTCTAATTTATATTTTGAAAAAGACTTGAACGCAATGTTATATCAAAATTTAAAACTTTTCCCAGAGTCAAATATTGAAAACTTAACAATTTGTGTTTCAGGTATAGGCGGTAATAAAACAAATACGGCAATAATGAGCAATACCATAACAGATTTGAATTGTTTAGATGCTGGTACACAATGTTTCCCATTATATTATTACGAAGAAAAAGAACAAGTACAGGGCAGTTTATTTGATGCATCAAGTGAGTCTAAATACATTCGTAGAGATGGAGTAAGTGATTTTATTTTAGAGCGTGCTATTAAACAATATGGAAAATCAGTAGAAAAAGCGGATATTTTCTATTATGTATATGGGATTTTACATAGTCAAGATTATAAAGAAACCTTTTCTAACGATCTTAAAAAAATGCTACCTCGTATCCCCTTGGTAGATAAACCAAAAGATTTTTGGTCATTTAGTAAAGCTGGTCGCCAATTAGCAGATTTGCACATCAATTATGAGGATGTGGAACCATACCAAGGTCTAGAAGTGGAAATGCCAAAAGACCAATTACAAATAGATGATTATGAATTGTATAAAGTAACTAAACTACGTTTTCCTAAAAAAGACCAAAAAGGAACTATTCTCTACAATAGCAGAATTAAGATTAGTAATATTCCAGAGAAGGCTTATGATTATATTGTAAATGGTAAAAGTGCAATAGATTGGATAATGGATAGATATCAAGTAAAAATTGATAAAAAGTCTGGAATTAAAAATGATCCTAATGACTGGAGCAAAGAGGTAGAAAATCCAAGATATATACTTGATCTTATTTTAAGTGTTATTAATGTAAGTGTGCAAACTGTGGATATTGTTAATGCGTTACCAGCATTGAAGTTTGAGGAAGAAGAAGTGGAAGAAGAAAGCAAAATAGAAACACTTAACTCTAACTAAAAATCACCAGACTTTGAAAGATCCATCTCTCAATGCAGGACCAAGAGCCGAAAATGGCTTTGCACTACAACGAAATTCAGCCTTGTATCTTTTAATGGAAAACTACCATTCTAAATTTAGAGATGAAAAATTTTTTATATGCTTGGAACACCACGATGATTTTCTTTTCGTTTTCCTTGATGACAAAGAAGATGTGGCTTACATTGAGGCTTACCAATCCAAGAAAAAGTCACCTGATAAGTGGACAATAAACCAAGAAATGTCTGCTATTATTGGGAAGCTTTTAAGCACGGGAGTAAATCTAATAAATGACTCTATTCCCAAATCTGAAGATTATTCCCACTGTTTATTTTTTTCATCAAATTCCTCCATTAAATTAAAGGAAGGAGCGATTAATATTTCGATTGATGAGGAGAGTCTTTCTGTTGCTTATAAGAGCCTTGATGACAAGTTAAAAGATAAAATTAGATCTAAACTTAAAGAAGATCTTAGTGGTAATTTTACAACAGAGTTGGAAGGTGAATTACATAATTTACATTTTCATTATATTGTTCTCACTCGTACAGACAAAGAACAACAAAATCAGCTGATAGGAAAGATAGAAGAAGTTTTTGAAGATTCAGTTTCTAATCCAAGAGCTGCCCTAATAACAATTTTACATCTATTTAGAAACATTGAAACAATTTACAACCAAGGTAACACTGCGAAACTATTAGATAAATCAAAAAGGGTTCATAGTGATGATATTAATAAAGTTTTCAGTCTGATAACTACACAATCTAAGGCATTTGACTTTTGGAGAGATGAATCAAAATCTATTTCACGGATTTTAAACATTAAACCCTTTGAAAGGGATCAATTTAAGATGAGTTTTGAATCAGCATTCGACTTGTTCAAAAGTTTGGAACAAGTCCAACATCAAAGAGTTTTAAAATTTGTGAAAGAAAATTATCTCAAATGTATTACAACGCAAGAAGAAGAAAATGTAAAGGAATTGTTTGATATGATAAGATCTGAGACGTCTATTCCTTTTGATGATCTTAATCTGAAGGCAACTATTTACGCTGCATATTTCGAAGCAATTCATAAACAAAAGAATAATGAACAATAAATTAGAGTTTAAAAGATTTTTCGCTTATTCAGAAGAAAAACATAAATCTTTTTATACAGAATTCATAAATGGAAGCAACATAATTTATGGAAAGAACACTTCTGGAAAAAGTACTTTAATTCATGCTTTGCTTTACACCTTCGGAATTAATGACGAGAAAGGAAAACTTTCGGATCTATTAAAGGAGAATGTGATATTCAGAATTGATATCATACTACATTCAAATACAGCTGAAAATATTACTATAGTAAGAGAAGATGAGACCATTATAATTTCAAGAGAAAATAAACCCAGGAAGAAATTTATTGGAATTAGCGGTAATAGATCCGAAGAACATAAATCTTTAAAACATTATTTAGGAGAAATATTTGATTTTAATCTCCATTTGGAGAGTTCTGGGAAGTATCAACAGGCACCAATCGAAGCTATGTTTCTTCCATATTATATCGCTCAGGATGTGGGATGGGTTTATCGTCATAAATCTTTTAGAGGACTAGATTTTATCAAAAATTTCAAAAGAGACTTTTTTGATTACTACTTAGGAATTGTAAACGACTACGATAGAAACCAAAAAAATGAATTAGATAAAGCTAAAGAAAAACTTAAAAATGAAATTGAATTTCTAACCAATATTGAAAGCCAAGATCTTGAAATTAAGTTGTCAAAACTTAAAGATGAAAAATATGTAACTAAGTCTTTAGATTATTTGAAGATTTACAAAGAAAATAAAGAAGCTCTTATTGTATTAGAAAAAGATTATCTCATAACCCACAATAAGCTAGCATTGCTTGAAAATAGAAAAAATGTTCTTTTTAGAGTGAGAAAGGCACTTAAAAATCAAGATCCAATCGAAGATGATTGTCCAACTTGTCATCAGGAATTACCTGAAAGTTTAGAAAAAATTTATGAATATCATCAAGATTATTTAGATACAGAGGATCAAATTGAAGAGAATAAACGAGTGATAAATAAGCTCAAAACCACATCTGGCAAAATCAATTCACTGAATAGAGATATTGCAAAGTATAAGGAGATTATTGCCAAAGATTACGCTACTTTAGAAAACTATAACCTAAACGATTTATCACTTAATACCTGGATCGAGAATAAAGTAAACATTCAATTTTCAAGCAATGTAACTTCTAAAATCGGTGAGAAAACAATAGAGTTAAAGGAAATAGAAAAAAAATTAGAAATATTTAAAACTGATGATGAAATTGAAGATGAAAGAAAATTAAATAGTTCAGTTTTCCGTACTTTATTCAAGAGGAATTTAAAAGAACTGAAGGTTAAAGAATTTGACGATCATAGGTTTTTAAGACTCTATGAAATTCCTGCCTTTCCTCGGCAAGGAGTGGAATTATTGAAAACACTTCTAGCTTATAATTTCGCATTTAATAATTTAATAAAAGATACTGAAGGAATTCACAGGTTTCCATTTTTGTTGGATGCCATTTTCGAAGGAGATTTAGAAGCTGATAGTAAAGATATTATACTCAAGTTTATAGGTAAATATAAACCTACAGATACACAACTCTTTGTTTCCATAGCAGATTCCAAGAAAAATAAAATCTCAGTTAACGATTATAATACAAAGTACTTTAATGGAAAAGCTAATTTAATTTGTATTGGTAATAATAAACTTGAAAGAGCTTTTCTTAGCGATCATGAAAGCAAGTTTGATGAATATCTAAATGAAACCTTTGATCTTCTTATTGAAACTGATTAGAAGGAAAAATATTTAAAAGTTGACGTCAAGTTGTCAAGTTGTCAAGTTTTTCCTGTCAAGCACAAATCTATTAATAGATAACCTATATTTATCTAAAAAGATAAATTTTTGTTTTTATTAGTAGCTATTTAACAATTCCCTCAATTTAATGTTAGCATTTTCTGAAAATATTGAAAACGTAATAATTGATAAATTTGATTCTGCTAAAGAATCAATTATAATTGTTGTTGCCTGGTTTACTAGTCCAATGATTATTAATTCCCTAATTGATATAAAAAGATATAAAAATATTGAAATAGAGATTTTAGTAGATGATAATTTCACAAATGAAAAATACTTTTTTGAAAGATTTTCAGCAATATTATATAAAGAAGGAATCAAGGTTAGGAAACAAAAATTTAAGGGCTTCAACCATAATAAGTTTTCAATAATTGATAATCAAAAAATTATAATTGGATCATATAATTATACCAAAAGAGCATCTAAAAATAAAGAAACAATAGTAATTCTCGAGAGTAAAGAAATTGCATCATACTTTACAAGAATATTTAAATTTTTTACAGTTGACAATTATATAGACCAAAATATTGAAATACTATTTGAGAATTTTGAGTTTGCAAATAGAATTATTTCGACATATTACCCTTTTAACAAAAAAACTTTAAATAAGATAAAAGATAAAATTGAAATTGGAGCTTGCTATACTTACCCCAATGGTATATATGATGAAATATATTATCGGCCAGGGTTAATTTTTAACCCAAAATATATTCATCATAACGAGTTGAAGAATCAAAAGAAATATAAAATTTCTATGAAAGATATTGATTCTAACTTTTCTCAAGAATTTTCACTCCCTGTAAAGAAGGAAACAATAATTAATTTCCAAACTAATGAGATAAACAATTTCAACCTTTCAATACTAAATGAATACTCCCTTTACCATGAGGTTGACATTGATTACGATCAATATTCGGATGATGCTTTAAAAAATGAAATTGCTATTAAGTTATTTTACAAAAGAAAATTTGAACAAACATTTTCTAAATCAGAATTAGAAAAGATAATAAACGACAATATTGATTTAATTAAAGAGGATTATATATGGGCCAATAATTTCATGCCATTTTTAAATGATCGCATCATATTAGATTTGTACAATTAAGTTCAGCCAACATCAATTAGAAGCAAATAGCGTACAATTTGAGGAAATGTCCTATTTTAGTCATCAAAGAAAAAGTGGCAACATTAAAAAATACTTTTATCACTAATTTTATAATAGAAAACCTGACGTCAAGATGTCAAATTAAAAGTCAAAAAAATACCCTCTACAAAATAATAGAGGGTTTAATATTTCTGATTTTTTAATATAATCTATTTGATTTTTATTCTATTATTAAGTTGTTTTAATTCTACACTATTTAAGTCATTAGTGGTTAAATTAACTATAAAACTTTTTTGCTTATAAAGGAATACAATTGAAGTATTATTAAACTTATTTCCTGAGTAGGTTAAATAGGATTTAATTTTTAATGCCTTTTGACCATTTGCTAAGATTATTGATTCCGTACTTTCTCCATTTGAAATAGCATTCTGCTTTGCAGCTTGTAAAAAGCTATTCTTAAAGCTCTGCAACTGTTTTCCTTGAAAATTATTCATTTCTTCAAATAAGTTTTGAACTGTTACAGAATATTGAAATATTGTTTCATCAATATTTTGTAATACACAACTGTAATTATTTTGATTTCCCAAATTACGTGTATATTCTAGCTCACAAGGTGTATTAATAGTTAGTCCTTCTATTTTATTATCAGTTTGACTAATGGCAATAAAAGGAAATAAAATTCCAAGTAATAATATTTTTTTCATAATGATGGATTAAAATTTTAGCTTATTTGAAAGGTTAAGCAATTAATTATTGTAAAAAAACTTGACAAGTTGACGTTAGCTCTTTAAGTCAAAAAATCCCCCATACATATAAATATATGGGAGAGTATAAGTTCTATATTTTGTTATAAAATTCGTCCATCAAGTTATCCCAATCTGCATTAGAAGGCGTTCTTTCTAATCGTCTATCTAATTCATTAAATACTGTTTGAAAACTAGCATCTGGTAACGTACCACAATCTAAAATATCATTGTCTGTCAGTATAAACAGTTTGGGCTCATGAATTCTTCCAGACAGATGCATAAATAGCCATCTTGATAAACTATCCTCTTCAATACCCAGAATTATAAAATTGTTACTACAAATCACACTCCCTTCATGATTTTTGAAAACATCTCCCAAATTATTAGAAATAAATAATAGCTTACCTCTATTTTTATCAAGTTCAACAGTAATTGGTTTTAATGAAGTGGTAAGAGATTTAAAGATACAAGTATAATCCTCTATTATAAGATTAACACCTGTTTTAGAACTCACAAACTCCTTCAGCAACTTCAAGAACTCGTTAAAATATAGAGTAGTGTCAGCGCTTTTAATCTTCTCTAAAGATCCTAGAGCTTTTTGATTCATGCTAAATTCATAGAGAATTTCTGCAAATTCATTTCTATCAGTTTCAGAATTTGATTTATTAATTTCAACCTCTTTAGTTATTGGAGGGGTTTGGTAAGTCTTTTTTGTAGTGGGTGTAGGTTTTGTCTCTTTTGGGTTTCCTCTAGCTTTATCAATCAAAAAGCCTATTAGCCAACCCCAAAAAACTCCATTTACAACTCCTACTAAAATTAACATTCCAATATCGTCATCATTGGAGCCTCCTGTTAAAGCAACAGTTAATATTGGAGAAATAATGGCGCCAATCCACCATGAGTAATTTGCTACTTTCATATTTGATTATTTATAAATTGATTTTTGAATAGGTGAGAATAGGTATTATTAAAATAATTAGTGTTAGAATACAACCAGACTTTTTGCTTTGAAAATTCTTTCTTGGGGTATTAACTTTTTTTCTGGTAAAATCCATTACAAGTTGGGCATGTTTAGGATTAGCATTGTGTTTATTCATAACTCCTGCGATTACACTCTTCCATTCGCTGACATCTAAATCTTCATAGATTTTATCGCCAGTTGTTTTAGCTTTTTCAATTAGCCCTTTAAATGTTGCAAATGAAACATATACAAAATCTTCATGTTTATTGAGGTCTATGTAAATATCTCCTAATTTATTACCGTAAACAACGTAGGACATACCATGTGAGAGAACATTAGAAGAGCTTTTACACTGAGTTAAATCTGTAGTGTCCTTCATTTGATTCATAGCTTGGACGTAATTGGGGTATGCTTTTTTTAATTCCATGTATTAAGATTGATTAATTAGTTAAAAATAGGCAAATATGCCTATAATATAAAGGTGCAGCTCCACGACTTTTAATTTGTGGAATATTTAAATGAAAAAGAGTTTTTAATAGCATTTGGTAAAAACCTTAGAAAGGCTAGAAAATCCAAAGGATTTACCCAATCGCAATTAGCCAACGATATTGGCATAGAAATCTCTCAAATCAGTAGAATTGAAAGAGGGATAATAAACACATCTGTAGGGAATGTAAATGCTATCTCTAGAGCATTACGGGTAGATATTCAGGAATTATTTAACCTAATTAAAAACTAAATATAGGTAAATTAATAAAAAGTCCAATATAAAACTGGACGTCTCATTTAATTTTTATCCAATTTTACAGAAAGCTTACTCATTTCCATTCCTACTTTTTTTTGTAAAATCTTTCCATAATAATCTTGAGTTATTTGAATACTAGAATGCCCTAACAATTCACTAACTATTTCGATAGACACATCATTAAATAGTAGAACGGTTGTAGCAAAGGTTCTTCTCGCAACATGGTGAGTCAGATTAAGTTCGATCCCTATAATTACGGCAATCTCCTTCAAATATGCATTAATCTTTTGATTGCTGTATGAGGGAAATATCAACTCTTTGTCACTAGAATATTTTTTAATGATTTTTTTAGGTTTTACTAAAAGAGGTACTGATATCATCTTCCCTGTTTTTTCCCGTTTAATCTTTATCCATAATTCACCATCGAAATTTTTGATGATATTAATTTTATGTAATTCTTTCATTTCACGGTAGGCTAACCCAGTATAGCAACAAAAAATAAAAAGATCTCGTACTAACTCCAAGCGAGGTAGTTGAAACTCATAAGTTTCTAATTTTTCCAATTCCAATTCACTAAGAAATGTCAGCTCCTTTTTAGCCCTTTTTGACTTATGAAGCATGAAAGGATCAGAAGTGATTAAACCTTCCGCAAAAGCTACTCTAACTACCCTTCTGAGACGTTGTAAAGCCTTATTAATAGTTATTTGCTTATGTCCCTTCTCAATTTTTAAGTAATGATCAAAATCTTCTAAAAAATGAAGTTTTAATTCTTCTAGTAAAATATCATTCTTTTGAAATTTAGCACGAATAAACTTTTTAAGATCATTTCTAATGTATTCAAACTTTTTGTAAGTGGACTCCTTTAACTCCTTACCAATTAAGGAATTTAATTTCTTTAAATAGATGTTATAAAATGAAATTAAGTAAACTTTATTCTGCTCAGGTTTATTAAAATATTTTAGAGCAATATCCTCCACAGTAAAAATGTCGTTTTCTAGCTGTACTGAGATATATGATTTTTGAAGTTTACTGCGAATTACCTCTATATTGGAATTTAGTAATGAGGAGTCTTTCTGCAATTGTAATTTAGAATTCCACTTCTTTGGGTCTACCATAAAACCAGATGCAAATTCTTTACGTTTCTTATCAAATGTAATTCTACATTTTAATGGGCATAGACCTTTACGGTTTAGCTTTGCCAGATTGGCAACAAATAAAATTGATAGTTTTGATTGATTCATACCAATTGGTTTTTAAGTTAAACAATTGGCATACTCTCGGATATGAAAAAATGGGAACCCAGATTTTAAAAGTGGGAACCTTTTTCTACACCTTATTTTGGGTATAGGAACCCAAATCTGATATTTTTAGTTTTTTATACAAAACAGGAAAAATGTTATAGATCCTGTTATAGCGGTGGCTATAAAGCAAAAAAACCAGCCTCGTTAAAGACTGGTTTACTTAATTTGCTCCTCCTCTTGGGCTCGAACCAAGGACCCTCTGATTAACAGTCAGATGCTCTAACCAACTGAGCTAAGGAGGAAACTGTACTTTATAATTCTTTAAGAACGTTTTTCTTTTTAAAGATCCTAACTCTTAATCTGGACCTGCAGTAGAGACTTAAATATTTCTCTTTTGCGGTTGCAAATATAAATCAATTTTTAAATGCCTACAAAACAAAAAACGACTTTTTTTTGCTAATTTTTGATAAAAATTTTTGGCTACTTTTTACTAGATAGCTATTATTCGAACAACCAGCGATATAAATCGTTTCCATTAGCAAACAATACCAATGCGATCAATAAAAAGAACCCAAACATTTGAGCATATTCCATGAATTTCTCATTCGGAGTTTTTCCTGAAATAATCTCATAAAGCAAGAACACCACATGTCCACCATCTAATGCTGGAATTGGCAAGATATTCATGAACGCTAATATGATAGAAATTAAAGCCGTTGCCAACCAGAAGCCTTTCCAGTCCCAAGCATCCGGGAACAAGCCTCCAATTGCCCCAAAACCACCAACCTGAGTTGCCCCTTTAGCAGTAAATACATATTTAAATTGTGCTACATAGTCATGAAGTGTCCAATACCCATAACTAAAGCCTTCTTCAATACTTTCACCAAAATCATATTCTCTGGTTTGTACATTAAAATCACGCCTTGAAGAAACGCCAAGCATTCCATCTTCATCTGGAGTTACCATTACGCTCATAATATCTCCATCTCTTTTAAAGACAACTTCTACTTCTTTTTCTTTGTTTTCAGCAGTGATTGGCGCTAATTCGTGCCAGTATCCAATTTCCTGCTTATTTATAGAGATCAAACTATCTCCTTTCTTCAATCCTGCTTTAGATGCTGCAAGGTCTGCAACAACCGTATCCAAAACTGCATTTTGAATAGGCACGAAAGGTTGCATCACCCCTTCTTGAAACATTTTAGAACCTATATCTTCAGGAATAGAAATTGTTTCTTCTTCTCCCGATTGATGAATTACGGTGATATTTTTGACATCACGCATAAACAGGAATCTGTTTACCTCTACACTGTTTTGGAATTCCTCTCCGTTAACAGAAAGTATTCTATCTCCATCTTCAAATCCAAATTCCTTGAACTCGTCTGCAACAGCAAATCCTTGTGGCATATCGTCTGGACCTACAAAAGAGCTTCCCCAAACAAATAATACCATCATATAAATAAGGAAACCAAGAACCAAGTTAACAGTAACTCCACCCAACATAATAATTAAACGTTGCCAAGCCGGCTTACTTCTAAATTCCCAAGGCTTTGGAGGAAGCGCCATTTGCTCCTTGTCCATACTCTCATCTATCATTCCGGATATTTTTACATATCCACCAAGTGGTAACCAACCTAATCCATATTCGGTTCCACCTATTTTTTTCTTGAAAAGCGCAAACTTCACATCGAAAAACAAGTAGAATTTCTCTACTCTGGTTTTAAATAACTTGGCTGGTATAAAGTGTCCAAACTCGTGTAAAACGATTAATAAGGATAAACTAAGAAGTAACTGTATTGCTTTTATTAAAAATGGATCCATTCTCTCTGCTTCAAATTTGAAATCGCACAAAAGTAACCTTTTAATAGCTCCTAAAAAAGTATAAATAGCTACTGAAATGTCCGCCTAAAAAATTTTAGTACTTCCCTTGCACGTATTTAGTTAGAAGGCTTTAATTTTGTATTAAATCATTTCTAATGCTTCAGTTTTTCTCTAAATACAAGCCCCTTGCCATAGTGATGGCAATTCTTTCAATTATAATTATTTCTAGCATTTATACTTTGCTGAAACCGGAGAAAAAATTACCTGTCTTTCAACCAGATATGGTGAATTCAGAATTAGTAGATACTACGGTTCAGTTTGTGAGGAAATATCACAAGATTGCCGACTTCAATCTACAGAATCAGAATGGAGAAACAATCACGCAAGACACTTATAAGGACAAAATTTACGTAGCAGATTTCTTCTTTACAACCTGCCTTACAATTTGCCCAATCATGACTGGGCATATGCTAGATATTCAGGAACGTTTAAAAGACGATCCAGATGTGCTATTGCTTTCTCACACTGTAATTCCAGTGGCAGACAGTGTGCCTCAGCTTAAAAAGTATGCCTTGGAAAAAGGAGTGAATGATGCTAAATGGAATTTAGTTACGGGGGATAAAAAGCAGATCTATGAATTGGCAAGAAAGTCTTATCTAGCCACTAAAAGTGATGGGGATGGCGGCCCTTACGATATGATACATACCGAAAACTTTATCCTGGTAGACAAAGAGAAAAGAATCCGTGGTTTTTATGATGGCACCAATGCAGAAGCTATAGATGATCTCTTGGATGATATTGAAATTTTAAAAGCTGAATACTAGCGATTATACTTTTTCTTCCTAAACTTTTCTAAGACTTTTTTTTAAGTTATTTTTGCCTTGTTTAAAATCAATCTAAATAATAATGAAGCTAACTGTTGCTCATTTACAGCGTGGTCAACGAGGGATCATCAAAGAATTTATCGTAGATAAAATTCCTTTGAAACTCTTAGAAATGGGCTGCTTACCAGGAAATTTAGTAGAGTTGGTGCAAACCGCCCCTTTTAGAGATCCTATGTATTTGAACATTAACGGGAGCCATTTGGCAATTCGCAAAGAGACTGCGTTGCTTATAGAAATAGAATTAATATAATACTATGGGGAAACAGATTAATGTTTCGTTAATTGGAAACCCAAATACTGGTAAAACTTCTGTTTTCAATCAACTTACTGGTTTAAACCAGCAAGTTGGGAACTACCCGGGAATTACGGTAGAGAAAAAATCGGGAGTCTGTAAACTTCCCCGAGGCTTAAAAGCACATATTTTAGATCTCCCCGGAACCTACAGTTTAAATGCATCTTCCTTAGATGAGAATGTGGTTATAGAACTCTTATTGAATAAAAACGATAGGGACTTCCCAGACGTTGCAGTCGTAATAAGCGATGTAGAAAACCTTAAAAGAAATCTACTTCTATTTACCCAAATAAAAGACCTTGAAATACCTACCATTCTTGTTATCAATATGGCAGATAGAATGGTGCGTAAAGGAATATCATTGGATATTGGCATTTTAGAAGCTAAATTAAATACAAAGATCGCACTTGTAAGTGCCAGAAAAAATACCGGAATAGAGGAACTAAAAGAAATGATCCTTAATTACCGCCAAATTTCTACTGAACCTTGCTTGCATGCCTCCATTATGGACCCTGAGTATTTTGGAAGATTAAGAAAGGCATTTCCAAATCAGTCTTTATACAAACTCTGGTTAGTTATCACACAAGATGTAAATTTTGGGAATGTAAACAGACATTCTTTAGATAATGGTAATAGCTTTCACACTAAAAGCAATAGTGACCTTAAAAGGCTTCAGCAAAAAGAAACCATTCTAAGGTATCAGTTTATAAATGGATTATTGAAAGAAGGTTTAAAAGTAGATCTAAAATCTGCAACGGACCTTAGAATTAGATTAGATAGGATCTTAACCCACCGAGTTTGGGGATATGTGATCTTTTTTATGGTCTTGTTACTCATTTTTCAGGCTATCTATAATTGGTCCAGCTACCCTATGGATTTTATAGATTCCACATTTGCATCATTAAGCGAATGGACAAAAAACATGATGCCCGCGGGACCTTTTACCAATCTTATTTCTGAAGGAATTATTCCGGGACTAGGCGGAATTGTAATTTTTATTCCGCAGATCGCGTTTTTATTCTTCTTTATATCCTTACTAGAAGAAAGCGGCTATATGAGCCGAGTGGTTTTCTTGATGGATAGAATTATGCGAAGGTTTGGACTTAGCGGCAAAAGTGTAGTGCCTTTAGTATCTGGTACCGCATGTGCAATTCCAGCTGTAATGGCCGCAAGGAACATCGAAAATTGGAAAGAGCGACTTATCACCATTCTGGTGGTTCCTTTTACAACATGCTCCGCTCGACTACCTGTTTATTTAATTATAATTGCTTTGGTAATCCCAGACGAAAGTTTCCTAGGCTTTAATTTACAAGGATTAACATTAATGCTCTTGTACCTACTTGGTTTTGGTACAGCCCTTGTTTCCGCTTGGATTCTCAACAAGATTTTGAAGATAAAGAGTAAAAGCTATTTTGTGATTGAAATGCCTAACTATAAGCTACCAATGGTCAAGAATGTAGCGATCAATGTGGTAGAGAAAACAAAGTCTTTTGTACTTGGTGCGGGGAAAATAATACTTGCTATCTCCATTATATTATGGGTTTTAGCAAGTTATGGGCCTGGAGATTCTTTTAATAATGCTGAAGAAATTGTAACTTCTACCTATAATGCTGAAGCTGATCTAGATTCTGATTTAGAAGAAGAAATAGCCTCTTATAAATTGGAGCATTCTTATATAGGAATTCTCGGAAGAGGGATTGAACCTGCAGTAACACCTTTAGGTTACGACTGGAAAATAGGAATTGCTATTGTGAGTTCTTTTGCAGCTCGTGAGGTTTTTGTAGGAACCTTAGCAACTATCTATAGCGTGGGAAGCGATGAGCAAGAAACCATTAAGAATAGAATGGCTGCAGAAGTGAATCCCATCTTAGGTGGCCCATTATTCACTTTTGCCAGCGGAATAAGTTTATTATTATTCTATGCCTTTGCCATGCAATGTATGAGCACCTTAGCAATTGTGAAAAAAGAAACAAACAGTTGGAAATGGCCCATTTTACAACTGGTAATTATGAGCGCATTTGCCTACGTAGTGGCATTAATTGCTTTTCAGCTTTTAAAATAGTGTAAGAATTTAAATATAAACCGACTTAAATAAGTATTATGGACGTATTACAAAACATACTAGTATTTATCACCTTTTTGATCTCTGTTGGATATGTGATCACAAAATTTGTGTGGAAGCCAGCCTTTTTAAAAAGTAAAAAGGAATCTGAGAAAGAATGTGGCGTTTCAGGTTGTGGATGCAGCTAATTCCTGATTTATTTTTCTACCTTTTTATTCAATTGAATTTTTAGACAGTATTCTGAATCTTTAATTTTATGACTAGAAACTGGATAAGGAATTAGATCTAGAGCTTTTAAAGAATAAATATCTTCCAGACCTAAAAAGCTAAGATCAATTTTGTTTTGGGCATTTAGCGTTACTATTTTCTCTTCAATTAGTTTTCCGTTTTCTAGAATAGCGAGCATTACTTTCGCTTCTCCGGCCCAAACACAGGTAACATCTTTGGGACATCTTGAATCTGAGATCACTTTTTTGAACTGAATAGATTTGTTTTCAAAAGAGAACAGCTCACTAGCATTAATTTCTGCATAAAATTGAACAATAGAATCGTTTTCTTGAGCATATGAAGAAACCATTATCAAAGAAAACACAAGAACCAAACAATATTTCATAACCAATTTTATTTTAAAGACTGTAATTAAAACTGGCTGTTGCAAATTTTAGCCCAAACCAACATCTAAAGTCATCATAACTATAAATCCTCCTATAAATCCCATAGTTGCAATGTCGGTAAATCTTTCCTGCTGAGATTCAGGAATCACTTCCTCCACCACTACAAAAATCATAGCCCCGGCTGCAAACGATAAAGCATAAGGTAAAATTGGTTCAAAAGTTAATACTGCCCAAGCCCCAAGCACTGCGGCTATAGGCTCTACCGCCGCTGAAAGTTGTCCGAAATTAAAACTTTTCCATTTGCTAAGGCCCTGCCGGCGTAAGGGCATTGCTACTGCGAAACCTTCTGGGAAATTCTGTAGTCCAATCCCTATAGCGAGTGCCACAGCACCTCCAATACTAGCACCTTCAATACCGGCTGCAGCAGCTCCAAACAGCACTCCCACGGCTAATCCTTCAGGAATATTATGCAATGTAATGGCTAGGGTTAATAAAGTAGATTTATGCCAAGGGGTTTTAATACCTTCCTTTTCATCCATTTTAAAATTTACATGCAAATGGGGAAGAACTTTATCGAGACCAAAAAGAAAAAAAGCTCCCAGGGTAAAACCCACAACAGCAGGAATAACTTTAACAAAACCTTCTCCGGGACTCATTTCAATTCCCGGAGCCAGTAAACTCCAAAAACTGGCGGCAACCATAACTCCACCAGTAAAACCAAGCATTCCATCAAAAAAAGCTCTATTCATCTTATTAAAGAAAAACACTAAAGAAGCGCCAAGTGCAGTAACCCCCCAAGTAAAAAGTGTTGCATAAAGTGCCGCTAAAATTGGATTTAAACTTTCCATGTAAGCAATAATAGTTTCCATCATAATCTAAGAGGTTTTTATATATAAATTACTCGAGATCACATTAGAGATCTTAAGCTCCTTTCCGTTTAAATTTATAAGCATAGACTGGTCAAAAGACTCCTTTTCAAGGATCACTATTAATTGTCCTAATGCAATGTTATTCTTGTCTAAATATTGAAGGAATTCTGGTGAAGAATCTTTTACTCCAATACAAATTCCAGACTCTCCTTTCTTCAATTCGGCTAACAACACCTTATTGGAGGTTACAAAATTTCCTTTTGAATCCGGAATAGGATCCCCGTGAGGATCCCGTTTCGGAAAATCTAGAAATCTATCAAGTTCTTTTATTAATTTATCAGATTTAATATGCTCCAGTTGTTCTGCCACTTCGTGTACTTCATCCCAGGCAAATCCCAGTTTATCAACCAAGAAAACCTCCCAAAGACGATGTTTTCTAATTACTTCTACAGCAGTTTCTCTACCAAACTTACTAAGCTTAACACCCTGATATTTTTTATAAGCCACCAATTTTTTCTCAGATAGTCGCTTTATCATATCTGTTACCGAAGAAGCTTTCGTACTCATTTCTTCTGCCAAAGCGTTAGTACTAACCCCTGTTGGATATGACCTTTCCAAATGAAAGATCGCTTTTAAATAATTTTCTTCAGAGAGACTGAACATAATCCTAATTTATTTTGATCAAAAATACATTTTTATTTTAAATAAAAGCTTTTTTAGACTCATCTAAATAATATTTGTAAATTTGTAAAAAATAATTTTATGAGATATCTGATATATTTAGAGCTTTTTTTGTTCGGAGGCAATGCTTTTGCGCAATCCGGAGAACTTTCCGGAATTGTTTCATCTAAAGATGGACCGGTAATCTATGCGAATATTTATATACAAGATCTAAATTTAGGAACTACCTCAAATGAATCCGGGAGCTATTTTTTGAAAAACATTCCAGAAGGCACCCATATATTGCAGATAAGTGCTGTAGGATACGAGGCTAAAAAAAAGGAAATATCAATAAGCCCCAACCAAAAAGTACTAATAGATTTCCAGATGGAAATTACCTCCAGTGAACTTTCTGAAGTTTTAATTATAGATGAGCAATCCGGCTTAGCCCTACGCACGCCTTACAATGTTTCCTCAATTAGTATGGCAGGAATTGAAAATAAGGGAAACCCAAACGGTATGATGGGAATCCTGAGGGAAGTTCCGGGAATTTACGGAGCAGAATTCGGCCAGGGAATTGTAAAACCATTTATTCGCGGACTTGGATTTTCACGAATTGTAACTATCTATCAGGGTAATAAACTCGAAAATCACCAGTGGGGAGCAGATCACGGATTGGGGATCAACGATCTTGGGATAAAAAGTGTGGATGTTATAAAAGGTCCCGCATCGGTTTTATATGGATCTGGCGCTTTGGGCGGGGTTTTGCTTTCAAAAGATGATGATTTTTATCTAAATTCTACAAAATTTGCTGGGAATGCCGGCACTACATTCAACAGTATTTCCAATGGAATAAGAACATATGGTTCTTTGGGAAAATCCTATAAAAATGACATGTTTTTCGCTATTAATGCCGCTTATGAAACGCACGCCGATTATAAAAACGGCGATGGGAGAATTATAGGTAACAGCAGATTCAATACTCAAACGATTCGGTTGCATACCGGGATTGAAAAAGAGAGTTTTCAGAATAAGTTGTCATTTACCTACAACAATCAAAATCTGGGAATTATTAGTGATGAGGAAATGGATGCATCTAAATCGCTTGCAACTACCAGGAATGACATGGATATGCAATTGCCCTTTCAGGAGGTGGAAGATTTCCTGATCTCCTACAATCAGGGAACTCAAAGCGAGACTCTGGAGAGTTTTGTTCATCTCTCCTATCATTTTAATGACAGGAAGGAAATTGAGACCGAACCCAATCTAGTAGATCTTGGATTGATGCAGCATCATACATTCTACAATTTCAGACTGCGGTTTCCGAAGGGAAAAGTCAAACATAGTATTGGAACCCAGGGCAGTTTTAAACAAAATAATAATCTGGAGACTGCTCAAAAATTTCTTATCCCGAATGCACGAACTTTTGAAAGCGGTATTTATTATCTAAGTAGTCTAAAACTTGAATCTGTTTTTTTACAGGGGGCGCTAAGGTATGATTATAGATCCGTTACCGCCGATGCGACATCGGCATCTTTGGTGGCTTATAATTTTATCCTGCCCGGAAATCCTGAAAACCGCAAACTCACAAAAACATTCAGCGGATTTACAGGCTCACTTGGGATGACCACTAAATTTGATAAAAAAAACACGCTCAAATTAAATTTTTCGACCGGGTTCAGAGCCCCGGATCTTGCAGAGTTATTTTCCAATGGCCCCCATCCCGGAACCAGCAGGTTTGAAAAAGGCAATGAAAATTTTGGAAGGGAACAAAGTTTTCAGGCAGATGCGAATTACAGTTATAGAAATAAAGATTTTCAGGGTCAAGTCTCAATTTTTGGTAGCCGGATCAACAACTATATCTTTTTTGCTTCTACCAATGAAGTACGGGAAGAAGATGGTCTCGAAATATGGTCTTATCTCCAAACCGATGCCGATTTTTACGGAATGGAGTTCGATTTAAAACACAGCTGGTTGAAAAGCAACCGAATGGAAACCACTATTTCAGGAGCCATTGTAAGAGCATCTGAAAGTGGATCGAATGAAAACATAAGTTTTATCCCTCCCAATAATTATAATGTTGAAATAAGCTATTTTACCCTTCAGGATAGATCGCTTTATCTATTTTCAAAATTAAGGCTTATTGATACTCAAGAAAGGCTTGGTTTTAATGAGGAGAAAACCCCGGGATATGTGCTGCTAAATTTGGGTGCAAGCAAAAAAATCAATCTGGAAAAAACCAATATTGAAATTGGAATCACCGTGTATAATGCGCTAAACAAAACCTATGTAGATCATATGTCCATTCTCAGGGCCTTTAATGTGAGCAGTCCCGGTAGAAATTTAATGTTGAACCTTAATTATAGCTTTTAATCCAGCAGCGTGTTTATTCCCAAATGCCCAAAGGGAAATGGAATGCATCAAGGTGATTTGGAATTTCCTTATATCCCTCTTTCTTTTTGGATCTGCTCGTAGGCTTCTTGGACTTTCGTGAATTTGTCTTGAGCTCCAGTTCTGTAAGCCTCGTCCATATGCTGAAGCTTGTCCGGATGATACTTCTTTGCCATGGTTCTGAATGCCTTTTTAACTTCTGCATCTGTAGCCGACTTTTCGATCTCTAAAATCTTATAGGCATTATCGGCACTTTTAAAGAACATTGCTTTAATACTCTCAAAATCTCTATTATTCAGCGCTAAAAAGCCTGCAATAGATTGTAATTCTGAAACTTCAGCGGTTGAGATTGATCCATCTGCTTGTGCAATACTAAAAAGAAAATGCAAGATCTGTAACCGCACTTCGTATTTGGTACGCTGCTGCAGGTAGAGTCCAATTCTTTGAGCAGAGATCTCCCTGTCCTTTATAATTTCATTAAAGGTGCGAAAAGTAGCATTTGCACGCTCTTTTCCATAAGCACGCACAAAATAAGTACGCACATAATCCATTTCAGTTTGAGATACTTGCCCGTCTGCCTTTATCACCAAAGAGGCTAAAGAAAGGAGATTCAATTCAAAATCGCCAGGAGACACCGTTTTGCTTTCAGTTTTAAAAACCGAAGTAAATCCTCCTGAAGAACGATTCCAATTATCTATTACAGTTCCTAATATAAACCCCAGTACTGCTCCAGGGTATCTGAAAAACATATAGCCTACAAAGGCCAATATCCATTTAAACATAAATTTCAACTTGATAAGTGGCAAATATACTATTTTGAATAGGTATTAAAGAGACCATATCCCATAAACTTGTCTTTGATATCTATAAGTAGAGCCTATTAGTATATAGGAAATTGAGATATGAAGAGCTAAAGTTAATTTGTATCTTTACCCTTTATAAATTATAATAAAAACTCTATATATGTATCCAGCAGATTTAGTTAAACCGATGAGAGAAGACCTTACGAATATAGGTTTTCAAGAATTACATACCGTTGCAGATGTTGATGCTGCTATGGAAAAAAAAGGGACTACTTTGGTAGTAGTAAATTCAGTTTGTGGATGTGCAGCTGCTAACGCACGCCCAGGAGCTCGTATCTCTTTACAAAATGGCAAAACTCCAGATAATCTGGTAACCGTATTTGCAGGTGTAGATTCTGAGGCTACAGATAAGGCTCGTGGCTTCATGATCCCTTTCCCTCCTTCTTCACCTTGTATGGCATTATTTAAAGACGGGGAATTAGTTCATATGTTAGAACGTCATCATATTGAAGGACGTCCTGCAGAGATGATCGCAGATAACTTAACAAGTGCCTTCAACGAGTTTTGTTAATCCCTCATTGAGGGTTTAATTAGTCGTTCCGATAGCTATCGGGATGCCTGAATTTTTTTAAAGTATTTTCCTCACGAACCATCGGAACAGACCTCAAAGGTTTGTCCTGAGATTCTTGATATCTAAATATACTAAGCCGATCTAAATAAGATCGGCTTTTTTTATGCTCTTATTTATTTAGATATTTTAGCACTACTATCTGGAAGTTGGTTTTTTTAGTATCTTTCCTTTTTAACCTGAAAAATAAAAACAGAAATGAAAATCCTAATTCTTCTTTTACTATTTATAGGAACAACAGGAAGTTGCCAAAATTCAGAAGAGACTCAAGAAGTAAGCACACGGGATTTGGATTTGCAATTTAAAGAGATCACCAATTTAGTAGCCTCAAAAAATTGTACTGAAAATTCACAATGCAGCTATATGGCCTACGGAAGTAAAGCTTGTGGTGGTCCACAAGGTTATCTGGTGTTTTCTTCTGAAGTTGATCTGGACAAACTAAAGGAATTAGTTGAAAATTATACTGCTGCTGAAGCTGCATACAATAAACAAAACGGAATAATGAGTGACTGCAGTATAGTTTCTCCACCACAAACTATTGGCTGTGTAGATGGCGACTGCATTAAAATGGATTAAAGAAAGCATTTCTCATTATTCCATAAAAATGTATTTTTGCTGCAATCACAATTTAAGATGAAGAAAATACTAGCTTATCCTCTTTCAATTATATCTTACTTTTTTTTCTTTTTAACCTTAGTGGTATTTCACGGGATCCAATGGTTCTGTTTTACCTTTATTGGAAAAGAGGCTCATAAAACTTCTGTAGATGTTTTTAATTTCACCCTTATGCGATGCCTTAATATTTTGGGAACTACTTTTACAGTAGATAATCCGCATAATATCCCAACAGATGTGCCTTGTATCTTTGTTTCTAATCATCAAGGACTTTACGATATTCCGCCAATCATCTGGTATCTTAGAAAACATTATCCAAAATTCATTAGTAAGAAAGAACTAGGAAAAGGGATTCCAGGGATCTCATACAATTTAAGGCATGGAGGCTCTGCATTAATAGATAGAAAGAACCCCAAACAAGCGGTGGTAATTATTTCAAAATTTGCAGATTATTTAAATGAAACGCATCATTCTGCTGTTATTTTCCCGGAAGGCACCCGAAGCAGAGATGGAAGACCCAAGAAATTTGCAGGAACTGGTTTACAGATCATGTTAAAAAAAATGCCACATGCTTTGGTTGTGCCAATCACCATCAATAATTCTTGGAAATTGTTCGAATACGGGAGCTTCCCCTTAGGAATTGGCCATAATATTAAAATGAAGATCCACAAGCCAATTTTGGCAAATTCAGACGATGTCAATAGCATTATTGCAAAGGTGGAGCAAACGATTATTGCAGATATTCTATAGAAAATTATATTCCTATAAATTCAATTTCCCTTGGTATGACTTCAGAAAAAATTATAGAGAATACTATTCTTTTTGTTCAGGAAACTTTAAAAGATGCTGAAGGAGGACATGATTGGTTTCATATCCTTAGAGTTTTAAATAATTCCAAATTAATTGCTGCTACAGAAGAGGTAGACCTTTTAACTGTAGAGTTGGGCGCATTGCTTCATGATATTGCCGATTCTAAATTCCATAATGGAGATGAAACTGTTGGACCAAAAGTAGCTAGAGCCTTTCTAAGCACTCAGGATGTTACAGAAGAGGTAATTGTTCATGTTATTAATATCATTGAGAACATCTCGTTTAAAGGAGGAAACAACAAGCAATCTTTCCACTCTAAAGAACTCGCCGTTGTTCAGGATGCAGATAGACTAGATGCACTTGGCGCAATAGGAATAGCAAGAACCTTTAATTATGGTGGATTTAAAGGAAGAACTTTGTATGATCCGGAGATCCAACCAAATCTTAAAATGAGCAAAGAGGAATACAAAGCTTCTACGGCACCTACTATCAATCACTTTTATGAAAAGCTTTTGTTGCTGAAAGATCGGATGAATACCGAAACCGGGAAGGCTATTGCAGAACAGCGGCATCTGTATATGAAACAATTCTTAGATCAGTTCTATGCTGAATGGAACGGAAAAGTTTAGCATAAAAAAAGCCTTATTTCTAGTAAGGCTTTTTATTAATATTTTATAAAAATATTCATGAAGTGTTATTCTGAACGTAATGAAATGAAGAATCTATCTACAACTATGAGATTCCTCTACTGATACCTATCGAATCGGAATATTTTAAAATTCACTAAAATTATCGTTTTCGAGAAGCTCAACCTGACAGTTCTAATATTTGTCATTCTGAACGCAATGAAATGAAGTGAAGAATCTCTCGACAACTATGAGATTACTCTCCCGATACCTATCGGGTCGGAATATTTTAAGATCTACTAAAATTATAGGTTTCGACAGGCTCAACCTGACAATTTTAATATTTGTCATTCTGAACGCAATGAAATGAAGTGAAGAATCTCTATAGAGCTATGAGATTCCTCTCCCTATACCTATCGAGACGGAATATTTTAAAATTCACCACAATAATAGGTTTCGAGAGACTCAACCTGCCATCTCCACTATATTATAACTTCACTACAACCAAGAACTCCAAGGAATTCTTGAAAGCATTAAGATTAAAGCCAGCGTATAAAAAATAGCTAGGATCTTGAATTTAGGTTTAGAGGTAAGTTTCTTCTTATGTTTTGAATATCCCATTGTAATAAGAACAATGGCTAAGATCATTACTAAAGGATGTTCTACATTATACAATCTAAGAACCGAATCCTTCATTACTCCGCCCATTCCAACTTCACCCCACATTTTAAAATAAGGAGTTGTAAAATACAGCACTAACCCAATAAGCAATTGTAAATGTGAAACAATAAGAGTGAACAATGCAATTCTAAAATTGGTTGCACCATATTCTTTATTGGTAGCATAACCAATAATTGAGTTTACTGATGCTACTACAAGAACAATAAGCACTAGATATGCCCAATAAGAGTGTATAAATTGAATAGTTTCGTACATAGTTGTTGTTTTGGGTAAATATATTAAAGTTAACGGAATATGACTACTCCCATTTGTTTTCTGCAGGGTCACCGCCCCAGATTAACGTTGCAATGTAAGGATTATCTATAAAAATATTTCTATTCCCTTGGGCTGCGTAAATCACATTATTTCGTTGCAGTTCAAACGCTGAAACCGGGTCTTCTTTATTCCATTTTAAAAACAGCTCCAAACCTCCAACCTTTACAAACTCTTCCCCGTAACGCACATTAAGATACAACAGCATTCGTGCTACATCCCCTTTCCATTCATCTCCCGGGAACCATTCGGAATCATTTACTAATTCAAAAGTACCGCTTCCATCAACAAAAGGATAGTTACTTCTTAAAGAATTAATATCGGCATCTGTAGAGCGTAAATGATGTAAGTCTGTTACTGCGTCTTCAGTACTTAACTTTGATTGTGGAAAAATATGTTCGGTATTAAAAGTTTGGGGGCTATAGGAGTTAGTCCCTGAAGTATATTCTTCATAATATCTGCTTTCGCCGGTATACATAAGTATTACATTATCAGGATTAGCCAGATCTGCATCTGCATTATAAAGAAACTCATGCCTTGCACCATAAGAAAGAATTGTCGTATGATTATCTATAGTATGATTAGATACAAAATTGAAGTTTAAATCCCCATCCGTGGTGATTGGAAGCTCTTTATAATATTCCTTAACTTCATTTGGAATGTTAAATGCAACTGGTTCTAAAATATTTACTGTAACCGTTGCTGTAGAGCAAGTAGCCTCCTCATCATCGTCACATAATGAATATGTAAAAGAGTCTTGCCCTTGGAAACCGTTTCCGGGAGTATAACTTACACTTCCATTACTATTTAAAACAACACTTCCAGAAGAATTTGAATCGTCCACTGAGGTGATTTTAGCCTCATCGGTAATATCGTCGTTAGCGGCCAGATTATTTATGGTGATTGGCACAGAAGTTACTGTACTAGCCTCGTCATTTTGTGCTACTGGCGATCCAGCATCTTTTACCGTTATTGTAACAGTTCCCGTGGAGCAATTTGAGCTTTGATCACAAAGTTTATAAGTAAAGGTGTCCTCTCCAACAAAATCTGAAGCAGGAACATAAGTATAACTACCATTTCTATTATCTGTAACAGAACCTCCTTTTGAGGTTTCAGTATCTGTACTGGTTATCCTAGAGCCCGAAACGACAGTGTCATTGTCTAATAAACCAGATATTACCAATTCCTCATCTTCCTTAGTTTCAGCTGAATCATTTACCGCAACTGGTTTATCTTGTAAAACAGGAGGAGTTGGTTCAACAGGTTTCGTTCCTCCACCATCATCCGTGCTACAAGACACTATAAAAAGAACAAGAAAGAAATAGATAAAATTTTTCATTGGGTATTTTTTAATTAGAACATTGCAAATATCATATAATTCAAAGAATAAAAAAACCTCTTATCCAAAAGCAAGGATAAGAGGTTTAATATTATTCCGGAAGATGTATTATTCGTTAATAATCCACTCACCATTTAATTTAATTAGGCTTAATTCTTGGTTAACTACTGCACCATTATATGCTGCAAAAGTAATTACATATTGTTGTCCTTCTTCAGCATTTGGCATTAAGTTGTCTAGAACAACATTCATTGCCTCAATTAACATTGATGGATTCCAATAGTTACTAGAAGATGATCGCACATCAAAACTTTGGAATCTTCCAACGTTATTTGCAGGACCAGCGTAAACATCCATTAGTGTACTACTAACTACAGAATAGTCTGATCCAGCTAAGGTGTATCTAATTGTATTATCTGGAATCCAAACTCCATCTATATTTCCAAACTGAATACTTTGAGAAAGTGTATTACCATATGGCTCAAAAGAAGATCCATTATAGACGAAATACTTTACATAACTGTAAGTAGTTCTATCTGTAGTACTCCCGTCTCCATCTACATCATCTTCATCTGTAACGAAAAGCTTGAACATAATTGGCTTTATATCTCCAGCCTCTAAATTCTCAAACTTATATTTCTCTTTTAAGATTAAAGGAAGTTTTTCATCAGCTTCGTCTTCATTAGAAAAGTTAGAAAAACGCTCTCCTAATAAATTATACTCTTCATCCGATAAACCAGGAATCATAGTAAACTCTCCATCTACGAAAAGAAACCCATTATTAAATGTGTTAGGCCTACCATCATAAAACTCGTAAGTTAGAGATACTAAAGTACGATTTTCAAGATCTGGAAATTTTCCTTCTAAGAAATCGAATATTTGATCTTCGTCATCGAAATTATCAAATCTTTCAGTTTCCTCATTAGCGTCATAATCCTCTGTAGTTACTTCATAAACGATGAGGCTTCTCTCTGTTGGAAGAGGTGCGTATATATCAAATGTGATATTTGCGGACGACTTTGAGCCATAATTAGGATAGTTATCTGCTAAAAATTCAGGCAATAAGCTCTTTGCATCATCTACAGAATTAAAATTTGGAAAATTTAATCCTAAATCATCATAATCATCTTCTGTTAAAGTATAAGTTATATCTCCAACAGCTCTTTCATTGTCCAATTTTGAGTTAACCTCGTCATGGATATCTTCCATAGGCTCACAACTTGTAAGTGCAAGTCCTAAGAAAATAGCTAAATAATAAAATATGTTTTTCATTTTGAGTATTTTTTAAAATTTAATTTTAGCTCCAACAGTATACGTACGACCGAAACCATACCAAACAGATGCAGTATTAGCATCATGATCTCTACCATCTCGAGCATCTGCAACATATTCAGTATCTAATGCATTAAATACGTTAGCATTAACAGTTGCATCTAATGGTCCAAATGTAAAATTGTGAGTTAAACCAAGATCTAATAAACCAAATGCTGGGGCTTCCCATGGGTCTGCAACATCTGGTGTAGTTCTTTCTGTAGGCTCAAAATCTGCATAATATCTATCGTTATAAGTAAAGTCTGCACGCACATAAGTACGAGGGAAAACTTCATAGTTCATACCCAAAGCCATAGTTGTTTGAGCCGCATCTCCTACTGGAGTGTCTTTTATATAGATATCAATTGGATTATCTTCATTAATTGGAATGTTATTTTCGTCAAACACCAATACGTTTCTAACGTCATTAGCCCATTGGTAATCACCTATAGATGCCATTGCAGTTAAAGTAAGTTTATCTGTAGCTCTATAATCCAAATCTATTTCTAACCCTTGGTGAATAGCATCTACTCCTAAAATATTTGCAGTAAAAAACTCATCTCCTTGTGATTGAACAGATCGAATAAATGTTCTATCAGACCAATTAGTTCTATAGATATTCACATTCGCTCTAAAGTCACTAGTTCTGAATCCGTATCCTAGTTCAGCACTAAAGATTTTTTGATTCTCTGCATCTTCATTTATTTCATTTGTATTATTCAGAAAAACAGCATTTAAAAATGGAGCCTTTTCGAAATACCCAATATTTGCGAAGAAGTTACTTTTTGAACTCACATTGTAGTTTGCTCCACCTTTTGCGCTATATCCAAAAAAGTTTACGAAATCTGTTTCTTGGATAGGATCACTATCTAAGTAACTAAAATAATCTATTCTTTTATAAGAAGTATTTGACGCCGCAACAGCTATAAAAGCTGAAAGATCATTTTTAGAATATTCCACTTGAGCGAAAAGCCCTTCCCAAAGAACAACACCATCATTGTTGTATGCCATTTTATCACCAACTTGAGTTAGTCTGTTGGGATTGTTCACATCGTTATCATCTGCCCAATATTGCCCTCCTAAAAGGTCTTTAACTTCTCTAAAGTGTTTTCCTTTGTAATATCTTAAATCTACTCCACCACTAAATTCAATATCATCTGTGATATTGGAAGTTAATGTAGAAATAGCTCCATACCAGTTATGGTCGTTTCTAGAATCATAAAGAATAGTACCAGATCCATCTGCTCCATTAGCAGCATTTTCTGCTTGTACACGATCTAATTGTAATGGTTGGTAATCTGCAAATCTATAAGGACTGTTAGTAGCGTTTCTTAAGTTAGCATCTCCAGTGTATCCACCTCCACCACCGGTACCAAAAGATACATATGCAGCAGTACCAAGATTTGTTTTATCAGATATATTCCAGTAGTGATTTAAAGATATTTGTGGTTTGTGATAGAAGTTATCCTGAACATTATAAACCTCTCCATTCTTGTATCCCCAGTCACCATTAAATTTGATATCTCTATCACTTCTTTGATAATCTTCTATAGAGTAACGAGTTTCTCTTTGTCCGTGACGTTGTGGTGCTCCAAAAGCAGTTAAAGACAATAGATGATCTTCATTTATTTCTTTCGCAATGTTCACAAAGTAGTTATACCCTTCAAATTGAAGTCCATCTGCAAAACGCTCTCCGCTGGTTTTAGAAGCAGCAATTGTAGCAGCCCATCCATTATCAGATTTCCCAGTAGCTAACGTAAATCCAAATTTTTGAAGACCATCGTTTCCGGTTGAAGCAAATACGTTACCACCTTCTTCCATATCGGTAGACTTAGTAACTATGTTCACAGTACCTCCAATAGAAGGAACTGCAACTTTAGAAGCTCCAAGACCTCTTTGAACTTGCATAGTTCTTGTCACGTCTGCAAGACCAGCCCAGTTACTCCAATAAACTCGACCATTTTCCATGTCGTTTACAGGAACACCGTTAATCATTACAGCAATATTCTCAGAGTTAAATCCTCTTAACCTCAACTCAGCATCTCCAAATCCACCTCCAGCTTTAGTTGCATAAACTCCAGGAGTAGATTTAAGGATCTCAGGAAATTCCTGATTTCCCAGTTTAGTCTCAATTTTTTGAGCGCTAATTGTTGAAACCGCAACTGGTGTCTTACGATCTATCGCAAGAGAGAAACTTGTAACTATGATTTCATCCAATGCATTTTCATCTGCATTTAATACAATAGTTCCTAAATCTTTTGTTGTTCCATTAGCAACAGTAAATTGCATAGACTTCTTCTCGAAACCAATAAAACTGATATCTACTGTTCCTGAAGAAGTTTGAACATTTAGCGAAAATTTACCATCAAAATCCGTAGTCGTTCCATTGTTTGTCCCCACTACCATCACAGTTGCTCCTGGCAACGGTGCGTTCATGTCAGAATCCATTACCGTACCGGTAAGGGTTCCTTGAGCAAAAATTGTAGCAGTTGTTAAAAACAATGCTAGGGCTAATAATTTCCTCATGCTTTAATTGTTTGTGTGTTTAGTTTATAATTCGCGGCAAAAGAAGTCAATTTCTTAAAATCTAACTTTAACTTAATGTTAAGATTTCAGAATTTAACATTTAACCACAGCAAACATAACATTTTCACACAAACGATTCTCACTGAAGCGCTTAAATCTATTAAGAATTTATTAACAATAAGGAACCTATTGCTTTAAATAAAAATTTAACAGTTCTTTCGTAGAATCATCATGACTAGAGACCTTAGAGGTCTCAATTTCGGTAAGAATTTTAGAAGCTAATTGTTTCCCTAACTCCACTCCCCATTGATCGTAACTAAATATATTCCAGATTACTCCCTGAACAAATATTTTATGTTCATACATCGCAATCAATTTCCCTAAACTCTCAGGAGTTAATTCATCAATTAAAAGTGAGGTGGTGGGTTTATTCCCTTCAAAGACTTTGAATGGAATTAATTTCTCAATCTCCTCTGACTTCAGCCCCTGAGTGGTTAATTCTTTTTTTACTGCGTCTTCAGATTTACCCTTTAAGAGGGCCTCTGTTTGAGCAAAATAATTGGCCATCAATTTATCATGATGATCTTTATCCTCAAATAAAGATTTTTTAAAACCAATGAAATCTGCAGGGATCAACTTAGTTCCTTGATGTATTAACTGAAAAAAAGCATGTTGGGAATTAGTGCCCGGTTCTCCCCAAATAATATTACCTGTTTCGTAGGATACAGGATTTCCATTTCTATCTATACTCTTCCCGTTGCTTTCCATTATTGCCTGCTGAAGATAACTTGGCAATTTTTGAAGATATTGAGAATACGGAATAACCGCTTCGCTTTCAGCTTTAAAGAAATTATTATACCAAACACTCAATAAAGCCAATTGCACAGGAATATTCTTAATAAAAGGCTCAGTCTTAAAATGCAAATCCATTTTATTTGCACCTTCCAGAAGCTCATTGAATTTCTGAAATCCTACTGCAAGACTTACAGATAAGCCTACAGCGCTCCATAACGAGAATCTCCCTCCAACCCATTCCCACATTGGAAATATATTATCTTTCGAAATTCCGAAATCTTCCACCTTTTGAACATTCGAGGAAACTGCAACAAAATGTTTTTGAACATCTTCCTGTGAAGCGGTCTCTAAAAACCACTTTCTAGAGGTGATCGCGTTGCTTAATGTTTCCTGAGTTGTAAAAGTTTTAGACGCAATTACAAATAAAGTAGTTTCTGGGTTTAAAGGCTTTAAAGTTTCATGAACATGGTCTCCATCTACATTGGAAATATAATGTACATTAAGATGATTTTTATAAAATTTTAGAGCTTCAGTAACCATTGCTGGTCCAAGATCTGAACCTCCAATTCCAATATTAACTACATCTGTAAATGCTAATCCAGAATATCCTTTTGTGCTCCCAGAAATAATAGCATCAGAAAATGCTTGCATCTTAGCTTTTACCTCAAAAATTTCAGGAATTATATTCTCACCATCAACAAGTACGCTATCTGAATTCTTCGCTCTCAAAGCAGTATGTAATACTGGTCTGTTTTCGGTTCTATTGATGCTTTCCCCTCCAAAATAAGACTTGATCGCTTCTTCCAAGCCACATTCTTCTGCAAGATCCAGCAAAAGTTGTTGTGTTTCTTTTGTTATTCTATTCTTACTGAAGTCGACTAAAAAATCCTCCCAATGAATACTAAAATCATTAAATCTTTCAGTCTCTTCAGAAAAAAGCTGGCTCATTTCCACCTCTTTTATCTTTTCAAAATGTTCCTGCAATTTTGTCCAAGCAAGTGTGGTGGTAGGATCTATATTCAGCATTATTAAATTTCTTTGAATGGAATTTTATCTAATTTTGTTTTTGTCAATTTTATAGAAGCAAAATAATCTTCTTTTAAATTATCTGCGATAGGCTCTGCTGCCGGTAAGTTTTGGCGAAAAGGATCTACTTGTTTTCCTCGCAACCAAAATCTATAACATACATGAGGTCCAGTTGCAAGCCCTGTACTTCCAACATACCCAATAACATCTCCTTGTTTTACTCTTTGCCCAACCCTCACATTTCGTTTGGACATATGAAGATATTGCGTGGTATACGTATCATTATGTTTTACTTTAACGTAGTTACCATTTCCTCCGGTATAACTAGAAGCGATAACGGTTCCATTGGCTGTAGACCAGATCGGCGTACCGTGTGGCGCCGCATAATCTGACCCCTTATGGGCTTTCCATCTTTTCTGAACCGGGTGATATCTATTCCCTGAAAATCTAGAGGAAATTCTACTAAAATTTAATGGTGCTTTTAAAAAGAAACTCTGTAAAGGTCTAGCTTCTTCATCATAAAAATCTGAGTCCCCCTTTTCAGGATCTGCCACATAACTAAATGCATAATAAGGCTTTTCCTGATGTACAAATACGGCTCCTTCAATACTTTCTATTCCGGCATAAATGCTATCATTAATGAAACGCTCATTATAAACCATCTTGAATTGATCTCCTTTTTGCAGCTTCCAGAAATCGATACTCCATTGGTAGATGCTACTTAATTCATGTGATAAAAGAACGCTTAGGCCTTGATTGGAGATCGCTTCAGAAAGACTACTAACAATAACCCCAGAAACGGTTTTCCTTTTTATAGTAACTGGCTTCTGAGATTTAAACGCTGCAATATTTTCTCCGATATTTACAACGGTATAATCAATCTTATCGTTCTCATAAATAAAGTACTCTGGAGTACCAATAGAATCCTTAGCTTTTAGAATAACATAAGGCTTACCAACCACTAATCTTTTAGGATTGAAGGTTTTGTTGCTTACCTGCTCTGTGATTTCATAGACCTTGGACCTACTAACACCTTGGTTATCTAAAAGTTCTCCAAAACTGTCCCCAGAACGTATAGTATCTCTAATAACATCATAATCATTAAGCACAAAACCATATTCCTCTATTACAGGAACTACTTCTTCAACCTTAACTTTGCTTGTTTCCTTTTTACTATTATCTTCCTTCTTGCACGCAGTAAATGCTACAACTATTAAAAGTAAATATTTTAAATTCTTCAACTTCAATCTTGTTTTTGTGAATTAAACATATGTGTTACCCATTCTTTTCCCCAGTTATCAAATTCCTTCTCGCTCCATAAGTTTGGGAAAAAACTGTTTTTCTGAAAACTTGGAGGTAAAAATTCCTTCCAATTTGTTCCACCCGTGGCAGAAATGGTTTTATTATCCTTGTTAAGGTATCTATGTGCCGCTCCCATGTGCATTAACAACCAATTAATATTAATATTAGTATCAAAATTACGTAGACCTTCAATTAATATTGGATTGTTTTTTTCTTCCTCTGGAAGCTGCAGGTATTTATGATACAGTGTTTTTTCTTTTACCTGATTTGCAATTCTCAAGAACCTTGGAGTATAACGAAGTTCAAATTGTTTAAGAGTGAGTGTTTTTTCACCCGTAGAAAGATCTATTCCGCCCCTTTTCCAATAAATATTCTCATAAAGCTCCTCTATATTATTTTCTGAAGAAAAATTATGACGCTCCTTAAAAGGAATTAAATGCTGTAGTGGGGTTGCATTAATTTCGATCATTCGAAATTGTGCCGATTGAAATCCGCTAGCTGGCAATAAAGCCATTCTAAACTTTAAAAACTGCTCTCTTTCCATCCCTTTGATCATCACATCAAAAGAATTGATCAAAATTCTTACATATCTATTTAGCCGGATCAATTTTTCTGTAAAAAAAGCGGCCGTTAAATTCTCTGAAGCAATTATTTGCTTTTGCTCATGTAAAATCAGCTTAAAATAAAGCTCTGTGATTTGATGATAGGTGACAAATATTTCCTCATCCGGGAAATGAGTTTTTGGATTTTGTAAACTTAACAAGGTATCTAAACTAATATAATCCCAATAGGTAAGGTATTTATCATACAAAAGCCCATCTAGATAAGAACCCATATCCTGACCAGAATTCTTGAATTTTTCTTCAAGTAATAAAATTCTTTCAGCAATTTCGGGTTTAATTTCATTCATTCTTTTAATTCATTATAATTTTTAACTGATGTTTCAAACCTTTGAATTCTTCCAGATCTGCTGCAAGTGATCCAACCGCCAGATCTGCTTGGATTTTTACTGGAATCTTATTTTTATCATCACTTATCCAAAAAGTAAGGCTTTCTTGCTCTTTAAAAACTCTGCCCGCCATTACATATGGCCTAAATTTTAAAGTGGCAATTTTACCAAATTTTGTACTCAAAACTTCCTTTCCGAGGAACTTTAATTTAAAATCATGGTTTTCTTTATCAAAAAACATATTTAAATGGAGCTCATCCCCTACATTCAGGTTACTTGGATTGATATCATTTCGAACAAAATAAAATGCAGATAACATGTCATGAACATTCTTCTCTGTAGTATAGGTTTTCTTTTCGTTGTGTTTCTTATCAAACACTTCAGCCTTATTATTGTCTTGATCAAACTCAATTTGCAGGTCTTTAGTATGCCCTCCTTCATCTATTTTCCGAATGAATCTATATGGTAATCCTGTTCTTTTATCTACATAAGACTCATAATTATCATCTACTTTAAAAAACAAATGCAGCAAACCAGTAGATTTTCCCTTACCTACTATATGATATACTTTTTTATTATTAAGACTGGTTTCATTTACGCCAATGGTAGCATAGCTGGCATTAAAAGGACCGTAATGAATTCTGAATTTAAACCATTCCCCATCTTGAAAAGCTTTCTGAGAAAACGAACTAAATGGCAACAATAATAGGAGGAGACAGAGAATTGTAAATCTATTTTTCATGTAATGGAGCTTTAATTTACACCTAATGAACTTTTTAAAGTTTTATTGATAAGAAAGAATTACAATTTCCATTCCAAATGTATAAAACTAAAAAACCCCATCAAATTAATGATGGGATTTTTATCTTATTAACCAACTAAAACTTAAATTATGAAAAATTTAATTCAATTTTGGTAACCACTCCAGAATTGCGGTGCAAAAGTCTGGAGATTTACTCTGTTTTACAAGCTCAAAATAAACTTTAACTCAAAATTTATCAAGTCGGCAATTATTTGGTTCTTATACAACTAAGTCTACAAATAATTAAATATTTCTACAATGTTCCTCGTAATTCCTGCTCTCTCTCAATCGACTCAAACAAGGCTTTAAAGTTCCCTGCACCAAAACCTTTTGCTCCCATTCGCTGAATGATCTCAAAAAACATCGTTGGTCTGTCTTGTAATGGCTTGGTAAAAATTTGTAAAAGGTAGCCTTCTTCATCTGCATCTACCATAATCCCTAAACCCTTTAATCTTTTAAGATCTTCATGGAGCTCATGACTAAATTCTTCCAACCTTCCAGGGATTGCGTTGTAATATTCATCTGGAGGTGTAGATAAAAATTCTATTCCTCTAGATCTTAGATCTGTAACTGCTTTGATGATATCATCTGTAGCCATCGCAATATGCTGAACTCCCGGTCCTTCATAGAAATCCAAATACTCTTCAATTTGAGATTTTTTCTTCCCTTCAGCAGGTTCGTTAATAGGAAACTTAATTCTTCCGTTTCCATTACTCATCACCTTGCTCATTAAAGCTGAATACTCGGTATGAATTTGTTTGTCATCAAAAGAAAGGAAATTAACAAAGCCCATAACATCTTCGTACCATTTTACCCAAATGTTCATTTCATTCCAGCCTACATTTCCAACCATGTGGTCAATATATTTTAACCCGACAGGCTCTGGATTATAATCTGACTCCCACTTCACATAACCTGGTAAGAATGTTCCATTAAAGTTTTTACGCTCTATAAACATATGTACGGTTTCCCCGTAAGTATAAATTCCAGCTTTTACAATCTCTCCATTCTCATCTTTTTCTACCGTTGGCTCTAAAAAAGATTTAGCGCCACGCTTAGTAGTTTCTTCGTAAGCAGATCTCGCATCTTCTACCCAAAGAGCTACTACTTTAACTCCGTCACCATGCTTTACAACATGTTTATTAATCTCTTGTTTAGAATTTAATGGCGAAGTAAGAACTAGTCTAATCTTATCTTGTTTTAACACATAAGAAACGGTATCTCTACTTCCAGTCTCTAGTCCTTTATAAGCTAGTGATTGAAAACCAAATGCTGTTTTGTAAAAATGCGCTGCTTGTTTAGCATTCCCAACATACAACTCTACATAGTCTGTTCCTAAGAGTGGCAAGAAATCTTGCGCTCCTTCAAATATTTTCTCTAATCCGTAATTTACTGATTCTATCTTTTTGCTCATTATTTTAATTTTTGAATTCATTCAATCTCTTTCCCGCAAACTGATGTATCTAATTTACCACATCGCTCTAGCCTGAACTGAAATATTTTCCTTTTTATCCATTAATTAATGATCTAACCATGATTTATGATACGTGTCATCGGCAATTTTCATAGCCTCCTCTGTAACCATTAATGGTTTAAATGTATCTACCATTACTGCCAATTCCTCAGTTTCAGTCTGGCCAATACTGCGTTCTACTGCTCCTGGGTGCGGCCCATGTGGTATTCCCGCTGGATGTAACGAAATATGCCCAGCTTCAATATCATTCCTGCTCATAAAATCTCCATCTACATAATACAATACCTCATCGCTATCTATATTACTATGGTTATATGGCGCCGGAATACTTTCTGGATGATAATCATATTTTCTTGGGCAAAAACTACAAACCACAAAAGCATCAGTCTCGAAAGTTTGATGTACTGGTGGTGGCTGATGTATTCTTCCTGTTATCGGTTCAAAATCATGTATTGAAAAAGCGTACGGGTAATTATATCCGTCGTAACCAACTACATCAAAAGGATGGCTAGCATAGATCATATCGAAGATCTCGCCCTGCTTTTTAACCTTGATCAGAAAATCTCCTTTTTCGTCATTCGTTTCCAATTCATATGGCTGTCTTAGATCACGTTCACAAAATGGAGAATGTTCCAGTAATTGCCCGAAGTAGTTTCTATATCTTTTAGGAGTATAAATAGGTCTTCTTGATTCTACAATAAAAAGACGATTGTTTTCGTCATCAAAATCTAATTTATAGATTACTCCTCTTGGGATTAATAAATAATCCCCGTATTTAAAATCCAAGTTCCCTAGATGGGTTCTTAATTTCCCGCTTCCTTTATGAATAAAAAGAAGCTCATCTGCATCGGTATTCTTATAAAAATAGTCGTCCGTAGATTGCTGTGGAGATGCCAGTATAATATCTACATCACTATTGGTAAGCATCACTTTTCTACTTTCCAGATAATCTGGATGTGGAATAACTTGAAAGCCTCTAAATCTATAAGATTTTATATTATTTTCGGTGGCTATTTTTGGCTTAACACTATAGCTCCCTTTAATTTCCTTAACCTGCGTAGGTCTATGCTCGTGATATAGATTAGAAGACATCCCATCGAAACCAATAGTTCCGAAAAGCTGTTCTGAATACAAGCTTCCATCTGGCTTTTTGAAAACCGTATGGCGTTTATGTGGAATTTTCCCTAGCTTATGATAAAATGGCATGAGATCTCATTTTTAGGTTAAAAACTTCAGCAAATAAAGTTTATTACTTACTTATATGAAGTTTACTATCAAGTCTAACAAATATCGCTATTTTTTATCAAAATTATACTAAAGAAGCCTTAAAAGTAGGAAGAGTGCAACTAGCTTATACTCCTTTTATTCTGCTGAAATTTTTGTACAGATAACTAAAAACAGCAATTAATCCCATTTTATTTTCTGAAGTCTTATCGCATTTAAAATAGCTAAAAACGCTACCCCAACATCTGCAAAAACTGCTTCCCACATAGTTGCCATTCCTATTGCACCTAAAGTTAGGACTATAGCTTTTACTCCAAAAGCTAGCCCAATATTTTGCCACACCACATTTCTGGTGGATTTCCCGATTTTAATTCCAGTTAGAATTTTAGAAAGCTGATCTGTTTGTATCACTACATCTGCAGTTTCAATAGCAACATCGCTACCTAAACCACCCATAGCAATTCCAACATCACTTACAGCTAGAACCGGAGCATCATTAATTCCGTCTCCAACAAAGGCCACTTTCCGGCCTAGCTGTTTCTTAAGTTCTTCAACTTCTTTTAACTTATCTTCTGGTAACAAAGCTCCCTTTGCTTCAGTAATTCCAAGATCATTTGCCACTTTTTGGGTTATAGAATCCTTATCCCCAGACAACATCACGATCTTATTAATCCCATATTTCCTCAGTTGTAAAATGCTCTCTTTCGCGTCTTCCTTTAATTCATCTGCGACGGTTACATAACCCGCATATTTTCCATCTATAGCCACTATAACAACAGTGTCTACAATATTTAGAATGGAGTCTGGAAAATCAACCTTATATTGTTTTAACAAACTGGCATTTCCAACAAGCACGTTTTTACTATTTACCTTTCCAGCCAATCCCTTCCCAGAAATCTCTTTAACCTCTCCAACAGAAAAATTTTGAGTGCTAGCAGTTCCTTCTACTATAGCACGAGCAATAGGATGAGTTGATTTCTTTTCTAAAGCAACCAAGTAATTTAGAAATTCTTCTTTCTCTATTCCATTAGTTTCGATCTCTTGTACGGTAAAAACCCCTTTGGTAACCGTTCCGGTTTTATCCATCACCAGGGTATTGATCTTAGTGATCGTGTCTAAGTAAGAAGCGCCTTTAAATAAAATCCCTTTTTTTGAAGCTGCTCCCAATCCGCCAAAATATCCGAGAGGCACAGAGATCACTAAAGCGCAAGGACAAGAAACTACAAGAAATATAAGGGCTCTATAAAGCCAGTCTGAAAAAGCATAATTCTCTACTATAAAATAAGGCAGAACTGTGAGTAAGATTGCACATATCACTACAATAGGAGTGTAAACTTTGGCGAACTTCCTGATAAACAGCTCTGTTTTGGCCTTTCTGGAACTAGCATTTTGCACTAATTCTATAATTCTCGCAACCGCACTTTCATTAAATATTTTTGTGGTTTCAGCCTCAATCACTCCATTTAAATTGATAGAACCACTTAAAACGGTTTCTCCTTTTCTAACAATTATTGGTTTACTTTCCCCGGTAAGTGCTGCGGAATTTAATTCAGCTTTTTCTGACAACAACTTTCCGTCCAACGGAATTTTCTCTCCAGATTTAATCTGAATTTTCTCTCCAACCTTTACTTTTTCTGGATGTACTTGTATATAATGATCGTCTCTCCAAACTGAAGCTATATTTGGTCTAACATCCAACAGGGCTTGAATATTAGATTTTGCGTTTTTAACTGCCGAGCCTTGGAACAACTCACCAATCGCATAGAATAACATAACAGCAACCCCTTCCGGATATTCGCCAATGGCAAATGCTCCAATGGTTGCAATAGACATCAGGAAGAATTCAGTAAAAAAACTGCCCTTTAGAATATTTTTAATCCCAAGCATCAACACTGGATATCCTACAGGGAGGTAGGCTAAAAAGTACCAACTAATTCTAAGCCAGCCATCAAAAAAGCTGGTGTTTAAAAAATTATCTATAATTAATCCAACTACCAGCATTAGAAAGCTGAACAAGGCTGGAAAATAAAGTTTGAATTTTGATCTTTCAGAGGGGGATTCACACGATCCGCAACAATCTTGGGTTGCATCTTCTAAAACAATCTTTTCATTTGACATGTAGGCTGAATTTATTCTCTACAAAAATACAGCTCATTAGACTGCAATTGTAGTGCATTAAAGCCTGTTACACTTCTCGCAAATGCCTTTTACTACCAAATTAACATCTTCGGCCAAATAGCCTTCAGGTAAATTAATATGTGGGATCTTATGATTGGTTAAGCAAACCGTTTCTCCGCAATTGTTGCAATGAAAATGCAAATGAAGATCTGTGTCTACCTCGCAATTACAGTTCTCTTCACAAAGTGCAAATTTATTAATTCCCGATCCATCATCTATAGTATGTACAATCCCGTGCTCTTCAAAAGTTTTAAGGGTTCTGTATAAAGTGGTGCGTTCAGACTTATCAAAAGCATTTTCAATATCTGTAAGGCTTGTAGCCACATTTTGACTTTCTAAGAATTTAAAAATAAGGATACGCATGGCCGTGGGCCTTATTTTCTTTTGCTCCAAAAAATTATCGATGTTTTTTATCATTTTAGCTTATCTAATCGAGAACCTCGGTGGCATCCCCGGAGATATATCCCTATAATTATCCAAGAGGTACTGTTATTAAAAATTCAAAGCAGGCCCGCCTGAATGTTTCGGGCAGGCCTCTCGGGAATTAAAACCTCTATGAAGGTATTAATGCCCATGTCCACCGCCATCATCACTGTTCTTAGCGGTCGCTAACAAGGTATTTGCATCTTTTATTACTATAGAGGCGCTCTTAATATCAAATCCTTCTTCCACCAGGTCTATTTGTATTATTCCCGCTTCAGAGGAGCCTGTTATTACCTCTACCATCTCAAAGTTATGCTTTTCAACACCATTCTCCTTATTGGATTCCTTGCTAATAAAAATATAGTTTTTAGAGTTAAATCTCACCACAGCATCCTGTGGCAGTGTATAACTATCTGAAGTTCCCGTCTCAATCCTCGCATTTACGAACATTCCAGGCCATAAATCTTCATACTCCTCTAATAAATGACCGTGCACTGTAATACTTCTGTCGTCCCGAACGCCACTTCCAATTAGAAATACCTCAGCTTCTTTCCAGCTTTCAGGTTTATTAGCTAGGCTAAATCTTATTTTTTGACCTGTTTGTACTTTTGTTATATCACTTTCGTAAACGGTAAGTTCTACGTGTAGATCCTTAGCATCTGTAACGTCCATGATAATATCTTCTGGGCCAACAAATTTCCCGATATTGCTAAAAACCTCCCGTACCTGCCCAGTAACGGGAGAATAAATATTCACTGCAGAACTAACTTTACCTGCTTTCAAACTTTTTAAATTTACTCCTATCAATCGCAATTTTTCTTCCATTGCATTAATTTGAGCTCTATTGGTGTTATACATACTCTTAGCTTGCTGATACACTTTTGCTGAAGAAACCTCCTCATTATATAAGATTTCTTGTCGCTCAAAATCTGTTTTCAGGTATTCTCCTTTTGCTAATGTTTCCAAATAATTTTGCTGAATATCTATAAACATCGGATTTTCTATAACCGCTAACAATTGTCCTTTTTTCACTTTCGTTCCAGGCAACATTTCTGTGTATTTTAGAAATCCGCCATAAGGGATATTAATAGAGATATTTCCTTGTGGCGGAACATCAATAATTCCATTCACACTAATCTCACTCCCTAGAGATCGCATCTCAGCATTGCCTATCTGAATATTGGTGTTCTTAAGCTGCTCGTTTGTAAGTTCAATTTGGTTTTCATTCTCTTCTGAATATTTTTCGGATTTTTCCTCTATTTTTTCTTCTGAAGTAGATTCCCCACAACTCAGCATAGAGATGAAAAGAATTGCTAAGGCTATTTTTGATACTATATTTTTCATTTCTATGCTTTTAGTTTTGATTTCCTGTAATGAATTCTAAATCTGTTTTGGTATGGTAGAATTGATTGATGATCTCTAAATAATCCAACTCTATTTTTGCAGCTCTATCCAAACTCTGAATATATTCTACATATCCTATTTCTCCTTCTTTAAAGCCTCTTTGAGCCTGCTTAAAGATCAATTTGGCCTGGGGAAGCGCATATTCATTATAAGATTCAAGGTTCGTCTGAAGCTGGGCTAATCTTTCCTGAAGGAGCACATATTGTGTAGCTATCCTATTATTTACAGCTTGATAGGTTGCTTCCCTTTCCTTAGTTTTAAATCTTTCTGCTTTAATTTTAGAAAGTTGTGGTTTTGCCCAGATAGGAAGTGAAATCCCAAATAGTACTCCAGAAAATCTATCAGAAGAATTATACATAACACTTTCTCCCGCTAGATTTTGTCCAAGGCCATTAAAAGATTGATTATAATACCCAATGCTTAGATCTGGTAAAAGTTTCGCACGTTCCACTTTCCTTTCTAATTGAGAGACTTCTATTTGTTGTGCAAAATAAGCAAGCCTTGGATTGTTCATGGAATCTTTTTGAGGCATAGCTTTTTCTAGCTCTCCCAAAAATTGAATTGCTATTAAAGGAACATCTATCAGTTCGTCTGAATTCAGCAACGTCTGTAATTCTCTTTGATATCTTCTAATTGCAACTCGATTTTCTTCTTGTTGTACTTCGATTTCAGCAACTCTGGAACTCGCAGTGGCACGTTCCAGTATATTACTCTCTCCTGTTTTATACCTTATCTCTGCGGCTCTATTAAAATCAGAATAAATACTATCTTGTTTAAGAAAGATCTCTCGTCTTCCTTTTTCAACTAAAAGGTTATAATACGCTGCCTTAACAAGTGCAATTAATTCATTTTTGGACTGAGCTTCCAAAATCTCACTACTTTTTACTTCAGCATTATTCAGTTTAGATCTATTTATATAAACTGAAGGAAACTCAAAACGCTGACTTACGGTTAACCGAAGATCATCATCATAGATACTGTTATTCTGGCCATATTCTCCATTGAATTCGGTTTTAGGAAGATTCCATGAATTGCCTCCTAAGGCTTCCACTTGTTTTGTTTTAAATTTAGCTGCCTCTATTTCTGGATTATTTTGAATCGCTGTAGTTATTAATTCCTCTAAAGTTGAATATGTTTTTAGGGGATCTTTTTCTTGAGCAAAGCCAACATTTCCGAAGCCTAATCCAAAAATCACTATTAAGATCGCTGCTTTAGGAGTTTTTCTCCATCCTTTTTCAAAATAATAATACAATACAGGAAGCACTATTAAAGTAAGCAAAGTAGCCGAAATTAAACCTCCAATTACTACCGTTGCCAATGGTCGCTGTACTTCTGCCCCTGCGGAACCCGAGAGTGCCATTGGAAGAAATCCAAAAGATGCTACAGAAGCAGTCATAATTACAGGTCGTAATCTGGTGGCTGTACCTTGATACACTCTTTGGAAAACATCTGTCATTCCCTCTTTTTTAAGTCGGTTAAATTCAGCTATAAGTACAATTCCATTTAGCACCGCAACTCCAAAAAGTGCAATAAAACCAACACCTGCAGAGATACTAAAAGGCATGTCTCGAGCATAGAGCGCAAATACACCGCCAATCGCAGATAATGGGATAGCTGTAAAAATTAATATCCCTTGTTTTATAGATCCAAAAGTGAAATACAATAAAATAAATATGAGCAATAAAGCTAATGGCACAGCATAACTCAGTCTTTTTGTTGCCTCCTGAAGGTTTTCAAATTGTCCCCCGTACCCAACGGTATAACCTGGAGCAAAACTTATTTGCTCTTCTATCTTTGCACCTATTTCTTCTACTACACTTTCTACATCTCTATTACGAACATTAAAAGCTACTACAATCCTTCTCTGGGTATCGTCTCGCTGAATCTGGTAAGGGCCATCTTCTATATTTACCTCTGCCACTTGGTTCAAGGGTATTTCCCTCCCATCGGGAGCAGTTAAGTATAAATTCTGAACGCTTTCAAGATTGCTCCTATTTTGTTTGTCCAGTCTCACAACCATATCAAATCTTCTATCACCTTCATAAACCAATCCGGCGGAAGCTCCGGCAAAAGCTGTTTGAATACTTTGATTTATATCCCTGATATTTAATCCATATTTAGCTATCTGATCTCTTTTAAATTTAATCGCTATTTGTGCTACTCCGGTAACTTCTTCAATATAAATATCGGTAGCCCCATCAACATTTTCGGCTATATTTCCAACTTGGCGGGCGTAATCTGATAATTCATCTAAATCTTCCCCATAGATCTTGATAGCAACATCCTGCCGGACTCCTGTCATCAGTTCATTAAACCTCATTTGAATTGGTTGTTGAAAACCAAAGGTCACCCCAGGAATCACTTCCAAAGCTTCGTTCATTTTATCTGCAAGTTCCTCTCTGGAAGAAGCCGAGGTCCAATCGCTTTTGTCTTTTAAGATTATCATAAGATCGGCAGCTTCAATAGGCATTGGGTCTGTAGGGATTTCCCCAGATCCAATTTTGGAAACCACTTGCTCTACTTCAGGAAAGTTGTCTAATAAGATCTTTTCAGCCTTAGTGGTTGCTGCAATAGTATTATTTAATGAACTTCCTGTAATTACACGAGTTTCTACTGCAAAATCCCCTTCTTCTAAGGTTGGAATAAATTCGCCTCCCATATTCAGAAAAACAAACAAGGAAACTATGAGCAATCCTAAAGTGATTAATAAAACCCCTATTCTAAAATTCATTGCCCGCTTTATCAGAGGAGAATAAATCCTATTGAAAAAAGCCATGATCTTGTCTGAAATATTTGGTTTGTGCTTAACATTCTTGCTTAAAACCAAAGCAGACATCATGGGCACATAGGTCAATGATAAAATGAACGCCCCTAAAATGGCAAAACTCACAGTTTGTGCCATAGGACCAAACATCTTTCCTTCAGTTCCTACTAAAGCCAAAATAGGTAGGTAAACAATAAGGATAATTATTTCACCAAATGCGGCGGAGTTCCTGATCTTACTAGCCGATTGAAACACTTCCTCATCCATTTCCTGCTGAGTAAGCTTTCTGGTAATTTTTAGGGCTCCTAAATGAAAGAGTGTTGCTTCTACAATAATCACAGCTCCATCTACGATCAATCCAAAATCGATTGCTCCCAAACTCATAAGATTTGCTGAAACACCAAAGACATGCATCATTCCAAAGGCAAAAAGCAAAGCTAGCGGGATAACAGAGGCAGTAACAAGTCCTGCTCTTAGATTTCCCAGCAAAAGCAGTAAAACGAAAATAACAATTAGAGCTCCCTCTACCAGGTTTGTGGTTACCGTACCGATTGCCTTATCTACTAATTTTGTTCGATCTAAAAATGGCTCTATTACTACTCCTTCTGGAAGCGTTTTCCTTATCTCCTCCATTTTAAGCTTAACACTTTTTATAACCTCAGCAGAATTTGCTCCTTTAAGCATCATTACAATGGCGCTTACCACTTCCCCTTCCCCATTTCGGGTAGTGGCACCATATCTTACCGCACTTCCAATTTGGACTTTAGCTACATCCTTAATTAAAATTGGACTTCCACTGGAATTGTTTTTTACTACAATATTTCCAATATCTTCCAAAGAGCTAACCAAACCTTCACTTCTAATGAACAATGCGTTATTGCCTTTTTCAATATAAGCTCCTCCAGTGTTTTCATTATTAGATTCTAAAGCCTTAAAGATCTCGCCTATAGAAACATCCATGGCATTTAAACGTTCTGGTGCAATTGCAATTTCATACTGCTTGAGATGGCCTCCAAAACTGCTAACATCTGCAACTCCCGGGGTGCCCAGTAATTGGCGCCGGATAATCCAATCTTGAATTGTTCTCAGTTCTCTATCGTCATACTCATCTTCATAACCTTCTTTAGTAGTGATTACGTATTGATATATTTCTCCAAGTCCTGTAGACAACGGAGCGATACCGGGTTTTCCTGCAGACGGCGGAATCTTAGCTTGGGCTTCAGTCAGGCGTTCATTCACTTGTTGTCTGGCCCAATAGATGTCTGTTTTTTCTTTAAAAACTATGGTAACCACAGATAGTCCAAATCTTGAAAAGGAACGTATTTCCTCAATTTCAGGAATTGTTGCCATAGTAATTTCTACAGGAAAGGTAATGAGTCTTTCTACTTCTACGGCAGCTAAATTTGGAGAGGTGGTAATTACCTGTACTTGATTATTGGTGATATCTGGCACGGCATCTACCGGCAACTGATTTAAGGAATAAACACCCCAGAGCATCAATCCAAAAGTGAGTAAGCCAATCACCAGTTTATTGGTGATGGAAAATTTTATAATACTTTTAAGCATAATTAAGCTGAATATTAATTGAAAAAAATAATTAAAGAATCAGGTTTAATAAGACTACTAAATTAAACACCAAAAAATTGACTGCTTAAAAATAGTATTACTAAAACCCTTGCTGAATTATACTTTTGGGGGCTGAAAAGGGGAGTCTAAAAATTCTGAATAGAGCTCAGAATTATAAAATGAATATTGCGGTTTTAACTCTACAATTTCAGGAGATATCACATATTCTGTATCTAAAGAATAAAAAACCAGAGAATGGGCACAACAATGATGACTCCCTTGGAATGGTAAGTCTTCATGATCTGAATTTTCGTGATGACTTTGTGAACCATCAAAACTAAAATAATCTTCTTCTAAGAATTCCAAAAAAGAGTCTCCAAAAGCCTCATTATGTTCTTCATAGTGTGCTAAAAGATTGGAGATTTTCGGCAATTCACAACACAAATCCAACGTAAGTCCAAATCCCTGAAGGAGGAATAGGAAAGTAAGTGATATGGAAGTGATAAAATTCATTTGCACAAAAATACTTTTTTTTGCTTGCAATGCCAATGCATTTAAAACCAAAAACCGAAGCTAATAAACCATTCATTTTGTTTGATCTCAGGAGAGTAAGAATATTTCACTTCCATGGGTCCTAAAAAAGTTTCTAAACCGTAGCCTATTGCATAGCCCGTATATTCTGGTGTAGAAAGCCAGTTCCCAGAAGAATATAAGTCGTTCTCTACATTCGCAAAATTGGCACTTAGGCTAATATGATTTTTTCTGAAAATCTCATAGTCCAATTCCAGCGTCCCTTTTATATAGCTATCTCCAGAAATACTTATAAAATCATAACCATAAAAGGGAATAAAATTATTTATAAAATCGTTTCCGTAGCCTCCAAGAAAGAAATCTAAAGAATTTGGCCCTGCTTGTCCTATTCTGAATCCTGCTTCTGAAGATATTTTGGTTGTAAATTTATTAAAAGGACTAAAAACATAACCCACTGCTCCTTTGGCTATGGAGAATTCATTAAAGTCATTATTATAATCCGAAGAGAATAGATAAAGGTGAAAGTCACCTTTAAAGTAAACCCCTTTGGTAGGAAAATATTTATTATCAAAACTGTCCAGTTTTAAATAGCCAAAGCTGCTGTAATAATTGCTTTTTTCAAAAGTCCCATTTGGATTACCGGTCATAGAAAAATCTCCTAAAGTCTCTGAAGTAACCTTGAGGTATTTATGCTCGAGGCCCACTCCAAAAGATAATACTTGTTGAAACTGGGTTTCTATGTAAAGTTGATTTGTGTAATCCTGATAATCTACCTCGATCTTATTAATTCCAATACCATCTACATCGGCATTCGCATCAACAAAATCGAACGGAACTCCTTTGTTAAAGCTGTTATATCTGGACTTTACACCAAAACTCCAATAATATCCTTTGTCTATATAATATTGAAAATTATATCTAAAATTATCTCCTAAAATAACATCCAGTGAGGTTACATCATTTGTAACCAAAGAACTCTTTCTAGTTAAATTTATTAAAGCACCACTTTTATAAAGATTATCGTAGTGTAAAGCGAGCCTTAAAAATGTCTTGTTCTGGCTTTCCTCCAACTGCAGATTCAGGTTATAGGAATCTGCTTTTGTATCTATATTATAATTTATTGTGTTAAAGTTACCGGTGGCAGAAAGCTTATTTATTCCATCGTACAAATCGGCTATCGTATATTTGGAATCGTATTTTAAATTCAGTTTCCCCAAAATATAAGCTCGAGGATAACTGTTGTTGCCTTTAATACTAAGAGAACTAATATTAATACTATCTAAAGGTTTAATTTTTATTCTAGAAACTGTTTCAAATTTGTGTTGAGCGCCTATCAGCTTTAATTCTTTCAATTTATTTCTTGCAGCTACTTCTCCAGAATCTATAATCGCAGATCCTTTTTCAAAAGAGAGCACACTAAAAGCTTTTATATTTGGCTTGATATAAACATCTGTCAATGCTCTATTTTCCTCCATATGAGCGATAGTTCTAAAATTGTTTATTTGGGTAAGGATTTCAAATACACTCTTTAACTCTTCCCTATCTGCCAAACTATCCTGCACATCTACACCAATTATTATATCTGCGCCCCGTTTTCTTAATTCTGCCACCGGATAATTATTAACTACCCCTCCATCTGTCAAAATTTTACCATCAATATTCACCGGACTAAATACAGAAGGAATTGCACCACTTGCTGAAACTGCTTTTGCCAGTGATCCACTTTCCAATATCACTTGCTCTCCGGTTTCCATATCTGCCGCAATGCAAAAAAATGGTATAGGTAATTTGCTGAAATCCCTTACATCTCCTAAATGAAGCGTAAGTTTAGATATTAGATTATAGATGTTTTGCCCTTTTGATAAGCCCGAAGGAAAACCAATCTTAAAATTATTGAAGGGTAAGGTCAATGCATATTTCTCGGTATCTTCTTTTTCGTAAAAAGTTTTTGAACTACGTGGAATATCATCTTGGATTAAGATATTGAAATTGATCTCATGAAAAATGGAATCTAGTTGATTAGCTGTATATCCTGAAGCATACAATGCGCCAACTATGGCACCCATACTGCTTCCTCCAATATAATCTATTTTAATTCCTGCCTCCTCAATTACCTTTAAAGCTCCAATATGTGCCAAGCCTTTGGCTCCTCCCCCACTTAATACCAATCCTACTTTTACCTCCTCCTTTTCCTGCCCAAATCCAGAAAAGGCAAGTAAAAGAATGATAAGTAATAGGAAATTTTTCATTTATTCGGGATGATATTTATTATAGATGATACTCGCCTTGGAAAGTCCAATTACGGGTGCTAATTCTTCTAAGGTAGCTTCTTTTACTCTTTTAAGCGACCTAAAATGCTTCAATAATTCTACAACAGTCTTATCTCCAATGCCGATTATAGATTCTAACTCTGTGTTTAAAGCCTCACTACTTCGCTTATTTCTGTGAAAAGTAATTCCAAATCTATGCGCTTCATTTCGTAATTGCTGAATGATCTTTAAAGTTTCAGACTTTTTATCTAGATACAGCGGAATAGAATCTCCTGGATAATATAATTCTTCCAGTCTCTTTGCTATCCCAATGATCGCTATTTTTCCTCTTAATCCTAATGCCTCAAGAGCTTTAACTCCTGAAGAAAGTTGCCCTTTTCCTCCATCAACAATTATTAGCTGCGGCAAAGGTTCTTCTTCATTAAGCAAGCGTTTATATCTTCGGAATACAACTTCTTCCATAGAGGCAAAATCATCGGGGCCTTCTACAGTCTTTATATTGAATTTGCGATAATCTTTTTTGCTTGGTTTTCCATTCTTAAAAACCACACAGGCAGCCACTGGATTGGTTCCCTGAATATTGGAATTGTCGAAACATTCTATATGTCTAGGCTCTACACTTAGGCGCAAATCCTCTTTCATCTGTGCCATGATCCTGTTTACATGCCTGTCTGGATCTACAATTTTCATTTGTTTGAATTGTTCCTGCCTGTAATACCGTGCATTTCTATTGGATAGGTCTATAATGCTCTTTTTATCTCCTAATTTAGGGACTGTGATCTTTATCTCTTCCCCAACATCTACATTAAAAGGCACATATATTTCTCTGGACATAGAGCTGAAGCGTTGTCTTATTTCAATTATTCCAAGTTCCAGTAATTCTTTATCTGTCTCATCCAGTTTTTTCTTCATCTCTATGGTATGAGAACGAATGATAGAACCATGGGAGATCTGTAAGAAATTTACATACCCATATCCTTCATCACTCACAATAGAGAACACATCTACGTTATTGATCTTAGGATTTACAACGGTAGATTTAGACTGATAATTCTCTAAAATATGGATCTTTTCCTTGATCCTTTGGGCATCTTCAAATTCCATCTTTTCAGCATGCTCTTTCATTTGAATATGAAATAGCTGTAATGAATCTTTAAAATTACCTTTTACGATATTCCGGATCGCTTCTATATTTTCGTTGTATTTCTTTTCTTCCTGCAGACCTTCGCAAGGACCTTTACAGTTCCCTAAATGAAATTCTAAACAGACCTTGTATTTTCCGTTTCTTATTTTTTCTTCTGCCAGGTCATAATTACAGGTTCTTAACTGGTATAAGCCTTTAATAAGATCTAATAAGGTATTTACCGTTTTAAAACTCGTGAAAGGGCCATAATATTCGCTGCCATCTTTTATTAACCTTCTTGTGGGAAACACTCGGGGAAATCGCTCATTTTTAATACAGATCCAAGGATAGGTCTTACCGTCTTTCAGCATCACATTAAATCGAGGCTGATATTTCTTAATAAGATTGTTCTCCAACAACAATGCATCGGTTTCAGAGTTCACCACAATATGTTTAATATCATGGATCTTCTTTACCATCACATCTATCCTATGGCTATCATGAGATTTATTGAAGTATGAGGAAACCCTTTTTTTGAGGTTCTTAGCTTTCCCTACATAGAGGATCCTTCCATTCTTATCGTAATATTGATAGACCCCCGGACTGTCGGGGAGGGTTTGTATTTGTATTTTTAGAGGAGTTGTTTCCATTTTTTCAAATATATTACATATTCCCGGGAGCATTAAACTTTAGGCTCCGGTAAATTTTAAATTTTTCTGGGTATTTAATATAATCAAGAACCTCGGGGAATCAAACCCTCAATGAGGGATTCAAATTCAAATCGCCTTACTTCATGAAGCTTCTTTTTTTTACAAATAGATATTGAGAACCTTGAAAAATCACATTAATCAATTTAGTAACTTGCAGCCATGGAGAAAAGACTAATAGGGAAATTTGATAAAGCCGATTTTCCAATGTTGAAAATGGAAAATATCGCAATAAAAATTGATACAGGAGCATACACTTCCTCTATCCATTGTAACAATATTGTGGAACAAGATGATGCACTGCACTGTACTTTTTTAGATGAAGAACATCCGCTTTATAATGGAACAGAGATCATCTTTAAGGATTATGATATTGTTTTTGTAAAAAGCAGTAACGGCATCATTCAGAAGCGATTCCAAGTACAATCCACCATTAAAATTTTTGATAAGCTTTATAAAATTTCACTTTCTTTGTCTGCTCGGCAGGAAATGCGTTACCCAGTATTGATAGGCAGAAAATTCCTTACTAAAAAATTTATTGTTGACCCAGAGTTAACAGATATCTCCTATAATTTGAAAATTAAATGAACATAAAAATACTGTCAAGAAATAGCAGTCTTTATTCTACTAGGCGACTTGTTGAAGCTGCCAAAAAAAGAGGGCATCATGTAGAGGTCATAGATCCTCTTAAATGTGATCTAATTATTGAGAAAAAGAAACCTTCTATTTTTTATAAGGGAAAAATCTTAGGAGAAACAGATGCTGTGATTCCTAGGATTGGTGCGTCTATTACTTTTTATGGCACCGCAGTAGTTCGCCAGTTTGAAATGAATGGTGTTTTCACAACTACTACGGGTCAATCTTTAATGCGCAGCAGAGATAAGCTAAGAAGTCTACAAATTTTATCCCGAGCCAGATTGGGATTGCCAAAAACAATTTTCACCAACTACTCTAAAGATGTGGGAGAAGTGATCGCTCATGTAGGAGGCGCTCCCTTAATTATAAAGTTATTGGAAGGAACCCAAGGTTTGGGAGTAGTTTTAGCAGAAACCCAAAATGCAGCAGAATCTGTGATAGAAGCATTTAATGGTTTACAGGCAAGAGTAATTGTTCAGGAATTTATTAAAGAAGCAGGCGGCGCAGATATTAGAGCCTTCGTGGTAGATGGGCAAGTTGTAGGCGCCATGAAACGTCAGGGAAAAGAAGGAGAATTTAGATCTAACCTTCACAGGGGAGGAATCGCAAGCCTTATAGAACTCAGCGATGAGGAAGAGGCTGCTGCCATAAAAGCTGCAAAAGCAATGGGCTTGGGAGTTGCGGGAGTAGATATGTTGCAAAGTTCTAGAGGACCACTTATATTAGAAGTAAATTCGTCTCCGGGTTTGGAAGGGATAGAAGCTGCTACAGGGAAAGATATCGCAAAATCCATTATTAGATATATAGAAAGACATTCGTAAATATGGCTCATATAGATAAAAACAATGTTTTAGAGATCTTGGGTAAGAAAATTTTGCCTGGTCAAGGTGCTGTCATCAACCTAAATATGGCTAAATTATATACCACTACTTCCGTAGAGGTTCCCGTAATAATAGAACGTTCTAAAAAATCAGGTCCTGTTATATTAATTACCGCAGGGATCCATGGAGATGAGATAAATGGAGTGGAAATTGTGCGCCAGCTAATTTCTAAAGGGATAAATAAACCGGTTATTGGTACTATTATTTGTATTCCGATTGTAAACGTATTTGGATTTTTAAATCTTTCACGTGAATTTCCCGATGGAAGAGACCTTAATAGAGTTTTTCCAGGAACCAAAAACGGCTCTTTAGCAAGTAGATTTGCATATCAGTTCGTGCAAAAAATACTTCCCGTCGCAGATTTCTGTATGGATTTTCATACCGGAGGGGCAAGTAGATTTAATGTGGCACAAATAAGAATTCAAAAAGATGACGAAGAGGGAAAGAAATTTGCGAAAATTTTCAATGCGCCTTTCACCTATTACTCCAAGACCATTGGGAAATCATATAGAGAAACTTGTAAACGATTAGGCAAAACCGTGTTGTTATTTGAAGGTGGAAAATCTCTGGATAGTAATAAGGATATTGCAAAGTTCGGAGTAGATGGAACTATGAGAGTTCTTAAACATATGGGAATGCTAAAACCTCGTTTTGTTTGTGAGGATCCGCCTTTGGACAGTATTATTATTGAAAACAGCACATGGATGCGTGCAAAATATAGCGGTTTAATTCATATAAAGATAGCATGTGGTAAACATGTAGAAAAAGGAGAATATATAGCTACTATTACAGATCCTTATGGAAAATTCAGGCATAAAGTAATTGCTTCATATACAGGCTATGTCATTAATGTGAACGAATCTCCAATTGTATATCAGGGAGATGCTATATTTCATTTATCCATCCCATCTAAATTAGCCCATGAAGAATAAGCTGCGTAAAAAATATGTGCTGAAGAGGGACGAATTGACGCCAGATCAAATTGAAGACTTTAGTATTGAGATCGCAAATAAATTGCTTGAATTACCTATCTGGGAACGGGAATACTATCATTTATTTCTAAGTATTACTGAAAAGAAAGAGATTGATACCGAATTCATTCTTCATATTTTACAGGGAAAAGATAAAAATATAATCCTTTCAAAAAGCATTTTTAAAACAAGAAAACTGGACAATTTTTTACTAACAGATACGACCGTTATAAGAAAGAATAAATGGAATATTCCTGAACCTGTTGATGGAATAGAGATCTCTTCAGAAAAAATAGATGTGGTTTTTGTACCATTATTGGCTTTCGATCTTAATGGGCATAGACTGGGCTATGGGAAAGGCTTTTACGATATCTTCCTTGCATCATGCAAACCTGATGTTATAAAAGTTGGAGTTTCATTTTTTGAAGCTGAAAACATGATTCCAGAGCTAGAAATTAGCGATATTGCATTAGATTACTGTGTTACACCGAAAAAAACATATATATTTAAAAAATAACCAGCTATATTTGGTAAATTTTTAACATTAGCTTACATTTAAATTCCCCAACTAACAATTGATGCTCAACGACCTTCAGTTAAATAATATTTTAGAAGATTTTGACATTGCCTATTGGAAGATTAATCTCCTTACAAAAGAAATTAGCTGGTCCGATCATTTTGAAGCATTGGTTGGCACTCCTCCTACTGATGAATCACTATTTGAACATTTTATGAACAACGTCCTTCACAAGGATTACCGGTATGACTATCGGGTTGCTTTTGAAAATCTAACTTTAGGCTCTGAAGATCTAAATCAGGAAATTAGATTGAAGCTCAAGAATGATAAATTTAGATGGTTTGAGTGTCGAAATTTGAAAAGAAAAGACAGCAACAATATAGAAACTGCGGTGTTGCTATTTGTAAATATCCATCAATCCAAAAGAGACCAATATACTATAGAGGAGAATTTCTTCTATTATCGGGAAACGGCTGAAATGACCACGACCGGTGGATGGTATATAGATATTACCACAAAATCTATTTACTGGGACGATGTCACCAAAAAGATCTTGGATTGCCCAAAGGATTTTAATCCAGACTACGATAAAAGATTACAATTTTATGCTCCCGAGCATCAAGAACAGGCAAATTCTATTTTCGAAAAATGTGAGAAATACGGGATTCCCTTTAAGACAGAATTAAAAATGGTAACCCTTTATGGACGCGAATTCTGGGTGCAGGCTACCGGGAAACCAGTTTATAATGAGGAGCAACAAATTATTGGGATTCGAGGAGTATTACAAAATATAGATGAAAATAAAAGCAATGAGCTTAATTTGCAGAATTCCTTAGATATCATTGCTGCACAAAACTCCAGATTGTTCAATTTTGCGCACGTGGTTTCTCATAATTTAAGATCGCATAGCAGTAATTTAAGTTTAGTGGTGCAATTGCTGAATGAAGCAAAAAACACACAAGATAAAATTGATCTTATTGAAAATGTCGAGGATATTTCAGAAAATCTAGATGTTGCTATTTCAAGGTTAAATGATATGGTTTCGCATCAAAATCTTTTGAAGAAAGAGCGCACTCTTGTTTCTTTCAAACAATCCTTAGACATTGTTATTTCTTCTGTTTCTTCATTAATTAACAGAGAAAGCGCTAAAATAATAGCCGAATTTAAGGCTTTAAAAGAAATTTCGTATATTCCTGAGTACTTGGAAAGTATTTTACTAAATTTAATAACTAATGCTATTCGATATAAACAACCTGGAAGAGTCCCTGTTATTTTTATACAGACCTACTCTGTTAACGACCAGAATTTTATAGAGATAAGCGATAATGGGATTGGTATAGATCTGGACCAATATGGTGATAAAATGTTTGGTATGTATAAAACATTTCATAGTAATCCAGATGCTAAAGGTATAGGCTTGTTTATCACCAAAAATCAGGTGGAAACGATGGGAGGGTCTATTTCTGTTACCAGTACTGTGAATATTGGAACAACGTTTAAAATTAAATTCTAGATCTAAATGGGGCAAAAAATGGAGCTAGCGTGTATTATTGATGATGATAAAATATACGTGAACTTGGTACGCAAAATCATCGAAATTAAAAAATTATCGGAAAATTTATTGATCTTCAAAAATGGATTAGAAGCCTTGGATTACTTCAAGATCATTCTAACCAATATGACTGAAGAAAAGTTACCAGATATTATTTTCTTAGACCTAAACATGCCTGTAATGGATGGATGGGAGTTTTTAGGAGAATTTATTAAGATCAAAAACCAATTCGACAAAAAGATCACTCTTTATGTAGTTTCCTCTTCTATAGATCCAAGAGATCTTGAGAGAGCAAAATCTTTTAATCTGGTTACAGATTATTTGATAAAACCAATAGAATTAAAGAAGTTCGAAAAAATATTCGACAGAGTTGCTAGTGTTGCTTAAGAAGAATGCCCTACCTCTTCAGTTTCCTTTTTATTAGGAAATGCTTTCTTGTTGAATACCAACAATAAGCCAACTCCAACACTTATTGCTGTATCTGCAATATTAAATACCGGATCAAAGAAAGAAAAATTTTCTCCACCCCAGAACGGAATCCAATTTGGCAATACCCCTTCATATAACGGGAAATAAAGCATGTCTACCACCTTTCCGTGAAATAATGTGCCATAACTACCACTTTCAGGTAAAAATTGCGCTACATGGCCATAACTATCGTCGAAGATAAGACCATAGAAGACAGAATCTATTATATTCCCAAAGGCACCTGCAAAGATACATGCGATAGCAGTGATCAAAATACGAGAACCATTATTTCTAACTGAATCCCATAACCAATACCCAATCCCAACTATAGCTCCTAATCTAAAAAGCGTAAGCAATAATTTGCCATATTCTCCTGGAATCTTAGCTCCCCATGCCATACCTTCATTTTCTACAAATAGGATACTAAACCAGTCCAGCACCTTAACTTCTTCTCCTAAAACGAAGCTAGTTTTAATATATATTTTAGAGATCTGATCTATTAAGAGGATCAAAATTATAAGTAGAGAAGCTTTTCTTAAAGACATGTATGGATTGAGTTAAATCGGGTCAAAAATACTAATATTATTTAGTTTTCTACTATTCTAATATCTCCATTGATGGAGGTGGCTTTTATTACATGCTTTCCAATAACAATTGAAGGTAGAATAACTTTTCCATTTCTAGAAGAAGCGGTTACGGTTGCATCTGTAGTTTGTATCGTGATTGCTCCATTAAAAGTGTTAACTAGGGCGTTCCCAGTAAAATTAGAAAGATTACAATATCCTGAGTTTAATTGAACTTGAACAAAATCATATGCTCCATCAGCCTCTACCGATGCTATATTAGATTTTACAAAAACCCGCAATTCTTCAGGGATCTCTAAGGTAATCTCTAATGAAAACACTTTATGTGCGCTCAACTTATCGAAACCACTTTTTAAGATCTCACGAAATTTGGTAGTTAGATAAATAGCGTTTTCTTTCACTTCTGTATTCAAGGCAATATCATTAAAATATTCTCCTTCAGAATGAGTTGAAATAGAAATTAGATCGCTATTTGTTGAAGTTTTTATATTGATCTTAAAAACCTCATCGGTATCTATATATATACTTTCAATCTCCTTTACACCTAATTGTTTAGAAGTGTCTTTTTGAGCGGAAGCGACAAGGCTAAGCAAGAAAATTAAAAAAGTTAGTCGAAATTTCATGAAGAGTTTAATGCAAAAAACGCTCCAAGCTAATGTGAAATATTAACTGGAGCGTTTTATTTTATTTAGAAATCTGTAAACTAGGCCTGAAGGTTTTTGGCTTCAATACTTAAAGTAGCATGTGGAACCAATTTAAGACGTTCCTTTGCTATCAATTTACCGGTAACTCTACAAATTCCATAGGTTTTACTTTCAATACGCACTAAAGCGTTTTTAAGATCTCTTAGGAATTTTTCTTGTCTAATTGCCAACTGTGAATTCGCTTCCTTGCTTAATGTTTCACTTCCTTCTTCAAAAGCTTTGAAAGTAGGAGACGTATCGTCGGTACCATTGTTACCATCATTCATATACGCGCTTTTGTAAAGATCTAATTGCTCTTGTGCCTTATAGATCTTTCCCAAAATCAGGGTCTTGAATTCTGCCAGATCGGCGTCGCAGTAACGTTCTTTAATTTCTGTTGCCATGGGCTTAATGTTTTTTGATACTCAGTTTAGTAACTATATCGTCGAATTCTATTTCCGTTCCGATTTCAATTACATCTGCAAACTCGAGATTTGCAGTGAGCGTCTCGTTTTTAATATACTTTATATTTTGTTGTACAGCATCCTCGACAATGCCATCTCTAAGTAGGGTCACATCTATGGTATCGGTAACTTCCAAGCCGGAATCTTTTCTTAAATTCTGAATTCTATTTACCAATTCCCGAGCAATTCCTTCTTTTTTCAATTCTTCAGATATGCTCACGTCTAAAGCCACTGTAATATTTCCGCTACTAGCAACTAACCAGCCTTCAATATCCTGTGATGTTATAATAACATCCGTGGATGCCAAATTAATCATTTTTCCGTTAATTTCAACAGTTATTTCACCATCTCTATCAACAGTTTCTATATCTTTTACAGTAAAATTGTTAATAACCTCAACTACTGCTTTCATATCCTTACCATATCTAGGCCCAAGTACTTTAAAATTAGGTTTAGCTTGTTTTATTAATAAACCGGAAGCATCATCTATTAATTCTATAGATTTTACATTTACTTCAGATTTAATAAGGTCTTCAACGGCTAATATCTCTATTTTTTGTTTTGGGTCTAGTATTGGGATCATGATGCGTTGCAATGGCTGACGAACTTTGATCATTTCTTTTTTACGTAATGAAAGTACCAAAGATGAAATTGTTTGCGCTTTTTGCATTTTATGCTCTAATGATTCATCGATAATCGATTTATCAAAAACAGGAAAGTCTGCTAAATGCACCGAAGAGAATTGCTCTTTTCCGGAAACTTCATTTAGATCTTTGTAAAGCTTATCCATAAAAAATGGCGCTACTGGCGCTCCCAATTTCGCAACCGTCAGCAAACATGTATAAAGGGTTTGATATGCAGAAATTTTATCTTGCTCGTAATCTCCTTTCCAAAATCTTCTTCTACTTAGCCTAACATACCAGTTGCTCAAATTTTCTTGAACAAATTCTGAAATTGCTCTCGTAGCTCTAGTTGGCTCATACTCTTCATAGAATTTGTCAACTTTTTCTATAAGCGTATGCAATTCTGAAAGCACCCAACGGTCAATTTCTGGGCGGTCTTTCATTGGCACATCTTCCTCTTTATAACTGAAGCTATCCAAATTGGCATATAAAACGAAGAAAGAATAGGTATTGTAAAGAGTCCCGAAGAATTTCCTGCTTACCTCTGCAATTCCTTCAATATCAAATTTTAAGTTATCCCATGGGTTTGCATTAGATATCATGTACCATCTTGTAGCATCTGGTCCAAAAGCGGCTAAAGTTTCAAAGGGATCTACAGCATTTCCAAGCCGTTTAGACATTTTTTGTCCGTTCTTATCCAACACCAATCCGTTAGAAACAACATTCTTATAGGCTACGTCATCAAAGATCATAGTGGCAATAGCGTGCAGGGTATAGAACCAACCACGAGTTTGATCTACTCCTTCAGCAATGAAATCTGCTTTTCGCTCGCCGTTCTCTACCATTTCCTTGTTCTCGAAAGGATAATGCCATTGTGCATAAGGCATAGAACCTGAATCGAACCAAACATCTATAAGATCTGCTTCTCGTTTCATGGGCTTTCCAGAAGCTGAAACCAAAGTAATAGTATCTACAACATTCTTATGAAGATCTACCAAGTCGTAATTCTCATCGGAGAAATTATCTACTTCAAATTCAGCAAAAATATCTTTGGTCATAAGTCCAGCTTCAACAGCCTTGCTCATTTCCTCTTTTAGTTCTTTAATAGAACCAATCATTATTTCTTCTTTCCTGTCTTCTGTTCTCCAGATAGGCAATGGCACACCCCAATATCTACTTCTGGATAAATTCCAGTCGTTTGCATTGGCTAACCAATTTCCAAACCTTCCTTCTCCGGTAGCTTTTGGTTTCCAGTTAATGGTCTGGTTTAATTCAAACATTCTATCCTTAAATTCGGTCACTTTAATGAACCAAGAATCTAAGGGATAGTATAAGATAGGTTTATCTGTTCTCCAGCAATTAGGGTAACTGTGCACATACTTTTCAACTTTAAAGGCACGGTTGTCTTCTTTTAGCTGTATTGCGATCTCTACGTCTACAGATCTTTCCGGGGCTTCTCCTTCATCATAATATTCATTCTTCACATATTTCCCGGCAAGCTCGCCTAATTCTTCTCTAAATTTCCCTTGAAGATCTACAAGAGGAACCAAATTATCGTTTTTATCTTTTACCAATAATGGCGGAACTTCTGGCACTGCCTGTTTTGCAACCATTGCATCATCTGCTCCGAAAGTTGGGGAGGTATGTACGATTCCGGTACCATCCTCTGTAGTCACAAAATCTCCGGCGATCACTCTAAAAGCATTCTCAGGATTATTATAAGGTTGAGCATACGGCAATAATTGCTCATATCTCATTCCAACCAGATCTATTCCTTTAAAGGTTTTCCCAACAAAATAAGGGATCTTATCTCCTTGTTTGTATGAAGCCAAAGCATCTTCGCTTTCTACCTTATTAAATTTTTTGTCGAATTGCTTAGTAACTAGGCTACTGGCAAGAATAATATTAATAGGCTGAAATGTGTATTGATTAAAAGTAGAAACTAATACATATTCTATTTTAGAACCCACTGTAAGAGCCGTATTAGATGGCAAGGTCCAAGGAGTAGTTGTCCAAGCGGTAAGGTAGATCTCGTTAGAAACTTCTGAAAGGAAATCTGGTAAGGTTTCTGGTTTCACCTTGAACATTGCAGTTACCGTAGTATCTGTAACATCTTGATAGGTCCCAGGCTGGTTCAATTCGTGTGAACTCAATCCTGTTCCTGCTTTTGGAGAATATGGCTGGATGGTATAGCCTTTATAGATGAGTCCTTTCTTATATATTTCAGAAAGCAACCACCAAACAGTTTCCATGTATTTGGATTTGTAGGTGATATATGGATCTTCCATATCTACCCAATAGCCCATTTTTTCGGTAAGATCGTTCCAGATTCCTGTATAACGCATTACTGCACTTTTACAAGCATCATTATACTTTTCTACACTGATCTTAGTTCCAATATCTTCTTTGGTAATTCCAAGTTCTTTCTCTACACCAAGCTCTATAGGCAAGCCATGAGTATCCCATCCTGCTTTTCTTTTAACCTGAAATCCTTTTTGAGTTTTATATCGGCAAAAAATATCTTTAATAGAACGCGCCATTACATGATGAATTCCCGGTAACCCATTCGCAGATGGAGGTCCCTCAAAAAACACAAAAGGCTCATTGCCTTCTCGTGAAGTCATGCTTTTCTCAAAAATGTCATTCTCCTTCCAATAGCTCAGAATTTCTTCAGCAACTTTTGGTAAGTCAAGTCCTTTATACTCAGGGAACTTTGCGCTCATTATATTGTAATTTCTTTTGAGTTGCGAAAATAACGATTTTTAAGAAAAGAGAAGGTGGTTATTGATTAAAAAGCTAATCATTTAACCATCAGATAATTCAATAAAATCATCTGTAAAAAAAGAATGTTTTTAAATAATCTGAAGGTTCATGAATTTGAAGAACTAATCTCTTCTACAAACTGTATCTCACTGCTGCTATAAAATTTATGCCCGCAGATGATATCCCGGAAGAATAGGTTCTATATCGCTGATCTGTTATATTTTCTATAGATACCGTTGTGCTCCAATGTTCAGAAAACCGATAATTTGCAGTGATATTTAAAGTATACCATTCAGCGAAATATGGATTCCCGTTACTATCTACTGCATATAAATAAGCTTTCCCTTGTTCTGAGGGTGCCAACTCATCAAAGCCCAGGCTCCCGTTATATTCTGAAAAAAGATCCAATTTCAATTTGTTTTTAGTCCAGACAAGATGCGTGTTTCCATAAAGCGGTGCCGCATGTCTAAGCGGGGCTTTACTGCCATCGTCCTGTTCCTCTTTTCCTTTGGTAATTGTAATTTGGGAAAGCAATTTTAGATTGTTGGAAAACCTTACTTCCAAACCTCCTTCAAATCCGTAAACATAAGCACTAGCGGCGTTTTGCATGGCTTGAACCCTGCTTGGCTCTCCTTGGTATTCTATGGTAGTACTACCATCCAGATTATAATCCCTTCGCACTAAGGCATCATCCAAATAAGTATAAAAGCCCGCTAAGTCTAAAGTGATAATTTTAAACACTTTCCATTTCACTCCTAGCTCTCCATTGTAGGCATATTCCGGTTTTAAGTGCGGATTTGGAATTACCACTGCACCCGGTTCAGAATCGAATATTTTTCCAATATCATCTATATTGGGAGCTCGAAAACCAGTTGAAAAATTTAATTTCCATTCTGTATTTCCATTTTGGCGCCAGCTAAGACCCGCGCTTCCTGTTAGCGCACCCGTATTAATATTTGCGTTATCAAATGGAAAATCATGCACTGAAGCTAGAAAATCTGCTTTGATAATTATATGATTATAACGCAAACCAGATTGAATATTTAAATCTTCATTTAGCTTCCAATTATAACTGGAATATGCCGCCAACGATTGCCATGTTGAACCATCTGGATATCTGGATGGATTGCCACCTTCAGCGTTAGTAAGAATATTTCTGGTTTTTCCTGTGGAATTAACCTCATCTAAAACATACTCTACCCCATAAAAGAGTTTATTATCACCAAAATTATTTTCAAAATCTAAATTAGCGGAATAGGCATCGACATTTTCGGTATTTATATAAAGTGTTTCATCATCAAATTTCCTGTCGAATCTGCTTTCTTCAAAATTCTGATAAGCAGCAGTAAATTGAAGCTTATCATACACTTTTCCATTTCCCTTTTTATTGATACTGAAGTTCCCCGAAAACCACTTTTGAGGACCATAATACCATTCTCCATATTTTAAATTTCCATCTCTCTTTTGCACCAAACGATCGTATCTGGAATAATTAGAAGTTTCAGAATAAATTAATCCCAAACTAAAATCCCATGTTTTATTAGGCATAAATGCTACTTTTTGAAGCAGATTGATCTGATCGTAACCAGTGGGAACCTGAACTTTTGGGTCTTTGTTTCTTACAATTCTATCTTCTCCATTAATTCGGGTCACATATTCGGGTCTTAAAAATTCTTCAGGGCCATGACTTCCCATTTTGAGATTTCCAAAATCCGAATAAGAAACACTGCTCAAAAAAGCCCATTTTTCAAGACCTATATTAAAGTCGGCATGAGCGGTTTTCTCTTCATTTGCAGTAGCATATCTGGTATAAGCATTCGCATTAAAAGAAGTGCCGCCATTTAAGGAATAAGAAGGTTTCAAGGTGTAAAAATTCATCACCCCTCCAATAGCATCGCTCCCATAGACCACCGATCCCGGACCTAAAATAACCTCAGCTCTCTCCACAGCAAGGGGATCTATAGAAATAATATTTTGAACATTACCACTTCTAAAAATAGCAGTATTCATTCGAACTCCATCTACGGCAATTAATAAGCGATTGGTAGAAAATCCTCTAATCATGGGGCTTCCACCGCCAAGCTGGCTTTTTTGAACATACACACTCCCAGTACTTTCCAACAGGTCTGCGGAAGTTTGTGAATTTGAAAAAGCTATTTCTTCTGAAGTTATACTCACAATTTGCTGCGGAATATCTTTTTTGTCCTGCTCAAATTTAGCCACAGAAAGCACCACCTCTTGTAACATATTTTCATCTTCTATTAAATAGACCTTATTTGATTTGATCTCCGATTTTAGCATGCGCTTTTCTAAATGCGAAACATGTTGGAAAACCAAGGTTTCATCCCTAGAGAATTTTGAAATATCTGCTTTTCCATCAATATTGGTAATACTGTTTTTTGACTTACTTGTATTATAGATCGCAACATTAACTAAAGGTTTTTCTGAATCTTTATCAAGGATCAAGATTTCCTGAGCTTGAATTGCAGAAAAGGTTAATAAAAAAACAAAAAGAGCAGTAAAATAAAATCGCATTTAATTGAATATTTCGTGTAGGATAGTAAGCGACTTTGGCTTTTTAAAGGATTCTATATGTAACATATAATAGTTAAGCAATAATTCTAGAAGTTCAGCTCGGTTAGATTTTGTTAGCTTTATTTCATTTAATGCCTCAAAATTTGTGCCCAATAGCAACTTTAAGTTTTCTAAAACTGCGCCACTTACACAATACCCATTTATTTTGGAATGCTGAAAAACACCATCCATTAAATTAAAATATGGAAGTTCTATTTTTGAATCTTCAGGGTAAAAACCTAGATATTGGGTTAATTTAAGAAGAAATAACAAATGGAAGTTTGCGATGTCTGCATGGGTATCTAGCCAATTTATAGCTCCTTCTAAATAATCATACAATTCTTCATTTTCTTCTTCTTCATGAATTGTATTCTTAAGCATTTCAGAAAGGAACATCACCATAGTAGATTTAACAACCTCGGTATGTAGCGTTTGATAATGAACCAGGATCTTGGCATCCTGCAAATATTCCAGACTACCTTTATCTTTATGGTTTGCTACCAACTCTAATTGAGTTAATGGCTGAAATAAGGAGGTTTTGAATTTCCCTTTTCGGGATTTTAAGATTCCCCGCAACATATATGTTTTAAGTCCCGATTTTTGCGTGTAACATTTCACGATCAAATCGGCCTCTGCATATTTTAAGGCACTTATTACAATTGCGTTGGTATTAACTACGATGACTGAAATTTTGCGGAAAGATAATTAAAAAAGCCGCTAATAGCGGCTTTCTTAATTCTATAATATAGGTGAAATTATACTACTCCCTGCGCAAGCATAGCATCTGCTACCTTTACGAAACCAGCTATATTTGCTCCTTTTACGTAGTCTACATTTCCTTTTCCATCACTTCCATACTCTACACAGGCATCATGAATATCTTTCATGATCCCGTGAAGTTTTTTATCTACTTCTTCTGCAGTCCAGTTATATCTCATAGAGTTTTGAGACATCTCAAGACCAGAGGTAGCAACACCACCTGCATTAGATGCTTTTCCTGGAGAGAATAAAATGTTCGCTTTCTGGAATACCTCTATAGCTTCAGGAGTTGTTGGCATGTTAGCACCTTCTCCAACCAGTTTACAGCCGTTTTTCACCAATTGCTTAGCATCATCTTCGTGTAACTCATTTTGAGTAGCACATGGCAATGCAATATCACATTTTGTTCCCCAAGGAGTTTTTCCTTCAAAATATTTAGAGCCTTTAAACTTATCAGCGTATTCAGAAATTCTTCCACGTCTTTCATTTTTAAGCTCCATTATAAATGCTAATTTTTCAGCATCTATACCAGCTTCATCTAGGATATATCCTCCAGAATCAGACATAGTGATCACTTTTGCTCCAAGTTGTGTTGCTTTCTCTGCAGCGTACTGCGCAACATTACCAGAACCTGATACCACTACCGTTTTCCCTTCTAACTTATCTCCTTTTAATGCTAACATGTTTTGTGCGAAATAAACATTCCCGTAACCTGTTGCTTCTGGACGAATCAAAGATCCACCATAAGAACGACCCTTCCCAGTAAGTATTCCAGTAAATTCATTTCTAATACGCTTGTATTGTCCAAACAAGAATCCAATCTCACGACCACCAACTCCTATATCTCCAGCAGGCACATCTGTATCTGCTCCAATATGGCGTTGTAATTCGGTCATAAAGCTTTGACAGAACTTCATTACTTCATTGTCAGATTTACCTTTTGGGTCAAAATCTGATCCTCCTTTACCACCACCCATAGGTAATGTGGTTAAGCTATTTTTGAATACCTGCTCGAATGCCAAGAATTTCAAAACACTTAGGTTAACGGTCGGGTGAAAACGCAAACCACCCTTGTATGGTCCAATTGCAGAGTTCATTTGAATCCTGAAACCTCTGTTTATTTGCGTATTTCCTTTATCGTCTAACCATGATACCCTGAACATAATTACACGTTCTGGTTCTACCATTCGCTCTAAGAGCATGGCATTCTGATATTTTTTATTGTTTTCTATAAAGGGTATAACCGTTTCGGCAACCTCATGTACAGCTTGCATAAATTCTGGTTCGTTCTGATTTCTCTTAGAAACTACATCCAAAAAATCTTTTACACTTTGCTCCATAATATAGGATAAATTGTTAATTATAACGTTTTCGTAATTGAATGCAAATATAAATTTTATATGAAGAAGAACGTTCAAATTTTATATTTTCATATAATATTAACTCTTTATAAGGCAAGAAGATATAAGTATAGTAATAGTTCTATCTTCGTTTGTACCATTTTTATATATTTGTTTATACATCCACTTGTTGTATATGGGAAGATCCCGACTTATTCTGTTAATTATATTTCTCTTTCTTTTCTGTAAAGAAAGCGGGTTTGCCCAACTCGGGATTTCGCATGAAATCGGAGTCTTAGTAGGGCCTACCTCGTTTTTGACAGATTATGGGGAACGCTACGATCTGCAAAATAATGTAAGTAACTCGGGATTTGGTATTGGTCTGGTACATTACATCAATTTTGCCTACAGAGCAGAGTGTAATTGCTATTCAGTAGACAGATATTTTAACGATCACTTTAAAATTAGGACCGAATTAGACTATTTCAGGACAAATCTGGAGCATATTGGGCCTGTTGCAGATAAGAATACAGTTGGTGGTAAACTCCTAAGAGGAATGCATGGTAAAACCCAAACATTCGAAATTGGAACACATTTGGAATACTATCCACTTAGCATTCGCGATTACGGGGCTTTTTCCTATCTATTTATGCCTTTTATTAGCCTAGGTGTTCACTTTGTTAATTATAATCCAGATGCTTATTCAGATTTTGGTCCTTTAAGCGATCCAAATAATGTTTTTCCAACTTTTGTAGGTGGAATAGATCTGGATGGTGGATCTACTTGGACTATTGTTGGAATTGCGGGAGCCAGATATAAAATAAGCCCTGTGGCAGATATATCAATTGAAGGAAGATTTCAATATTACGATGTAGATTGGATTGACGGGCTTAATATAGATGCGCCACAAAACAAATATAATGATGTGGTTTTCTGGTTAAATTTTGGGTTTATCTACTACCTAAACTATTAAAACGAAAAAGGCTTCAACTAAACTGAAACCTTTTCTCATAATTATTTTTTAAAATCTATCCCAAAGCTTGTTTTAGATCTTCAATAAGATCCTCTTCATCTTCAATCCCTACACTTAAACGAATTAAAGAATCTATAATTCCTAACTTCTCTCTTTCCTCCTTAGGAATAGAAGCATGCGTCATACTAGAAGGATGGCCCGCTAAAGACTCTACACCACCAAGAGATTCAGCTAAAGTGAAAACTTTCAGGTTTTCTAAAAGCTTAACAGCGCTTTCTAATGTTTTTTCTGAAGTAGTAAAAGAGATCATTCCTCCAAAAGCTTTCATTTGTGCTTTTGCGATATCATGGTTTGGATGATCCTCGAAACCTGGCCAATATACTTTATCTACTTTAGGATGTGATTTTAAGAACTTAGCCACTTTCTCTGCATTCTCACAATGTCTTTGCATTCTAATGTGCAAAGTTTTAATTCCTCTTAGCACTAAAAAGCTGTCTTGTGGACCACAAACGGCACCACTCGCGTTTTGCACAAAATACAATCTGTCTGCTAGATCTTTATCTTTTACTACTAGAGACCCTAATACCACATCACTATGGCCTCCTAAATATTTAGTTGCACTATGCATTACAATATCTGCTCCTAAATCTAAGGGTTGCTGTAGATAAGGAGTTGCAAATGTATTATCTACCGCTAATAGTACCTTGTGTTTTTTAGCAATTTTAGAACACGCAACAATATCTATAATATTCATCATTGGGTTGGTTGGTGTTTCTACCCAAATCAATTTTGTATTCTCATTTATATATTCCTCGATATTACTGGCATCATCCATTCCAATAAAGTGGAATTTGAGACCAAGTCCCTCAAAGATCTTAGTGAAAAGTCTATACGAACCTCCATAAAGATCATTGGTAGATATGATCTCATCACCAGGTTTAAATAATTTCATAACTGCATCTATAGCTGCCAATCCAGAACCAAAAGCAAGACCGAATTCACCATTTTCAATACTAGCAAGCGCATTCTCTAAAGCAGATCTCGTTGGGTTTCCACTACGAGAATATTCAAAGCCTTTATGACCACCCGGAGTAGTTTGAGAATAGGTAGTAGTTTGATAAATTGGAGGCATTACAGAACCGTATGCGGGATCTATATTATGTTGTCCTCCGTGTATCGTTTTAGTGTTGAATTTCATATATAAATATTTGTTGTAAATGTACTTCTCGTAGTGGGCAACTACAAAATAGCATGTACCTTTATCCCTAATTTAACATAGAAATCTCGTTGTGAAAAAACTGTTTTTAGCCTTGACATTCAACTTATTGTTAATTGGTTGTAATAAAGATGCTCCAGAATTAAATTTTGATGAATTGAATATTGAGCAAGTTTCTGAACTAAACTGTAATCCAGAGGAGGAAAACTGTACGTTTATAGGGATCACAGTGCCTTGGGCAATGGGGAAAGATAGCAGAAGCAATTTACTGAACAGTCACATAGAAGATCATATTATTAAACTGATAGATTATCAAGATAACAAAGAATTAAATTCGTTAGAAAACTTAGCACAAACCTTTATTAACGATTATGAAGCTAGCGCAAAAGAATTTCCAGAATACAATATTCCATGGGAAGCATTTGTAGAAGGAAATGTTACTTACAAATCTGAAAAAATTATATCTATTCAGTTTGACCTTGCGCTATTTACTGGCGGGGCACATGGATATACTAGTATTACTTATCTAAATTTCGATCCTGAATCTGGAAGGCTTATTTCCAATAAGGAGCTGTTTTCAGAGGATTTTAAAAATTTTGCTGAAGAAAGGTTTCGGAAGAAAAATGATATTCCAGAGAATGAACCTATCAACAGCACCGGATTATTTTTTGAAGATGATAAATTTCAGCTTCCACAAAATATTGGATTTCATGAAAATAAAATTGTCTTAAGATATAATGCATACGAAATTGCATCTTATTCTGAAGGAACTATTCAGTTAGAATTCAAAATGGATGAGGTTAAAAAGTTTTTTAAAATTCTTTAATCCCTCATTAAGGGTTGAATTCCTCGAGGCTTACCCCGAGGTTCTTGATTTTTGAAGAGTTATCAAAATGATCGTTTTGCCTTAAAAGTGTTTTTACCAAGATTTATAAAAAATTATTATGAAAAAAATCTATCACCTCTCCTCTTGTTCTACTTGTAAAAGGATTTTAAATGAATTGGAACCTTCTTCAGCTTATATTTTACAGGATATAAAAGAAGACCCAATAACTATAGAGCAACTAGATGAAATGTATGAGTTGGCGGGAAGCTACGAATCTCTTTTCAGCAAAAGAGCTCAGCTTTATAAGGAGAAGAATCTAAAAAATGAGAAGTTAGATGAAATGAATTACAAGAACCTAATTCTAGAACATTATACTTTTTTGAAGCGGCCTGTTATTATAAATAACGATGAGATCTTTATAGGGAATTCTAAAAGCACAGTGGAGGCTGCCAAAATTGCCATGAATGAATAGCCGAACGCTTGCAATTCTAGCGGCAACCGGAGCGAGTGCTATTTACGGGGTAAACCATACTATCGCCAAGGGATTAATGCCTGTTTATATAGAACCTTTTGGATTTATATTCTTGAGGGTTACCGGAGCGGCTATATTATTTTGGATCATAAGTTTTTGGGGGCCAAAAGAAAAAGTAGCTACCGGGGATTGGACCAGGCTTATAGCTTGCGCAATTTTTGGAATGGTGATAAACATGCTGATGTTCTTTAAAGGCCTTAGTCTCTCTACACCAATAAACAGCTCTGTTATAATTACAGTTTCACCCATTCTTGTGCTATTGCTTGCTGCAGTGTTAATCAAGGAAAAAATAACACTTTTAAAAACTGCCGGAATAGTAATTGGACTTGCCGGTGCACTAGCTTTGGTGCTTTTTAGCGATCCAGAAACTGTAAATGCCCCAAATATTCCAGTGGGAAATATGCTGTTTATTGTTAATGCTTTTTCCTATGGAATTTACCTGATTCTTGTAAAACCATTAACTTCAAAATACCACCCTTTCACTCTAATGAAATGGTTGTTTTTATTTGCGGTTATTATAAACTTCCCAATCACGATTTCCGAATTTTCTCAAGTGGAATGGTTGGAGTTACCAGCACATGCCATTTGGAAAATGGGATTTGTAATTGTAGGAACTACATTTTCAACCTATTTATTGAATATTTATGCCTTAAAAGAATTAAGTGCCGCGACTATAAGCGCATTCATTTATTTACAGCCGCTAATAGCCATTACTTTCGCTGTTGCCACGGGAGCAGATTCTTTAGATATGGTAAAAATAACCGCAGCAATTTTAGTGTTTACAGGAGTTTATATGGTTACGAGAAAGACAAAACCTAAACTGGTTTCGACTCCAAATCCTTAGGTGATTTCCCATATTTACGGGTATCCTCTTTAGTTAAGATCCTAAAATCTTCTGTATGTGGAATATTGTCTATGTCTTTTCTCATATGCTCTGGCAAGCCGGTAAGTTTACGCTCTTTAAGATCTATCCATCCACCCATTGCCTCACAAGTTGCTAAATTTCTTCCTTTATAATCGTAGAAGTTATGGACAAATTCAAAATACATTCCATCTTCAGAAAGGCCTTTTAACTCTAAGCTCACTTTTATCGGCATTCCCATAAATACCTCGCGGAAATAATAAATATGCTCATAGAAGACCACCGGTCCCAAGTTGTTTTTGGCTAAAGAATTCTGATCGAATCCATTTTCCATGAAATAACCCATTCTGGTATGACTCATGAAATTAATGTAGGCCGAATTTGCTAAATGCCTATTCGCATCAATATCACTCCATCGTATTTCAAATTCTTTCGTATACATATTTTCAAAATTTTGATAAAATTACTAATTTTTATTATGCGTGCATAATTAAATAAGTTAAGTATATGCCATTTAATTTTCCGAGATTTGTGACTTATGCCAATAGTAGAAAGCACCTATATTCCGCCATACATCTTCAGAAATTATCATATTTCTACAATCTATGCTGCAAAACTGAGAAGTATAAAGCCTGTACCGCAAACCAGAGAGCGTTTAAAACTAGAAGATGGAGACTTTATAGATATAGACTGGAGTTATGCCAATTCTTGTAGCTCCAATAAGGTTCTCGTTATACTTCATGGGTTGGATGGAAATGCACAACGCCCTTATGTTTTGGGTCTTGCGCATCATTTTAATCACCATGGCTGGGATGTGGCTGCATTTAATTTTAGAGGTTGTAGCGGAGAAATAAACAAGCTTTACAGATCTTATAATGCAGGGGCTAGCGAAGATCTTAATAATGTAGTTACCTATATTCTTTCCAATAGAAAATACGAAACCATGGCTATTAACGGTTTCAGCTTGGGAGCAAATTTATTATTGAAATATTTAGGGGAAGGAAATGATCTTCCTGAAGAATTAAAGGCCGCCGTTGCAATTTCTGCTCCCTGCGATCTTTATGCATCCCTTAAAAAATTGGAGGAAAGCAGAAACTGGATTTATTCCTTGCGTTTTGTAACACAGCTTAAAAAGCAATTGTTTTTAAGAGAGAAACATTTTCCTGAAGAAATCACCAAAAAGCAGATCGCCAATTGCTCCAATTTGTATGAAATAGACGAATTGTATACCAGTCAGGCTCATGGTTATGAGAACGCGTTAGAGTATTACGAAAAAAGTAGCGCCTTGAGTTTTCTGTCTAACATTAAAACTCCAACACTGCTAATAAATGCTAAGAATGACGGATTTCTTTCAGAGAATTCATCTCCCATTGATATTGCAAAAAGCAATCCGAATTTTTATTTAGAGACTCCAGAATATGGTGGGCATGTAGGATTTCTTCAGAATAAAGACGCTACTTATACCGAAGAGCGGGCTTTAGAATTTATAACTTACCATTTATAGCTCATACTTTCCTTAAGATTCTTTGTCCTGCTTAAGATTTGGTTATCTTTGCCCAACCTTTTAAAAATCAAGCATGATTCAGTCAATGACCGGTTTTGGGAAAAGCCTTTTACAGCTTCCTTCCAAAAAAATTACTATAGAAATTAAATCGCTTAACAGCAAAAGTCTGGATCTTAATGCCAGAATACCGGGCCAATACCGGGAAAAAGAATTGCTTCTAAGAAATATTATAGCAAAATCGCTAGTTAGAGGAAAAGTAGATTTTTCTTTATATGTGGAAGTTACCGGTGAGGAAACTACTTCTTCTATAAACCCTATAGTAGTAAAAAAATATATGGAGCAGTTGAGACAAATTGCTAATATAGATGATGATGAATTGCTGAAAATGGCTATTCGTATGCCAGATACCATGAAATCTGAAAGGGAAGAAATTGAAGAAACAGAATTCATCGAGATCGAAAAAACTTTGCAACAAGCCTTAACCGAGATCAATTCTTTTAGAACTGATGAGGGAAATGCCTTGGAGAAAGATCTTATGTTTAGAGTTTCCAATATCGCACAATTACTTCAGGACATTATAGCGATGGATCCAGATAGAATTGAAGGGGTAAGAGAACGTTTAAGAAAAGGGGTTGCAGATCTTCAGGAAAAAGTTGATGAAAACAGATTCGAGCAGGAATTGGTTTATTATATAGAAAAGTTTGACATCACAGAAGAAAAGGTTCGATTGGAAAACCACTTATCTTATTTTCTAGAAACCATTAATTCTCCTGACTCTAATGGAAGAAAATTAGGTTTTATTTCCCAAGAAATGGGTAGAGAGATCAATACTATTGGTAGCAAATCCAATTATGCTCCTATGCAACAATTGGTTGTGCAAATGAAAGATGAGCTGGAAAAAATAAAAGAACAACTTTTAAACGTATTGTAATGAAAACTGGTAAATTAATCGTTTTTTCTGCACCCTCGGGATCAGGAAAAACTACCATAGTTCAGCATTTATTAGCTCATCCAGAGTTAAATCTGGAATTTTCAATTTCAGCAACATCACGCGAGCCAAGGGGAGATGAAGTAGAAGGGAAAGATTATTATTTCTTGAATTTACATGAATTCAAACAAAAGATCAAAAAGGAAGAGTTCTTAGAATGGGAAGAAGTATATCGTGATAATTTTTACGGAACTTTAAAGGCAGAAATAGAACGTATATGGGCACATGGTAAAAATGTGATCTTTGATATAGACGTAGTTGGAGGTTTAGATATTAAACATATCTATCCTAAACAAACATTAGCGGTTTTTGTAAAACCACCAAGTATTGAAGAGCTTAAGATTAGATTGAAAAAGCGCAAGACAGAAAGCGAGGATAAGATAAACATGCGAGTTGCAAAAGCTTCTATAGAGCTTGCTACCGCACCTCAATTCGATTTTATTATAGAGAACAACAATTTACAAATTGCCTTGGATGAAGCTTATAATCTTGTTTCCACCTTTGTTGAAGCCAATAGCGAATTAGGATGAAAAAAAAGGTAGGACTTTATTTTGGCACATTTAACCCTATCCATTCCGGACATCTTATAATTGCTAATTATATGGTTGAATTTTCTGAGCTTACTGAAGTTTGGATGGTTGTTACACCACATAATCCTTTTAAAAAGAAAAGTAGCCTGCTAGATAATCATCATCGCTTAGAGATGGTCTATAAAGCCTGTGAAGATTATCCTAATTTAAAACCTAGCGATATTGAGTTTGGGCTTCCACAACCGAATTATACCGTAAACACTTTGATCCAATTAGAGGAGAAATATCCAGAACTGGAATTTGCCCTAATTATGGGGGAGGATAATTTAAAGAGTTTTCATAAGTGGAAAAACTATAAAGTAATCCTAGAGCGATACTCCATTTTTGTATATCCAAGAATATCTAAAGGATTGATAGAAAATGAGTTTCTAACTCATGCTAAAATCACACGAGTTCCTGCTCCAATAATAGAAATGTCTTCTACATTTATAAGAAAAGCGGTTAAAGAAGGGAAGAATATTAAGCCTATGTTACCAGAGAAAGTCTGGAAGTACTTAGATGAGATGAATTTCTATAAATAAAAAACTGTTTAAAAAATTATTTTGATCTTCAGTTGAGTTAATTGATCCTACTTTTTTCATTGTGGAACTATAACCTAGCACATCGACTGCGCTCAATATAAAACCTCAAATTTTTTAAACAGTCCTCTAATAATTAAATATCAATACTTTATTTTTTCAAAGCCGGAATTCGTAAAACCTGTCCGGGATATATTTTATCTGGATCTGTAAGCATTGGCTTATTTGCTTCAAATATCTCTGGATATTTATTTGCAGATCCGTAATGTTCTTTTGCTATTTTACTTAATGAATCTCCTCTTTCAACAGTATGGAAAACAGCCTCAGGCTCTTTATTTTCCACTACCATATTATCATCTACCTGTGCAATTCCTTCTACATTTCCAACTACTAAAATAATTTTTTCTCTAGTGGTTTGGTCATATGCTTTTCCACTTATTGTGGCCATATCATCACTAATATGAATTTTAAGATTTTCTATTTTGAGATTAAGATCATGAATGGTAGTTTCTAATTTTTGGGCAGCCTTTTTGTTTTCTAATTCTTCTGCTTTATCATTTTCTCCACCTACAACGGGAGTTTTATCTCTAGTATTCTTTTTAGAACCAAAAATTTTGGCTCCTGCATTTTTAATAAAAGTAAATAATCCCATTATGTAATTTATTAGTTAGATTTCTACATACAAATTACAAATTCAGCTCTACACTAACTACATTGTTTGTATTAAAATTTTGTTAGTATTTAAAAAAACAGCGCAGAGCTTATTAAACTCTACGCTGTTTCATTAAATAACCAACCAAAAAACTAAATTAAAGACGATAATATCAACCATTACCGATCTTCTATTTTATAACGGTATTAAAATAAAAAAATTGTAGTATACTAATAATAAAACCTGAAGAATTTACATTGTGTTAAAATTATGTATTTTTGAAGTGAAGAAAATTTATTATGAATAACACTCCTAAATTTGGTGTATTTGGCGGCGGAAGTTGGGCCACAGCGATCGTTAAAATGCTTGCTGAAAATCTCGATGAGATTAATTGGTATATGCGCAGCGAAACAGCCATAGAACATATAAGAACTCAAGACCATAATCCTAACTATTTAAGTTCTGTTGAATTTGATGTAAAAAAACTTCATTTAAGTAGTGATATTAATGAAGTAGTGAGAAATTCAGACTATCTGATATTTGCAATTCCTTCAGCATTTGTAAAGAGAGAGTTAGACAAGCTTACTGAATCTTTAGATGGTAAGGTGATCTTCTCTGCTATTAAAGGTATTGTACCAGAAACCAGTTTAATTGTAGGAGAACATTTTAATCAGGAATATTTTGTGCCAGAGGAAAATATTGGAGTGATCACAGGACCTTGTCATGCTGAGGAAGTTGCTCTTGAACGTCTTTCTTATCTAACAATTGCTTGTTTAGATGAGGAAAAAGCAAAAATCATGGCTAAGCATTTACAGAGTGATTATATTACTTGCAAGACTAGTGATGATGTTACAGGTACAGAATATGCTGCTATGCTTAAGAACATTTATGCTATTGCAGCTGGAATTGCTCACGGATTAGGCTATGGAGATAATTTCCAAAGTGTATTAATGAGCAATGCCATTCGAGAAATGAAAAAGTTCATTAAGAAAGTGCATAAGATGAAACGAAACATCAACGATTCGGCTTATTTAGGAGATCTACTTGTAACTGGATATTCTGTTTTTAGTAGAAACAGAATGTTTGGGAATATGATTGGAAAAGGATATACCGTTAAAAGTGCACAAATGGAAATGAGTATGGTGGCAGAAGGCTATTATGCAACCGAGAGTGCTTATAAGATAAACCTAGATAAAGGCGCTAAAACCCCAATTATAAATGCAGTTTATAGCATTTTATATGAAGGGAAAAATCCGAAGGCCGTCTTTAAAAAATTAGCCGAAAAATTAAACTAGCCCCGCCGGTTTAGCTTCTAAACAAAATCAACTTATTTTATTTTATGAATAATTCTATCCTAAAGGGCAGCTTATTAGTTGCTTTGGGAGCATCCAGTTATGGAATGCTAACTACTTTTGTGAAAATGGCTTATGCAGAAGGCTACACTTCTTATGAGATCACTTTTTCTCAAATGATTTTAGGTCTTATCGGCCTAATTATTATAAATTTCATATTCGTAAAAGAGAAACAAAATTATATAAAAGAAACCAAGACCAAAAGTATTTTAAAACTGATGGCTGCAGGAACCTCTCTAGGGCTTACCAGTATCTTTTACTATTTTGCAGTAAAATATATCCCGGTATCCATAGGTATAGTTCTACTAATGCAAAGTGTTTGGATTAGTGTATTACTCGAGTCTATTATAACCAAGAAAAAGCCTGGTTTAAATAAAATCCTTGCTGTAATAGTCATACTAATTGGAACTGTATTGGCAACAAATATCTTGATTGACTCTATACAACTGGATTGGAGAGGTATTGGCTGGGGACTTTTAGCAGCGGTCTCTTACACCGTAACTATCTACACCTCTAATACCGTGGCACTCCATTTACATTCCTTTAGACGAAGTTTGTGGATGATGTTAGGCGGCACAATAATAATTGCCATAATATCGGCTCCATTTCTCTTAGAACAGTTTAATCTAGATATCTTTAAAAAATGGGGATTGATATTAGCCTTATTCGGAACCATCTTGCCTCCTATTCTTTTTACCAGTGGAATGCCAAAGATAAATGTAGGATTAGGCGCAATTATTTCTTCAGTAGAACTACCTGTGGCTGTAATACTAGCCTACTTCTTACTAGATGAAGTGATAAATATTTATCAATGGACAGGCATCGTAGTTATTATAGCCTCTGTGATTCTTATGAATATGCCTAAGCTTTTTAAGGCTAAGAAGAATTAAGTAAATAAGATCTAAACGGCCAAAATACCTTTCAAATTCATGATAGGGATTTCTGTTAATGCGCTTTCTTTTACTGTGTTTTGTGGCAATGTAAAAGTGCGTTCATACATTTTACCTTCAGCAAAAAAACTGATAGAGAATTTGTTATCTAACTTTAAAAGCTTTTCCTGTAAGAACTCGATCTTAGCGAAATATTTAGCCGGAAGCAGCTTAATAGAATGTCTCATAGCAGGAGTCATTTGCTTCTCATTAGAGCCACTAGTAACAATAAGGATCATTTCCAAGGGATCATTCCGGTCATTGATAATATAGGCGTTCCAGTCCATCGTTTTATATTCCGGATGCTGTTCATAAACAGCCGCAACATAAACATCTTTCACTTCAGGTATTTCAATGTCCTTTCTCAAATCTAATCGAATGTTTGTTTTATCTTGTTCCATGCGATCCAAAGTAAGATGGCAGCAGCAAGAAAAAGAATAGCTCCAATCGCTATCTCAATAACAGCAATAATAAGAGTTACATAAATAATTACTGCAAATATTACGATTGCAAGTAACAAGAAGCCCATTTTTTTCATCTATAGTGCAGATTTAAATTGTTTGAGGAAACGTACATCATTCTCATAGAACATTCTAATATCTCCTATTTGGTACAATAGCATTGCAATTCTTTCTATTCCCATTCCAAAAGCAAAACCAGAATATTCTGTAGGATCTATTCCGCAGTTCTTTAAAACATTAGGATCTACCATTCCGCAACCCATAATCTCTAACCAACCGGTTCCTTTAGTAATACGGTAATCGGTTTCAGTTTCCAGACCCCAATAAATATCCACCTCAGCACTAGGTTCTGTAAATGGAAAGTAAGAAGGTCTTAAGCGGATCTTTGATTTTCCGAAAAGTTGCTTGGTAAAGTAGAGTAAAGTTTGTTTAAGGTCTGCAAAAGAAACATCCTTATCTATGTACAATCCTTCTACTTGGTGGAATATACAATGTGATCTTGCTGAAATCGCTTCATTTCTAAAAACTCTTCCCGGAGAAATAGTTCTAATTGGCGGTTTGTTCTCCTCCATATATCGCACCTGTACAGATGATGTGTGTGTACGCAATAAGATATCTGATGGATCTGTTTGTATAAAAAACGTGTCCTGCATATCTCTCGCAGGATGATATTCAGGAAGATTCAATGCGGTAAAATTATGCCAGTCATCTTCAATTTCTGGTCCTTCAGAAACATTGAAACCAATGTTCGAAAAGATCTCTATAATCTGATTTTTAACAATAGAAATTGGGTGCCTGGATCCTATTTGTATAGGTTCTGAAGGTCGTGTAAGATCTCCATATTTCCCTTTTTCTTCTTGCTTGCCCTCCAAAGATTCCTTTAAAAGGGTGACTTTTTCAGTAGCAGCGTTCTTTAGCGTATTAATGGCTTGACCAAAATCTTTTTTCTCCTCGTTAGGAACGTTTTTAAATTCAGCAAAAAACTGATTTAAAAAACCTTTCTTTCCCAAATATTCAATTCTGAAAGCTTCTATTTCTGAAGGATTGTCTGAACTGAATCCTTCAACCTTTGAAATATGTTCCTTTATCTTATCAATCATCACTACATTTCTTTAAAGAGGGGCAAATTTACTAAAATTGAGCATTTTGCCTACTATCCTAATTGGCTTATTCTATATATCCATTTTCCATAAAATAATTCACGATCGCTTCTTTCATTAAAACCGATTGCTCCCCAGCTTTTAAGCTTGGTAATGTTTCTATAGTTTTATAATGAGGCCACTTATCTTCATCAAAATATTCAAATTCATAATATCCATAAGGCTCCAAAAGCCTGCATATTGCAATATGCATAAGATCTAATTTGTGATCTTTTTTGAATTTTTTATGAGGTTGTCCAAGTTCCTGTACTCCTACTAAATATATAATTGCATCTAGATCTAACAAATCTCCATCTGCAAACTGATTGGAGATTTTTTGCTGTAAAGCACTCCAACGCTCTTTTAATTGTTCATCTCTTGCCATTTGGCAAAGATACGTATCTTGGGACTTGTAACACTATCCAAAAAAGATGAATATTGTAGATATCATACTAGGCGTAATCCTACTCTACGGACTGGTAAGAGGGTTTTTTCGTGGTTTTTTTGCTGAATTGGCTTCTTTAGTTGGTTTTATTCTAGGAATATACATAGCAGTCTATTTTTCGCATTATATAAGTGACTATTTAGTAGAAAGGCTTGCGTGGAATATGAGGTATGTTAACCTGGCCTCTTTTGCCATCACATTTATTATGGTTGTGTTCTTAATATCGCTTGCTGGGCAATTTTTAACCAAAGTAGCCGGATTTGCTGCTCTTGGTGTTTTAAACAAGCTTATTGGTGCCAGTTTCGGCTTTATAAAAGTCGCATTTGTAGTGAGTGTTGTAATTATGTTCTTTGCATCTACCAATGAGAATATAAAAATAGTAGAGCAGGAGACCTTGGAAGATTCTATATTATATGCTCCTATAAGAACTATTGCTCCTATTTTAATTCCTGCCATTCTAAGAGAAGCGCGAGATCTAGATCTTATCAAGGAAGAAGAAAAAGCTGAAGCATAAAAAATCCGCCAACTTAATTCAATAAAATTGAATCAGCTGGCGGATCATATTCTTGATTATTTCCCTAGAAATTTAACTGATAGACTTTTTCCAGTTGGGAATCATTGCTAAAGTTTACTTCCAGATCTTTAATAATTCCAGATCCTACTCCATATACCCATCCGTGAACACTTAGATCTTGATCATTCTTCCATGCGTTCTGAATTATAGATGTCTTAGCAAGATCAAAAACTTGTTCTTTTACATTGAATTCTACAAAAGAATCAAAACGCTCTTTTTCATCAGAAATAGCATTCAATTCATCTTTATGTAATCTGTATACATCCTTAATATGGCGTATCCAGTTATCTATTAAGCCAACAGATTGCTGTCCCATCGCTGCTTTTACACCTCCACAACCATAATGGCCACATACAATTACGTGCTTTACCTTTAGGATGTTTACTGCATAATCCAACACACTCAACATATTCATGTCTGTATGCACCACCATATTGGCTATGTTTCTATGTACAAATACTTCCCCAGGCTCTGCTCCTATAATTTCATTCGCAGGAACCCTACTATCTGCACAACCTATCCACAGAATTGGAGGCTGTTGCCCGTTAGCTAATTTCTTAAAATATTCTGGGTCAAGCTTCAACTTGCTCTCTACCCATTTTTTATTGTTTTCTATTAAATTTTTATATAGGTCTTGCATCTAATTTACTTTTTATTAATGGGCTGCTTTAAATACTTCTATCCCAAAAATCTCTCTATAACTAACAGGGTTTTCAAAAATCCCTCTTTCCGATATAAATTTAATTTGTATATCCTTGTTCCTTGCTGTTACCCCAAAATCTTCTAAGATCTCTAAAACATCTAAGTCTAAGGATCGTGTCTTGGTAACATCCATCTCCAGAAAACTATTAGGTGGTAAAGTGTTTAACTCTCGCTGAATAGCCCCTTTATTTAAGAATGTTACTTCTTCAGCAAAGACCATTTTTATTTTTTTGGCTCCATTGGATACATCTTCCATATGCAGAAAATGCGAGTTTTTATAGCTGTTTATTAAAATGGTAATAATTCCAACTGCAAGTCCTAACAAAATACCTACTAAAAGATCTGTTGCTACTATTGCTACAACCGTAACCACAAATGGAATAAACTGAGATTTACCTAATTTATACATCTGAAAGAATTGTTTAGGATTAGCCAATTTATATCCAATTATTAATAATACTGCTGCTAATACTCCAAGTGGAATTAAATTAAGAAAACGCGGAATTAGTAACACACTAAAAAGCAATAAAAAACCGTGAAGAATTGTTGAAAGTTTTGTTTTACCTCCGCTCATTACATTTGCAGAACTTCTAACAATTACCTGAGTAATTGGCAAACCTCCAACTAATCCGGAAAAAGTGTTTCCTACACCTTGCGCTATTAACTCTCTATTGGTTGGGGTTACTCGCTTTGCCGGGTCCAACTTATCTGTTGCTTCAACGCTCAATAGAGTTTCTAAACTTGCTACGATTGCTATGGTGATTGCAACAATATATATATCAGAGTTGCCTAATTGTGTAAAGTCTGGAAAGGTAAATTGCCCAATAAAATCTGAAACATTATCTGGCACAGGTACATTTACAAGATTTTTTCCTGTAATTTCAAAAATGGTAGTAGTATCACTAAAGATTAATTGATAGCTAATACCAGCTATAACTGCAACTAAAGGTCCTGGCACCAGTTTGAAAAACTTATTCCTCTTAGCCAATACATTATCCCAAACCAATAAAATAGTTAATGAAATTGCAGTTATAACTATTACTCCAATCGAGACAAAATCTGTCATATGGGCAAGGCTCAAAAATGTATCCCGTCCTGTAGTTTCAAAAAAAGAAAACACACTATCAGATTGATTATCGAACCCCATAGCAAGTGGGATTTGTTTTAAAAATATAATGATTCCAATGGCAGACAACATTCCTTTTATCACAGAAGATGGAAAGAAATATCCAATTACTCCTGCCTTTAATAATCCTAAAACAATCTGCATAATTCCAGCAAGAACTACGGCCACTAGAAACAACTCATAACTACCAAGATCTGAGATTGCTGCAAGCACTACTACTGCCAATCCTGCTGCAGGGCCACTAACTCCTAAAGAAGAACCAGATCCAATCCCAACAACTATTCCTCCAATAATCCCTGCAATTACGCCTGAAAACAATGGTGCCCCACTGGCAAGAGCAATACCCAAACATAAAGGTAGGGCCACAAAAAATACCACCAAACTTGCTGGTAAATCACTTTTTAAATTCTTAAACATGTAAATAATATGTGTAACAGGAACTGTGATTTTGAATCTTCCTAGAAATGGAAGCCCCTCACTGCTAATCTCATAGAGATTTGCAATAAGATATCGGATAACGAACCCTATTTGTGGCCCATATCCTAAACAACTCCTTTATTTATAATTAATTAATAAGGGGAATTACTTTTAAGATAAGTGTGATAGTTTTCTTACCAAACCTTCAATAGATGTATGGATTTAGAAAATCTAACTTAAATTAATGGTAACATGAAAATCGAAAGAAATTATGCCAGATCTGGCGGAGGTGATATAACTTCAAAATAAAGCGATTGTAAGTTGTGCTTTTCCCTGTGAAGGATCACAGATTTTTTACTTAGAAAATCAATACTCAATTGATTTTCTCTTACCTCATTATTTGTGAACTCTGTAGAAATATTGTTCTTGGCCTGTTCCTCTTCAGCAGTAGAAGAAATAAAAGAAATATCGGTATTGTTATCTATAAGTACCACAATAGTTGGCACCATGAGAAAACTCACGAAAATAAATACTAATATATAGGCCGTTTTCAACATTTCGGCAAAAGTAACAATATTGTTAGATAAGAAAAAAGAATGCTTATAAATTAACCTATACTTAGCATTTGTGAAATCTATCTACAAGAATTTAACTGAAGACTTATCCATCCAGCCTGTAGAACCATTGGCGAGTTCTAGCTGAACCCAATCCTGAAAGGTGTTGAGAATTTGAACCTTTGTACCCTCATGAAGCATGAACAGCTCATTACCTCTTAAATTAGGCTCGTTCCTAACCGGCACTTCTTCTGCAAAAACGATCGCGAATTCCCTATTTTGAGTATCATTTTTCATATAAAATCCGAATATTAAGGAGATAAACGAAATTACTACTGCTGTAATTGCAACCGTAAAAAATACGCGTTTCCATTTACTAGCAATGCTAAAATAATAGAGTAAAAATAGAATTGAAAAAATTGCTGATCCTAATATTGCGATCCACGCCCATCCATTAAAACTAAAAATACTGATCGCATTCGTTATAAAATTAGATAATCCCGATTTTGGCACCACCTTAATATCATCTAACACCATGTTACTAGCAAATTCCAAATTGTTTTTGATAGTTTGGTCTGCCGGATCTAACAATAAGGCTTTTTCATAATTATAAACACTTTCGGCTATATGATTGAGTTTATAATGGGCGTTCCCTAGGTTAAAGTATAACTCTGCCGATTCTTCCCCATTTTTAAGTACTTCTGTATATCGGCTAACAGCCTCAGGATAATTACCGGCATTATAAGCTGTATTAGCTTTTTCAAATAAAGCTTTATTCTGCCCCATCATAGGAGCGCAAATTAATAGTAAAAGGAACAGTATTCTTTTCATGCTTATAACTGTTTATCTAATGCTGAAATAGTAGCTGCAGCTTTCTCGTAATCCTGATTCATAGTAACACTAGAAGAAGGAGCATATCTTGCGAACTCACAAGTTTCTATAAGAGAAATGAACTCTTTATTTGTTGCGGGATCCACTTTCCTGTCTTGCAACAGAACATCGATTTTATCTTTACTCATTTCGTTGGTTTGAATATGCAACTTAGCTTTGAGATAATTGTGTAAGGCTCGCTCCAGAGCTATATAAAACGCCTTTTGATCTCCCAAATTATTCTTAGCTTCAGAAAGGTATTTCTTGGCAAGGCGATTCGCTTTCTTAATCTTTTTGCCTTGTACATCATTTGTTAATTCCCTTCTTTTTTTACCAAGGACGATCCCTAAAAATACAACCGCAATAGGAAGTGATAACAAGGTCCAGAATAAAGCCGAACCTAAAAAAGGACCCGAATTAATAGGTCTTAGATTGGTACTCAACTTAATGTATTCAAACTGCTTCCCGGTTGCTTCAACTGGAAGTTTGTTTATGGTATTCCCTGCTGAAAAAGAAGAATTGGCAGGAGCGCTTGAAACTTCCAACAAAATTTCTTCAGTATTAATGGTCTTATAACTTTTACTGCTAAGATCGAAGTATGAAAACGATAAGGCAGGAATAGGGAAATTCCCTTTTTGATTGGGCACTACGGTATAGGTGTCTGCAATGCTCCCTTGGGTGCCATTAAGATCTGTTCTTACGTTCTCAATTCGTTCCGGCTCATATAATTCAATAGAACTTGGCACTTCCAACTTAGGAAGGTCAAAGAGTTTTAAATTTCCTTTTCCAGAAACTTGAACCTTTAATGTTAAAGATTCGGTAGCTGCTAATTTGGTCTTACTGGCACTAATCTCAAAATCGAAGTCTCCAACAGCACCTGTAAAATTTGCTGGTTTATTTGCAAGCGGCAGTGGCTTTACGTTTATGTCTCTTTTCCCGGCAGTAACCGTTTTATCTACTGTGGTGTACAATCTGCCACCAAAAATATCACGACGCTCACTTGGAACATCTACAGATACAGAAAGGGCCAGTGGTTGTATTTCTAGTTCCCCTGTTTTTTGAGGATATAGTATAGTTTTTCTAAGCACTACAAATCTATATGGCTCTCCTTGATATTCACCAGATTCAATTTTTAATTGTCTAATATCTATATTTTGACTCCAAAAATCGCTGTAAACTGGGCTATCCATTTCCCGCCAATTACTCACGCTCACTAATGGGCTCACATATAATTTATAGACCACGGTAATGGCTTCGTTTAAAAACGGATTAGAATCGGAAATTTCTGCAACAAGATGTAGGTTTTCTGATGCAACGAAATCGGAGTTATTACCATCTGTAGGGGTTTCCACGGCTGAAGTAACCTCAACCTGAATAGGCGTAGTTTTATATATATCATCATCTATGGTAATCTCTGCCTGAGATATCGTGAACTTTCCTCGAGATGTTGGCGCTAGAAAATAACTGTAGGTTTTAGAATAGGTACGTTTTCCATTGATCCAACTATTACTAACTGCCTGATTAGGACCACCAACAACCGTAAAGCCTTTAAAAGAAGGTGGATTAAAGTTGTCCCCATCCTTATTCATTTCAAAGTCTACCCGGAGGCGCTCATTTACCCCTAATTTATTCTTGCTAGCCTTGGCTTCAAATTTCACCTGAGCAACAGAAATTGTAGAGATCGCTAGAAAAAACGATAATATGATTATTCTTAATTTCATTCTTTAAATGCTCTTTTTTATTGAATCTCAGATTCTTTCTACCAGTCTTTAGCTGTTTTTGTTTTTGCTCCTTTTGCCTTTTCAGCATTTATTTTATCCTGAACTTTTTTCTCTTCGTTGTTCATAGCTTCCAATAAATTTTTTATTTGCTGAGGAGAAAGTTGACCTGGCTGAGGTTGCTGTGGCTGTTCCTTTTCCTGCTCCCCTTTCTCGTCTTTTTGCTCTTTCTGATCTTTTGGCTCTCCTTTATCATCTGGCTTTTCAGGTTCTTTTTTAGGCTCCTTTTCTTTATCTCCACCTTCGTTTTCCTTATTATCGCCTTGATCTTTTTTATCCTTTTCTCCTTTATCGTCTTCCTTCTTATCTTTATTCTGATCTTCTTTTTCCTTCTCTTTATCTTCTTGGTCGTCCTTTTTATCGTCCTGATCTTTGTTTTCCTGCTGCTCTTTTTCCAACATTTTCTTAGCTAAAGCCAAATTATATCTGGTTTGCTCATCTGTCGGGTTATTTCTCAACGCATTTTTATAAGCACCTATTGCTTCAGCGTATTTTTTCTGATCCATATAGGAGTTCCCCATGTTATGAAAAACATCATGCTTATCTTCCTTTGTTTCTGCCACTTTTGCTGCTTGTTTGTATCTGGAAGTAGCTTGTGCAGGTTTTTCTTTTCCGTAGTACATATTGGCCATATTATATCTGGCTGTCGCACTAGATTCATTTTTCGAAACCGCTTTTCTATAGGAAGCTTCCGCGGAAGAAAAATCGTTTTCCCCTAATTCCTCTTCTGCATTTTTTAAAATTTTATTGGTCTCCCGATTCAATTTCTTATCGTTCTCCTGAAGCGATTGTGCTTGTAATCCTGAAACAAACAAGAAAAAGCCCATCAAAATCAGATTGATGTGCGAAGTGATTAATTGAATTCTCAAAAAGTTCTGCATCTTATTTTTTATGTTCATTAAACAGATTCAATTTCTTGATCCATCTTGTTTTTCTTTCCAATAAAAAGACATCTAAAAGTATCAACAATATTGCCAATCCCAAAAACCACTGAAATTGTGACTGATAGTCTGCAAATTGTTTTGCTTCAAACTCGGTTTTATCCAACTTCTGGAGGTTCTCTGCCACTTTTTCCAGCACATCCTGAGTTATATTTCCTTGAATATATTCTCCATTGGCATCGTTGGCAATATCCTTTAATGTAGCCTCATTAAGCTTAGTGATCACAGTCTCTCCATTCTGATCTTTTTTATAGGTCTGGATCACACCATTTCGCTTAATTGGGATTGGTCCCCCCTTTAAAGAACCTACTCCAATGGTAAAGATACGTATCCCTTTATCAGCTGCTTCTTTTGCAACATTGCCTATGTCTCCTTCATGGTCTTCCCCGTCACTTATTATAAAAAGCACTTTGCTGGTTTGGTCTTCTTCATTAAAATAAGTGGAAGAAAGTTCTATCGCTTCATTTATAGCGGTCCCTTGGGAAGAAACCATATCTGTATTCATCGCCTGTAAGAACATCTTAGCCGAGGCATAATCTGTAGTGATTGGCAATTGCGGGAATGCACTTCCTGCATAAGCGATAATTCCAATTCTATCGCTCGCAAGATTATTTATGATTTGCGTGACCAACTGTTTGGACTTCTCTAACCTGTTGGGAGCTACATCTTCTGCTTCCATACTTTTAGAAACGTCTATCGCAAAAACAATATCTACCCCTTCTCTGGTAACGGTTTCCATCTTAGTCCCAATCTTCGGATTTACCAAAGCAATTACTAAAAGCGCTAAAGCCAAAAGAAGTAAACTGAATTTTAACCAAGGCTTAAAAACAGATTTATCGGGTGTGAGCTGCTCCAGCATTTCGGGTGAAGCAAATTGCTTTTGCTTTGATTTTCTCCAAAATAATAAGCCTATAAAAAGAACAATCAACCCAGGGATGATCAGCAATAACCAGAAAAATTTTTCTTCTTCTAAAATATACATCAATATGTTCTTTTATAAAATATGAGCTTTTGCTCTTGCTTCTTTTAAATAAAACTTCTAAAAATCGTGAACCTTAAAAGTAATTCCATCAGTAATATGAATCCGGCAATTAAAACCAGCATTCTAAAATTCTCCTTATAATTATAATATTTGAATTCTTCTACTTCGGTTTTTTCAAGACTATCTATTTCCTTGTAGATATCTTCTAATTTCTCATTATTTGTTGCCCTAAAATATTTTCCTCCGGTTGTACTCGCTATTTCCTTAAGCAGTTCTTCATCTATTTCCACTTTCTGATTGCCATACTGAAAATTACCATTTGGTAAAATTCCTATTGGAGAAAGTGCCATTCCGTTACTCCCAACTCCAATAGTATATACTTTAATACCATATTCAACTGCCAATTCACTGGCGATCTTAGGATCTATAAATCCTGCATTATTTACACCGTCTGTTAATAAGATGATCACTTTACTTAGCGCCTTACTATCTTTAATCCTATTTACGGACGTTGCTAAACCCATTCCAATGGCGGTTCCATTAACTAGAACCGGGCTATAATCTATATCTTTCAAAGAGCTTAAAACAACCGCCTTATCACTTGTGATGGGCGTTTTTGTAAAACTTTCGCCGGCGTATTGCACTAATCCTATTCTATCTGTAGGCCTGCCTTTAATAAATTCACTAGCTACTTCCTTTAAAGCCTCCAGCCTGTTAGGTTTTAGATCGCGAGCCAACATACTTGCTGAAACATCTATAGCAAGTACAATATCTATTCCTTCTGTAGAGGTTGTTTTTGTTGAAACATCTGTAGTTCTAGGTCTTGCCATCGCAATAATAAGCAATGCTAAAGCCAGTAAACGCAATACAAATAGTCCATGTTTTAAATAAGGAAGTACACTGCGATTTTTCTTAAACCCCTGAATACTGGACATCTTTAAAGATGCCTGCTGTTTGTCTCGTTTCCAAAAATACCAAACCGCGGCTATCGGCAGTAAAACCAAAAGCCAGAAAAAATGGGGACTCTCAAATGTGAAATTGTCAAACATTAACTTGTGGGTTTTTCAAATTCAACTGAATTGATTATTCTATTTGCAATTTCATCGGCATAAGCATCTTGCTCATTATAGATCACCGTTATTTGCTGAAAACCACCATTTACAGCAAAATTCAGAATAATATATTTCTTATTAATGCTCCTATCTTTTTTGGGTATTTCCATTTCCAGCGTTCCAAAGACCTTAACGCCCTCAACCCCTTCTAAGGTGGTATATTCTTCATCTTTTGTGATGATATTCTTGGCGCCTTTCTTTTCCAGATTTGCATAAACGCCATCTACAGCAGTATTTAATTCAAATTTTACGTCTTCTTGAAACCTTACCGTACTTAGAACCACGTACAATTCTTCTTCTAGGTTTCCGTCTATAAAAGTTTCGTTCCCCACCAACATTTCCTTCGCTTCATTCGGCATGTCTATTTCACCGCGCTTTAATACCCTTGGGGTAACTATGCTAACTGATGGATCTCCATATTCACTTTGTATCCATTCTCCATCTAGCAACTCCTTTGTCGGGTTTCCGCCAAAAAGATCTACCAAATAAGTATACCCATTAGTATTCACCAATACAGTTCCTATAATAAAGATTAGAACCAATCCTGAAAGAGAGATCGTGAGGATCTTCTTCTTTCTTTTCTTTTTTAATTGAAGCTGTCTATATTCCTCATCTTTTAATAATTCCTCTTCTGTAGGTTCAGGGATTGCAGCTTTGGTATCTATAATAACATGTTCAATTTTAGACCTGTCTTCTTTAGCTGTAATAATATCTGGTTTGGAATTGGCGAACTTAGCAAGATCAGCTCTTTGAAGGATTACTTGAAGATCTGTAATAGTTTGATCACTTAATTTTAACTCTCCGGTTTCTTTTTTGAGTTCCAAGAAATGAATAAGCTCTGAAGTGGTACTTTCCATTGCCCTTAAATGAACCTCATCTTCTATATATCTCCTAACCGCTTCAGTTAATTTTGAATAGTATTCCTTAGTCTGCCTGTTCTCCAATAAATGAGATTTATCCAATTGCTCCAGCTCAAATAAGGCTCTTTCATAAGGTGGCAATTGCTTGATCGCGGCATCTCTTTTCTTTTTTCTTCTGATAAAAAAGAATGCAATACCAGCTATTATAAGTATTCCCAAGACCCACCAAATCCAATTCGGGATTTGGAATCCAGAGGGCACATCCATTGCTGGCTTAATAGGAAACATTTTTTGTTTGGTAGTATCTACTACTACATCTGCGACCTCAACCTGAAAAGAATCGGTTAAGAAAGGGCGCTCATTTATTAAAACTCGCTGCTGCGGAATAGTATAACTACCCGAATCAAACTGAGTTAAATAATATTCTTTAAGTAACCTAAATCTATTTTCTATCCTGGAAGTGTCTGTAGCTAAGGACTCAACTACTTCCAAAGGATTAAATGTGGCTCCTTCTGGAAAAACTACTAGCGCAGTGGAATCTGCTTCAACAGATATCTGATATTTTATTTGCTCTCCAATTTTTATGGAAGTAGAATCTATTCCCGCAGAAATTTGTGGGGCTTGAGCAAAGCTATTTAGCGATAAGAATAATAAAAGTCCGAAAATTGCCATCTTTCCGAAGCCATTCACATAGGCAGAAAAATTTAAGACATAAGCAAGTTGCCTTATTTGTAAACCGTACTTTCTAAATGTTGAATATTTTTGTGTCATTATAAATTCTTAGCTTCTTCTTTTAAAATAACCCAAAAGTTTTTTTACATAACCTTCATCTACGCGTGTATTTATAGTGCCTGCTCCGCTTTTATTAAAGCTATCTTTAAAATAAACTTCTCGCTCTCTAAAATATTTAGCATAAGCGGTTCTAACAGATTTAGCTCCGGTATTCACCATCATCATCTCTCCAGTTTCGGCATCTAACATTTGTACTAAGCCTAGATTTGGGATCTCTTCTTCGCGCTCATCGTAAATACGAATTCCAGTAACATCGTGTTTCCCGCTAAGGATCTTCAAGGTTTGCTGATAACCATCTGTCATAAAATCTGAAAGCACAAAAATTATCGCTTTCTTCTTCATCACACTACTTGCATATTTAAGAGCTTCAACCAGATCTGTACTTTTATTTTTTGGTTCGAATTCTAATAATTCCCGTATAATTCGAAGCACGTGTGATCTTCCTTTTTTCGGCGGAATAAATAATTCCATCTGATCTGAAAATAGCAACAATCCGATTTTATCATTGTTTTGTGTTGCCGAAAATGCCAAAGTAGCAGCAATTTCTGTAATGATCTCCTTTTTAGATTGAAGTTTTGTTCCAAAAAATTCGGATCCCGAAATATCTACCACCAACATCATGGTTAGCTCTCGCTCTTCCTCAAACACCTTTATAAAAGGCTCATTATACCTAGCGGTTACATTCCAATCTATGTTTCGTACATCATCTCCGAATTGATAACTCCTTACTTCGCTAAAAGTCATCCCTCTCCCTTTAAAGGTAGAATGATACTCGCCCCCAAACATGTTATTGCTCAGACGCTTAGTCTTGATCTCAATTTTTCGGACTTTTTTAAGTAGTTCTTTAGTATCCATAGCTCTTAAAGCTCTGATGAAGGTAGAATAGAATTAATATTTGGAAATAAAATTGGGTTTTGTGAGCAATCTATGGTACTTCTACCTCGTTGATGATCTTCTGGATAATATCTTCGGAAGTTATATTTTCTGCTTCAGCTTCATAAGTAATTCCAATTCTATGTCTTAGCACATCATAAACAATAGCGCGAACATCTTCAGGAATTACATAACCTCTTCGCTTTATAAAAGCATAACATTTAGCCGCGATAGCCAAATTGATACTTCCACGAGGAGAAGCTCCAAAATTTATAAGTGGTTTTAATTCTTCTAAATTGTATTTTTCAGGAAATCTGGTAGCAAATACAATATCCAAAATGTATTTTTCTATCTTCTCATCCATATACACTTCACGAACTGCAGCTTGCGCTCTGGCAATTTGCTCCAAGGTAACCACTTGATTCACTTTCTCGAATCCTCCTTTTAAATTGGCTCTTATAATAAGTTGTTCATGTGCCATGTCAGGATATTTGATCACTGTCTTTAGCATGAATCTATCTACCTGAGCTTCTGGCAACGGATAAGTTCCTTCTTGCTCAACAGGATTCTGAGTAGCCATAACCAAAAATGGTCTATCTAAAATAAATGTTTCGTCTCCAATTGTAACTTGCTTCTCCTGCATGGCCTCTAACAAAGCAGATTGCACTTTTGCTGGAGCACGGTTAATCTCATCTGCTAATACGAAATTCGCGAAGATTGGCCCTTTTTTAATGCTGAAATCGTTTAATTTCATATTATAGATCATCGTTCCCACAACATCTGCAGGTAAAAGATCTGGCGTAAATTGAATTCTACTGAAGCTCCCATGTACCGCTTGAGACAGCGTATTAATTGCTAAGGTTTTTGCAAGCCCGGGAACACCCTCCAAAAGGATATGACCTTGCCCCAATAAACCAATTAACAAACGCTCTACCATTTCTTTTTGCCCAACGATCACCTTATTGATCTCGGATGTAAGAATATCTACAAAAGCACTTTCTTTTTCTATTTTCTCATTAAGACTTGAAATGTCTACCGTAGTATTATTTTCTATCATGGATATTACTTTTAAGTATGTGAAGATATTTACAAATTACGAAAGGTGCAAGTAGAACAATTATTGAACCATAATAGTTAAAATAAGAAGAAAAAAAATAGGGCTCCCTAAAATTTTTCAATTTTAGGGAGCCCATCTGAAAAAGAAATCTAACCTCTAATCCAAAAAGATCGGTTCTAAATCTATAGTTCCATTAGTCGTAACCTCAATATTATTAATAGTTTTCACTTGAAAACCTGATAATAAGGAAGGTTTAATTGTCACTTTATAAATACCTGCAGGAACACCATTTAATGCAAACTCTCCGTTGGCATTCGTATAAGCAGAAATTGTAGTAGTTGCGCTTTGTGCTGTAATCTCACTTTGGAAATTAGTTGGATGTACCTCACCTATTATTGTTCCGGTTTCAGCAGTAGCAGTAGCACGAATAACTGGCTTCAAAATAAATCCTCCCGAATTACCTGCGCTTACTATAGATTTATCTACATCAAAATCCAATAAGAATTCATATTCCTGACCAGCTTCTAATTCTTGATCTACTTTAATTTTTAATCCAGACTGTTGAGCACTTGGAGTACTTAGTTCTTGTCTTGATTCATCATTTAAAATTAAATAATTATCATCCCCAAGCACTAATCTTATCTCACTAAGGTATCCTGCTTCCACCTCTGCATCTGCCAACAATTGTGTTACTCCACCTGTTAAAGTTAAAAGATCATACATTCCCGTTTGCACTCCAGTTAAGCTAACCCAAGCTTCTTCTTCTGAAGCTGACGCATCAGATTTAATCATCACGTCTGTCACATTCACAAAAACTGACTTGTAATCACCTGGAGCATCTGTCATCCTTACTTTTACTCTAGCAGAGTCGTCTCCCCCATTAGAATCGTCATTACTACAACTATACAATACAGTTACAGCAAGAATTGCCATTAAAAATCCTGTGAATTTTTTCATTTTCATATTTGTTAATCGCTTTTTCATATATAAATTGATTTGGTTTTGGAGAGGATAACGAAGCATTGTCTAATAGATTTTATGGTGCGCCCACAATTAACTATTTTTAACAAGACTTAACATTCGTTTACTAAGCATATCAATCTTATTCTGGATACATTTTATAACTTCAAATGATCTTTAAAATCTCAATACTATAACATGACAAAAATCGCATTAATCACAGGAGCCACTAGCGGAATTGGAAAAGCAACCGCCTTTGCATTAGCTAAAAATAACATCAGTTTGATCTTATGCGGAAGAAATACAGAAGTTTTAAAAGAATTGGAAATAGAACTATCTAAACAAGTCGCTGTAACCACCTTAAATTTTGATGTAAGGGATAAAACTGAAGTATTCAAAAAAATTGAAGGCTTGCCAGAAACCTTTAAGAATATAGATGTTTTAGTTAATAATGCAGGGAACGCTCATGGCTTGGATCCTATCCAGGATGGTAACTTGGAAGATTGGGACTCCATGATTGATATTAATGTAAAAGGCTTGCTTTATGTGAGCAAAGCTATTATTCCCGGAATGATCGAGCGAAAATCCGGACATATTATAAACATTGGTTCTACCGCAGGGAAAGAAGTGTATCCAAATGGAAATGTGTATTGCGCCAGTAAATTTGCAGTAGATGCTTTAAACCAAGGGATGCGAATGGACCTTAATAAAACAGGCATTAAAGTGGGTGCGGTAAATCCAGGTTTAACCCAAACAGCTTTTAGTAAAGTGCGCTTCAAAGGAAATGAAGAAAAAGCAGAAAAAGTGTATCAGGGGTTTGAAGCGCTTCAGCCCGAAGATATAGCAGATATTATCTCCTTTGTGGTTTCCAGACCTTATCATGTAAATATTGCAGATCTTACTGTAATGCCTTCAGCACAAGCAAGTAGTACTATTTTGAATAAAAATAAAGATTCTTAATTAGTATATTGTATATCCGTTTTTTGTCATAATATAGTATATAGTCACCCTGAGACCCGTGATAAAAAAATTATCTAGCAGAGGAAATTGACGTATGAAAAATGTTGAAACTCCCGATGCTTCTGGACAGCATGACGGAATTAAAACCAGTATCGTCACCCTGAACTTGTTTCAGGGTCTCTTATTCGGAGTAACTTTGAAAATACGTCAGTGGTAATTTATTTCAGGATCTCAATTTATTGTATTCGTTTAAAATACAGTGAGATTTTGAAACTCCCGAAGTTTCGGGACAGAATGACGTCTATTTTCAGTTTATTACACTTATCGGACAATCAAATTTATATTATTTATAGCCCGTTATGATAAGTTTTAAAATAAAAAATAAAAATAGAAAATAAGGAATATTTAAAATGATCAACAAACGGCTTTTAATAAAAAACTTACTCGCTCATAACGACGAGAATAGCTTTTATGATAAAAAACGGACGTTGAATATTGGGCAAAGAGAAGGAAAAGCTAAGTTCTTAAAACATGTTTGTGCACTAGCCAATTCCAATCCTAAGAACAATTCCTACATAGTGATTGGAGTAGAAGATGAAGACAACTTTATTACCGGAGTCGATTTTTTTGATGATAGTAAAATCCAGAATTTAATAAATGCCTATTTAGATAATCCCCCTTTGGTTGCTTATGAGAATATCCCATTTCCTCACCTCCCAGACCATCTTGTAGTTGGATTGGTTACCATTAGACCTAATAATGGAAAAGTATGTGCCTTGCGCAAGAATATTTGGAAATACTATGGTGGGGCGGTTTATATTAGGGAAGGAAGTATTAGTATGCCCAAGAATTTTGGAATAGAACTAAAAGATATTAATTCTGATATTGTTGCTTCCATAGAGAATCATGCGCAAAATAATATCGAGCTCACCCTAGACGGGGTTTTCGATTTTATGAAAAAGCGCAAAGATTTTCACCCTTCTTATAAAGTTTTTAAAGAATATTTTGTGGTTTGTTGGGCTGGAAAAATCAAGCAAATTAAAGGAGAAACTTACTATTCTAGACTGGACATAGAATTAATTAATGAACAAGTGAAATTGTTTTATTCAGAACTCGATGTAGTAAGTATAAGTATAGATAAGGATTATTTTAAAATTGTGGAGTATGTGCATTTAGGACTTCAGGATAAATATCAGTATTATCCGTTAGAGAAAGTGAGTATTAGTTTTAAAGATAACGCTGGCTATGATATGGAAAGTAAATTACTCTTTAAGCCGCCCCAGTTCGACAAAAAGATTCTTTATCATATTTATAATTCAAACAATGCATTGGTTGCCAAACTTAAAAATGGTTCTCAACTTACTAAAAATGAGGAAAAGGATTTGCTTAAAATGCCGGCGGCTTATTTAATATGTTATTTTAATGAATTTGATGCTTCCATAGATAAATTAGAAGAAGCAAAGGAGTATTTAAAGATTCACAGTACAAAAGCATATCAATCTTATAAAGAAAGTATTAGGGTCCTTAGAAAGGTAAAATATAATTAATATGAACAGGACGATTGCCATTGGCGACATACATGGAGGACTTAAAGCACTAATTCAGCTACTAAAAAGGATAGATCTTTCTCCAAACGATAAACTTATTTTTTTAGGAGATTATGTAGATGGTTGGAGTGATTCTGCAAACACTATTACTTATTTAATTGAACTTGCTAAGCAGAACACCTGTGTCTTTATACGTGGTAACCACGATGATCTTACTGAAGCATGGTTAAGAACTGGGGATCTGAATGAGCAATGGCTTCAACATGGCGGGCAATCTAGTATTGATGCCTATAGAAATTTTACTTCAGAAGAAATTAAAGAACATCTTGCTTTTTTTAAGCAAATGGTTAATTATTATGTAGACAAAGAAAATAGATTGTTTGTACATGCTGGTTTTACAAATATTCGTGGGGTGGAAAATGAATATCATGATACCGCTTTCTACTGGGATAGGACGCTATGGGAAATGGCACTTTCTTTAGACGATAAAATCCCTACTGATCATAAATTTTATCCTAAACGCTTACTATTATTCAGGGAAATCTTTATTGGTCATACTCCTGTAACTAGAATTGGGGAAGACAAACCAGTAAATATGGCAAACGTTTGGAATACAGATACGGGTGCAGCTTTTAAAGGGAAAATTTCTGCAATAGAGATAAAAACTAAAGAAATTTGGCAAAGTGATCCTGTGCATGAGCTTTATCCTGATGAGGACGGTAGAAATTAAGAAAAAATTTGGCATACAAACCTTAATAACTTCATATATTTGAAAATAAATTTATATTATGCATCATTTTTGATATTTAATATAGAAAGTTACTCCAGCGCTTTACAGAATTCAGTTTTGTAATGTTTGGAAACCCTAAAAAAAAGTAAGCTATGGCTTTAGATAATATCCGTTTAGAAGTAATGAAAACTGTCGAGAAACAGGTAGACAGTTTCGTAGATAAGTATTTGATTCCCGTGGAGGAAATTTGGCAACCAACAGATTTATTGCCGAATCTTCAAAACGAAAATTATATGGAAGAGATCAAACAGATCCGTGAGGAGTCTAAGGAATTAGGCTATGATTTCTGGGTGGTGCTAGTAGCCGATATGGTTACCGAAGAGGCTTTACCTACTTACGAATCTTGGTTAATGGACATGGAAGGTGTGCAACAACACGGGCGACAAGATGGATGGGCTAAATGGATTAGACATTGGACCGGTGAAGAGAATCGCCACGGTGATACCTTAAATAAATATTTGTATCTGTCTGGAAGGGTAGATATGCGTGAAGTTGAAAAAACCACACAATATCTTATTAATGATGGTTTTGATATTGGTACCGGGCGTGATCCATATAGAAACTTTATTTATACTAGCTTCCAAGAATTAGCAACCAATATTTCCCATAAAAGAGTTGGGCAATTAGCTAAGAATAAAGGCAACAAAATGCTTGCTAAAATGTGTAATGTGATTTCTGGTGACGAAATGAGACATCATTTGGCCTACAGAGAGTTTGTAAATATCATTTTTGAACACGATCCAAGTGAGATGATGCTGGCTTTTCAAGATATGATGAAAAAGAAAATTGTAATGCCTGCTCAGTTCATTAGAGAATCTGGACAAGGGATTGCAGAAGCTTTTGAAAATTTCTCCAATGCCGCCCAACGCTTGGGTGTTTATACAACCTATGATTATATAGATATTTTGAGAAAGTTGAATGATTACTGGCAAATAGATAAATATACCTCTCTAACAGATGATGCTGAAAAGGCGAGAGATTATCTAATGGCGTTACCAGATAGAATGACCCGTATTGCAAGTAGGATTTCTATACCTCAAGACCAACACCAATTTAAGTGGGTTGGAGCAAATGGAATTTTATAACTTCTATTATATTTAAAAACAGAAAAACCCGAAAATCTCGGGTTTTTCTGTTTCTAAGTAATTAATATTTTAGAAATAGTTACAATTTCATCTCTGGAATATCACCTTCAACAATCAAAGTTCCCTCAGTTGCTTTTTTAATGTCCTCGACACTTACCCCTGGAGCTCTTTCTAATAATTTAAAGCCTTTATCTGTAACCTGGATCACGGCCAATTCTGTTACTATTTTTGTAACACATCCTACGCCGGTTAAAGGAAGTGAACATCTTTTAAGCAGTTTAGACTCACCAGCCCTATTGGTATGCATCATTGCAACAATAATGTTTTCTGCGGAAGCAACTAAGTCCATGGCGCCACCCATTCCTTTTACCATCTTTCCTGGAATTTTCCAGTTGGCTATATCTCCATTTTCAGCAACTTCCATAGCTCCTAAAATTGTAAGATCTACGTGTTGTCCCCGAATCATTCCAAAGCTCATTGCAGAATCGAAAAAACTAGCTCCTGGTAAAGCAGTTATAGTTTGCTTCCCTGCGTTAATAAGATCGGCATCCTCTTCTCCATCAAACGGAAATGGACCCATTCCTAAAATACCATTCTCGCTCTGGAATTCTACATTTATATCGTCTCTTACAAAGTTGGCAACCAAGGTTGGAATACCAATCCCTAAATTCACATAATATCCATCTTGGATTTCCTGAGCAATTCGTTGTGCAATTCCGTTTTTATCTAACATATTTTAATGTGTTGATTTGAAAATGTGTTGATTTGAAAATTATCTGGTTTTTGCAGAACTGATAATTTTCGATATAATTTTAATTATAGTAATTAGCTCTTCTTTTAATCCTGGTTTTGGCTTAGGAAGAAATGGTGATTTCTCACACAAATCCAACCAGTATTCAGTTTCATCGGCTTCTTTTGCAGCAATCTTAAATTTATGAATAAAATCTGCTATGCTTTCCGCGTTCTGTGCCTCTTTTACATTAGCGCCTATAGAAGTTCCACTTTTAAATAGCTGGGAGGCCATTTCAAATTTTCTTCCACTTCTCAATTCTTCTGTGAATTCAATTATCTCAACCGAAAAATCGAAAGTCTTCTTAACGATAATATTTGATTTATCATCTCTCAATTTTCAAATTAGCTAATTCTCAAATTATTTTTGTCTCACAGTTCTCTGTTCAATTCTCTTTTCATAATTCTTTCCTTCAAAGATCCTTTGCACAAATATTCCAGGAATATGAATTTGATTTGGATCCAATTCTCCCGGCTTCACTAATTCTTCAACCTCAACAACTGTAATTCTTGCCGCACCACACATTAGCGGATTGAAGTTTCGTGCTGTTCCTTTAAAAATTAGATTTCCAGCTTCATCCCCTTTCCATGCTTTCACAAATGCAAAATCGGCTTTGTAGGCATGTTCCAAAACATACATTTTACCATCGAAGTCACGTGTTTCCTTACCTTCGGCAACTTCAGTTCCATATCCGGCAGGGGTATACACTGCTGGGTAGCCTTGCTGGGCTGCCTGACATTTAGCAGCTAAAGTTCCTTGAGGTGTAAGTTCTACATCCAATTCCCCGCTCAGCATTTGCCTTTCAAATTCAGCATTTTCCCCAACGTAAGAGGAGATCATTTTTTTAATTTGCTTTTTATGAAGAAGTAAACCTAATCCAAAATCATCTACCCCAGCATTATTGGAAATGCATGTAAGGTCTTTGACATTGAGTTTTACTAATTCTGAAATGGAGTTTTCCGGGATACCGCTAAGTCCGAATCCACCTAGCATCATGGTCATCCCGTCCTTTACACCTTCTAGTGCTTCCTGAACGTTCTTTACAGTTTTTTTGATCATTGAAATTTCATTTGTGGAAATTTACAAAAAGTTTGAATTTACTACAACGATTTCAACGAGGCAATTTATCCATTCGCCCTAAGAAAGTTGAATGCTATATTTTTTAACAAAAAAAATCGAGAACTATATTGAAATAGCTCTCGATCTAGAATTTTTATTTTGAATTAGAATTCTTTAAAAATCCAACTCGTCTGGAATCAACTGAGAATCGTTTTTTCCTTTTTTATAATTATCACAATTTATTTCTATAGATAAGTTCTCTGGTCTAGGAAAAGCTCCACTAGAAACACCAAGATCCTTTTCAGAATAAACATCTTTCATGTACATTCCCCAAATAGGTAAAGCCATGGTAGCTCCTTGTCCAAAAGAAATTCCTGGAAAATGCACCGCACGATCTTCTCCACCAACCCAAACTCCAGTTACTAAATTAGGAACCATCCCCATAAACCAACCGTCACTCCCATTTTGAGTAGTACCAGTTTTACCCGCAATTGGATTCTTGAAATCGTATGGATAGCCCGTCATCGCTTTTTTATAATAAGCATTATTTACTGCCCAATTCCCTCTTAATCTGGTACCCGTTCCAAACTGAGTAACTCCTTCCATAAGATTCAACGTAACATAAGCAGTTTCCTTACTTAAAACATCTTTGGTTTCTGGTACATGCTGATAAAGAACCGTTCCGTTCTTGTCTTCTATTCTATTTACGATGACAGGTTTTACATAAACCCCTTCATTTGCAAAAGTGCTATAGGCTGAAACCATTTCGAATAAGCTCATGTCTGCAGTTCCTAGGGCAATAGATGGCACTGCAGGAATATCCTTAGTGTCTACTCCTAACTTATCTAAAAGCTCTATTACTGGCCTTGGACCTGTTTTAGCTATTAATCTTGCCGAAATGGTATTTACAGAATTTGCAAGTGCGCTTTTAAGCGTCATCATGCCTTCGTATTTATCATCACTATTTCTTGGAGACCAATCATTTTGAGTACCCATCTTACCAGCTTCAATTGTAAAATGGTTTCTTGGTAAGGTGTCGCAAGGAGATAGTTTTAGCTGATCTATTGCCGTAGCATATACAAAAGGTTTGAAAGTAGATCCTACTTGCCTTTTTGCTTGCTTTACGTGCTCATATTTAAAACTTTTAAAATCTATTCCTCCAACCCATGCTTTAACTTCCCCCGTTTGTGGAGTCATAGACATCATTCCAGCTTGGAAGAATGATTTATAATATAAGATAGAATCTTTCGGAGTCATGATGGTATCCCTGGTTCCTTTCCAGCTAAATACCCTCATTTCCCTTTTCTCATCGAAAGATTTTATAATCTCTTCCTTAGATTTTCCTTGAGCTTCCATTTTGTGCCATCTCTCAGAAACTCTCATCGCATTTTTCACAATACTTGCCACCTCATCTTCATTAATATCTCTAAATGGAGCGGTTTTATTATTTTCATTTTGTCTGTCAAATTCCTTTTGAAGATTTGCCATATGTTTTGCAACAGCATCTTCAGCAAATTCCTGCATTCTAGAATCTATACTTGTATAGATATTCAATCCGTCTCTGTATATATTATAACTACTTCCGTCCGGCTTAGGATTCTTTTCGATCCAATTTCTCATAAAACCTTGCAAATACACTCTAAAATAGGTAGCAATTCCCTCATCATGCCCTTGTGGCGTAAAGGTTATCTTCATGGGGATTTGCTGTAAAGAATCTTTTTCTTCTCTGGTAAGAAACCCATTTCTCTCCATCTGTTTGAAAACCTGATTTCTTCTTTGCTCAACAAGATCTGGCCTTCTCACAGGATTGTATAAGGCAGAATTCTTCAACATTGCAACCAAAACTGCAGACTCTTCCAGTTTTAGATCCTTTGCCTCTTTGTCAAAATAGATCTTTGAAGCAGAACGAATTCCTACTGCCTGATAGATAAAATCGTACTTATTAAAGTACATGGTAATTATTTCTTCCTTGGTATACTGGCGTTCCAAACGGATAGCGATGATATATTCCTTAAACTTTTGCATTACCCTTCCCATAAAATTCTTGGAGACATCATCGGTAAATAATAATTTTGCCAGTTGCTGTGTAATCGTACTTGCACCTCCTCGAGATCCTAAAAAAATAGCAGCTCTTAAAGTCCCTTGAGCATCTATTCCGGAATGTTGATAATAACGCTCATCTTCAGTAGCAACAAGGGCTTCTATTAAATGATCTGGAAGATCATCAAATTTAATAGGAGTTCTGTTCTCGCTATAATATTTTCCAAGTGTTTCGCCATTAGAAGAAAATATTTCTGTTGCCAAATTGGTTTCAGGATTTTCCAGTTCTTCGAATTTTGGCATTTTCCCGAAAGCGCCCCATCCAGCAAGCAAGAACAAGACTATGATAAACAAAATTCCAGCACCAAAAAGAGTCCAGAATCCTATGATATATTTTCTAAAACTGCTGTTCTTTTTAGAGTTATTGGGGGTTGATTTTTTTGAAGGATTTGCCATGGGTGCCATTACATTAATTGGGAGTTTTTTCAATTCGGAAACCTATTTCAGTAATCCCTTTAAGATTTTCTATTCCTTTTTCGTTTCCATTCTTACGCATAGCATGTTGAAGGGAAACCTTATATTTTCCTGACTCTGGGAACTTAACTTGCTCCTTATACCAAAGTTTATTTTCTTTTACATCTCCAAATCCTATGCCAAGCCATTCTCCACTAGGAGCTGCCATTTCATATTCCAAAGTGTCTGTAATAACTTTGCCTTGTGGAAACTGGATCTCTGAAATTAAGAACAGGTTACTGTATTCCAAATCGTTATTATTCCTAACATTGATAAACAAATTATAGCTTTGTAAAGTGTCTATGTTTTTAAGAGTAAACGTTAAAACTGAATCTTTATTCCATTGATTAGGAAGACTTTTATATTCGTCGAATACTCGATCTTTATCACAGCCAATAAAAACAGTAGCTAATAATAAAATCAATAAAAAAGATCTAGCCATTATTGGACGGTTTTCCTTTTTTGCGTTTATTTTTTCTTCGTTTCTTAGTATTGTTTGACTTTGGAGTATCAAACCTTGTAAGGCTATCTTGCCCAACAACATTGGTGTAGTCTGTTTTTGAAGCTTTTTCAACTTCTACTAAAACTTCATATTCTTCTAAACTAGCAATAGTCTCTTTTGCGATATTTGCTTTCACAATTTTAGAAGCTTGTTCAGCAGTTAATTTATGCCAATTCATCCATTCCCCTTCATAGGCATACCATAACACACCTTGGAAAATATCTATTTTTTGGCAAACAGCTGTTCCCTTTTTAGTGTAAAGTTTGGTGTCTGTCTTCGGAAAATCCTTAAGCGCATCTAAATAAGTGTCTAACTCATAATTCAAACAACATTTCAATTTCCCACATTGACCTGCTAATTTTTGTGGGTTCAATGATAATTGTTGATATCTCGCTGCGGAAGTATTTACAGATCTAAAATCTGTTAACCATGTAGAACAACATAATTCTCTTCCACAAGATCCAATTCCACCTAATCGGGCTGCTTCCTGACGGAATCCAATTTGACGCATTTCTATACGGGTATTGAATTCTCTTGCAAACTCCTTAATAAGCTGACGGAAATCCACTCGTTCTTCAGCAGTATAATAGAAAGTGGCTTTAGAACCATCTCCTTGAAATTCTATATCACTAATTTTCATGCGAAGATCTAACCTAATGGCTATTTCTCTGGCACGAACCTTCATTTTATCTTCTTTATCTCTTGCTTCCTGCCAAACATCTATATCTCTTTGAGAAGCTTTTCTATATATCTTAAGTACCTCTTCACTGTCCTCTTTAACTTTCTTCTTTTTCATTTGAACTCTTACCAATTCCCCGGTAAGTGTTACAACACCAACATCGTGACCCGGTGAAGCTTCCGTAGCTACCACATCTGCAATGCTTAAAGTTAAGTTTTCGGGATTATGAAAAAATTGTTTTCTACCATTTTTAAATCGAACCTCTACACAGTTGAATGGCTCTACCCCATTGGGTAAAGACATGTTAGCAAGCCAATCAAAAACAGTTAATTTATTACAACCATCAGAACCACAGGTTCCGTTATTTTTACATCCTTTTGGCTGACCATCTTTCCCGGTCGCGCAAGTACTACATCCCATACTATATATATTGAAAACCCTAACAAAACAAGGCTTGTTGGATTTGGAGTTATTATTAATTCTCAAAAAGTAAATATACCAATATTAATTGGTCTCGGGGAATTTCCCCCTGATTACTTAATGCTTGTACTTTAACACTTCAGACCTTCCTTTTTTAAAGATCTTGTTGCTATTTGGTATCCCTTTTCTAAGTGCTTTTTGCTCTTCAAAAGGAAGTGCGTTTATCTCCTTACAGGTATTAGAACAACACGTATCCATTGTTTTAGAACATTCTTCGCATTGAATAAACAACAAATGGCAGGCTTCATTTGCACAGTTTACATGTGTGTCACAAGCTTTTCCGCATTGGTGGCAATTGGAAATTACTTCATCTGTAATGCGCTCTCCACGTCTATGATCGAAAACGAAATTTTTACCCACAAATTTATTTTCTAAAGATAGGTTTTCAACTTGTCTGGCATACTCAATAATCCCGCCTTCTAATTGAAAAACCTTTTTGAAACCTTTGTGTTTATAATATGCACTAGCCTTTTCACATCTAATCCCTCCGGTACAATACATTACCAGATTCTTGTCTTCTTTATGCTCTTTTAGATCTTCTTCTATTATAGATAAAGAGTCACGAAAAGTATCCACATCTGGAGTTATAGCGCCTTTAAAATGGCCTATTTCGCTCTCATAATGATTTCGCATATCTACCAATATGGTATTGGGATCATTTAGAAGTTCATTAAATTTATCGGCATCAACATGCACCCCTTTGTTGGTAACATCGAAGCTTTCGTCTTCCAAACCATCTGCAACAATCTTATCTCTAACTTTCACTTTTAGCTTCAGAAAAGATTTTAAATCATGCTCAATTGCAATATTCAACCTTATATTTTCAAGAAAATAAATGCTATCTAAGAAATTTTTGAATTCATCGAATTTCTTAGCAGGAACAGAAAGTTGTGCGTTTATGCCTTCGTGGGCGATATAAATCCTTCCAAGAACCTCCATCGCATCCCAGGCAATAAAAAGATAATTTCTAAATAATTTTGGATTTCCAATTTTGGCGTAGGCGTAAAAAGAAAGTGTCAACCGGTCTTCCCCGGCTTCCTCGATAAGAGTAGCTCTTTCCTTTGCGCTTAGTTTATTGTACAGTTGCATGCTATACTAATATTTTAAGTTTAAAGAATGTTTTTTGCAAAGATAAAACTTTAAAGTCAAGCAAAAAAAATGCCTTGAAATTCATTTTTCAAGGCATTTTTTATGAATGGCTAATTCGTTATTTATTATTTTAAGTTTTTCGATAAAACAATCAAATAACGTTATCCACCATCAATTCTAATATTTCCAACCCCAAGTATAGAAACACCAGAATCAACTCCATTCAAGATTAAGCTTATTTTTATAAAATGCATACTTATTGGTCTTACTATAAATAAGATGCTTATAATCTAAAAAGGTTGCGTGTTAAAATTGTAGTGAAGGAAAACTTGTACTATTTTAGCAGCACGCAAATAAAAAAGAAGAAATGAGCAACGAAAAAGAAAAAGAAGCAAAGTTAAAAGCCTTGAAGCTTACCTTGGATAAGATGGACAAAACTTATGGTAAGGGAACGGTTATGAAAATGGGTGACCAAGCGGTTTCAGATGTAGAAGCTATTTCCACAGGATCTTTAGGTCTTAATGTTGCTTTAGGTGTTGGCGGATATCCAAGAGGAAGAGTGATCGAGATTTACGGGCCAGAATCTTCAGGGAAAACCACGCTTACCCTTCATGCTATAGCAGAAGCCCAAAAAGCTGGTGGAATTGCTGCATTTATTGATGCTGAACATGCTTTTGATAGAACTTATGCTGGGAATCTTGGTGTAGATATTGAAAATCTAATTATTTCACAACCAGATAATGGAGAACAGGCGCTAGAAATTACCGACAATTTGATTCGCTCTGGTGCTATAGATATTATAGTAATAGATTCTGTTGCTGCACTTACTCCTAAAAGTGAGATTGAAGGAGAGATGGGAGATTCTAAGATGGGACTGCATGCAAGACTAATGTCTCAGGCACTTAGAAAGCTTACTGCGAGCATAAGCAAAACCAATTGTACTGTAATATTTATTAACCAACTTAGAGAGAAGATTGGAGTAATGTTCGGAAATCCGGAAACAACTACTGGTGGAAATGCTCTTAAGTTTTATGCTTCTGTGAGGTTGGATATAAGAAGATCCACTCAAATAAAAGACAGTAACAGTAACGTATTGGGTAATAAAACTCGTGTAAAGGTTGTGAAGAACAAAGTTGCGCCACCATTTAGAATGGCAGAGTTTGATATTATGTACGGAGAAGGAATTTCTAAAATTGGAGAAATTATAGACATAGGCGTAGATTATGAGATCATTAAAAAAAGCGGGTCATGGTTTAGTTATGAAGACACAAAGCTAGGACAGGGTCGTGATGCTGTTAAAGCAATTCTTAAAGATAATCCAGATCTAATGGATGAATTGGAAGAAAAAATTACAAAGGCAATTAAAATTGCTAAGGAACAATAAGCTCCACTTTTAAAGACTTTTTAAAAAAAACCCGCGATTGCGGGTTTTTTTTATGTTTATACGCAACCCTTTAGTTAAAAACGCATCTGTAAAATATAGAACCTGTAAGGTTTGTTGGTTATTGAAATGAAAAAACTACCGTTGTTGATATTTGTTGCTTACCTAATATTAGGTTGTTCAAAAGATGATGGTGAATCTTTAAATCAAGAATTAGCTCCAACAGTATCTGTAAACATCCCAGATAGTTTAAAAACTGGGCAAGCTTACGAGTTTGATGTTCTTTATAAAAAAACTACACATTGTCATTATTTTTCGGGCTTTGACGTCTCTAAAAATGAGAATACAATTGTAGTTGGTGTTGTAAACAATTACAGATCAGTCAATAATAATTGTAGTACAAACGGTAATTTACAGGAAACAGCAAAATTAAATTTTGTTGTAGAACGGGAGGATTTTTATATCTTTAGGTTCTGGCAGGGAAAATCTTCAGTAGGTGAAGACATGTTTTTAACAAAAGAGGTTCCCATTATCCCGTCAGATCTTTAAATATTAATAAAATCACCCCAACTATTGAGTTTAGAAAAACTCATACATAACTGTAAAAAACAGGATATAAAAGCACAGGAACAATTGTATAGGCTTTACGCCAATAAATTGTTTTCTGTTTGCTTAAAATATTCTAATAGCTATCAGCAGGCTGAAGACAACCTGCAGGATGGTTTTATTATAATATTTAATAAAATCAAACAGTACCAAGATAAAGGTTCTTTTGAAGGTTGGATGAAGCGTGTAATGATCAATAACACACTTCAGAAATACAGAAAACAGACAGTTTTTGAAATTGTTAATGAAGAACATTTAAAAGAACCAGAAGTAGAAATTGATGATGAATTAGTTTCCGTAGATTATTTATTAAAGATCATACAAGAATTGCCAGATAGATATAGGCAGGTATTTAATTTTTATGCGTTAGATGGATATTCTCATAAAGAGATAGCAGAAATGATGCAAATCTCTGTGGGCACATCCAAATCTAATTTGGCAAGAGCACGAATTATATTAAAAGAAAAGATTGAAGCCAGTCAAGTTATGCCTGTTGCACAGTCTTATTAGGAATGGAAGAAAAAAAACACATAGATAGAGTTTTTCAGGAGAAATTTAAGGATTTCGAAGCGACTCCGCGCGATGTGGTGTGGGAGAATATCTCCTCACGATTAAATGAAAATAAAAGAAAGAATCGAGTTTTACCTTTATGGTATAAAATAGCAGGGGTTGCCGCATTACTTGCCTTATTTATAAACTATACCAGCGGTCTCTTCAAGAATCCCGCTAGCAATTCTCCAACAATATCTACGCTGGTTAATGACGACGCTTTAAACATCAGTTTGGCCTCTCAGCAATACACCCAAAACATGATTAAGTCTTCTATTATACTTAAGGCTATAATACAGGACACAAACAATAAAGCAGCAGCCGAGATTACAGGGGAAATTATTAAGGGCTCCAATACTGAAGGGAATCAAAGAAATACAAAAGTGATTTCTTTGATTACTAGCGATAAGTATACTTTTAGCGATTATAATACTTCTGTAGTAAACACTGCTTCAAAAGAAAATAAAGAAAGTAAAACTTCCTTAGAGAATAAAAAAGACCTTCCGATTCCATCCTTAATACCTGAAGAAATCTCTTTAGCGGAAAACACACTTTCACCTAAAAAACTTCGTGTTTCTACTATGGCAGCGCCAATTTATTACGATAATTTTGGAAGCGGCACATCTATAGATCCGCAATTCGAAAATAATGCGAGTAGTGGTGAGATATCGATCTCCTACGGAATCAATTTAGCGTATCAAATTTCAGAAAAGATAAAAATTCGATCTGGTATTAGCAAAGTTGACCTTAGCTATAACACAAAAAATATAGCCTTTACAGCAGCGGTAAATCCTACAGCATTAAGCAGTATAAATTATTCTGACGGAAATGTTCCTAATTTTAGAATAGAGAACAGGACCGTTCGGCAGTTTAGTAATTTGAGCGCTTCTGCCGAATTTAATCGGGCTAGTTTAGCTTCACCAACAGCTGGTTATTTAAACCAAAAATTAGGTTTTATTGAGGTTCCTTTGGAAATAGAATATGTTCTTGTAGACAAAAAGATAGGTTTGAATATAATTGGTGGGGGTAGTACCTTATTCCTTAATGATAATATGATCTCGTTGAATTCCACAGACTTTTCTACAAACCTTGGAGAGGCAAATAACTTGAATAATATTAGTTTTACTACCAATCTTGGAGTTGGAATTGATTATAATATTTCCCCTCAATTTCAATTGAACCTGGAACCAATTTTCAAGTATCAACTAAATACGTTTACTCAAACTACAGGAAATGTAAATCCTTATTATTTTGGAGTGTATTCTGGGTTTAGCTTCAAATTCTAAGAACTAACCTATAAGGACGGATTTCTTAATTCGTTTAAAATAACATCGTAAACCTCTTTTTTTAATTCCCTTTTTTCCTCTTGTCTCCGGTTAACTGTAGGAACTATTTCATGCACTTTGGCTCTCATAATTCCTGGACTTCCAGAAAAGAATGTGTAGGAAAAGCGTCTTTTATTATCATGAAATGTAATAGGTACAATAGGAATTTGATGATCTATAGCCAATCTAAAAGCGCCATCTTTAAAAGCAACCAACTCTCTATCTTTGTCCTCTGGCACACCTCCTTCTGGGAAAATACATATACTATTCCCTTGATTTAATCTTCGTTGACACTCCTTGAATACCCGTAATTTACTTTGCTGATTGCCTCTATCTACAACAATGCATGTACGTTTATAGAAGAATCCGAATAACGGAATTTTAGTGAGCTCTTTCTTTCCAACGAAAATAAAAGGATGATCTATTACCGCCAACATCATCATGATATCTATTATAGATGTATGATTTGCAACAAACATATAGCTATTGCCTTTAGTTAAATTAGCAGCATTCAATTTCTTCGGAATAAAACCCATTCCATATAAAATAGATTTAGCCCAAATTCGGGTGCAATAAAAATATTGGGAGTAAAATTTTTCAGAAGACGAAAAAACCAATAAAAAAGGGAGCATCACAATTATGGGAAGACCCATAAGAATATAGAACCAGATTCTCCACAATGCAATTAAACCAGCTTTTAATATGTTCATAGTTGCCAAAAATACTAAAATGAATTAAGCGAATTCAACAAAAGAAGTACCTTTGTGAAAATTTAAAAAATTCCATGGCAAGAATACTTACCGGCGTACAAAGTACGGGAACTCCGCACTTAGGAAATTTACTTGGAGCAATAATTCCAGCGATAGAAATGGCCAATAAGCCTGAAAATGAATCGTTTTTGTTTATTGCGAACCTGCATTCCCTTACCCAAATTAAAGATGCAGCACTACTTAAAGAAAACACGTATTCTACCGCAGCAACTTGGCTAGCGTTTGGTTTGGATATTGAAAAGACTGTTTTTTATAGACAAAGTGATATTCCGCAGGTAACGGAGCTTTCATGGTATTTAAGTTGCTTTTTTCCGTACCAGCGATTAACGCTTGCGCATTCTTTTAAAGACAAAGCAGATAGGTTAGAAGATGTAAATTCTGGTTTGTTCTCTTACCCAATGCTAATGGCAGCAGATATCCTTTTGTATGATGCTGAAATTGTCCCTGTTGGAAAAGATCAATTGCAACATATAGAAATGACCAGAGATGTTGCTTCCAGATTTCATGCACAAATGGGTGAAACCTTTGTAATCCCAGTAGCCAAGGTCGAAGAACATTCTATGTACATTCCTGGAACAGATGGTGCAAAGATGAGTAAATCCAAGAATAATGTGATCAACTTATTCCAGACAGATAAAAAACTGAGGAAACAGATCATGGGTATCGAAACAGATAGTACTCCCATGGAGGCCCCTAAGGATCCAGACACTTGTAATGTATTCTCAATCTTTAAATTACTTGGAGACAAAACCCAGGAAGAAGAATTGAGACAAAAATACTTAGCTGGGAATTTTGGATATGGCCACGCAAAACAAGCATTATATGAACTAATTATTAATAAGTATGCCACTGAACGTGAAAAATATACTTATTACATGAATAATTTATCTGAAATAGACACTGCTTTAGAAAAAGGAGCTGCAAAAGCTACATCTGTGGCAAGTACTGTTCTAGAGAAAGTAAGAACCAAGTTGGGATATTAAATAACCTCGAATAATTTACCCGGAAGTGGGCGAATTGCCCCTTTTAATTCCATTTCCAACAAAATGCCCGCTGCCTTATACGTGGGCATTTTGCAATTTAAAGCAATATGATCCAGTTGTTGCCTTCCCGCATCTTGCAGAAAATCATAGACCAACTGCTCCTGAGCTTCCAACTCTATAAATAATTGTTTTTGTACAGCTGCTGAGTTATTTTGAACATCCCAATTTAAAATATAAACAAGATCTGCCGCTGAAGTTAACACATGGGCATTTTGAGATTTAATTAAATTAAGACATCCGGAGCTTTGCAGATCTGTTGGTCTTCCAGGAACTGCAAAAACTTCCCTGTCATAAGAATTGGCGATATCTGCGGTTACCAACGAGCCTCCTTTAGCTGCGCTTTCAATAACTACCGTTGCCTCGCTTAATCCCGCAATAATTCTGTTTCGTTTTAAAAAATTATTCCTGTCAAAATTATTTGAACTCCAAAAATCAGTGTAAAAACCGCCATTCTCTTCTAAAGCAGCACGATACTTCGCATGTGTCTTTGGATATATTTGATCAAAACCATGGGCTAAACACCCGATGGTTTGCAGGCCATTTTTTAAAGCAGCTTTATGCGCGGTGATATCTACCCCATATGCAAAACCAGAAATTATAACCGGATCTAGTATAGCTAGGTCCTCAATGAGCTTTTCACAAAAAATAGTTCCAGCAGAAGTGATCTTTCTTGTACCTACTATACTTAGGATTCTCTTCTTGTTTAAATCTATATTCCCTTTTGAAAATAACAAAATCGGGCCATCATTACAATGTTTAAGTTTTTCGGGATAATCAAGATCTTGATAATAATGAATGTTTATGCCGTTTTTCTGTATAAATTTCAATTCAGATTCTGCCAGTCTAAATCTATCAGCATCAAAAAGGCCTTGCAGCTTGATCTTTCCAATCCCGTCAATTTTCAATAAACTTTCTTTCTTAGTACTAAAAATTGCTTCCGCAGAGCCAAAATGCCTGATCAATTTTTTAGCTGTACTGTCTCCAAGGTTTGGAGCGCTTTGTAATGCTAAGGTTGAAAGTAATTCAGAATCAGTCATAAATAGAAAATTTCTCTAGTTTTTATTTTGTTGAATTTAATTTAATAATACGTTATTTAACTGATATGCAATTGTTTCTGAATAAATTTCCAATAAAAAGATTTGTTAATAAGATATCTTTGGCTATTTTTAGAGTATCACATAAATCCTTATTTTTGTTTTGATGACTATAGCGACCTACATTTCCGATTTACTTTACAGATATGAGTGTGTAATTTTGCCTGGATTCGGTGCCTTTTTATCTCAAAAGGTTTCTGCTGAATTCAATGAAAAACAGCAAAATTTCTATCCTCCAAAAAAGCAACTTTCTTTTAACTCCCAGTTAAAGAAAAATGATGGCTTGTTAGCCAACTATATTGCCGAAGTAGAAAACTTAGGGTATAGACAGGCTGTCTATAAAATTGAAGAGTATATACAACAGCTTCAATTTCAGCTAGAAAACGACAAGAATTATACAATTAAAAATATAGGAACTTTTGAAGTTTCTGGTGAAGGAAAACTGCAATTCGCGCCGTTAACTACCACTAACTTTTTAGCTGATTCTTTTGGATTATCTTCCATCCCTGCACTTTCAGTATCTAGAGAAGAGCTTAAAAAACAAGTTGAAGAATTAGAGGAAAAAGCACCTATTTTATTTACTCCAGAAAGAAGAAGTAAAACTCCTTATTTGAAATATGCTGCTATTGGATTATTAGCATTGGGATTAAGCGGGTTTACAGGATTAAAATTATATAGCAACCAAGTAAGTAATCACAATATTGCAGAGCAACAAGCTGCAGAATCTCAACTTCAGCAAAAAATACAGCAAGCAACTTTTATTATAGACAATCCGCTGCCGGAAATCACCTTCACTGTGACCAATCAAAGTGGAGATTATCATATTGTTGCCGGAGCCTTCCGCGTGGAAGAAAATGCACATCAAAAAGTAACAGAATTGCGTGCAGAAGGTCATAAAGCAAGATACATTGGGGAAAACAAATATGGCTTACACCAAGTAGTTTACAGTAGTTATCTAACCAGAAGAGATGCTATAAATGCACTTTATAAAGTTCAAAAAACCAATTCAGGATCTTGGTTACTAGTTCAAGAACTTTAAGAATCTATTAACTTGTCTAGACTAGATTAGCGCTGTACCTTTGCCCAAAATTGGCGTAATGCAAGCAAAAAATCCGAAAGATTCCAGAACTATTCTTACAGACTTGGTACTTCCAAGTGAAACTAACCCATTAAATAATCTTTTTGGAGGGGAACTTTTAGCTCGTATGGATAGAGCTGCTAGTATTGCAGCCCGTAGACATAGTCGCAGAATTGTTGTTACTGCATCAGTAAACAATGTTGCCTTTAATAAAGCAATTCCGCTAGGAAGTGTTGTAACTGTAGAAGCTGCTGTTTCCAGAGCTTTTAAGAGTTCTATGGAGATCTTTATAGATGTTTGGGTGGAGGATCGTGAAAGCGGAAAACGCTCTAGAGCCAATGAAGCTATTTATACTTTTGTAGCTGTAGATGAAACAGGAACTCCTGTAAATGTCCCCGAATTAAATCCTGAAACTGAGCTTGAAATAGAACGTTATGAAGCTGCTTTGAGAAGAAAACAACTAAGCCTGGTTTTAGCAGGTAAAATGAAACCTAAAGATGCTACAGAGCTAAAAGCTTTGTTTGAGTAAGATCCTATAAAATTATTTAGGCCTCTTTTTGCTTTAAAAGCATTTCTTGAAATTTTTCAGGGTTTTCTGGATATACATGAATCTCATCAAATTTATTGAATTGAACAGATACATAGCGATTGGGTTTTCCATTGAGAATCTGAATCCATTTTTTCTTTTCCACAATCTCCACTCTCCTTATTCTGTTAGTAGAAATTATTTGCTTATTGAGAATTTTTTCTATCACCAATTCTTTGGCTGTGATTTGTTATTTTGTTCTAGAGTTGTCAATATATGGAAGTAAATAAAACACAAAAGGATAGAAGGCGTAAAAATACCAATGTTCGTCGTATAAAATGACAGGTGAGAGAATAACCAATAATATACATATCATTATTAGCGCATTATAACCATAGTCCGTCTTAAATTCCTCCATGCTACATTTTTCCAATCCAATCTTCAGGATCCATTTTATCTGTGTTCTTATATATCAAGAAGTGTAAAGTGGTTTTACCTGAGCTTGAACTTGTAGCTACTTCACCAATATCTTGATTTAAGGAAACCACGTCTCCCTTGGTAACATAAACATTAGAAAGGTTGTTATAGATGGTAATATAATCCCCATGACGAACCATTACCGCCTTGTTTGCTCCTTTCACAGCTTGCACCTCACTTACTACCGTTCCGCCAAATATTGCGCGTGCCTTAGCGCCTTTATCTGTATCTATACGTACCCCATTACTTTCTATGGTTGTAGATTTTACGATTGGGTGTTGTTGTGTTCCAAATCTCATACTTATTACACCAGATCTTACCGGCCAAGGTAGTTTTCCTTTATTACTTGCGAAATTAGCTGCCAGAGCTTTAGCTTCCGGAGTAAGTTCATATACATCTCGAGAACTAGAACCACTTTCTTTATTCGCTTTTGCAATAGAAGCCCGGATAATCTCGTCTATTTGTCTATCTATAGCATTAATTTCTTGTTGCTTTTTCTTAATTTGTGAAGCAAAAACACCTTCTTTACTACGAATACTTTTAATGAGTACTTGCTGTGATTTTCTGTTTTGTTCCAGTTGCGCTCTTGTTTCTCTATTCTCTATTACAAGTTTTTCCTTTACTTTCTTTTGATCCAGTAAGTTTATATTAAGCACCTGTAATTCTTCAGATTTTACTTTAATCTCATCTCCTTGTTTCCTTCTATAATTGGCATACTGCTTCATATATTGCAATCTCTTATAGGCTTGCAAAAAGTTCTGGGAAGATAATAGAAACATGATCCTACTCTGCTGAGATTTGCTTTTGTAAGATTTTTGGATCATTTTACCATAATCCTCTTTCAAACTCTCCAATTCTTTCCGAAGTGTCTGAATTTTACTGGTATTAGAGCTTATGTCGCGGGTAAGAATATTGGCTTGCTGATTGGTAACTTTAATCAAATTCTCTGTAGTACGAATCTGCCTATCCAAGTCTTCAACTTCCGTAAGTACAGATTTCTCCTTTTTCTTATTCGAAGAACGTAAGCTATTTATTTTTTGGATCTCATCACGTAGTTCTATTCTACGCTCTTCTAGACTCTCACGAGTATCCTGAGAATAAACTTTAGCACATCCAATTAAAAGGAATGCAATTATAAAAATATGTTTGGAGTAGGTATTTAACTTCATTATTCTATCTGAATTTCATCGTAACCGGAAGGGATATTAAAAGGAAAACTAACCGATTCATTAAAAGTAACCGATCTATAGGCAATTTCCACCTGAGTTCCTTTACCCTCACTACTAGCTACAATCTTAATTTCTTCAGGAAAATTCTGATTATTCACTTTCTGATATTTTGGATACGTAATTGTTACGTTCCTGTTTTCCTTTTCCTGAGCTAATTGCTGTGCAAGTACCTTATAATTTTTAGCATCTAATAAGAATAGCTTTTTTACCAATTCCAAAGTGTTAGATGGCACTAATTGATAACCTTGGGTAGATTCTGTTAATACATATTTATCTTCTCTAAGGTCATAGATCGCTTGGCCTATTAATAGGTTCTGAAGTTTTTTAAAATCCAATGGAGTTCCCAACCATTTACTTACCAAAGCATAATCTCCATCAAAATACGTCTTCCCTATTTTCTCATAATAACTCACTCTGTTTGGAGTGATTAAAACCTTTGCCAAAGGAATTCCCAATAGCTGTGCGCTCATCCAAATCGCACTGTCTTTTTGCATTCTAAAACTCACTGTAACAGATTGTGAGCGCTCATCATCTTGATAGTGCAATCTTAGCCTACTATTTAAAGTTTTAAAGTCTGGTTCGTTGCTATAATGCATGGCAACAACCTTTTTAACCGCAGCATCCTCTATAACCAATGCTTTCTTTTTACTTCCACATCCAATTAATAAAAGGGAAACAAGTGTTAGGGTAAATATTTTCTTGATCATTTAGTTTTCTGTTTTTTTAATTGAATTGGTCCTTTCTTTAAATTCAGAGGCTTTAGATGAATTTCCTAATCCAGAATATGCAACCGACAGTTGCTCATAAAAATCACGTTCCATATCCATATCATCTATTAAATAATCCAGGCCAAATGTAAGTATTTCTTGTGCTTCGTTGTACTTCTTTAAATTATTTAAAGCGGCTCCTTTTATAAGGTATAATAAGGTTTGTGCAGGAAACACCTCCAATCCTGAACTGCTTAATTTTAAAGCATCCTGAAATTTCAATAGATCTAGCTGAAGCAATAATGTATTTCTAAGCAATTCATAATTATTAAGGTTTTCACCTATTCCCATTTCAAAAAAAGCAAGTGCCTGTACTTTTTCTTTTTTCTGAAGAAAATAATCTCCAAACTTCTGAAAGATCTCAGGGGTGTTCTCTTTTTCTGAAAATAAAGCAGCTACCTGTTTTAAGTCTTCTTCATACTTCGGATTTTCATTTACAAACAATAAAAAATCATTCAATACCTTAAATTTTGAAGCCGTATCAATCTCTTCAGATTGCAACACTAACCTCATAGAGCTTAACGCATCTTCAGTTCTATTCTTATTCAAATAAAACTTATAAAGAGCCAGATGTACCACTTTTGAAGTGGGAAAGAGTTGTTGCATTTTCTGCGCTGCCTCGAAAGCCTCTTTTTCTAATCCTTCATCGCTGTACACAAAGATAAGATTGAGATAATTCATCTCTTTTTCAGGATTCAAAGAAATAGATTCCTGTAAAGTCTTTATTTGTGCCGAAGTATTATTGGTAAGCGCATAAATTTGTTGCCTTAAACTATTCCTATATTCTGTAATACCAAGCTCGGCATCTAACTGATCTAATAAAACGATCAATTTATCGAACTGCTGAAGTTCAAAATACATTTTCGCTAAATCATCGTAATATTTCTCATTATAAGAAACTAACTCTTTATTAATCAAAATAGCCGGCTCGTATTGCTTGTTCAGATAATACGATTCCATTAAAGCCTGAAGGACCCACTCTCTATTAGGCTCTAACCTGTTTGCCTTTTGAAAATTATCTATAGCCTTATCAAGATCATTAAGGAATTTATAGTTCTTCCCTAATTCGAAAAAAACAACCGGGTTATTAGGCTGAATTTTTTCGCATGCCTTGAGTGCAATAATTGCTTTTTCATAGTTCTCAATCGCCTTTTGCTTTAGCGCTTCAAAAAAATGTTCCTGAAACGCGTCGCTTACCTCGCCCAGATCGTCTACTGCAACTTCTTGTAATGGCGCCGGCGCTTCTTGAGCACTAAGCTCTGAAGTCCAAACTCCCATTAAAAGGAAAACATAGACGAGTAAATGCTTCATTAGAATTATATTTTTATACTAGTCCAAAACAGAATAATCTCCAATACTGATTTGAGTGAAATTCCCATCAAACTTGGCATTACTACCAATCATGGCATTATCCAGATTAGCATTCATGATAACAGATTCATTTTGAATAAGGCTATTCTTGATAGTTGAATTTTCAACTTTTGTACCATTTCCAATAGAAACATTTGGACCTATTTTAGCGTTGGTAAGCACAACATTCTCACCGATAAAACAAGGTTCGGTAATTTCAGAATTTGTGATCTTCACAGAATCTGAGATCAATTTTTCGCCATCTTGATGTAAGAAATTAAGCATTCTTCCATTGGTTTCTACAGTGATCTGCTTATTTCCGCAGTCCATCCATTCGTCAACCTTTCCAGGAACAAAAACATTTCCACTAGCTTGCATAGCTTTAATACCATCATTTATCTGGTATTCTCCACCACGAATAATATTTTGATCCAATACCTTTTGTAACTCCCCTTTAAGAACAGCAACGTCTTTAAAATAATAGATTCCTATCACAGCAAGATCTGAAACAAATTCCTCGGGCTTTTCAATCAATTCGGTGATCTCATTTTTTTCGTTCAATTTCACTACTCCGTATGCATTTGGGTTTTCAACTTGTTTTACCCAAATCACCGCATCTGCATCTTTGTTCAGTGTAAAATCTGCTTTGAACAGTGTATCCGCATAAGCAACTACTGCCGGACCAGAAAGAGAATCTTTAGCGCACATTATAGCGTGTCCAGTCCCTAAAGGTTTATTCTGATAATAGATTGTTCCTTTAGCTCCCAAGCTCTCTGCAATCGCCTTTAAATCGGTTTCTACCTTTTCTCCAAAATCCTGACCGATGATAAATGCAACTTCATCTACCTTTTCATCCAAAACCTTTGCAATGTCTTCTACCAATCTATGAACAATTGGTTTTCCCGCGATAGGAATTAATGGTTTAGGTACAGTTAACGTATGAGGTCTTAATCTTGAGCCACGACCGGCCATTGGTACTATTATCTTCATCTTATATTTTTATTCTTTGTTTACAATATAAATTCGTCATCTGAATTTATATCAGGATATTAATCGGTGCTATAATATTTTAGAAGCTGAAACAAGTTCAGCTTGACGATAATTAAAAGGCTTTTTAATCAAGAACCTCGGGGCAAGCACACGAGGTATGAATTGAAAAGATTCTTTTAAAATTCGAGGCAAGAATCGGGGAATTAAACCCTCAATGAGGGATTAAATTATTTATTCCCAGTACTTCCAAAGCCTCCGGCTCCTCTACTAGTATCTTCCAGAACTTCTACTTGCTCCCAAGTGATCTGTTCATGCTTGGCAATGACCATTTGTGCCACTCGCTCCCCATTTTCAATTACAAAATCTTCATTGGAAAGGTTTACAAGAATTACGCCTATTTCCCCACGGTAATCTGCATCTATGGTTCCCGGGGAATTCAATACTGTAATTCCCTTCTTAGCCGCCAAACCACTTCTTGGTCTTACCTGAGCTTCAAAGCCCAATGGCAATTCCATAAAAAGGCCTGTTTTAACGATAGCTCTTTCTAAAGGTTTTAACGTGATAGGTTCTAAAATATTGGCTCTCAAGTCCATTCCTGCAGAGAATGCAGTTTCATAATTTGGTAAGTCGTGCGCCGACTTATTTATAATTTTCACTTTCATTGATTCAGAATTTGTTTAAAATCTTTACGTTCTATTAAAATTACAGTAATTAAGAATATTGCTACGAAGAGCACACCTATTAAATAATTTTCTCGGAAATAATTGAATGAAACTGCGGACAAGCCTATAGCTAATAAGAGATATACACTTATGCTTTTCAATTTATAAGGTACAGGATAATATTTTCTTCCGAAGTAAAATGATATAAGCATCATAGTTCCATATGCAGCTAAGGTTGTGTATGCTGAAGCCATAAATCCTATAACAGGGATTAGAGCAAGGTTCATAAAGATAGTGATCAATGCACCAAATATCGATATGTACATTCCCGCTTTTGTTCTATCTGTTAGTTTATACCATATCGCTAGATTATGATAAATCCCCAGGAACAGATTTGCTAATAAAATTACCGGCACTATAGAAATTGTTATCCAATAATCTGGATTTGGTATAATAAGGATTTTAAAAAAGTCTAAAAACACAACCATAACCAAAAGGATCAGGCTTCCGAAAATGACAAAATAGTTCAGGATATTGGCATAAATCTGTTTTGCATTCTCCTGTTTGGAATGATTAAAAAAGAATGGTTCTGCCCCCATTCTAAATGCTTGTACGAATATGGTCATGAAGATGGCTAGCTTATAACAACCCGCATAAGCCCCCATGACATCTTCAGAGATCATATCTTTCAATAATATTTTATCTAGCATTTCATTAATAACAAATGCAATCCCTGCTATCATGATAGGCCAACCATATTTCCACATCTGCTTAAAGATGCCAAACTTAAACTCGATCTTAGATTTGAAAAAGTATGGAAGTAAGATTAAAAAAGTAGCTCCACTAGCCAGTAAATTAGCGAGAAATATATATTGTACCTGATCTTCTGAAGAATATCGATCCAACACAAAATCTGGAACGAGACTTGGGTAATCGGGAACTAACCATAGAAAAAAGAAATTTACCAAAACCACTATTGCAATATTAAAGATCTTTATTCCTGCAAATTTGATGGGTCTGTTAGAAGCCCTTAGATATGCAAAAGGCACAACTACTAAGGTATCAAGTGCTAAAATTGCTAAAAGCATATTGAAATACTTAGGACTAAGATCTACTAATCCTATTAGATAATCTCTGAAAATAAAAACTAGTGTAAAGAATAATACTGTGGTTACTGTTAGACTTATAAAAGCTGTTGAAAAAACCTGCTCTTTTTTTTCTGAATGGCTGAAATACCTAAAGAAAGCGGTTTCCATTCCATAAGTAAGAATCACATTGAAAAATGCAGCCCAAACAAAAAAAGTGGTGTTTACAGAATAGCCGACCGTAGAAAGTGCTGTAACATGCAACGGAACCAAGATAAAATTCATGAGCCTCGGCAAGACAGTGGCAAATCCGTAAATTATTGTGTCCTGAAAGAAACGTTTTAAGGTGCTCAAATGCGGCTTGGTTTAAACTATAAATATCCTAATTTATCGGCTAACAATTGGGTTCCAAAATTATTATTTCCCCATTGTTTTTAACAAAAAAGCTGTCTTCGCATAAAACTCAATTTACTTAAAAATAATTGTATGCAAAATATCATATTGTTACCGTCACCCTGAATTTATTTCAGGGTCTCAATTAATTGAATTCACTCACCATGTTATGAGATTCTGAAACGAGTTCAGAATGACGCCTTTTTTCATTTTAGGGTACTTCACAGACAAAAAACGGAATGAAAAAAAGCTTCATTCCGTTTCTAATGGTTAATAAATATAAGATTATACTCTTTGTTTAACGCCAGTAAGCCTGTAATATTTCACTTTAGAGTTCTGAGTGAATATTAAAATGGCTTCATCATCATTCAGCTCAAAGTCCATCTTCTCTATTTTTTGAGGTATTTTATTCCCATACTCTTCTTTAGGATCTGAACTCATTATCATATCTGGCTTTCCTGTATTGAAAGTCGCCCTAAATACTCCAGGAGAATCTGGGCTAGCAATTAAGGGAGCTTTTTTATTTCTGAAGTACACACTATCTAAACTCACTCTGTTTGTTTGAATGGTAGTTACAGGAATGTATAAATTGATGATCTCTCCTTGAGCAGTATAATAGGCGTTATCCATTTTTACGGGAGCTTTTTCTTGTAGATCTTTATTGCCAGCACAGTTTGCAAAAAGAGCAGTAAATATGGTCGCACTTAAAAGTAGGTAAAGATATTTCATGATGATTTTGTTTTAGTTGAGTTGTATAAAACAAAATGAGTGCCAAAAGAAAAACCCTCCATAGTTATGAAGGGATTTATGTTTGTTTATTATGTCAGTCTGAGCTTGTCGAAGGTTTTATTTTGTATAATTCACACTTCGACCTTTAGATTTGTCAAGAGATTCCTCCTGTGTCGGAATGACATCATGAGAAACTCAATGTGAAAATATATTTTCTAATTATTCAATGCTTCAGCTCCACCAACAATCTCTAAGATTTCGTTTGTAATAGCTGCTTGTCTTGCTTTGTTGTAAGACAATTTAAGCGCATCTCTTAATTCTGTTGCATTATCTGTTGCCTTATGCATCGCCGTCATACGAGCTCCATGCTCTGATGCTAAGGAGTCACTCATCGCTTTAAATAACTGCATTTTTAAAGACTTAGGAATAAGATCTTTTACAATCTGTTCCTTTTCTGGTTCAAAAATATAATCTAAAGTTACATTCTCTTCAGTTTCAAATTTCTCTATAGGTAAAAACTGTTCGGTTATTACATCTTGAGTTGCAGCATTTACAAACCGATTGTATACAATCGAGATCTCATCATACTTTCCATCCAAGAACCATTGCATAATATTTTCTGCAATTGCAGCTACAGTATCATACTTAAGATCGTCGAAAATAGCATTGTTGTTCTCTGCAACTGTATAAGTCTTACTTAGAACATCATTCGCCTTTTTTCCTAAAGTTAAGATCTCTACGTTCTTATCACTGTATTTTGAAGCAGCAACTGCACGAGCACCTTTAACAATATTTGTGTTGAAAGCTCCAGCCAATCCTCTGTTAGAAGATATAGCAACTATCAAAACCTTTTTAACATCTCTTTGTTCAGCATAAGGGCTTCCGCTATCTGCATCTAAAGAAGCACTAAGGCTTTGTAGCAATTCAGTTAACTTTTCAGAATAAGGTCGCATTGCAGTAATGGCATCCTGTGCTTTACTCAACTTTGCAGCCGACACCAATTTCATGGCACTGGTAATCTGCATGGTTGATGAAACCGAAGTAATCCTGTTACGTAATTCTTTTAAGTTTGCCATATTATATAATTCTGAATTCTCAATTCATAATTAAGAATTTTTTATGCTTTATATTTTGAAGAAATCTCTTTTGCAGATGACACCAAAGTATCTGTAATTTCATCTGTAAGTTTTCCAGCTTTTAAACCATCTAAAGTAGCACGATGTTTTAAATTCAAGTATTCTAAATACTCTTTTTCAAATTCTTTCACCTTGTTAACAGGAACATCTCTCAAAAGGTTCTTAGCTCCTGCAAAAATAATTGCAATTTGATCTTCTACCGGGAAAGGGTCATTCTCTGCTTGTTTCAAGATTTCTACGTTACGCTTTCCTCTTTCAATAATATTTAAAGTAGCAGCATCAAGATCAGATCCAAACTTAGCAAATGCTTCCAATTCACGGAATTGCGCCTGGTCTAATTTTAAAGTACCTGCAACCTTTTTCATCGCTTTTATCTGAGCATTTCCACCCACACGAGATACAGAAATACCTACGTTAATCGCTGGACGAACCCCAGAGTTAAATAAATCTGATGTTAAGAAGATCTGACCATCTGTAATCGAAATTACATTGGTTGGAATATATGCAGAAACATCTCCTGCCTGAGTTTCAATAATTGGCAATGCAGTTAAAGAACCACCACCTTTTACCAAATGCTTAATAGAATCTGGAAGATCATTCATTTCTGAAGCGATCTTGTCATTGTTAATTACTTTTGCCGCACGCTCTAACAATCTAGAGTGTAAGAAAAATACATCCCCAGGATATGCTTCACGTCCCGGTGGGCGACGTAATAATAGCGAAACCTCACGGTATGCTACTGCTTGTTTAGAAAGATCATCAAATACGATAAGTGCTGGACGACCAGTATCTCTAAAATACTCACCAATTGCAGCACCTGCAAAAGGAGCATATACTTGCATTGGAGCAGGGTCTGATGCGTTTGCCGCAACAATAGTAGTATAAGCTAAAGCACCTTTTGCTTCTAATTTCTGAGCAATTCCTGCAACAGTAGAAGCTTTTTGTCCAATAGCCACATATATACAATGTACAGGATGTCCTGCATCGTAAAATTCTTTTTGATTCAAGATAGTATCAATACACACAGCAGTTTTACCTGTCTGACGGTCACCAATAACTAACTCTCTTTGTCCTCTTCCAACTGGCACCATAGCATCAATAGCTTTGATCCCTGTTTGCATAGGCTCTGTAACTGGTTCACGGAAAATAACCCCTGGTGCTTTACGCTCCAATGGCATTTCGTAAGTTTTTCCTTGAATAGGACCTTTTCCATCTATTGGAGCTCCCAAAGTATCTATAACTCTACCTGTAATTCCTTCACCAACATTGATAGAAGCAATACGCTGAGTTCTCTTAGCTACAGATCCTTCTTTAATTTCTTTAGAAGGTCCTAAAAGTACTACCCCAACATTGTCTTCCTCAAGGTTAAGTACAATTCCTTCTAATCCACTTTCAAATTCAACTAATTCTCCATATTGAGCATTAGCTAAACCATAAATACGTGCAATACCATCCCCAACGGTTAGTACTGTTCCTACTTCGTCTAAAGTAGCTTTTGCTTCAAAACCTGAAAGTTGTTTTTTTAATATTGCTGAAACTTCAGCTGGATTTACTTCGGCCATAATTATTTAGAATAAAATTGATACACCTAAAGCGTATCTGTTTTCATTAAATTTTTGAAATATACGTGTTGTTAGTAAGCTCTCTGCTTAAATTACTAAGACTTTTTGCAACACTGGTATTGTATTGAAGATCTCCTACTCTAAGGATAAAACCTCCTAATATACTTGGATCTACTTTACTTTCTAAAGTTGCCACATTTCCTGTAAGCTCCTTTACTTTCTCAAGTATCTTAGCTTCCAAATTAGCATCTAATGGAACCGCGGTAGTTACTTCAGCAACTTGTATGTGGTTCATTTCATTAAATAGAGCAGTATAACTTTTAGCTACAGCTTGAAGCTGGATAATTCTGTTATTGTCTACAAGAATATCAAAAGCTCCCAAGGTTATAGTGTGAGCTGCTTTAAAGATTTCCTTCAATGCACTCTTTTTAACATTGTCTTTCACAACCGGACTAGCCAAAACATCTTGTAGCTCCTCACTGGAAGAAATAGTTTCATTTATGGAAACCATATCATTATTGACCAACTCAGTAGCGTTTTGATCTTTTGCCAATTCTAAAATTGCTTTCGCGTATCTCTGTGCAGCTCTGGTACTTTCCATAAACTTATTTTAACGTAACATCTGCTAACATATCCTCAACCAATTTGTGTTGTTTCTCTGTAGTAGATAATTGTTCACGAATAACTTTTTCTGCGATCTCGATTGATAAAGTAGCAACCTGATTTTTAAGGTCTACCATTGCAGCATTTTTCTCGTTCTCGATAATAACCTGTGCATTAGCAACAATTTTATCTGCTTTAGCCTGAGCTTCTGCAGCTGCATCTGAAACAACTTTCTCTTTTATTTCGCGTGCTTCTTTAAGCATTGCATCCCTTTGCGCTCTTGCCTCATTTAGCAATTTCTCATTATCTGCCTGAAGGTTTTGCATTTCCTTTCTAGCATTTTCTGCAGAAAGTAAGGCGTTTTTAATCCCTTCTTCACGATTATTTAATGAGTCTAAAATTGGTTTCCATGCGAATTTTCTAAGCAACAAAATTAATACTACAAGTATCAATGCTTGCCAGAAGAATAATCCAAAAGAAAAATCATTTATTAACTTTTCCATAATTCTATATTATAAGTAATCTAGTTTTTTTAAAAAATTAAATCAAACCTTGCAACCAACCGTTACAAGGTTTGATTCTTTTTTGATTATACTGCAAACAATGCAGCAAAAGCAACACCTTCTAACAATGCAGCAACAATAATCATTGCTGTTTGTATTTTTCCAGCTGCTTCTGGCTGACGAGCAATTGCATCCATTGCAGAACCACCAATCTTACCAAGACCAATACCCGCACCGATAATTACTAAACCAGCTCCAATTAAATCAACATTCATAGCTTCCATATCTACTTATTAAAAATTAAACTTACTTATTATTAAACTTTATTATATAACAGGAATATCTTCACTATGATCCTTTGGATGATGATCATGTTCCTCAACCGCCATACCTATATACAGCGCGCTTAATAGAGTGAAAATATATGCCTGTAAAAATGCTACTAATAGTTCTATGACTGAGATAAATAGGGTGAATCCGAAAAACGCAGGCCCTGCTATCCAGTTTTGAAATACTACAATTAGACCTAAAAGACTCATTACAACAACGTGACCAGCAGTCATGTTTGCAAACAATCGAATCATCAAGGCAAATGGTTTTGTTATCATACCTAAAACTTCTATAGGCATTAAAACAATTTTCATAGGTATTGGCACTCCTGGCATCCAAAAGATATGCTTCCAGTAATGCTTGTTCCCACTAAACTGTACAATGATAAAAGTGATTAAGGCAAGACAAAATGTTACTGCAATATTACCTGTAACATTAATCCCTAGAGGAGTTAATCCAAATAAATTCAATATCAAAATGAAGAAAAACACGGTTAATAAGAACCCCATGTATTTTCTGTATTTAGGACCTATGTTTGGCTTAGCGATATCATCTCGCACATAAATCACTAAAGGCTCCAACACTCTACCAAAACCGGTAGGAATATCTTTATTCTTATAAGCAGATGCAAGACTTTTGAACATTATAAACATAAGTAATGAGACAACTAACATTGCCAATACATTCTTAGTAATAGAAAAATCTAAGGGTCTAGCATTTGTAGGAAAACCATCTTCTCCGTAAGTAATAGTACCTTCAGAATTGGTTTTATATATTTTGTTGTGATAAAGCTTATAAGTCGCCCCATCTAAACTTACTAAAGATTCTCCATGATGAAACTTTGATGCAGAAAACACTTTTAAACCATTATCCCATAATATAACGGGTAATGGGAAACCATAATGATCGCCAGTAGCCCCATCTGAAAAGAAATTAAAATAATGCGAGTCTTGAAGGTGGTGATCTATATATTCGGTAACTTCTTCTTTAGTATCAATTTTACCAGGTACTTCGTGAACTGCAGTGTCCTCATTATCCACATGCTCTACTCCATATTCTTGAGCATAGTTATTCACTGAAAAAAGCACTATAAAAACAGCCAATAAAATTTTAACGATGTTATCCTTTTTCATTCCAGGTATAGTTTCGGTCTATAAATTTCGGTGCAAATGTACACAATTTAAATAAAAATCAATCCTAAAAACTTTCAATAAGTTTAAAGATGTAAATTCCTATGTAACTAATTGTTTTCATTATAGTTAAGACTGTTTAAAATTTTTGAAACATAGAAAATTTCAATACCTAAACAGAGAGTAAAAGGGATAAAAAAGAGCAAGAAGTCTGATTTATTTATTTCTAAGTTCTTAGATTTTAGTAAAAAAAAGAAAATCACAAATTTTAGCATGCTTATTCCGAGATACACAAAACCCAGTTTGTCTTTTAATATTTTCTGAAATAAAATAATATTGAGTATTAGAAAATAGGTGAATGCAAAGTTGAAGAGGTAACTAAATTTTAAAAGAATTGCATCTTGTTCGGTAATGCCTGGTTCAAGTAATTTTACTTGAACCACGTAGGCCAATCCGAGTATTAAAGAAAAGATTAGAGTAAACTTGAAGGCTTTAATAATATTCATTAAAATTTATTTGTTGAGGCTTTTTAACTGTTTTAAAACTATATACAAGGAGGCAAAAACCCCAAAGAGCACAAAACCAATTGTAAACCAATTTTTGTTTGACGGGTAGCGTTCATCCAACTTTTTGCCTATCCAGGCACAAGCAAAGATGGTTCCTCCCATTTGAAAAGCAATTCCTGATAAAATAGCCCAATTTCTAAGCGGACTTTTCTTCTCGTCTTCCTTCTCCTTTTCCTTCTTTTCTTCCATTTTTTAGAGATTTTACAGCACCTTTCATGGTACAAGTAGCATTAAAAGAAGCACCGGGTTCTATGGATAATTTACCTGCATTCACTTCTCCATCAATAACAGCACAAGACCTTAAAGATAAGGTTTCTTCAACGTTCAGTTCCCCATCAAATGAACCTTCAAAATCGGCGTTCTGGCATGTTAGATTTCCTTTTATTAAACCTCCTTTGCTAATAACCACTTTTCCGGAGGTAGATAAATTTCCTATAAGGCTTCCTTCTATTCTAAAACCACCTTTTGCTTCAATATCTCCAGTAATAACTGTTCCTGCTGATATTCGATTTTGCTCTTTACTGGTTTCTGATTTTTCTTTTGATTTGGTTGTACTATTAAACATAGATTAGGGTTCTTGTTTATTAATTAATTCTATATAAGTATCCAGATTTTTCTTTAGCTGAATTACTCTGTAATTTTCTGAAGAAACTATAACCGGAGTTATCTCAACTTTGTACTTCTTATTGATGTTAAGCAGTTCTGCAAAACCTTCTGCGTTGCTATATGTATCTAGTCCATGAACGACAACAAATTTCAACTTGTCATTGTAAACATCTTGAGAAACAGATAGTCCCGCATAATCCAGCTCCAAAATAGCTTTTTCAAGGACTTCTTTTAAAACATTGCTTTTTTGTTGGGCTGCAACCTCAACGGAATAGAGTAACTTTAAATTAGACGCTGTACTGCTATTTATCTCTAGGGTGCTTTTCTCCATTTCAGGAATTGCGGTATTCAATAATTCTAAGGCGGTAATACCCTCCTGAGTTTGCGGATAATTAGCTGCGATTGTAGATAATTCTTCTTTATAGACATTCACTCCATAAATTCTTCCCATCGCTCTAGCCCTCAATAATTCAATTTTAGGCAACAACTCTTCTTCAGGATATTCATTTACAAAAATCTTTGCCTCTTCAATCACCTTTAAAAATTCAGCTTTTTCAAAAAGAGTATAGAGCTCCTTATATTTGTTTTCAGCTTCATCTTCTTGAGCAATGGCAAGATCTGGATTATTAATCCTAGAGGCATATCTAGAATCTGGATATTGGGTTAAAACCACTTGTTTAAATCTTTCGGCTTCTGAATTATTTCCTCTTTCGAGGTTTATTTTATATAAATAATAATTTGCAGGAATCACTAAACGCTCTTCTTCCGTGAAGTCCAATAAAGCGGTAAGTTTTTCTGAAGCCAAATTGGGCTTGTTGTATTTCTCCTTATAAATTAGTCCTAAGCTGTAATAAGCATCATTTCGCTCTTTTTCTAATTCTGAAATTTGAAGCGGATCACTTGGTATTTGGTCCAGGTAGGTTTGAGCCGTGAATTTAGGGTTGTTGGAAATAATAAGACCGGAAACTTCATCTAAACCATCTTTTTCTATGTTGGTAAAATTACTTGAATTCAATCTCCAATTATCCCTCAATTCTCTTGGCCCCCAAGTTCTAACAAAACTCTCTAGGCCTGAGGAAACCCTTCTTGGGTTATAAAAATAAAAGGTATTTGCTGGATCGTTCCCTCCTAATGCAGGTGGTGCACCCGGGGTGTTACGGGAAGCAGGTATTGTAGGCTGGGTAGCCTCCGGAACTGCCCCTTCTTTTGCTTCAGCTACGGCTTTTTCTTTTAATTCTTCAGCATATCGGGTAAAATAATCTACGCGTTCGTCTTCTGGCATTTCCACAAAGCCTAAGATACTGTCATTTTTTTCTACTATGCTTTCATAAAAAATAACCTCCTTAAGGTTATCTCGTTTGCGTTCAACAAAGAAATAATCACGAGAAGTATTTGGGATCTTGGTTAAGGTACTATCATAATACGCGCTGGCCTCTCGATATAAAGCTTTATCAAAATTTATATTTCCAAGCGTTTCATAATTAAGAGAAAATAAATAATTGTCTTTGGAAGGTTCTCTCAGAGATTTATTATAATAGGATGTTGCGACATTTGTAGAATCTATATGATTGTAATATTCGGCTATCTGAAAATAGATCTTATCCAGAAAAGGCCTGTTTTCCCGATTCTCTTCCATTTCCTTCAAACGTGCTAGCAATATAGCTGGGTCTTCAGTTTCAAAATTGAAATTTCTAGTCTTTTCAATTTGAGCATTCACCAAATATTCTCTAGGCGCTTTCCTGTTGAGTTCTATGACCTCATCAAACGCATAATTTGCACTATCTCTTTGCTTCAGTAAATTATAAAGTTGTCCTTGGATATAGTAATAACGGCCTTTTTCGTCGTTATTACTCGTGTATTCTGCAGCAGTTCTTATAGGTATAATAGCACTATCTGGGTGACTGATATTGATATATGCCTGTGCCAACATCGCATTAGCATCTGCCATATCTTGATCTTTTAATGTTTCAGCCTTAATAATTCGTTTAAGATTTTTAATGGCCAATTTATTATTCTGAAGTCGGATATTGGTTTTTTCCCTCCAGATCTGTGCGTGATTTATAGTATTACTGGCAGGATATTTATGAAGAATATAATTGAAGGCTTCCAAAGCCGGGAAAAATCGTTGATCGAAATAACGTGCTTTTCCAAGCATTAGATAGGCTTCATCTATTTGAGGGTTATTTTCTTTGCCTTCAATAAGCATCGAATGTTTTTGAATGGCCTTAGTTGCTTTTTCTTCAGCAAGCTTAAAAGATTCATTTTTCACCGTTCCGGGCAAAGAGATCTCTTCAGAAATTTGCATTCTTTCTACCGGTAGTATATCCCAGAAATTCTCGTTATAAGAACCTGCAACCTCCTGCTTACCCTGCTCCAGAGCAAGGCCTCCATTATATAGAATATTATACTCTGTACCTATAGCATGCCAACCCCTGTTGATGAACTTATCCTTTTTTCTGGAACAACCGGAAAGCACAATCACCAAAAACAGGCAACCCAATACGTATTTGAATTTATTCAAAATCAATAAGTTCTTGATATTATAAATAACAGAAGTCCTTTACATTTAGTATGCTAAAATACGTTTCTTTTTAGAAATTGATAAGTTGAAAAAGCAATCTAAAAACTAAGCTTCCTCTTTCAAAGTTAAATCCTTGGAGAAATAAGTTTCTAACTCATCTAAAGTAGCTGTAGAAGTCATAAGGTCCTTTACAAGATCTCCCTTATCTAGCAAAACAATCCGTTCACAAACTTCTGTAACATGAATAAGATCGTGACTAGAGATCAAAATAGTAGTTTCCTTTTGGGCGGTGAGGTCTTTAATGATTTTCTTAAGCCTTATTTGTGTGGTTGGATCTAAATTGGCAAATGGCTCATCCAAAATTATCACTTTTGGGCTTCCTATAAGCGCTGCAACGATTCCAACTTTCTTCTGATTTCCTTTGGAAAGGTCTCTCAAATACTTTCGTTTTCCCAAGATCTCATCATGAAAGAAATCTTCAAAAGTTAAAAGCAGTGCATCTACATCGGCTTTATTTTGCTTCCGAAGGTCCCCAATAAAATAGAAGTATTCTTCAGGAGTAAGATATCCAATCAAAAAACTTTCATCTATAAAAGAACTTGTAAACTCCTTCCACTCTTCATTTTGGCTCACGGTAATTTCGTGATTAAAAATATTACCTGTTGTTGGCTGAATAAGATCTAATAACATGCTAAAAAACGTAGTTTTTCCAGCACCGTTATTTCCTACCAAACCCATGCTTTGGCCTGTAGGAATATCCAGATGTTCTATGTTTAGAACCGTGGTTCCATTATATTTCTTTGTAAGATTTGTAGCTGTGATCATGGTTGTAATTTTATTCGCCAGATTGTTTAAAGCCTTCAATCATGGCATATTTTTGTCCCTTATAACGTTGTGCAATAAAACCGATGGCCCGATTCCTTAAAATTAATCCTACTACTCCCAGAACGAATAATACGGTAAGAGCACTTTCAAAAGAAATGAACTTATTAATTATCCAGAAAATAAGTAATGGCATTAACAGGAGAGGAAGTCCTACTATCCACTGTGTAGCTCCCGTTCCTTGGTAATTCATAAATGGGCTTTTATCTAGATCTATTTTCTTCCTGTTAAAAGAACCAGCATAAAGCAAAATGGGAATATTGACCCCTATGTTATAAACTGCGCATATCAAATTAATTAAAAAGATCTTCCAGCCAAAATACAAATATGGGGTTGAAAGAATTGCTAGCACCACTACGCTAAAGGTTATTAAACCCGCTTTGGCTGTTAAGTATTTCTTTAATGGAATATTCTGTGCCATAATAAGTGGATAATATCCCGCATCCCAGGATGGAATGAACTGCCCAAAATTGATCATAAAGATCCCAGTAATAAAGATCCCAGCAAAAACAAAGAATGCCGGCATCTCTTGATAAGCATCATTACCATAAAAGATGAGGCCATAAGCCAGAAACAGAATAGATATGTAAACCGTTGTTTTGGGTCTTTTATTCCTCCAGATCATTTTTAGATCTAGTTGCAAGTACGGTGCTATATCTCCAAATCGTCTGGTCCATAGAAATTCGTTGGTGTTTGCATCTTTTACTTCGTCTTTTAAAGTGGAATCCAAATAAAATTTACTTTCCAAATCTTTCTGGTTCCATTTATAAAAAACGATAACTATAAGAATAGGTGTAAGAGCCAGTAAAGGAAATTCAAGAATTGCATTAAGTCCTTTTCCAAACCAAACACTACTTTCAAATATCTTGAAGTAATCTAAGATTGCTATCACGGCAATGCTTAAAACAACAGGAATTAATGCTTTTATATTATCGGTAAAATTCTTTTTAATTATAAAGTTCGCGTAGTTCACAGAAAGAGTAAGACCTATCATGGCGATCATCCATGCGATTATTGCTCCCGTGCTAAAGGTTTGTTTATAAATATTAAAGATTCCAAAGGGAATAATAATAAGCAAGGGAAGGAAATTGAAGAAAGAGTACAAGGATTTTAGAAGCACAAAATTCACCATTTTTCGTTTCTTGATAGGAAGCAGCATCAATGGTTTGATATCCATGATGGGTAAATTTTGAAGTAAAAACCTATACACCAACTCCAAGACCATCCACACTAAAAACCATCTGTTAACTAAATACAAGGGTTCTTCTCCGGGAAAATATTCGATAATAATTGGATATAGCCCAATGCCAAACATTAAAAATGCAGCTATAAAATATAATGCCAAAAATCCCATTAGAATTTTGAGGCCTATACTCTTGCCTAGGCTTGCCGATCTAAAAAATGATTTCCACTCTAGCGAGAATAAGCGCTTGAACATAATAGTTAATGTTTATATATACAAGTGTGGAAATTTACCAATTTGTTACAAATAAAAAAGGATAGACTTTGTATTTTTGCAGCCAAATTGAATGTTATGAATAAATTTTATAGCCTAAATATAAAAGAAATTATCCGCGAAACTGAACAAGCGGTCAGTTTATCTTTTGAAGTGCCGGATAATCTTAAAGAACTTTTTTCTTTTAAAGCTGGTCAATATATTACTCTTAAAACAAACATAGAAGAAAAAGAAGTAAGAAGAGCCTATTCTTTATGTTCTGCTCCTAATACCAACGAATATAAAGTCACCGTTAAAGAGGTTGAAGGTGGAACTTTTTCTGTTTTAGCAAATAACAAACTTAAAGCTGGAGATGTTTTAGAAGTACATCCACCAGAAGGAAAGTTTGTCTTTGAGCCTAGCAATACCAAACACAACTACGCTGCGTTTGTTGCAGGAAGCGGGATCACACCTGTTTTGTCTATTATTAAGACAGCACTTACCAAGGAGACGGACAGTAAATTCGTGTTGGTATATGGTAATAAAACCCCAGATGATACTATTTTCTTTAAGGAACTCTTAAAACTTCAAATAGAATATCCAGAGCGATTATATATTGAATTTGTTTACAGTAGAACTCAAGAAGAGAATGCTCACTTCGGAAGAATTGAAAATAGTACCGTAAACTACGTGCTGAAAAATAAGTTTGACGATCTAGATTTCGAGAAGTTCTACTTATGTGGGCCAGAAGTAATGATTGATAGCGTTTCTGAAGTTCTGTTGAAAAATGGAATTGAAAAAGAAAAGATCTTATTCGAGCTTTTTACCTCTAGCGATTCTGGAGAAGTTGAAGCCAATTTAGAAGGTGAAACCAAACTTACCGTATTGGTAGATGATGAGGAAATCACTTTTTCTATGAACAAAAAAGACACAGTTCTGGATGCGGCTTTAGAGAAAGATTTAGATGTTCCTTATTCATGTCAAGGTGGAATTTGCAGTAGTTGTATCGCGAGAATTACTGAAGGAAAAGCAGAGATGGCAAAAAACCAGATCCTTACAGATAGTGAGATCGCTGAAGGTTTAATCCTTACATGTCAAGCACATCCTACAACTCCTACCCTAAAGGTCGATTACGACGATGTCTAAGCGCCATTGAGGATTAAATTTCATGTCCCGATAACTTTCAGGATCACTCAAATTTTTGAATTTATTTTCCTCAAGAGAATTAGGGACATATCCAATAGTCTATTCATGAGGTTCTTGATTATCAAACATTCTTTTAAGGCAGATTTAAAACCGAATTGATCTTTAGAACCACTAGTTCTGGAGAGATTGTCCGCATTACATCTTCATATCCATCCGGAACTTTGTTTCCATAGATTGAAGTTGGGATTTGAGGATATTTATTGAGGTCGGGCAAAACACAATTCTCTAAGGGCTGTTCAAAAGATTTAAATCCGGTATATGGATGCGTTACGCCCCAAAGCGTGATCACAGGAATTCCATACATAGCCGCCAAGTGAGCATTCCCACTATCCATAGAGAGCATAGCGTCTAAATTTGAAATAAGTGCCAATTCTTCTTCGAACTTTAATTTTCCCGCAATGGAAGTAACACGCTCGTATTTTTCTGCCAGTTCCTCCAACATCGCTGCTTCCTTTTGTCCTCCACCAAAAAGAAAAACTTGAATTTTCCCTGCGCTGTTTAATTGAGACAATACCTTTTCCATAAGATCTAATGGATATACCTTAGAATTATGTTGAGCAAAGGGTGCTACTCCAATCCATTTTAAAGGATTCTTGCCGGTGATCTCTCCAGTATTTGGTGAGATCTTCTGTTTTTCTGGAAACTCATGTAGACTGAGATCTATAGGGTATCCCAATTCGGCAAAAACATCGGCATAGCGCTCATGTGTTGCTTTTAATTGCTTAAAACCTTTATTGTTTGCTGCGGTTAGCGCCTTCTTCTCTGATCTTCCTTTATCAATTTGCTTAACTGGAATTCCGTAGAAATAAAAAACCGATTTTAAAACATTGCTTCTCAACACGTCATGCATATCGGCTACAGCATCAATACCCAGATCCCTAAGATCTTTGGCTAATCTGCTTAATCCAAAAACACCACTATGAAACCCGTTAATATCAGCTTCATATACACTTACATTTGGGATGTCTGTGAAAATAGGCGCAAAAAAAGCACGAGTAAGTAAGGTTATTTTTAGGCCAGGATAAGTAGCGGCGACTACTCGTAGTATTGGAGCTAACATAGCTACATCACCAAGTGCAGATAGTCTAATAACCAATATATGCGCTCCATCAGATTGTCGCAAATTGCTTTTATCGTTAGATGGTTTCGATATATTGGTTTTCCAACTCATAACTAATTCTTCTTTCTTAGAACAGGGTTCAACTCATCGTCATTGTACATCTTCATCTGCTTGTACACCTTCATGTATTTATCTCCATTTTGGATATCTTCAAGTAATCTATCTATTGCTGAAGAAAGATCTACGCGTTGTTCCAAAAGAACATTCAGTTTAATTTCACATTTATTGCGGTGATCTTCAGAAGCATCTCCCCTATTAGCCTCTTCATCCATATGGTAGATTTTTAATGCTAAAATAGAAAGTCTGTCTATTGCCCAAGCAGGACTTTCAGAATTAATAGTTGCAGAGGAGTTAACCGTTACTTCCTTGAATTTTTTCAGAAAATAGCTATCAATAAACTCCACCATATCTGTGCGGTCTTGGTTAGACGCATCTATTTGTCGCTTTAATGTTAAAGCTGCAACTGGGTCTATATTAGGATCGCGAATAATATCTTCATAATGCCACTGTACAGTATCTATCCAACACTTTCTAAAAAGTAAATGTTCTATAAGTTGAGTGTCTTTATTGTAAGGATTTTCAAATGATTGATCTACAGAGTTAACCAAATGATACTTATCTATTACCTCTTTGAAGATCTTATTTGCTTTAGCTGAAAACATGTTTGATTTATTATATTATTTATGAAAAATGCAACTCCTTATAGGGATCTTCAATTTAATTGAAATTTCTACAGGAAAACAAAGGTATTATATTTTGAAATATTGGAAAGCCTGAAGATATTTATATCCGAAGCTTCTAAATAAGTTGAATTATAGAAAGATCGGAAGCAAAATAGGCATTAAAATAAGCGCAATTAAAAGCACTTCCTTAAAACCCTTCTCTTTATTACTGTCAAAATAATTAGATGCTATTATCGAGAATGGAACAAAGAAAAATAGCAACTCGCTGCCATTCTTCACAGGAGATAGGATCGCCACAAAAACAGAAATCAGTAGCGTAATGAACACCAACATGTAGGTGAGTCTAGATCTAATTCCAGATTTTTGAAAGAGTTTAAAATAGTGAGATAGCGTCCATAAGGTTAATGCCAAGATGATGCTTATGGGAATTAGAACGCTTAGATTTTGATAGTTTTCGAATTCAAAAGAACTCTCCTGAAACCAGGCAGCCCAGGTATAAAATGCGTCATTGACCAAAAGATGAAAGGCAGTAACTAATATAAAAACTATGAAAATTGCAACTAGTGGAATCAGCCAGTTTTTAAAATAATTTATTGCATGAAATAATATGCCGCTGTAAACAATAAAAATAAAAAGAATAGACCAAAAATAGAAAAGCGATGCAATACAAATCCAAAAAGTAGCATCAAAGATCTTTAGAGGAATATCCTTTCTAGACTTTAAACTTATCACTCTTCTTAAAGAAAGTAGAATGCAAAAGTTGGCCACAATTATTTGATTATCCTGCAAAATCGCCCAAAAGGAAACCGAGCAGACTGCAAATATTAGAATCTTAAAACCGCTCCTTTTGGTAAGTTCGTTCTTTTTTGCAATAAAATCTAGCACCATTGCACTCACCAAAAAACTCAACAACACCCCAAATTTTGTAAAAATGGTGTACATTTCAAATTCCTGAAATACTGGTTTCAAATTAGCCAAAATGTAAAAAACAGTCATAAAAAGAATGACCGTTAACAAAATTACTGGTTTAGATTTGCTAAAAAAGCTTGTTAGCATGTTCGTTTTTTATATTTTTGTACTATAATATAACAAAGTTATACAATGAAAGATTTTTTTGAAGGAATCGCTTGGCTTTTTACAGAAATATTATTTATTCCTTTTAATGCCTTAAGAGAATTACAAGACGAATATTGGTTTCTAGCCAATTTTATGAACTGGATTTTTGTGATTATATGTTTTGCAGCTTTAGTTTACTGGATGTTGCAGTTGAAAAAATTTAACGATAACGATGAAGAAGATCGTGATCCGAAAGCACATTCATTCCTAGGCTAAGTCAAAACCTAGATCTTTTCTATAATACATCTTATCAAAATGAAGCTTATCTACATTTTGATAAGATTTTTTTAATGCCTCTTTGTAATCCTTTCCAAAGGAAGTTACCGCAATTACTCTTCCTCCATTTGTTACCACTTTACCATCTTTTTGAGTAGTTCCTGCATGAAAGACAAGGGAATCCTCAATTTCATTTAATCCCGTAATTTCAGCACCCTTTTCGTAAGCTTCCGGATATCCACCAGAAACCAGCATAACTGTAGCTGCAGTTTTTGGGGAGATCTTTATATTTACTTCATTTAATTTCTGATCTTTCAAGGATTGGAAAAGCTCTACTAGATCACTTTCTATTCTTGGTAGAACCACTTCGGTTTCAGGATCTCCCATTCTTACGTTATATTCTATCACGTAAGGTTCCTCTCCAACTTTTATCAGGCCTATAAACACAAAGCCTTTATAATCTATATTTTCCTTTTGAAGTCCCTTAATCGTTGGTTTTACAATACGTTCTTCAATCTTATTCATCAATACCTCATCTGCAAAAGGAACCGGAGAGATTGCTCCCATGCCTCCTGTATTCAAACCCGTATTTCCTTCCCCTATTCTTTTATAATCTTTAGCCGTTGGCAGGATCTTATAATTTTTCCCATCGGTCAAGACAAAAACACTTAATTCTATACCGTCTAGAAATTCCTCTATTACGACTTTTTCACCCGCATTTCCGAATTTGCTATTAACAAGCATGTGTTCCAGTTCTTTTTTAGCTTCCTCCAGGTCTTCAAGGATTAGAACTCCTTTTCCTGCGGCAAGGCCATCTGCTTTAAGCACATATGGCGCTTTTAAGGTTTCTAAAAACGATTTTCCTGCTTCCAGACTTTCAGCAGTAAAACTTTGATAAGCAGCTGTTGGAATATTATGCATAGACATGAATTCCTTAGCTCTTTCTTTACTTCCTTCCAGTAAAGCTCCTCTTTTGGAAGGTCCTACAACAGCTATTTCACTTAATTCAGGGTCGTTTGTGAAGAAATCTGCAATACCAAGAACTAAAGGATCTTCTGGTCCTACAATTAGCATTTCCACATTTTCTTTTAGAACAAACTCCTTGATTGTTTCAAAATTAGTTACCTTCAAATTGATATTAGTAGCTATTTTGGCAGTTCCTGCATTACCAGGAGCAACAAAAAGTTGCTTGCAATGTTTGCTCTCTAAAATCTTGTGAGCAAATGCATGTTCACGGCCACCGGCACCTAATATCAAAATATTCATGTGGAAGTTGTTTTAAGTTCTTGCCCCAAAAATAATTGTTTGTAAATTGAAGCACTAATAATTTCGAATAAATTAAAGCACTCCCAGCCTTTGAATTGGTTCAAAATCTCACTTCAGCTTAATAAATTCCCTATAAATAGGGCGCAAAAGCTATTACAAGAAATTCAGGATATTCCAGAGGAAGAATTTGAAGATTATGTACATAATCGGAGGAAAGCCATTGTAAATTATCATTTATCGCATAACTCTTATTATAAAGATTTCTTCGGAAATAAAGAATTTACAGATTGGGAAGAGGTGCCGGTAATGCAAAAGTCAGATCTGCAGAGACCTTTAAACGATAGGCTTAGCAAGAAATATAATAAAAAGAACAGCTATATAGGGAAGACCTCTGGTTCCAGTGGGCATCCATTTATTTTTGCAAAAGATCGATTTTGCCATGCGGTAACCTGGGCCGAGTTTATAAACCGATATAAGTGGATAGATATAGACCTCAACAAATCTTTACAGGCTAGGTTTTACGGGATCCCTTTAGATTTCTACGGAAATTTAACGGAACGATTCAAAGATCAGGTAAGCTTGCGAAGAAGATTTAACGTCTTCGATCTTAGCGAAAAGAAGATGGAAGAATTTTTAATTCGATTTAAAAAATCTGAATTCGACTATATTAATGGATATACCAGCGCAATTTTACTTTTTGCAAAATATTTAAAAAAACAAAAAATTGTTTTAAAAGAAACCTGTCCCACTTTGAAAGTTTGTATTGTTACTTCAGAAAAACTTTTTGAGAATGATAAGAAGCTTATTGAAGCAACATTCGGAATCCCTGTATTTAATGAGTACGGAGCAAGCGAAGTAGGGCTTATCGCTTTTGAAAATACTGATAACGAATGGATAGTAAATGCAGAGAGCTTGTTTATAGAGATCTTGGACGATAATAATAGAAGCTTGCCATATGGCGAGGAAGGAAGAATTGTTATTACCTCTCTATATAATAAAGCACATCCAATGATTCGGTATGACATTGGAGATACCGGTACCTTGGCAAAGAACAGTACTTTTAAACATCCTGTACTATTAAATCTTACCGGGAGAACTAATGATGTGGCACGCTTGGCAGATGGAAAAGTAGTCCCCGGACTTACTTTTTATTATGTGACCAAATCTATTATTGAAGATGCTGGAAGCATTAAAGAATTTCTAATTATACAAACTGCGTTAGATAAATTTAAAATAGAATATGTTAGTGAGAATATCCTTTCTGATGGGCAGGTTCAGAAAATATTAGCTGCCATAGAGACTTTCGTGGGTAAAAATCTCCAAGTAGAATTTGAGAAAATGCCAATTCTAAAAAGAAATAAAAGTGGGAAATTGAAACAGTTTACTTCCATCATTTAGAAACTACCTGCTTTTTCTTAATAAAGAAATGTTCCTTTAAAAAAACTCCCATTTTCACTAAGCTCTTAAGCTTACTATATTTCAAAAATTCTCTGTATATCAAATAGTTATATTTTAATAGGGCGGTCTTATTATTGGAAATAGAATTTTCTCTAATTCGATATTTGGCTAATGGTTCTATGATTCCTTTTGTGGATTCTATCCGCTTCAAAATAGCTAACCATAATGCCCAATCCTGCCTTTTTCTTAATATAGGACTATAGATTTTCCCCAGTTTCTCAACCTTATAAATTCCAGTAAGATTCCCTACATAATTAGATTTGAGTAATTTTTTATAGGAGAGAATAGGCAAAGCTTGAATTTTTTTATGAAGCTCCTGCCCAGATTCATTTATTAGATAATAACTAGAATAGGTCATTTCAAGATCGCGCCTTTTCATGAAATCTAATTGAGCTTCTAACTTCTTGGGGAGCCAAAGATCGTCGGCGTCTAAAAATGCAATATATGAGCCCTGAGCTGCTTTTATACCAATGTTCCTGCTGATGCCCGTTCCCTTATTTGTTTTATTCTGAAAAAGTTGAATTCTGGGATCTGATGACGCGAATTTTTCGATGATTTCAACTGTATTATCTTCAGAAGCATCATCTATTATCAATAATTCCCAGTTAGAATGAAATTGATGCAAAACAGATTGAATCGATTCAGCAATAAATTTAGCCGAATTATATGCAGGCATTATTACCGATACTAATGGCGATTCTTCCATTTAGCTGTTATTAGCGTCTTATGTGCTTTGCGAAATCCTTATGCTCACTCTTAAACAATTCCTCTTTAGTAAGGTTTTTAAAGTAATCGTAGGTGATCTTCATCCCATCTTCCCTAGAAACTTTAGGTTCCCAACCTAAGATCTCCCTAGCTCTAGTAATATCAGGTTGACGTTGCATTGGATCGTCCTCTGGTAAAGGCACACAAATTATTTTTTGATTGGTATTGGTAAGTTTAATTATTTCATCTGCAAATTCTCTGATAGTAATTTCATCGGGATTACCAATATTCACCGGATCTGAATAGTCACTTAAAAGCAATCTAAAAATTCCTTCTACCTGATCATCTACATAACAAAAAGAACGAGTTTGAGAACCGTCTCCAAACACAGTAAGATCTTCTCCCCTTAATGCTTGGCCGATAAATGCAGGAATTACTCGACCATCATTTAATCTCATTCTTGGGCCATACGTATTAAAGATTCTGGCAATCCTAGTTTCTAAGCCATGAAAACGATGATAGGCCATAGTCATGGATTCCTGAAAACGTTTTGCTTCATCGTACACCCCGCGTGGACCTATGGAATTCACATTCCCATAATAATCCTCTGTTTGTGGATGCACCAACGGATCTCCATAAATTTCTGATGTCGATGCGATTAAAATTCGCGCATTTTTTTCCTTAGCTAAACCAAGTAGATGCAATACTCCAACAGAGCCTACTTTTAAAGTCTGAATTGGTATTTTTAAATAATCTATTGGGCTTGCCGGAGAGGCAAAATGCAGAATATAATCTAGTTCTCCAGCAACATGTACATATTTTGTGATATCATGATGATAGAATTCAAAGTTTTCCATCTTTAAAAGATGTTCGATATTTTTCATATCTCCAGTAATCAGGTTATCCATCCCAATTACCTTATAACCTTCTTTTATGAATCTATCGCATAGATGAGAGCCTAAAAACCCTGCCGCTCCAGTTATTAATATCCTTTTAGACATCTAAAATCTTTATCTAATTATTATTGTATAATTCTAAAACGGCGTCCTGCCATGAGGCCACTTCAACCTCAAAATTGGTCTTTAATTTAGTTTTATCTAAAACGCTATTTTCAGGCCTTTCTGCAATAGTTTTATAAGAATTATCCTCATTTAAAAGAACCTCGTCACATTTATTGGAAAGTCTTAAGATCTCTTTTGCAAATCCGTGCCAGGTAGTTTCCCCTGCATTACTATAGTGGTATAAACCATAGTTTTCATTCTCTTCCTTTATGATTTGAACTAGTAGTTCAGCAAGATGATTTGCGTTGGTAGGTGTCCCTTTTTGAGCAGTGGTTATATTTAAAGTAGCATTTTCTGCAGCTTTATTTAAAATGGTCTTATAAAAATTATGCCCATATTCAGAATACAACCAAGAGGTGCGAAAAATAAAATGATAGCCAATTGTATTCTGGATGTGTTGCTCCCCTTTTAATTTTGAAGCGCCATACACGTTAATTGGATTTGTTTTATCCTCTTCTTTATATTGGCTAGTATTGGTGCCATCAAAAACATAATCTGTAGAGATATGAATAAGCACCGTTTTATGCTTTCGGCAGATTTCAGCTAAATTTTTTACTGCTTCAGCATTTATACTGAAAGCTTTTTCCTTATCAGATTCGGCTTTTTCAACATTGGTATAGGCCGCGCAATTAATACAATAGTCTATTTGTTTGTTTCCAAAGCACATACTTAGGTCACAAGTTGAAGTAATGTCGATTTCTGAAGAGTCCATAAATAGCCAATCGATCGTATCTTCTTTTGCCGCAATTTTTTGAATACACTTACCTAATTGTCCAGATGCTCCCGTTACCAATACCGTTTTCATGAAAATAATTCTTTGAGTGTTGGTAATTTAGTGTCTTTTTCTGACAGAATTAACTCATCCTCAGTAAATTTCCAATCTATTGCAAGATCCGGATCATTATAGATAATTCCAGATTCTGAGCCCGGATAATAAAACCGATCGCATTTATAAGAAAAAACAGAAGTTTCAGACAAGGTGATAAATCCATGTGCAAAACCCTGAGGTATAAATAATTGATGCTGATTCTGATCGGATAAAATGATACTATAAGACTCTTTAAATGTTGGAGAGTCTGGTCTTAGGTCTACTACAACATCCAATACTTCGCCATAAATTACACGAACGAGTTTAGCCTGAGCGAACCCACCAGATTGGAAATGCAAACCACGTAATACCCCTTTTTTAGATACCGATTGGTTATCCTGGACAAATTCCAGATCTAAGCCTGTAATTTCATTAAATTTCTTTTTGTGATAACTCTCTAAAAAAATACCCCGATGGTCTGGATATACCTGTGGTGTTAAAATAAAACAATCTTTTAGAGGGGTGTTTTCAAACTTCATTAAACTATGAATTAAAAATTTGTTCTAATATTTTTTCGGTGATCAAATAAGTTGGCTTTACACCTGTAGTCCCTAAACCACCAGATGCTAATGTGCTTCCCGTCTCAAGCGGATTATCTGAAGCGTAATAAGCATATCTTACTTTTACATCTTCTTTAATATTCCCTCTCAATCTGGAAGCAGATTGAATTGCTTTTTGATAATGTACTCCTTCCATTTCCAATCCAACTACATCCCATGTAGATTCCTGAAAGAATTTTAAAATATCACGATTCTGAAGCGATGTTCCAAGGACTGTGATCATAGAGCCATCTACGACCTTTATGCCATTCCCGTCAAGATCCTCCTTTTTGAGCTCATTATAAAACGGGTAGTTATCTGCTGTTCCTTCAAATAAATGCGCTGAAGGGATCATGATATCACCTTTCCCTCCATCTAAAATTCCTGCTTTACCCATGATAGAAACCGAATCTACATTCAAATGAATCTCATTGTCTTCATATCTATATGGTTTCAGTAGTTCATCCATAGTTTCATAGGCTTGTTCTCCAAAAGCGTAATCCATTACAACTATAACTGGTTTGTCATTTATAGACTTATTGTTAAAATTCGGACTTCTATAACCATTTTTTATCTTTGCAGTATCAAAAACCTGCACGTCTATATTGGTTCCGCTAGTGTCTTCAATAAATTTCATTCCATTTTCTAGAGCAACTTTCATTACTTTATTTCTAAGTTGGCCATTTCCGCTATTGCTCAACTCCTCATAAACTTGCATTGGTTTCTTTTCCTTCAACTCCTCTTCTAAAGCAATTGGGCTAAAAAGAGTATTCATAACACTGTGCATATTCGCACTAATAATATGAATTGGCCTGTACATTAAATTATTCTCCACCAAATATTGCTTGATAGAATCTGCCCAGATCTCCCCATGTATATGGTGGCCTAAACGCTCTCTAAGTACAGGGCTAAAGGTTACAATTCTCTTATTGTTATTTATGGTCTCGTCCATTGCCAGTTTCCCTAACCAATAAATAATCTCCAGAAAACGCTCTTCGTTCTCAGGGGTCATAAATTTAGGATACATAGTAGTAACCTCTTTAAAGGTTCTTCCCAGAATATTGGCAGTATGCGTAAGTGCTATTTCTCTCTCATTTTGAGTTAAGCTAGGTTTTAAAACCGCCGCTTCCAGCTTCATCCAATCTCGTGTAACACTTCCTTCTTCATCTATAATTACGCGTCGCATAATTTTATGCGATTCTATAAATAGGAAAGTAAGATGAGTAAGAATATCATAGATCTCAGATCTACCCCGAGTTACCTCAATATTCATTTGCTCTTCATCTATTCTATAACAGTTTCTTCTTCTTTTGGGTGGAACAATTGGTGTAAAATGAGAGTTCGCATAGCCCTCGTCACTTGTTAGATTGATGAATCTACACTGTTCTATTCCAACAGGAAGCCGCTCTATTACATATAATAGTCCGTCTAATTCTACTTTTTCTTCTGCAATAGTTCCGTAGATTTCTGGTCTTAATGTGAGCAAAGATTCTCTTAGAGTTTCTCCAGAAATTCCCATGGGCTTATAAAATCCGCGATTAAATAAATGTCGCATGGTTATATACATTCGCTCTATTGCATTAGTACTTTCTTGCGCTCGGGTTCTTCCCATCAATTTCAAATTCACCATATATTATTGCTTTATATTTTTTCCAAAACCTCTGCGATCTTTCTGTCGTTAGAGAGTCTTGGTAGTTTATTTTGTCCTCCCAGTTTTCCAATAGATTTCATATACTGCTGAAATCCATTCTCGGGAATTTTTTTAATTTTTAATTGCTGAAGGATCTTGCCTTCTATCAAATCTAAATAATAAGAATTTTGTTCTTGCATAGATTGGTCTAAGATCTCCAAAAACTGCTGAAAATCCTTAGGTTCTTTTTCAAATTCTACGAACCATTCATGATAAGGTAACTGCTCGCCTTCTGGAGTGATTTGCGGAGCTACCGTAAATTCTGTGATTCTACTTCCCGTCTTTGAAGTTGCTTCTTGCATTGCCTGTTCTACTTCTTTAGCAATAACATGTTCTCCAAATGCCGAAATAAAATGTTTTATCCGCCCAGAAACAATCAATTTATATGGTTTTACTGAAGTGAACTGAACTGTATCTCCCAAATTATAACCCCACAAACCAGCTGTATTAGAAACGATCATTACATAATCTACCTCTACTTCTACTTCTCCTATAGTTAATCGTTTAGGCTTTTCGTCAAAGAATTCCTCAGACTTTATAAACTCATAGAAGATTCCGGAATCCAATTGAAGTAACATTCCCTTATCTCCCTGTTTATCTTGAAAAGCAAAAAACCCTTCAGAAGCAGGATATAGTTCTATACTATCTACTTTTCTTCCTATTAAGTTTTCAAACTTAGCGCGATAGGGCTCGTAATTTACGCCGCCATATATAAACAGATCGAAATTCTTGAACAAATCTCCCACCTTTTTTCCTGTGGTCTGCTGAAGGTTTTCAAAATACATTTGGACCCAAGATGGTATACCGCTTATCACGGTCATATCTTCATCTTTTGTTTCTCCTACTATCGCACTTACCTTTGTTTCCCAATCTTCAATGCAATTAGTTTTTAAACTAGGTAACCTATTCTTCTGAAGATACGAAGGGACAAAATGTGCAACGATCCCAGATAATCTGCCCAGTTTCACTCCGTTCTTCTCTGTTAACTCGGGGCTTCCCTGCAAGAAGATCATTTTTCCGTCCACAAATTTAGACTTCCCAGTTTCGGCTATATAGCATAAAATGGCATTTCTAGCCGCGTTAATATGAGTGGGCATAGATTCCTTAGTAAGAGGAATATATTTTGCACCACTTGTGGTCCCAGAAGTTTTGGCATAATAAAGTGGTTTTCCAGGCCACAGTATATTTTCTTCTCCTGCTACCATTTTATCTACATACAGCTTCAGTTCTTCATAATCGCGAACGGGAACATTAGATGCAAATTCTTTATAATTATTGATGTTTTTAAAATGATGATCTAAACCAAACTGAGTGTTCTTAGCTTTTTCCAAAAGTTCTTTAAAAACTCTTTTCTGTGTAGCTTCTGGATTAGAAGCCCACTTATTAATTTTATTGCGAATGTGCTTTGCAAAGATCTTTGCAGCAATGGATTTTATAGACATAAAAATTTAATCAAAATCAATGTAATCTTTTGGGTTTACGGGATTCCCTTCATTCCATAACTCAAAGTGTAGGTGTGGGCCTGTTGTGAGTTCTCCGGCAGATCCTGCCGCAGCGATCACTTCTCCAGATTTCACAAAATCACCCTGTTCTTTTGTTAGTGACGAATTATGCTTATAGACAGAAAGCAAGCCGTAATTGTGCTCTATGATAATCACATATCCCGTTCCCGCACTCCATTCAGCAAAGATCACCCGCCCATCTGCTACGCTTTTAACAGGGGCATTTTTAGCGACCACAATATCTATTGCATAATGTCTAGTTTTAACATTATAGTCTTCGGTAATTGGTCCTTTAACTGGTGGGAATAATGCGAATTCTATATTAGAACCAGCTGTTTGAAGAACATTATATTTATCTTCTAAAGCCACTTCTTCTCTCAACAAAGAATCTGCCCTAGAAGGGGATAGATCTATATATTCTGAATCTATTTGTTGAGTATTTAATAATGAATCCCTATTAAGATCTCCTATATCAAGGTCTCCAGTTAGCACTTTTCTTATAGATTCGAAATATTGATTATTTAACATCAAAGCCGTTTGTAGGGAATCTGTCTTATAAGTTAATTCTGTGGCCTGTCTCTTCAGTTTTGTTGAAGAATATCCGGGAATATATTCTCTTAATCCTGTAAAAGCTATAATGAAGGTTGTTAGCGCAATTAGCAATATAGCACTAGAAGTAATTGCCACAAATAGATTTAACCGAGTTAACTTAAATGAAAGACGCTCCTCAAAAGTGTCTTCATTTAATACTACCAACCTGTATTTATGAAGTAACTTTTTGGAGAATTTTTTTTTATTTTCTTTTGTTTGAGACATAATTTATGCTGCTATCACAAAGATAGCATAAAGTTAAATTTATACTATTTTAATGCTCTTAAACGTTTATATTAATGATTTCTTGCTAGATTTGTAATAACAAAAATTTTTAATTATGAACGCATTATTTTTACCTTTAATGATAGGTGCTCCTCAAATAATTTTAATCGTCATTGTGATATTATTATTATTTGGCGGAAGAAAAATACCTGAGTTAATGAGAGGATTAGGTAGTGGTATTAAAGAATTTAAAGATGCCTCTAAGGATGATGATGATACAGACAATAAAACCCCTGGAGACAAAAAAATTCCTGAAGACAAAAAATAATTTTCTTATAATATCCTACAAAAGGCCCAATTAAAATTGGGCTTTTTTTTAGTCTATTTTTGCCGATTTCAATATGGCTTCCAGCTCAAACATATTGTCTCGTTTGGCTGTTGCAGGAGCAAAAGTGAATCCTTCCAGAATGATATATCTATTGTTAACACTATCTCTAATGGCATAATTAACAAAGGGTCCGGCCATAAAAGCACTTTTCATCTCCCAAGTTCCCTTCGTTTCATAAGCGAACTTTCCGTCTATTTCAGAGTCGAATAAATAGGGAGCATAAGCTTCTTCCGTTATCATATATCTTCCTTCTAAACCCCCATGGATATAAGCTTTCCCGATAGAATCTCTCATTTTTATAATATTAGCTATTACGCTGGTATCCCTATCAATTTGGTTAAGGGGCACGGCATATACTAAAATTTCCATATTCCCTTTAGGAATGTCTTTCCGAAGCCAAAAGAATTCTTCATTTTCCATTGCATACCTATAAGCTGTAGGGAATTTAAGTGATACTCCTAATGTGTTTTTTAACTTTTCGTCCTCTTTTAATGACTTATTGATCCTTCTTTGCTTTTCTTTAATTTCAGTATTTCGAAGGGTTTTAATAATTTCTTCTGAATTTTTATTGATCTGTTCGATAATCTCATCAGAATCTTGCCCGGTAATTACAACTCCTTTTTGTGGGTGGGCAAAAGGATCGTCGAAAATTTTAAATCTCCCAGCTTCACCTTTTTCAATCTTCACAAACAATCTATTCTTACGCACAAAACCAGAAAAAGCTTCTGGCGGCATCTGATTTAAGGAAAAAATAGGTTCTTCCTGAGGCAATCCATCTACAGGAGATGCTAAAGATTTTCTAAGTGCTTCTCCAACAGAACCTTCCCACATCTCATTTTCAATAACTACAGAGATATTGTTGATATTCCCTGAAGAAGTAGCTAAAAGTATAGGATTCTTACTCTCGGAATCTTGACATCCAGTAAGTAATAAGGAGATAAATAAACTTAGGAATACAAAATTCTTCATAATTATAATTTAATTAATACTAGCTTCCGGAAAGCTTTAACTTCATTCCGGGCTTAAGAGATGTGCTAGACATCCTATTCCATGCTCTCAAATTCTGTACCGTAATTCCGGGAAACTTTTGAGAAATAGTCCAGAGTGAATCTCCGTTTTTAACGGTATAGGTTTTAGCCTGGGTAGTAGGCTTAGAACTACTCACAGTGCTCTTTGCTATATCAACAGGTTTTCTAGGATAGATGGTTAGATATTGACCCACTCTAAGGTTGTTACTTCTTAAATTATTCCATTTTTTAACACTGCTTACTCCTACCCCATATCTACTAGCTATTCTACCAAGATAATCACCGCTTTTAACTCTGTACCTTACTTTATCTTCGGCCTCTAAAAATTGAGGTAGTTCCTTTTCTTTTTCAGCTAATTCTGTTTTAGCGAAATTATAGATAGCATCTTCATTATTTACAAATATGCCAACATTTTTTCTGGGTAATCTTAGTGCGTAAGCTTCATCTTCCACAAAAGGAATAATATCCAATTTATAACTAGGATTCAAAAACTGTAACATTTCTTTATCTACACCAGATACTTTGTTGATCTGGTCAAAAGTGAGCATTTGTTTTACATGTAATGTATCTGTATCAAAAAAGGCAACTTCTGGTCCGTTTGGCTGGAAATCATGTTCTTTTGCGTATTCAAATAAATAAAGTGTCGCTAAAAAGGCGGGAACATAACCTGCCGTTTCTCGTGGTAAATAGCTTCTTAATGTCCAATAATTAGTGGAACCTCCACTCCTTCTGATTGCTTTGGCTACATTTCCAGGGCCAGAATTATAAGAAGCCAACACCATGTCCCAATCTCCAAATGTCTTGTATAAACTCGCTAGATATCTTACAGCTGCTTCCGTAGCCATTATAGGGTCCATGCGCTCATCTACATAAGAACTCACGTCTAAGCCCTGCATTTTGCCCGTAGCGAACATAAATTGCCACAAACCAGTTGCTCCAACCCTAGACTTTGCTCGAGGATTAAGTGCAGATTCTACTATGGCCAGATATTTTATCTCCAAAGGAACATCATACCTGTCTAATTGCTGCTCGAACATCGGGAAATAATATTCGCTTAACGCCATGAGGCGTTCCATAGATTTCTTATTCCTTTTAAGATAAGATTTTATTACACTCTCCAGAATTGGATTATATTCAATATTAAAAGGCGTCCGCGCATTTAATTTTGCGAGCCTCGCTTTTAGAGTATCTGTGGGTAATTCTTTAAATACAACTTCAGAATAATCCTGCTTTAGGATCTCATCTTGCATTTCTTCGTAAAGATCTGAGTTTAAAAGTTCCTTCTTCCATACCGAATCTATAACAGCAGCATGAGGTAGATCTTTAAGATCTTTAATACTAGTCTTATTTATTTTTGCTGAAATTGGTAATCTATCCTTGAATTCAGGATCGGGATTTTTTAATTCTATTTTAGCACTATCAGATTTTTTAAAAACTTGAACTCTAAAATTCGCCTTTTCAGCCTTATTTGTTGGTTTCGGGTTGTTTTTTACTGGATTTTTCTGACCCATGGAGCCAAAAAAAACGAACAACATTAAAATGGTGATTATCTTTTTCATATTTCTACATCTATGGTACAGAAACGTTTAATATTTCAATTTCTTACTTAGTCCTCAGAAATTGCCTTAATTCCAGGAAGTGTTTTCCCTTCTAGCATTTCCAACATCGCACCACCACCGGTAGAAACGTAACTCACATCATTTTCCAAATTAAATTTTTTCACAGCGGCTACAGAGTCTCCTCCACCTACAAGTGAAAATGCTCCATTTGCAGTTGCTTTCCCAATAGCTTGTCCAAGTTTCATGGTTCCTTCAGCAAAAGCTTCCATTTCAAAAACTCCAATCGGTCCATTCCAAAGGATCGTTTTAGATTTTAAAACAACGTCAGAAAATAGATCTACAGATTTTGGACCTGAATCTAGTCCCATCCATCCTTCCGGGATATCATCTATAGGGCAAACATCTTTATTTGCCATTTCAGAAAAACTATCTGCAATAATAGAATCTGCCGGCAAGTGTACTTCTACTCCCTTTTTAGAAGCTTTTTTCAAGATCTCCAAAGCCAGTTCTTGCTTGTCGTCTTCTACGAGAGAACTTCCTATTTTTCCGCCTTGAGCCTTAATAAAGGTAAAAGCCATTCCACCACCAATTATTAAATGATCTACTTTGTCCAAAATATTTTCCAGAACCGTGATCTTAGAAGATACTTTAGCACCACCAATGATTGCAGTAACAGGTTTCTCTGCAGAATTCAACACCTTATTTAAGCTTTCTATCTCTTGCTTTAAAAGATAGCCAAAGCATTTCTCTTCAAAATATTTAGCTACAACTGTTGTTGAAGCATGGGCTCTATGAGCTGTTCCAAAGGCATCATTTACATAAATATCTCCTAGCTTGGATAATTGCTTAGCAAAGCCAGAATCTCCTTCTGTTTCTTCTTGATGATATCTTAAATTCTCCAGCAAAAGAATCTCGCCTGGTTTAAGCTCATTTACCGCATTTTCAGCAACATCACCTACGCAATCGTTTACAAATTTAATTTCCACGCCCATTATTTCAGAGACCTTAGAAACAATTTGTTGCAAAGAAAATTTAGCTTCTTTATTCTTAGGCCTTCCCAAGTGTGTCATTAGAACAACGCTTCCGCCATCTTCTAAAACTTTAATTATGGTAGGTTTAGCGGCTTCTATTCTAGTACTGTCGGTTACATTTCCTTCGTCATCTAATGGAACGTTGAAATCTACCCGAATAAGTGCCTTTTTGTCTTTAAAATTGTAGTCGTCTATTGTTTTCATAAGCAATGTGTATACTACAAATATAAATTTTTCTAAAGATATAAAGTGAAGATTAATTTTATCTTTGCCTATGCTCTTTTCTGAAGTTTTAGGCTTACCCCATATTAAAAATCATTTAACTACCACGGCAGACCGGGGCCGTATTCCGCATGCGCAATTATTTGTGGGCAATCATGGGAGTGGATTATTACCAATGGCTATTGCCTATGCGCAATATGTATTGTGTGGAAACACAAATTCTGAGAATAATACCGGGAATACTGCTTGTAACTTAAAATTCAATCATTTATCACACCCAGATCTTCATTTTGCATTTCCGGTAGCCACAAACGACAAGATAAAAACGCATCCAGTTTCCAATCATTTTATGGAGTCTTGGAGAACTTTCCTTAATAAGAATCCGTATGGAAGTTTGTTCGACTGGTATCAAGAAATAGGAATAGAAAATAAACAAGGTCAAATCGGGGTAGATGAAGCTCAGGATATTTTGAAATCACTTTCATTGAAATCCTATGAAGGCGGTTATAAAATAATGTTGATCTGGATGGCAGATAAAATGAATACTCCCTGTTCCAATAAATTGTTAAAGTTAATAGAGGAGCCGCCAAATAAGACACTTTTTATACTTATTGCTGAAGACGAGGAGCAAATAATACAAACTATTAAGTCTCGATGCCAGATTTTGAGATTTCCACCTCTTTCTGAAACTGTTATTGAAGAAAAATTGATAGCAACTTCCAAAGTAGATGCTTTATCTGCAAAGAAAATTGCGGTACAGGCAAATGGAAGCTATTCTCAAGCACAACATATATTAAAAAATAATTCTGGAGATGAACAATTTGAAAATTGGTTTATTACCTGGATTAGGACAGCCTTTAAGGCAAAGGGAAATAAAGCCTCCATTTTAGAGCTAATCTCATGGAGCGATACTATAGCTGCTTCGGGAAGAGAAACACAAAAAAGTTTTTTACACTATTGTTTAGACTTTTTTCGCCAAGCCTTACTTTATAATTACAAGGCAGAAGGACTAGTTTATATTCAGCCTAAAACCGCCAATTTTAAATTAGAAAAATTTGCTCCATATATAACAGGAGCAAATATATTAGGGATCACTTCAGAAATTGAAGATGCTATCTACCATATAGAAAGAAATGGGAATGCAAAGATCATTCTTACAGATCTGTCTATTAAACTCACAAGATTAATTCATAAAAAAGTAGCTTAAAAAAACCTATGGAAAACATTACAAATTATATTACAGAGATCCTTATCCTTTTATTTATAGTAATAACTTTTTTACAGTCTGGCTTAGATAAAATCACCGATTGGAAAGGCAATATTGGATGGCTGAAAGGACATTTTTCTAAGACTTTTCTTGCAGGGCAAGTACCTCTGATGGTTGGCATAATTTTGGTCCTAGAAGTAATTGCAGGGATTATGGCCTTAGTTGGAATATTCTATATTATAAGCAGTGGACAAACCGAAATAGCTCTTTACGCAAATGTAATGGCAGCAGTTACCTTGTTGATGTTGTTATTTGGACAGCGCGTAGTTAAGGATTATGCGGGAGCTTTTACCATTGTAGGATACTTTATCGTGGTGATTTTGGGAGTTACTTTATTGTCTTAAAACTTTTGATCTCTTTTTGTCTAAAAATATCTTCACCAATTAATGAGAGGAAATGGGAGTTTCAGAGTCTCCTTCGAAGATTAGAAGCTGAAACATGTTTAGCATGAAGAATAACCTGAATACACTGGTTATAAATAAACAGGCAATCAGTAAGATTTCTAATAACAAAAAAGCATCGATCTCAATAAGACCGATGCTTTTTTGTTTAAGGAAATTAGGTAATTCTTATTTCTCGTAACTCTCGTTTAATTTCTCAAGAATTTCTTCAGTAATATCTAAACCATCTTTTGCATACATGATGTTTGCAGACTCGTTAGAACCGAAAATATAAGTATAATCGTTATCCTTACCATATTCCTTTACGTATTCTTTCACTTTGGTTACAATAGAATCAATTACAACATCGCTTTCTTGACGCAGCTGGTTCCCCATCGTTTGTTGTTGCTGTTGGATAGTTTGTTGCTTAGCCATTAATTCTTGTTCCTTTTCTTGTCTTTGTGCAGTAGACATTCCATTCATGTTCGCTTGGTATTCTTGCACTTCTTTTTGAAAACTTTGAGCCAAAGAATCTAGCTCGATTTTTACCTTATCAGATTTTGAAGTGAATTCCTCTTCCACTTCTTTCATTTCGCGATACTCCTTAATAATTTTGGTTGTATCTACGTAAGCTGTTTTTTGTTCAGTACAACTTGTAAGTCCGGCTGCAATTAAAACAACCAATAATAATTTCTTCATAATATAAATTTTGTTTGGCGCAAAAGTAATAAAGTATCAATGGAAAAAAAGAAAAAAATAATCTCTATTAACTATAATAGGTAAATCTTATAGTAAAATTTAAAAAAATAAATTATTTCAATCAAAATCAAGGGGATATAGAGAGCTTTAAGGAGTTTTTCCTGTTAGCGACCACAATTATCTAGCTGCGTGTTAGTTTCACTCTGAAATAGCTCCAAATTAAGTTTTAGATCGATTTTCTGAAGAAATAGGCAATCGAAGAATACTCTAAAGACTTTTTTGCTTTTAGATTAGATTTTAGTCCTATAAAAAAAGCTTTCAAGAAGTTACTCTTTTTAGTCTTGTATTTTTCTGAAAGAAGACTCACATAAAATGAATCAAACAATAAAGGTTTTTCATCGAACTGAGAAAAAGAGGTGCCACTAAAAAGTTTTTTGAAACTCTTACGGGAAAAATGCCATAAATGTCTTGGCACATCAAAAGCTGCCCAATGCTCTTTATAATATAAAGCATCATAGCTTTTGAAGTTTGGAACGGCAATAATCAATAACCCATCTTTTTTTAGAAGCTGTTCTAATTCTATAATTTGATTCTTTAAATCGTAGACATGCTCAAAAACATGCCACATAGTAATTACATCAAATTTTTCAGCTTTAAATTTAGAGGAATCTTGAACTAATTTAATCCCTTTTTGTTTTGCTAGCGTTCTCGCATTTTCATTTGGCTCAATCCCTTTAACTTTCCAACCATTATTTTTTGCACTCAATAAAAACTCACCTGTCCCTGCTCCAATATCCAATAGTTTTCCCTGCTCTGGAAAATGAGAATCTATCCAACTTAACTTTTTAACAAGCATTCGTTTTTTAACGCTTTGATAAATTTTATCGGTAATGGAATCTTGAGAATCAGTATGGGAAATATAATTTTCACTTTTATAATAGGAAGGTAATTGGTCTAAATCTGGTTTTGGAGTAGTGACTAGAAGATGCATTTCTGGATCTAATATCAATTTAAATTCTTCTCCAGAAACTGTATGATCCTTACAAGTGATATAAATAGTGTTTAAGTTTTTTTGATTGGAACTATTCACAATTATGGAAATTGTTTAAGACATTTTAAATGCTAAATATAGAGGAAAAATCAGATTGTTCCACGTGAAACAATTTATCTTCCCATATAGACAAGAAGCACAGAAATATCACTTGGGCTAACTCCACTAATTCTTGAGGCTTGGGAAATTGTTACAGGTTGAATTTTATTTAATTTCTCCCGAGCTTCAAAAGACATGGATTTAATATTGGAATAATCATAATTTTGCGGAATTTTAATATCTTCTAGCCTATGCAATTTGTCTGCATTGTTCTTTTCCTTATTTATATATCCAGCATATTTTACCTGAATTTCAGTTTGCTCTAGCATCTCCTCATTCAATTCGTTCTCAGAAATAAATTGATTTACCCCAGGGAATTCCATTACATCCTCCATCGTGATATTTGGTCTTGAAAAGATCTTAAATATCTTATCGCTTTGTTTCATTGGAGCCGAATCCTTAGCTTCTAAAACTGGGTTAGAGAACTCTGGAGTAACACTAGTATCATGTAAATAATCTACAAAACTCAAAGATTTTTCTTTCTTCTCATCCATCTTGCGAAGACGCTTTTCTGAAGCTAAACCTAGATCAAACGATTTTTGAGTAAGTCTAAAATCGGCATTATCTTGTCTTAGTAAGGTTCTATATTCTGCTCTAGAAGTAAACATCCTATAAGGTTCTTCTGTTCCTTTTGTAATAAGATCATCTACCAAAACTCCGATATAAGCTTCGTCTCTTTTTAAAATAAACGGCTCTTTTTCTTGAACTTTTAAGGCAGCATTTATACCCGCCATTAAACCTTGAGAGGCTGCTTCTTCATATCCCGTTGTACCGTTAATTTGGCCAGCGAAATATAATCCCTCTACAAGCTTTGTTTCTAAGGTATGCTTTAATTGCGTAGGTGGAAAATAGTCATATTCTATTGCATAACCTGGTCTAAAGAATTTCACTTTTTCAAAACCAACAACAGAACGCAATGCTTTAAATTGAACATCTTCTGGCAAAGAAGTAGAAAAACCATTTACATATACCTCACAAGTTTTCCAGCCTTCAGGCTCTACAAATAACTGATGCCTGTCTTTATCTGCGAATCTATTTATCTTATCTTCTATAGAAGGGCAATAACGTGGCCCAACACTTTGTATTCTTCCATTAAACATTGGAGACCTATCAAAACCTTCTTTAAGCAACTCGTGCACTTCCGGAGAAGTGTAAGTCATATAACAAGACCTTTGTTTTGTTAGAGGTTTTGTATCATCTAAATAAGAGAATTTAGACGGCTTCACATCACCGGGTTGCTCAGCCATTTTAGAATAATCCAAAGATCTCCCATCTACTCTTGGAGGAGTTCCTGTTTTCATTCTACCAGATTCAAATCCCAACTGGATAAGTTCTTCTGTTATTCCTGTTGAAGCTCTTTCTCCAGATCTACCTCCGCCAAAATTCTTATCTCCAATATGGATCAATCCATTCAAAAATGTGCCGTTGGTAAGAATAACAGATTTTCCTTTTATCTTTAATCCAAGCGCAGTTTTGACTCCAACTACCGCACCACCTTCTACGATTAACCCAGCAACCATTTCTTGATAAAAATCAAGATTTGGTGTTCCTTCTAATCGCAATCTCCAGTGATCTGCAAACATCATTCTATCACTTTGCACTCTTGGACTCCACATTGCAGGTCCCTTGGATTTATTTAGCATTTTAAACTGAATTGCACTAGTATCACTAACCAATCCGCTATATCCGCCTAAAGCATCTATCTCACGAACTATCTGCCCTTTTGCAATTCCTCCCATTGCGGGATTACAACTCATTTGAGCTATATTCTGTAAATTCATAGTTACCAATAAGGTTTTAGATCCCATATTAGCAGCAGAAGCAGCGGCCTCACTTCCAGCGTGACCTGCTCCAACAACAATTACATCATATATTTCACTAAACATAAATCTCTTTTTTTAAGATTGTTCCACGTGGAACAATTTCATTTTTTCCTCTTCTTTGCTTCTCATAAGAGTAGCTTCCTCTTCTGTTTTATCTTTGTAGCCACTAAGGTGTAAAACCCCGTGACTTAATACTCGTCGCAATTCATCCTCAAACTTTACATTAAATGTTTCCGAATTTTCACGAACGCGATCTGTACTTATATATATTTCACCCTGCAAAATTTTACCTGCAGAATAGTCGAAAGTTATAATGTCTGTATAAGTATCGTGATCTAGATATTCAATGTTGATTTTCAGGAGATATTCATCATCACAAAAAATATAACTAATTTCTTCCAGAGTCCTTCCTTCAGAAGTTATTACATTCTCAATCCATGAAGCATATCTTGCTTCATCCTCAAGTTTAAATTCGTTTTCAGAATAAAAATTAATTTTCGACAGATTCAAAATACCTCTTTACTTTAGTCTTATAAATTTGCCGCAAAGGTAAGCTTTGTCTATTTAAAATTTCAGTAGAATTAAAATATTCTTTGGCTCTAAGATTTTGATCCTGAGTAGTGTTTTTGAAGTTTTCCTGGTTTGTTTTTGAAGTTCTTTGCTCCTCTTCTTCCTGCTCCCTTACAGCCTCTTCTAACTGAAGCAATCTATGCTGAATTTGATTCATCCTACTTAGAGTTTCTTTATTAAAACCCTTCTCTAAAAGCTGTCTTTCTATACGCTCCATTTCACTCAACACATCAGCATTCTTTTTATCTAAGCCTGCCTCCCTTAATTTATCTTCCAGTTGCTGACGTAATTGTTGTTGTTCTTTAAAGATCTCATACAGCTTAGCACTTCCTTCCTCCCCTAGTCTGTCTTCACCCTCTCCTTGCCCTTCTTTATCTCCATCCTTCCCATCATCACCATCTTCTCCAGGTTTATCTTTACCGTTCTGTTTTGGTTTTCCTTCGCCTTCTTTAAGACCTTCTTCCATTTCCTTGTTGAGTCCTTCCTGAGCTTTAATAATGTCAGGCAACTGCATTCCTTGGCCACTTCCATTTGGAGAGAGACTTAAATTTGCCATTTCTTGCATATTGCCCAAAACCTCACTAAGCATATTGGCCAATTCATTTGTATTGGTCATTATGTATTGCTGGCTAGCGGTTCCTTGCGGTAGTTCATTTTGTGCAAGCCGCTCCAATGCCTTGTTAATATCAAATTCTATATCAGTTAATTTGGTAGTGATCTTTTCTGTGATCATAGGATTATTCATGGCAAGCACAAACAAACTATCATCTATATGTTCAAAGTGTTCTTTAAGAACTTGTTGCTTTTTCAATTGTTTAGGATAGGCTGGATTATTAATTCTAATACCTTTAAAATTGAGCATCAATGCTTCCTGTTCAAAAGAAAACACAATGAGATTATCTAAAATTTGTCGCATGGTTTCAATATCAGCAGTTAATTGCTCTCCTTGAGCACCAGCTTGAGCAGACTTCATTTTCTTACTCATTTCTTTCATCTTCTCTCCTGCTTTTTTCTGAGGAGATTTTGCATCTTTTTTATTGTTCTGCTCTAATTGATCCTCCGCTTTCTTTTGCTCTTCTTGAATTTCCTGTTCTTCTTCTGTCTCTCTATCTAAATCAAAAGGCTTTTTAAGTGCATTATTTTCTTTCTCCAAAGAATCCATTTCCTCCTTAAATTCTTGAAAATCTTCAGATAACTTTTCTTGTTCTTCCAAAGAATTCAAAGAATCTTGCTTTGCTAAATTCTCTTGCTTTTCTCCTGCTCTTTCAATATCTCTTGCTAGCTTCTGAGTCTTTTCCTGAACATAATAACGTTTGGTAAGTTCCAGTAACTGCTCAAGATTTTTTTGTTCAGCGGTATTCTGTTTAGATAGTTTTTCCAATTTATCTAACAAGTCCTCCTCACTTATCTTATCGGCATACTCCTGTAATTCTTTTAACAAGGCTTCGTTTTCCTGCAAGCGTTCTTCGTTTCTATCTAACCTGTCTTTAAGTTCTTCTTCAAACTTTTTGTTTTCTTTGGAACCAGTTTTATCTTCAAAGGTGTTTTTAAGCTTTTCAGAATAATTTTTCATCATAGCTGTTTGCTCTTTCTGCCGTTGTAAAAATTCCTCTAGCTTCTTTTTATCATTATAATTTAGCTGATTTTTTTCTATTTTAAGTCTCGACAATTCTTCCAAGTCTTTTTTAGATTCCTGCATTTCTTCAAGACTTTCTGAAATTCCCTGAATAGATTCTCCTTGCTGCTTTAACTTTTCAGCACTTAATTCCTTTTCAGATTTTATTCTGAGGCTAAAAACTTCAGTCTTAGTAGATTTAGAACCCCTAACTCCATCATTATCAAATACTTCGAAATAGATAGCATAGTTAGTTCCCTGTTCTAATTCTAAATTTCCCGGAAACGTATATAAAAATTCTCCAATATTCTGATTAGCAATGGGAATTGCAACTTTTTGACTTTTAGTATTATCTTTTTCAGGGTAGAAAACCATGTTCACCTTTGTGATAGCGTGATCATCATTCACTTTCCCGAAGAAATAATTAACATCTGTAGCAACTGTATCTTGTTTATGCTGAACATCTATTTGCGGATATTGATCCTTTATAACCTCAATAGCATATTTTAAAGATTCATAATCCTTTACATTGTTATTAGACGTGTTGATAGAATATTGCAGCGGAGAAAATATCTTATCTGAATATTTGAATTCCGAAGCATTTTTCTCAAAACCCAGAATGCTGTCTTTAGTTTTAAACGAGACGTCGTCTGTAGCCCGGGTTTTTAAAACCCATGAAATTTTTGTCCCTTCTGGCACCGTTCCGTTCCCTGTTCCTTTTACTATTTCATTTTCCTTTCTTAAATAAGCAGGGAAATTGAGCTTCATCTCAAAATCCAGTAATTTTGGGACTTGGATAACGCGGATTTTATAAGTTCTAGATGTAACATTATTGGCCCTAAAATAGAATTCCACATCTTCTTTTAATCCTTCAAAGGAGTATTGAAAAGAATTCAGCGAAGAATTCTTCAAATAATATTCTTCCTCATTAAAGTGAATGGCAACAGTTTCAGGAATGAGATTCCCAATGGTCTGGACTTCTAGATTAAAATCCTTGCCTTCTTCAACCACCAACTCACTTGAATTAATTATAAAAGAAAATGGTGCCGGTGCCTCATAAGCGGTATTATAATGCACTACCCGAGTATAACTTTCAGAAAAAATAGAAGAATTCCCGGTGAAAATAATGGCTAAGATTATTAAAACCGGAAAGGCCGCATATTTCAAATATTTAAGACTTGTATTAAAATTGACCGCAGTTTTAAAAGGAACAGGACTCAGTTCTTTTGACTTTTGGGAAATACTTGCGAGCAACAAATCGGATTGTTCAGAGGAATTTTCAAGCTGAAGTACGTTTAGAAGTTTATCATTAACCTCAGGAAAATGTTTTCCTATAAGAATAGAAGCAGCTGTGAGATCTAAACCTTTGGATAACTTAAAGAGTTTTGCCAGAGGCCAGAGTATAAATCTAAAAAAGAGCAGGCTTGAAAATAGAATGAAGCCCCAAAATAACAAACTTCTATAAGGCGGAGAAAGCCATAAAAAATATTCTATTAGCAAAATAAGAATGCTATATAACAACCAAACAGAAAAGAACAAAATACTACCTTTCAATAATTTATTCAGGTAATACCGCCTAATAAATGCTGTCAGCTTTTGTTTTATAACACTAAATTCCTCCATGATTACCCCCCTACTTTTCCTTCTCTTAAAACTACAAATTTCATTTTACTTTATCTAGCGGTGTTTTCAGCATTTTAAATTTATCCGGGCAATTAATAGGACAGGCTTAAATTCGTGGGTTTTCCATTAAGAATCCGTTATCTTTGCCGTTAAAATTACAATTTTATGTCTGCTAAAGTACGAGTTCGTTTTGCACCAAGTCCTACAGGACCTTTACACATTGGAGGAGTAAGAACAGCCTTATATAATTATTTATTTGCTAAGAAACATGGAGGAGATTTCCTTTTGCGTATTGAAGATACAGATCAGAATAGATTTGTAGAAGGCGCAGAGCAATATATAGTTGAAGCCTTAAATTGGTGTGGAATTCCTTTTGACGAAGGCCCCGGGAAAGATGGTGGATTTGGACCTTATAGACAAAGTGAACGAGCAAATTTGTATTATGAATATGCTGAAAAACTGATCTCTTCTGGAGATGCATATTACGCATTTGATACTTCAGAAGCTTTAGATGAACATAGAAAAGACCATGAAGAAAAGGGAAAAACCTTTATCTACAACTGGCATAATAGATTGAAACTACAGAATTCTCTTGCGCTTTCTTCTGAAGAAGTTCAGAAAAGACTGGATTCTAAGGAAAATTACGTGATTCGGTTCAAGTCACCGGAATCTGAAACATTGCATTTAACCGACGAGATTCGTGGAAATATGCAGGTAGATTCCAGCATCCTAGACGATAAGGTGCTTTTTAAGAGCGATGGGCTACCAACTTATCATCTTGCTAATATTGTAGACGATCATTTAATGCAGATCACTCACGTTATTCGTGGGGAAGAATGGTTGCCTTCTTTAGCATTACATTATTTATTATATCGTGCATTTAATTGGGATGCACCAAAATTCGCGCATTTGCCTTTGATCTTGAAACCACAGGGAAAAGGAAAATTAAGCAAACGTGATGGAGATAAAATGGGCTTTCCCGTATTTCCTTTAGAATGGAAAGATCCAAAATCTGGGGAGATCTCTTCTGGGTATAGAGAAGAGAATTACGATCCTAGAGCCGTGGTTAATATGTTGAGCTTTTTAGGTTGGAATCCAGGGACAGAGCAAGAATTCTTTGAATTGGAAGAATTGATTTCGGCTTTTGAGATCTCCAGAGTGCATAAATCTGGTGCTAAATTTGATCCTGAAAAAACCAAATGGTTTCAGGCACATTACCTTCAGAAAACCGATAACGAAATACTCGCAAAGGATTTTTTGAAGATCTTAGAAAATAAAGGTGTTACAGCAACATTAGAATATACAACCTCAGTAATTGCACTTTTAAAAGAACGAGCAATCTTTGTGACCGATTTCTGGGAATTAGGAAGCTATTTCTTTGTAACTCCTACTTCTTATGATGAAAAAGCTTTGAAAAAAGCATGGAAAGAGGATACTGCTGAAATTATAGAGAAACTAATCCAATTGGTATCTGAAACTTCAGATTATACTAAAGAAAATGTCCAAGATAATATTAAAGGATGGATCACATCTAATGAAATAGGCTTTGGAAAAGTCATGCAGCCTTTTAGAATTGCTTTAGTTGGATCTTTACAAGGACCAGATGTATTTGATATTTCTGCTTTTATAGGAAAAGAAGAAACAGTTAAAAGATTAAAATCTCTTTTAGCTAAGCAATAAACCTTTTTAGAAATAATAAACAACTCCTGCGGTTGCCATGCCTAGATGACCTTCTAGATTTGCTGCGCGGGAGTCTTTATTTTGAAGATCTCCTTCGTTTAAATTCTTTAGAAAATTACTTACTCCATATTGATATTGAAACCACAATTTTACATCTGCAATCCCAGCCGATAAGCTCGCTGCAAGATTTAAATTTACTCTTGAAACCTCTTCCAGGTCTTGCGCCGTAAAAGAATAATCTTCTATTAAATACTCTTTAAATTGGTTGTCTACTTCCCATTTGCTGTTTATTTGAAGAACTGGCCCCGCCTCTATGCTTAAATACTCTTTTATGATCTTATGGCCAGCAAATAAGTTTAATTGCACTCCTGTTGTCTGAAATTCGATGTTTTCGAATTCATTACTACTTAGAGGATGACCCATGATCCCGGTTTTCATGGAATAAAAGTTTACTCCATACACAACTAAGAAATTATTATAAACATTAGCCCGTGTGGTCAAACCTCCCATAAACCCCGTAGTCTTATTGGTATTAAAATGATCGCTATCTATTCTTCCATAAGTAAGTCCGGCCTGTGCCCCTAACCTATTATAACTATCTCCAGGAGAATTACGTCTTTGAGCAGCTAGTGGATTAAAAATGGAACAAATTATAATGAAGAAAAACAGATAAAAATAGCGCATGATAAATAACTTTAAAAGTAAATGTAGCCTAAATATTGCTATCTTAAGCTTTCAAAATTTATATAAACTATATGATAGCAACAATTTTAGTCCCCATTTTAGTCGTTTTTGCCTTTATCATTCTCTTTACCGGAATATTTACAGTAAAACAACAAACTTCTGCAATTTTGGAGCGCTTCGGAAAATATAGAAGTATTCGGAATTCCGGGTTACATTTTAAGGTTCCGATTATTGACCAAATCGCAGGTAGAATAAACTTAAAGGTTCAGCAATTAGATGTCCTAGTAGAAACAAAGACCAAAGATGATGTTTTTGTGAAACTGAAGATATCTGTACAGTTTCAGGTTATAAAAACCAATGTGTACGATGCCTTCTATAAACTTGAAAGCCCACATGACCAGATTACTGCTTATGTATTTGATGTTGTTCGAGCTGAAGTTCCAAAAATGAAATTAGATGATGTTTTTGAAAGAAAAGATGATGTAGCTATAGCCGTTAAAAGAGAGCTAAATCAAGCCATGTCGGATTACGGATATGATATTATTAAAACCTTGGTTACAGATATAGATCCTGATTCTCAGGTAAAGGCTGCCATGAACCGAATTAACGCAGCAGAGAGAGAGAAAGTAGCCGCAGAGTATATTGCAGAGGCAGAACGTATAAAAATCGTTGCTAAGGCTCGTGCAGAAGCAGAGAGCAAGCGTTTACAGGGCCAAGGGATTGCAGATCAACGCCGGGAAATTGCTAGAGGTCTAGAAGAAAGTGTAGATGTATTAAATAATGTAGGAATAAATTCTCAGGAGGCTTCAGCGCTTATTGTCGTGACGCAGCATTATGATACCTTGCAATCCATTGGAGAATCTACACATAGTAACTTAATATTATTACCTAACTCCCCGCAAGCAGGAAGTGATATGTTGAATAATATGATAGCATCATTTACTGCGTCCAACCAGATTGGAGAAGCAATGAAGGAGAAGAACGCTAAACTCTTAGCAGCAAAACCGAAACCGAAACGAAAAAGAGATACTCCAGATAGAGAAGAAGAAACAGAATAGAACGTATTATTTTTAATAGAAAAAGGCGGATGCTCATTAGAACATCCGCCTTTTAATTTTTTTTGGAATTATGTTGAAGTTATTACTTTTTTCAGTCCAAATATTTTTGATACTGCTTTTAAAACAAATGCTTTTTGGGCAATAGAACCTATTATGCCACCAATCAATGAAATTGGAGATAGACTTTCCTTTGTATGCTGCACACTAAGACGGATTTCTTCCTTGTCTATCTGATTTTGAAGTTTCAAAATCTTAAGATCCCGGTCTATTTCTTCAAATGAACTATACTCTTTCATAAAATTTATTTAGTCGTTAAAGAAGGTTCTCGAAGATTTTATCAAAATAATTTTCTCTATATGTTTTTTTCCGAAGAACCATATAAGTATGAATATCAAAAGATAGAATGCACCAATTATAAAGAATCCGGCACTAGGAATTCCAAGCGCATGACTTATTAGGAGTGCTAATGCAATAGAGATAAACAACAAAACAATTAGACATATAAAACCTAGCAACATCATATTCACCAAAGAGATAACTCCTTTAATGATTTTTTTATAGAGATCGAGTTTATAATATTCGGTACCGCTTTTGGCAAGATCGCGAACATTATCGTTAAGATCGTTTATGCTGTTGGTTAGTTTTTCAAATGCCATAGGCTTATACTACTGCTTTATTAGCTGTTGTCTTAGCTTGTTCTTCTTTAACGTCTTTTTGCAATTTTGCGTTCTGCGTTCTTAAATCTTCTAATTTAGATTCTAATGCAGATAAGATATCATCTGCTTTAAAACTAGCTGAAGATAAAGTAGATTCTAAACGAGTTTCAAAATCTAACTTAGCTTGTTTAGCTTTAGAGGAAAGATTAGAACTTGTCTCTTTATATTTTTTGTTGAATTTATCTTGAGCTTTCTTAGCATCCTTATTCAGTTTGTTTCTTGTATCTTCTCCGCTTTCTGGAGCGTATAACAAACCAACTGCCGCTCCTATCGCAGCCCCTGTTACTAATGCTAAAAGTGTATTCCCTGTATTTGCCATGATTTTTTGATTTTTATAATTAATTCCACAAACTTAAGTTAAACCACAAGACATTCCTGTTAATAACCGGTTAATATGTAAACTTAATTTATTAAAGTATTCTTAATAGATTCCCTTGTGATTGATGTTTCAACTGATTTTTTCCCAAGAATCCCTCAATGTAACTGTTCTATTAAAGATAAGGTTTTCCTTTGTACTTTCCTTATCTATACAAAAATATCCTATTCTTTGAAACTGAAATTTATCGGCTACTCTAGCATCTTTCAAACTAGGTTCTACATAACCTGTTATTACTTGAAGTGAATCTGGATTAATAAAATCCATGAAATCTTTTTCTTTATCTGCATCTGGTGCTGCAACCGTAAATAAACGATCATACAGCCTTATTTCCGCTTTTATAGCGTGAGGTATAGAAACCCAGTGTAATGTTCCTTTAACCTTACGTAAAGACTCCTCGGTACCACTCCCGCTTTTGCTTTTAGGATCGTATGTGCAATGAATTTCCAAAATATTTCCAGCATCATCCTTTACTACACTTTCCCCTTTAATAATGTATGCACTTTTTAAACGAACCTCTTTTCCTAATGTTAATCTAAAGAATTTTCTATTTGCCTCCTCTTTAAAATCTTCACGCTCTATATAAAGTTCTTTTGAAAAAGGTATTTTGCGAGTACCCGCATTTTCATCTTCAGGATTATTTTCGGTATCAAGCCATTCTTCTCCGTCTTCATAGTTAGTAATAACAAGCTTTACCGGATCTAATACTCCCATTACTCGAGGCGCAATCTTATTAAGATCTTCACGAATACAGAATTCTAAAAGTGAAACATCAATAATATTCTCTCTTTTAGCAATCCCAATAGTATCTGCAAATTTTCTAATAGACGTTGGTGTATAGCCTCTTCTTCTAAAACCAGAAATAGTAGGCATTCTAGGATCGTCCCAGGAATTAACCACTTTCTTTTCTACCAATTGTAGTAGTTTACGTTTACTTACAATAGTGTGACTCAGGTTTCTCCTAGCAAATTCTCTTTGCTTGGGAATAAAATCTTCATTATTACTTATCTTACTTATAAACCAATTGTATAATTCGCGGTGTGGCAAGAACTCTAATGTGCAGAAAGAGTGAGATACACTTTCTATAAAATCACTTTCCCCATGAGCCCAGTCGTACATTGGATAAATCTTCCAATCATCCCCGGTTCTATGGTGCTTTTTATGCAAACTTCTATACATTACAGGATCCCTCATTATCATGTTAGAAGAAGTCATATCTATTTTAGCTCTTAAAACATGAGCTCCCTCTGGAGTTTCCCCGTTCTTCATTTTCTCAAAAAGTTCCACATTTTCTGAAACAGATCTGTTTCTATATGGGCTTTCTGTGCCGGGAACTGTGGGAGTACCTTTTTGTTCAGCGATCTCTGCTGAAGACTGGCTATCTACATATGCATTTCCAGACTTAATGAGCTCTACAGCCCAATCATATAATTGTTGGAAATAATCTGAAGCATAACACTCTTTGTCCCATTTAAAACCTAACCAAACCACATCTTCCTTTATAGCATCTACATACTCCTGCTCTTCTTTTATTGGATTGGTATCATCAAACCTTAAGTTCACCGGGGCGTTATATCGCTCACCTAAACCAAAATTTAAGCATATGGAAGAGGCGTGGCCAATATGAAGGTATCCATTAGGTTCTGGTGGGAAACGAAATTTAAGTTCTTGTTCAGTATAAGACCCTTTTAGATCTTCTTCTATAATTTGCTCAATAAAATTGAGAGACTTTTTTACTTCAGACATAATTATATTTCAAAATATCCCGCAAAGTTATCAAAAATTACCACGGAAAATCCATTATCTAGAGGTTTAGAATGCATATTCAAATAGGAATTTAGATTTAAAATTCAGCTTTTAGACCAAAAACTAACACTGAAGTAGAATTTTCTTCAGAAATACACCATATTATAGGCTGCTGCTCTACCTTTGTAAAAAAATATTTTGGGAAAAATAACATTAAAAAATATCAAGGTTTTCTCCTATCACGGTTGTCTAGATGAAGAAGGAAAAATAGGAAGTGATTACCGTGTAGATCTCATGGTAAAAGGAGATTTAACCCACTCTGCACAGACAGATTCATTGAGTGATACGATAGACTATGTACATCTAAATAAGATCGTTAAGGAAGAAATGGCTATACGAACAAAGTTGTTGGAAACCGTTGCAGAAAGAATTCTGAAAAGGATCTTTAAAGAGTTGGAACTCGTGGAAAAGGCACGTGTAGAAGTTTCTAAAATAAACCCTCCAATTGGTGGTAATGTTGGAATGGTAACTGTTTCCAGTACTAAATCGAGATAGAAACTTGTGGGCGTACAGATATTTTTTATTACATTTGCCAACCATTAAATTAATGGCATCGTGGCCGAGTGGCTAGGCAGAGCTCTGCAAAAGCTCGTACAGCGGTTCGAATCCGCTCGATGCCTCCAAAAGCTTCCTTAAAAGGGAGCTTTTTTTATGCTTTAATATTTCTTAAAATTGAATGTTTAAGATTATCTTTTGGAATGCTCATTTTTATCGAAATAAAACACCACATTTTCTGGTTCTAAGATCTCTATTTGATCTTGAAGGCGTTCGATTTTCCTAGGAAATATCCCTCGAGTAATTAAAATACCTCCAAATATCACCATAAGTATACTTATCGCTCTTTTCATCTTAAAAATACGCCCTGGTGTAAGTTTTCTGTTTAATTTTTTAGCGAGTAGTATTTTAAATATATCAAGGAAAAGGTAGGTTCCAAGCACAGTAGAAAAGAAAATAGTAATACGGTTTGGTTCCATATCTAAGGTAGGACCAAATACAATTATAAGACCCAACCAAAATCCTAGAACTCCAATATTGATAAAGTTTAATAAAAAACCTTTGGCTGCAAGACCAAAATAATCACTTCTGCTTAACTTTCTTACCTCTGGAGTATCATCTTCTACCGTAATCGCTTTTTTGGTTTGTATAAAGGACATTATCCCGTATGTACCAAGGATCATCCCTCCAAAAATAAATAATCCGGGATCATCTTTTAATGTAGTTAAAAGTTTAGAAGTACTTAAATATGCTATTAAAAGAAATACTATATCTGCAAGAATAACACCTAGATCAAAAGAAATAGCTGCCCTAAAGCCTTTTAATGCAGCAGTTTCCAGCAACACAAAGAAAACAGGACCTAATAAGAATGCTAAAAAGATTCCCATTGGTATTGCAGCCAAAATATCTTGCACCATAAAACTAATAGATTTTCACAAAGATAACTTTCTAATTTATCTTCTTAATGGTTCCGCCAAAGGTGGTCGTTTCGTCTATCTTATTAGGATTTCCATACACATAGATGGTTCCTCCCGCTCTTACCTTTGCATTTACATAGGCTTTAGAGAATATACTTGCAGTTCCCCCACCAGCAATACTTACCTTAACATCTGTTCCTATGAGGTTTTCTCCCTTAAAATCGCCCGCAGCTTTTACATCTATATCCTGTTTTGCTGCAGTACCAATTATAAAAAGATTCCCTCCAGTTACAACACTTGCATACAAATTTTCCAATTCTACTTTTGCTTTTAGATCTGCTCCTTCCTGAACTCTGATATTAAACATTGGTTGTGAAAGTTTACCACAGATATCGATCTTTGAATTTTGTTTTGCTTCAACCTTTAATAACTGCTTAAAATAAATGTCTACAATAGTGTTATCTTCATTCCAAAGATGATCCAAATCTACACTTACCTTTAGTACTCCGTTTTTAACCTTTAGATTTACATTATTGCGACTACTACCGGTTATAATTGCCTTATTTTCCTCAGCTTGAGTCAGGTTTACCTTAAGCCCTTTTGTAACCTCGACCTCGGTAAAATTATCTAACTCCACGGTTATTTCCTGAGCAAATGTTGTAGCTGCCCAAGAAAATAGAATTAATAATATAATATTTTTCATCATTAATCAATTTGTTCTTTCTTTCCTATTAAATTGAAATCTAGATGTCTTCTTACTAGATCTGCATTCTTAACAGAAATATATACTTCATCCCCTAATTGGTACATTTTCTTATTTTTTCTACCAACTATTGCATACTGCTCTTCATCAAAATCATAATGATCATCTCTAATATCCCTTAGTCGAACCATTCCTTCGCATTTATTAGAAACAATTTCTATATAGATTCCCCACTCTGTAACACCAGAAATCACTCCTAAGAATTCTTCATCCTCATGATCTAACATAAACTTCACTTGCATGAATTTTATGGAATCACGTTCTGCATTGGTAGCTAAGCTCTCCATTTCACTACTATGATGACATTTTTCTTCGTATTCTTCTTCTTTGGCAGAAGGTTTTGCATCCAAATAATTTTGCAATAATCTATGCGTCATTACATCTGGATATCTTCTAATAGGAGAAGTAAAATGTGAATAATAATCAAAAGACAATCCGTAATGTCCTATATTCTTAGTACTATAATAAGCCTTACTCATGGTTCTAATAGTAAGGGTATCTACCAAGTTTTGCTCTTTTGTTCCCTGAACATCACTTAAAAGACTATTTAAAGAAGTAGAGATAGAAGATTTATCTTTTAAGTTGATCTTGTATCCAAATTTAGAAATCACCGTTTGTAAGGTGTTTAATTTAGACTCGTCCGGCTCATCATGGCATCTGTAAACAAAGGTCTTTTTTGGTGTTTGTTTTCCTATGAACTGTGCTACCCTCTTATTAGCCAGCAGCATAAATTCTTCAATCAGTTTGTTGGCTTCTTGGGAAGTTTTAAAAAACACTCCGACAGGTTCATTTTCTTCATTTAAATTGAATTTTACTTCAACTTTATCAAAAGAAATGGCACCATCTGCCATACGCCTAACACGCATTTGCTTTGCAAGATCATTAAGAGTTACAACCGCATCTACGATATTATCTCCTACGCTATATCCATTTTCACGAATTGATATCTCTGTGGGAATGGTTCCTTCTTCAGTTTCAATGATATGTTGAGCTTCTTCATAAGCAAAACGCTCGTCAGATAAAGTTACTGTTCTACCAAACCATTCGCTTTTCACATACCCTTTAGCATCTATTTCAAACACTGCAGAAAAAGTGTATTTTTCTTCATTCGGTCTCAAAGAACATGCATTATTGGATAAAACCTCCGGTAACATTGGTACTACTCTGTCTACTAAATATACAGATGTTGCTCTTTCATAAGCTTCATCGTCCAAAATAGTTCCAGGTTTTAAGTAATGGGAAACATCTGCAATATGAATTCCTATTTCAAAATTGCCATTATCCAGCTTTTTAAAACTCAAGGCATCATCAAAATCTTTTGCATCTTTTGGATCTATCGTAAAAGTTAGAGTGTCCCTAAGATCTCTACGTTTCTTAATTTCGTCTTCGTTGATAGAAGTATCTATATTATTTGCAAAATCCTCAATTTCCTTAGGGAATTCATGTGGCAACCCATACTGTGCAAGAATAGCATGCATTTCTGTATGATGCTCTCCTGGTTTACCTAAAACTTGTTTGATGCTTCCAAAGGGAGAATCTGCCTTTTCTGGCCAGTCTTCCATGGTTACAACTACCTTATCTCCGTCTTGTGCATCCAACATTTTATTCTTTTGAACAAAAATATCTGTATACATTTTAGGGTCTTGTATTGCAACAAATCCGAAATTTGGTTGCATTTGTAAAACACCAACAAATTCAGTTTTTTTCCTATTAACGATCCGAACAATCTCTCCTTCAGATTTTCTTTTCTTTCTTTTATTATATATGTAAACTTCTACTTCATCCCCATTCAATGCTTTATTCAAGGCATTTGCGGGAATAAAAATATCCTCTTCCATATCTTCAACTACAACATAACCGAAGCCCTTAGTTGTCATATCAAGTTTACCTTGATAATATTCGGGGTTTCCAGCCATCTTGAATTTTCCTTTTTCTTCTTCTTCAATCTGCTTCTTAGCGGCTAATTGTGCTAAATTCCTAATTATCTGATTCCTGGAACTAGCATCTGTAAGATCTAGTTTTGCAGCAATTTGTTTGTAGTTAAAGCTTGTGCTTGGAGATTTTCTTAATATATCCAGGATACTTTTGGAAAGATTTCCTTCGTTCCTTGGTTTTGATCCTTTATTCTTTCTATTCATAAATCTTAATAAGCTATAAAATTACAGTTAAAATGTGACTTTAAATTAATCTATCTATAAAGTTTTGTTAAGCCCCTAAATACGGGCTGGTAAAGAAATTTAATTAACTTCTTTTGATATTCAGATATTTAGCTATAAAAAAATTAACTATTTTATTTTCTAATTCATAAACTTTTCTTAATTTTAAGATAACATATCTTTCAAAATTTCCCCACATATTTGTAAGAAAAAGTGATTTTAATGAATAAGTCAACTAAAATCTCGCTTTTATTCTATCTTATATTTCTCTTGGGAATATTAAGTGTTTTTTCTATTATAAATAAAACACTAAATCAAAGAAGTAATCTGGATCTTTATCCTTCAGTAAATATTACCTCACAGAGTTATGTGAAGAATACTTACTAGAAATCACATACTTATATAACATTTAGATTGCTTTATTCTTCTTTAGTTATTTATAATTTAAATTATAAATAATTCATTTACAGTGTATTGATTAAGTTTTAGTGAATATAATTGCAAATTTAATCCAAGTATTTTTTAAAAAATCTATCAGAAACTTTATTTAAGCTGACTACTTTGAAACTGAAGTTATAAACACTTATATTATATTCATTTGTTTTCTTCTTTTTAAAAAATTAAAACTGTTGGTGATTATAGCTTGTTAACTTCTAGCATAACTTTTTTCAATAAAAATAGGTTTTTTAGATACCAACATTTTAGATAGACTTGTTAACAGGTTAATATATTTATAAGGAACTGATACTCTTGTGATTTTAATATTTACTTAACAATGGTTAACAATAATATGTTAATAATAATTTTTAAAAACTATATCACTTTTGGTTGTTCACAATCTTCATTTTGCTGCTCATAACTTCCCAAGAAATTCTATAGTTATAATTAGGAGAAAACGATTTTATATTGCTATTCCAATTTCTGAGTAGAAAAACAAATTTAGTTGTTATATTCTAGCATATTGTTATTCACATTTCATCAAAAATCTTAACCCCTTAAAAACAGGGTATTTAGAAATAGTAATTAACAACGTAAATATTAATAGTTAACAACCCATTTTTTACCTTTGTTCAACCTTTAAAAACAAATAATATGAAAATTGCTATTGGAAATGACCACGCAGGAACTGAGTATAAGTTTGCTATTGTAGCTTATTTAGAATCTAAAGGAATTACCGTTACTAATTACGGAACAGATTCTGAAGCAAGTGTAGACTATCCAGATTTCGTGCATCCTGTTGCTAACGATGTTGAAAGTGAAGCAGTTGATCTAGGAATTATTATTTGTGGAAGTGGAAATGGCGCTTCTATGACAGCTAATAAGCATCAAGATGTACGATGCGCATTATGTTGGACAGTTGAGATCACCAAACTTGCCAGACAACATAATAATGCTAATATACTAAGCATTCCTGCTCGTTATGTATCACAAACGCAAGCTGTAGATATGGTAGATGCTTTTTTAAATACAGTATTTGAAGCTGGACGTCATCAAACCCGAGTAGAAAAAATACCCGCTAACTAATTAATGGGACACAACCACGCTCATGGACCTATTCAAGATATAAAAGGTAAAAACCTTTTGTTTTCTATATTTCTAAATATAGGAATTACACTTGCGCAAGTAATTGGTGGTTTGTTAAGTGGAAGTTTAGCATTACTCTCAGATGCGCTACATAACTTTAGTGATGTACTTTCTTTACTGGTAAGTTATATAGCTAATATTCTTTCTAAAAGAGATGCTTCTTTAAAACACACTTTTGGCTATAAAAGAGCCGAGATAGTAGCAGCTTTTGTAAATGCTTCTACCCTTATTGTAGTGGCCGTTATTCTTATTATTGAAGCAGTTCAAAGATTTCAGAATCCAGAACCTATAAATTCCAATCTCGTTATTTGGCTATCCCTTTTGGCGATTGTTGGTAATGGCTTAAGTGTGTTGCTTTTAAAAAAAGACAGTAAAGCCAACCTTAATATGCGGTCTGCATATTTACATTTGCTAACAGATATGATGGCTTCTGTCGCTGTACTTGCCGGTGGATTATTAATGAAGTATTATCAAATTTTCTGGGTAGATAGTGTTCTTACATTAGCTATCGCGGTATATCTAATTATTGTAGGATATGATCTGTTGAGATCGGCTACTAAAGTGCTTATGCTTTTTACTCCAAGCGATCTTGCTTTGGAAAACATAGCTGAAAATATTTGTACTATTTCACAAATAAAAAATGTACATCATCTACATGTTTGGCAACTAAACGAAGCCGAAATTCATCTGGAGGCACATGTAGATTTTCATGAAGATATAAGCCTTTCAAAATTTGAGGAGCTCCTTTCTGAAATTGAAGAATTGGTATATCATTCCTACGGAATTAATCATGTGAATATTCAACCTGAATTTGGAAAGTGCGACAATGAAGATCTAATTATTCAGGATTAAAAATTAAAAATATGCAAATTAAAGTAAAGACGTTTCAGGAGTTAAGCTTGGAAGAATTATATGAAGTGCTAGCTCTTAGGTCTGAAGTTTTTGTGGTAGAACAAGATTGTGTATATCAGGATATTGACGGAAAAGACCAGAAAGCGCTGCATATCTTAGGATATAAAGAAGGTTTATTAGTGGCCTATACCAGATGTTTTAATAAAGGTTTTTATTTTGAAGAAGCTTCTATTGGAAGGGTTCTAGTTAAAGAAGATCATCGAAAATATGGTTATGGTCACGATATTTTTAAAGCCTCAATAAAAGAAGTTGAAAGCAGGTTTAATACTAAAAACATAAGAATTTCTGCTCAAAAATACCTTACTAAATTTTACGAAAGTCACAATTTTAAGCAAACAGGAGAAGGATATCTGGAAGATGGAATCCCTCATATTTCAATGATCAAGGCTTAAAATTTGTAGATTAAATATTTACTTTACGTTGTTCCTATAGCTATCGGAATTGATTCAGTATCTCGGTCTTGGTTAAGCCAAATAGTTGGAATATTATAAGATTCTTCTCTATTTTGCTGTTGGTTACTTGGTGTATAAAAAAGCATTTTTTGCACAAATTCCGGCTATTTGCTGTTATTCGATGTTAACATCATTTTTTCTATTCTTCAAGTCTTTTTATCATTTTATTTGCAAAAGGGTTGTCAGGATTAATGCTTAAACTCTTATTAAAAAATTTTAATGCTAATTCTTTCTTTCCTGTTTCCATATATCCCTCTCCTAATGCCTGCAATGCTTTTGCTACATTTGGATGAACAAATACATTCATTTGGAAAATCTGCATTGCTATATCAGGCTTACTATTATAAAGATTGTTAAGCCCTTCATTTCGCATCATAAATTCTAATAGACTTTGACTATTAGCTTTCTTTTGATATTCTTCGTTAGCTTTTTCTAATCCAAATTCTTGTATTGCTCCAATAATATAGTTTGTAAAGTTTCGGTTAATTTCATTATCAGCAACCGGAATAACTGGGATATATTTTGGATTAAATATTATTTGTGAAATTTCTTGATTAAGCTCATCAAAATTAGAGTGTGATTTATTAGAAAGCATTATCAAGGTAGTTCCTTCATCAATATATCTTAGGAAGTCTGCATATAGGAAATTATTCGTTCCATTATGCCAAACCCTGGTCGTGTTTCGATTCGTTTCTGAAACATCCCACCCATAAGCATAAATTGCGCTATAATCTTCTTCGGCTCTTATTTTTGGCTGGTATAATTTATTTTTTGCTTCATTAGATAATATAAGGTCTCCGGTTAATGCTTTATGCCATTTGTATAGGTCTTCGGTAGTTGAAAGAATTCCGCCATTGCCTCTCATGTGCCAATAGGGTGCAGTTTTGTCCCATTCTTTATCAGTTGGTTTTCCCCAAATTCTATCGTCTTTGTAATATCCTACGGCAATGAGATCTCTATCAAATTCAGGTCTTGAGTAACCTGTTAATTTCATTTGTGCAGGCTTCCACAAGTTTTCATACAAATAGGTTTCATAAGTTTGACCTGAAACCTTTTCAATTATCATAGCCAATAAACTATATCCTATGTTTGAGTAGGAAAAACTTGTCCCGACTTCAAACCTTAATTCTGAAGATAAAACTTTATTCAAAAATTCTTCTTTGCTAATTTTTTCAAAGTCTTTCCCAACATTGCTTATTAGTCCTGATTGATGGCGAAGCAAATCGTGGATCGTGATTATTTCTTTGTCTTTTGGAATGTTTTCAAAAAACTTTGAAAGTTTATCGTCTGTTGAAAGTTTGCCTTGCATTTCTAATTTTAGAACGGCAGCCGCAGTAAATTGCTTGGTAATAGAGCCAATATCAAAAATTGTAGTCGATGAGTTTTTGAGTTGCCGCTCTTTGTCGCTAAAGCCATAGCCTTCTGAAATAACTTGCTTTCCATTTAACTCAACTAGGACAGAGCCATTAAAACCAACTTTCTCAAGTTCTGAGAGGTATGTGGTTATTTGTTGGATAGTCTCATTTTCTTCTTTAGTCTGTCCGCAGGTCGTAGATACGAATAAAATAAGAGTAAATAATGTGGTTAAAATCTGTTTCATTTTTTTAGATCCTGTATCAAAATTACCACCAACTATTTTTATAAACACCCTGAAACATCTAGTTGTCTCGACAAAGGGTTACGCAAGGCTTATAAAATAGCTATACAAAACCTTAGCTTCTATTTCAAAATCCCTGAATATCTCGAATTATTTTCCAAAATAGCCTGTGCTTCGGTTATTTCAGGATTATTAATAACGTAGTGTTCGTATAAACCTTCCTGATAGAAATATCTTTTAATTATTTCATCTGTCAAAAGCGTGGTGATCTCTGCTTTTTTAACTTCTAGATCTGCTTTTTTTGCTGTTTCAATTTCAGCTAAGGTTTGCTTATAATTATCAAGAATATTTTCACTAAAACCTTCCTGTTCAGCAGTGAATAAAGCCTCTTCCAAGTCTTTTTCGGTACGAGTCTGGTAGCTAAAATCACTTTTATCCAGATATGCTTTAAAAGCACTATAATCTTCATTTGTAAATTCAAAAGCTTGAGGACTCTCCAATTTATGAGTATAATAATATTGGGTAGCAAAATCAAAAATAGCATTGCTAGCCAACAACGCGTTGGTAATTGCACTAAATTCTGAAGTCTTTAAAGTAACATCTGGCAAGACCCCTCCTCCATCAAAAACACTTCTTCCGCTCTTGGTTTTAAACTCGTTGTAATCTTCCACTTTAGTACGAATCGCTTTCCCATCTTTATCTCGTTCGCGATAATTTAAGGCTTGAATACAGCGTCCGCTTGGAGTATAATATCTGGAAATAGTGAGTTTCAACTGTGTACCGTATGCCAACTCCTTAGGACGTTGCACAAGCCCTTTTCCAAAACTTCTGGCACCCACAATCACACCTCTATCAAGATCCTGTATAGCACCTGCTACAATTTCACTTGCCGATGCACTGCGCCCATTTATGATTACCACCAATGGAATTTTAGTGTTTATAGGTTCTTTTTGAGTGAAATATTCCCTGTTGTACTTTTCTATTACAGATTTTGTTGTGGTTATTAATTGGCCTTTATCAAGAAAAATATTGCTCACATTTATAGCTTCGCTCAATAAACCACCTGGGTTGCCCCTAAGGTCTAAAATAATCTTGGTTGCTCCTTGGGCTTCAAGATCCTTTAAAGCTTTAATAGTTTCAGAAGAAGCATTTTCATTGAATCTGGATAACACAATATACCCCGTATTATCACTTAATAATTCATAAAACGGAACTGCTTTTAGAGTAACCATGCCTCTGGTTAAGGTTGTAGAAAGTTTCTTTCCTTGTCTTAAATAAGTAAGAGTAATCTGTGAATTTGGAGCGCCATTAAGCAAGTCTGAAGCATTATCGGTAAAATCGGCTACAGACAGGCCTCCAATCTCTATTATTTCGTCACCGGGCTTTAAACCAGCTTTGTCTGCAGGAAAACCTTGATAGGTTTCAAGTATCACAAAACTTTCTTTCTGAATTCTCACTGCGGCTCCAATTCCCTGGTATTCCCCGGCGGTATTCATTCTTGCAGCTTCAACATCTTGTTCGTTATAATAATTAGTATAAGGATCCAGATCTGCTAACATTGCTTTAATAGCAGTATCCATCAACTCTGCAGGATTCGTCTCATCTACATAATTCATATTCAGCTCCTTAAAAAGAGTAGTGAATATTTCTAATTGTTTAGCTATTTCGAAAAAATCGGTTCTAAAAGAGCTAGCACCAATAAAGAGGCTTATAGCGATAAATACAACCGAAATTCTTTTAATGATCCTGGTTTTCATGAGCGGTCTCCTTTTCTTTTAATTTGTTCAAAAGCTTAATAATGCAATCTGAGATCTCTTGAGCTTCATAATTTTTACGAGCTGTAAATATGAACATCAACGCATATTTCTGGTTTAAGTTGCTTTCTACAAGATACTTATTTTTCCTGAAAGCTTCTCGCATAAGCCTTTTCAAATAATTGCGGTCTACGGCTTTTTTAAAATTCCGTTTAGGAACGGAAACGCCAGTTTTACAAGTAGTAATTTCTGGGTTTTTTATAGGATGGTAAAGAAGTTTAATGGGAAACTGTTTAATGGAATTCCCTTCAGTAAAAAGGATATCTATTAAAATTTTGCTTTTCAGTTTTTCTGAAGCAGGAAAGGTTTCGTTCATTATTACCAATTGATTCGGCTAAATTAAAAAAATCCGTTTTGGGAATTCCCAAAACGGATTTTCTTTTACTCTTAAATAATGTATTTATCTATACTAACTATTTGTTTTCAGAAGCAGTCATAGGAAACACATTATCTTCTCTGTTTATATCGGCCATTAATCCGGCCGGATCTAAAACAATGCTGCTAATAGAATCTTTTGGCTTAGAAATGGTCAATTTATAAGTAGGATAAGCCCAAGCCCAATCTTTGGCAAGTGTTCTGTCCATACCTGTCTCTGCTGGTTTAACCCAACGCATCATTCTAAGCGGAATATGGATCATTTCTGAAGTTCCATCGGTATAAGTAACCTTAATATCTAATGGCATTGGCATTAATCCTTTGCGTTCAAGATTCACTGTTGTTGTTTGTCCTTCTTCAATAAGATCTGTGATCGCATAATCTATAGTATTGGTTGTTTGCGTCCAGTCTATTAAATACCAATCTAACTCTGCTCCAGAAACTTTTTCAGCAATTCTAATAAAATCGTTTGGAGTTGGGTGTTTAAATTTCCACTCGTCGTAATATCTGTTTAATGTTTTCTGAAGGTTTTCCTGTCCAATTATATATCCTAACTGTGCTAAGAAAACAGAACCTTTGGTATAAGCCGCGGCTCCATAAGCTCCGTTAAGAGCATATCTATCTGCATGGGTACTTTGTGGTTGCTCTACTCCAGATTTTGCCAAACCAACATATCCTCTAAAAGAACGTGCAAATACATTCTCTTCTTTGGAATCGCTGATTTCATTTTCTGCTAATGTTGAAATATAAGATGTGAAACCTTCGTCCATCCATTCATGTACACTTTCGTTAGTTGCCATTAAATGCTGAAACCAAGCGTGTGCCATTTCGTGTGACGTAACTCCAACTAAACTACCAAAACTGCGTTCTCCGGTAATTAAAGTAGCCATGGCATACTCCATACCACCATCTCCACCTTGGATCACAGAATATTGATCCCATGGGTATGGGCCAATATGCTCGTTAAAATAAAGCAATAACTCTTCGGTTTTTGGCTGAAGGTTTTTCCAATTTTCTTTTATCTCGGGATTGTTTTTGTATAAGAAATGTAATACAGTTCCATCTGCAGCAGTTCTTTTATCATGAATAAATTCCGGGTCTGCAGCCCAAGCAAAATCGTGCACCATTGGTGCTACAAAATGCCAGGTATGTTTCTCACCTTTTTGTGGTGTTACTTTAACTCCTTCAGCTTCATAACCATGTCCAATTTCTTGTGGGTTTTGAAGGTATCCGGTTCCACCTATCGTAAATTTCTTATCTATTGAGATCTTTACATCAAAATCACCCCAAACTCCATGAAATTCACGTCCTATATAAGGATCTGCATGCCATCCCTGAAAATCATACTCTGCCATTTTAGGATACCATTGCGTCATAGAAAGCGCTACTCCTTCGGCACTATTTCTTCCAGATCTTCTAATTTGCTGAGGCACTTGCCCTTTAAAATCCATCTTAAAAGTTGTATTTTCACCAGGTAAAAGTGGCTTATTAAGTTCAACTTCCAATACAGTTCCAACTTCCTTAAATGAAAGGCTTGCTCCATTTTGGGTTAAAGAATTCACTTTTAAATAACCTTGCTCTGCTTCGGTTAATTTAGAAATTCTATCTCCTACTCTACTATCGGGATCTTTTATAGTTCTGGATCTAACATCCATCTCGCTTCCGGGTTGGAAGGCATTAAAAAACAAGTGATAAAAAACACGATCTAAAGTGTCAGGAGAATTGTTGGTATACTTTAATTCTTGATTTCCTGTGTACTGAAAGTTTTCCACATTCATATCCACTTCCATTTTGTAATCTACATGCTGTTGCCAATAGGAAGTGTTGTTTTGAGCCTGCGCCCAAATGCTTGTAAATAATGTAATTGCTATAAATATTTTCTTCATAATATATTATTTGGATTCTTTTTCAGCTAAAATTAATGCGTTATATAAGTTTACCATTTTTCCAGAAACGGAAAGATCTGCAAATTTTTTAGTTTGCGTATTTTCACTAACAGTTACAGATGCTTTTGTTGGAATACCACTATTCATAATTACACTTTTAACTTGTGCAGCAGATAGTTTTGGATAGTAAGATCTAATTATCGCAGCCACACCAGCTACAGCAGGAGCCGCCATAGAAGTGCCCTGTAAATATTCGTAAGTGTTATTTGGAGTAGTAGACCAGATCTTAGTTCCCGGTGCAAAAACATCTACATTCGATTTTCCGAAGTTTGAAAAGCCTGCAACCAAACCAGAACCATATTCATAATTTAAAGCTCCCACTGTCAATACATTATCTACTATTTCAGTTGAATTTTGTGGAGTTTGATCGTTTGGATATACCATTTTGGTATCCAGATCCAATCCTTCGTTTCCAGCTGCGTTTACGATTAGAACATCTTTAGAAGCTGCATATTTTAATGCATCTGTCACAAATTCAGGATTTGGAGAGAAGTATTTCCCAAAGCTAGTATTAATTACTTTTGCACCATTATCTACTGCATAACGAATTCCTAATGCGATATCTTTATCATATTCATCCCCATCTGGCACTGCACGTATCGCCATTATCTTCACATTGTTAGCTACCCCATTTATCCCGATGTTGTTATCTCTTTTTGCAGCGATTATTCCTGCAACGTGAGTTCCATGCTTAACATCTTCTTTATCTTTTGTAGGGCCAGAGACTTTGTTGTTTCCATATTTATTGTCTGTGATATCGTAAGGATTATCCCCCACAATAGCTCTTCCATCAAGGTTTAAATTGAAGTGAGTATCTATTCTATTTGCAAAATACTCAATAGCCTCATCCAATTCCTTTAATGCTGTTGGGATATTTTCATCTAAATTATTCTGAATTTGAGAAAGCATTGCTTTATACTGCTGCATTTCTGGAGTAGTAGCTTCCATAGCTGCTAATTCTTTCTTGGTATAATCTTCTTTTCCAAGTTTTGCTGAAACCGCTTTATGGGCAATTGTAAGTTGTTGTTTTATCTGTTCGTATTGAGTTTTATTTTGAAGGTTCTCATTGTATTCTTTTTCATATTCTGCCTTAGCATTTACATATAGATCATATTCGGCTCTATTTCCAGAACTTATTGCGTTGGCAGGTTTTCCATCATATTTAGACTTCAATCTTTTATAGATACGTGTATATTCCAAATTTTCCTCAACCGCATCTCCAAGAAAATTCCACCCATTAATATCATCTATGTATCCATTGTTATCGTCATCCTTACCATTGTTGGCTACTTCATCTCTGTTTACCCAAACAACACTTTTTAGATCTTCATGAGCTATATCCACACCGCTATCAATAACAGCAACAATAACAGATTTTCCGTTCTTGTTTTTTATGATTTCGCTGTAAGCCTTATTTATACTCATTCCTGGAATAGTATCTGTAACCAGATCATACTGCCCCCAATTTTTTAATTGAATATCTGTGAGCGGTGTAACTTTTAAAGGAATTTCATCTATGTTTTCTACCGGTGTAGAAATAAGAACTGGATTTGTAGTACCACAGGCAGCAAATATAAATGCTATACTTGCAATAAATAGGGGTTTATAAAAAGGTATTTTCATAAAGGGGTTTAGTTAAATAATTCGTTAAAAGTAAAAGTTTTATCTAGTCGTACACCTTTTTCGGTGTGTTTAAGGGTAATTATCTCATTGTGGGCATCATGTTCTAGAAAAAGATAGAATTCCTCATCTGCCGCCTTATTCAAGAAAAGTTCTTTCTCATTAAGGCTTAGTAAAGGTCTGGTATCGTACCCCATTACAAACGGTAATGGAATATGCCCTACTGTTGGCAATAGATCTGCCATAAAAACCAATGTTTTTCCTTGATATGAAATATGAGGGATCATTTGTTTATCTGTGTGTCCATCTGCAAAAAATACACCAAAACCCAGTTCCTCTGAAGTTGTTAAGGTTTTACTAGCTTCCTTTTCTAGAAAATGAAGCTTTCCGCTTTGTTCCATTGGGATGATATTTTCTTTTAAGAAGGATGCTTTTTCACGAGCATTAGGTTGTGTTGCCCATAACCAATGATCATTATTGCTCCAAAACCTGGCATTCTTAAATGCCGGTTCGTATCCGGTCCTGTTTTCATTCCACTGCACGCTTCCCCCGCAGTGGTCAAAATGAAGATGGGTCATAAATACATCGGTGATGTCGTCTCTATGAAACCCGTGTTGTTTTAGAGAATTATCAATAGAATGATCTCCCCATTGGTAGTAGTAACCAAAGAATTTTTCACTTTGTTTGTCGCCCATTCCTGTGTCTATCAGGATCAGTTTATCGCCTTCTTCAATTAATAAGCAGCGGGCAGCTATATCAATCATATTGTTATCGTCTGCAGGATTGGTCTTGTTCCATAAAGATTTTGGCACCACTCCAAACATGGCTCCCCCGTCTAGTTTAAAATTACCCGCTTCAATAGGATATAATTTCATAATTTATGATTTAACATGCAAAGTACTAAAAGCGCTATACTTACTTATTGGCTCTACTTCAGAATTTAATATTTTTAACATAATATTGAGGATTGGTTTAAATTATAACTGAATATTCAAATTGTAATAAATTCTTCTGTATTTAATTAACAGAAACATCCTATTTTTGCATTTTTAATTCTACTTTACTTTAAAATTAAATTAAGGCCCTACTAATTTAAATTTTGCGGGCTTGAAAAACACCAATTTTTGAATAAAAAGAAAGGTTGCAAATGCCATTTTTAATTAAAATTTTTTAAATGTTAGAACTCGCAGGTATAATTATATTAGGAATATTAGCCCAGTGGATGGCTTGGAAATTTAAGATCCCAGCTATTCTCCCGCTTATTTTGATAGGACTTTTTGTGGGACCAATTTCTACAATGATTTCTGAAGACGGTACCAAGTGGATAGAGCCTATCTGGAATGGTGAAGAAGGCCTATTTCCAGGAGAAAGTTTGTTTTATTTTGTTTCATTAGCTATTGCTATTATTCTTTTTGAAGGTGGTTTAACACTTAGAAAAAGTGAAATAGGTACTGTAGGGCCAGTGATCTTAAAGTTAATAAGTGTTGGTGTAGTAGTTACCTTTTTTGGCGCAGGACTGGCGGTACATTTTATTTACGATTTTTCATGGGAGATTTCTTTCCTGTTTTCAGCTTTAATTATAGTAACCGGACCTACAGTAATAACACCAATTTTAAGGAATATCCCTCTCAAAAAGCATGTTTCCTCCATTCTTAAATGGGAAGGAATTCTTATAGATCCTATTGGGGCATTGGTTGCGGTATTGGTTTATGAATTTATTCTAGTGGAAGGCGGACAAGACTTCACGCAAACCGCACTTATTGAATTCGGAAAGATCGTTTTATTCGGATTTACCTTTGGGTTCACTTTCGCTCATATATTAGCATTTGCAATAAAAAAGGATGTAATTCCACATTATTTATTAAATGTTTTCACACTCGCAACGGTTTTAGGAGTGTTTGTGCTTTCAGATATTTTTGCTCATGAAAGCGGACTATTAGCGGTTGTGATAATGGGAATGGTCATGGGAAACACTAAATTACCAAACCTAAAAGAACTCTTGTATTTCAAAGAGTCCTTGAGCGTCCTCTTAATTTCTATCCTTTTTATCCTCTTGGCAGCCAATATGGAAATGGAAGACCTGTTGTTAATTTACAACTGGAACTCACTTATATTATTTGGAATTGTAGTACTTCTTATTCGTCCATTAGGAGTTATTCTTAGCTCATTAGGATCTGGATTAAAAATCAACGAAATCGCATTTATTAGTTGGGTTGGTCCCCGAGGGATCGTAGCTGCGGGTATTGCTTCATTATTTGGTTTAAAACTAGCGAGTGAAGGCGTTCCGGGAGCCGAATATATTACTCCACTGGTATTTATGATCGTACTGTGTTCAGTTTTACTGAATGCAACTACGGCAAGGCTATTTGCTAAACTTGTAGGAGTTTTTATTACAAATTCTGAAGGAATCCTTATTGTTGGAGCATCTTCGGTTTCCAGGATTATTGCGAAATATCTGAAGGATAGCAACAGGCATGTCGTTCTTGTTGATAATAATGCAGATAACATTAGAAAAGCAAGATCCTTAGGAATTGATGCTTTAGAAGGAAGTGTATATTCTGATGATCTTTTAAATAATATCGAGTTAAGTGATATAGGTTATTTGATGGCAATTACAGGAAACAGTGATATAAACAAAACTGCAATTGATAAATTTCAGAAGCAATTTGGAGAACAAGGATCTTTTAGACTGATCTCTGCCGATGAAATGAACGATCCTGAAAGAAATCCCGAACAAGGCTTATTCTCGCATACAGACGACTTTATTAAGCTAACAGACGTTTCTCGAAGGTATCCAAACATCCATGAGATCGTTTTAAATAGCAGAGAGCATTATGAGGGAATTGTAGAGATCTCTAAAACAGAATCTGAAATGGTTCCGTTATTTGTAAAAAATGAAGAAGGAGATTTAAAAATAATCCCATCTCACAGTCAAGAAGTAGAAATTAAAGAAGGTTTTGCCTTAGTATACCTAGGTAAAGAGATTCCAAATCAGGAAGAACAGAAAAAAGAAGATGTAGAACGAGCTACGGAATAAGCGAGAACACCACTTTTCAAGAATTTAAAAAGGTCCCAAACTATAAAGTTATGGGACCTTTTTGATATTTTATAATTAGGTTTTACTACTTAATCGTTCAGTTTAAGAACAGCCATAAAGGCTTCTTGTGGGATCTCTACATTCCCTACCAATCTCATACGTTTTTTACCTTTTTTCTGCTTTTCCAGTAACTTTCTCTTTCTGGAAATATCCCCACCATAACATTTCGCGGTAACATCTTTTCTCAAGGCTTTAACGGTTTCTCTGGAAATGATCTTTGCACCAATAGCTGCCTGTATAGGGATGTCAAATTGTTGTCTAGGTATTAATTGCCTTAACTTTTCACACATTTTCTTACCAATATCATAAGCGTTATCTGCATGTAATAATGCGGAAAGTGCGTCAACAATGCTTCCGTTAAGCAAGACATCTACTTTTACAAGTTTAGATGCTCTCATTCCTATTGGAGAATAATCGAAAGAAGCATATCCTTTAGAAACAGTTTTTAGTCTATCATAAAAATCGAAAACGATCTCTGCTAGGGGCATATCAAAAGTTAATTCTACTCGTTCAGGAGTGAGATAGTTTTGATTGGTAATCTGTCCTCGTTTATCAATACATAAAGACATTATAGACCCTACAAAATCTGATTTTGTAATGATGCTCGCTTTTATATAAGGTTCTTCTACTCTATTTAAACTTGAAGGATCTGGAAGATCTGTTGGATTGTTTACCAGGATCTTTACTTCGGGATTTTTATGAGTAAATGCATGATAAGATACGTTAGGAACAGTTGTAATAACTGTCATATCAAATTCACGCTCTAATCTTTCTTGAATAATTTCTAAGTGAAGCATTCCTAAGAATCCACATCTAAACCCAAAACCTAGAGCGGCAGAGCTTTCTGGGATAAATACCAAGGAAGCATCATTTAATTGCAGTTTTTCCATAGAAGAACGCAAATCTTCATAATCTTCGGTATCTACAGGATAAATTCCCGCAAAAACCATAGGTTTTACGTCTTCAAACCCCGCAACAGCTTCAGTAGTTGGATTTTTTGCATCAGTAATAGTATCTCCTACTTTTATTTCCCGAGCTTCTTTAATCCCAGTAATTAAATATCCTACATCCCCTGCACAAATTTCTTTCTTTGGTTCCTGTTTCAATCTTAAGGTACCAACTTCATCTGCAAAATAATCCTTTCCTGTGGCAACGAATTTTATGTGTTGGCCTTTTTTAATACTACCATTTATAACTCTAAAGTAGGTTTCTACCCCTCTAAAAGGATTGTAAACAGAATCGAAGATCAAAGCTCTAAGCGGAGCATCTATTTTCCCTGTTGGCGCAGGAATCTTTTCTATAATTGCTGAAAGGATCTCTTCAATCCCAATCCCGGTTTTTGCGCTGGCAGGAATTACATCTTCTATTTCACAGCCTAATAATTCGACTATATCATCTGTTACCACTTCTATATTTGCACTTGGAAGATCCACTTTATTAAGTACAGGTATGATTTCCAGATCGTTCTCTAATGCCAGGTATAAGTTAGAAATAGTTTGTGCCTGGATACTTTGTGCAGCATCTACAATTAGCAATGCGCCCTCACAGGCGGCGATAGATCGAGATACCTCATAAGAGAAATCAACGTGTCCCGGAGTATCAATAAGATTTAATACATACTCTTCTCCTTTATACGTATAATTCATTTGGATCGCGTGACTCTTGATAGTTATTCCACGCTCACGTTCCAGATCCATACTGTCCAGTAATTGGGCCTGACTTTCACGATCGGTCACAGATCCAGTAAATTCAAGCAATCTATCTGCCAAAGTACTTTTTCCGTGATCTATATGGGCAATTATACAAAAGTTACGTATGTTCTTCATGAGTCAATTTCAGAGTAGGTATTGCCTGTAATTGGCAATCTTATTTAAGCTTACAAATATAGTTTTTTTAGAAACCATTAAAGAATTTATCTTAAATAGATAAATAGCAGCCTTCTGGCAGATTGTATTTTATGAAATATTCACTCTGGTCTTTTTTTCTTCGGAAATTAAACAGATTGATTTTAAGCTTTCTGCTTGAAATGTATATCTTGGTTTAAATTTTAAAAGAACTCTTTTAAAACCGAAATTTTCTGAAGAAATATCTAAATAGCAGCAACAAATCTATACATGAAAGACCCTATTATTGCCAATCCTGTTGAAGTAAATAAATCTTCCGGTACAAACAAATCTATATTTATTATAGGTGCTTTGTTTTTTATTTTCGGGTTTGTAACCTGGTTGAATTCAGTACTTATTCCCTATTTACAAATTGCATGCGAGTTAAATTATTCTGAAGCTTATTTAGTGACCTTCGCATTTTATATCGCTTATCTGGTAATGGCATTACCTTCAGCCTGGATCTTAAAAATTACGGGTTTTAAAAAAGGAATGTCTCTGGGTCTGTTGGTGATGGCAGTTGGATCGCTGATTTTTGTGCCTGCAGCTTATTCTCGTACTTATGAATTGTTCCTGCTAGGCTTGTTCGTTCAAGGAACAGGTTTGGCAATACTTCAAACCGCTGCTAATCCATATGTGACCATTCTTGGACCTATAGAAAGTGCAGCAAAGCGGATAAGCATTATGGGAATTTGTAATAAAGTAGCTGGTTCTATTGCTCCAATTATTCTTGGAGCTATCGCATTAAAAGATGTGGATGCTTTGGTAGAGAACCTTAAAACTATGCCGACAGCACAAAAAATAGTAGAACTGGATCTGCTTTCAGAAAGAGTGATCTTTCCATATTTAGTGATGATGGCAGTACTAATTGTTCTGGCAATTTTGATCTATTTCTCAACTTTACCTGAAGTAGATACAGATCAGGAAGATGAAGAACTGGCAAATACCAATAGTAAAAAAACTAGTATTTTTCAATTCCCACATTTATTATTGGGAGCATTGGCACTGTTCTTATATGTAGGAGTAGAGGTTATTGCCGGCGATACGGTAATAAGTTATGGGGTGGCTCAAGGAATATCTTTTGCAAATGCGAAATTCTTTACTACCTATACCTTAATCGCTATGTTGGTTGGATATGTAATAGGGATTCTTTGTATTCCTAAATATCTATCTCAAGAAAAAGCATTGAAGATCTCTGCAATTATCGGATTAGTACTTGGGCTTGCTGCCATATTCACCGATGGATTTATATCAGTATTGTGCATCTCATTATTGGGTATTGCAAATGCTTTGGTTTGGCCCGCAATTTGGCCAATGTCAATTTCAGGATTAGGGAGATTTACTAAAGTTGGCTCTTCGTTTTTAATCATGGCAATCGCGGGTGGAGCTATTATGCCATTGGTTTATGGATATTTCGCAGATCTTTCTTCTCCGCAAGAGGCCTATTGGGTAGTGATCCCTTGTTATTTGTTCATATTATTCTTCGCGACCTCTGGATATAAAATTAGAAGAGATTAAATTTGTCTATTGAAATAAAACCCATGAATCAGAAGACCACAGAGCAGAGTTCTAATTATGAGGATCTGGAAAAAATGAGCACTTCAGCATTGCTGAAGAACATGAATGCTGAAGACAAAAAAGTTCCCCAAGCCATAGAAAAGATTATCCCGAAGATCGAAGAAGTGGTTAATGTGATAGTGGATAAGATCTCCAAGCACAATGGCCGACTTTTCTATATTGGAGCAGGAACCAGCGGACGGTTAGGAGTATTAGATGCCTCAGAATGCCCGCCAACATTTGGAGTTTCAGATAATGTAATTATCGGTTTAATTGCAGGTGGCGATGGAGCACTACGAAAAGCGGTAGAAAATGCAGAGGATGATCAAGAACAGGCCTGGAAAGATCTTCAAAAATTCAATATTAATAAAAATGATGTTCTACTTGGTATTGCAGCTTCTGGAAGCACTCCTTATGTAATTGGAGGTGTAAAAGAAGCCAGAAAGAACGGACTTGCAACTGCATGTATCACCAATAATGAAGATTCGGCATTATCTAAGGCTGTAGAATATCCATTAGAAATTGTAGTTGGTCCTGAGTTTGTAACCGGAAGCACTAGAATGAAATCTGGAACTTCCCAAAAATTGGTTTTAAACATGATCTCTACTGCAGTCATGATAAAATTAGGCAAGGTAAAAGGCAATAAAATGGTAGATATGCAGCTTTCTAATAGTAAGCTTGTAGATCGCGGAATTAGAATGATCATGGCAGAGCTGAATGTGGAAGAGCAATTGGCTGCAAAAATGCTTCAAGAGCATAAGAATGTTCGAGAGGTGCTTAAAAAATATAAAAATGAGCTTTAAAATAGTTGGAACTCTTTAGTAGTTTTTACTTTAAGAAGACTTCAAAAATTCACTTATAACCCCAATAAAAACTATGCGTAGAAATAAAATCATTCTTGCGCTTCTATTTGTGAGTCTGACGCTACTTTCAGCTTGTTCAGCTAAAAAAGCCGTTACAAAATCTCCGGAAAAACCGAAACAGGAGGTTCCGGAAGTATTAAATAAGAACGTTCCCGAGAGACCAATTCCTTCCGTAGAAATTATAGAGAATCCGGAAATTGAAGAGCCAATAGTAGAACTTAAAGACAGCAAAGGGCCAACTGCAATGCGCGAATTTAGAGCGGCTTGGGTTGCTACTGTTGCAAACATAAATTGGCCAAGTAAATCTGGACTTTCTACCGCACAACAACAAAAAGAAGCACTCGCGCTTTTAGATTATTTAAAGGATCATAATTTCAATGCTGTGATCTTTCAGGCAAGGCCTCAGGCAGATGCCTTATATAAAAGTGATTTAGAACCTTGGTCCTTCTTTTTGTCTGGGGAACAAGGAAAAGCTCCGGATCCATATTACGATCCTTTGGAATTTTGGGTGAACGAAGCCCATAATCGCGGGATGGAATTACATGTTTGGTTAAACCCATATCGTGCACATCATTCTACAGGTGGAGTAGTTGGTCCAAAATCTACGGTAAAAATGCATCCGGAATTTATGGTGAGTTTAAATAACGGAATGTGGTGGATGGATCCTTCCAAACAGACAACACAAGATCATTCTGCTGCTGTGGTTATGGATATCGTTAAAAGATATGATATAGACGGAATTCATTTCGACGATTACTTCTATCCTTATGCATCTTATAATAAAGGGCAGGATTTTCCAGATTCAGAAAGTTACCAAGCCTATTTAAAAACAGGCGGAAAGCTTACTAAACCAGATTGGAGAAGAGATGAAGTAAATGGTTTTGTAGAGCGTATCTATAAAGATATTAAAGCTGAAAAACCGGAGGTTAAATTCGGAATAAGTCCGTTTGGAATCTGGAGACCGGGATTTCCAAAATCTATCTCTGGCTTGGATCAATACAATGAATTATATGCCGATGCCAAATTATGGTTGAATAAAGGCTGGATAGATTATTTTACACCTCAGTTGTATTGGAAGATCAACCAAACGGCTCAGAGTTTTCCAGTGTTATTGGGATGGTGGGAAAGTGAGAACAGCGAAAAACGCCATTTATGGCCAGGAATAAATATAGATTTTGGGGGAGATACCAAGAATGTAGATGAAACCATCAACCAAATCATGCTTACTCGAGGAATGTTGCCAGACAGCAAAGGAGCCGTTCATTGGAGCATAGGCTCTTTGCTTAAATACCCTAATATTTCTAAAGGATTAATAGAGGGTCCATATAAAAACGAAGCCTTAATACCGGCTAGCCCGTGGCTGAACAAAAAGTCGCCAGCAGCGCCAAAGACTCAAATTATTTCTGAAGGAGGAAAAATTAATATAGCATGGGAAAAAGCAGATACTCAAGAGATCTCAAATTGGGTGGTTTATTACAAATATGCTTCAAGCTGGGAATATAAAATATTAAGTGGAAAAGAAACCAATCTAGACATTGACAAACTACTTATTGAGAACGGAAAGAAAATGCCTTTATTGGCAGTAGGAGTAACTGCTGTTGGAAGAACAGGTAATGAAAGCGATTTTAAAGAGATAAAACTCTAGTTATAAAAATCAACTATGAAACTGGAATTCTTCACCTTCGATCTGGAACTAAAGGACACTTTTACCATTTCGCATGGGTCTAGAAATTTTCAAGAAACCTTGATCGTCGCTATTTCTGAAGGCAATTACACAGGATATGGCGAAGCTGCTGCCACTTCCTATTACGGTGTTTCTGCAGAAGGAATGATTGCTGCGATTAAAAAGGTGGGACAAATTTTAAAGGAGAATATTCAGCAAAATCCAGAAGCACTTTGGGAACTTACTTATCCGCTATTAAAAGATCAGCCATTTGCACAATGTGCTTTAGATATGGCGCTGCACGATCTGCATGGAAAAAACAACGGCCAGCCTCTTTACAAAATGTGGGGCTTAGAGCTAAAGGATCTTCCGATCACCAATTATACCATTGGAATAGATTCTGTTGAGAAAATGATCGATAAGATCCGTCAGTTTCCTTGGCCGGTCTATAAAATAAAACTGGGAACTACAGATGATGTTAGGATCATTAAGGAACTAAGAAAACATACCGATTCAACTTTTAGGGTAGATGCAAATGGTGCCTGGGGAGTAGAAGAAACCATACAAAACGCTATAAAATTAAAGGAATTAAATGTTGAGTTTATTGAACAACCTTTAGCTGCAGATAATAATGAAGGGATGCCGGAAGTGTTTAAAAATTCGGTCTTATCTATAATCGCAGATGAAAGTTGCTTAGTAGAAAAGGATGTTGTAAAATGCAGTGAATTTTTCCATGGCATCAACATAAAACTCACTAAATGCGGCGGAATTACTCCTGCATTACGAATGATTTCTGAAGCCAGAAAACTAAATTTGAAAATCATGGTAGGTTGTATGACCGAATCTAGTGTGGGTATTTCTGCAATAGCACAACTATTGCCTTTGCTAGATTATGTGGATATGGATGGCGCACTATTGCTGAAAAATGACATTGCAGATGGCGTCAAATTAGCAAATGGAAAAATTATATTTCCTGAGAGAAATGGAACAGGAGTTGAGTTGCTTTGACTAAATGTCACATCGAGCGGAGTTGAGATGCTTTTTATAAAAGATTTTAAAAGTGTGTCATTCTGAACGCAATGTAATGGAGTGAAGAATCTCTTTATATCGAGATTCCTCCTTCGTCGGAATGACAAAGAAAAATCTCATTTTATAGAGATTTACCGATAGCAATCAGTCTGGAATGACAATTTCTATTAAACTAGATTTAAATACAAACAGAAAATTTTGAAATGAGAAAATATATAAAAAGTGTAATTGGACTAGCGGCAATTGGGTTAGTAATAACCTCCTGTGATAAAAAGGAGGAGAAAGAAGAAACAAATTCAGAAGCAGATTCTATTATTTTAGAGGTTAAAAATGAATATGTTCCAGATAAGCGAGTAGCTCTTTTTGAAGTTGAATCTTATAAGAAGGATGGTAAATTGATAGTGAAAGGAGATTCAAATCTTCCCGATGCGGTTAATAGCTTGCGATCTCAATTAGCAGCTAAAAACATTGAATTTACAGATAGTTTACATCTTTTACCAGAGGGTGAGCTTAAGAACACCTCAAATGCTGTGGTTAAGATCTCAGTAGCGAATATTAGATCTAATCCGGCACACTCTGCAGAATTAGCTACACAGGCCACTATGGGAACCCCTTTAAATGTTCTCAAAAAAGAAGGTGATTGGTATTTGGTGCAAACTCCAGACAAATATTTAGCATGGGTAGATCAAGGCGGAATCCAATTGATGTCGGACTCAGAAATGGAAATATGGCTGAACAAACCTAAACTTATTTTCACAAATACTTTTGGATCTTCCTATATTGAAGCTTCCGATAAAGCACAAGTAGTTTCAGATCTTGTTGCAGGGAATGTTGTAGAAATAGTGAGTGAAAAAGGCTTTTTTTATGAGGTTAAATATCCTTCGGGAACTACTGCTTTTATTAAAAAAGACGAAGCTAAATTATATCCAGAATGGATAAAATCTTTAGATCCTTCCGAAGAAAATTTGGTAAACACTTCCAGATCTTTGATGGGATTACCTTATTTATGGGGTGGCACTTCTTCTAAAGGAGTAGATTGTAGCGGATTCACTAAAACTATTTATTTCTTGAATGGAATTGTTTTACCAAGGGATGCTTCTCAACAAGTCCATGCCGGAAAACTGATTGATTCTACCAGAAACTTTGAAAAATTGATTCCTGGAGACCTTTTATTCTTCGGAAGAAAAGCAACAGATTCTACTTCAGAGAAGGTGGTACATGTTGGAATGTGGATAGGCGATAAGCAATTTATTCATTCTTTGGGGAACGTTCATATTAGCACTACAGATACCACTGCTGCAGATTTTGACGAATATAATTACAACAGATACCTTAGAACTAAGAGAATTTTGCCGGACAGCGAAAAAGTAATTCGACTTTCACAAAGTGATCTCTACGGAAAAATAGATGCCCAAAAGTAAATCACTATGCGATCTTTCAAATTCCTTTGCTTAGTATTTTTCTGCTTTAACCTTTCCGGGTATGCCCAAAAGGATTCTATAAAATCACCTGGATTTTTAAAATTCACCCACAGCGTTTGGGTAGATTCTGTAATGACAACTTTGTCCAAAGAAGAAAGAATTGCCCAACTTATAATGGTTGCTGCTTATTCCAATAGAGGAGAAGAACATAAGCAAGAAATTTTAAAGCTGGTAAAGAAACAAAAGATCGGTGGACTTATCTTTTTTCAGGGCGGGCCAGTGCGTCAGGTTAAACTGATGAATAAATATCAGGAAGCTTCAAACGTACCATTATTAGGAGCGATAGATGCGGAATGGGGAATTGGGATGCGTTTGGATAGTACTATAAGTTATCCTTTTCAGATGAGTTTAGGTGCCCTTCAAAATGATAGTTTGATCTATGCTATGGGAGTTGAAGTTGCCAAACAGATCAAGCGGGTAGGACTGCATTTAAATTTTGCCCCAGTGGTAGATGTAAATAATAATGCTGCAAATCCTGTGATCAATTTTAGGTCTTTTGGGGAGAATAAAGTGAAAGTAGCAGAAAAAGGAATTGCCTATATGCTTGGCTTGCAAGAGCACGGTGTGTTACCTACAGCAAAGCACTTTCCCGGTCATGGAGATACCGATACCGATTCTCATTATGCCTTGCCCAGAATAATGCATTCCAGAGCTAGATTAGACAACACAGAATTATACCCTTTCAGAGAGATCATAAAAGCGGGAATTGGTGGCGTTATGGTGGCACATCTAGATGTCCCAGCCTTAGACTCCACTGGAGTTCCCTCAACACTTTCTAAACCTATTATTTCGGGCTTATTGAAAGAGGAACTTGGTTTTCAGGGGTTAATAGTTACCGATGCAATGAATATGAAAGGCGTTACCAAAGATAATTCTCCCGGTGTTGTCGATAAAGATGCAATTCTAGCCGGAAACGATCTTCTGGAATTTACAGAAGATGTTCCTAAAGCAATTGAAGAGATCAAAAAAGCAATTAAGAAAGGATTGATCTCTCAAAAGGAGATCGATGATCGTTGCAGAAAAATTCTAGCTATAAAACAATGGGTTGGACTTAACAAATACAAACCAATAGATTTAAAGAATATAGGCAAAGATCTTAATTCTTCTAAGGCAGAATTGTTGAATAGAAACCTTACCGAAGCTTCCTTAACGGTTCTAAGGAATGAGTCAGAACTATTGCCATTACGAAGACTTGACACCTTAAAAATTGCTTCTATTTCTGTTGGCGGGGAAGCAAACTATCAGTTTCAGAAGACTTTGGGATTGTATTCAAAAATAAATCATTTCAATATCCCTTATGAAGCAACTAAAGCTGAATTGGATTCGATAAAAAATAATATTTCAGAATTCAATCTTGTGATCATCGGACTGCATGATGACAGCAAGTATCCTAGAAACAATATGAAGATCTCTGCGGAAGTGCAATCATTTCTGAAAGCTATCGCTGAAACGAAGAAAAGCATTCTTACATTTTTCAAGAATCCATATTCCTTAGCAAATCTTGAGGTTGCGGAAAGTGCTTCGGCCTTGATCCTGACTTATCAGGACAGTAAAAATTCAGAAGACTTAGCAGCGCAATTGATCTTTGGTGGAGTAGGAGCCAATGGAAAACTTCCTGTAAGTATTGGAGAGAAATATAAAGAAGGAGATGGATTAATTATTTCTGGCGGACTAAGATTTAAATATACTTTGCCCGAAGATGCAAATATGAATGCCAAATTTTTGAATAGAAAGATTGATTCCCTCATGCAACAGGCAATGGATCTAAAAGCTATTCCCGGAGGACAAATACTTGTTGCAAGAGATCAAAAAGTGGTTTTTCATAAAGCTTATGGTTCCCAAAGCTATTCAGACACCACAAAAGTGAAATTATCAGATCTATATGATCTGGCATCGGTTACTAAAATAACCTCTGTCTTGCCAGCTTTAATGAAGTTGAAGGATGAAGGGAAATTTAGTTTGGAGGCAGGAATAGATGCGTACCTCCCTTATTTCGAAAACTCTAATAAGTCGGGTATTTCCATGAGAAAGATCCTCGCACATCAAGCAGGCTTTAAATCATGGATTCCTTATTGGGAAACTACTCTTAGAAGAAATGGGACCTATAAGTGGAAAACGATTAAGAAGGATTCTTCGGCAAGATTTCCTGTAAAGATTGCTGAGAATATGTGGCTTTTTAAGAATTATCAGAAAGAGATCTTTAAGCAGATCAAAAGATCTGACCTGGAAAAAGAACAAAAATATCTTTATTCCGGACTTGCCTTTTATTTGTTTCCAAGCATTATTGAAAAGCTATCTAAAGAAGAATTTACAAGTTATTTAGATGCTAATTTCTATGATAAGTTAGGTTCAACTAGCCTTACTTATAACCCAATGAAGAAATATGATCTGGATAAAATTATTCCTACCGAGAACGATTTTTTCTTCAGAAAAAGAACTATTCATGGAAAAGTGTATGATGAAGGTGCTATAATGATGAGCGGTGTTTCCGGGAATGCTGGCCTTTTTTCCAACGCAAATGATGTAGCTAAATTGATGCAGATGTATCTTAATAATGGAACTTATGGTGGAGTCAATTATATTTCTGAAGCCACTTTAGAAGAATTCACGAAATATCAATTTCCTGAAAACGGGAATAGAAGAGGTTTAGGTTTTGACAAACCATCTTTAGATGAACGCTCATTAAACGGAAACACTGCAATCTCTGCTAGCGATGCTAGTTTCGGACACACGGGCTATACTGGCACCATGGTTTGGATGGACCCTGAAACTAAACTCTTATTTATTTTTCTCTCCAACAGAGTGCAACCTACCCGAGACAACACCTTGCTTTATAAACTAAATACCAGAACCAATATTCAGCAGATATTATATGATGCGATTATAGAATAAATCACAGGAAATTGTATTAGAATTTTTACTTAAAATTAAGAGATATTCCATTTGTAATTTGGCAGGGATGTTATAGGAAATGTTATATTTGCTCACTATATCAACCAAATTCTCAAAGAAACCTACCAAATTTTAAGAATGAAAAATCTTTATTTTACCCCCCTTCTTTGTCTGATCTCCCTACTGTCATTCACTACCCACGCTCAGAACTCCCTAAAAGGAGTTATAATAGATGAAAACCAAAAAGCTGTTCCCTTTGCCAACGTGATCCTTTTGCAAGCATCAGATTCTACAACTGTTTATAAAGGAACGGTATCTGAGGAAGATGGAAGCTTTTTAATTGAAGCTGTCGAGGATAACGAATATGTTTTGGAAGTTAGATTTGTTGGTTACGAGAATTTCGTCAAGAAAATTGAGGTAAATGGAAATACAAATCTCAGAAAATTAGTCCTTGTAGAATCGGCTTCAAATCTAGATGAGGTTACCCTTACTGCAAAAAGACCTACCATTTCTAGAAGTGTAGATAGAATTACTTTTAACGTGGAAAACTCGGTGCTTTCTTCAGGAAATTCCTACGAGATCCTAAAAAGAACGCCTGGGGTAATCGTGAGCCAAGGGCAACTTTTAATCAAGAACAGGCCTGCAGATGTTTATATTAATGACAATAAGGTTTATTTAACTGCACAAGAACTTCAGCAATTGCTAGAAGGATTTTCGGGAGAAAATGTAAAGTCGGTTGAGGTTATCACTAATCCACCTGCAAGATACAATGCAGAAGGAGGATCCATTCTGAATATAATCACTTCCAAAAACTTGTCTGTAGGATATAAAGGAAGTCTTAATGCTTCTAACACGATTGCCATTAAAACAAAATATTCTGTAGGGACCAGCCATTATTACAAAACCGATTGGCTTAATGCATTTGCTAGTTACAACTACAACACCAGGACCGATGTAAAAACAGATCTGGGAAACATCACTTATTTTGATCCAGCAGGAGGAATAAATTCCAGATGGGAAGATGAATTTAATAAAGAAACAAAAAGGGAATCTCACAGTTTAAGTACAATCCTGGATTTTACACTTTCTGAAAAAAGCAAGCTTAGCTTAAGTGCAAATATTTTATACACTCCAAAGGCCAATTCTGATATTGACGGGAGAACAGATATTTTTAATCCCCAAATGCAGTTGGATTCACTATATACCACAGATAGTAGATTAGAGAATAATCAGGACAACATATTGCTTAATGCAGACTACTCGACCAGTTTTGGTGAGAATGGAAGCACCTTTTCTGCTCAGGCCAATTATATAAAATATAAGGACGACCAAACTCAGGATCTTTTAACTCAATATTTCGCTCCTTCAGGAAATATACTGAGTGACAATTCATTTTACACCATCGCAAATCAAGAAACAGATATTTATACAGGTCAGATAGATTTTACTTCAAGCATTGCCGGACTTGATTCTGAATATGGAGCTAAATATTCAGGAATAGATTCTCAAAGCGGATTGGATTTTTTCGACACTAATACAGGAAATAGAAATTTTGTAGATGCGCTTTCAGATGAATTTGATTATAATGAAAACATCCTTGCAGGTTATGTTAGTCTTGCCAAGGATTGGGATACTTGGAGTTTAAAAGCGGGTCTTCGTGGAGAGTATACAGATATTGAAGGAAATTCTGCATCTTTTGGAGCTGTGAATACTCAAGAGTATTTCGAGTTATTCCCAACATTCTATTTAATGCATAGCGTGGGTGATAATCACTCTTTTGGTTTGGATTATAGCAGAAGGATCACGAGACCGAGATTTCAGAGTTTGAATCCCTACAGATATTTTTTAAATGAAAATAATTTTCAGGTTGGTAATCCCAACTTAAAGCCAGGTATATCTAATAAAGTATTACTGAACTACACCTTTAAAAATAAACTTTCTTTTGATTTATACTACGATAAGATAAATGACGCCCCGGCAATTTTGCCTTTTCAAAATAATGAAAATAGAACTTTGAGATCTGTTGCAGATAATTTGGTTTACGAGCAGCAGTTTAGTTTGGATATTTCTTATTATGATTATGTTACAGATTGGTATTACTTGTACATATATAGCTCTATATTTAAAATGAAAAATGAGTTTATAGCTTTAGAAAGTGGAGACCAGAAAGTAAATAATGAGGTAACAAGCGTTTATTTAAGTGTGACTAATTATCTTACCTTATCAAAAGATGGTACATTTTCAGGAAATTTGACAGCAACATATTCGCCAGATTTTATAGCAGGATCTTACGATTTCGATGAGCCTCAATATGGAGTTTCTTTAGGTTTAAGAAAAACTTTTTTTAATGATAGATTAAGCGCTACTGTAAATGTTGAAGACCTCTTCAATACCTATAATATACCATTGAGGTCAAATTATTTAAATCAGGATAATTCATTTTTCGCTATGCCAGAGTCTAGAAGTATCCGATTTGGCTTACTTTATAAATTCGGAAATTTCAAGTTAAGAGATAATCAGCGAGCATTGGAGGCAGATGAAAAAGACCGCTTGGAAGCTCAACAAATGATGTAAAAATTTTTAATTCTGAAATACATTTCTATCTTAAACTTTAGTTACTAGCAAACTCGATCTAATTTCTTAATTTTGCAGCACTTAAATAAAAAGTAGTGGCCAAAATTGGAAATATAGATGTAGGAGAGTTTCCGTTGTTGCTTGCACCAATGGAAGATGTGAGTGACCCGCCTTTTCGTGCGCTCTGCAAGGAGCAAGGAGCAGATGTGGTATATACAGAATTTATTTCTTCGGAAGGACTTATTCGTGATGCCGCGAAAAGTATGATGAAGTTAGACATCTATGAAAAAGAGCGTCCTGTTGGTATCCAGATCTTTGGTGCTAACTTGGAATCTATGCTACAATCTATAGAAATAGTTGAAAAATCTGGCCCAGATATTATAGATATCAACTTTGGCTGTCCCGTAAAAAAGGTAGTTTCAAAAGGAGCAGGCGCGGGTATTTTAAAAGATATAGATCTTATGGTTTCTTTGACCAAAGCCATGGTAGAACATACGAATTTACCTGTTACAGTCAAGACCAGATTAGGTTGGGATACCGATTCTATCAAGATAGTTGAAGTTGCTGAACGCTTACAAGATGTAGGTTGCGCGGCTATTTCAATTCACGGACGAACCAGAGTACAGATGTATAAAGGAAATGCCGATTGGGCTCCAATCTCTAGAGTAAAGGAGAATCCAAGAATGCATATTCCTGTATTTGGTAACGGAGACGTGGATACGCCAGAAAAAGCCATGGAAATGCGCGATAAATACGGTTTAGACGGTGCCATGATAGGGAGAGCTAGTATTGGATACCCGTGGTTCTTCAGGGAAGTGAAACATTTCTTCGAAACAGGTCAACATTTAGGACCTCCAACCTTGGAAGAACGTGTAGATGCAGCAAGACGTCATTTGCAAATGGCGATTGACTGGAAAGGCGAAAAATTAGGTGTTTTTGAAACTCGTAGACACTATACCAATTATTTCAAAGGGATTCCACATTTCAAGGAATACCGAATGAAAATGGTGACTAGTGATCATTCTGTAGATGTTTTTGAGGCTTTTAATGAGGTAGAGAGAGAATTCTCCGGCTTCGAATTCGCTTAAGAATTTAGAGCACTTTTACTTCTACTAGCTGCTATATAAGAAGCAGAGATTCCTAAAACACTAATAGTTAAAAATACCAGAATAATATTTTCAGCTTTGATCTTTACAGGGTAAGGCAGGCTGGGAGTTATCATTACAAAATTGTACTGTAGCTGCAGGTAGGTCAGGATTAATCCAAAAAATAAACCTAGCAGTCCGCCAACGATGGTCATTAAAGAACCTTGCAAAAAGAAGATATTTCTTATAGATGTTTTGGTAGCCCCAAGGTTATGAAGTGTTTTAATATTTTCCCTCTTATCCAGGATCACCATGATTATAGATCCTATGACATTAAATAACGCGATGATTAATACTAAGGTGAAAATGAGATATACCGCAAGATTTTCGGTGTTTAGCATTTTATAAAGCGTTTCATTTAGCTGCGCTCGATCCTTTATAATCAATTCATTATCGAAAACTCCTCCAATTTCATTTCGAATTATTTCCAGATCTACACTTGGATCTACCTTTAGCTCTATTGCAGAAACCTGTCCTTCCTCTATTTCCAGTAAATTTCTAGCAAACTGAATATTGGTAAAAACATATTTACTATCTAACTCTTCATTTACGCTATAAATCCCGGTAACTATTACACTCTCCTTGTTAAAAGCTTGAGTGGCATTCGTGATCTGCCCTTTCCCAGGACGTGGCACCATGATGTCCAAAAGATTGTTATAATCGAAGGTGTTTAAGGAGAGTAGCCTGGATATTCCATTTCCAGCAACTACTTGGAATTCACTTTGTGTTAACCAGGTACCAAAAACAATAGTGCTGTCAATGGAGTTTACTTTTCTATAATTTGCATCAACCCCTTTAATAAAAGCAGTGTGATTTTTAGACTTATAATCAAGAAACACTCTTTCTTCAACTATTTCTGAAGCAGCTTGAATTCCATCAATAGCTAATAACTTTCCTTTTTCAGTTTCAGAAAAAGTAAAGGTTTTTCCACTTTCTGGAAGTATTTTAAGGTCTGGGTCAAATTCATTAGTAAAAGAAAGGCTGAAATCTTTTAATCCTGAAAAGCCTGAAAGCACTATGAATAATGAAAAGGCCCCCGCAAAAACCCCTATTGCAGCAATTATGGTAATTATATTTATGGCATTATTCGAACTTTTGGTGAACAAATACCGCTTTGCAATATAAAAGGGGAAATTCAAATTAAGATTTTTTCCTTTTGTCTAATAGATCTGGCTTAGAAATGGGATTATCCTCCCCTTTCATAGACTTTTCAATCTGGTCTATATATTCCAACGAATCATCCACATAAAATGTTAGATCTGGCATTCTGCGCAACTGATTTTTAGTTCGTTGTGCCAGCTCATGCTTAATTTTATATTTTATTTCATTAAGATCATTTAGGATCGCTTCTCCATTTTTTGAAGGAAAAACGCTCAAATATGCTTTTGCTATAGAAAGATCTGTAGTTACTTTTACTTTAGAAACCGAGATCAAAACACCCGTTACCCCAGAATCTCTCAAGTGATTTTGAAGGATTTCAGCTAAATCCTGTTGCAAAACCCCACCTATTTTTTTTTGTCTATTTGTTTCCATCTTGCAAAAGTACCATATTTAAAGATTATAGTATTTTTATAATCGGAAAACTGAAAGAAGTTACGAAAAACCAAAAGGCGGATCAACCAGTTTTTATACCAGATCCGCAACATAATTAGAAAATAAAATAAAGAATGAATAAGATAGAACATATTGGTATTGCGGTTAAAAATTTAGAGGAGGCCAATAAAACGTACAAAGCGATTCTAGGAGTAGCCAGTTACAAAACAGAAAAAGTAGAAAGCGAAGGAGTAGATACTTCTTTTTTTAAAGTAGGAGACAGCAAAATTGAATTACTGGCAGCTACTAACCCAGAGAGTCCTATTGCTAAATTCCTGGAGAAGCGGGGAGAAGGGGTTCATCATCTCGCATTTAATGTAGAAGATATTCAATCTGAAATCGAACGTTTAAAAGGAGAAGGCTTTGTCTTACTGAATGATTTCCCGAAACCTGGAGCCGACAATAAGCTAGTTGCATTTATGCATCCAAAATCTGCTAACGGAGTTTTAGTGGAAATATGTCAGGAAAAAGTTGCAGAATAATTCATTAATATTGAAAAATAAGACCGAATTTTTCCATTTTAATGCTGAACCTAAATGCATTAGTGTTGTTAGGGAAGAAGGTCGATAAACATTCTTTAAAAAATGCTTGTTCACTAAAAAGCAATTACATAAATTTGCGCCCTCATTACACCTATTGAGCCGGTCCTATAGCTCAGCTGGTTAGAGCACCTGACTCATAATCAGGTGGTCCCTGGTTCGAGTCCAGGTGGGACCACACTAGTAAAGACAAGGCTTCCGAGAGATCGGGAGCCTTCTTTGTTGGAGGTGGGTACAACATAGGTACAACATTTTTGAGCGCTACTTTTTTATCTTTCTTTTGGTTATATTTATTCGATTGAAGCAAGTGCAGCCATGGAAAAATTTATTCTCAATTCTGGAAAGGTTTTGGCTAGGATACGATCCAGCATCAACTTTTTCCTGGAAGATAAATTGCAAGGCAATCCGAGCCATATTTTTTATTTTTTGATGGCACTTTTCATCCTGTATATTTTATTGATTTCTGCAGTATTCGGATTCACGGTGTTAATAGAAAACGCTTTTGCCTTTATGGTAATGGTTCTGCTTTTGGCCATCATTTTATTGTGGCTTGCCATACGCCATGAGTCAGATAAACATCTTCAAAAAGATAGGCACTCTTTTACCATAGCACCGATTAAGAATTCTAAAATTCGATATGATCTTCTCGATCTTGATGAAGATTCGCAAAAAGAATTTAATAAACTGCTGCAAGGAAGAAATGTCCAAACTCAGATCAATTTCAAAATTGGTAATAAAAGCGGGGAGTCTGCCAATCATAGAATTCTTTTTGTATTGTTTGATGAATTACTGGCAGGAGGTATTCAAGAGTTTAGTGGAGATCGAAAAAAACGCTTCTTCCAATTGCTCATTAATTCTTTTCTAATGAACGGTGAATCGCTAAAAGAAAACACCTTAAAGTCAAGTTTTTCCTTTTGGAAAAATGATCAGGAAAAAATAAATTCTAAAAATCAGCGAGAATTAGTCAAACGCATGCTTGGTAAGGAATAATTATAGCATAATCTCTTTCTTATGTGAGTTATCGTATTGATTTACAGGTATTTGTTTTCATAAGTTTGTCCTGTACAAAAATGTAAAAGGCCTTTTACTCATTTCTAAATTTAACTTAAATGTTATGAATGAGCAAAATGAATTATTGGGATTATTAGAGGATATTAAAGGACTACTATCCCACAGAAAAAAAGTAATGAACGTTGAAGATCTGGTACTATATACCGGACTTTCAAAAAGCAAAATTTATAAGCTTACCCATTTAAAGCTTATCCCAACGGGAAACAATCCAAACATCCGCCAAAAGTTTTTTGACAAAGAAAGGATTGACGCTTGGCTTCTTGGTGATCCTGATCTTTCAGACGAGTTTCTGGAACAGCAGTTTAATAAGAAACTTCTGTCAAACAGAAAGTAACTCAAATACACTATCAGATGAAGAACACTTCTTACATCCGCGTGGGCACTTGCTATTATAAATCAGTAAATGTGCCAACTATTTCTGGAAATTTCAATAAAATCATAGTGCCTTGGAAGATCGAAACCCTTAGGACTGACCATGGTAAAGATTTTATAGGCAATATTAACAAATATGATGGCTTTACCTGTATTCCAAGCCATCAGAATTTCAAACAAGAACTCTATGGATTTTACAATACCTATAGTCCATTGCCTTATAATCCAAAGGAGGGAAAGGTCGATTTTTCATTGCGATTGGTAAAACATATTTTTGGAAATCAATTGGAACTAGGATTAGATTACTTACAACTATTATATTCCAAGCCTACTCAAGTATTACCCATTTTATGTTTGGTTTCCAAAGAACGGGTCACTGGCAAAACGACTTTCCTAAAATGGTTAAAAACTATTTTTGACAACAATTTTACGTATGTGATCAATGACGATTTTAGCAGTCAGTTTAATTCAGATTGGACCAATAAATTACTTATTTGTATTGATGAAGTCCTGTTCAATAAAGAAGAACTTACCGAACGAATTAAATATTTGAGCACAACTAATTTCAATAAAATTGAAGCTAAAGGAAAGGATAAGCGGGAAGCAGAATTCTTTGGAAAGTTTATCCTCTGCAGCAACAATGAAGATAATTTTATCAAGATCGACAGCGATGAAACTCGTTTTTGGGTTTTGAAAATTCCTTCACTTAAAAATGAAGAAACCCATTTTTTAGATCATCTAGAAACTGAAATACCGGCATTTTTAAATTATTTACAGAATCGTCAGTTATCTACTCGGCATAAAACAAGAATGTGGTTTTCTACTGAAGAAATCAAAACCGATGCTTTGGAAAATCTAATGCAAAATAATCGCAGTAGGGTGGAAAAAGAACTGGCTAGCATGATCTTGAGTGCGATGGAAACTTTTGATGTGGATGAGATAGACCTTTGTCCTTTAGATGCGCTCCAAGTATTGAACCGTACCCGGGTCAAAACCGATCTTACCCAATTACGGCAAATTCTCAAAAAAGATTGGAAACTAACCAATCAAGACAATTCACTAACCTACAAAAAAATGATAATCTGGCAAGATGGAGGGCTAGGATTGACAGATTCTATAGGACGATATTTTACGGTAGGCAAATCCTTTTTATCGAAGAATTTTGGTGAGGCGCTACAAAATAAAGCGTGATGAGAGATTGATGACACTGCGAACCCTAGTCTTTTCGGATGTTGCCTTTAGACGCTCATCATTTCTTACAATTCAGCAAACTACTGAAGAAAATGCTATTAAAGTATTCTTTCTTTTGATGAATGATGAGAGATAAGGAATAAGGCTAGTGATATCAAGGGTTTTCGTGCTCATCGTTTTCTCATCAAAAAAATAATGATGAGTGATATCAAGTTGATCTAATAGTTTGAATAAATGCTAATGAAAAAAAAATATTCATTTGTAACCTGCGAAAGAGCCCGAAATCTTTCCATCGTAAAAACGCTGGCCAGATTCGGGCACTTTCCAAACAGGACAACGGAGAAAGAAGCCTGGTTTCTGAGTCCCCTTCGGTCAGAAACGCAGGCCTCTTTCAAGGTTTCTTTGATTTTGAACAAATGGCATGACCATGGAGTAGGAAAGGGCGGAAACGGGCTGGATTTGATTGTGGCACTTAATAAGTGTTCAGTTAAGCAGGTCTTGGAACTTCTAAATGACAAGGGTGATCTTTTTTCTTTTCAGCAGCCTATTTTAAACAAGGAAAACTCTCCAAAAATTGAAGTTTATGAAGTGAAGCCAATACAACATCAGGCTTTGATCCAATATTTAGATTCCAGAAAAATTTCAATAAAAACAGCAAATCTATACTGTAACGAAATTTGGTACGGCTTCAAAGGGAGAAACTATTTTGCCATGGGACTTCGGAACCATTTAAACGGATGGGAACTTCGGAATAAATTCTTTAAAAACTCCAGTTCCCCAAAAGCCTATACCTATTTGAAGACCCATTCAGATCGTCTGATAATTTTAGAGGGGATGTTTGATTTATTATCTATGGCTATATTATTTCCTAATGAACTTATAAATATAGATGTGATTGTTTTAAACTCACTCTCTTTTTTAAAACCAGTTTCCTATTTGTTTAAAAATTATAATGAAGTTGATCGGTATTTGGATAATGATACAGCGGGAATAAAATATTCGAAAGAACTGATTCAAGACTATAAAAACCTCAGAGATAAAAGTTGCCTCTTTGAAGGTTATAAAGATTTAAATGAGCAATTAATTTAAATACGAACAAAGATAAAAGTTTAATGAGACCTACAATTAAAAATTTAAAAGCCACAAGGGAGATTTCATTTGGGATAGCAAAGCAAGATGTGTCATTGTCATGACAATCTTGCTTTGCTCCCGGAGGTTGCAAAGATTTAAAAAGAAAAGTTGAAAAGGGAATACATCCAGATACGCTGCTCGATCTACGAGAAAAAACTACTCAAAAACAGAGCGGCCAAAGCAGGTATTTCCCTTTCCGAATATCTGCGCTCCACTGCTTTTCAGAAAAATATAGTAGAAAGGATTACCCAAGAGCATTTAGAATGTTATCAACTACTCGTGCAATACAAAAACAACTTTAGCCGGATCAGCAATATGTTTAAAAAAGGGAATCCTCAGCTGGCTAAAGAAGTAAAACAGTTGTCGGAAGAGATAAGAACACATTTAAATAATTTCAGAAAATGATCGGCAAGGGAAATTCCATAGCAAGAACGGGAGCCTCTATAGATTATGGATGGAACCAAGAAAAGGATGCCGAAGTAGTTCTTAAAGAATATCTGGCCGGGGATACTCCCCAAGAAATCACTGAGGAATTCAAGATCATTCAGTCGCAAAATGAACGTTGCATCAATAATACCCTGAGTTTTATCTTAAGTCCTACGATTGAAGATGGAAAAGATTTAAGCGTAAAAGACTTGGAAGAACTCTCTAAAAAGTTTTTAAAGGAGATGAACCTGCAAAACAACCAATCCATTGGATTTGTTCACCGGGATAAAGAACATACTCACGTGCATATCAATACTAACCGAATAGGATTTGATGGAAAGGCGTACAATGACAGTTTTATTGGAAAACGAAGTCAGCTAGCCGCAGATAATGTAGCAAAAGAGCTAGGTCTAACAAGAGTTAGAGAAGTGCAACAACAAAAATTACAGGAATTAAATCCGCAGCGACTGGCAATAAAACAGATCAATGACCGGGTACTGGAAACAAGACCGAAATCACTGGATGAATATATTAATAAAATGAAAGAGCATCAGGTAAAAGTGATTCCAAGTATCAATAAATCAAATCAAATACAAGGCTTCCGATTTGAATATAAAGGCATCAACTTAAAAGGAAGCGATGTGCATAGATCTATGACTGGAGGTAAACTCATTGGAGATATCACTAGAAATTCAGCATACATAAGGATGAAAGAAGTACCCAACAGTTTGAAACTGATGGATAAGACAGTTCAAGTCAGCACTAATATGGCAGCTAGTATAGCCAAAAACTTAGTGAAACAAGTAATAAAGAGAAGCTTAGATACAGGAATAGGATTTTAAAAAATTAAAAGGATGAAAAAGCTTGATGAAATTATGGAGCTCATGACCGATGAGATGGCTGACTTTAAAGCAGCAATTTTGGAACTCGAACTGCTTTCAAAACAACTCTTAAATTTAAGCATTCCAATTACTACAGAAGCACTCGAAAAGAACCTGAACATTTTCTTGGAAAAACAGGAAGAAGAAAACCGGTTAAAAGATGAAGTTCTCAAAGAAATAGAGAAGAAGCTAAAGCATGCCAGAATAATTCCGAATTACCTGTTGATCCTATTCGGAGCACTTGGAATAATTGCATTAAGTTTATTGGGTTATTTTGGATATACCGCCAGAGCATTAGAGAAAGAGAAGTTTGAAATTTACCGAATAATCTTGGAATCAGAGAATGATAGTTATCAGCAATATCTTTCTATAAATCCTGAAATTAAAGATGATTATTGCGAGTGGCTGGAAGGAAAAAAGTAGGATTTGTCATGACAATTGACCTTGCCGCAAATTATCCTAATTTTACAGTAAATGGTTCCATAACCCCTATAAAACGGTAATTTTTTACTGTAAATTATAGATCATAAGTAGTATGCGCCCTATGCTGTTTTTATTTAACGCTTAACTTCCCGTACGCTATAAAAACAGCACAGGATCCACGCGCAGGTTAGTTATGGTAGATATGGGGCATTTTATTTGTTTCTATTTATAAACCACCTGCAATATAAAAGAATAGCTACAAGTAACACAACTATTATTGCTAATGCTATAAGCTCCATCCTTTCTTAATTTGAGATAATAAACTTCCACATTTCTTTTAAGATAATGTTTATTTTTACTAGTAATGTTATAGCTGTATTATGAGTAAGTTAATTCAATATTAAAAATCTGTCATTAGTTTATAGCTTCAAAATAATTTATACAATTTCTCCTTGCGTGTGTAATAATATTATCTAGATAAGGAAATAAATATTTAATACTAGCTTGACTTTAAGTTAATAAGACTCAGCTACATTAGTAAAATAATTAGCGAAAATTTGAGAAACCTTAATTTCGATACTAACAAAAATAACTATTTGAGAATTTCTTCACAGAAAAGCTCAAAGAACTTTCTCTCTACTGCTTCCAAAATTTTAATATCAGGTAACTTCTATCAATTCTTACAGGAAAATATTATAACAGTATTTTATAAAACAAGAATAAGCTCAGTGATTTCTCCAAATCAATATCCAAACAAAATTTTCGGACTACCTACACTTAACCTTTTTAACCACCTCTATGAAAAAACGCGAAGTTGAAGTTCTTGTAATTTCCGATATCCATTTAGGCACCTATGGCTGTCACGCGGAAGAACTTATATCGTACCTCCAAAGTGTGAAACCCAAAAAACTAGTGCTGAATGGAGATATTATAGATATGTGGCAATTCAACAAACGCTACTGGCCACAATCTCACATGCAGGTAATTAAACATATTACGGGTTTAATGGCCAAAGGGACTGAGGTATATTATATCACGGGAAATCATGATGAAATGCTGCGCAAATTTGTGGGCTTTCAAATGGGAAGCCTAAAGATTGTCAACAAATTGGTACTGAAACTGGATGGTAAAAAAGCTTGGATCTTTCACGGAGATGTTTTTGATGTGACCATGAAACATTCAAAATGGCTTGCCAAACTGGGAGGGAAAGGTTATGATCTGTTAATATTAATCAATCGGTTTGTCAATCATATTTCGAAAAAATTCGGGAGCGGAAAAATTTCATTTTCAAAAAGAATCAAAAATAGTGTAAAAGGAGCTGTTAAATTCATCAATGATTTTGAACAGGTCGCGGCAGATATTGCTATAAGTAACCGCTATGATTATGTGGTTTGCGGGCATATCCATCATCCTGAAATAAAAAAAATTTCTAATTCAGATGGAGAAGTTACATATCTCAATTCTGGAGACTGGGTGGAGAATTTAACATCATTGGAATATCATAAGGGGAAGTGGCGTGTTTACCATTTTATGGAAGACCTTCCTGCATTACGCGCACTTAAAATGGAAAAGGAATCCAAAACCCATTCCCTTTCAAACAACGAGATTTTTGAAAATTTAATAAAGGAATTTAGTATTATAAAAATTCAAGAAACCAGGTAAGCTCATGAAAATACTTTATGCCATTCAAGGTACTGGAAACGGGCATTTATGCCGGGCTTTAGATATTATTCCAGCCCTTAGAGAAAAAGCCGATGTGGATATTCTCGTTAGTGGAGTACAGGCGGATGTCGGGCTTCCTTATGAGATAAAATTCAACCTGAAAGGGCTGAGTTTTATTTTCGGGAAAAATGGCGGTGTAGATCTTTGGCAAACATTTGCTAAGAACAAAACCAAAAGGCTTATTAATGAAATTCGGAATTTGCCCTTAGAGCATTATGACCTGGTCATTAATGATTTTGAACCCGTTTCGGCCTGGGCCGCCCTTTTAAAAGGAATTCCCTGCATTGCATTAAGCCATCAGGCAGCGGTACTAGATATCTGTTCCCCTCAACCGATCAAAAAAGACCCTTTCGGCCGTTTTATTCTGAAACGATATGCTCCGGCAAAAACAAAATTCGGCTTTCATTTCAGCCAGATAAATGACAATATTTTCACACCGGTTATAAGAAAACAGGTTCGTGAACTAAAAATAGCCAACAAGGGGCATTATACGGTTTACCTTCCTGCCTATTCAGATAAAAAGCTTTTGAAAATTCTCGGCAATTTCCCCAAGGTACAATGGAAGGTCTTTTCAAAACATAACAAACAGGCAACAAGTTTCCAGAATATCGAGATTCAGCCTGTGAACAACGAGCTGTTTTTAGAAAGCCTGGCTTCTTCAAAAGGAGTGATGTGCGGTGCAGGCTTCGAAACTCCGGCTGAAGTGTTATACCTTAAAAAAAAGCTACTAGTTATTCCGATGAAAAATCAGTTTGAACAACATTGTAATGCTGCAGCTTTGGAAAAATTAGGAGTATCCGTTCTTAAAAATCTTAAAACAAAACAGTATTCTGAAATAGAGAAATGGCTTGCAAATGATTGTATTGTTAGCGTGGATTTTCCAGATAGGACTTCTTCAATTATTGACATTGTACTTTCTACCTACCACCAGAATTATCCTTCTAAAGAAACTTCAGTTTCAAAAGACCTTGAAGTTATTTAAATGATTGTAAAACATAACATTTTTAAAACTGATGGAAGACTGTTCAGCAAAAAGGACTTTGGACCAGATTTTAAATGGGGAGTTTCAACTGCGGCATTCCAGACCGAAGGAAGCCCTGCGGCAGGTGGAAAAGGACTGTCTATATGGGATAATTTTTCAACCAAAAAAGGGAAGATCTTTAAAAACCAGTCGGCTGAAGTCGCTTGTGATTTTTACAATCGTTATGAAGAGGATATAGATCTTTTAAAATCTATGAATATTCCCAATTTCAGGTTTTCCCTTTCCTGGTCAAGGATTATTCCCACCGGCAGCGGGTCTGTGAATCAAAAGGGTCTTGATTTTTATAATAAGATTATTTCCAAATGTCTGGAGAATGGAATAGAACCCTGGATAACTCTTTATCATTGGGACTTGCCTCAAGCCTTGGAGGATAAAGGAGGTTGGACCAACAGGGAAATCCTAAACTGGTTTGGTGACTATGTAAAAATATGTGCTGAAACGTTTGGGGACAGGGTTAAAAACTGGATCGTCCTGAACGAGCCGATGGTTTTTACAGGAGTTGGATATTTTTTAGGGATACATGCTCCAGGGCGGAGGAGATTAAAAAATTTCATTCCCGCGATGCACCATGCCACACTTTGCCAGGCCGAAGGAGGAAGAATTTTAAGAAAACACGTTGAAAACGCAAATATCGGAACTACTTTTTCCTGCTCTTCTATTGAACCTTTTCGCAATAGCCAAAAAGATAGGAAGGCCGCTATTAGGGTAGATGCTTTAATTAATCGCCTATTTATTGAGCCTGCTTTGGGAATGGGATATCCATTGGATGAACTTCCTTTCCTTAAAAAACTCAATAAATATTATAGACCGGAAGATGACGAGCTTGTAAAATTTGATTTCGACTTTATTGGAATTCAGAATTACACCCGGGAAATTATTAAACATTCCTGGCTTGTCCCATATTTACAAGCCAAAAACATTACAGCAACAAAGAGAAAAGTTCCGGTGACCACTATGAAATGGGAAGTTTATCCAGAGGGAATTTACAAGATGCTGCATAAATTTGGAGCCTATAAAAATATTAAGAAATTATACGTTACCGAAAATGGCGCCGCTTTCCCAGATACCTATGAAAACGGCAAAGTTCATGACAGGGAACGGCTAGATTTCCTCAAGGAATATTTGAAACAGGTCCTCAAGGCGAAAAATGATGGTGTGAATGTACAGGGATATTTCGTGTGGAGTTTTACCGATAATTTTGAGTGGGCCGAGGGATATTATCCCCGGTTTGGCCTGGTATATATAGACTATGAAACCCAGAAAAGAATAATTAAATCATCTGGCAAATGGTTTCAAAATTTCCTAAGTAAGTCAGCAATTTTTTCCGTATTAAAATGAGGTATTGGCACTAACCAAATGTGGAAGGTATTTCTTCATGGTGTACACAAGTACTTTGAAAAGGATGGGCTTGGTAATAAAATCATCCATTCCTTTAGAAAGTGCTTCATCGCGATCTTCTTCAAATGCACTGGCGGTAATGGCGATTATTGGAGGCTTGCTTATTGTATATTTTGAATGTGTCTTGATCATATTTGTGGCTTCAAGTCCATTCAGTATAGGCATGTGAATATCCATTAAAATAAGATCGAAATCCTCCAGAAGAAAAAGCTCATAGGCTTCCCTGCCATCTTTAGCCAGTACTGAATTTATACCTAATAAGTTCAGCATCTTAACTATCACTAACTGGTTAATTTTATTGTCTTCAGCAACCAGCACCTTATAATCACCCAAGGGTGGTGGTTTCTTCTGAAAATTCCCGATGCTAGTTGATTGCTTATAAGAATTGCTCACCTTTTCAGAAGACAAACTGAAATAAAATTTCGACCCCTTGTTTATTTGACTTTCCAGCAGGAGCTGGCCTCCCATCAATTCTATTAGCTGATTGGTAATAGTAAGTCCAAGACCGGTTCCACCATGTTTACGGGTAGTGGAAATATCTTGCTGTTCAAAAGCTTCAAAAAGCTTGGATGTATCTTTTTTCTTTATTCCAACTCCAGTATCTATCACTTCAAAATTGAGGGTTACCTCATTCTCTGTTTCTGAATCTTTAGAAACTTTTAAGAGTACACTACCGTGATGCGTAAACTTTAATGCGTTGCTTAAGAGGTTCAAGAGCACTTGTTGAATACGCATAGAATCTGCATTAATTTTTTGAGGAACTTCCTCTGCGCATTCAACAAGAAATTTCAGGTTTTTCTCCATTGCTTGGTAATGGAAAATTCCTTCTAAGTTATTTAGGATGAGCCTTAGATCTATAGGACGTGTATCAACAGACATTTTGCCAACCTCCAGTTTAGAATAATCAAGGATCATATTTACTACATCTAACAGATGATTTGCAGAATATTCAGCTACCTCAAGAGACTTCTGTTGTTCAGTGCTTAATTTCTCAATTCCTATAAGTTGAAGCATTCCCAAAATTCCATTGAGCGGTGTACGAATCTCGTGACTCATATTAGCCAGAAACCTTGTTTTATAATTGGCCGCTTTTTCTGATTTTTCTACTTCCTTATTTAAACGCAACACTGTTTTATTGAGGGTTTCCTTTAATAATTGGAAATTGGCAAATAGATTTTTAATCTCGATGGAAGAAGGTTTAAAATCTGGTTTAGAAATTTCTTTGTCTTGGTTTTTAAGGAAATCTGAACTAATGTAATATTTAAAATTTTCATTCAGCAGTTTAATATCATGTGTAAGTGTCTTTGCTAAAAAAAGACTCACAAAAATTGCTATGATGGCTATAAAAATCGTTTGGATAATTAGGTAATTGGTATGCTGATTATTTAGTTCTAGGATGCGTGCAGCACTCTTCTCTTCCATGCTGGAAAATATCCCGTTAATTTTCCGATGTACAGATTTTATTTCTACTAAAAGACCATTTTCCGAATAGATTCCTAAAATATTGCTCAATGCGACATATTCGTTAAAGGAGCCAGAATACTGATTGAGCAAACCTTGAATTTTCTTCTTTCCTAAATATCTTTTTTTAAGGCTGTCCAGTAAAGAATTAAATTTCAGTTCGTACTGTTCATCCCCTCTAAGCAAGAAGTCTTTTTCATGCCTCCGTAATTGCAATATTTCAGCCCTAATAATATAACTGGAATCTTCCAGTGCATGAGCTGAGTTACGCATCCTTCCTTCTACACCATAATCTTTGAAGCCGCGATATTTAATTAAGGTTTTTAGTGAATCGGCAAGTTGGATAAGTTGGTTGTTATTACTAATCAGTACTCTGAATTGGCTATTGGTCCCTATCTTATATTCTTCAGAATTTTGTTCGAGGTTCAATAATCTCGAGTGAATCGCTGTAAGATTTTTCAGGTAATTATTAATGTCGGGTTGGGTATCCTTGGTGTAAAAATCCACTTCTTTGTAACCGCTTAAAATGAAATTCTGATAATTGATTATATTTTCTGAAAAATCATTTTGAATGCGGGTAACCTCAGAGGAAAAGTGTGATAAATGCTCAGTTTTATCCTGGGTTTTTAAAAAGAGGAAAAGCCATAATCCAAGAATGAACGATAGGGCTAAAAACGATAGCCATATTTGAAATACCAGAGATTTTAATCGAATTTTCAAAATTGCAGTAGGGGCTAATTTCTGCAAAAATAAGATCAATACTAGGGAGCGAAGTTAGTTTAGTATGAACTTAAAATTAATTTTAGGCTCTATCTATACCTGATGATCAAGTTTTTTTCAAAAATTTTACTATTTGATAATTTTGGCTCAATATAAAAATCATCAATCTTACCTAATTTTAATGGAAACATCATTAGTGAACATTAGAAAATTTCTTTCAGATCATATATTCCTGCCTTTTATAAAAAGAGAAGCTGTCTCCTCTTTTTACATTGAGAAAAAAGCACGTCTTAATGAAATCCATATTATTCATATCAACACCTGCGATCTCCTTCCAGATGAGGAAGGGAGAAAAAAACTTGGATTTTTTGGCAACTTATCTGATCTTCTCAAAGCAGGAGAGGAAAAATTTGAACATGTAAAATTGTGTAAATATTGCCTTAGTTAAGGGAGTTGAGAACAAAGTCATTTTAAGCTTTGGCAAAATCCTTAAAAAAATGAATTAGTTAGTACAATTAAGAATTTACCATGTTGTCAACCCGTTTTCTCCATCTAATAGAATTGAAATCAAACTTAGTATTACTTTTGGGGAGATATTTTGCTGATAAGTTCTCTGAAGCAATTTATATATAAAAATAAAAAAGTGCACGAAACCCTACATTCGTGCACTTAATTATCCAATAATCTTTAGTTAGCAAACAAACTTTAAAGATTGATTCAAAGAAAATGAATGATAACCTATTTCTTATTTATTTAATATCATTTAAAGGTTACCATTTCTTTAAGACCTTTTTATTCCTTGTTATTTCCTTTTTTACCCTAAAAGGAAAATCGGTTATGATTCCATGTACATCTAAGTTAATCATTTTACGTATCGCAAGCTTATCATTAACGGTCCACGGTATTAATTCCATATTTAATGCTTTTATTGAATCTACAAATACCTTGTTTTTTACGAGCGAATAAGAAGGACTATAAATTTGAGGCACAAAATCCAATTCCTCTAAATTTTTTTGAATTCCCTCTTCATAAACCAGGTAGGCAAGCTTCATATCAGGGTAAAATTTATGCACCACCCTTAGAATTTCAGGGTCAAAAGACTGAATATTGACAGGTCCCTGAATTTTGTTTTTTTCCAGAACTTCCATGACCAATTTTACAAACTCTAGCGGAGGGGGCTGGGAAATTCCGTATTCCTTTTTATCAGATTTTAGTTCAATGTTGTAACCTACTGGTTTCAAGTTATTGGTTTTAAGGTGATTTTGCACACTGCCTATTACCTCTGACAACAGAGGTTTATAGGCTGCAATTTTTTGTTGTTCCGGGAAGAATTTGTTGCCTTTTAATCCAATATTGAACTTCCTGATACTGTCATACGGCATCTGGTACAAATTGTAGTTTTTCTCATCTGCTTTAGCTATGATGTCCCCGGAAGGTTTTGAGACATAGACTGAAGACATAAAAGGCTCATGAGAAACCACCACTTGATGATCTTTAGATATTACCACATCCATTTCAATTATATCTGCACCATCATTAATAGCGGCAATAAAGCCGGGAATACTGTTTTCGGGCATCAAGCCTCTTTCTCCCCTATGTCCATGCACCTGTATTTCGGAAATTCGTACAGGAGGTTCTAAGGTTTCTTTATTTCTTGTATTTTTCTTACAGGAAATCATCACTAAAATAGCGATGAATATGATATTTATTTTTCTCATAATAATAAATTTGAAAATATCCTTCACTAAGTTGAGACTTTTGGGAATATAAAACTCTGCCAACATATTTAAAATTTGGCAAGATAAAGACCTAATACAACCCAACTAAACAAATATTCCGGCTTCTCTTTTTATTGCATTATTGTGGAATCTTTCTAGGTCTACCTTCATCGGTTAAAGTTTTCATGTAAGCTACTAAAGCCTTTTGCTCTTTTTGGGACAGATCAAGATTATCAAAGGGAAGGGTTTGATGCGGAATATCAAATCCAAGACCATCACCCCCCCCTTGGTTATAAAAATCTATCACTTCCTCAAGTGTTTCATAAATTCCATTATGCATATAAGGTGCGGTAACTTCAACATTTCTAATTGTTGGAGTTTTAAACATTCCCCAATGAGCAGGTTCTTTATACATAACATAAAATCCCGGATCGTCAGCCCAAACTTCGTTTTTTCCGCTTTCGGGTACACCAATAACTTCTCTTTCGGTTTCACTAAAAAATGGTGGAACTGTTCCATTGGTTAAAGGCATAAAATGGCAAGTAGCACACAGGGCTTTTCCCATAAATAAATTGAATCCCAGTATTTCCTCATCTGTCATGTTATTTTCTTCCCCGCGAATATTCTTGTCAAATTTTGAATCAAAACCTTGCAGTGTGGAAACATAGGAAGAAATTGCTTTAACCACTTCTTTATTGGTTCTTGGTACCCTACCGAAAGTCTTTTTAAACAATTTTTTGTAGGTGCTGTCCTTTAGAATGTTATTTGAAAACTGGTGTACTTCAGTATTAAATTCTCGTTTATTGGTAAAAACCTGGTTGATCTGGCTCAATAGATCTTCGGCACGACCATCCCAGAAAAAATTTTTCTGATAGGCTACGTTTATAAGTCCAGGAGTATTTCGTTCAAGGGAGTTACCACTATTATCTAGTGCCGTTTGAAGTCCATCCTGGTATGCCTTAGCAGGATTATGACAGGAAGCACAGGAAACCTGTCCGCCTTCAGATAAATTAGGATCAAAAAACAATTTTTCCCCTAACCTAATCTCGTCTTCGTTTGGATTTCTGTTGACTGTTGGAGTGAAATATCGTAAATTGAAAGAATCAGGTTCGAAAAAGGTAGGTGCATTGAAATTGAAAGGGAAATCTTCAGAACCTTCCCAATAATCGCTTTCATCCCTTATTTCTTTCCATTTTCTGGTAATTGGGTTCAGGTAATTGCGTATATAATCATAGCGATCAAAATCTTCATTTTCACCATTATAATTATTTGCCAATGCTACAGCTTCATTCAGAATTTCTAAAAATTCCTTGTTCAATTCCGGTTTTTTGGTCTTAATATCGTACTGTAATGTTTTTTCATAGACCGATCTTAAACTTTCCAATGTCAACGCAGCATCCTTTATACCCTGAGAACTTATTGGGGTGTCAAAATTTGACATGGAAAAACTGATAACACGCATTAGTTGCTGTTGTATAGCTACAAAAAACCGCTGTGGAGTTAATTCTCTTTTTTCGATATTTGTTTGAAGCACCTTCAGCAGACCAACAGTATTTTCAATTTCCTTCTGAAAATCTCCCTCACTTATTCCACCTTCATAAATACTTTCCTCTATTTTTTGTAATCCAATAGGTGCAAGCACCCTTCCATTATCTTCCCTAAAAACTGGTAAAGCAGGACCATTAGCCCGATGGCCGACTTCAGGGTTCAAATATGAGGCGTAAGGTTCAGCTATTTTAAAATCCCTTCTGATTTCAGCGAATAACTTTTTATTTTTACTGTCCTCTGGATTTTTAGTTTGTAATTCTTTTAAGCCCTGAATGGCTTGTTTAAGATGGACAAGATAATACTGCCGGGTTTCGTCCCAGTTAACAATATATTCTTCAGAATTCGATTGTTTACAGGAAGTCATGAAAACGATAAAAATGATAAGTACTATTTTTAGAATGCGCATATAGTTTTTAAGTTATAATCAAAAATGGATTAGGCTTCCGCAAAACGGAAGCCTGTAAAATCAAATATTGTAATTACCTAGGAAGTCCCTGTAAAAGTACAATTTGAGATCCCTGATCATCCTCACGGTTCGAATTAAAATGACCGTCAAGACCTTGGAAGAATGGATCCTTCCAATAGTGGGGCTGCACAGCCAGAAGGAAAGTGCCTTCTACGCCTATTTTATCAGAAATATCGATTAACGAGCCAAATTCTCCTGAAAACTGAGTTCCAGAATCTTTAGCTAATGTTTGATCTACTACAATTCTTAGCGCTACGCTAATATTATTTCCACTTAAATCACTTTGATAAATGTAAGCATTATGGCCACGATCAAAAGAGTTAGGATCTTCCTGAATGTAAACGAAATTTTCAGTTACACAGATGTTATCAGGGCTTTGTAATTGAGCAAGGTTACCATCCATATTGTTAGTATCTGTATTACCACTAATGATTTGCGTTAATTTTCCTTGTGTTGGATCATTATCATCTAGAATAAGTTTGTAAACGGTTCCCCAGTCATTATAAGTTCCAGCATTAGGACCACGTCCTGTTACATTGAAATATACAATTCGTGCATTGGCATCTGAACCTTTCCCGTAATCGACATCTTCCACTCTCATGAATTGTGAAGCGTTAACATTGGTACATGCAGTTTCCATTTCATTTTTTGTCATTGAAGCACCGCTAGGAATTTCAACAAATTCGACTTCATATTCTTTTTGAAAATCAAGATCTCCTTCATTGTAAGTTGTACCATCTGCCACAGCCATTTTTCCATCGGCACCATCAGAAACTTCTTTAAATCTAAGCACCAAGATCTTACCTCCTTCAAGATCGGCATCACCATTTTCTGACAAGTACATGCTAACCTGACCTTCTGACCCACTTGAATCGTCATCCCCGCCAATGATTATGGTTTTGCCATTAAATGCTCCCTTAGGAAGTGGAACAGCATTTTCCCAGGAAAATTCTCCTAGTGCATCCAAACCAAAATCTGCTGTAGGAGTTGGAGTTGCTATGTAAGGATCAATACCTTTTACATCGTAATTAATACTTTCTGAAGCTGACAGAAAAAGATCACTTGAACCACCGTGTATAGCAGCCTCCCACATGGTGCCTGAACACTGTCTTGCATAATCTGCCACCCCGGAATTCAAAAGATAATCACCTTTATATGGAATAAGGTTCTCGTCCAAATAAACTCTTGATACAGCATAATGGTCTTCATTATTCACTACATAAATATAACCATCGCTATCTGGATCGTTTAGAAATCCAGCACCATCGGCAGAACCGGCCAGGTTAAATCCATTAATATTATCGGTAGTACTTAAAAGGGAGTAAGCCTTAACCTGTCCAAAAGATGGGTTAATTAGTACAAGAGGCTCTAAAGCAGATTTGTTTGCAAAAATGATTGGTTCTGGTATAAATTCTTCACCGTTTTCACCAGCAGGACCTTGAGACCCCGGTTCCCCTTGCTCGCCTCTTGCGCCATCCATTCCATCCACACCGTCTTCTGGCTCGCAACTAATAATTACAGAGGCCAGCAGCGCAAAGATGAGTGGTTTACAAATTCCCATTTTTAAATTCTTCATTTTTTAAATTGTTTGGTTATTATTTGAATTCAAAAGTAATGGGCTGGCTCTGAAAGTAGGTTAGGTAAACTTGTTGCTTAAATTATCTTTTTCTAAAGTTTAGGTTAAGGTGTGAAGTTTATATTAACTTTTTAAAAAAGACGGAGTTTTGTTAATCAGAAGTTTATATTAAGCAATATTCTTACACTCAATTGCTTTCCCTTCAGGATTACTAACATATATTTAAAAAAGATAAAGAGTTCATGAGAAACCGCTATTTGCCTGTCTTTAGAAATAATTACATTCATTTCAATTATATCTACCTTTTAAATGAGATTGCCCAATTGCCATTATTGAGAACAGCAGGGCGAAAATCGATGATTGTAATTTTTTTATTTTAGATTTTATTTTTGGGCTAATTTAATGAACGCCGCCACCAAGCATTTTCATGTTAATTCCATTTTAAATTCAATTAGGCATTATATTATTTGATTATAGAAAAAACCCGTCCCTGTTGGAACAGAGGCGGGTTTTTGGCTTTGACTAATTCAATAATTGTTTTTCTTCTTATAACTGTTTTATTGATTTTTATTAATAAAATTTACTGTGTTAAAATAATATATAGTTTCACCCGCAAATGAAAACATTTTTCGAAGTAGTTCTCAAAATTCGATTTTAAGCTTTGATTAATTAAAAGTTAAGTGGTTCCATTATTGTTGGATGAAAGGATAGGGATTTATGTATATTGAGTTGTAACCGGAAAATTTTGTTATCTAAATTCAACCCTGTTTAATAAAAACATTTGCTAGGATAGTGGAGAAAGTTTATTCGCATTTTGGGACAACTCATTTCTAAACTCCTCATATTTCATTTTACGGGAAGCTGATTTAGGGTACAGGGATTTCCCTAAGCACACTTTCATTGACCCAGGTAAATTTCAGATCTATGATGTGATTAACTAGCCTGTATTTTATAGACCTGAATAAGTAACCTTCAGGTATAAGGATTTTGGTCTTGGTTTTATGTTTTCATAGGCTTACAAATACGAAATGAGTATAGGTATAATCTTTCTTTGAGCAGTATTGCCTTAACAACTGGATTCAATGTTGTAACTCTTAAACATGCAATTCAAATGATAATTTAATAATGTAGGATTAATGAACTTAAGGAAAAATATGGACAACCTTCCGGTTCATTAAAATCCAATTTTATGTTATCTCTAAATGCACTTCCGAAGAACGATTATAATAAACTGAGCAAATTTTGTCTTTTCACTTATTTGAAAGAAGAACGTTCAAATCAATCATAAAGGTTCACAAATCGTCAACATTTTTTTGTAAAATTGTTCAAACTCCATAGAATAGGGCAATCTTCAATACTATTAGTCTAATTAAATTTAAAATTTAGGGATTACAATCCCTAAAAAATAGTATATTTGGGGATTACACTCCCTAAAGATGATTAAAAGAGATTTAGAAAACAAGATTATTAATCGTTTTGGAACCGGCAAGGCGATACTATTAATTGGTCCACGACAAGTTGGTAAAACTACACTTTTCAATAAGTTACTGGAAGGTAAAGAATATCTCTTTTTGAATGGTGATGATCCAACCGTGAGAAAATTAATCTCCAATCCGAATTTAGAACAACTTAAAAATATTATTGGGAACAATAAAATTGTGTTTATAGACGAAGCACAGCGTATAGATAATATTGGACTTACACTAAAATTAATTACAGATCAACTAAAATCTGTTCAATTACTTGTGAGTGGCTCATCTGCTTTCGAACTCAATAACCAGACCCAAGAACCGCTCACAGGTAGAAAATGGGAATATCAGCTTTATCCTATTTCTTGGGATGAATTTGAAAATAACGTTGGTTATCTAAAAGCTCAACAACAACTAGAATTACGAATTGTATATGGGATGTATCCAGATGTGATTAATAATTTTGGAGACGAAAAAGAAATTCTAAAACAACTAACAGATAGCTATTTATATAAGGATCTATTAAATTATGGAGGAATACGTAAGCCTGAAATTCTTGAAAAATTATTACGTGCTTTGGCTTTTCAAATAGGAAGCGAGGTTAGCTATAATGAATTAGCACAGTTATTAGGTATAGATAAAAAAACGGTCTCTAATTATATAGACTTACTATGCCAGGCATTTGTGGTGTTTAAACTTCCAAGTTTCAGTAAAAATTTACGCAACGAGATCAAAACCAATCAAAAGATATATTTTTATGATACTGGAGTTAGAAATATGATAATTGGTGATTTAAATCCATTAGAAATGCGCCAGGATAAGCGTAACCTCTGGGAAAACTTTTTGATAGCAGAACGTCTAAAGTATAACGCCTATAATAGCTCGTTATGCAAAGGCTATTTTTGGAGAACTGTGCAGCAACAGGAAATTGATTATGTAGAGGAAGAAGCTGGAAAAGTAACTGGTTTTGAAATAAAGTGGAACGCAAAAAGTAAAGTAAAAATCCCTAAAACTTTTGTAGAGACTTATAATACAGAAGTAAAAGTAATTACGAATGAAAATTTTAGAGATTTTTTAAAAAATACGGAATAACTATTAAGTACATCAGCACCGATAACTAAGTTCAATTTAAAAGTCCAGACACATATTTTTGTCTGGACTTTTTGCTTTATAAATTTGCAACGTAATGATTATGAATAATAATATTGCTTATTGTTTTAATTTTATTATGTTTGCATCGTAGCAATTATGTATTTATAAATATGCAAAATAAAATAGTTACTTTAGAATCAATTATAGTTAACCAAGGACTTTCCTCTGGATACTCTTTTAGAGGTAAGATCAAACACGTCCAGAATGGAGGTGTTCGTGTGATACAACTAAAAGACTTTGAAGATAATTATACGGCTATAGGTGATGATTGTTACCTGATTAACAATAATAAGATAAAAAGCAAATACTACTTAGAAGTGGGGGATGTCCTTTTTGTAGCAAAAGGAGCTAACAATTTTGCAACTGTATTTAAGAGTACTGATGATATCCCAACTATAGCTTCGTCTGCTATGTTTGTACTTAAGGTAAACAAGAACTTGGCTAACCCAGACTTTGTTGCTTGGTATATCAATCAAAAAAATGTTCAAAATTATTTCAAAACCAAAGAATCCGGAACCTACAACACCAGTATAAATAAAACAACTTTAGAAGAAACACCAATAGTTCTTCCATCATTAGAAATACAAACTAAAATTGCTACTATTGCAGATCTTCATACTAAGGAGTTGGCAATAAGTAGTGAAATATTGGATCTAAAAAATAAATTAACCACCAAGCAACTTTTAAACAAATTATAAAATGTCAAGTAAAACAAAACCATCACAAGATCAAATAAATGCAGCATTATGGAATGCTTGTGACACTTTCAGAGGTGCATTTGATTCATCAGAATATAAGAACTATATATTAGTTTTTATGTTCATCAAATACTTAAGTGATGTTTGGAAAGACCATTATAATGAACTTAAAGAACGCTATGGAGATGACGAAGAGCTTATTCAAAGAAAACTAAAACGTGAGCGATTCGTGTTGCCTCCCAATTGTTCTTTCGATTATATCTATGAACATAGAAATGACACTGATATAGGTGAGAAAATCGACACAATATTTGCTAAAATAGAAGAGTACAACATTGAAAAACTAGATGGAGTATTTAGAAACATCAGTTTTAATTCAGATAAATTAGGGCAAACTAAAGACCGTAACCGACGCCTCAAAAACTTGATTAATGACTTTGCAAAACCAGAGTTAGACTTCCGTCCATCGCTTTGGGAAGGGAAGCAAGATATTCTTGGAGAAGCCTATATGTTCCTCTTAGAAAAATTTGCGTCTGGAGCGGGTAAAAAAGGAGGGGAGTTCTTCACTCCAAAAGAAGTTTCTGGATTATTAGCAAAACTAGTATCACCTAAAGAAGGTGACCGCATCTTTGATCCTACTTGTGGATCAGGATCTCTATTGATCAAAGTTGCAGAAGAAACTAAAGATGCACAGGGTAAGCCAACAAATAATTTTGCCATATACGGACAGGAAAGTAATGGTGATACCTGGGCATTGAGCAAAATGAATTGCTTTTTGCATAAAATGGATTCTGCACAAATTGAATGGTGTGACACCATTAATAACCCTAAACTAATTGAAGGTGATGCTTTAATGAAGTTTGATATTGTTGTGGCAAATCCACCTTTTAGTCTTGATAAATGGGGACATGAGAATGCTGAAGCCGATCGCTATAAGCGTTTTCTTCGTGGTATTCCACCAAAATCTAAAGGAGATTACGCCTTTATTCTCCATATGATCGAAACGACGGCACCAAAGGGGAAAGTTGGTGTTATTGTGCCACACGGAGTGCTTTTCCGCGGAAGCGCAGAACAAAAAATTCGTCAAAAACTAATTGAAGAAAATTTACTGGAAGCAGTCATTGGTTTGCCCACTAACTTGTTCTATGGTACAGGAATTCCTGCTGCAATTCTTATTTTCAACAAAGCAAAAACCACAAAGAATATACTATTCATAGATGCCAGTAAAGATTTTGAAGACGGTAAAAAGCAGAATGTTCTGAGAACACAGGACATTGATAAAATTGTTGCTACCTATAAAGATTTTGAAACTATTGAGAAATATAGTTCGGTTGTAAAACCAAAAGAAGTGGCAGAGAATGATTACAACCTTAACATTCCGCGCTATGTAGATACTTTTGAAGAAGAAGAACCAGTGAATATAGCAGAAGTGCAGCAAAATATAGAAGAATTAGAAGCGGAGTTGGTAGGAGTACGCGCAGAAATGAATAAACACTTAAAAGAACTTGGATATGAGTAAAATTGATAAAACTCAAGACCAGTTTAATAAATTGCAAATCTTGTTCTATGAAACTGCATTAGAAAAAAGTACGATTGAGGTATTGTATGAAGATGAGACCTTCTGGCTTTCACAAAAGAAAATGGCATCACTTTTTGGTGTGGAGGTGAATACCATAAATTATCATCTGAAAGAGGTATTTAAAAGCGGAGAATTAGATGAGGATTCAGTTATTCGAAAATTTCGAATAACTGCCGGGGATGGTAAAAATTATAACACGCAGTTCTATAATCTCGATGCCATTATTTCGGTAGGCTATAGGGTTAACTCTAAACAAGCCACGCAGTTTAGGATTTGGGCAACTAAAACTTTACGCGACTATATTATAAAAGGCTTTGTGCTTGATGATGAACGTTTAAAACAAGGTAAGCAGTTTGGTAGAGATTATTTTGATGAACTATTGGAACGTATTAGAGAAATACGTGCTTCAGAACGTCGTTTTTATCAAAAGATTACAGATATCTATGCGCAATGTAGTATAGATTATGATGCTAAAAGTGAAACCACCAAAACATTTTACCAAACTGTTCAGAATAAACTGCATTGGGCAATTACTGGCGCTACAGCAGCAGAACTTATTTCAAAAAGGGCAGATGTCAACAAACCAGGTATGGGATTAACCCATTGGAAAAACAGTCCTAAAGGTAAAATATTGAAAAGTGATGTTAGCATTGCAAAAAATTATTTACAAGAAAATGAGTTGGATGCGCTTAACCGTATTGTTGTCATGTATTTGGATTATGCAGAAAATCAAGCAAAACGAAATATTCCTATGCAAATGACGGATTGGATAGAAAAGCTAGATGCCTTTTTAGTGTTTAACGATTATAAGGTTTTAAAAAGTGCTGGAAATATAAGTAGTAAAATTGCTAAAAATTTAGCTGAAAAAATGTTTGAAACATTTAGAGTAAACCAAGATATTGATTTCAATAGTGATTTTGATAGCTTATTACCAAACAATAAAAACAAAAACTAAATGATAATATATCCTACCATAAATAGAAGCGCATTAATGGTAATACCAAAACAGCCATTTCACGATTGGAGCAATGCCCTATTTCCAGATTTACCACAAACTAATGCAGGAGATCGAGATGAGCATAACAGTTATTTGCTAGAAGATGAGCTCTTTCTAGACGACCCTAAAAAAGAGCTCAAAAAATACTGGAAAAACATTTTTCTCAACGAACTCTTTGGACAATGCACAGACGAAAGTACATTTCCTGCGCTTAGTTGGAAACTATTTAACCAATGGTTTGATTTTTATAGGTCTAGTATTATAACCGACCTTACCGACGATCCGCTTTACACCGAGCATTATGAGTAAACACACACAAGATGAGGTTGCTACTTCGACAACGCTCAGCACAGGTTTGGTAGAAGAAAAGGTTGGGTACAAACAGACCAAATTGGGTTTGATTCCAGAGGATTGGATTTATTCAAGCATAAAGAATTATGTAAATCAGTTAAATGGTTTTGCTTTTAAAAGCAATGAATTTAATCTGGAAAATAGAGGCACAAGATTATGTCGAGGGATAAATATCACAAGAGGTAATCTGCGTTTTGATGAAAAGAATGAGATGTTTTGGGAGAATTCCAATAATTTAAACCTAGCTAAATATTTATTAGAGGATGGAGATATTGTAATTTCTATGGACGGTTCTCTAGTTGGTAGAAATTATAGTATAGTCGGTAAAGAATTCTTACCTCTATTACTAGTCCAGCGTGTAGCGAGAATAAGGACTTTGATAACAATGTCACAGTCTTTTCTTTTTCATTGGGTTTCTAGTAATAACTTTATTCGGTATGTGGATTCAATAAAGACCAGTTCAGGTATTCCTCATATTTCAGCAAAGGATATTAATAATTTTACTATTGCAGTTCCACCACTTCCAGAGCAACAAAAAATAGCCAGTATCCTTAACACTTGGGACAAAGCCATAGTAGCACAAGAAAAGCTTATTACCCAAAAACAAGCACTTAAAAAAGGCTTAATGCAGCAGTTGTTAACTGGGAAGAAGCGGTTTCCTGGGTTTGATGAAAAATGGAATGTGAAATCTTTAGATGAACTAGGTGTATTTTCTAGAGGTAAAGGAATAGCTAAAAAGGATATTTTAGAAAATGGGTTTGATGGTTTACCCAGTGTTAGGTATGCAGAAATATATACAAAATATAATTACAGTACATATTCATTTATATCCAAGATCAATCCCGACTCAGCTAAAAGTAGTAATCCTATTAAATATGGAGACATCTTATTTGCAGGATCTGGAGAAAAATTAGAAGATATTGGTAAGTCTATAGTTTATTTAGGTTTAGAAACAGCTTATGCAGGTGGTGATATTATTATTTTAAAACAATACAATCAAGATTCTCGATATCTGGGTTATTTACTTAATAGTGATTTAGTTAAAAAGCAATTTTTCCAAATAGGTCAAGGTCATTCTGTAGTTCATATTTACTCAAGCGGTTTGAAAAAGGTCTTGATTCCCCTTCCACTGCTTTCAGAGCAACAAAAAATATCCAATATTCTTGATAACTGTACTAAAGAGATTTTACAACTAAAGATAAAACTGGAACAATTAAAAAATCAAAAGAAAGGTTTAATGCAGCAGTTATTGACTGGTGAGAAACGGATTAAGATTTAAAACAAAGAATATGGAAAAAGAATTTGAGATTATTAAAAATTTAACACCTAAACAAAGAGCTGAATTTGATGAAGATATTCAGCAATTATATTCAGAATACCACAAAGCATTGAACGGCAAGGTGGAAAAAGCTAAGGATATAGTTACGAATATTAATTTGAACAATGAAGTCTATTTGAGAGTGGTATGCGCATATGACAATACTAATACTGACCGTGTAAAAGGAAAAATTACAGAACTACATAAATACAATAACGAAATAGAATACAAACAGGCCGTGGCTCAGGAAAGAGCAAGCTTAAATTAAAATTAACTCTTATTACTACGATTGTAAATTAGAGAAAAATGTGTGATAATTTAAAAATAGGATGGCAGTAAAAAAATTTAAAATATTAAGTATTGATGGGGGTGGAATTAGAGGTGTTTATCCCGCAAGGTTTCTATCAGAACTAGAAGCGGATTTAGGTGGCCATTTGGCTGATCATTTCGATTTGATTTGTGGCACTTCAACAGGAGGTATATTAGCCTTGGCTTTGGCACTTAAAATTCCTGCAAAAGAGGCACAAAACCTATATGTAGAAAATAGAAAATCAATTTTTTCAAAACCTCTTATTTTTAATGGGAGATTCGGTGTCCGACGAGCAAAATATAGCAATAACAATCTTGAAAATTTAGTAAGAGAGAAGTTTTCTGAGAGCTTTAATGGTAAAACACCCCTTATAAATGACCTAAAAACTCGTGTTTGCATTACTGGCTATGATCTCATAAATGCAAAGCCAAAGGTTTTCAAAACACCCCACAAAGAGTCTTATCATATTGATAAGCATATTCCAGCCTATCAGATTGCAATGGCTACGGCAGCAGCTCCTACTTATTTTGATCCTTACTCAAATAATTATGAGAATGACAAAGGTGAAAAACGTGAATTTTTCATGAGGATCGATGGGGGTGTTTTTGCCAATAATCCATCTTTAATAGGTTTAACTGAAGCTCATTGTGCCCTTGGTGTTAATTATGAGGATATTGAGTTATACTCAATTGGAACAGGTTATACCACTTATAACGAAACAAGATCCAAAATTTTGTTTGGGACATTTAATAAAGCTTTTGGGAAAATCTACTGGATGTCTAAAATTAGGATCATAGATTTAATGATGCAAGCACAGGCACAGCACGTGCACGACCTGTGTACTATTTACGCAGGAGGAACAGGAGGTATCAAAAATAAAGTATTTAAATACTATAGAATACAGGAAGAGTTGCCAAGCACATTTAAGCTGGCAATGGACTCTAATAATAAGATGAAACTTCAGAAACTTATGAGTATGGCAAGTAATAAATACCAAAATTATGGTCAATCTATTGTATCAAGTATTAAAAATAGCAGTCGGTGGAATAGTTATCCATCAACTAACTAAAACAAAACCTTTAAAAATAAATAATATGGCAAATTGCAATAAACTGTTTTTAAACTTTAATGAAAAACTAGAAGTTACGCCTTCTAAGGTAGAGAAAATAAAAACTGCACGTGAGAATATAAAAACCAAAATAATTGAACATTTTAAAGAAAAATCAAAATACAATTTTAAAGGTACATGGATTCAAGGTTCTTACAAAATGGGAACAATGATTCGCACTAAAGATGATACTTGCGATCTAGACTTAGGAGTATATTTTGACGAAGTAGACCCGGATGTTACTGCATCTACAGTTATGGATCAGGTATATAAAGCTGTTGAAAATATCACTTCAACTACGACTTCAAAAAAAGGAAAATGTATCAGAGTAATTTATAAAGGTGACTTTCATATAGATTTACCGGTTTATCATTTTAATAAAGATGAGCACAGCCATCCTAATCTTGCTACAAGCAATAATGGCTGGAATGAAAGCGATCCCAAGGATTTTTATATATGGTTCAACAATCATCCTAATTTACGTCAATTGAAACGTCTTGTGAGATATTTAAAGGCTTGGTCAGATAATACGAAAGGTAAATTCCCATCAGGTCTTGCATTTAGTATTTGGGCTGTAGAGCATTTAAAATCTAATGACAGAGATGATATAGCTTTATATGAGGTTATTAAAAAAATTAAGGATCAGATAGATTCCACTTGGTTTTTAGAAATGCCGGTTACACCTTATGATGATGTCTGTAGAAAACTTACGACAGACCAGAAATCAAATTTTTTAGATGCAATTGCTGATTTTATTGATGATGCCAAAAAGGCGATAGAATCAGATAATCAGCTTGAATCTAGTAAACTTTGGAGGAAATATTTAGGTGATAGATTTCCTGAGGGAGAAGATGAAGATATTGATGCGAAGGAAGCGGCTTTAAGAGCAATATCGAAAAGTGTTTTAAGCGGTACGGCTTATTCACAAAAATCAGGGTTAATTTCTGAAAATTCAGAAGGAGTGAAACATAAACCACATACAAATTATGGGGGTTAAGAAATATCATAAAAACAGATTCAAACTAAGAAAGCAAAATCTTCTAATAAAAGCAATACTTATTAGAGAGAAAAAGTTTGTTGAATCGCGTTATGATTTTTTGACCTGTTCAATAGACAAAAATGGATTATACTGCAAAGGAAATTATAAGCCAACTAGGTACTCTAAACCTTATAGTTTTAGTATAACTTATAGCGGTAAAAACTCACCTGACATTCACGTTATAGAGCCACATATCGAATTTCACGATGATATTCATATGTATCCAAAGGGAGAAAGTTTATGCTTGTATCATCCAGAAACAGACAATCTGTACTGGGATAGTAAAAAACACAATATATATAATACTATAATCCCTTGGACTTTAGAGTGGTTCGTCTATTATGAATTATATCTTATTACTGGTAGATGGGAACATCCATTTAAACCGCATAAACAAGTTAAAGACAACAATCAAAAGACAATTAGCTAAAATGATAGAAGAGGGTTAGATAGAAGGAGTTGGAGAAAGAAGATGGAGAACTTATAAAACCTTAAAGTAATTCTATAGGACATTCTATAAGACACTCTGTAGTTATTTATCAATATTTGTCTTATAGAGAAAAGAAAAGTTTCTAATAAAAAATATATAAAGATAAAGGATAGCCTTCATCTGTTAATAAAGTTTGAAATTTATGTCAACAAACTACACGGAATACGACGACTCACAAAAACCAGCGATTAGCTTACTTCAAAAAATGGGATGGCAATATTTGTGCGAAGACCAGGTATTTGAAGCACGTGGCGAAATGTATACCAACGTTATTTTAGATGATATTCTGGCGCAGCAGTTGTCAAAAATCAATACGTTTACCTATAAAAACGAAGCCTATAAATTTTCTACTGGAAGTATTCAAGGAGCTGTCAATGCTTTAAAAAATGTGCCCAACGAAGGCTTGGTGCAAACCAACGAGCGTGTTTATGATTTAATTACTTTAGGAAAAAGTTTCAACGAAACCGTCCAAGGCGACCGCAAGGCATACACCGTAAATTATATCGACTGGAAAAACCCAGAAAATAATGTATTTCACGTTGCAGAAGAATTTGAAGTAGAAGGCGGTAAAGGAAAACGTCGTCCAGATATTGTGCTCTTTGTAAATGGAATTCCGTTTGTGGTTATTGAAAACAAGCGCAGAGATAAAAACGAATCTTTAGATGAAGCCATTTCGCAGAACATTAGAAATCAAAGAGAAGAGGAGGGAATTCCCAAATTATTTTATTATGCGCAACTATTATTAGCAGTGCATCCAAACGAAGTCAAATATGGCGCAACAGGTACAGCAGCTAAATTTTGGTCATTTTGGAAAGAAGATGTAGAAAAGGAAGTCACCAAACTTTTAAAAAAGAAAATAAATCAAACTCCTTCGGAAGATCGTTTAGTCACCGAGCAGGACAAAGGTATTTATGCATTATGCAGTCCAAAACGCTTATTAGATCTAACCTATAAATACATTGTATTTGATGGTCCCGATAAAAAGATATGTCGTTACCAACAGTATTTCGCAGTTCAGGATACCATCCAGCGTGTAAAATCACGCAATAAGGAAGGCAATCGTCAAGGTGGTGTAATATGGCACACCACAGGTAGCGGTAAATCTTTAACAATGGTTATGTTATCCAAAGCATTAGCATTAGATACTTCTATAGAATCCCCAAGAATTATTATCGTAACCGATAGAATAAGCCTTGACAAACAAATTTTTAAAACCTTTGTCAATTGTGGTAAACATGTAAAAAAAGCTAAAAGCGGTAACGATTTAATTGAGCTATTACAAGATAAAGGCAACGAGATCATCACAACCATTATCGACAAATTTGAAATTGCCACAAAGCGTGCTACTTTTAAAGATAAATCGCAAAATATTTTTGTGTTGGTAGATGAGAGTCACCGTAGCCAATATGGCTCGGCTCACGCCAATATGAAACGTATTGTTCCCAATGCATCCTACATTGGTTTTACAGGAACACCATTAATGAAATCCCAAAAAAGTACGTCTAAGAAATTTGGTGGCTTTATTCATAAATATACCATAGACCAAGCGGTAAAAGATGGTGCGGTACTTCCGTTATTGTATGAAGGGCGATCGGCAAAACTAAGCATCAATAAAAAACAAATCGATAAAGGTTTTGAACGCTTGGCAGCACCACTAAGCGAAGAAGCACAAAAAGATTTAAAAAAGAAGTTTGCCACCATTGCAAAAATTTACGAGTCAGACAATGTTATTGAGGAAATCGCTTTTGATATTTCCAAGCATTTTTCTGAAAACTGGAAAGGCACAGGCTTTAAAGCCCAACTTGCAGTTCCAAAAATTGATACTGCGATTAAATATCAAAAGTATTTTGAAACGCAATCCAATGACGCGCTAAAAATAAATACTAGAGTTGTTTTCACACCACCCGATAGCAGACAAAATAATGATGATGTTTGGTCGGAAAGCACCAGTGAATCCAGAAAATATTGGGAAAGAATATTGGAGCGCTTTAACGATCAAGAAGCTTATGAAAGCTATGTCATCGACCGTTTTAAAGAAAAAAGCAATGAAGTTGAAATTATAATAGTTGTAAGCAAACTGCTCACAGGATTTGATGCACCTCGAAACACAGTCCTCTACTTAGCTAAGCCTTTAATAGCTCATAATTTACTCCAAGCCATAGCGCGTGTAAACAGATTATTTACCGGAAAGGAATACGGTCACATCATTGATTATGTGGGAGTATTAGGAAAGTTAGATGAAGCCTTAACAGAATATAGTGCTTTAGAAGATTTTGATGAAGAGGATTTGAAAAACACTGTTGTAGATATTAAAGATGAAATACGAAAACTTCCTGTACGTCATGCCGAAGTTTGGGACATTTTTAAAGGAGTTTATAATAGAAACGATATTGAAGCTTTAGAAAGGCATATTTCAGAAAAAGACTTGCGAGATCAATTCTATGACCGCGTTTCTGCCTTTGCCAGGCTATTACAAACTGCATTGGCATCAGATGATTTTTATGTTGAATTCAATTTAGAGCAAATTGGTTTTTATAAAAATGAATTGAAGAAATTTCAGAGTTTGCGTTTATCAGTTCAGTTTAGATATGCAGAAAAAATTTCCTACAAAGAATATGAACCAAGGGTTCGTAAACTACTGGACACATACATAGATGCAGACGAAGTACAAGTGATGGCTAGCGAAATAAACATATTTGATAAAAATATGGTGGAAGAAACCTTGGAAGCCTATGGTAAAACAGCAGCTTCAAAAGCTGATTTTATCGCCAACCAGATGAAAAGGGTGATTACTGAGAATATGGAAAAAGATGAAGCTTTTTACAAAAAGTTCTCCCAACTCATTGAAAAAACCATAAATGATTTTTACGACGGAAGACTCACAGAAAAAGAATATTTAGAGGCTATGCGAAAAACACGTGAAGATCTGGCAAATGGCTATCAGGATGGAATTCCTGAAGGCCTGCAAAACAAGCCAAGAGCACGTGCTTTTTATGGAGCGCTAAATGAAGTTTTAAACAAAAAGCTAGACAAAGAAATCAGTAAAAATAAAGTGGCCCAAGCAGGACTTGAAATTGAAGCCATCGTTAACAATCTTATCATAACAGACTGGAAAAAGAATGTAGATGTTCAAAACCGAATGGAGAATGAAATAGAAGATTATCTAATTGGGAAAAGAACGCAATTAGGTATTGAGATAAGCTTTGATGAAATTGATTCAATCTTAATTAAATGCTTGAGAGTAGCTAAAAATAATTTCTGATGAATAAAATACAATACGGGAGTCAGGAGATTTTTTATGAACTCAAAAGATCCAATCGGAAAACATTGGGAATAGAAGTGCATCCAGATAGTTCGGTACATATAATAGCTCCAAACAATAGTTCATTTCAAGATATTGAGCAAAAAGTAGAAAAACGCGCCAAATGGATTGTAAAACAACAAGCATACTTTGAGCAGTTTTTACCAAGAACACCAAAGCGAAACTATGTTTCTGGCGAAACACATCACTATTTAGGTAAATCCTATCTATTGAAAGTCAGTCTAGGTTCAGAAAATCAGGTAAAACTTAAAGCTGGAAAACTAGAAGTAGTCTGTAAGGACGAAATAAAACAAGAGCTTGTCAAAAAACTTTTAGCACACTGGTATTATTCTCATGCTGAAAAAAAGTTTAATTCGTTAGCTATTGAAGCGCATTCCAGATTTAAAGAGTATGATTTTAAAATGCCGACCATTGAAATTAGAAGAATGACAAAGCGCTGGGGGAGTTGTAATACCATAGATAAAGTTGTATTGAATCCAGAAATTATAAAAGCATCCTCAAAGTGTATTGAATACGTTTTAGTGCACGAAATGTGTCATTTGGTGGTTGCCAATCACAACAAAGAATTTTATAGAACATTGGACACTATAATGCCTACTTGGAAAAAGTGGAAAGATAAATTGGAAAATAAATTGTCTTAGGACGGGTAGTATAAACTTTATAAACAGTATCTAATTGGACACCCATAAAAGGAAATCCTCGTAAACACTAGTGTTAAGGTGTTTTTTTTGAGAATACAAGTAATTTTAATCGGAATAAAGTTTGTAATTTTGCTATAACAGTACACACCACGCTACCCATTTGCACAGCGTCCCAGGGTGTGTCTTTTGCTTTTATACCTTTCCTTATTTCTTTAAACAAGCATAATTTTTAATGGATGTCTTGCAAATAAACGTTCAAGCGTGTTATTTTCAATTCAGATAAATGTTAATGACTTCAAGATTCCTCTTTCCCATGGAAGATAATTCACAGAGGGACACTGATGTCCCTCTGTGAAAACAATTGATTGATACGTAGAAGATTAGTCGGTTAAAAGCATTAGCAATATTTAATTTTACGGCATTTTTGAATATCGGAATGTTGCTCACCGAAAGTGAGCCTCCTAAAAGCCCTAGGGCTCTATTTGGGAAGGAAATCAGAAAATGATATATTTTTTTACTCCAATTGATTCCGCTAAACTCAATGGATAGAGAACTATTGATTAAATGTTCGATAAGTTTAATGATAGACATAAAATATTATGAAGAGATTACAGGATAAGAAGGAAGTTAATTTCTTTATATTGGAGAGATTTTTAGGGAATGAATAAACTTTGATTAATTATTAACATTATTTTGTTCACATAATCGTGAACAAAATAATATATTTGCAAAAGGATTAAATGACTATTTTATTTTTAAAAGATTATTTAGAAGACCTTTATGAAGGGAAAACTAATAAACATAAAGAGTATAAATCTAACCCTGCTTTAGTTAAACAGTATATAAAAACTGTTAATACGCTAAAATCCATTACCCGAGTTGAACAACTTTATCAGTTGAAGAGTTTACGATACGAAAAGAAAAAGGGCAATCTAAGCGGTAAAAGCGCTGTATGGGTGAATAAGCAATATAGAATTATTTTTAACGAAATAGCTTCAGAAAAAGGCTCCCTACAAATTGATATTTTTGAATTAGAAGAACTCAGTAAACACTACGAGTAATTATGAAAGCAACAGACCTAACGCCATTTATTGCTACGCATCCAGGAGAAATTTTAAAGGATGAATTAGATGCTTCTGATATTTCTCAATCAGAATTTGCAAAAATAATAGGTTTTAAAAGAAGCCAACTAAATGAGTTTATTAAAAGTAAGAGAAACCTTAATGCTGATTTAGCTATTCTATTGGAGAAAGCTCTGGGAATTGATGCCGATTTTTGGATGGAAGCCCAGAAGAATTATGATCTGGATTCCGCACGGATGAAGGCAAAGAATAGTGAGAGATTAGAGGCGATTGAACAACTTAACTTTATTAAGGATAAAATTGCTTACAGTTTTTTGAAAAAGGAAAAAATTCTGAAAGGAGATCCAATAGATGATGTAAAACTGATTAAGACTATTTATGATGTGGAACATTTTGAACAACTAGCAAATATGCGAACAGAACCTAGTTTTTCTCGATTCAGAAAATCTACAAAGCTTGCAATTGACCCTATCAATATAATAGGATGGTCTAAATTAGTAGAGTATAAGGCTAGTATGTTTCTTGTTCCAAATTTTAATTATACATGTCAAAATGTATTGATACATAAATTGAAGGAGATTATTACTGAGAATGAAGATACCATAAAATCTTCTATAAATTTGCTCGCTGAATATGGTATTAAGTTAATTATTCAAAAAAAGGGGACTAAATCACCTGTTGATGGAATTTCATTTTGGAGTAACGGCAACCCAGCAATAGGAATGTCGATACGACATAAGCGAGTAGATAATTTTGCGTTTACGCTTTTTCACGAATTAGGACATATATTTAAGCACTTGGTTAACAATAATGAGTGTCGCTTTATAGATTTAGATTCCAAGAATGAAGAAAAAAATTACAAAAATTCAATTGAAGAAAAAGAAGCAAACAGGTTTGCAGAGGAGTTTTTGATTTCTGATTCTGAATGGAGTCAGTACTTTGAAAAATATGGTCTAGAGCCATTAAAAGACGCTAACCTAATTGATCATGCAAAATATATAGGAATACATCCTAGTATCCTCCGTGGACGAGTTTGCCATAAATTAGAGTTTTATAAAGTAAAAACCCAAATTATTTATAATCTACAGTAAACCAAAGATGGTTGGTTTTTTCTTAAAATTGATACAATCGATGATTTTGCTAATCATGATGCATAGGTGCTAAACTTATTAAGATTGGAATATTAAACCAGATCTTGCTATTCGATTTATTTAGACCTTTAGATAATCTCCTACAGTAACAACTCACTAGCATCATCCAAAACACAATTATCAAGTTCTTTAAGATAAGCCTGGGTAATAGCTAAATTCTGATGTCCCATAGATTCACTAATTACATCTGTAGCCACTCCTTTTTGCTTTAAGGAATTTGCAAAACTGTGCCTCGCGACATAACTAGTAAGAGGTTTATTGATATTGCATATTTGGGCAATTTCTTTTAATTCTTTATTGTACCGTTGTAAAGTTTTGTGCTTTCTATTTGCAACCTGGGCATAAGTAAGGTCATCGCTTAAAAGTAGTGGAAATACATATTTCGTGTTTAAAGATCTCTCTTTATAATAGTTGAGGATATCACGAACAGGTGGGAGGATTTTAATTGTAAAATTTCCTTTGGTTTTTGAACGTGTATAATAGATACGATCTTCAGTTACATTTTTCCATTCAAGCCAAAGCATGTCGGTGAAGTTCATACCTCTTGTATAAAAACTGAATGTGAAATAATGCTTACAGTTTGTTAAATGCGGATACTTATTCAGATCCAGTTTAATAATTTCCAATACTTCGGGAAAGCTGAGTGCTTTTTTCAATCCTTTACCTTTTAGTTTAGAAATTTTATAATCCTTAAATGGATATGCTTCTTCTTTGGCTAAATTTCGTTGTATTGCAAAATTATAAATAGCTCTTATGGCTCTCATTTTTATCGCAATACCGCCATCGGTTCCACCGCGAGCCCTGCAGAAAACTTCAAATTTATTTAGAAAGCTGGGAGTAACATCCTTGAAGAGTAGATGATGACTTCTATGAAAAAGCTTTACAACATGTAGTACATCTTTATAAACTCGCGCATTTCCAGTTCTGCCAGCAGTATTCATTTCATCTACAATCTCTTTCCAAAAATTAAAAATATTATTTTGAACTGGATTTTTCTCTTCACGAAAACAATTTTCAAAATCATCTAGGCTGAAATGCTTATTTTCAATTTCCAAAGCAGTGTAAACTTTAAAGGCCTGAGATTTTAGCTTTAGTAATAACCGATTACTTTGAATGTAATTTTCAGCATTCTTTCTGAAATCACCAGAACTTTCATTCCATTCATATGGCATAGACCTAAATATCGTAGAGAAATATTTGGTTTTTCTGTCTTTGGTTACGCGTAAACAAATAGGGAACGAACCATCAGATAATTTTTTCTTTCTTAGAACAGTTTTAATTGTCGCCATAAGCAAAAATTGGGTACAACATAGGTACAACAAATCACTGTTCTAAGGTAAAACAAATCTTGCTTAAAGAAAATTAAATTTAGTTAAAGTGTTTATTATCAAGATATAAGAAAGCAAAAGAAGCTAAAAGAAACTCCATTTTTCTCATCTCATAATCAGGTGGTCCCTGGTTCGAGTCCAGGTGGGACCACAGAATAATTAGAAGCCTTTCACTTTGTGAGAGGCTTTTTTTATGTCATAGTCTCATTAATCAGTCTTGATTTCTTTGCCCAAATGCTGTTTAAAATTAATTTTTGAAATGAAATTAAGATATGTATCTTTATTCTACTTATCTATTTAAGCTTGAATAGATTAAGAACCCTAAAAATTTCATTAAAATTCATAGTTGGCTTATAAAAAAAGCTGGCAAATAAGTATTGTTAGAGTTAATCTCATTATGTGTATTCAAAATTCAATAAAAAGGTGTTTTGATTCTTTTATTCGATTAATTTTAAATTTTTGAAACTTCGTTGGGAATTATTACGTTAATATTGCGTAACAAGTTTTTAAGTGATTTATATATAAAGTAAATTGCACGTAATTATGATGAGAAAAACCTTAATCTACCTAGCCTTAGAAATAAGAGCGGTTTTTTTATTCGGAATAAATCTTTGCGAGGCTTTTTGGAATATTGTTTCAAAACCATCCAAATTGTTATTGCGCACTTCTGTTGTGGCACTTATTCTTTTATCCTCTTTTAATTTTGAATCTTATGCGCAGAACAAGGGGCCAAATTGTGAATCGGGAGAACGTTTTTGCAGGGGAGAGTGCAGACTAGCCAGGGACTGCAGGCAAGGTGTACCACCGCCACCAGGTTTACCAATAGATTCTAAATTACCATACCTTTTAATAGCTGGTCTTGGGCTTGGGATCTATTATTTAAGATCTAAAAAAGTGGCTTAACCCATTTGAGTTAAACGTTTTACATACTTCCCAATAACATCAAATTCAAGATTTACAGTTTCCCCTTGTTTTAGATTTTTAAATGTGGTGTGTTCATAGGTGTAAGGTATAATGGCCACACTAAACTGATGGATTTCAGAATTCACTACAGTAAGGCTAACCCCATTTATGGTAATAGACCCCTTTTCTATAGTTATATTTCCTAAAGCCGAATCATAATTAAAAGTGAAGACCCAACTTCCATTTTCTTCTTTAACGCCAACACATTCAGCAGTTTGGTCTACATGTCCTTGCACAAGATGCCCATCTAATCTTGCTCCCAACTTCATTCCTCGTTCTAAATTGACGCGGTCTCCCGCATTTAAACTTCCTAAATTAGATTTCTCTAATGTTTCTTGAATAGCTGTGACCAGATATGAATTATCATTTATAGCAACTACAGTTAAACAAACCCCATTATGAGCTACACTCTGATCTATCTTTAAATCTGAGGTCATAGAGGCAGCGACATAAATATTGAGATTGCCTTTATCTTTCTTAATTTCAAGTATTTCTCCTACTTCTTCAACGATTCCGGTAAACATGGTTGTAGATTATTGTTACATTTGTGGTGTAAAAATATAAATAAAAAAGGGGAATAATTATGAAGTCCGTTCAAAAGATAAAATTAGGAATCAGTATTGGAGATCTAAATGGTGTTGGTGGAGAAATAGTTCTAAAAACTTTTGAAGATTCTAGAATGCTGGATTTTTGTACCCCTATTATTTTTGCTTCTGTTAAAACTTTAAATTTTTATAAGAAACACTTTAAACTCTCTCTAAATTTTCAAGGAGTAGAATCTGCTGCTGATGCAATTGAAGGAAAGATCAATGTTGTAAATATTTGGAAGGAAAGTGTAGAAATAAACTTCGGAAAAGAAGATCCGGAAAGTGGAAAATATGCCTTTAAATCTCTGGAAGCTGCAACAAATGCTTTAGTTGCCGATGAAATTGATGTGCTGGTAACAGCCCCAATTAATAAAAATACAATTCAGTCTGAAGATTTTAAATTTCCGGGTCATACCGATTATTTAGCGAAACAACTAAAAGGAGATAGCTTGATGTTCATGATCTCCGATAATTTAAAAGTTGGTTTGCTAACAGATCATGTTCCATTAAAGGACATAGCAAACGTGATCACTCCAGAATTGATTGAAAAGAAGATAGCCACTATTACCCAGACCCTGAAGCAAGATTTTAGAGTTTCCAAACCAAAAATCGCAGTATTAGGAATTAATCCTCATAGTGGAGATAATGGATTAATAGGCAATGAAGATGAAGAAATATTAAAGCCTACGCTTCAAAAAATTAGAGATAAAGGGCATTTGGTATATGGCCCTTATGCAGCAGATAGTTTTTTCGGTTCCAAGAATCATGCGAATTTTGATGCTGTGATCGCATCTTATCATGATCAAGGTCTAATTCCATTTAAAACCTTATCTTTTGGAGAAGGGGTAAATTATACTGCCGGTTTGAGAAAGATTAGAACCTCTCCAGATCATGGGACAGCTTTTGAAATTGCCGGTAAAGATTGTGCGAACATAAATTCATTTAAAGAAGCGGTCTTTAAAGCCTTAGAAATATATAAAACGAGAGAGGAATATCAAAAAATCACTCGAAACCCCCTGAAAAAACTAGGGAAAAAGATATAAACAAAATATTGTTTATAACGAATAGTTAATTCATTATATTTTATATCTTTGCACCTGCCTTAGCTCGAGGGCGGGCGCGTGAAAACGATGATGATATGAGGAAATTAGCGGCATATACAATCCCATTTGTAGGGCTTAAGATTGGAAGTCACGGTTTTGAGTACGAGATTGGCAAAGAGTTATTTGAACATTTTGAATACGAAGACTTCAATAATGCAAATCTACATGTAGATTTAGTGTTAGACAAGAAAGCAACTATGATGGAGCTTTTCTTTGAAACTTCGGGAACTGTGAACGTTAATTGCGATCTCACAAACGAACCTTTTGATATGCCAATTTCTGGTAGTTTGAGATTGGTTGTGAATTTTGGAGATGAATTTAACGATGAAAATGAGGAGTTATTAATATTGCCTCATGGAGAATACGAGATTAACATAGCACAATATGTGTATGAGATCATCGTGTTAGCAGTTCCGCATAAAAGAATTCATCCGGGTATAGAAGATGGAACATTAAAATCTGATGTACTCGATAAACTGGAAGAATTAAGTCCGAAAGGAACTAATGAAGATAATGACAATGAGGAAAATATAGATCCTCGCTGGAATAAATTAAAAAACTTATTAAACGATAAATAATACGTAGCAATGGCACATCCTAAGAGAAAAATCTCCAAAACGAGAAGAGATAAGAGAAGAACACATTATAAAGCTACTGTTCCACAAATTGCAAAAGATCCTACTACAGGAGAGGCACATGTGTATCACAGAGCTCATTGGCATGAAGGTAAATTATATTACCGTGGTCAGGTTTTAATTGATAATACAGAAGAGGTACAAGCCTAATTATAGAGCTTTGCTAGAATACAAACTCTCACATTGTGGGAGTTTTTTGTTTTAAGTTGAATAAGTCCTAAAAAGGCCTTAATTTGCAACCCGATTCAAAAGAATTTTCAGTACTTTTCTTTCTCTAAGAAAGAGTACTTAACTATTGCAAAGAGTTTAAAATTAGATTTTTATGAATAAAATCACAGCAGCAATTACAGCTGTAGGTGCCTATGTCCCTACCGATATTTTGTCCAATAAAGATTTGGAGAAAATGGTGGACACCAATGATGAATGGATTTTTTCACGCACTGGAATTAAAGAGCGCCGCATCCTTAAAGACCCTACTTTAGGAACTTCCTTTATGGCTATAAAAGCCGCCCAAGACCTTATAACTAAAGCAAATATTAATCCTGAAGAAATAGACCTGGTTATACTAGCCACAATTTCTCCAGATATGCCTGTAGCAGCAACAGCTGTTTATGTGGCTACAGAAATAGGAGCTACAAATGCTTTTGGATATGATCTTCAAGCTGCCTGTTCCGGTTTTTTATATGGAATGTCTACAGCAAGTGCTTATATAGAATCTGGTAGATATAAAAAAGTATTGCTTATAGGAGCCGATAAAATGTCTTCTATAATAGATTATACAGACAGAACAACTTGTATCATCTTTGGTGATGGTGCCGGAGCTGTTTTGTTTGAACCAAATACTGAAGGATTAGGTTTACAGGACGAAATTTTACGCAGCGATGGGATTGGAAGGCATTCTTTAAAGATCGAAGCCGGTGGATCTTTGATGCCACCTTCAGAAGAAACGGTAGGAAGTAAAAGACACTATGTTCAGCAAGATGGAAAAACAGTATTTAAATATGCAGTTTCCAATATGGCCGATGTGAGTGAACAGATCATGAAAAAGAATAATCTTACTAATGATGATGTTCATTGGTTAATTGCACACCAGGCAAACAAACGCATTGTTGGTGCAACTGCAAGCAGGATGAATCTCGGAGAGGAGAAAGTATTGATGAATATTGAGCGATACGGAAACACAACCTCTGCGACCTTGCCATTATTATTGAGCGATTTCGAGAAAAAATTTAAAAAAGGAGACAATTTAATATTTGCGACATTTGGAGGCGGATTCACATGGGGATCTATTTATCTCAAATGGGCCTATAATTCTTAACAATTCAACACCCTAATATTCTTATTATGGATATAAAAGAAATTCAAAATTTAATCAAGTTTGTAGCAAAGTCTGGTGCTAGTGAGGTAAAACTCGAAATGGATGATATTAAGATCACCATCAAAACAGGATCTGAAGATAAGGAACCAACTTATTTTCAACAAATGCCAATGCAAGGACAAATGCAGCAAGCCATGCCTCAGCAACAACAAGCTCCGGCTGTCGCACAAGAAGCTCCTAAAGCCGCTGCCGGCGATTCTCAGGAATCTGCCCCAGACGAATCTTCAAAACACATCACTGTAAAGTCTCCAATTATTGGAACTTTATACCGTAAGCCATCTCCGGATAAACCTGTTTTTGTGGAAGTGGGAGACAGCATTAAAGTAGGAGACGTTCTTTGTGTGATCGAAGCGATGAAACTTTTCAATGAAATTGAAAGTGAAGTCTCTGGTAAGATTGTAAAAGTACTAGTAGACGATTCTTCCCCAGTAGAATTCGATCAACCATTATTCTTGGTAGATCCGTCTTAAATCGACCTTCCTAATAGATTTTAATTTTACTGTTTCAGTAAAAAATATAAAGGTATGTTTAAAAAAATATTAATTGCCAACAGGGGTGAGATCGCATTGCGAATTATCCGTACCTGCAGAGAAATGGGAATAAAAACGGTTGCAGTATATTCTACTGCAGATGCCGAAAGTCTTCACGTTCGTTTTGCAGATGAAGCAGTTTGTATAGGACCACCTCCTAGTAATCTGTCTTATTTAAAAATTTCAAACATAATTGCTGCAGCAGAAATAACAAATGCAGACGCTATTCATCCCGGATATGGATTTTTAGCTGAAAACTCTAAGTTTTCAAAGATCTGTCAGGAACATAACATCAAATTTATTGGTGCCAGTCCAGATATGATCGATAAAATGGGAGATAAAGCATCAGCCAGAGCAACCATGACGGCTGCAGGCGTTCCTTGTATCCCAGGATCAGAGGGCTTGCTTAAAGATTATGCAGATTGTTTAAAGACTGCACAAGATATGGGCTTTCCTGTAATGCTTAAAGCTACTGCCGGTGGTGGTGGTAAAGGAATGCGGGCCGTATTGAAAGAAGAGAATCTGGAAGACGCATGGGACTCTGCTCGTCAGGAATCTGCCGCTGCCTTTGGAAATGATGGGATGTATATGGAAAAACTCATTTTAGAGCCACGCCATATCGAGATTCAGGTTGTTGGAGATAGTACAGGAAAAGCATGTCACCTTTCAGAAAGAGATTGCTCTATCCAAAGAAGACATCAAAAGCTTACCGAAGAAACACCTTCGCCTTTCATGACAGATAAGTTGAGAAAGCAAATGGGAGACGCAGCTGTTAAAGCAGCAGAATTCATTAATTATGAAGGAGCCGGAACTGTAGAGTTCTTGGTAGATAAGCATAGGAATTTCTACTTCATGGAGATGAATACTCGTATCCAGGTAGAACACCCAATAACAGAACAAGTAATAGATTACGATCTTATTCGGGAGCAAATTTTGGTTGCGGCTGGAATTCCGCTTTCCGGGAAGAATTACTTCCCAAAACTGCACTCTATAGAATGTAGAATTAACGCGGAAGATCCTTATAACGGCTTTAGACCTTCACCAGGGAAGATCACCAATTTACATGCGCCCGGAGGTCATGGTGTGAGAATAGATACGCACGTATATAGTGGATATTCTATTCCTCCAAATTATGACTCTATGATCGCTAAATTGATCACAACTGCTCAAACCAGAGAAGAAGCTATCAGTAAAATGAAACGCGCTTTGGATGAGTTCGTTATAGAAGGTGTAAAAACCACTATTCCATTCCATAGGCAGTTAATGGATCATCCAGATTATGTAGACGGGAATTACACAACTAAATTTATGGAGGACTGGAAAATGGATCCCATCAAAGAAGAATAACTTATAAGCCTCGAATTTTCGGGGCTATTTTTATGGGGTTTCCGCTCCTCTTAAAAGAGCGGCCGGGCTATTCGCTCATAGTCCCAATCCAAAAAGGTCTTGGGAGCTACCCGCTGCTATCCCTAACCCAAATTTTACTTTTCATTTTCACTTTGAGTGAAGACGAGAAGCCATCATTTATTCATAAGTAACAAAGCATGCGATTGTCATTTTGAACGCAGTGAAAAATCTCTAAGGAGCACTACTTATTGTGTTATAAATGAGATCCTTCCTTAGTCAGGATGACAAATAAAGATAAAATAGTCTCTACATTAGAGTCGAGAAGTCTTCATTTCATCCTACGTAATAAAGTATGCATTGTCATTTTGAACGCAGTGAAAAATCTCCAAGGAGCACTACTTATTGTTTTATAAATGAGATCCTTCCTCTGCCAGGATGACAAATGAAGATAAAACAGTCTCTACATTGGAGTCGAGAAGTCTTCATTTCATCCTACGTAATAAAGTATGCATTGTCATTTTGAACGCAGTGAAAAATCTCTAAGGAGCACTACTTATTGTTTTATAAATGAGATCCTTCCTTCGTCAGGATGACAAATAAAAATAAAATAGTCTCTAAATTAGAATCGAGAAGTCTTCATTTCATCCTACGTACTAAAGTATGCATTGTCATTTTGAACGCAGTGAAAAATCTCCAAGGAGCACTACTTATTGTTTTATAAATGAGATCCTTCCTTTGCCAGGATGACAAATGGAATTTCTATTGTCACTTTTGGCCTGTCGTAACTCGCTAATCATCATTAATCGGACTTGTCATTCTGAGCATAGCGAAGAATCTCTAAGAAGCAGTAATCTTCTTTAATATGAGATCCTTCCTTCGTCAGGATGACAAAATGCATCACGATTGTCACTTCTCTCACGATAACTATTGGGAGAGAAGCGATTTCTCCATAAAATTTTCTCCCAAACTTTATGTAATTTCACAGCTAAATTAAACGCATGAACTTATCCTACTGGGAACATCAGTCTTGGCTATCTAATATAGAACACACTATTATTGGCAGCGGAATTGTTGGTCTTAATGCAGCCCTCAGACTGAGAGAAAAATTCCCGAAAGACAATATCCTGATCTTAGAACGCGGATTTTTACCAAATGGAGCAAGTACCAAGAATGCCGGATTTGCATGTTTTGGAAGCCTTTCCGAAATTATGGACGATCTTAATTCGCACTCAGAGGAAGAAGTGGTGCAACTGGTTCAAAAACGTGTAGATGGGTTAGCCTTGTTACGTGAGACTTTAGGAGATAACGCCATAGACTTCAATCTATGGGGAGGATATGAGCTTTTCACTCCAGAGGACAGATCACTTTTGGAAGAGTGCCACTCTAAAATGGATTATGTGAATAAGCTTTTAAATCCTGTATTCAATGAGGATGTTTTTAGTAAAGTTCCAAATAAATTCAATTTTAAAAAGATCGAAGAAGTGGTGATCTTCAACAAATTTGAAGGTCAAATAAACACCGGGAAAATGATGGAAGCCTTGCTTCAAAAAGCGCGTAAAGCAGGAATCAAGATCCTAAATAATATAAGTGTTGAAGAATTTTCTGAAGGAGATTCTTCAGTAAAGATCAAGACAGATCAATTTGAATTTTCCACAAAAAAGCTACTTATCGCCACCAATGGTTTTGCATCTCAACTAGGCTTGGAGTCAGTAAAACCGGCAAGAGCTCAGGTTCTTATTACAAAACCGATAGAAAACCTTCAGATAAAAGGAACTTTTCATTTAGACAAAGGTTTTTATTATTTCAGAAATATAGATAATCGTATCTTGCTTGGAGGCGGGAGAAATCTGGATATTGAGACAGAAGAAACTACCACTCTTGGTGAAACAGCTCTTATTCAGAATAAATTAGAAGCACTTTTGAGAGAGACTATTTTGCCGAATGTAGATTTCGAAATAGATAGGCGATGGAGCGGAATCATGGGAGTAGGAATTCAAAAGAAACCGATTATAAAGCAGCTTTCTAATAATACCTATTGCGGAGTTCGGTTAGGAGGAATGGGCGTTGCCATTGGAAGTTTGGTAGGGAGAGAATTAGCAGATCTAATCCCTCATTGAGGGTTTAATTTTCCAAGGACTTTCTCAGTTTTGAAAATTGGTTTTCAAGCCTTCTGCTTCTTGAACTTTCGAAATGATTGTTTACATTAAATTATAATATGAAGAAATTTTTCAGGTTCCTTTTAAAGCTTATCCTTGGCCTTATTGGCTTTAGCATATTCATGGTATTACTTTATAAATGGGTTCCGGTTCCTTTAACCCCGCTAATGTTAATTAGATATTTTGAAAACCCGGAAGAACCTATCAAACATGATTGGGTTTCTTATAATGAGATCTCAGGATATTTGCCACTGGCAGTACTTTCCAGTGAAGATCAAAACTTTTTGAATCATTCCGGTTTCGATATGAAAGCCATAGAAAAAGCTATTGAAAACAACAATAAAGGAAAACGTGTTCGCGGTGCGAGTTCTATTTCTCAACAAACTGCTAAAAATGTGTTTTTATGGCCTGGTAGGAATTGGTTTAGAAAAGGTATGGAAGTTTATTTCACCTTTCTTATAGAAACCCTGTGGAGCAAACAGCGCATTATGGAAGTCTATCTAAATAGTATTGAAATGGGAAAAGGGGTATATGGTGCAGAAGCTGCTTCCCAACATTGGTTTAATAAACAAGCTTCAAAATTGAATACTTACGAGGCGGCAGCTATCGCAGCCATATTACCAAATCCAAGAGTTTATAGAGCTGACCCCGCAAGTAGTTATATTGCACGAAGAAAAACTTGGATCGTTCGCCAAATGCGAAATTATGGACCATTCAGTATTAAAAATTAAAATGAAAGAGGAACTTTATAAAAAGTGTGAAGGCTATTTGGAAGAAAAGATAGCTAGAATATCCCATTCCATACAAGATCTGGAATTGGCTTTAACCAATGAATCTAAGAGTAGCGCTGGGGATAAATATGAAACTAGTAGAGAGATGATCAATATAGAGATACACAAGCTTTCTACGCAATTACAACAGTTTCAAAAACTACAGGTTACTTTAGAGCTTGCAAAGCGTAACGCAGCTACCGAGATAGTTAAAATGGGAAGTTTGGTGGAAGCTACTAACGCTATTTATTTTATCTGTATTCCAATAGGCGAAGTGATAGTAGGCGACAAAAAAGCATATGTAATTGGCGCTGGTTCTCCAATAGGCCAGGCATTAATTGGTAAATCTGTAGGAGATTCTTTTAGTTTTAATGCTGTTTCTGGAACTATCGTTTCAATAAGTTAGCTTCGGATTCTAGAAGCAATAAGATTCTTGTCTACTGCTAGATTCACGATTTCTCCAACTTGAATTTCTTCCGAATTTTCAAAATAGATGATCTGCTTTTTTAGAGCCGCTTTTATAAGAAAAGTATCTCCTTTAAAATAAGATGCAAGCACTTCAACTTTTATGTCTGAAGATTTAACCATTTTTATTTCGTGAGGGTATAACAAGATCAGTTTTCTACTTGTTTCTTTAGGTGAGATTTCTTTTAACATCACTTCATTGATATCTCCAAACAGCGATGCGATGTACTTATTTGGCGGATTATTATAAAGTTGCTGAGGAGTCTCATTTGCATGGATCTTTCCATTTTTAAGCACAATGGTTTTATCTGCAAACGAAAGCGCATCGGTGCTGTCATGGGTAGCAATAATGCAGGTGATTTTATTTTCTTTGAGGTAAGCAAAGAGTTTGCGCCTAAGATTGTTCTTTCTAAAATGATCTATATGGCTAAAAGGTTCATCCAGTAATAACAATTCTGGGGTGTTGGCAAGAGCTCTGGCTAAAGCAACTCGCTGCTGTTGTCCTCCACTGAGATCTCCTGCTTTTGTATTTGCAAGCTCTGCCATCTCTACAACTTCTAAGAGCTCTAAGACCCGTTTCTTTTTCTTTCTTGGATAAGTATTACTCAAATGTTTTCCCACATTTTCTGCCACAGTAAGAGGAGGCATCAAGTCGAAATCTTGCGCTAAATATTTTATAAAGGGTTCTCCGGGAACCAAATTGTGATTTGGCCCTTTTAACTCCTTTTCATTCCAAGAAACTAAGCCATTAGTGTGATGAAGCCCGTAGATCAATTGAAGCAAGGTGCTTTTTCCACAACCGCTTTCCCCGATCAGGGATACATGATCTCCTTCAGCAATTTGTAATGTGATTTTCTTTAAAACAGGTTTTTCATTGTAACCAAAAGTGACATTTTTTAATTTCAACATACTTAGCTATTGGATTCTATTAAATAACAAGGTCGGAAACAATTTCCTAAAGGAAGGAACTTTTAATTTTTATAATTATATTGAAGCCTCATTTAGATCCTTCCGCCAATTTTATAATTGCTTTTTTAAAGGAGCCTGAAATATTGAAAACAATCAAATTTCTTTTATGAAAACAAGATATACCAGCTTAATTTTAATTTTTTTATTTCTGTCTTTTCCGCTGTTCTCTCAGGAAGATTATTTTTTTCTAAACCAGGGTTCCTTTGATCCCAAAATTCCGAGTCCTTCAGAATTTCTTGGTTACGATGTTGGGGAGTTTCATACGCGCCATGACAGGATTGTTGCTTATTTCAGAGAACTGTCCCGGCTTTCAGATAAAGTTCATGTGCAGGAAATAGGAGAGACCTATGAACAAAGACCGATGATTGTAGCTACCATCACCAGCCAAGAGAATTATAGAAATCTGGAAAGTATTAGGGAAGAACATTTAAAACTTACCAATCCTCAGGTGTCTTTACCTTCCCTTGAAGGAATGCCGGTAATAATACAGTTGGGATATAATGTTCATGGAAATGAACCTTCCAGCAGTGAAGCTTCTATGTTAACAGCCTGGTATCTTACTGCTTCTCAGGATCCAAAGGTTGAGGAATATCTTAAAAAAGCAGTGATCTTTGTAGAACCGGTACTGAATCCGGATGGCAGGGATCGTCATACCACCTGGGTAAATAGCCATAAGGGTTTCCCGCCGGTGGCAAGTGCAGTAGACCGTGAGCATAATGAAGCCTGGCCCGGCGGAAGAACAAATCATTACTGGTTTGATCTCAACAGAGACTGGTTGCCGCTGGCACATGTTGAAAGTCAGGCGAGGTTGAAATTTTATCATAAATGGTATCCCAATGTTGTGACAGATTTTCATGAGATGGGTGCAAACAGCACCTATTTTTTTGAACCGACAAAACAATACGGATCTGAAAACCCAATTATCCCCAGAAGCAATTACGATCAGTTGAACTATTTGTTAGAGCCTTATTTTGCCAATGCGATGAATAAGATCGGCTCCTTATATTTCACAAAGGAGGTCTTTGACAATTCCTATCCCGGTTACGGGTCCACTTATCCGGATATTCAGGGAGGCCTGGGGCTGGTTTTTGAACAGGCTAGTTCGCGGGGACATCTTCAGGAAAGTATCCACGGGGATCTTTCTTTTCCGTTTACCATCAGGAATCATCTGGTGAATAGCATTGCTACTGTAAAAGCTGCGGTGGAAAATAAAAATGTCTTTCTCAAACATCAGAAAGAATATTTTGAATCGGCTATAGAACAGGCTAAAGATCATCCCGGGGAAGGATATATTTTCAGCGATGGTGGCGATGAGAATAAAGCAAGGGCTTTCATAGATCTTTTGCTTCAACATAAGATCAAGGTATATCAGTCACAAAAGGATCTAAAAACTGCTAACCGCAACTTTGCTAAGGAATCCTCATATATCGTTCCCGGGGAACAGGCCCAGTTCAGGATGGTTGCGACCATGTTTGATACGGTTGTGGAATTCCACGACAGCCTTTTTTACGACACTTCAGCCTGGTCAATGGTTCACGCCTACGGCCTACCTTCCGCGACTTTGAGTTCAAGGCAATTCAGTTCGGCCGGTTTGGGAGAACAAATAGATTCCAGTTTCCTTGCAGCAAAAAATTATCCGTTGAATAAAAGTAACTATGCATATTTGTTCAGCTGGCAGGATTACAACGCGCCCCGGGTGCTTCAGGAGTTACTGGAAGAAGAGGTGATTACAAAAACAGCATACCAGTCTTTCAGCATTCAAACCGGAAATGGCGTAAAACAATATACTCCGGGGAGTATCCTTGTGCCTGTAGCGATGCAAAAAATGTCTTCGGAAAACTTACATAAGCTTCTGCAGGATGTTGCAATTGAGCATAAGCTAGATATCCAGGCTGTAAGTGGAGGCCTGAGCAGCTCCGGAATTGATTTGGGAAGCAGGAACTTTGAAAAAGTGATCTCTCCAAAACCACTGATGATTATTGGAGAAGGTGTTTCCAGTTATGAAGCAGGAGAGATATGGTTTCTGATGGATATGAAACTTGATATGCCACTGCCCAAGGTTGATATTCTGGATTTTGAAAGGTTGAACCTTGAAGATTATAATGAGCTGATTATGGTGGACGGAAATTATAGCCTTCTGCAAGAATCGGGTGTAAAAAGGATCAAAGAATGGGTTGAGAATGGTGGAACCCTTATAGCTCAAAAATCGGCTGTTAACTGGGCGATCAATAATAAACTGATCAATGAAGAACTGGTTAAGGAAAGCGATACGCTGGTAGAGGAAGATGCCGGGAAGTTGCGGTATGATTATGCGAGTGCAGAAGCCAGAGAAGGAGCAAAAGTAATTGGAGGTTCCATTTACCGTGTAGACCTGGATACCACACACCCCCTAGGTTTTGGATATACGGACAGGGATTTACTGGTTTACAGGAATTCCAATACGCTCCTTAAACAATCTAAGAATCCTTACAGCAATGTGGCCATTTATAAGGAGAATCCTTTGGTTAGCGGATATGTTTCCAAAGAAAACCTTGAGAAGCTTCCTGGTACAAGTTCTATTATGGTGAGTAAAGTTGGTTCAGGAAAGGTGATCTCTTTTATTGATAACCCTAATTTTAGGGGAACCTGGTATGGTACGAATAAGCTGTTTTTCAACGCGCTTTTCTTCGGACCAATTATCGATGTTCCAAATGCAGGTAATTAATAGTTTGTACTGAAAAATGTTTAGAAAACTGAGAAAGTATTCTTGAGAAGAAATAAAAAGCAGGCTTTTCGAGCCAATGGTTCAGAGTAGGTGTTTTTTTGAAGCCTTTAGTATCAATATTCATCTTTAATTCCTTCAAAGTAAACGCATTGATTAAAAATATTTATAAGACTTGTGAAGTGCCTAAAGGAACCGGATTATTTTACAAACCTTCTTTTCTTAGCACTACAAGGGGAGGGCTTTTTATTACACTTATGCTATTTGCCAAACCAATTATAAGTACCAAAAGGCTTATTCCAGGTAGAAGTACCAGGAACGGGAACAGAGAAGGGACAAAAGGCGTGTCAAAAACCTGCCAGGCTAATAATTGACTACTGATCAGGGAAAGCAATATTCCTGATAAGGATCCAATAACTCCAAGATAGATATATTCTAAAGCCAGTATCTTTAAAATCTGTTTACTTGTGGCGCCGATGGTTCTTAGCAATACACTCTCTTTGATCCTTTGATATTTACTTGTGCGTACAGCACCAAGAAGGACGATGATTCCGGTTAGAATACTGAAAAAGGCCATAAAATTGATAAGCCAGGAGATCTTGGCAAGAAGTCCTTCAATAACAGTTAAAACCTGCCTGAGATCTATTATAGAAACATTAGGAAATTTACTTACCAGTTCCTGTTGTAGTCGTGCTGAAGATTCCTCGTCGGTAACCAGTGTTGTCAATACACGGAATTGTGGTGCATCTTCCAAAACCCCCTCAGGAAAAACAATAGAAAAATTCATCTGCATCCGGCTCCAGTCAACGGTTCTTACGCTTCCTACAACGGTATTTAAAAGCACTCCCTGAACGTTAAAAGTTAATCTATCACCCACGGAAACTTTTGCATCTTCAGCAAAATTGTCACTAATGGATATAGGTACAAGCTCTGTGTCCCCAATATCAGAAACCCATTCTCCCTGTTCGATAGTTTCCGAAGCAATGATAGAATCCCTGTAAGTCACCCGGAACTCATGGTTCAAAATCCAATTATTCACCCCGGAACTTGAATCCTTTTCGATCTCGTTAACTGGTTTTCCTCTGATGCTGTTAACCCGCATAGTGACTATTGGAATATTATTTATTACTGGCAGATTACTTCCTGAAATAGTTTGGGCCACTTCTTCCTGCTGCCCTGTTTGTACATCGAGCAGGATCATATTGGGACTGTCAGTTTGAGCTTCAATTGAGGCTTGTGCGAGCAATACATCTTTTGTAAAATATAAGGTACTTATAAGAAAAGTTCCTACCCCAATAGAAAGGATTAAAGTGAGCGTTTGATTTTGCGGGCGGAAGAGATTTAATAAGCTCTGTCGTGCAGGAAAACCCCAGGAGGATGGAAAGTATTTTTTAATAGCTTTCATAAACAATTTGGCTATTCCTGAAAGTATAGAAAAGGTTATAACAATTCCTGCCACAAATGCAAGGGAATATCTCCAGTCTTCCAGAAGCCAATAAGAGAAAAGAAGGATAAAAATGAATATCCCTGCTAAAACCAAAATTCCTGCTTTTCCTGAATTTTCTTTCCCTTCACCTTGAACCCTCAAAGCCTGAAGTGGGGAAACATACAAAGTTCCCATCAATGGATAGAGTGCAAATAAAACAGACATAAAAACCCCAAGTAAAACACCCATTAAAATTACACGTGGTGAAAAGCTCATTTGCACATCTACGGGCAATAAATCTCCTAAGAATAATGGGAATAGTTGCTGAAGTAAAATACCTGCGGCCGTTCCTATTATTCCTCCCAGCAATCCCATAAAAGCAATTTGAGTGAGATAAATGAGGAAAGTTTGTCTCCGGGAAGCTCCAATACATTTTAAAACTGCAACTGCACGTAGTTTTCCTTTTATATAGATACTTATAGCACTTGCTATTCCTACACATCCCAAAAGCAAAGCGATGAAGGCGACAAGATTGAGGAACTTTCCAAAATTTTCATACCTGCGGCCTAAACGTTCACTTGTAGAAGTATGGGTGTCCAGATCGGCATCGTTAATGTCTAGAACATCCTCCAGGCTGTTCTCCAGTTTTTCCATGCTAGTCCCGGGATCTGCTACAAAATAATAGTCATAACCTATTCTGCTTCCGGTTTGCACCAGTCCTGTTTTTTCAATAAGTTCATAAGGCATTAATACCGGTGGCGCGATAGAACTGAAAATCGAAGTGCTTCCGGGAACAGATATAAGGGTTCCTGCTATGGGGATGCTTATTTCACCAATTTTAATCCTGTCACCGGTCTTCAGCCCCAGTTGCAGCATAAGAGTTGCATCTACAAGAGCGGCTCCTTTTTGTTGATATTTATTGGCAGCAGTAGCAGGTTCTGTTTCCAGTTCTCCATAAAAAGGGAAATTCCCTTCAATGCCTCTTACCTGTACCAATTTTGTAGCTTGGGTGGAAGGAAAAGCTGCCATGGAAGCAAAATTTATTTCCCGGGCGCCTGCACCGCCAAGAGAATCTATAATTCCCTGCACCCTCTCATTAACAGGTTTATCACTGTCAATAGTAAAATCGGCACCCATCAAGGATTTAGATTGTAGCTGAATGTTTTCTTTAAGGTTTTGACCGAAGGATTGAATGGAAACTACCGCAGCGATCCCCAAAACAATGGACGCCATAAAAAGGATCAGTTTGCTCCCGCTGGCTTTCCCGTCTCTCCAGGCCATTTTTAAGATCCACCCAAAATTGGCCCGCGAGGATGTGGTGACTTTGTCGCTATTCATCAGGATGCGGATATTGGGTTTTCAATGATTCTTCCACCTTTAAGCCTAAGAATGCGTTGTGTTTTTTGTGCCAGCTCAAGATCGTGGGTTACTATTACCAAAGTTGTACCTGATTCTTTATTTAAGTTAAACAAAAGGTCAATAACTTTTTCTCCGGTTTCAGCATCCAGATTTCCTGTAGGCTCATCTGCAAAAAGAATTGAAGGTTCATTGGAAAAAGCCCTTGCCACAGCAACCCGCTGTTGTTCCCCTCCTGAAAGTTGACTTGGATAATGATGAAATCGGTCCCCTAATCCAACTTTTTCAAGTAGTTCCCGGCTTATTTTGGAAGCATTTTTAGATCCCTGAAGTTCCAAAGGGACAGCTACGTTTTCTAAAGCCGTAAGTGTTGGAAGGAGTTGAAAATCCTGAAAAACAAAGCCTACATTTTTATTTCGTAGGACTGCCCTTTCGTCTTCAGTAAGCCTTTCAATTTCTGTTCCGCACAATTCTATAGATCCGGAATTGGGCCTGTCAAGTCCTGCACATAACCCAAGAAGAGTTGTTTTTCCGCTTCCGGAAGGTCCAACAATGGCAAAAGTTTCACTTTCTTCAATGCTGAGGCTGATATCCTGCAGCACGGTCAGTTTTTTAGATCCGCTGGAATAGGTCTTATCTAAGTTGTGAACGTTTAATATCTTTGCCATCTTTAGATTTTGTAATTTTTAATTCGGATAAAACAAAATAAAGAAATGATTTTGATTTAAAACCTTTGCTATGAGAAACTTGTCGATATTTTATGTTTTGTTTGCTTTCCTTCTGTTAACTTCTTGTGGTGAAACAGCAAAAAAGGACAAAGAAGTTGTTGTGGAAGAGCAGGTTTCTGGTGAGGAAACTTCTGAAGAAAATGGAATTATCTTATTCTTTGGTAACAGTCTTACAGCCGGAATGGGCCTTGATCCGGAAGATGCCTTTCCTGCAATAATTCAGGAAAAGATCGATTCCTTGGGTCTGGAATATGAAGTTGTAAATGCAGGTTTAAGCGGGGAAACCACAGCTGCTGGAAGAAACAGGATCAATTGGGTACTAAATCAGGATGTAGCTATTTTCGTGCTGGAATTAGGTGCAAATGATGGGTTACGGGGAGTTCCGCTGGAGGAGACCCGGAATAATTTACAGGCAATTATCAACACAGTTCAAGCAAAAAATTCTCAAACAAAAATAATTCTCACAGGAATGCAAATCCCTCCAAATATGGGGCAGGAATATGCTTCAGGCTTCAGAAACATTTTTCCCGAACTTGCTGAAAAAAATGATGTTTATCTGGTTCCGTTCTTACTTGAAGACGTGGGTGGAAACCCTGAACTTAACCAGTCAGATGGAATTCATCCCACAGCGGAAGGACAAAAGATTCTGGCAGAGAATGTTTGGGATGTTCTAGGGCCAATAGTCAAAGATAAAGTAGAGAATTCCTTATAAATACAAACTTAAATTGTTAATCCCTTCCGCTTAATTTTCATCTTTCTGAGCGTAGTCTAACAGAATAATATAAAACTTATTAGTATTGTCCGGTAAAAAAATTCTGGATTTCGGTGAGGCTAGAAGTAACGGGGATTAAGACTGTTTTCAATGTTTAGAAGCTTGCTATTGGAACACAGAATTATTTTTTCCTTTTTCAAAAATTTATACAGATTAAAATATTGATTTTCAATTAGTTGGAATAAAGTCTTACGTCTTGAATCTAGCAGCGCAGCGATCTTATATTTTTTGTCGGACGACAATGAAAACTTATATAATCGGTATCCCATATTTTTAAAAATTTGAGCGGCATTTTTGATATATGTGGTCGGGAACAAACCCATATCATTTTTGTCCTTTTCAAGAGATACATCCAACTAGGAAGTTTTTACCATCCATAGGATAAAAAATAATATTTATTTCGGGATAGGAATCGGTTTTTGAATTAAGATCTTCCACTTCAATTTCAATCGCATTTTTCCAAGGCACTACAATTAACAAATTTTAGCAGGAAATTATGTTTTATAAGTTCTATGAAGTCTTATGATAGGTCTCAACTATTATTTTAAATTTACGTAGATTTAAATATGGATACCAGTTATTTATTTCTGATGAACAGCTGAACACTCTCCTAAATCCTCTATATAAGATCAACTTAACATGAATTTCTTTGCTAGTCTCAATCGAGTTATGCTAATTTCATATAACCTAAAAATAACCACTTATGAAATGAGCATCAAGTGAATACGATACAAGCACTGCTGAAGATATGCGAATTGCTCCCGATAGCTAGAGAGAAGGTGAATTAATCCCCAATGAGGGATTAAAAAACAATAAACATATACATATGAATAAGATTTTGGTATGGTCTATAACCGCCGCTATGGCCGGCTTTTTATTTGGTTTTGATACCGTTGTAATTTCAGGTGCAGACAAGCAATTACAGGAACTTTGGGGAACCTCTGATGCTTATCATGGAATCGTGGTTATGACCATGGCGTTATGGGGAACCGTGGCGGGAGCAATTTTTGGTGGTATCCCCACCAACCGCTTAGGTAGAAGAACCACCCTGATCTGGATTGGAATCTTTTATGTGATTTCTGCCGTGGGATCGGCATTTGCAAATGACCCCGTAACCTTCGCGATTTTTAGATTTTTGGGTGGTGTAGGAGTAGGAGTTTCCACAATTGCCGCACCTACCTATGTTTCAGAGATCGCCCCTGCAAAAGACCGGGGCCGTTTGGTTTCCCTTTATCAATTCAATATCGTTTTAGGGATTTTGATCGCATTTTTATCGAACTATCTTCTTAGAAATACCGGGGCAGAACCCTGGAGATGGATGTTGGGTGTTGAAGCGATCCCCGCTGTTTTCTATACTATTTTTGTGTTTTTTGTGCCCAGAAGTCCCCGCTGGTTAATCTCTAAGAAAAAGTATGAAGAGGCCGAAAAAGTGCTTCACATCATCAATCCTGAAGATGATGTGAAGCAAAAGATGGTGGAAATTAAGGCACAATCGGAAGTGGAATTATCAGGGGAAAATATCTTTATGCGAAAATACAGGTTCCCACTTCTGCTGGCCTTCCTTATCGCATTCTTTAATCAGTTATCAGGAATAAACGCATTCCTTTATTATGCTCCCCGAATATTTGAAGAGGCAGGTTTGGGAGTAAGTACAGCACTTTTAAGCAGCATTGGAATTGGAGTAGTAAATTTGCTCTTCACGTTACTGGGGGTTTTTCTTATTGACAGACTCGGTAGAAAACAACTGATGCTCTTTGGCTCCATTGGATACATTATTTCCTTAGGCCTGGTAGCAGCTGCATTTTTTCTTAATTGGGGCGGATTATGGATCCCTATATTCCTATTCCTGTTTATTGCTTCCCATGCCATAGGCCAGGGAGCCGTAATTTGGGTGTTTATATCTGAAGTTTTTCCAAACCATTTAAGAGCTTCAGGTCAATCTTTCGGTGCTTCCACTCATTGGGTTCTGGCTGCTATTATTCCAGCTATGATCCCCTATCTTTTTTCTACGATAGGAGCAGGTTATGTATTTGCATTTTTCACTTTTATGATGTTCCTTCAGTTATTGTTCGTCCTATTTATAATGCCAGAAACCAAAGGGAAATCCCTGGAGCAACTCAGCGAAGAATTATCTTTTAAATAAATCAAGAACCTCGGGGGAATTAAACCTTCAATGAGGGATTAAAAATTCAGAAATGAAAAAAACCAAAACAATACTCAGTCTTGCAATATTTGGCATATTGAGCCTTTCTTCTTGTAAGAATAATGAAAAGCAGGATTCCGAAGAACTGGAAGTTGCTGAGGTAGCCGCAGATGAGATCTTTCGTCCCAATTTCCATTTTACGCCTCAGGAAAACTGGATGAATGATCCTAACGGAATGTTCTACCTAAATGGTACTTATCATTTATTCTTTCAATATTATCCTGAAGGGAATGTTTGGGGCCCCATGCATTGGGGACATGCAACGAGTAAAGATATGGTGACTTGGGAGGAACTGCCTATCGCATTGGAACCGGATGAACTTGGCTATATTTTTTCCGGAAGTGCTGTAGTAGATGTTGATAACACCTCGGGTTTTGGAGATGGAACTACCCCGCCAGTTGTTGCAATATTCACCTACCACGACCCAAAAGGGGAAGCAGAGGGTAGGATAGATTATCAGTCTCAGGCAATTGCATACAGCCTGGACGAAGGAAAAACCTGGACCAAATATGAAGCTAATCCTGTAATAGCCAATCCGGATATAAAAGATTTTCGCGATCCTAAGGTGATATGGGATGAACAAAATCAACAATGGCTTATGGCTTTGGCTACTGTAGATAGAAGCCTGTTTTATGGATCACCAAATTTAAAAGACTGGGAACTGCTTTCAGATTTTGGAGAAGAAACCGGAGCTCACGACGGAGTTTGGGAATGTCCGGACTTTTTTCCAATGAAGGTGGAGAATTCTGAAGAAATTAAATGGGTGCTCATTCAAAGCCTCAATCCCGGTGGATTTAATGGCGGTTCCGGGACTCAATATTTCGTTGGGGATTTTAATGGAAAGGAGTTTAAGGTGGATCCTTCTATGGAAAACCTTCCTGAAAAACATGATCACTGGATAGATTATGGAAAAGATAATTATGCCGGCGTAACCTGGTCGAATATTCCCGATAGTGACGGGCGAAATTTATTTATGGGCTGGATGTCCAACTGGCTATATGCACAAGAAGTCCCTACTGAAACCTGGAGAAGCGCAATGACAGTTGCAAGAGAACTCAGCCTGAAAAAAGTGGGTGATACCTACAGGATATTTTCTATGCCGGTAAAAGAACTCGATACCTACAAGGAAACCCTATTTCAGAAGAATCAACTTATGGTAAAAAATTCGGCTGAAATTGCTTCTGAGGCAGAAAAAGACCTTACCAGGGCCGAAATAAAATTTGAAATTCCCAATCTGAAGCAAACGAACTATGAATTCAGTTTAAGTAATGCAGAAGGAGAAAATTTAAAATTTGGATATAAGCATTCTAAAAAACAATTTTATATCAACAGGGAAGAGTCAGGAATCATAGATTTCAATGATGAATTTGCAGGAACTATTTCCTATGGCCCCCGCACCTCCTCATCGGATACTTTATCTGTGCTAATGATACTGGACAGGACTTCCATTGAATTGTTTTATGATAAAGGAGAAACTTTAATGACCGAGATTTTCTTTCCTAAAAAACCCTACACCTCATTTTCTGTAAAAGCCGAAGGGGATTTTGAACTGAAAAATATAGAGATAAGCCATTTTAATTTTGGAAATAAGAATGCAGATGGAAAAAATTAAAGCCGTTTGCTTTGGGGAAGTTTTATGGGATGTATTTCCAAATCATAAAAAAATTGGTGGTGCTCCTTTGAATGTCGCCTTTAGGATGAATTCTTTGGGTATTGAAACCTCAGTTATAAGTCAGATTGGAGCGGATAAAAACGGCGAAGAAATCCGTGATTATTTAAAAAATTCAGGGATATCTGTAGATGCGGTTTCCAGTACTTCCAACTATCCCACCGGGGAGGTTCAGGTAATTTTAAATGAGAAACGTTCTGCATCTTACGAGATCAAACATCCGGCGGCCTGGGATAAAATTGAAGTTTCAAATATCATAGAGGACATCACCAAAAAATCGGATGTATTCATCTTCGGAAGTCTGGTTTGCAGAGATGAAATTAGCAGGAATACCTTATTCGAGTTACTAAGGACGGCAACCTATAAAGTCTTCGATATCAACTTACGTCCGCCACATTATAAAAAAGAGGTGCTTGAACATCTACTGCGATTTTCAAATTTCGTAAAATTCAATGATGATGAATTATTTGAAATTTCAGAAATGATGGGTTCGAAATTCAATTCCCTGGAGCAGAATATAAAGTTTATAGCCAAAACCTTTCTGCCAAATACAATTTGTGTCACCAAAGGAAATCACGGAGCTGTACTTTTTCATAAGGAAAAATGGTATTATAATAGTGGATATAAAATTAAAGTGAAAGACACTGTTGGTGCCGGAGATTCCTTCCTTGCCTCATTAACCGCAAAATTACTTCAAAAAGAGAACCCTCAAACCGCACTGGATTTTGCTTGTGCTATGGGAGCCCTTGTTGCCGGAAGTAATGGCGCAAATCCTGAAATCACAACAAGGCAGATTCAAAATTTTATGTTTCCGAAGTAATATTTAGGCTTGACTCGATTTTCTTGATCAGTTATACTTTTTTTCAGTCCGCATCAGGTAACCGGCAGTGACCAAAACAGCACCGGCTAATACGCCTAGGGCTGGTTTGCTGGTGATGTATTGTTTAAATTTTGATGGTTTGTTAATCGTTTCAACATATTTACTGAAGCCCAGTTCGTGAGCTTTATTGAAATTAAGGTCTGGCAGGTATTTCTCCTCTCCTTTTTTTATGATCTTGTATTCTAGCAACTCCTTGTAAGCGGCTTCAAATTCTAAGGGATATTCAATAACATCTTCAATCTCACCTTCATATTTAATGATCATCAAGATCACTTCGGCAGTTTGATAAATATCTTTTTTTTCTTCTTCCATTTTCTGAAAAATTATTACAAACAAAGGTAATGCATTAGGTTGTTTGTAGAAATTGAAAAATATAAAGTTGTATTAAATTTACACAATTTGCTGAAGGACATAATTTTGTTTTAATCTATCATTGCTCGGTGGTTGCCATGGTAAATCTGGCAAAGTACTTTTTTCATTCGCTTCAGCCGAAAAAAAATTCTTATTTTGGGAGTTCACCAAAACCAGGAACATGAAATCTATTATTGCCGTATTTCTAATTAATATCTTCTTTTTTTCAGAAATAGGGAGCGCACAGGTAACATCAGATTCTTTAACAGCACCGGGTACAAATAAAAAACTTGTTATAGGTATTACGGAAACTCCTCCTTTTATAGTAGAGGAGGGCGGTGAATTTTCTGGACTGAGTATTTCCTCATGGGAACTTGTTAATGAATCTCTAGAGTTGGAATATGAGTATAAAACGTATCCTTCCCTTGTAAGTTTAATGGAGGCCGTTGAAAATAATGAGGTAGATTTAAGTATCAACCCGGTAACGGTGACAAATTCAAGAATGAAACGACTGGATTTTTCCCAGCCATATTTTATTTCCTATACAGGCATCGCAAAAAAAAGTGAAACTATGATCTGGTCTTATCTGGCCAATATAATTAGCTGGAACTTTATATCTGCCATCCTTATCCTGTTGGGTGTGATCCTTCTTTTCGGTTTTCTTGTATGGCTTTTTGAAAGGAAAAAGAATAAAGAAGAATTTGGAAGTGGATTGAAAGGAGTTTTCCAAGGATTTTGGTGGAGTGCTGTAACTATGACCACCGTTGGTTACGGGGATAAATCTCCTAAAACCTTTGGAGGGCGGTTCATTGGATTAATCTGGATGTTTATGGCTATAATTATGATCTCCAGTTTAACTGCGGGAATTGCATCTTCTCTTACTGTTCAAAATATATCTGACGAGATAAACTCCATTCATGACTTGGATAATTTTGAAGTTATTTCAGTAGCCGGATCAAGTGCCCAGGAGCTTCTTGATCAATACAACATAAGAAGTGAAGAAGTAGTCAATGAACGGGAGGGTATTCAAAAAATTCAGGAAAAGAAATCTGCTTTATTTGTTTATGACCAGCCAATATTAAAATATGAGATCGACAGGAGAAATTTAAATGGTGAACTTGAAGTACTTCAGAAAACATTGAAAAGAGATTATTACAGTTACAGTTTTCCAAAAAGATCGGGTCTTGTGGAAAAAATCAACCCGGTACTTATCGCCACTTTAAAAACTATGGAGTGGAACAATCTTGTAAAGGATTATCAATAAAACATTTTGGCTCTATATGTTTCACAGTGGTAAAAATTAAAAGGATAATTGAGTAATTGAGACATCAGCTGGCAATTATTTAGGGCTAGACATCAATGATTTAAATAGTGTTCAACTTAGATTATACTTGTTTTCAAATGAATTTTTCATCTCTATTAAATACTCCTTTTTAAGAGGTTTTGACAAAATTTTTTTAACGAATGGATATGTTTCTTTTTCTTTTTCAAAACTCTGAATAGCCGAAGTGAGTATATAAATATGAAGCTTCTCTTTAACTTCAGGTTTAAATTCTAAAAATTGATCCAGAAATTCCCAGCCTGACATTGTAGGCATATTTACATCCAAGAAAAGCACTGTGGGTTTATCCACATAATTTTCAATATATTCTAGGCCTTCCTCCGGCTTTAAGAATAATTTAATTTCTGCACTCGCATCAAACTTTTGAATCATCAATTGGCAAATCAAATTATTGGTGCGATCATCATCAACTACCATGTAATTAAAAGTATCCATAGCTTTAATTATTATATTGTAAGTAGATTGTAAATTCTGTTCCATGGCCTAATGAACTCTTTACTTTAATTTGACCTCCGAGCATTACTAGCTGTGATTTAACCATAAATAATCCCAGACCTCTCCCCTCTACATGGTTATGAAAACGCTTATAAAAACCAAAAATTTGATCTCTTTTTTTCTCCAGATCTATTCCTAAACCATTATCCTTAAAATGAATGATTACTTGATCGTCTAGACGCTCAGTTTTTATTTCGATTACTGGAGAAACCTCAGGTTTTCGATATTTAATACTGTTGGAAATAAGATTAAAAAAGGCATTATAGAGGTAGCTTTTTACGGTGTAAACCTTATCAATTGCACCAAAATCAGTTATAATACTAACATTCTCTTTATCTATTAAATTCTGATTTGAAGCTATAATGTTTTGTGTTAAGCTTTCTAAATTTACGGACTCCCGCTTTTTTGACAATTCAGCGTTGAGTTTTAAAGTTTCATTCAAATCCTGCATTACATTATCTAAACGACCAATATTATTGAAGATCTCTTTAAGTAATTGTTTCCGAATCTCTTCAGGCTGATTACTTTTTTCTAACAAATCTGCAACACCTATAATATTTGCAATGGGAGCCCTTAGGTTATGAGAAACTATATAGGAAAATTGCTCTAAACCTTCATTGGCAGCAAACAGTTCTTTAGTATAATTTTTAAGCTCTTTATTTAATTTCAGCAGATTATTTTCTGTTAGCTTCCTTTCTGTAACATCCCTTAATATCAATGAACTACGTGGATTGCCATTAGCATCTTTAAAAATAGAGGAAGTAATTTCACCGGGGAATTTGGAACCATCTTTCCGAACAAAAGTAAGCTCCATACTAGCGGTGCCGGTTTCTCTTCTCAATTTAAGAGCTTCTGCCAGTCGTGGGTCCATAGGATCAGTTACTGCTGATCTCCCCAACAAACAAAGTTCCTCTTCAGTTCTTTGAAACATTTTACATGCACTGGGGTTAGCGGCTAATATGCTACCATCTGGAATGGTTACCATAACCGCATCTATACTATTTTCAAAAAAAGAGCGATATCGTTCTTCACTTTCTTTAATTGCTTTTTGAGAATTTATATGTTCTGTTACATCTCTTGAATTTGTCACAATACCATCAACGCTTGGATCGTTTGCAAGGTTGGTTGCTTTTGTTTCGATCCATCTCCACTCTCCTTTAGCACTTTTGAAACGAAAAGGTTGGATTTCAATTTGTTTTTTCAACTCCAATTCTGAAAATTGGTTGATTACCCTTTCTTTATCCCCGGGATGAATAAAATCAAAAGCCGTTTTACCAATAAGTTCCTCTTGGGTAAAACCCAGGACAGGATATGAAGTTTCGCTAACAAATTTATATTTTCCCTCTAAATCAAGTATTCCAATAAGATCTGAACCTTGTTGAACCAGTGCCTTAAATTTTCTTTCACTTTGTAATAAAGCATTTTCAGATTCTTTTAACCTGCTAATATCTTTTGCAATACCATATAAGCCAGTTATTCTCCCGTCATTTTTTAAGGGAACAAGTGAAATTTCAAGGACCATATTTCTTCCCTTTCCCGAAATAAAATTTGCCTCAAATTTTTGATTTTTTCCACCGATAGCTACATTAAACTTTTTAACGATGATTTCACGATGGTCCTGACCGCAAAATGGCAGAAAATTCATTTTCAACAATTCGGACTCAGGAATTTCTGCAATATCGATAAAGCCCTTATTGAGACTCACAAAATTCCCTTCCAGGTCTAAAGAAAAAAGGCCATCAGTGATTCGTTCAATAAATTCTTCGTGGTTTTCAGTTTTGGTATCAAGATTATACTGCAGAACATCGCACCGCTCACTCTCTAAAACTTCAAATGTTATATCTTTAACCACATTTAAAATATATTCGCTTTCAAAGTTTTCATCTAGTAAAGGTATATTCTCAATCTCCCAGTACTTCTCTTGGTAACTATCATTTTGCTTATCATAGAGATCATATCTAAGAACATCTATTTTGTGGGGCTCCTGACTTGTAAATGCGATCTTAAAAGATTCGACGAGTTCATTTAAGCCTAATGAAAATGAATTTTGAGGAAAAACTTCTTCAATTAATTTCCCTTTTAATTCTTCTTCATTACTATTTGTAATCTTACAGAATTGAGTATTCGGCTCTTTAATAACAAAATCCCCCTCTCTTCTCTCAAATAAGAGGCAAGGAAAAGGCATGTTTTTAAAAATTTTCTGATGGTAGGTCATTAGAAATTATTTTTTCAATAATTAATTACATTATTATAACAATTAATTATATCATAGGGGAAAATATAAAAAATATATAATCTGCCTAACTCAGAACTGTAAAATCTAATACTTTTAACATATTTATTTGCAAATGAGTAAATCTAATCGAAAATAGACGTAATAAATTTCCTACAAACGCTATTCCGATAAGGAGGAATCAGCAAAACATGTTAAATAGGCAATCTCAAAATTTTAAGGAACCGAAAGAGCTTCTAAAACCAAAAAAGGCCTCTTCCCATAAAATGGAAATGGCTTATTATTGGCGGATACTGTTTTCAAAGGACCTCCGCCATATACATCAAGTAACTTTAAGATAATTTTTTATGTTTCTATAAGGAGTATAAAAGGTACTTATGATTTAGATTTTTTTAAAACCTGGTTTTCAGTTTTATCAAAAGAGGCGTTTTTAATTTCAACATATTTTACTATTGGATTTTTATAAATAATAAAGTCGGAAATACTTTGTATCTCCGACCTTAATCAAGAACCTCGGGGCAAACATAAGATGTATGAACTGGAAAATACTTTTAAAAATTCGATGCATCCCGATGGCTCCTATGTTTGCATTTGGAATAAATTTCTAGTTTTACAGATATAAGTGAAAGGGGGTAAGAGTCAACCGATGGCTAGATAATCATAAGATATATCGACCGATAGATAGGACCTTATCCTTTTATA
>NZ_VORY01000019.1 GCF_007997295.1 Gillisia hiemivivida | reverse complement strand
TCAGCAGAATCATTCAACGCAAAAATAAAAGCCTTTAGAGCACAGTTCAGAGGAGTAAAAAATGTAGAATTCTTCCTCTACAGATTAACCACAATTTTTGCATAAACACAACAATTAGTCATGATCCCTTCTCACCCTATATATCTACTCTAAATTTAATCTAGTTTTAAATAAAAAAACCTTCCTATGCAAGGAAGGTTTTAGAGCGAAAGACCGGGTTCGAACCGGCGACATTCAGCTTGGAAGGCTGACGCTCTACCAACTGAGCTACTTTCGCAAGACAGTGCAAATATAATCCTTAAACTTTTCAACTTCCAAAAAAAATTACAGCTTTTTTAAAAAATGATAGCCCTTAATTACATAGCCCAAATTCATATAAAATTTATGAGACTTAAAGTTCTGGACATAAGCATTTAACTCTTGCATCTCACAACCTTTCCCTTTTGCGTAATCAAAAATATATTCAAATATTTCTTTTCCAAAACCTCTGTTTTGGTATTCCGTCTTAATAAAAACGTGATCAGCTTCACAAGATTTCCCGGCATAATGACGAGTCATGAACCAAAGACCAAAAGTTCCTATAACTTCTTCATTTAAATAAATGGCAAAGCACTCATAATTTTGCTCTAACATTTCATGCATTCTGGATTTCAATAATGATTCTTCTGTTTGATATTCAGACAATTCCATAATAAGTGGAACAACCAAATCCAAATCTTTCTTTAAAATCTTGTTAATTGATAATTCCATCCTACGGTTTTCTGCGAAATTAGTCATAATTTTAGCTAGAATTAAAAATCAGAATAAAATACTCATGAAAAATAAACCTGGAAAAATCCAAGACCTTATAGACGAAAAATTCATAGAGCAACGAAAGATATTTATGTGGGGACAAGTAGATGGTAAGTCTGCTAAGCACGTGATAGATAGGTTACTTTACTTAGATGCCATTTCAGATAAAGAAATCCAATTATTTATAAATAGTCCTGGAGGTTTCGTTACCGATGGCTTTGCAGTTTATGATACTATGAAATCGCTTAGGAGTCCAATTTCAACCATTTGTAGTGGATTAGCAGCATCTATGGGATCAATTTTACTTTCTGGAGGAACCAAAGGAAAAAGATTCATTCAGCCATTAGCAAAAGTAATGATCCACCAACCAAGCGGTGGCGCTCGTGGACAGGCCTCTAATATCGAAATTCAAGCTGCAGAAATTTTAAAAATAAAAGAAATCAGTGCGGAAATCCTTGCTGAAAATTGTGGTCAGAAGATAGAAAAAGTAAAGAAAGATTTTAACCGTGATCACTGGATGGATGCAGATGAATCTATTGCTTATGGGATTGTAGATGGCGTATTTAAACCTTAAACTATGAGTCAGGAAATAAAACACAAAGAGAACGACACTAGAGGTATGTTCTACATGGAGGATGATAAAGGAATAACTTCCGAACTCACCTACACAAAGCAAGACAATGGGGTTTTAGTAATAGATCATACTGAAACAAGATCTGAATTGGAAGGAAAGGGCTTGGCATCTATGCTTTTAAAAAGAAGCGTAGAATATGCTAGAGAGAAAAACTATAAAATTGATCCTCTTTGTCCTTTTGCTGAAGTTAAATTCGATGAACATAAAGAATACAGAGACGTCTTAGCAAGTTAATTCTTTAACATGAGCGCTACTTACACTATCCGATTAATTTCTGCTAGCGCTACCTATACAGTGAGAAATGACGTTTTGAGACCGGGAAGACCTGTTACAGAATGCTATTTCGCTGGAGATGATTCCAAAGGAACATTTCACTTAGGCCTATATAAGGATGAAAATTTAATTGGGGTTGCTAGTTTTATGAAAAACAGCAACCCTTTTTTTGATCCTATTTCCCAGTTTCAACTTAGAGGAATGGCAATTTTATACAAATATAAAGGACAAGGTTTAGGCAGCTTACTTTTAAAAGAAGGAGAATCTAAAATAAAACAAGAAGGTCACGATCCGTTTTTATGGTTTAATGCCCGAGTTAATGCCATAGATTTCTATAAAAAACATGGCTACGAAAGTTTTGGACAGAAATTTGAAGTACCTGGTGTTTGTGAACATATTGTAATGTTCAAACATTTTGAAAGCAAGAATAAATAGAAGTATGAATTCACTAAAAACCCTAGATCTGGTTACTAAAAAAGTATTCCTTATAGGCATACTGCTTTTGCTTGGAATCTTTAGTTGTAAAAATAAGAACGAAGACGCTACTGATCTGAACCAATCCGAAGAACCTTCTGAGGAAACTACTCTTGGGACTAAAAATTCAATTTCAAAAATTCTCTCTAGCCCTAAATCAGATGAATTATTTTTAAGTGACTCTGTAAAGAAATTCTATGAGAAAAAAGAATATCTACCCACATGGAGTAATAATAAATTACGGGAAGGTTTTATTGAAACCCTAAAAAATGCTGAAGCTGAAGGTCTTTATTTTAAAGATTATCATGGTAACGAAATTGAAGCCATAGAAGGTAGTCTGAACTCCCAAAACAATAATGAAAAGAGCAGGTATGACATTTTACTTACTGATGCTTTTTTTAAATTTAGTAGTCACTTGCTAAATGGTAAAACAAATCCACAAAAAATTCATGAGATCTTTGATCTTCCAAAAAATCGAGCGAATCTTAGTGTTCTTCTTAATAATGCGCTTGCTAAAAATGATCTAGAAATTGCGTTTAATGAGCTAAGACCAAATAATCCTGTTTATAGTCAGCTCATAGTCTCTTTAAAAGAGTATAAAGAGAAGCTAAAAGACTCCGTTGAATTTAAGGAGATTGATGGTGGAGAAATGATAAAGCCTGGAATGCAAGATGCCCGATTACAAAAGATCAAATTCAGATTAATGGTTTTGGGTTATTTAAAAGATATAGATCCATTTACTAATGATTATTCACAACCAGTGCAAGATGCTATTAAGCAAATTCAGCTTGAAAATGGTTTGTTATCTGATGGGATCGTGGGGAATAGCACCATAAAATTACTGAATATAGATTATAAAGCCCGTTACAATCAGGTTTTGGCAAATCTGGAACGTTGGCGCTGGTATCCTAGGGATTTAGGAGAACATTATATCCTTGTGAATATTGCCAATTATCATTTAGAGGTAATAAAGGATAATAAGATTATAAGTAGTCATAAAATAATGGTGGGTACCGACCTTAGAAAAACACCGATTTTTTCAGATGAAATAGAATATATAGTTTTTAATCCCAATTGGACGATCCCTCCTACTATAAAAAATAAAGACGTAATTCCGGGAGTGAGAAAAGACTCGAGTTATCTTAAACGAAAAAATATAGATATCTATAGTTCCAATGGAGAATTATTAAACCCAAATGAAGTGGATTGGAATAGCAACAAAGTAAGATCCTATACATATAGGCAAAAACCGGGAAGTTCTAACCCACTGGGGAAGGTGAAAATTATATATCCCAACAAACATTTGATCTATTTACACGACACGCCTTCAAAATCACTTTTTGCACGTAACTCCAGAGCACAAAGTTCTGGTTGTATTAGAGTAGAGAATGTAATGGAACTTGTTGAATATCTTTTAAGTGATCAGTCAGATTATAATTCAGGAAAAATTAATGAGATCCTCGAAAAAGGTAAGCTAAAACAAGTTCAGATGGATCAAAGAGTGACAGTTCATCATTTATATTGGACTGCTTGGATAGAAAATGGGAAGCCTAGATTTACAGAAGACATCTACAACTACGACGAAAAGATCATAGAAGAATTAAATAAGGTTTCTAAGCCTTAATCATTCTAGAATTCTTTAAATAAGTTTTGTCTGCGGAGTGAATATAGATAACCGACTTGTTTTTTATAACATCTATAATGTCATTATTTAGAGCGGTTGGCAAAGCAGGACAGCCATAACTTCTTCCTAGTCTTCCTAATTTACTTGCAAAAGAAGGATTTGCATAACTGGCACCGTGAACAACCACGTAGCGCTCACGGGCTTTAGAATTAAATTCCTTTTCCATTCCATCTATAAACATGGAATATCCGTTTTTACCGTAATAAGTTTCTGCTGTAACGTAAAAACCCAAAGAACTCTGTAAAGAATTTACCTTATTAGAAAACTTGGTTGCAAACTCGTTACCCGTATTTTTACCATGCGCAACAACCGTGTTAAATAATACTTTATTATTAGTCATATCTAAAACCCACATTCTTTTTTTAGTAGATGAAAGTGTGAAGTCTATAATTGTAAGAATATTTTTTTCAATTGCATTTTGATCAGATAATTTATAATATCCCATCATTCCGTTCTTAAAACTATCTAAGTCTGGGACACTGTTGTTATTTTCAACAAGATCTGTGTATGCCTTATTTATTTCTTCTTCTATAGTTAGATTAACTTCGATAGGCTCCATGAATGCAATCGGCTCTTCTGCGATGTTGGTCGCCTCAAGGTTCTCGGTAGTTGTAAAAGCAAAGGAAAAAGTAAGGAAAGTAATTACGGTTAGGATTTTATACGTCATAAAAAGATTTAGATTTAAAAGAATGTTAATTATTTTCCAAATAGTATGCCAACTTACAAAAATTAAATCATACAATACCTTACATCAGATTTAATTCACCTTTTGGCGATAAAATTTTATAATATGCTTGTATTCAAATAATTAAATTTTACTTTATAGAACACAACAGGTATGATAACGAAATCATTTCATTATTATTTTATAAAACTTGAAATAAAAATTAAGAAAACTTAAAGAGTATACAACTAGGAGTTTTAACATTTTTTAAAATGAAAGATCTACTCCAGCCTCAAACAAAACCAGTACTTTTTCACTAAATTGATATAAAATTAATGGTGTCTTAGGGAGTTAAAAGAAAATTCGAGTTTTAATAAAATATTAATAGGAGTATTTTAACAAGCCTACATATAGTTTATATCTTTACCCACTTATAAGCAACTAATGAACAAGAAAGTAATTCTTATGATTTTGGATGGCTGGGGAATAACTCAAGATCCAAAAGTCTCTGCTATTTCAAAAGCGAACACTCCATTTATAGACAGTCTCTTTAAAGACTATCCTAATGCACAACTGCTTACCCATGGAATAAATGTAGGGCTACCAGAAGGCCAAATGGGGAATAGTGAGGTTGGTCACATGAACTTAGGTGCGGGAAGAATCGTGTATCAGGATCTGGCAAAGATTAATCTGGCCGTTAAAAACAATAGCCTTATAAGTGAACCCGTTTTAGAGCAAGCATTTGATTATGCAGTAAAGCATAATAAGCCTATACATTTTATGGGCTTACTAAGTGATGGCGGTGTTCATTCGCATATCAATCATTTAAAAGGATTGTTAAGCGCTGCAGAAGAATTTGGGGTGAAAGAAAAATACGTACACGCATTTACAGATGGCCGTGATGTAGACCCAAAATCTGGAGTGAATTTTATAACTGAAATTGAGGAATATTTAGAAAAAACAAATAGCAAATTAGCTTCAGTAATTGGAAGATACTTTGCAATGGATAGGGATAAGCGTTGGGAACGGGTTAAGAAAGCCTATGATCTTATTGTTTCTGGAAAAGGACACAAAACCACCAATGCTGTTGAAGCAATTTCAGAAAGTTATAAAAACGGAGTTACAGACGAATTTATTGAGCCAATTGTGCTCACAAATGAATCTGGGCAACCAGTTGCTACTTTAAAAAATGACGAAATTGTAATTTTCTTCAACTTTAGAACAGACAGAGGTCGCCAATTAACTAAGGTTTTGTCTCAGGAAGATATGCCTGAGTTTTCTATGAATAAAATGCCTTTGTATTATGTAACTCTTACTAAATACGATGATCAATTCACCAATATAAATATTGTCTTCAAAAAAGAGAATATTAAAACCACATTAGGGGAAGTATTGGAATACATGGGCAAAACTCAAATTAGAATAGCCGAAACAGAAAAATATCCTCACGTTACTTTTTTCTTTTCTGGTGGAAGGGAAAAACCATTTAAGGGAGAAACACGCATCATGTGTAATTCTCCAAAGGTAGCTACCTACGATCTACAGCCAGAAATGAGTGCTTATGAAATTCGGGATAAAATAATTCCTGAGCTAAAATCTAAAAAAACAGATTTTATATGTCTAAATTTTGCTAATCCAGATATGGTAGGCCATACCGGGATTATGGAAGCGGCAATAAAAGCTTGTGAGGTTGTAGATGAATGTGCACAAAAGGTAGTAGAAACCGCTATTGAAAATGAGTACAGTATTTTGTTAATTGCAGATCACGGGAATTGTGAAGTAATGATGAATGCAGATGGGTCGCCAAATACATCTCATACTATTAGTCCAGTGCCGGTAATATTGGTAGACGATGATATAAAATCCATAAAAAATGGTAATTTAGGTGATATAGCACCGACTATCCTTAAGTTGATGGGAATCACCAAGCCAGAGCTAATGACCCAAGAACCTTTAATCTAAAACAAATACAAGAATATGAAAATTAGTTTATACCTTTTAGCATTCGCATTTTTAGCAAGTTGTGGAAACAGTAATAAATCAACAAATACTGCTGCCACCACTACCACAAATACAACATCGTCTTCCACAAGCAGTTCTTCGGAAATGGCTGTAGAGACTAAAACTAAATCAAATATGCAACAAGGAATGTTAGTAGGAGAATTTGATAAAGCAGATCTTGAACAAGAAGCATTTTCTAAATGGTTCAATGAAGGATATGATGAATTCAATCCATCTGCTGAAGCAATGGCTACAATTAAAAAGAACATTTCAGATTATGAAATAATTGCTTTTATGGGAACTTGGTGTCCAGATAGTAGAAGAGAAACCCCAAAAGTATTCAAGATCTTAGATGAAGCTGGTTATGATATGTCTAATCTTACTTTTTATGGAGTGAATAGACAAAAGACCACAACAGATAATATTGAAAAAGAATTTGATTTAAACAGAGTTCCAACCGTGATCTTTTTAAAGGACGGAAAAGAGGCAAATCGTTTTGTAGAATATCCAAGAGAATCTATAGAAGAAGATTTTGCTAAAATCGTTTCTGGAGAAGAGTATAAGAACTCCTATGCTGACTAATAAATAAGACGAATATCCCTACAATATTGTGAATATTATTAACGCATATTTTTAATTTTACAGCATGCATAATAACAAAACGATTGCTGTAGATTTTGATGGAACTATAGTAGAAAACAGGTATCCTAAAATAGGCAAACCTATACTTTTTGCTTTAGAAACCTTACTCCATTTGCAGAAAGAAGGGCATTTATTGATCCTTTGGACCTACAGGTCTGGTAAAGAATTACAAGAAGCCGTAGAATTCTGTAAGCAAAAAGGAATTGTTTTTTATGCTGTAAATAAAAGTTACCCCGAAGAGTTATACGATGAATCCCTGAGTAGAAAAATTCAGGCAGACATTTTTATAGACGACAGGAATATTGGTGGACTTCGTGGTTGGGGTGAAATTTATCATGAATTATCATCCTCCCCAGAGAAAGCAAAGTTTACAAATAAAAAGAAAAAAGAAAAATCAGGGAAGCGTATCCTGAATTATATTAAATCGAAATTATGATTATATCCAAATCCAAAGAAGAAATTGAATTAATGCGAGAGAGTGCTTTGGTAGTTTCCAGAACATTGGGAATGTTAGCTTCAGAAATAAAACCAGGGGTAACCACTTTGAAATTAGACAAATTAGCGGAAGAGTATATTAGAGAACAAAATGCAATTCCGGGATTTTTAGGCTTGTATGACTTTCCAAATACATTATGTATGAGTCCAAATGCACAAGTAGTTCACGGGATCCCAAATAACAATCCATTAGTTGAAGGTGATATTATCTCTATAGATTGTGGAGCCGTAAAAAATGGATTTTATGGCGACCATGCATACACATTTCCAATTGGAGAAGTGGCAGAGGAAACCAAAAAATTATTACAAGTAACCAAGGAATCACTTTACGTGGGCATCAATGAATTTAGAGCTGGTAAGAGAGTGGGAGATGTTGGTTATGCTATTCAAAAATATTGCGAAGATCATGGCTATGGAGTTGTTAGAGAGCTGGTAGGTCATGGTTTGGGTAAAACCATGCATGAGGATCCCGAAATGCCAAATTATGGCAAGAGAGGACGTGGTAAAAAATTTATTGAAGGAATGGTTGTAGCTATTGAGCCTATGATCAATCTGGGAACAAAAAATATAAATCAGCTTAACGATGGCTGGACAATTCTCACTGCAGATAATAAACCTAGCGCACATTTTGAGCATAATGTAGCTTTGGTAGATGGAAAGCCAGAGTTGCTTTCTACTTTTAATTATATCTACGAGGCATTAGGAATTACAAGTAACGAAGAAGACAAATTTAGATCTAAAGTTTATGGTTAAGAATTTCCGACAAGAGCAATGGGTAACCTATCATGATGAATCATGGCAGGAAAGGTTTGTGTATAAAATTTCCAATTATGGAAGAGTAATAAGTTTCGTTAAAAACCCAGAAGGAGAACTTATTAAAGGTGGTAGAACTGCAGGATATCTATCTTTTGTAGTGAATTTAAAAAATGGAAAAAAGAAGAATTACTATTTCCATAGAATTATCGCTGCTTGTTTTCTTGAAAAGAAAGATGACGATCTGTTTGTAATCCATAAAAATTACATAAAACAGGAAAATCATGTTTCCAATTTAGCCTGGACCAATAAAGAAGAATGGACGAAACATCAATTTGGCAATCCTAACGTTAAGGAGAACAAAATGAAGCGTAAGCTAAGACAGGTAACCTCCTATTCTAAATTGAGCTATGCACAAGCAGTAGTTTTGAAAAAGAAATTATTAGATCCAAATAGAAAAACCAGAATACGAATACTAGCTAAGCAATTTGGTGTTTCAGAAATGCAGTTATACAGAATAAAATCTGGAGAAAATTGGGGTGATATTGAAGTATGATCCAAAAGGCATTTAAATTTTTTCTGAATAAAATTCCTCGTCCCCTATTAATTAGAGCTAGTTATTTAATTAGACCGTTAATAGCTTTCAGTTTAAGAGGCTCAAAATACACAGATCCAATAGACGGTAAATCCTTTCGGAAGTTTTTACCTTATGGTTATGAGCAACAACGAGAGAATGTGCTTTCTCCTTCTACCCTCTCCCTGGAGCGTCATCGCTTATTATGGCTGTATTTAAAAAATGAAACCGGGCTGTTTACTAAAAAAATAAAATTGTTGCATTTTGCCCCGGAACAAGCTTTTCATAAGCTGTTTAAGAAAATGGAAAATCTGGAGTACACTACTACAGACCTCAATTCTCCTTTAGCAGATGTAAAAGCCGATATTCGCAATCTCCCTTTTAAAGATAATTCTTTCAATTTTATTCTTTGTAATCACGTTTTGGAGCATATTCCTGATGATACGAAGGCGATGCAAGAACTTTACAGAGTTTTGGCACCTGGTGGAACCGCGATTTTACAGATCCCTCAAGATCTAAGCAGAGCTGTTACTTTTGAAGATAATTCTATTACCTCTAGAAAAGAAAGAGCTAAGATCTTTGGGCAATATGATCACGTCCGGGTTTATGGGCGGGATTATTTTGATAAGCTAAGAAGCATTGGTTTTAAAGTGCAAGAAGTAGCTTACACTAATTCTTTAGATCCTTCAGAAATAGATAAATATCGTTTAGCAAAAGGAGAAATTATTCCTGTTTGTACTAAATAAGATGATTATTCTTGCCTCAAAACGTCCTTAAATCCAGAAGTACTAAAAACTTTCACTTCTTCATTTTCTTCCGCATAAATAAAATACACATCCACATCCTCAATTCTGGATAGCATTTCTTGAGAGCGTTCAAGCCCTAAAGCCATAAATGCAGTTGCATAACCATCAGCCAAAGTGCAGTTCTTAGCAAGAACGGACGCGCTTAATAAATTACTTTTTTCAGACTTTCCCGATTTAGGATTGATGGTGTGAACATACCGCTGACCGGTTGAGGAATCCAATCTGAATTTTCTGTAATTCCCTGAAGTTGCCATGCCTCTATTTTTTAAGAACAGTGTAGCTTCAAAAACACGATTCCCTTCAGTTTGTAATGGATCATCAATAGCCACTATCCATGGCTCCTCAGATTTTATATTAGTCCCTTTTGCCACAAGCTCTCCTCCTACTTCCACCAAATAGTTCTGTACTTTTTTAGAATTTAAATATTCAGCGATCACATCTACTGTATATCCTTTAGCAATAGCATTAAAATCCAAATAGATTCCCGGGAGATCCTTGATAATCCTATTCTCTGCGGAAAGTTTGATCTTGTTTAAGCCCACATACTGCAACATAGAATCTATTACGCGGCTATTTAAGCTGTTATTCCTTTTTTCTGGACCAAATCCATAGGCGTTCACTAAATTCCCAACAGTTGGATCGAAAAAGCCTCTGCTCTCAGAGTATATTTTTTCTGAAGCTTTTAATACTTCCCTGAAATTATCATCTACTACAATTGAAGTATCTCCGGCGTTTATTTTAGATATATCCGAGTCTGTTTGATAGGTACTCATAGATCTATTAATCACCTCAAAAATAGAGTCTAATCCCTTTTGGAGTGGCAACTCGGTTTTATGAAAGAATTTCACCTGGTAGGTTGTTCCCAGGGCTTCCCCAACGAATATTTGAGCCTCCTGATTTTTGGAACAGCCAGAAAGCAGGATAGCACTTATAAATATGGGTAGTATTGTCTTCAATTTAAATCTCTTGTAATCCTTCATAATTAACGGTGTAAGCATCATCTTTTAAAACTGGTTTATCATAATCCCCGGAATTTGCAATACCGACTCCTGCATAAAAAGTTTTAGCATTGAACTTTAACGCGTGATCCTTGATTCCCTTCATAAATTGAGGATCATAATATTTAGGGTCTACAGGATATGGAATAGCCTTAACGATCACGAAATTCAATTTTTGATCTTTCAACGCAACAAATTGAGGATTTCGTTTCAATTGGCTGTTCACTCCAAGAAACTCATATCCCTCATCTTCCAATTGCTTGCCTACAATATTCATTGCAAGGTTATGAAGTTCTTGATCTGTTAATTTATCTTTCATAGTATTCAAAAATACGATTATTGCTAAATAGCTAATAAAAAAAAGACCGACTATTTTCATAGGTCGGTCTTTAATATACTTAATCTAGATTATGGCTTATCCACCAAAATCATCAAATCTTACATTTTCTGGAGGAACTCCAAGATCTTCGGTCATTTTTTCTACCGCCTTGTTCATTAAAGGTGGTCCACAGAAATAATACTCGACATCTTCAGGAGTTTCGTGATATTGTAAATAGTTATCTATTACCACTTGGTGAATAAATCCTATAAATCCATCTCCTTCTCCATCAATTCCATCTTTTACTTTCCAGTTATCCTCTTCCATAGGTTCAGATAAAGCTAAGTAAAATTTAAAGTTTGGAAAATCTCTTTCTAAAGCTCTAAAGTGTTCTGAATAGAATAATTCTCTTTTAGAACGTCCACCATACCAGTAACTTACTTTTCTTCCTGTTTGAAGGGTTCTGAATAGATGATATAAGTGAGAACGCATTGGTGCCATACCAGCTCCACCACCTACATAAAGCATTTCTGATTCACTTTCATTTATGAAGAATTCTCCATAAGGCCCAGAAATTACAACTTTATCACCTTCTTTTCTTGAAAAGATATAAGAAGAGGCTACTCCTGGATTTACATCCATCCAACCGTTCTTAGCTCTATCGAATGGCGGTGCTGCAACACGTACATTCAACATGATCTCACGACCTTCTGCAGGATAAGAAGCCATAGAATATGCACGCTCTACCGTTTCAGGATTTTTCATCACTAAAGGCCAAAGCTTAAACTTATCCCATTCATCTTTAAATTTATCTGGTTCTCCAGGATGTTCATCTGGATGCGCAGTAATATCCATATCTTCAAATTTCACCTCACATTTAGGAATCTCGATTTGAATATATCCACCTGCTTTATAACCCATATCCTCAGGGATCTCTACTACGAATTCCTTGATAAAGGATGCTACGTTATAGTTACGCATTACCGTTGCTTCCCATTTCTTAATACCAAAAATTTCTTCCGGTATCTGGATCTTCATGTCTTCTTTAACTTTAACCTGGCAACCAAGTCTCCATCCTAGAGCGATCTCTTTTCTTGTAAAATGAGGTTCTTCTGTTGGTAGAATAGATCCACCACCTTCAGTAACTATACATTTACACTGAATACATGTTCCACCTCCACCACAGGCGGACGGTAAAAATAATTTTTGCTCACCAAGAGTGGATAAAAGAGTTCCACCAGATCCTACTTCTATGTCTTTCTCACCATTTACTTTAATAGTAACGGGACCAGAAGGTACTAATTTTGCTTTAGCGCCCAGTAATATGGAAACTAATAAGAGTATAAGTACTAAAAATACAATTACACTTGCTATAATAACTGTCATTGTTTTGTCTTTTTATTATAATTCAATTCCCATAAAACTCATAAACCCAATTGCCATTAACCCTGTAATAATAAAGGTAATCCCTAGTCCTTTTAAAGGAGCAGGAACATTTGAATAAGCAATTTTTTCTCTAATAGCTGCAATAGCAATAATTGCTAAGAACCATCCAATTCCACTTCCTAAACCATAGGTTATAGCCTCAGATACCGCAGTAAAGCTTTTTTGCTGCATAAATAAAGATCCACCCAAAATAGCACAGTTTACTGCGATAAGTGGTAAAAAGATCCCTAAGGCACCATATAAAGCTGGAGCAAATTTTTCTACTATCATTTCCACCAATTGTACCATTGAAGCTATTACTGCAATGAACATTATGAAACTTAAGAAACTAAGATCTACATTTGCATATTCTGGATTTATCCATTGTAGAGCTCCTGGCGCCAGCAAGTATTGATCCAGCAAAAAGTTAATTGGTACCGTGATGGCAAGTACAAAAATAACCGCTGTACCTAGACCAACTGCTGTTTTTACTGTTTTTGATACTGCTAAATAGGAACACATTCCTAAAAAGTAGGCAAAAATCATATTTTCTATGAAAATACTTCTAACAAATAAATTTATATAATCCATTTTATAGTGCTTTAACGCTGTTAGTTTTGTTCTATTAATTTACGGTTTCTTGCACGTTGTACCCAGATAATGATTCCCACCACGATAAGTGCCATTGGAGACAATAACATTAGTCCGTTATCCTCATATCCATAAGCGTACAATCCTGTAGCTTCCGATGCTACAGCTGCATTGTTTCCAAGGACTTCGAATCCGAATAATTTTCCACTTCCTAGAAGCTCTCTGAAAAAAGCAACAATAATCAAGATAATTCCGTATCCTGCTGCGTTACCTATTCCATCAAGAAAAGATTTGTAAACTCCATTCCCTAAAGCAAATGCTTCCAAACGTCCCATTACAATACAGTTGGTAATAATAAGCCCAACGAATACAGAAAGTTGCTTACTTACATCGTAGGCATAAGCTTTTAGTATTTGGTCTACCAAGACCACCAAAGAAGCAACGATTACCAATTGAACGATAATTCTAATTCTATTTGGGATCAGGTTTCTAATTAAAGAAACGATCATGTTAGAGAATGCCATTACTGCAGTAACTGCTAATGCCATCACAATTGCAGGTTCTAATTGAACCGTAATTGCCAATGCCGAACAAATACCTAAAACTTGTACAGTAATCGGGTTGTTATCATCTAAGGGGTCGCTTAATAACTTACGATTGTTCTTCGATAAGAAATGTTCTCTTTCTTCAGTATTAGAAAGAAATAAGATCATTTCTTGTTTCTTTGCTTCCTTTGCTTCAGAAGCTATTTTAGTATCTATAGACATAATTACTGAATTGCTACTTTAATATCCGTTTGCTTTTTAAAATATGGGAGATAACGCAGTAATCTTTCAGAAATCATATCTGAAACTCCATCCCCGGTAATTGTAGCTCCAGAAATAGCATCTACTTTATTATCATCTTTATTAGTTGGATCAACGTTTCCTTTAACTACAGAAACTCCAATTAAATTTCCACTACTATCAAAGATCTTTTCATCCGCAAAACTCTGTTTAAACCACATTTGAGTAATTTCTCCTCCCAATCCAGGTGTTTCTCCTTTATGATCGAAAACAGCACCTTTAATAGTATTCACATCATCTTTTAAAGATATATATCCGAAGATAGCATCCCAAAGTCCTTTTCCTCTTAACGGAATTATATAATATTTGGCTCCTTCAACATTTGCTATATATAAAGGATATAATTGCTCTGCACCTGGCTTTTTCAATTCTTTTGCAAGATCCACGGTAAAAGCATCTGTTCCTTCTGCAACGCTACCGTCTTCGTTTAAAGCAATAGTTTCAGTTATATATTCATTATATAATTCTTCTGCTTCGCTTCTTTCGGTCTCAATTCCAACCGTTGCCAGGATATTTTGCATTTTTTCCTGACGTACATTTTCATTTTGAATTGGCTGAAGTGTTGTAGCTGTAAAAGCTAACACACTTGCTACCACTACCACCATTATAATGGAAAACATGAATGTGTAGCCGTTGGTGTTCGTTTTATTTACTGGTTTTTCTTCCATAACTAAGCTGCTGTTTTAATTTGTCCTGAAACGCTTACCGCTCTTTTCTTTCGTCTATTAATATTCGCTTCAATTACATAATGATCTATTACCGGAGCAAAAACATTCATCAATAATATGGCCAACATTATTCCTTCTGGATACGCTGGATTGAACACACGAATCATTACCCCGAATAATCCAATTAAAAACCCGTAAATCCATTTTCCTCTTAAGGTTTGTGCTGCAGAAACAGGATCTGTTGCCATAAACACAATTCCAAAAGATAATCCACCAATTATTAAATGTTGATACCAAGGAAAGTTTGTTAAAGCATTTCCTTCTATCCCCATATTTGGAAGTGCATTAAAGATTAAGGCCATTACAGCTGCACCTACAAATCCACTTAAAATAATTCTCCAACTTCCTACCTTGGTAAGTACTAAAACTAAAGCACCAGCAAGCACACATATTGTAGAAGTCTCTGCGATAGACCCGGGAATAACACCCGAGAACATATCCATTACACTATAAGGCACCTCTGCCACTCCTTTTCCTGCTGAGGCTAGTGTCCCTAAAATAGTTTCTCCAGAAACACCGTCTACAGTTGTGGCCTCACTTACCCATACCTGGTTTCCAGACATATACGTTGGATAAGCAAAGAAAGCAAAAGCACGAGCCGTTAGCGCAGGATTCAGAATATTCATTCCTGTCCCTCCAAAAGCTTCCTTTCCTATTACTACTGCAAATATTACAGAAAGAGCAACCATCCATAATGGAATATCTATCGGCATAATCATAGGGATCAAAAGTCCTGTAACCAAATAGCCTTCGTTTACCTCGTGTCCTCTAAAGATCGCGAAAGCGAATTCTATTCCTAAACCAACTCCGTAAGAAACAGCGATCATTGGAAGAATTTTCCATGCTCCATGCATAAAAGCTTCCAAGAAAGGCACACCGTCAGCATATTCAGGTAGTTGATGTAGATATTGATATCCTCCATTCCACATCCCAAAAATAAGCGCAGGAACTAAAGCGAGCACCACAGTTATCATGGTTCTCTTCAAATCTACAGCATCCCTAACATGGGCTCCTTTTTGAGTAGTATGATTTGGAGTGTATAAAAAAGTATCCAAGGCATTAATTGCAGGAGCATACTTTTCGAATTTATTACCTTTATTAAAAGGCTCTCTAAATTTATCTAATTTTTGTCTAATCCATTCCATAGTTCAACTTTTAGCCTACTTCTGTAATCATTAAATCCAAGCCAAGACGAATAATATCTTGAGCCTCTAGTTTTGAGGTGTTTACATAATCTATCAATGCGAAATCTTCTGGAACTACTTCATATATCCCAAGATTTTCCATCTTCTCAATATCTCCCGCGATACAAGCTTTTAGCAATTGCATAGGATAAACATCCATAGGCAACACATCTTCCATTTCTCCAGTAACAACCAATGCACGTTCTTCCCCATTTAAATTGGTATTTAGATCGTACTTCTTTTTTGGAAATAACCAAGAAAGAGAAGTTCTAGAAGTGGAATGAATATTATTGTACGTGAATGGCAACCATCCTAACATTCTAAATTTATTTCCTTCTGGAATTAATGTAAGGCTAGTATTATAAAATCCAATATATTGATTGTTAGAAAGCTTAGTCCCGGTTAAAACATCTCCAGAAATAATTCTAACATCATCTGATACCTGACCAATTAGATCTGAAACATTAGCTCCAATCTTGATCTTATAATATTTATTCTCTTTAGCTTCACTACCAGATAAAGCAATAGTTCTATCTGGATGGTATTGCCCTGTTAAGAAAACATTTCCAATAATAGAAACATCCTCTGCCCCAACAGCCCAAACTCTTTCACCAATATTAATAGGATCAATTTTATGGATCTGAACACCAACATTCCCTGCAGGATGCGGCCCGGTAACTTTATGAAGCTCTACTCCTGTAATTCCTTTTAAAATTGCTTCGGAAGAAGCATCTACTGAAAGATGTACTTTTCCTGAAGTTAATTTCTGAAGTGCATTGACTCCTTCTTGAAAAGCTGCAATTTTATCTTTCAGCAAAAAACCAATATCTGCTGACAAAGGAGCTGTACTTACCGCTGAAATAAAGACCGCTTTTGGAGTGTCCTCCGGAGAAGCAACAATATCGTAAGGACGTTGGTTTAAAAATGCACCACAACCGCTCTCAAATACCCGGCTTTTCACAGCTTCCGCAGTAGAACTTGTAGCATCCATTTTTCCGAAATCCTTAAAACTATCGGTAGGATCTGCATCCACGATAACTTCAATTATTCGGCGCTTTTCTGCACGTTTAATTTCTTTTAGAGTTCCACTAACTGGAGATGTAAATGTTAATTTCTCGTCGTACTTAGAAAAGAAAAGCACATCACCGGCTAAAACTGTTGCTCCTTCTTTAAGAGTTACTTTTGGTACTACAGAGTGGAAATCTGGGGGCTTAATAGCGTAAGTCTTAGACCTAGGAGCCTCAAGAACTTGTTTTTCCGCTTCCCCTTTTAAACGTAGGGTAAGCCCTCTTTTTATTCGAATGTCTTTTGACATAGGATGAAGTGTATATTAAATTTGTTTTTTAAAGTGTGCAAATTTACTAATTTTAACCCTATAATTCCCAAAGAAATTGGATAATTTTCAATGTAACACTTGTTAAAGTAATACTGCAAAATAATGGGAATAAAATTTGTATTCGCCTTTATTCTAATAACTAATCAAATGAATAATATTCTTAGCTTATTTTGTTTTCTGTGCGTAACACTTTCCATTGCCCAAGTGCAAGTAGAAGTTTTACCTCCCAATTATATAAAAAGCATTATTCTAAAAGGAAATTCAGACATATCTGGCAATCCCGTAATTCAATTAGGACAATCCTTAACTTTAGAATTCGATGATATTATTGGTGACGAAGCCGATTATTATTACACTTTGGAACATTTTAATTACGATTGGACGCCATCAGACTTAATAAAAACTGAATATTTAACTGGCTTTGACAACCTTAGGATTATCAACTATATGAATTCCTACAATACGCTTCAAGGATTTACCCATTACAATCTCAAAATTCCAAATAAAGATACCAAATCTTTGAAGGTTAGCGGGAATTATATGCTTAAAATTCTTAATGTGAATGACGAGTTAGTTTTTTCTAGAAAATTTATGGTATATAGGCCAATTGCTCAAGTAAAAGTTGCTATAAAAAGATCACGTGATCTCAAGTATATTAATTCAAGGCAGGTAGTTAATTTCAGTATTAATTCTCCAGACTTTTTAATTAGGAATCCAGAGTCCACTGTAAAAGTACTCATCACTAAAAACCATAATTTAAAGTCTAGTATAGAAGTTTTAAAACCACAATACACCATTGGAAATGAGTTGATCTATAAATACGATCAGGAAACTTCTTTTCAAGCAAGCAACGAATATCTACAATTTGACAGTAAAGATATTCGCTCAACCACTTTAGATATTGGAAGAATCGAATTGAATGAACTCTACAGTCACTTTCTTTTTACCGACAGATCTAGAGCTACTGAACCATATACATACAACCCGGACATCAACGGTCAATTTGTGATTCGCACCTTACAGGGTGAAAATTCCTCTATTGAAGCTGAGTATGTTTGGACACATTTTAAACTTCAGAATTACGACCCGTTAGAAGGAGGAGAACTACATTTATATGGAGCATTCAATAATTTTGTACTAGATGATTCTACTTTGATGAAATACAACAAGGAATCTGGTTTATATGAAAACACTTTACTTATAAAACAAGGGTTTTATAATTACAAATATGTGCTTTTAAATAAGGACGGATTTTTAGATGAGGGATTTATTAGCGGAGATTTTGAAGTGACCGAGAATGAATATCAAGTTTTAGTGTACTTTAGAGATCTGGGAGCGAGATTCGATCAAATTATTGGTTACGGAAATGCGAGTTCCCTGAATATTTCGAACTAATCAACTCTCAATATACTTAGCTGATGAAGAGCGAAATCTCCTTAACTAAATACCGTGGTTTATGTTGCTTAAATTGCGGCCATCCACTAGACATAAGCGATAAATTTTGCTCAAACTGTGGGCAAACAAACAACACCAAAAAATTATCTTTCAATGATTTTTTTTTAGAATTCTTCGGCGGGATCTTTTCTTATGATTCCAGAATGAACAGAACTTTAGCTACTCTGATTTTTTATCCCGGTAAGATCTCGAGAGATTATATAAATGGAATAAGAACAAAATATGCCAATCCGTTTCGATTCTTCTTAAGTATTTCAATTATATTTTTTATTATTTGGAGCTTTACTTTTCAGTCTAATAACTTCGGCGGGGTTTCAGATAACCAAACAGTTGCAGAACTAGATCAATTTTCAGAAAAGGAAAAAGAAGAATTAAAAGAAGAGCTTCAGAAAGTTCCTTTTGGAAAGGAGATAGACCTAGACACTATCTTGGGCATTAAACCCGCAGAAATAACTAAAAATTATAAGGATCGTCATCTTACACAAAGGCAACTGGACACTTTAAATTTAGTAGAATCATCTTTTAAGCAAATAAGCCTTTATTCAGAATTTTACAATCAAACAAGTATTCTAAATCCAGAAGAAGCAATAGATAGTTTAGATCATTCCAATAAATTCTGGAATAGATATTTATATAGAAAAGCAGTAGATACTGAGATCATAAGGAACAACCCGAAAGTGTTTTTTGACTATCTAATTAGTAAATCACCCTTTATTATATTCTTCTTTTTACCGGTTTTTGCGCTAATCATTTGGCTTTTTTATTTCTATAAGCCAATTAATTATATGGAGCATTTAGTTTTTACTTTTCATGTACAAAGCACGTTTTTTGTGTTTGTATTAATTGGTTTAATCATAGACCTTATTTTTAAATCGGAAGTGTTCAGCACAATTGCGCTTATAATTTTTCTGTTCTACCTTTATAAAGCCCTTCGGAATTTTTATAATGAAAGAAGATTTGTAACAATTGTTAAATTTCTGGCTCTAAATTTTATATTTCTTACATTAGCTATAATAGCGGCATTTATTTCAGCTCTTACATTTTTTGCAATTAGATAAATATGGTTCAAAAAGTTACATGTGGAATTAAAATTTCCGTAGAGACCAATTTCGAAGGCACATTTTATAAAAATTATAAGATCCACTTTGCTTTTGGTTACAGAGTAACTATTGAGAACCAGAGTAAAGATTCTGTACAATTAACATCCAGATTCTGGAACATCAAAGATGCTCTCAAGGATACCGAAATTGTACAGGGAGAAGGGGTTATAGGTAAAAAACCTGTTTTAATGCCTGGTGAAACTCATACTTATAGCAGTGGATGTCTACTTTCTGCTCCATTTGGATCTATGAGTGGCTATTACAATATGGTCAATTTTACGACCTCAAAAAAATTCAAAGTTGCGATCCCCGCTTTTAAACTAAGCGCTCCCTTTGCATTAAATTAAAGATTTAATTAGCGGTCCAGATTGCCATCGGGACACCTCTTATTTTTAAAATATTTACCTCCAGAACCAACGTTACTTAGCTCTCGGGTTTGTCGAGGAATTCTTGATTTAGAATTCTATTTCGATGATATCTCGATCCTTTAAATCCATAAATTTCATTTTTATTTCTTCTGAAGTCTTCTCAATTTGAGAGATATTTTGAGTTTTCACAAATCCTCTATCCATAATTACATCAATATTAGCATCTCCAATTCCGGCTGAAGTATGAAACTCCCATAAAGCTTCGGCACTTAAGGATTTATCATTTTGAAATTCTAGAAACCATTGCTCTCTAATTGTTTTCATTTCAGAAGAATACAAAGGAGAAGAAGACCAGATATGAGATTTCAAATCCAGATCTTTAAAGTGCTTTATTTTACCATCCCAAACAAGTTCCAAAAAACGCAAACCGGAATTCCAATCTACTGCAACAATAGTAAAAGGTTCAATATTTTTAAAATTGTAGTTCTCTACAGCTTCATCAATAGAGATTGCCGCTAAAAGATCTTTCACCACCACCCCTCTACTTAATCTATAACTAGTTTCTCTAACATGTGGCTTAAACTCTCCATTAAGTAAACAGATCAATCTTTTTTGCTCACTTAAACCAATCCAGGTTCCACCAGCCAGTTTATCTTTTGGATAAAGCATTTTTATACCATTTTCAGAATAGAAATCTGGAGGAAGCGCTTCCCTTTCTGCAGATTCATCCCTGTTGGATGTAAGTATAAAACCGTTTTTTTTAGCTGAAATAGGAAGTAATGTAACCGTACACATAGATTAATGATATAAATGCTAATTTACAACATCTCCTCCAAATCTTCAGTTGAACTTCTCTAGTTGAAACTCAAGGTATCTCGGTTAATTTTTTTTATATTTACGACCATAAAACCGAATAAAAACATCAAAAAAATAATTATGGGAAAAGGATTTTTTCAAGTTCCAACAGCTATAAATGAGCCTATTAAGACTTATGCTCCGGGAACGCCTGAAAGAGAGGAAGTGTTACTTACTTATAAAGACATGTACAACAAAAAAATGGACGTTCCATTGTACATAGGTTCTGAAGAGATACGCACTGGAGATACTATGAGTATGCATCCTCCACATAATCACAAACATGATCTTGGTAAATTTCATTTAGCTAAGAAAAAACATATAGAACAAGCAATTGAATCTTGTCTTGAAGCAAGAACTGCTTGGGCAGATTTGCCTTGGGAACAAAGAGCTGCAGTATTTTTAAAAGCTGCCGACTTAATTGCTGGACCATACAGATCAAGAATAAATGCAGCAACAATGATCGGACAATCTAAAACGATCTTTCAAGCTGAAATTGATTCTGCATGCGAATTGATAGATTTCTTGACATTCAATGTAGAATATATGGCTCAGATTTATGAAGATCAACCAGAATCTTCTCCGGGAGTTTGGAATAGATTGGAATACCGTCCATTAGAAGGCTTTGTGTACGCAATTACACCTTTTAACTTTACAGCTATTGCCGGAAATCTTCCTGCAAGTGCCGCTTTAATGGGGAATACAGTAGTATGGAAACCAAGTGATAGTCAGGTTTTTTCTGCACAGGTAATCATGGAAGTTTTTAAAGAAGCTGGGGTGCCAGATGGTGTTATAAATATGGTAATGGGAGACCCTGTTATGATTACAGACACTGTATTGGCTAGTCCAGATTTCGCCGGAATTCACTTTACTGGAAGCACAAGTGTTTTTAAAGGAATTTGGGGAAAAATTGGTGCAAATATAGATAAGTATAAGACCTACCCACGTATTGTTGGAGAAACTGGTGGTAAAGATTTTATCTTGGCGCACAAAACAGCAAATGCAAAGCAAGTTGCAACCGCTATTGCAAGAGGAGCTTTCGAATTCCAAGGTCAGAAATGTAGTGCTGCATCCAGAGCCTATATTCCAAAAAGCCTTTGGGCAGAGGTAAAAGAATTTTTAGTTGAAGATGTGAATTCATTTAAAATGGGCTCTCCGGAAGACATGAGCAATTTTATTACTGCAGTGATCCACGAAGGTTCTTTTGACAAGTTAGCGAAGTATATAGACCAAGCTAAAAAGGATAAAAATGCTGAAATAGTTGTTGGAGGAAATTATGATAAATCTGAAGGATGGTTTATTGAACCAACTGTTATCCTTACAACAGACCCTAAATACACAACTATGGAAACAGAATTGTTCGGACCGGTAATTACTATTTATGTATATGATGATAATAAATGGGAAGAAACCTTAAAGCTAGTTGATGAAACCAGTATTTATGCATTAACTGGTGCTGTTCTTTCTGGAGATAGATATGCCGCAACACAAGCAACACAAGCCTTGCAAAATGCAGCTGGTAACTTCTATATTAACGACAAATGTACTGGAGCCGTAGTTGGGCAACAACCATTTGGAGGAGCAAGAGCCAGTGGAACTAACGATAAAGCAGGTTCTAAATTGAATTTATTAAGATGGATCTCTCCAAGGTTGATCAAGGAAACTTTTGTTCCTGCAACAGATTACAGATATCCGTTTATGGGAGAATAATTAATACTCAAATAAATTTATATAAGCCGCAAATTTTAAAGTTTGCGGCTTTTTTTTTCCTGAAAATTAAGCACTTAGATCATAATCTTTTAATCTTTGTAGGTTAAAAGCTTCTTTTAAAACTTATTGTAAACGATAAATTGACATTTTAACGATTTAAACGTCCTTTCACCGAATAGTTATCAAAAGTTAGATGTAATAACGTAATTTAGATTGTTAACTCACTAAAGACCAAACTAATACCCACAAAACTTCCCCAAAGTTTTGTTCACTATATAAATAATTACTCGATTACCCCCTACGTAATTTAGTTAGCTCTAAATATTTACTGCTATGGGAAAAAAATTACTTTCTGTATTCTTACTGTTTTCCTTATTTTTATTAAGCTCTTGGAGTGGGTTTGGGCAGTGCAGTGATACTGCGCCTACCGTTACTATTTCTACAAGTACAGGTTCAACCTTATGTAACGATGGAACAATAACTTTTAGCTCTAATGTTTCTCCAAATAATCCTTCCGTCAATTACGCCTATCAATGGCAAGTGAAATTAGGCGCCGGTAATTATACCAATATAAGCGGTCAAACCAGTTCCAGTCTGAATAATTATTCGCCTGCAATTGGTACCAATAGATTTAGACTGAATGTGACCTACTGTAGTGGGGCTCCAGAGGTAGCAACAGTAAATAGTCCTGAATCTGGAATCATTACCGTTTATGAAAAGAAAGAAGGAAAAATAACAATAAATGCCAGCAATACAAATATTTGCCCGGGAGAGAATGTTAGTTTTATGACTTCCAATCCAGGAAATTTGGGTGCCAGCCCATCATACAAATGGGAGTTAACGAGAAATGGCAGTATAAGCACGATTAGTACTGCAGCCTCGTTCTCCAATAATATGTTGCAAGCGGGAGATCAAATTCGCCTTTTGGTTAATTCTACTGTGCCCTGCGTAGATCCTGTGGAAAGCAATATAATTACTTTTACAGAAAAAGCAGGTACTCCAGATACCCCTGCTGCTTTTACTAGCGTCGAGACAGAAGTATGTCCCGGACTTTCCAAAACATATACAGTTCCCAATGACAATATGGCTTCAGAATATATCTGGACATTACCTTCGGGATGGAGCGGATCTAGTACTACAAATTCTATCACAGTTACCACAGGGAACTCTGGAAGTGGAGATATAACTGTTATAGCAAAAAATAGTTGCGGAACCAGTGCAGCCCGTTCCTTAGCTGTTTCAGTAAAAGCAGGGACTCCGGCTACTCCGGGAATAATTTCGGGTACAGCCCAGGCATGTCCTGGCATTGCACAGACTTTTTCTGTACCTAATGTCTCGGGGGTGAACTATACCTGGGATAAACCTACGGGATGGACAGGAACCAGCACTTCGAATTCTATTACTTTAACTCCCACTGCAGGAACTGCTGTAAACGGAAACCTTTCTGTAACAGCAGGCAACGATTGTGGAACCAGCCAAGCAAAAATCTTAGCTATTAGTGTTAAACCAGGAACTCCTGTTCAGCCAGGATCATTTACAGGTCCCGCTAACCTTTGCCCTGGGACACAGGAAACTTATTCAGTTCCACCTGTAACAGGTGCGACAAGTTATATATGGACCTTACCTACGGGTTTTTCAGCGTCAAATTTGACCACCTCCAACCCTACACTTGTTGTTACCGCAGGAAGTAATGGTTCGGGGAGCATAACAGTATCAGCTAGTAACGATTGCGATACAGGACCAGCGCAATCAAAAGCAATTGACATAAATCCACCAAAACCTGTTTTAACTGACGATATCACCGGATCAACAGGGGTTTGCGCAAGTACTCCGGGATTAAAATATTCTATTCCGACTATTACAAATGCATCAAGTTATGAATGGTCAATCCCTTCCGGATGGACTATTACATCTGGTTCAGGAACAAAAGAAATTACAGTTACAGCAGGAACCGCAGGAGGTACAATTTCTGTGAAGGCTATTAATGGTTGTGGAGATAGTGCTTCAAAAAGTATAACTGTAGGATTAAATCCGCCGCCGCCGGTAATTCCCGGTGCTATAACTTTTTCTGATGGCACAGATAAAGCTTGTGTTAATATACCAGAAACATATTCAATACCGGCTGTTTCTAATGCTACTGGTTATTTGTGGACATTACCAAACGGAACCACCCAATCTACAACTACTCCAAGTTTATCTTATACCGCTACCACTTCTGGATCACTAAACATGTCGGTTTCAGCCGTTAATTCCTGTGGAACAAGTACTGCTAAATCATTTAGTATAAATGTTGCTAGTGGTTTACCCGCTCAACCTGGAACAATTACAGCTAGCAAATATACCGTATGTCCTCCAGAAACTGGTTTCAAATTAAGTGTACCGCAAGCTACCGATGCAGACAGTTATCAATGGTTTTTACCAACAGGTTGGGAAGTAACCAATGGCGCAGGAACACGCACTATAACAGTAAAAATAAATGCATCTTCCAACTATTCGAATCCCACTGTGATAGGAGTTGAAGCTAAAAATAATTGTGGTAATAGTACCAGACGCAATACATCTTCCAACATTAACGATGCAAATGCTATTGCAGTAAGTGATTTTGTTTTCGTGAATTTGGGAGAAGATAAAACGGTATGTTCTTCCACTTCTCCTATTTCAATAACTGCTAATTACGATTTTGGAGGAAAAAATTTAAAATTAGAGACCATTAGATCGTCTTCAGGCCAAAACCTCTCCGTTCCGAACAGTAATTCAAATTCTTATACTTTTAACTACACTCCGTCATCCACCGACCTTTCCAATGGACAGGTGACAATTATTTTAACCACTCAAAGCCCCGGCGGTGCTTGCCAGGCAGGAAAAGATGAAATGACGATCTTTTTCAGGCCCGATCCCACCGCCAGTATTGTTACTCCTGCGGCCATATGTTCGGGAGGTTCTACCACACTCAATATCACAGCGACACCCAATACTGTAGTCACTTATAGGATAGGTACCGGTGGAGATCAAACTTTAAACATAGGTGCAGGTGGTACTGCGGTCATAAATACCGGGATATTAACCGGTAATACAACTTATAATTTAAGAAGCGTTCAATATCAAAACACTCCTTCTTGTTCTAAAACTATTTCGGGCTCTACTACGGTAACAGTAACCCCCAAACCAACTGCTAATATCTCCTATGCTACACCATTTTGTAGTTCTACAGAAACTGCTCAATCAGTAACTTTAAACACCACCGGAACAGTAACAGGGGCACAATTTTCTGCTTCCTCTGGATTAACAATAAACCCAACTACAGGAGCAATTACTCCCGGCACACCAGGTACATATACGGTAACATATACCATTCCTGCATCCGGAGGATGTGAAGCAGTAATTGCAACAACTCAGGTTAAAATATCCGAAAAAGTAGCTATAACCTCGCAACCAGCAGGGGATAGGGTTTGTGAAGGAGAAAATGTTCAATTTTCGGTTTCAGCCACCGGGGAAGGGCTGACTTATATATGGTTCAAAGGAACTGTCGGATCCGGTACTGCTGTAACAGGAGGAACAACTTCTGTTCTGACTTTAAACAATGTCACCATTTCAAATGCTGGAAGTTATTATGTGGAAGTCAGCGGAACATCCCCTTGTGCCAAAGTTCCATCTCAGGTTGTGGAGTTGGTGATAGATGAGGACATTGAAATTAATACTCAACCAGCTAACACAGCAATTTGTGTTGGTGGCACAGCAACTTTAAATGTAGCCGCTTCTGCGGGGAGTAAAGCTTTGAATTACCAATGGTATAAAGGAGCGCCAGGATCTGGGACAGCTTTAGGCACAAATTCTGCCTCTCTCGTGATATCTGGAGCAACTCTTAATGATAGTGCAAATTACTATGTAGTGATTAGTGGCCCTGAGGATTTTATTTGTGATCCTGTAACTTCACAAACTGCTGTTCTTTCAGTTAGGGATACCCCGATAGTAGAAATTTCAGGAACTACTGAGATATGCGATGCAGGAGATACAGAAATATTTTTTACCACTGGGACACCCAATGCTATAGTTACTTATACAATTAATAACGGAAGCTCACAAACCATAACGCTGAATGCTTCCGGGGAAGCTGTCTTATCAACAGGTAGTTTGAATGTTACCAACAATGAAATTACCACTTTCACCTATGGACTGGTAAGTGTAATGTATCCGGACGCACCAGATTGCACGAACAATGTATCCGGTTCAGCTGTAGTTACAGTAAATCCTACCCCTGAAGCAAATGTCTCTTTTGAAAACGACCAGATCACGTTTTGCAATGATACCACCCAGGGTTCCTTTACACCAAATTTACAAGGTTCAGGAGCGTTTACCAATGGAATATTCTCTGCAGAAGGCCTTACTGTCGATCCTAATGATGGTTCATTTTCTCCGGCCAACACAGCCGCGGGTAACTATGTTTTAAAATATTTTTTAACAGGTGCAGGAGGTTGTTCTGATCTCGGTGCGACTTTGGACATTATTATATACGAAAATGTAAAAATAACCTCTGAACCCTTTCCTGTAGCGGCTTGTACTGCGAACAGCACCCAACTTGAGGTGGCTGCAACGGGAGATGATCTTAGATATCAATGGTTTAAAGTAGGTGCCACTGATGCTGAGGTTGGTAACAATTCTCCAATATTAGAGCTCAACAATATCACAGCTGTAAATGCGGGTGATTATTATGTAGTTATTAGTGGAGACAATGCCTGCGGCTCTGCTACATCTGAATTTGTGACTGTAACCGTAGATGAAAATATTGTCATCGCAGCAGAAGATCAGCCCCAAAGCCAGAATATATGTTCGGGTAATGAAGCAACTTTGAGAGTTTCAGCTACGGCCTCGGGAGACAACACTACAATACAATATCAATGGCAGTTTAGAGCAACTTCACAAGATGCCTGGAGCGACTCTGGAGCTAGCCAGACAGGTGATACTTTTTCAGAAATTTCTACCGGACAGGCTGGAGAATACCGGGTCCGAATTGATGGCCCTGACGGCTTTTCCTGTGACACCGGATTTTCACAGATTGTAAAGGTCACTACCTACGAAGCTCCAACCGCAAATGCAGGTGAAAATTTTGAAATTTGCAGCACTGAAAATTCCATTGCCATAGGAGAAGGAGCTACAGCTTCCAATCAAACCTCCCTTATTTGGACTACAACCGGAGCTGGAACAATTTCGAATGCAACCAATTTAACCGAGGCAACCTATGCTCCGGTAGCGGCAGATCTTGGAGTGACCTTGATCTTTACTCTTAGCGGAATTCTTGAAGTAGAAGGAGTTCAAATTTGTGAAGATGCTGCAGATACAAAGGAAATTACTATAATTTCACAGCCGGAACTTACCGCATTTACCTATACTTCCACATTAGCAGATACTGCTACCGAATTCTGTGAAACAGATACCGCTGTAAAATCTCCTACGATAGAAGGAAACAATCTTGGAAATGGAACCGGAGTCTTTACAGTAGATAAGACGGAATTAACACTCGATTCCCAGACAGGTGAATTTACTCCAAATGATACTGATCCCGGAGTTTATATTATAACCTATACTTTTAATGCCACTTCCACTACAGCGGTTTGTACTGAGGTGTCCAGAGACTTTACAGTAACCATAGGCGCAAATCCGGTAGCTACTTTTGAGTACGACAATACAATTTATTGCAGAGATACCCGGGATAATACTTTCAATACAGCTCCGATAATTTCTTTTACTGAAGACGGACACGAAAACGCTGATAGTTTTGTTGCTGATGATGCTGGATTGGTTTTAGACGAAGCAACGGGAAGTATAGACCTCTCTGCCAGTACTGCGGGAATCTATAAGATTACAAGAACGGTTGATTATACCGGAACTGATGAAGATGGCTGTCAGCCGGTTACTGCTGAATTTAACTTAACTATAAATGACAGACCAATTCCCGATTTCACTTATTCAGTTACAGAATATTGTTCAGATCCTGCTGCTACCGTTTCTATAGATCCTGTTTGGGAAACCAATGCTGTTCAAGGTATTTTTAGCTATACCTCTACTCCAACAGGAGCTAATCTGGTTATGGATTCCGATGGAAAAATAAACATCACTACAAGTGATGAAGGAACTTATACAATTAAAAACACCCTAGACACTGAAGAAGATGGTTGTGATGCAGTTTCTGCGGAATTTACTATAACCATTGATAAGTTACCTGTGGCTTCTTTTAGTTATGCAGGAATAAGTGCTGAAAAAAGCTTTTGTATTTCAAATTTGGGAGCAACTATTGACACAACTCCTGATACAGGAGGAACATACTCAATTAGTGGCCCGAGTGCGTTAGTTACAGTAAATTCCTCAAACGGTCAACTTACTTGGACTGCGGCAGATGGCGTAGCCGGAAGTTATGTTGTAACATACAAAGTACCTGCAGGAACAGTTTGCGAGGAAGTTTCCTATTCCGAAACTATTAGTATAGATGCTCTTCCAGTTGGAGGCGTCGTAAATTTTACGGGAGTCGGCCGGGTATTTACAACTTGTGAAAATGCTGTTGACGGCTATGCAGCTCCACTGGTTTTAACAGGTGAAACCGGACAAGTAGTAGAGTGGCAGTATAAAACTGCTACCTCTTCAATCTGGTCAATTTATAACAGCCAGGATGCTCAGTTAAGTAGTGATGAGGTTGAAGATCTGGTTAACAATACCTCCACTGTTATTAGAGCAAAAATTTCAAATGGGACCTGTAATACTAATACCTTTTCTGCCACGGCTATTGTAAGTGTAATTCCTTCTGACATAAAACCTTCACCCGTGGAAGCCGAGCCCACTATAGTTTGTTTTGGTACAGATATTTCCTTAAGTTCCAAAACCGGATATGGCGAAGGCTTTGGATATTTTGAAGGCGGAGACTTTACCAATGCCGGGATAAAAAATAATGGATGGAATTTTACTGATCCCAACGGAAATGAAATTCCTTTTGACGCCTCTGCAAACTCGGGAACACCTATACATTGGCACAAGACACAGCCAAAATGGAAATTTGAAACTGCAGCTATAAATTCTCCATATACTTTAACAGATAGGTGGTGGAATCCGCTCTCCGATGGGAAAACAAATGAGCATTTTGCCATTACACAAGGGGCTTTTTCATCGAATATGGACACTCCCCCTTTCACCTTAACGGGAATGGATGAGGCCAAGGTGACATTCGACCAGGCATATAACCTCACAACGGGTGCCACAATTCGAGTGGTTTTATTAAAAAACGGCGTAGAATATAAAGAGCTTGATAAAATAACTGGACCGGCAAGTAGCGGGAACTATGAAGGTTTTGGAAGTGGAACACCCAATGTTAATGATATGTCCTATGACCTGGGCAGCTATTTAGGAGAAGCTAATTTAAAAGTCCGTTTCGAATATACCGGCGTAAGGCGCGGTGATGTGTGGGCGGTGGATAACATTAAAGTCCCTGAAGGGCCTCAGGGAGTTTTATTGCAATGGTTCTATGATGACGATCCAAGTGATACAAATAATAGCCTGGAACAAATAGGCGTTGATAATGAAGAGAAAGTATCCTTTACGCCCAGAAAAATTGGCTGGAATGACTTTGAGGTAAAAACAGCTTTACTACTGGATAGCAATGGCAATGCCTGTGAGAGTTTAGATAATATTGAGAGGATAAGAGTATTTGTTTTTGACACTTATGAGACTAGTGTAGCAGTCATACCTGCAGGTTGTGGTAGCTATTCTGCCACATTAGATGCATCAATTAGTGCAGCTCTTCAGGGAGAAGAATTAGATGAAACAGAAGTTACTTTTGATGGATATCGAGGAGAATGGAAAATAATTCCAGAAGGAGATAACTACACTCTAATAAATCAAGATGTAAGCAGCGGATTAGAACCTAAATATGATCCACATGTAATTTTTGAATCTGGCAGCAATTCAGACTTCACTATTACCTGGGAGTTGAAACCAACTGCGGTATATCCAGATGATTATTCAATTGTAGAACTACAAGGTCTGCCTGTAGAAAACCCTGCATGTCCTCCGGTTTCTATACCTGTCACTCCTGTCTTTACTGATTGTACTACCTTAGATTTTGACGGTGAAGATGATGTTATAGTTGTTGCCAATCCCTACTCCGATGTTGTAAGCATTGAAGCCTGGATTAGGCCTGAAGTAGCTGGTGGAACTATTATCTCCGGGCCTAATTTCCGAATTTCCACGCCAACCGAGATCACACCAAATTCAAGATGGTATCATATTGCTGTTAGCGGTGGAAGACTTTATATAGATGGAATAGATAAAAGAGCCCTTTCTCTTGGAACTGGTGGAACAAAAACCCTAATAGGTGCTGATTGGATTGATGGCGCAACTACTAACCACTTCTCCGGCTGGATAGAAGAGGTAAGATTGTGGAAGGAAGAACTTACCGTAGAGCAAATTCGTTTTATGATGAACCAACGTCTTCAGGCGGGAGCAAATATTGGAGAACAAATTCCAATGCCAGCACCGGGTAACCTACAATTTTCTGCTCTCGTAGGCTATTATAGGTTAATTTCAGCAGTGCCTGATCCTCTAAACCTTGTGGAATTTGATGTAAATCTTATGCCAGTAAATGGTGTTACACCAAATTTGGTAAATGCAGCAATTCCCGGTAGATTATTGAACATGACAACCAATCAAGAAAACACTGCTCCCCTTCCCTACTTTTCCGGAAATAATGGTCCATGGGGAACAGACGGAACCTGGGCAAGACCAGCTGTTTGGGATCCACCACATACCGCTCCAATAGAATGGAATATCGTTAAAACTTCGCACAATATAACTTCTGGAGAAAGAGACATAAAAGTTTTAGGTTTAATTTCTGAAAAAGAAACACTTGATATGGAAGGTGCAAATCCTACAGATTGGGAAAATGGAACGAGTGGAAGCGGAAATGAATTATTCATTTCTCACTATTTACTTTTAAATGGTATCATCGATCTAAATGGTGAATCACAACTTGTCCAACCTGTCCGTAGCATTGTTGCTGAAAGCAGCACAGGCTATTTAGAGAGGGACCAACAAGGGACTTTAAGTAGTTTCAATTATAATTACTGGACTTCCCCTGTAAGTGTTCAAGGAGCAGCAAACAACTCTGGATTTACAATGCGTAGTGTAATGTGGGATGGAACCGATTCTAACAGTCCTATATCAATAAATTATCAACCGGGATATCCCGCGGCTGATGGACAAAAAACAAATCCAATTACTAAGAGTGATTATTGGATTTTTAAATTTGATAATCGCACAGCAGATGATTATGATTCCTGGCAACATATTGGAAGTACTGGTGTTTTAAAAGCAGGAGAAGGCCACACGATGAAAGGGGTTTCTGGTTTAGGTGGCGTTAATGCAATTGCACAATCACAAAACTATGTCTATAGAGGCAAACCTAACAATGGAGATATCACTTTAACTTTGGATAAGAAACGAAATTACTTAGTTGGTAATCCATATACTTCTTCCATAGATTCTAAGGAGTTTATTAAGGATAATTTAAAAGATACTCCAGGAGGGCGTAATATTATTAATGTATTCGATGGAGCTATCTATTTCTGGGATCATTTCTCCGGAGCTACACATGTTTTAAGAGAATATATTGGAGGCTATGCGGTATTAAATATAACTGGAGGAGTTCGTTCAATAGCCACAGATGATAGAATTAATTCTACTGGAACTTACGGGAAAACTCCTAAACAATTTATACCTGTTTCCCAAGGTTTTTTCATCAATTCCGGCGAAGTGGTAAATATCAATAATGAAGTAATTTTTACACCAGATGGCGGACAAATTACCTTCAAAAATAGTCAACGCATATTTGAAAGTGAAGGTGCCGAAAATTCAATCTTTTTAAGACCCGAGAATATTTCAAAAACAGGAAAAGAAGAAACTAAAAATGTTACTCCAAAAATTCGAATTGCGTTTAAATCTCCAAAAGGATATAATAGACAACTTTTAGTAGGTGCAGATCCAAATACAACAAATGGATTTGATCTTGGATATGATGCCCCTATGATAGAATATAATCTGGAGGACATGTATTGGCTTCAAGAAGGAAACTTCCTTGTAATTCAAGGAGTACCCGATTTTGGTAAAGAACAAGTATTACCAATAGGAATTAGAATAGATCAAGAAGGAGAATTTAAAATTAAAATTGATGAGCTAGAAAATATGAGCGATGATCATACTATCTATTTAAAAGATATTGTTTTAGATACTATTCATGATCTTCGAGCTGGTCCTTATACCTCCACTTCAGAACCAGGTGAAATTACCGATAGATTCCAGTTGATATTCTATAAAGAGCAGGCCACTCCAGATCCTATTGTGGTGGAAGAACCTATCATAGACGATTTTTCAGAGATAAGTCTTCTTCACTCTTATTCAGCTAATGAGATGATGGTATTAAATCCTAAAGAACTTGAGATTTCTGTGATTCATTTGTTCGACCTGAATGGGAAATTGATAGAAATATTTGATGAAGTACCTTCAGAAACAGAGATTAGACTTAAGGTTTCTAATTATAGTGAAGGGATTTATATTTTAAAAATGCATACTGATGAAGAGATCATAACTAGAAAAATAATTATAAAAAAATAAAAATCACATCATCATATTTAAATATATCTCATTGGTTATAGATCATTTGACAATTTAACTGAAAGCTGTTTAAAATAAAATATGAGAACTCCTTAAATAAGTAGGCCTTTAATAAAACTAATAATTTTATTAAAGGCCTACTTATAAATATAAGACTACTTCCCTATTTAAATTTAAGAAATAGAAGTTGCTGGTTTACAGAAAACATATAGCTTCTTGGATTACCTTCTGCTAAAATCAAACTTAAAATTGCCAATCGAAATTTTGTTTAGGGTTTGAAAAATCCTGAAGCATGCTTTAACGTACTCTATTTATTAGAATTTAATGGAAATAAAACTTGCAATGGGTTTAAAACTTTTCAGTCTTGGAAAAGTTTTAAAGAAAACACCAGTTCTGTTTATTTAGAGAAAGTTAAATCAGGCACTCAAAGTAAAAAACTCAAAATGAATAAAAATGTTTCTAAATAATTATAATTCAGCACTATACATTATTAAAGTATTAGTTGGTTAGGCATATATATAATTGACTGAAAATTCTTAGGTTTTTTCCTACACATTAGATAAAATTATTCGTACAAAGTTAAAGTTTAATGTATTACATCGATTAATAAGGTATTTCAACGCGCTTTTTCAATTATTTTAATGTAGTTTTACAAAACTTCTGTTAAAACAATTGACTTATGGGAAAAATTACTTTAATGGGAAGAACTCCATTATTTATTTTACTCTTTCTTGGTTCTTCCCTTTTTATAAATTCGAACGCATTCACTACTAGTGAGGCTATTACTATTACTGGAACTATTTCAGAATTAAATTGTAATAGTGTTAACAATGCAGCCATAACAATATCTGTAGATGGTGGAACTGCTCCCTATTCTTATTTGTGGAGTGATTCTAATACCTCTAAAAACAGAACTAATCTATATGCTGGAACCTATACTATTGATGTTACTGATGCTCTTTCCGTAACTGCGTCTAAAACATTTGTAATAAATAATCCTACTCCAATTACCATGAATCCTTCTTCTAAAACTAATGTCTCTTGCTTTAGCGGAAATGACGGCGTAATTACAGCAGGTTCGGTTTCGGGTGGAAATAATGTTTATGAATATTCTATTGATGGGACAAATTTTCAGAGTAGTAATATATTTTCAAATCTAGCAGCAGGGAATTACACCATTACTGTTAAAGATGCTAATAACTGTAGGACTTCTAATAGCATTTCCTTAACACAACCTACCCAATTAACAATGCAGAATTCTAGCTTTACAGCTGTTAGTTGCAATGGAGAGAGTGATGGATCTATAACTGTTGGAATTGCAGCTGGTGGAAGTGGCACTCACGTATATTCTATAGATGGAATTAATTTTAAGTCTACCAGAACATTTAATAATCTAGCTGCAGGTAGTTATCCTATAACTGTAAAAGATGCAAATGACTGTAAAATATCAGGCAATATCACAATTTCTGAACCTTCAGCATTAACTATAAATGCTTCCTCCACAACTACAGTTTCTTGTAATGGTGGAGCAAATGGAACTATTACGGCAGGAACTGTTTCTGGAGGTAATTCTGGATATGAATATTCTATAGATGGGAGTAACTTTCAAACCAATACTTCTTTCTCAGGCCAAAGTGCTGGCACGTATACTATTAGTGTTAGAGACTCCAAAGGGTGCACGGCCACAGAAACTATTACAGTCACCGAACCTTCTGCTTTAACTATGACATCTGCTTCCCTTACTCCAACAAGTTGTAATGGAACATCGGATGGAACAATTACAGCGGGAACTGTTTCTGGAGGTAATTCTGGATATGAATATTCTATAGATGGGAGTAACTTCCAAACCAGAAAAAACTTCACTGGTTTGGCTGCTGGTAATTACATAATAACTGCTAAAGATTCAAAAGCTTGTTTAATAACAGAAAGTGTTACAATTACCCAACCTTCAGTATTGAGTATGCAAGCTGCCACCCTAACAGCTGTAACTTGTTTTGGTGAAGCAGATGGAGCAATAGTAGCTGGAGCTGTTTCCGGAGGGAATAATGGATATGAATATTCTATTAATGGAACCGACTACCAATCCAACAAAAACTTCTCTAATCTTTCTGCCGGGATTTATACCATAACGGCAAAAGATGCTAAAGCTTGTACTATTACTGAAATTGTTGAAGTAATGGAACCTATTGCACTTACAATGCAGGCAGCTACATTTGAGGTTGTAGGTTGTGCTGGAGCAGCTGATGGTAACATTACCGCAGGAATAGTTTCCGGGGGAAATGCTAATTATGAGTATTCTATTAATGGAACCACATTTCAAAGCAATGGAACTTTTACAGGGTTAAGCGGAGGAAATTATACACTTATCGTTAGAGATGCTAAAGGATGTTTAATTTCTGAAGATATTGAAATAGCTGAACCTTCAACCCTAAAAATGGAACCTGCAGAACTTTTCCATGTCAAATGTTACGATTCTGGAGACGGCGAAATTATTGCAGGACTTGTTACTGGTGGAAATGGTGAATATGAATATTCTCTAGATGGGATAAATTTCAATCCTAGCAATACATTTAATGAACTTAATGTAGGTGATCATACTATTACAGTTAGAGATGCTAAAGGTTGTACTGCATCAGAAACTGTTACTCTTACCGGGCCTCAGATATTAGAAATGGATCCAGCAACGAAAACGGACATTAGCTGTAATGGTGCGTCTGATGCTACCGTAACCGCAGGAGCGGTTAGAGGAGGTACAACAGGTTATCAATATTCTATAGATGGTGTAAATTTTGGTTCAGAAACTACTTTTCATGTACTATATGCAGGAACATACACACTAACTGTACGAGATCTAAACGGCTGTAAAATAGAAAGAGTTGTAGAAATACACGAGCCAGACCCACTAGCTTACACCCCCGCTACCTCTACTGAAGCTTCTTGTGTTGGAAATAATGATGGAACCATCACTGCAGGTACAGTATCTGGTGGAAATGGTGGATTTTTATACTCAATAGACAATACTGATTTTAATAATACAGGGATATTTACGGATGTTGCTGAAGGCTCTTATACCATTTTCATAAAAGACAGCAAAGGCTGTGCAACCCAGTCTGATGTTATAGTAGCTGCTCCTGAAGCATTAGATGCTACTATAGTTATCACCAATGTAAATTGTTTTAATGGATCTGACGGGACTTTGTCCATAAATAATGCAACTGGAGGACACGGAGCTTTTGAATATAGTATAGATGGATCCACCTGGCAAACTGATTCGATATTTACCTCCCTAATTGCCGGAACATATACTATTAGAATTAGAGATCTTGATTATCCAACTTGTGAGAAGACTCTAAGCACCAATACAATTATTTCTCAACCAACTGCTCCAATAAGCGTTCAGGTTGCAACAACTAGAACTACTTCTTATGGCACCTCAACAGGAACGGCAACTGCAAACGCTTCCGGAGGGACTCCAGGTTTTACATATGCTTGGAGAAAACAAAATGAAACAAATGTTCTGCAAACTACAAAGACTGCTAACGGATTAGCTTCCGGTAATTATGTGGTTACTGTAACAGATCAGAAAGGATGTTCTCAAACCGCAGAACTAACTATAATAGAAGCTATAAAAGCGCCAATCATCCCAACATCTATTTGCCCAGAGGACATAGACGTGATTAGGACTTCGTATTTTGAAGTTGAAGATCGCACTGCTATTGGTGGAGTTGGCCCCTACACTTATTCATGGAACTTTGGTGATGGTGCTACTCCTCTTACCGCAACTGGTCCAGGTTCTCATACTGTAAATTATTCTTCTACAGGAAACAGAACTATAACGGTAACGGTAACAGATGCTACTGGTATAAGCAAAACAGAATCTATAGTTCAATATGTTGGGGAGTGTTTCAAAGATGATTGTGGATCGAACGATTTTGGAATCAACACGTTTTACATGGCAGATGCCAATGGAAATAAAGTGACTGCGGAAACCTGTGGAGATGGGCAACCAAAATTCCTATACTTTGATTTACCTACTCAATCTGATAGATACTCCATGTACATCGAGTATATATTTTCTGTAGAACATGCCGACGGTACTTCTACTCATATAAACAAAGGTTTATGTTTCTATGAAAATCAAGCAATTCCCCAAAAAGTGCAAACAATTCAATTGGATTGGGAGTGTGGAGATCTATTGACAATTGAGAATGTATATATGACCTTCTCTAACAATATTAAATGGAAATGTGGACAAGGGCCTAACCCTAAATGTTATTCCACAAATAATAATGAGGTTGTAATTACACCACTTTATGCCAGAGCAACTCCAAATGAATTATTATGTAATGGATCTAACACTGGAATTGTTACCGTAAAAGCAAATGGTGGTTACGGCCCATATCAATACAGTATAACTAATGCTACCTCTGGATATCAAAGTAGCAATGAATTTCACAATTTAACCGCAGGAAGCCATACAGTTTGGGTTAAGGATAATGAGGGAACTGTGTTTCAAGCAGCACCTGTAACTATTGATCAGCCACTTTCACCAATTACTCTTTCAGTTAATTCTACTAATCCTATTTGTTTTGGTCAAACTGGAGAAGCTACTGTTACACCAAATGGTGGAACTCCTTTTGTTTCTGAAACAGGAGGTAGTTATTATACTTACTTATGGAATGATGCAAGTGAGCAAACAACCGGTACTGCTACAAATTTAACAGGTGGTGAATATACAATTACAGTAATAGATAAAAATGGTTGTCAAGCAATTGAAACAGTAACCATAGTAGAACCAGCTCAAATAACATTAGCAACGGCGGGAGAAGATCAAAATTTTAGTTGCGGATTCAATGGAACCAATCTTTTAGGAAATGTTCCTTTGGAAGGAACTGGAACATGGACCATTGTCTCTGGAGCGGGAGGACAAATTATTGAACCGAATAATGCTCAATCTTATTTTACAGGAACAACTGGAAGCTATACTCTAAAATGGACTATTGCGAATGAATCCAATACCTGTACAACTAGTGATGAGATGATAATTTCCTTTACTGCTGATTGTAGTACGTTAGATTTTGATGGAATAGATGATCATATTAGCATGGGAGATAATTATAACTTGGACTCAGGCAATTTTACTGTTGAAGCTTGGGTTAAATTAAATTCAGTGAATGGACAACGTACAATAGTTTCAAAAAGGGATTCTCAAAATATTTCTGCTGGAGGCTATGATCTTTCAATAAATAGTGGATCTCCAACATTTAAATGGGGAAATTCAACAGTAACATCTTCCTATAAATTAACCACTTCAAGATGGTATCATGTTGCGGTCATATTTACTGATGGCCAAGCTAAATTATATGTAGACGGAATTAAAGTAGGAAATGGAAGTGCCAGCAATCCTACAGCAACCTCTAGTCCCTTTCTTATTGGAGCAATTTTTAGAGGAAATAAACCGGAAAATCCGGTGAATTATTTTCACGGTTGGATAGAAGAAGTTAGAATATGGCAAAATGCATTACAAGAAGAACAATTAAGATTCATGATGAATCAACGTTTAGAAGTGAATGTAAGCCCAGTTAAAGGAACTGTACTTCCATTGGTTGTTCCTGGAGATCTTCCATTTGCAAATCTATCAGGTTATTATCAACTTATAGGAAATGAACTAGTGAATGGATTTACTCTAGATAAAGCTACTACAAAAGCAGATGGACAATTAAAGAATATTGAAACTACTCAAGAAAATTCGGCTCCCCTACCTTACATTTCTAAAGCTACTGGTCAATGGAGAAATAAAAACACTTGGAAACGCCCAGATGTATGGGATGCTCCTAATAGTTTAGGAATTAATGGAGAGCCTATTAATTGGAATATTGCGCAAATAGCACATGATATCACTTCAGGAGGAAAAGATATCTACATGCTTGGCCTACTTTCTCAAATTGGTGAGCTGAATATGGCAAATCCAAATCAAAGCTTAGACGAAAATAATTCGGGACAAGGAATTACTATTACCCACTATTTAGATCTAAACGGAAGTATAGACTTGGTTGGGGAATCTCAATTAGTTCAAACTGAAGGAAGTATTTTAGCACCAAGCAGTGCTGGATTTATAGAACGTGATCAACAAGGAACAGCGAGTAGCTACAACTATAATTATTGGTCATCACCCGTGGTAGATCAAGGCACCTTAGATACCAACTATATGATCTCCAAGGTTATGTTGGATGGAACCGATACTGATAACACTAAAAATATATTATTTGGAAATGGCGTAACCTTTGCCGACGGAAACTATTCTAATCCAAGAAAAATAAGCAATTATTGGATCTGGAAATTTAGAGGAACCGCAGATGAATACTCAGAATGGAAACATATTGGAAGCAATGGAGTTTTAAAACAGGGAGAAGGTTATACTATGAAAGGAACTTCTGGAGATGCATCCATTGCAGACAGACAGAATTATGTTTATAAAGGAAGACCTAATAACGGAACCATTACCTTGAATATAGGACAGGACCAGAATTATCTTTTAGGAAACCCCTACCCTTCTGCTATTGATGCTAAAAAATTCATTTTAGATAACATTAAGGATAGCGGAGGTTTAAACAGTAAAAATGTATTTACCGGAGCCGTATATTTCTGGGATCATTTTGCAGGAAAGACTCATATTCTAAGAGAATATGTTGGAGGTTATGCAACCTATAATCTTATTGATGGTGTTAAAGCCATCGCAATGGACGATAGAATTAACAGTAACACAGATGCTGTTGCCAGCAAAACACCAGGGCAATATATTCCTGTGGGACAAGGCTTCTTTGTGAATTCTATGCCCGATCCATCTCTTTCTGGAGTTGAAACGATTGTAGGCGGAGATGTGGTATTTAAAAATAGCCAGAGAGTTTTTGCAAGGGAAGCGGTGGGAAGTTCTCAATTTTTAGCGCAAGAGAAAACCGAAGAAACTTCTAAGGAGGCTGCGCCACTCGGAAAAATCAGAATAAATTTCCATTCTCCTAAAGGTTATCGAAGAGAGCTGCTGGTTGGAATAAGCCCATATGCAACTAATGGTTTTGATCTTGGGTATGATGCACCTCTAAATGAATATAATGTGGAGGATATGTTCTGGCTAATAAAAGAACATGAATTTGTAATTCAAGGAGTATCTAATTTTGATAAAGAACAAGTTCTTCCAATTGGAATGATGATAGATAAAGAAGGACCTATAACTATTAGTTTAAAATCCTGGGAGAATCTACCTGAAGATAAAGAAGTTTATATTCATGATAAATTGAATGATAGTATACATGATATAAAAGAAGTTGCATATGAAACTACTACGAAGCCAGGTTATATAGTAGATAGATTTGCATTGATCTTCTTTAAAGAGCAAGAGACTCCAACAGATACAGTTCAAATAGTTAAGGAAGAACCTAAAGATTTCCTTTTAAGTTTGAAACATAATTATAGAGATAATGAAATACAGATCTTAAATAAGGACGAAATTTTAATTTCCCATCTTTATTTGTATGATCTAAACGGAAAATTGTTAGAAGATCATTCATCTATCCCGAATGTTAAAGAAGCTCGGATTAGCATTAAGAACTATCCATCTGGAGTATACATTGTTAAATTAAAAACTGCCAATGAGATAATCACTCAAAAGATCATTATGAAAAATTAGTATTAAAATTCGTACATATATTAGATTTCCGACAATAAAAACTAGCTAAATCACAGTATTTATGCGTTTTAACTAATATTTTTGCTCTTTATCAAAACTAGTTTCATGTAAACTACGTACATTTGGAAACATCTGTAACAAATTTTGCATGGGAAAAATTACTCTGTGGGTAAAAATCAATATCTTTTTATTTCTTTTTGGTTTTACATCCCAAATATATTCTTTCAGTTCTACTCCTAATAATTTCAATGAAAATTATGGAGAAGGAATATGCTATGTTTTTATGGAAGCTCCAACATTAAGTCAGCTTGGTCCAGATTATCGAAATAATGATAATTTTAACGATAAGGCTGCGGAATTCTCTATTTCTATTACCATCACAGACGCTAGCTGCAGTGACAAAGCCGATGGTTCTTTAAGTGCCACTGTTTCTGGGGGTCAATCCTCCTATTCCTATAAATGGACGGGGCCAGATAATTTTACAGCAACAGGCGCTACAATAAATAACCTTAAACCTGGCAGTTATACTGTACAGGTAACAGATGTCAATGACAATAATGTCACTCAATCTAAAACGACCACTTTAAGCTTTACGGATTCCCAAAACCCGACCGTACTTACCAAAGATATTACGATTCAATTGGGTGCCTCAGGAAATGTTTCTATTGCTGAAGACGCAGTGAATAATGGATCAACGGATACTTGTGGTGGCTTAACTTATGCAACAAATATTACCGCTTTTGATTGTACAGATGTTGGGGTAAACACTGTAATTCTTACCGTAACAGATGCCAATAATCAATCAGCTACTGGAAATGCAACGGTAACAGTGCAAGATGTAAATCCTCCAAATGTAATCACCAAAAACATTACGATTCAATTGGATGCTTCAGGAAATGCTACAATTGCTGAAGACACAGTGAATAGCGGCTCTTCTGATGCCTGTGCCGGACTAACCTATGACACCAATATCACCAGTTTTGACTGTACTGATGTTGGAGCCAATACCGTTGAACTTACAGTGACTGATGCAAACGGGAATTCTTCCAGCGCAAATGCTGTAGTTACGGTAGAAGATAAAATCGCACCAAATGTAATCACTAAAGATATTACGGTTCAACTTGATGCTTCAGGAAATGCTACTATTGCCGAAGTCGCAGTGAATAATAGCTCTGTTGATGCTTGTGGTGGACTTGTGTACGATACGAATATTACCAGTTTTGACTGTACTGATGTTGGAGCCAATACCGTTGAACTTACAGTGACTGATGCAAACGGGAATTCTTCCAGCGCAAATGCTGTAGTTACTGTAGAAGATAAAATCGCACCAAATGTAATCACTAAAGATATTACCATTCAACTGGATGCCTCAGGAAATGCAACTATTGCCGAAGACTCAGTGAATAATGGCTCTTATGATGCCTGTGCCGGACTTAGTTTTGCTACTAATATTACCAGTTTTGACTGTACCGATGTTGGAGCCAATACCGTTGAATTAACTGTGACCGATGTAAACAGGAATTCTTCCAGCGCAAATGCTGTAGTTACTGTAGAAGATAAAATCGCACCAAATGTAATCACTAAAGACATTACAGTTCAATTGGATGCCTCAGGAAATGGAACTATTGCCGAAAACGCTGTAAACAATGGCTCTGCTGATGCTTGTGGTGGACTTGTGTACGATACGAATATTACCAGTTTTGACTGTACTAATGTTGGACCCAATAGTGTGGAATTAACTGTAACTGATAGTAATGGCAATACAGATAAAAAGACAGCCATAGTTAAGGTGGAAGACAAGATTGCACCTAATGTAATTACGAAAAATATTACCATTCAACTCGATTCTAATGGAACAGCGAACATTACTCCCAGTCAAATAGATAATGACTCGAACGATGCCTGCGGAATTCAATCGACTGCTTTAGATATTACCAATTTTGATTGTACTAATATTGGATCTAATACCGTTACACTTAGCGTAATAGATAATAATGATAATTCTAATACAGGAACAGCAACTATAACGGTGGAAGACAATATTAAACCTATTTTACCTACCGTAGACAATATTACCTGGGGATGTGAATACACCGTAGAACCGGCGGTTGCATTGGATAATTGCGATGGGGAAATTATTGGTGAACCGAACAGGTCTACTACGTTTACCGAAACAGGTACTATTACCTGGACTTTTACTGATGCTTCAGGGAATTCTGATAGTATAGAACAAACTGTTACTATAAATCAAATAGAATTAAATGTTCAGGTTGATGATATTTTATGTAATGGGTTTGCTTCCGGCGAAGCCCAGGCCATAGTTACCGGTGGAGTTGGTGCAATTACTTATGACTGGGGAGAATTAGGAAATGGGACTGCAAAAGATGGACTAGGCCCCGGCACCTATTCAGTAACTGCAACCGATGTAAATGGATGTTCTACAATGAAAGAATTTACCATAAGCGAGCCAGATAGTTTTATTGAAATTACTAGTATCGACGTCAATAAAGGATGCTTTGAAGAAGATAACGCCTCAGTTACTGTTGATGTTCAAGGAGGAACGGGCGAATTAACTTACATCTGGAGTAATGGACAAACAGGAGCGACAATTAATAATGTAAATAACTCATCCCCTTCAAACAATCTTACTTTAACTATTACCGATGAAAATGGATGTTCAATAGAAGAAAACATTATTTTAAATGCACCAGAAAAATTAGAAATTACAGAAGTAATAAATACTGAAACAACTAGTTTTGGTTCTGCAACAGGAACAGCTACCGTGCTCGTAAAAGGAGGCACACCAGGTTATTCATTCGAGTGGTCCAACGGAAAAACGGATCAGACAGCAAGCAACCTTCCAGCCGGAATGTATACTGTAACTGTAACTGATTCCAATGGATGTCATGATGATGCTGAAGTAATAATTATAGATCCAATATCTGCTATAATAGTCCCAACTTCTATCTGTGACGGTGAAAATGAGGAACGAAGAACTTCTTACTTTAGAGTTGAAAATAATACTGCTGTCGGAGGATATGGCTCCTATTCCTATGACTGGGATTTTGGAGATCCATCTGATTTGGTAAACCCACCTACTGAGAATGGACCTAACCTAATTCAAGTAAAATATAAAACTACTGGTAGCAAGACTATAAAACTAACAGTAACTGACCAGTTGGGTAATGAATTTCAAACTATAATTCAGCAGTATGTGGGAGAATGTTTCGAAATTAATTGCGGATCATCTGATGGTTCGTTTGATATAGAAAATATTTACCTGGGAGATTCGAGCGGTAAAAAAATTACTGCTGACAACTGCTCTGAGAACGTAACTAAATTCCTTTATTTTCGAAATCTGTCAAACCGCAAAGTTTATTCATTATATATTGAATATATTTATACAGTAACCAATGGTGATACAGGCGAAATTAGAGAAGAACCGGAAACGCTTTGTTTATATGAATATGAAGAGGTACCAGAACTTGTTAAGTTAGCTCAAGTAAATTGGAATTGCGGGGACGACATCCAACTGGAAAATGTGCTTATTCTTTTTTCTCAAAATAAAAACCGGGCTTGCGGTGAAGGTTCAAGTCCCAAATGTTACGGATCCAATGATCAAGGGGAAATTATCATCCCACTGTATGCCAACGCTTACGCTAATGAGCTTCTTTGTAATGGTGCCAGTAATGGTAAAATAACCGTAAAAGCTTCTGGAGGCAGCCCTACATATTCTTACAAATTAATATCCGCAGTAGATGATTCTGTAATACGAGATAATCCATCTTCTGAAATTTTTGAAGAGCTAGAAGCGGGGAGTTATAGAGTCATTATTTCCGATTCCAGTGATCCTCAAAATACTTTTGAAACCGAAGTTTTAGAAATTAACCAACCCTCCACTCCACTAACCTTAACTGAAACAAATAGAAGTTTATTGGCATGCTATAATGGTAAAGATGCTGAAGTTTCTGTAAGGGTTTCCGGAGGCACAGCTCCCTATACTATAATTTGGAGTAATGGACAATCTTCAACTACAACGGAAAGCACGGTTAGCAACTTACCCTCTGGCGTACATTCTGTAGAGGTTATAGATGCCTATGGATGTAAAAGTGACTACCTTTTCGAAATAGCAGAACCAGAAGAACTGTTTGCAAATGCAGGTAATGATCAAGTATTGGGATGTGGTGTAAACCAGGTAAAATTAGGAGGAGTTTTTAATGGTTACACTAATCCAAGGACCGGAGAAGAAGAATTTGGAAACTGGCGAATTATTAATGGGCCGGGTGGAGCTGCGATTTCAGAACCAAACAATCCGGAAAGTCTCTTCACAATTACCACAACGGGTACTTATACCCTGGAATGGACTATCCCTTGTGGAAGCACCGATAGAGTTAAAATCATATTCAGTAACTGCAGCACTATAGATTTTGATGGGGTTGATGATTATATAGATTTTGGAAATAACCTAAATCTTTCTTCCGGGTTTACATTAGAAGCCTGGGTAAAACAAGATCAAAACGCTAGCACTTCAATAAAAACTATTCTCTCTAAAAGAGATAATGCTAATCTTAGTACCGGAGGATACGATTTAATTATTGAAAACAATACGCCTAAATTTAGATGGAATAATGAGACTATTTCCTCAACTCATCAAATTGATTCTGACCGCTGGTACCACATCGCGGTAGTTCAGGGTGGAAATGATGCCGGAATATACATAGATGGTATTAAAGCGAGTGAAAGTGCTCCCGGAACCCCCAACAATATTGATAAAAGGTTTTTAATTGGGGCTATGCACGATAGTACTTCAGAACCGCTTCCCAACCACTTTTTTCACGGTTGGATTGAAGAAATTAGAGTCTGGAATACTTCGTTAGATTTAGTCCAACTTAAATTTATGATGAACCAGAGAATTAAAAATAATACTAATGTTAGAGGGGAAATTATAGATTTAGATGTTCCTAACAATTTAAAATGGGAAAATTTAACTGGATACTATAGACTTATAACTTCTGAAGCTACCAACGGTATTACCAAAAACAAAATACCAAATGGTATTGACGGCCGATTGAAAAACATTCAAAGTACACAACAAAACACTGCTCCTCTGCCATATATTGCTACTGGAGGAGATTGGTGGAATATAAACTCGTGGAAACAGCCCCAGGTATGGGATACTCCAAATAGCACTGGTGTAAATGGCGAGAAAATTAATTGGAATATTGCTAAATTAGACGGAAAGACGTTAACCAATACTGCAACAACTGATAATTCAAACAGTATTACCCTATTAGGATTGCTGGACGATGGCGGCCACTTAAATATGAAAGGAGAAAATAATAGCTCAGGGAATAGTCTCACCATAACTCACTACCTTAAACTAGACGGCCAAATAGATCTTAATGGTGAATCCCAGTTAGTCCAAACTGAAGGAAGCATAATAGAAGGTTCAGGTAGCTTAGAACGAGATCAACAAGGAACTGCTAGTAGTTTTAATTATAATTATTGGAGTTCTCCCGTTGTATCCCTTGGCAAAAACACATATACCATTGCTTCTGTTATGATGGATGGTACTGATCTCGACAAAAGCGAAAAACTTAATATCGGGCCTCCCGGGGATGTAACTTTTGCAGATGGAGCATATGCTTCTCCTAGAAAAATAAGTGGAAGATGGTTATATAGTTTTCTTGATAAGGCAGATGAATATAGTGCTTGGAGTTATCTCGGAAAGGATGGTGAATTATTTCCTGGTGAAGGATACACAATGAAAGGTACTTCTGGTAGAAACAATTCTGGAAATTTAATTCCAATTTCTGATTTGCAAAATTATACATTTAAGGGGTTTCCCAATAATGGAATTATAGCCGTTAAGGATATAAAGCCAAATCAAAATTATTTATTGGGTAATCCTTATCCCAGTGCAATAAGCGTTGAAGAATTTATTCTAGATAACATAAAAGTTGGTGCTGGACGAAATGAAAATAACCTTATGAACGGCGCCATCTATCTTTGGGATCATTTTGGTGGAAGCACTCACATATTACGGGAATATGTAGGCGGGTATGCTGTAAGGAATATCTTAGATGGGGTTCCAGCTATCTCTACGGATGACAGAATAGATTCAAATGGCAATTCTAGCAATAAGATCCCTGGGCCTTACATTCCTGTAGGGCAAGGTTTCTTTGTAAACACCACTATAGATTCAATAATGGGAGTAGTGCAGGATTTTAGCACTGGAAAGATAGTGTTTAAAAATAGTCAAAGGATTTTTCAGGAAGAATCAATATCTACTGATCCAAACTCTCAATTTCTAAGTCAGGAAACTCAAATTGGAAAAGAAGATATTAAAGGAAAACGGTCAAAAATTAGACTGGACTTTAGGTCTCCCATGGGCTATCATAGACAAATACTGGTTGGTACCAGTGAATATGCAACTAATGGCTTCGACCTAGGATATGACGCAGCTTTAAATGATTATAGTGAAGAAGATTTCTTTTGGTTAATTAATAATTATGAATATGTTATCCAAGGGGTTGAAAATTTTAATCCCAACCAGGTATTACCTATTGGAATCTATATTTCCAAAAAAGGAGAGTTTAAAATTGAAATTAATAAACTAGAAAGTGTACCTGAAGAAACCAATATTTATTTATTGGATTTAGAAACGGAAGAATATTTCGATTTGAGAAAGTCGGGATTCACTATGGAAATAGAGCCTGGAGCATATTATGAACGTTTTCAAATAGTATTCGAGAAAAAAGATGATGAATCTGAAGAAGCCGAAGAAGGGGAAACTGAAGAAGAATCAAATCCTGATGTTGAAGAAGAAGGGTCTGTAGATCCAAAAGATGGGGAAGACCTCGATACAAGTCTGGATATTGTTTTTATGACTACAAATCGAGAATTGGCAATTATAAATCCTGACAATATAGCTATACAAAAGGTTGTTATTTATAATCTCTTGGGACAAAAAATTCAGGAATATGAGAATATAGAAAATAAAAAAATGATGACATTAGGAGTTAAAGAATTTCCTATGGCCGTTTACCTAGTAAAAATGTATTCAGAAAAAGGGGAAATGTCTAAAAATATTATTTTAATGAAGTAATAGTGAAGGGCGGTTTTATACAAAAAAAAAGGGTTGATTTATTTAAAAATCAACCCTTTTCATATTGCACCATTTTTTAATTCCATTATTTATATTTTAATGGAAGATGAACCACTTTTTTAGTTTCAAAGAATTCTTCTTCAAAATAATCTGTTAGATCATAAATACTTGCTGTTTTATAGGTTTTTAGTTCTTCAGATAGATCTCCACCTTTCAAATATAAAATTCCATTTTTTAAATCATGATTACTGTTCTTAGCGGTTTTTCCTTTTACCCAAGAAACAAACGAAGGCATAACAGCTACTGCCCTACTAATTATAAAATCGTACTCTCCTTTAATTTCTTCCACTCGTGAATTAGTGGTTTTAACATTCTTTAACTGCAAGCCTTCCACTACTTCATCCACCACTTTTATTTTTTTTCCAATAGAGTCTACTAAATGAAATTGAGATTCAGGAAAAAGAATTGCTAAAGGAATACCTGGAAACCCTCCACCGGTGCCCACGTCTAAAATTTTAGCGCCCGGATTAAATTTTTGAATTTTGGCAATTCCAAGAGAATGTAGTACATGTCTAAGATACAATTCTTCTATATCCTTTCTTGAAACAACATTTATTTTAAGGTTCCAGTCCTTATATAATGCCTGCATCGCCTGGAATTGGTCTAATTGATGAGGTGTTAGATCTGGAAAGTATTTTTTTATTAAATCCAAGGTTTTATATTTTAAGATGCTAAAGTAATTAAAATTATCGCGTTAATTTTCCCCAATTAAGGCATGCTCATTGCAGAATGTTTTACCTTTGGAATTAGAGATATATAAAATGGCAGTAGATAAAAATCAAATTAAATTTTCTCGAGTAGATTCAGTAAAATTTTTCAAAACCCTAAATAAACGTGTAAACGCCTATTTTAAGGATAATAATATTCCCAAAACTGGAAATTGGAAACTACATTTAAAAACAATTGTAATGTTTTCCTTATTCCTTGCGCCTTACTTTTTAATTTTAAGTTTAGACATCTCGCAATGGTGGATGCTAGTTCTTACAATTATCATGGGAGCAGGAATGGCAGGTGTAGGAATGAATGTTATGCATGATGGAAATCATGGGTCTTATTCTTCTAAAAAATGGATAAATAATTTTATGGGAGGAACAATCTATGTTCTAGCCGGAAACGTTTATAACTGGCAGGTACAGCACAATGTTTTGCACCATACATATACAAATATTCATGGGCATGATGAAGATCTAGATGCTGGAAGGGTTATACGTTTTTCTAAACACTCCAAATGGCATAAAATCCATAAGTTTCAGCATTATTATTCCGTATTCCTTTATGGCTTACTAACATTTAATTGGGCTCTTACTACAGATTTTAAACAAACTAAGAATTATTTGGCTAGAAAACTTTCCTATGGAAAAATGCCATCACCAACAAAACAGTGGAGCATAATTGCTATCACAAAAATAATATACCTATCTGTTTGGATTGTAATTCCTATGCTTTTTGTTTCTATTGCTTGGTGGAAGATCTTAATTGGCTTTTTTGTAATGCATTATACAGCAGGTCTTATCTTAAGTATTGTTTTTCAACTTGCACATGTTGTAAAGGAAACCCAAATGCCCTTACCAGACGAAACTGGCTCTATGAAAAATACATGGGCGATCCATCAATTATTCACTACGGTAAATTTTGCCACCAAGAATAGATTGGTTAATTGGTTTACAGGCGGACTTAATCATCAGGTAGAGCATCATATCTTCCCTAATATAAGTCATATTCATTATACAAAAATTGCTGAAATCGTAAAACAAACTGCAAGGGAGTGTAATTTACCTTATAATGAATTCAAGACTACTCGAGGAGCGATTGCTGCTCACTTTAAATACTTAAAAGAAATGGGTGCTAAACCTCTTTCCGCTTAAAAAAATTTAATCTTCTATTTTATGCAAAAACATTTATCTGACCGTATTAATAATTTGGCAACATCTCAAACCTTGGCTATGGCAGCAAAAACCAGAGAACTGAGAGAGGAAGGGAAAGATATAATTGGATTAAGTCTAGGTGAGCCGGACTTCAATACACCCGATTTTATTAAAGATGCCGCAATTCAGGCAATCAATGATAATTATAATAGCTACACTCCTGTAGATGGTTATGTAGAGTTGAAGGACGCCATTATCACTAAATTTAAAAGAGATAACAATCTTACTTATAATAGAGCACAGATTGTAGTATCTACCGGTGCCAAACAATCCTTAGCAAATGCTGCTATGGTATTGCTGAATCCAGGAGATGAAGTCCTTTTACCATGCCCTTACTGGGTAAGCTATGCTGAAATAGTGAAACTTGCAGAAGGTGTCCCTGTAGAAGTTCCAACTACTGTAGAGAGTAATTTTAAAATTACGCCTCAGCAACTGAGAGATTCAATCACTCCTAAAACTAAAATGATCTGGTACAGTTCTCCTTGTAATCCAAGTGGAATGGTATATAGCAAGCAAGAGTTAAGAGCCTTGGCAGATGTACTTGTAGATTATCCAAATATTATTATTTTAAGTGATGAAATTTATGAACATATAAATTTTGTAGGTGAGCATGCGTCTATGGCAGATTTTCCTGATATGTATGATCGTACCGTCACTGTCAATGGAGTTTCTAAAGCCTTCGCCATGACAGGCTGGAGAATTGGTTACATTGGAGCACCAGAATGGATTGCAAGAGCTTGCAATAAAATGCAAGGACAAATTACAAGTGGTGCGAACTGTATTGCTCAACGAGCTGTAATTACAGCATTACTTGCTCCTGTGAGTGAAATTAAATTTATGGTAGACACCTTCAAGGAACGTCGTAAATTAATTATATCACTAATGGACACTATTAAAGGTTTTAAAACACCAGAACCTGAAGGTGCTTTTTATGTGTTTCCAAACATTTCTTATTTCTTCGGAAAAACATTAAAAGGTCATAAGATAAATAACGCAACAGATTTTTCTATGTTTCTGCTAGAAGAAGCATTAGTAGCAACGGTTACAGGAGATGCTTTTGGAAATCCAAATTGTATTCGAATATCCTATGCCGCAAGTGAAGATCAGATAACAGAAGCTTTAAAAAGAATTAAAGAAGCTGTTTCTTAAAGCTAAGAGTATATTAATCAAAAAAGCTCCATAGAAATACGGAGCTTTTTTTTACGTTTTATTTTTGTTGTTTTTATCTATTTCTCCAGAAAAATGGAGTTAATAATATTAAGACTGTAAACAATTCCAGTCTACCAATAAGCATCAAAAAAGCCGACCACCACTTTCCCGCAGCTGGTAAAATGTCATAATTATTAACAGGTCCAAGTCCTCCAAGTGCAGGGCCAATATTACCCAAAGAAGATGCCGCACCTCCAATTGCCGTCATAAAATCTATTCCCATAAAAGCAAATACCAAAGCTCCAATTATAAAGGATAACATATATAGAATAAAAAATCCAAGGATATTAAACACAATTTCCTGTTTTATAGATCTCTTATTATAACGAACCGGCAATATAGCATTTGGGTGCAGACTACGCTTAAATTCTGTGACTCCATTCCTTATTAAAATCAAGTGACGCATTACCTTTACCCCACCCGCAGTAGATCCCGCTGAGCCACCTAAAAACATTAACCCAAAGAACATTACAGTTAAAAATGGAGTCCATAATGTATAATCTGCACTAATAAATCCTGTAGTAGTAATGATCGTAAGTACCTGAAACAAGGAATGTCTAAAAGCACTTTCTCCCTCACCCCAAACCATTGGGTGAGCTATAGAAGATAGAGAAACATCTGCCTGATAATAAATAATCAATGAAGCAACAAAAGTACATGTAGCGATAAAGATGCAATACCATTTAAACTCATCGTCATGCAACACTTTCTGAAATTTCCCTTTAAAACTGAAATAACTCAAAACGAAATTAGAACCCGCCAAGAACATAAAAACTATAATTATATACTGAATAATGGGCTGGTTATTCCAATAGGCAAGGCTAGCATTTTTAGTTGAAAAACCTCCGGTAGAAAGCGTGCTCAAAGAATGATTAATTGCATCAAAGAAGCTCATCCCTGCTACCTTAAGTAATATTGTTTCGGCTACTGTATATAAGAAATAAATAAGCCATAATCTCTTTGCTGTATCGGTAATACGCGGCTTTAACTTATCGGCACTTGGACCTGGTGCTTCCGCAGAAAAAAGCTGCATCCCTCCTATACCTAATAATGGCAGGATCGCAATGGCTAACACAATAATCCCCATTCCCCCTATCCAATGTGTAAGGCTTCTCCAAAATAAAATTCCTTTTGGAATAGATTCAATATCCTTAATAATGGTTGCACCTGTAGTAGTATACCCAGACATTGTTTCGAAAAAAGCATTGGTGAAATCTGGGATTGCTTCAGAAAAAATATATGGTAGTGATCCACTTAAAGCCATAAAAATCCAGCCAAAAGTAACAACAATATATCCTTCTCTTTTTTTGATTTCTTTTCTATGCCCTCTCGTAAAAAACATGAGAACAGTTCCTACAAACATAGTAAGTAATGCAGCCGATGAGATTTGCATGGCAACTCCATCTTCATAATACCAACTTACAACTACAGCCAATAGCATAAACCCACCATTGCACAAAAGGAGTAACCCCATAATGTGCGAGATGATTTTATAATTCATTTTAGGCATTATAGAAAAAGTTTTTCGACTTTATTTATAGATCTTGGTAAGCAGCATACTACAATTCTATCGCCAGCGAGAATCATGAAATCTCCTAAAGCAATTATTCCTTCGCCATCACGGATAATTCCTCCAATAATTGCAGATCTAGGAAAATCTAAATCTTTTATTTTTTTGTCGCAAACTTCAGAAGTTTGCTTCACTATAAACTCTAATAATTCAGCATTCATATTATTGAGCTTGGTCATAGCTACCACTTCTCCTTTTCTTATAAATCTGAAAATATTATTTGCTGCTAAAAGTTTTTTATTAATTAGTGTATCTATCCCAATAGAATGGCTTAATTGAAAATAATCCATATTTTCTACCAAAGCAATAGTCTTTTTAACACTTTTCGATTTGGCTACAAGGCAAGACATGATGTTGGTTTCAGAATTACCTGTTACCGCTATAAAAGCATCCATATCATGAATATTCTCTTCTTCTAAAAGCTCTACATTTCTACCATCGCTATTTATAACCAAAGTATTAGGTAGCTCATCTGCAAGATCAAAGGCTTTTTCACGATTATTTTCTATCAATTTAACGTTGAAATTGTTTAAGGATAGATCTAAAGCTGTTTTCTTTCCGATTTTGCTTCCACCAAGAATCATTACATTTTTAATTGTTTGCTTTACCTTCCCTGTAAGCTTATAAAGCTCATCTACACCACTAGCAACAGTAATAAAATAAACTTGATCGCCTTCTTTAAACTGGGTATCTCCTCTTGGTATAAGCGTATATTGAGTTCCAAACCGCTGAATTGCAATTGGAACAAAGTGAAGTTGGGGGAAAATTTTAGCTGCTTCTTTCACTGTTTTACCTACAAAAGTAGCGGTTCTAGAAAGGCTAAGACCTATCATAGTTAAAGCGCCATCTTCAAATTCATAACTATCATCAAATGCAGATTGATTTAACAATAACGCAATCTCACGAGCGGCAAGTGCTTCTGGTGAAATTAGCTCATCTATTCCAAATTTATCAAATCCAATCTCCTTTTTATAATCTAAAAACTCAGTATTAGAAATACGGGCAATTGTACGTTTTGCTCCAAGTTGCTTTGCCAAAACACAAACCGTAATATTTGTAGCTTCACTAGAAGTCACACCAATCACAAGATCTACATTTTTTACTTGAGCTTCTTTTAAAATATGAATTGAAGTAGCATCACCTTTTAAAGTGCGTATATCCAGATGAGTATCTGCATATACTAAATTATTCCTATTATTATCTATAAGGGTAATATCTTGAGATTCGTAGGATAGGAGTTTTGCCAGATGAAATCCAACTTCTCCAGCTCCGGCAATAATAATCTTCATACTTGTATTCCAGTTATATGAAAAATCAAAGATAAGTTATTTTATACAACTGTTTTTAGGTAGTTTCTTAATAATTATACAATCTTATCAACTCTTTTATTGGATATCCCCTATCTTTGAATCAAATTTTTCTGATGGATAAAAAAGTAACGCCCTACAAAGATTCTTCGCTTAACAAAAAAGAGCAGGTAACTCAAATGTTTGATAATATTTCTGAAAATTACGACGGACTTAATCGTGTTATTTCTTTTGGTATAGATATTAAATGGCGCAAAAAAGTTGTTGACTTAATAAAGGAAAGAAATCCAGAAAATATTCTTGACATTGCTACTGGAACTGGAGATTTGGCTATTAACTTAGTAGAAACGGGCGCTAAAGATATAATTGGATTAGATATTTCTGAAGGAATGCTGGAAGTAGGAAGAAAAAAGATTGGAGCTAAGCATCTTTCTGAAAAAATAAAAATGGTTCAAGCAGATTCTGAAGCCCTTCCTTTCGAAGACGGAACTTTTGATGCTATTACTGTAGCATTTGGGGTTAGAAATTTTGAAAATTTAGAAAAAGGACTTTCAGAGATTTATCGGGTTTTAAAACCTAATGGAATTTTTGTAGTTTTGGAAACCTCTGTACCTACCAAATTCCCCTACAAACAAGGTTATAAATTTTATTCCTCGAAATTGTTACCAGTGATTGGAAAATTATTTTCGAAGGACAAAGCAGCCTACTCTTATTTAAGTGAAAGTGCAGCAGTTTTTCCATATGGAGCAAAGTTCAACAATATTTTAAGTAAAATTGGGTTTATAGATATAGATGATAAACCTCAAACATTTGGTGTCGCAACTATATACACTGCTTCTAAATAATTATATGAAAAAAATTGTTGCCATTTTAGGGCTTTGTTTGTTCTGTGCTCAAGCGAATGCCCAGTTCTTTTCAGGAGAAAGCATTATTAATCAAGAAAACATAGACAACAAGAGATGGTCTTGGGGATACTACTTGGGCTTTAATACCTACGATTTTGATTTTGATTATAAAAAATATAATCCGAGTCCTGTTTTAGGAAAAGATTTTGATATTGAACAAACAATTGGGTTTAATGTGGGTTTAGTTGGAAGCTTAAAACTAAACCATAATTTCGATCTTCGTTTAGAACCTGGTGTCACCTTTAATACCCGAAATTTTCAAGTTACAAAAGCCGATCAAAATACTATCCGGGAGATCAATTCAACCTATGTACATATCCCTTTATTGATTAAATTTTCTGCGGACAGACTCAACAATTTTAGGCCATTTGTATTAGCAGGGGCTTCTACTTCATTAAATTTATCTAGTAACGAAAATAATCCAGATGATAATAGTGTTGGCCAGTTTAGAATGAAAACCAATACATTTTATTATGAATTTGGTGTTGGGTTAGATCTATATTTGCCATATTTCAAATTTTCACCTTCGCTAAGAGGAGTGTTTGCTATAAATGATGAATTGGTTAGAGATGCAGATCCAAATAGTATATATACAGGTAATGTGGAACAAATGAGAACGAGAGGTATATTTTTAAATTTTACTTTTCAATAATTTTCCTTCCGTCTAAATTCACTTAATAAAATAGCAGTTGCTGTTGCAACATTTAAACTCTCTGTGTTTTTTACATTGCTGAATTGAGGAATATTAATTTTCTTTTCCACTAACTTCTCAATGCCTTCTGAAATCCCCTTGGCCTCATTTCCTAAAATAAGAATAGAGTCTTTAGGTATTTCTGAAACAAATAAATTCTCACCTTCAAGAAAAGTTCCTGCTTTAAGATGGGAATTATTTTCCTTCAAAAATAATGGCAAGTCTACATAATCAATCTTTACTCGTGTAATACTTCCCATGCTAGCTTGAACCACTTTAGAATTGTAACAATCTACTGTATCTAAAGAACACAACAAGGTTTGCACCCCGAACCAATCACAAAGTCTAATTATAGTTCCCAAATTTCCTGGATCCCTTACCCCGTCTAAAGCAATAACCAATCCGTCTAATTTTATTTCAGTTTGAACTGGAATTTCAAAAACAGCCAAACCTATTTGCGCGGTTTTTAATCGGCTTATTTTCTTTAATTCAGCTTCAGATATTAGATGCGTTTTGTCTTGAGGGGCGTTAAAAATATCTTGTGTAGTAAAGAGAGAATGCAATTCGAAATTTGATCCTAAAACCTCCTCAATTCCTTTTTTTCCTTCAACAACAAACAGACCCATTTTGGTTCGATGTTTTTTTTGCTCAAGACTTGTTATTAACTTAATTTGGCTTTTGCTAACCATGCAATTAATGTATTTTTGAATCCTTAATTCAGCTTTATTGAAACGCTATCCTGCAAAAATATCGTTATTATTTTTAACCTTGGCATTTTTCATTTCTTGTGATGCTGTAAAAAGAGTTAAAAACGACGAATTACTACTTACGGAAAACACCATTTTTCTTAATGGTGAAAAAATCAAGGAATCTAGAATTTACAACCAAGTATACCAGGAGCCTAATGCAAAGCTATTAGGCTCACCAATAAAGCTTCATTTTTATAATCTTGCTAAAAAAAATCCAGATTCAGTTTTCCAAAATTGGCTTCAGAAAAAACCAAATAGAATTAAGCGATTAGAGAATATTTATTCTCAAAAACAGGTGAATAACATTGAAGAATCATACGTAGGCCTAAATAATTGGATCAAAAAAACAGGAGAAGCACCTGTAATTATAGAAGAAGAATTAACCAAAAAATCTAAAAACAGACTTCAAGCTTGGTATTTTAATAATGGATGGTTTGATGCTGAAATAGATTATGAGATAAAACCTCAAGAAAACAAAAGAGGAGAAATAGATTATTTTGTCACTTCCTATGAGCCCTATATTGTAGATTCCATCAATCAAAGAATCGGTTCTGTAGTAATAGATTCCATTTACAATGCATATTCAGCCAGTTCCTTAATCACTTCGGGCGTACAATATAAAACCTTGGATTTTAATGCGGAAAGGGATCGATTGTCCAGATTATTCAGAAATAATGGTGTTTACTATTTCGATCAAGAATATATAAGTTTTGAGGCTGATACTGTAGGAACTAAACATAAGGTAAATGCCACAGTTATAATTAATAACAGACAAGTTACTCAAGGGGATACCACAGCAAGGGTCCCTTTTAAAATACACACCATAAGTAAAGTAAATGTATTTACAGATTACACTTTTAATAACCGTTATAAACCTGTAACCGATAGCGCTAACTATAAAGGCTATAATATTTATAGTTTTGATGAGCTTGAATATAAACCTCGTGCTATTACAGATGCCATTTTTATAAAACCTGGAGAGATTTTTAAAGATACAGACAGAACCCGAACTTATAACAGAATGAGTTCATTACGAGTATTTAAATATCCTAATATTGAATACTCATTAGATCCTACTGATACCACAAACACCGATTTGATAGCAAATATCTTTTTGAGTCCGCAGCCTAAATATTCCTTAGGATTCGATTTTGATATTTCTCAAAGTAATATCCAAGATTTTGGAGTCGGCTTTGGAGGTTCGCTTTTAATACGAAATGTTTTTAAGGGTGCCGAAAATTTTGAAATTTCAGCTAGAGGAAGTGTTGGATCTTCTTCAGATGCTGCTAGAGGAAGCTCGCAGGATCAGTTCTTCAATATTTCTGAAATTGGTGCAGATATCAAGCTTATTTTTCCCCGGATTTTCATGCCTTTTAATACAGAGAAATTTATTCCAAAGTACATGTCTCCGTTTACAACATTAAGTTTAGGAATTAGCACGCAGAATAATATAGGATTAGACAAACGTAACTTAAACGGTATTCTAAATTACAAATGGAATCCTTCGAAGATACTTTCACATAAACTAGATCTTTTGAACATTCAATATGTTCGAAATTTAAATACAGACAATTATTTTAATGTATATCAGAATTCCTATAATAACCTAAATGAAATTGTTCAATCAGGAGATGTAGTTACAAACCCGAGCTATATTAATGAAAACGGGAGATTAATTATTCCTACTGGTGCAGAAAATTTTATTAGTGATGTAATCCAAAACGATCCTAATACCTCTGGGGTTTCAACAGATCAAAGACAATTAGTTAATAATATAAGCGAGCGCAAAAATAGACTAACAGAAAATAATTTGATTTTTGGATCAAATTTCACTTATGTAAGTAACAACAAAGAGAATTTGTATGACGATGATTTTTCGCGATTTCGGTTTAAGATTGAAACTGCAGGAAATTTTCTAGCTGCTTTTTCAAGTCTAACAGGGGCAAAAAAAGATGATCAGGGTAGATACGATGTCTTGGGAGTAAATTATTCACAATACGTTAAAACTGAAATAGACTATATAAAACATTGGGATTGGGGAAACAAAAATATTTTTGCAATAAGAGCATTTTCAGGTATTGCCATTCCTTATGGAAACGCGAATAGTATACCATTTATTAGAAGTTTTTTCGCAGGAGGACCTAATGATAACAGAGCTTGGCAAGCCTATGACCTGGGCCCAGGTAGTACTGGAGGAAAAAACGAATTTAATGAAGCTAATTTAAAATTGGCGTTTAATGCAGAGTATAGATATAATCTTTTTGGAGCCTTAAATAGTGCATTTTTTATAGATGTTGGAAACATCTGGAATGTGCTGGATATCGTGGAAGATCCTGCCGCCACTTTCACTTCTTTATCAGATCTTAAAGATATTGCGATTGGTTCTGGAGCTGGCTTGAGATACGATTTCAATTTTTTCGTTTTGCGATTCGATGTTGGTCTTAAAACTTATGATCCGTCAAGAGCTCTGGGTGCTAGATGGTTTAAAGATTACAATCTATCCCATGCTGTTTATAACGTAGGCATCAATTATCCGTTCTAAACAAACTAATTTTCTTATTTTTGTAAATCTTAATTTAAACTATTTGATATGAGTCATAATATAAAACCAGGGGTTGCTACTGGAAAGGAAGTGCAGGAAATTTTTAAGTATGCAAAAGAAAAAGGATTTGCTCTTCCCGCAGTAAATGTGGTTGGTTCTAGCACCATAAATGCCGTTATGGAAACTGCAGCAGATCTAAACTCTCCGGTTATTATTCAGTTCTCAAATGGAGGTTCACAGTTTAATGCAGGGAAAGGACTTTCTAATGAAAATCAAAAAGCAGCTATTGCTGGTGGGGTTGCAGGAGCTTTACACATCCACGAGCTTGCAAAGGCCTATGGAGCAACCGTGATCTTACATACAGATCATTGCGCTAAAAAATTATTGCCTTGGATAGATGGACTTTTGGATGCAGGAGAGAAATTTTTCAAGGAGCATGGAAAACCATTGTACAGTTCTCATATGATTGATCTTTCTGAAGAATCTTTAGAAGAGAACATCGAGATCTGCAAAACGTACTTAGAGAGAATGAGTAAGATGGGAATGACCCTTGAAATTGAATTAGGGATCACAGGAGGTGAAGAAGATGGAGTGGACAACACCGATGTAGATGATTCTAAATTATACACACAACCCGAAGAAGTAGCTTATGCTTTTGAAGAGCTGAGCAAAGTGAGTGATCAATTTACTATTGCTGCAGCCTTTGGAAATGTGCATGGAGTTTACAAACCAGGGAATGTAAAACTAACTCCAAAAATTCTTAAGAATTCTCAAGAATATCTAAGTAAGAAGCATGGATTAGGAGATAATCATATAGATTTTGTTTTTCACGGTGGAAGTGGATCTTCCGTAGAAGAAATTAGAGAAGCTATTGGTTATGGAGTTATAAAAATGAATATTGACACCGATCTTCAATATGCGTATGCTGAAGGAATTCGTGATTATATGGGAGACAAAAAAGAATATTTGAAAGCCCAAATCGGAAATCCTGACGGAGCAGAAGTGCCTAATAAGAAATATTACGACCCAAGAGTTTGGTTACGTTCCGGAGAAGTCACTTTTAAGAATAGACTTAAACAAGCATTTGAAGACCTTAATAACGTAAATACACTTTAATAAAACGAAAACTGAAATAATTAATAATTATTTCAGTTTTTTAATTAGAACATAAATTATGGCTTGGTTTAAAAGAACACAAAAAGGAATTCAAACTGCCACTGAAGACAAGAAAGATGTACCAAAAGGTTTATGGTATAAATCACCTACAGGGAAGATAGTAGATGCGGACCAATTAGAGAAAAATTTCTATGTAAGCCCAGAAGATGGATATCATGTTAGAATTGGAAGCAAAGAATATTTCAAAATTCTTTTTGACGACAACAAATTCAAAGAGCTTGATAAAAATATAGAATCTAAAGATCCATTAAAATTTACGGACACTAAAAAATATACCGAGAGATTAAAAGCTGCGCAAGAAAAAACTGGACTTACAGATGCTGTAAGAACCGCAGTTGGAAAGTCTAAAGGTAATGAACTAGTAGTTGCCTGTATGGACTTTAGTTTTATAGGGGGATCTATGGGTTCTGTAGTAGGTGAAAAAATTGCCCGAGCAGCAAATCACGCCTTAATAAATAATATTCCATTCATGATCATCTCGAAATCTGGAGGTGCAAGAATGATGGAAGCTGCTTTATCTTTAATGCAAATGGCAAAAACATCTGTGAAATTAGCTCAATTGGCAGATGCTAATATTCCTTATATTTCTTTATGTACAGATCCAACTACAGGAGGAACTACAGCCTCTTTCGCAATGTTAGGAGATATTAATATTTCTGAACCCGGAGCGCTTATTGGATTTGCAGGACCAAGAATTGTAAAAGATACCACAGGGCAAGATCTACCAAAGGATTTTCAGACTGCAGAGTATCTAAAAGATCATGGGTTTTTGGACTTCATTACCCCAAGATCTGAATTAAAAGATAGAGTGAATTTATATTTGGACTTAATTTTAAATCAGCCAGTTAGAAGTTAAATTAGGATGTTTTAGTAATTCCAATTGCTTGATTAATAAATGATTTCACTTCTATAACTTTTAATAAAAATATAGTATATTTGCGGCTTGACAGAAATACTGTCTGTACATAAAAATCATTAAAATTAATATTGGAATGTATTTAACTAAGGAAGAAAAGCAAGAGCTTTTTAAAAAGCATGGAAATAGTGCCAAAAACACTGGATCCGCAGAAGGTCAAATCGCATTATTCACACAACGTATTTCACACCTTTCTGGACATTTAAAAACAAATCGTAAAGATTATAATACTGAGCGATCTCTTGTAAGATTGGTAGGGAAAAGAAGAAATCTACTTGATTATTTAATGAAGAAAGATATCTTAAGATACCGTGCTATCGTAAAAGAATTAGGATTAAGAAAATAATTTTCAAGGGAGCTTTATGCTCCCTTTTTTTTATTCGTATTAACATAACTTCTCACTGTCTTTAGAATTATTTTAAAATTTTACTCTTAGCAAAGTCGAAGAGTAGTTTTTCATTGGTCACACAACAACCACACAACAACACAACTTGTTCGTCCAGAAAGACGAAGACCATTGTATAACACACGATTTGCATTCATGCAAATTGGAATTGAAAAAAAACAATATGATACCAAAAGTTTTTAAAGAGGTTATCGATCTTGGGGATGGTAGAGAAATTTCTATCGAAACCGGAAAATTAGCAAAACAGGCACACGGATCCGTAGTGGTTCAGTCTGGAAAATGTATGATGCTTTGCACTGTAGTTTCTAACTACGAGCAAAAGGATTTGCCATTCTTACCATTAACGGTAGATTACCGTGAAAAATTTGCAGCAGCAGGACGTTACCCAGGTGGTTTCTTTAAAAGAGAAGCACGCCCTAGTGATGGTGAAGTTTTAACAATGCGTTTAGTGGATCGTGTACTACGTCCATTATTCCCGAAAGATTACAGCGCTGAAACACAAGTAATGATTCAGTTAATGTCTCATGATGAAGACGTGATGCCAGATGCTATGGCAGGTCTTGCCGCTTCTGCAGCAATCCAATTATCAGATTTCCCTTTTGAATGTGCTATCTCTGAAGCAAGAGTAGGACGTGTAAATGGTGAGTTTGTAATCAACCCAACTAGAGCACAGTTAGCAGAATCTGACATTGATATGATGATTGGAGCTTCGGCTGATTCTGTGATGATGGTGGAAGGTGAAATGGACGAAATTTCTGAAGAGGAAATGACAGAAGCCATTAAGTTCGCCCATGAAGCTATAAAACTTCAGATTGAGGCACAACACCGTTTAGCTGATGCATTCGGAAGAAAAGAAGTACGTGAGTATGACCGCGCTGTTGAAAATGAAAGTTTAGCGAAGAAAGTTCATGACATGGCTTATGATAAAGTCTATGCTGTTGCAAAAGCTGGTTCTTCTAAGCAAGAACGTACAACCGCATTCGCTAACATTAAAGACGAAGTAAAAGCATCATTCTCTGAAGAGGAATTAGAAGAATATGGTGGCTTAGTCTCTGACTACTATCGCAAAGCTGAAAAAGCTGCAGTTCGTGACCTTACACTTAACGAAGGCTTACGTTTAGACGGTCGTAAGACTGACGAAGTACGTGATATCTGGTGTGAGATTGATTATTTACCTTCTGTTCACGGATCTGCAATCTTCACACGTGGAGAAACTCAGGCGTTGGCTACAGTAACTTTAGGGACTTCTAGAGAGGCAAATAAAATTGATATGCCATCTTATGAGGGAGAAGAGAGTTTCTATCTTCACTATAACTTCCCTCCTTTCTGTACAGGTGAAGCACGACCTATTCGTGGAACATCTCGTAGAGAAGTTGGTCACGGTAACTTGGCTCAACGCGGATTAAAAGGAATGGTACCAGATGATTGTCCTTACACAGTACGTATAGTTTCTGAAGTTCTAGAATCCAACGGTTCTTCTTCTATGGCAACTGTTTGCGCTGGAACAATGGCAATGATGGATGCAGGGATACAGATGAAGAAACCAGTTTCTGGGATTGCAATGGGATTAATTTCTGATGCTAAATCTGGAAAATATGCTGTATTATCTGATATTCTTGGTGATGAAGATCACTTGGGAGATATGGACTTTAAAGTAACTGGAACGGCAGATGGAATTACCGCTTGCCAGATGGATATTAAAGTTAAAGGATTAGGTTACGAGATTCTTGTGAGTGCATTAAAGCAAGCAAGAGAAGGTCGTTTACACATTCTTGAGAAATTGACTGACACTATCGCTAAGCCTAGAGAAGATGTGAAAGAATATGCTCCAAAAATGGTTTCCGTTCGTATTAAAAATGAATTTATTGGTGCATTAATTGGGCCAGGAGGAAAAGTTATTCAAGAACTTCAAAAAGAAACTGGATGTACCATCGTTATTAACGAAGATCCAGTAACCGAAGAAGGTATTGTTGAAATTTTGGGAACAGGACGAGAAGGAATCGATAAAGTCTTAGCGAAGATTGATTCTATAACCTTTAAGCCAGAAGTGGGATCTGTATATGAAGTAAAAGTAATCAAGATGTTAGATTTTGGTGCTGTTGTTGAATATTTGGATGCACCAGGAAACGAGGTATTATTACACGTATCTGAGTTAGCTTGGGAACGTACAGAAAACGTAAGTGATGTTGTAAACATGGGTGATAAGTTTGATGTAAAATACTTTGGCCTAGACAAACGTACGCGTAAAGATAAAGTTTCTCGTAAGGCCCTGATGGACAAGCCAGAAGGTTATGTTGCACCTAAGCCAAGAGAAAATAACGACAGAGGTCGTGATAACAGAGGATCTAGAGATTCCAGAGGACGCGATGATAGAGATCGCAAGCCTAGAGAAAATAGAGATTAAGCTGTTTGAATACTAGTTTAAAGAGGTCGATTGAAAAATCGGCCTCTTTTTTTGTGCAAATTTTTAAATAAATGTATTTGCGTTAGGGATTGCAGCGAAAAGCCCGCAGCGACCAAAGGGAGTGAGGCCTTGGAGCGAAAAGCCCGACCGCGAAATCCATTTTTTATGGATTGAGGGGGAGCGCCCAAAAAGAATTAGTAGGACTTTTGTAACATTTTAATGAATTCTTACGTATAAACTAATACAAGAGCTATTCACAATTAAAAATCCAGGGAGAAGATAGATGAGACAACTTAAAATTACGAAGCAGGTAACTAACAGAGAAACCGCTTCGCTAGATAAGTATTTGCAAGAAATTGGTAAAGTAGACTTAATTACTGCTGAAGAAGAGGTAGAATTAGCACAAAAAATTAAAGCGGGTGATGACCGTGCACTAGAGAAATTAACAAAAGCTAACTTGCGTTTTGTGGTTTCGGTAGCAAAGCAATATCAAAATCAGGGATTAACTCTTCCCGATCTTATTAACGAAGGAAATTTAGGATTAATTAAAGCTGCGAAACGTTTTGATGAAACTCGTGGTTTTAAATTTATATCCTACGCAGTATGGTGGATTAGACAATCTATCCTGCAAGCATTGGCAGAGCAATCTCGTATTGTACGTTTGCCATTGAATAAAATTGGTTCTATAAACAAGATCAATAAAACATTTGCTTTTCTTGAACAATCTCATGAGCGCCCACCAAGTGCTGAAGAAATTGCAAAGGAATTGGATATGACTATTAATGACGTGAAGGAATCTATGAAAAATTCTGGCCGTCACGTATCTATGGACGCTCCTTTGGTAGAAGGTGAAGACTCTAACCTGTATGACGTTTTACGTTCTGGGGAGTCTCCTAATCCGGATAGAGAATTATTACATGAATCTCTTAGAACAGAAATAGAACGCGCTTTAGAAACGCTTACTCCTCGTGAGGCCGATGTTATTAGATTGTATTTTGGTCTTGGTGATCAACACCCAATGACATTAGAAGAAATAGGAGAAACATTTGATCTTACTCGTGAGAGAGTTAGACAAATTAAAGAGAAAGCTATTAGAAGATTAAAACATACTTCTAGAAGCAAAATCTTAAAAACATACTTGGGATAAATTTCCCATAACGATGACAACAGTATACCCGATTCTTATCGGGATAACTGTTCGTTTTTTGATTGATGAATAACCTCGGAGTGATGACCGGGGTTTTTTCATTTTATGATTTCTAATAATATTATATAAATTATAAGCTTAGCTTTCAAATAGGTTGTATTTAATTAATTAGATTGCTTTTTTTATTAATTTTCTTTTCCCAACCTATATGCTCAAATTATGCGTTATGCAATTAGCTATGTAAGTTCTGTAAATTCCAATCTTACTGAAGATGATATTCTGAAAGTACTTAAATACACGAGGAACTGGAACAACGAGCATGGTATCACCGGAATACTTCTATATTCTGATGGAAATTTTTTCCAGGTACTCGAAGGTGAAAAAGAAATTCTAAAATCTCTGTTATCACGGATCATTAAGGATAAAAGACATACTAATGTTATGGTGATTTTCGAAAAAGAAGGATCCGAAACTAAATTTGACGACTATCAATCAGATTTCATTTCCTTAGATACTCGCTTTCAGTCTGAAAATATAGAAATGTATTTATCTCAAATTGAAAAACTGAATCCCAAAATTCAGAGTTCTGTGCGTTATATTTTAAACAATTTTGCCGAGGGTATCAAGTAATTATAATACTGTTTTAGTTTGGAAATTAATTCCAAACTATACTTATGAAAAATACATTTTTAATTCCTTCAGTTCCAGAAGCCGATTTTGCCAAATTCCATCAAGATTGAGAAATGATAAATAAGACTGAAGTTTCTTGGTTTCACATGGATAGCATAGATAAGCTGGTTCTTCTCATTTTTTCTGACATCAAGTATTAGCAGAAAACAGAAGGTTCAAGCACACACTTCTAGAAGTGAAATTTTAAAACTTAACTGGAATAATCTCCCATTGAGATGATAACAGGATAATCTATATCTCTATCAGAATAACGGTTTTTGATTGATGAATTAACCCAGAGTATTGAATGAGAGTTATTTTTTTAAGAATTCTTTAATATCTAAACCTCAATCTACCGCTTTTATTTTTCTTAAATTATACTCTCACTAAATAATAAACAGATGAGATACGCTATAGTCTATGTAAGTACAGCCTCTAAAGACTTGGAGAAAAAAGAAATTGAAAGAATTTTGAATTCAAGTAAAACTTGGAATAACGAAAATGACGTAACCGGTCTTTTGCTTTTTTCTGAGGGTAATTTTTTTCAAATTATAGAAGGTGAAAAAAAGAAAATTTCTGAACTATTTGAGGATATAAAAAAAGATAAGCGCCATCATGATATCATACAGATATTTGGAAAAGATATTCATAAAGAGGCCTATGATGGATACGCTTCTGATTTTGTTTTAGATTCTGCTGATTATGACCAAGAGAAATTTCAACATTATTTAAATCAGACAAAGGTTTTGGAGAAGAGTGCTCAAATAGCAGTAGAAAATATATTGAAGGTTTTTTTACCTATTTAGAAAGAGGGAACCTATTTTTCTTGCTATTTTTGTGCGCACTATAACGACAACCAATACTTATGAGCTCAAAATTAATTGCCCCTTCTGTATTAGCAGCCGACTTTGGAAATTTACAAAGAGACCTTGAAATGATCAATAAAAGTGAAGCTGACTGGTTTCATATTGATATTATGGATGGTGTTTTTGTTCCAAATATTTCTTACGGGATGCCCATCTTAAAGGCTATCACAAAACACGCAAAGAAAACTATAGATGTTCACTTAATGATAGTAGATCCTGACAGATACATCAAAGAATTTGCTGAGCTTGGATCTGATATCCTAACGGTACATTATGAAGCATGCACGCATCTTCATAGAACAATTCAGGCTATTAAAGCTGAAGGAATGAAAGCGGGTGTTGCTCTAAATCCTCATACTAATGTAGATTTATTGAAAGATACCATTAAAGATATCGACCTAGTTCTTATAATGAGCGTTAACCCGGGATTTGGTGGTCAGAGTTTTATTGAAAACACTTATAATAAAGTGAAACAATTAAAAACGATCATTGAAAATGCCGGTGCCAAAACACTTATTGAAGTTGATGGTGGAGTGACTGATAAAAATGCAGCAAAACTTACCAAAGCTGGAGCAGATGTTCTGGTTGCTGGAAGCTATGTGTTTAAAGCTTCTAACCAAATAGAAACAATTAAAGGACTTAAGGAAATTGCAAATTCATAAAACATTAGACATAATTATCATTGGAGGAGGTCCAATTGGAATTGCTTGTGCACTGGAAGCTAAAAAACATGGACTAAGCTATGTTATTTTAGAAAAAGGATGCTTGGTAAATTCCATTTATCACTACCCTACTAATATGACATTCTTTTCTACTTCTGAAAAATTAGAATTAGACAATATACCTTTTATAAGCACCAATCCAAAGCCGCATAAAGCTGAAGCTCTAGAATACTATCGAAGGATCACGACTTCCAATGAATTGAATATTCATTTATTTGAAAAAGTGAATTCTGTAGAAACCTTGGAAAATAAGCTTCACAAAGTAACAACCACAAAAGCTTCTTATACATCCAAAAATATAATTGTTGCCACAGGCTTTTATGACATTCCAAATTATTTAAATATTCTCGGAGAAGATCTCCCAAAAGTGAGTCATTATTACAACGACCCTCATTACTATGCAACTCAAAAAACCATTGTAGTGGGTGCTAGTAATTCTGCAGTAGATGCCGCCTTGGAGATCTACCGTAAAGGAGGAGATGTTACTATGGTAGTACGAGAAAAAACTATAGGGGAGCGAGTAAAATATTGGGTGAGACCAGATATAATAAATCGTGTAGAAGAAGGTAGTGTAAAGGCATATTTCTCTTCGGCAATAAAAGAAATTACCGAAAAAGATGTTCTTATTAATACCCCAGACGGACAAATAAGAATAGAAAATGATTTTGTCGTGTTGCTCACAGGATATCGTCCAAACTTTGAGTTTTTAAAATCAATGGGGATATCCCTCTCTCCAGACGAAAAAAGAATTCCAACCTATAATGAAAACACGATGGAAACCAATATTCCCGGGATTTATCTGGCGGGAGTAATTTGTGGAGGAATGGAAACTCATAAGTGGTTTATAGAGAATTCCAGAATTCATGCAAAAATGATCCTTGACGACATTGCGAAAACAAATCAAGAACCTCGGGGCAATGAGGTATATTCCGATGGTTCGGGAGTGAAATAACTTCAAAATTTCAATGAATCCCGACAACTATCAGTACGGGGAATTTAACCCTCAATAAGGGATTAAAAAAGAGAGAAACTCAAATTTAAGTTTCTCTCTTTTTTAATTGTTTTTATTTTGTTATTTACAATACCACAACTTCAACATCACTATGGTTATATTTTCTTTTATTCAATAATTTTCCATAAAAAGCAAAATCATCATTTTCATATTTAAAAGAATTATCTAACCATTTATTCGATTTTTCAATTGGAAAAGAGAAAATCTCTATTACTGGATAATGAGAATCGGTTACAGTTGTATCTTCCACCCCAATTTCTATTGCTTTCTCTTCCTTATTAAAAGACACATACTTTGCTAGAAAATTATACTTAATTAGATCTATAAAGTCTTCAGGTAATTCTTCACATTCAATGCAATCTTTCAAATAATCTTCAACAATTACTTTCATAGCATCTTCAATTTCGAACTTGTTGTAGTAGGTTGTCATAGATTATAAATTTTGATTTAGAAGATAAATTTACTTTAATCCCTTAAACATCAATTCATTTTATAGAAGGTTTAACGCAAGTTACTAATATTATCAAAAATCGAATGCCTCAGTTTTAGGCTGAAGCATTTGAAAAACAGGTTGGTTATTTAGTTATTTCACAATGATTCGCTTAGTAAGCAAATGATCCCTTTTCTATTGATGTTTTCAAGGTATTAAACTATCAATAAATTTCTTCTCAGGGTTTTCTTTATAATTTCCAAAAGCCTTCATCTATATGGCCGACAATGTAAAATGCAGTTCTAACAACACATGGATAATATTTGCAAATAAAATGATAATTGAAAAATAGCAGAGCAATTAATTTAGCTGTGAATTAAACTACTAGCATTTTGACTAGTTCTTCATAAACTTGGCTAGCTTAAATTGATAGTAATCATTAAAATGCCAGTAGTAGGTTGGCAATTAATTCAATACTAATGTTAATAAAAAGGGATCAATCTCAAAAGTTGTGTGTGAATTGAAAATGTAGTTCGATATTTGCCAAAAAAAGAGGTTTGGATAACTACCTAGATTTAATTAAGCTTGTATTGCCACAATTCTTAGTGGATCATTTTGAT
>NZ_VORY01000018.1 GCF_007997295.1 Gillisia hiemivivida | reverse complement strand
ATCAAAATGATCCACTAAGAATTGTGGCAATACAAGCTTAATTAAATCTAGGTAGTTATCCAAACCTCTTTTTTTGGCAAATATCGAACTACATTTTCAATTCACACACAACTTTTGAGATTGATCCCTTTTATCCCTGCTTTTTTATAAATTTTTATGGCCTCTCCAACATCAGATCTTGGGGGATCCAGAAACCCAACTATTCCAATAAATATGAGATCATGAAGTTGATTATCTAGATTGGTTTCTTCACCTTGCTTATATGCAAAGCCCAACACACGTAATCCCAGGCTCGCAACATCTTCTGACGATTGAAGCCACTTATGTCTATCTAGTTCGATTTTATTCCCGTTCTTGTCTATTCCTGTGCTACAGAGGTTCAACAAGGTCTCCAGCGCTCCCTTTACACAAATTTGAAAGGAGTCTCCGTATTTATTTAAAGTAGCCATGAACTTAGCATTTTCATCAAATGGGATTTCATAGACTTCTGGAAATTTAGACTTTAAATCTTGTACATTATATCCTAACTCTTCAGCAAAAACTAATAAGGCAATCTCTAAAGAATCTCCATTGGAATTTTCCTCTTGCACATGTGCATTATTGCAAAGAATACTCACTTCAATAAATTTTTGAAATGAAAGTCCCGAATGTTTGGAATGTTCTCCATTTCTTTTAGAATTTAATGATGATATCACGATCGATTCGTCCTCCAATTCTACTTGTGATACTTTCATTTTATTGAGGGTGAGCGTACCTGTTTTATCTGTACACATCATTGTGATCTCCCCAAGGGTTTGCACAGCTTCTAACTTTTTTATAATCACTTTTTGTTTGGACAACTTAACCATACCATGGGCAAGAGTAATTGTAGCGACTATGGGCAAACCTTCTGGAATTGCAGCAACGGCGAGTGCTATGCTAGTTTTAATTAATAACTCCCAATCTCTCCCTTCAATATACCCAATAGCTATTATTACAATGGTTAAGAAAAGGGTAAGTAAAATAAGCCAGTGACTCAAACGATTTAATCGTTTACCCAGCGGAGTATCTTCTTTTGTTGCTTCTTGAACTAATTTGTTGATAGAACCTAATTCGGTTTGAGACCCGGTTGCAGTTACAATTGCCTTTGCATTCCCCTTACTTACAATTGTACCTTTAAACACCATATTACTTCTTTTGTAGACAGGTGTATCATCATTTAGTACTTTTTCTGATTTTGTAACCTGATTACTTTCACCAGTTAGTGCAGACTCTGTAACGGCAATTCCTTCCTGATGAATAATACGAGCATCTGCACCTATAATAGTTCCAGGAGAGAGCATTAGCACATCTCCGGGAACCAAATTTGCAGCTGTAACACTTTTAATCTTCCCTTCCCTTAATACTGTAGATAACAATTCAGCACTTTTTTGCAAAGACTCTATCATTCGGTTTGCTTTTAACTCCATAGTAAACCCAATTCCTGTATTTAACAGGATTACTATGATCACTGCAATTCCTTCTAGCCATTCCTGAAACCAAAAAGCTAAAATTGTGGCTGCAGCTAGTATATAAATTATGGGATTTAAAAATTGATTTAGGAAAATGAGAGTCCAACTTTTAGCTTTCTTAACTTTAAAAATATTGGCTCCATATTTCTTAATTCTATGGGTAACTTCATTTTCGCTTAATCCAAATAACGGATCTACTTCTAATTGTTTTAAAAGGGATTCAACAGAAAGTTTATAAGCATTTTCCATTATTATTAAAATGAGTTGAAAGGCTGAAAATTAGTAAAATAATTCTTAAACGCTAAAGCATCATTAAATCTGCAAAGCAAAACTAGAGTAGCCAAATATGGATTATTGAAGCCTCATGACAGTCCAGTTTTCTGTTGTTTTACTGGGAATAGCTATTAATCTTTCATTTAGAACGGTAGATTTGATCTTTGGAAGTTTCTTTATATATTTTTTATCCAAGGTCACGTGCTGAGGGTCTGTAAGAAAATATAAAAGCTTTCCAGACGTATCTATTGCTATTTCTGTAAAACTGTAGTTCACAACCCTTTTATTCAAGAGATCATTTTTACCAAGACTTTCTTTAGTAAGTTCACCTACTATTGCCATTCCATCTTTAAAATTAGAAGCATTTATATATACAGGATCAATTACAATTGTTCCAGACTTATCCATAAAACCATAGAAAGGGATGTCTTTTTCTGTTTTTTTAATTAGGCATCTCCCGTCATTAAAATAAGGGAATTTTGATTTGCCTTCTTCATGTTCTGGCAATATTGTAATGTCTTTTCTAAAATCTATTACCAAAGTACCAGACTCATCTATAAAACCCCATTCCCCATCTCTCTGAACAGCCGCCAAGCCATCCTTAAATGGAGCTATAAAATTTACATCCTTAATATCTTGAGCAAAACCAAGACAACTTAAAATAATCAACCCGAAAGTAAATAATGTCGTTCTCATAACATGAATATTTTATTTCCATAAAGTTAGCAGCATCATAACACCTTTAAAATGACATTTCTCACTTTTACTTAATCAAACAGAAACAAATATTAAACCTCGCTATTTTATAAAAATAATCTTGGATTAATAGAAATCCTTCCCCGCTTTAGATTCTAAAAAACGCTCTATCTAAGATTATACTAATAGAAGCAGTAGGATATGATTTTTATCATTCTTTTTTAGATGGTTTCCTGATAATTTTATTTTTATAATCCACTACGATGAAAAATATTCTATTACCTACAGATTTCTCTGAAAACTCGTTGAATGCTATAAATTATGCGCTTGAATTCTTTAAAGGAAATAGCTGTAATTTTTATATTCTGAATGTTCAAAAATCTTCGGATTTTCTATCTGCAGATTTGGTTACAGCAGCACCTGAAGCCTCTGTTTATGAAGCAATAGCTGATGATAATAAGCAGCAATTAATGGATTTAATAAAACCATATAAACTGCAATTTATCCACGAGAACTATAGCTTTAAACCGATTTTCGACTTTGATAATCTTGTTAATGCTATTAACGAAACTCTAGCCGCTCATAAGATAGATCTAATTATAATGGGTACCAATGGTACTACAAATGCGAGAGAAATATTATTTGGCAGCAATACCATTCAGGTAATAAGAAAGATAAAATGTCCAGTTTTTGTTATTCCAGAAGGGTATAAATTCTCAAACATAGAAAACGTGCTTTTTTCAACTTTTAGAAGTGAAGATTTTAACAGTGTCGGAATTAAAATATTAAAGGAAATAATAAAGAGGTATCAACCTAAAGTAACTGTAATGGAACTAAACAACAATCCTATTACAGCTGACGATAAAAAAGATGACGCTAGAGTTAAAAGCGTTTTAAAAGATATTAATTATAATTTTTCTACTGTTAATAGAGTTCCAGCTGCAATGGCTATTAGTACAGTTACCCAACTTTTACATATAGATTTTCATGCTATGTTTCTCGATGAAGAAGAATCTTTCTTAGAGCGCTTCATTTTTGGTTCAGAAAGAACAAAAATGAGTTATGCCTCTAGTGTGCCTCTTTTAATACTGCATAAATAAAATGTTTAGCCCCCTGCTACCTTAATTAGGTATATTTCTAATTCCTTTGAAAAAGATATATGAGGACTTTTGAGCATAAAATAATTGAGTTCTTAGTTAAGAATCAAAAAAATATTATTTAAAAAGGATTTGGTTGTCCTTTAAATTTTTAAATAGAACTTTTATATAATCATTAATGTTCTTATCTATTCGTTCCGTGTCCACAATATCTATAGAGGCCTTCCAAAGTATTTGCCGTTCAGCTGCAGGGCACAAACAATAAAGTGAGGTTTCGGTATGATAAAGCAAATAGCTTTCAGATTCCTGACCACCGTAAATTTCCTGATTGTAATAATAGTAATCTGTAAAAGAATCAAAATCTCTTAAAAAATTCCTGTAGGCTTGAGCCACTGCAATTTTTTCTTCCTGGCCGGTAACTTTAGCAAGTAGAACAGCATCGAAATTGGCTTCTTTTAATTGTGCTTGAATTTGATTTAGTTGTCTCTCCGATTTTTGGTTTTCTGTAAATGATTTTTCAAAAAAATCGATGCTCTGTACCGCAATTACATTCTGCTTATTGAATTCAACTGCTACCTTCTTTTCGAAAATTCGTCGGATATCTTTATTGGGCGTCATTCCAATTACCAAAACTTTCCTAATATCTAAATTGGCTATAGCTGGATTGGTGTATTGCTCCACCAGATTAATTGAGGAGCAACCTATAAAAAGAAAGCATAGTAGAAAACTAAACCTATAAATTTTGAGTTTTCTGAAAATTATTATTGCTTTCATAAATAATGAGATCAACTATTTTAATAATCTTTTTTGTTTACCAACTTTTATAATTCCCTTTATAAGGTCAAAAATTTTAGTTTTTAATTTTCTAACTTTTAAATTGAAGGCAATCGCTTCAGACATAAGTTTATTATGATCTATTAGGTACTCATCTTCTTCGTCTGGTATATCTATATCGTCTACAAGGGTTTGAAGGCTATTTTTATGAATTTCAATTTCCTTAAGTAAAAGCTTCAAAGCTTTTTTATAGGCACTTAGGTCGTTAATAATGTCTCTGTTTTCTTGAAAATTTTCACCAGAAATAAGTTCTAGTGTAAATTCTTTTATAAGATCACTTAAAAATTGAATTTCATCATTAACAAATTCAAGTTCAGAGATGCATCTCACAGTTTCGTCGTGTAGGCTACTTGGATTACGCCATTCTTTCTATTTCATTTTATATAAATTAATGTTCATTTTTTTATTTAAAAATACACTTCTAAGAAGGAAAATGAAATGAAAATTATCAATTCAAGTCAATAATTAGGTCGGGCTTACAATTTGGAATTCCCTGATTTCATTGAGCTTAGGAATAGTTGCTTTCCAATTATAGGTGTCTTTAATTTTCACTCTAAAAGCATCCAGTGCTGTTGGTTCCCCATGAATCAAGAAAACCTCCTCTGGGGTGTTCTCAATCGCACTCATCCAATCTAATAATCCATGTTGATCTGCATGAGCAGATAAGCTTTCAATATGATGGATTTTAGCTATTACAGAATAATACTTCCCGAAGAATTTAATTTCTTGTGCTCCTTCAAACAATTGTCTCCCACGAGTCCCTTCTGCTTGATAGCCAACCAGCAACACAGATGTGCTTGGTCTATCTATTAATTGCTGTAAATAAGACAGCACCCGCCCGCCTGTTACCATCCCACTACCCGCAATAACTATCTTCGGGCGTGGATTGTCTATAGTTTCCCAAGTCTCTTTATAGGAGGTAATAATATTCATTCGCTTTTGCATGGCTTTAAATTCATTTGGAGGAATTTTGTACCATTCTGGAAATCTTTGAAAAACAGATAGTACATTATTACCCATTGGACTATCTATAAAAATGGGAATATTAGGGATACGATTTTCGTTATAGAGTTTCCATAAAATAAACATTAAAGTCTGCAGTCTTTCTACTGCAAACGAGGGGATAATAAGAGTTCCTCTATTTTTTATAGTTTCATTAATTAATTCAATAAGTTTTTCTGAAACACTTTCTTCAGGGTGTAATTTATTCCCATAGGTGCTCTCAACAAAAAGATAATCGGCATATTTTGGTTTTTTCGGTGGATACAAAAGCAAATCTTGCTCTCTTCCAATATCTCCTGAAAAAACAAAGATCTTTCCGAAAATATCTAGCTCAATAAATGTGGCTCCTATAATATGCCCATTGTATTGGTACCTAAATTTTATATTTTCTGTTAATGTGACCCATTGGTCTTTTTCTTCAGATTTGAAAAATCCAAGAGTAGTCTCCGCTTCTTTAACGGTATAGAAAGGTTTTGCTGGTTGATGCTTTGTATATCCCTCTTCATTGGCTCTTTCTGCACTTTCTTCATGAATTTTACCACTGTCCCTCAAAATAATTTCGGTAATCGCAAGAGTAGGTGCTGTTCCAATTATCTTGCCCCGATAGCCTTGCTTTACCAATCTTGGCAAATAACCGGTATGATCTAAATGACCATGTGTAAGTAATACAAAATCTATAGTGGAAGCATCCACTGGGAAAGGTTCCCAATTCTTTTCTCGCAATTCTTTGAGTCCCTGAAACATTCCGCAATCAATTAAGATATTGGCTTCTTCAGATTTCAATAAAAACTTGGAACCAGTTACTGTGCAAGACGCTCCTAAAAAATGAATTTTTATAGATTTCATGTGTTAATTCTTATATGATTACAGAGCATATTTATTTCTTTAAAAATCTTCTCTTTTCTTTTTTCAGAGACACCTAGATGGTCTAAATAAAATTTATCCTTTAAAAGTTGTCTTAACAAGACCACATCTCTGCTTATTAGGAATTGTTTTTCTCTATTTGTTAAAAGGGTAGATACTGTTACAGGGTATAATCTAAGCCGGTCTATTCTATCCTTTATTCCATTATCTATGGGAAAATCCCAACTTAACAAATGCAGTCCACTGCATTTCCCATAAATTAAAGCGTCTTTCGTAAACTGTGTATTTGTTACTACCCAACCCTCATTAGGACAATCTTTGGAGTTTTTATAATTCATAAGAATATCTTGATATCTGGAATGAATATAGAGCGGAACTTTTACATCGCACTTTTTACTTCGATCACTATGAAATTTGCATTCTGCAACGATATATTCTTCATTCCTTTTTGCAATCACATCTATCTCATGAGTAACACATTTCCCCTGTAAAAATGATCCTATTTGTATAGAGTATCCAGAAAATTCAAGTAAAGCGCCAATAAATTTTTCAAAAGGAAATCCAGTAGGACCTAGCTCATAAATAGCCTTTTTAAGCTTGTATTTTGAAGCATATATTGGTTTATTTTTTTTGAGTAACGCGAATGCACGATTATAAATTTCCTTTGTAGAGATTCCTTGGTACAATTCGTCCCGAACAACGTCTATAATTTTCTTTATGCTAGCTTTATCTGCGCCACTTCTCTGTAACGAATTATGAAGTTTTGAAATTGAAAACTTCTCTCCCTCACCTGAAGATTTTTTTATAAAAATTTCCTCATTATTCATTTGTTCATTTTATATAAGCACCCAAAATATTAAATTATCAGTTTTTTTCTCAATAGAATCTAGCGTACTTATAATTACCATTTTTCAATCTATCCAAATACCTGCTTTTGTTATAATTCAAGATTTTAATTACGGAGATCATGTAATACTAATACAGGAACCTTTGCATGCTGTCCAAGTTCTTTCACCAAAGGTTTGGAAAAGAGTGTATCAAAAAAAGCATGTTTTTTATTTATAAATACAATCATTTCGCTACCCCTGCTTTGCACAAATAAATGCAAACCTGTTTGTACATTATCAAAATCTAACCAGTGGAATGTATACACTAGTCCGTCTAAACATTCTTCCAGCAAAGCTCTTTTTTCTTTCTGTTCTTTATCAAGTGAGTCTGTTTTACTTACGTGTAAAACTCTAACGGGAGAATTAGTTAATTTCGAAATTTCAAAAATAAATTTTAATTCTCTTCTTTTAAAATGAGTCTTATAACTAGTAGGGAACACAATCTCTTTGGGATCTTTGTATTGAAGATTATTAGGAATTACAAGGACCGGGCAATTTCTAATTTTTTCCATAATAGTAATAGCATTTCTACCATAAATTATATCTAGTGCATCTGTTTCTCCCTTATTTCCAATTATTATAAGCTCGATATCTTTAGTTTCAATAAAATCTTTTATCGCATCTAAAGGATTACCATTAACTGCATGTATAGAATAGGTATGCTGATATTCAAGATTCCTTAGATTGATCATTTCTAAAACTTTTTCTAATTGAGCTTCAGATTTTGATTTAGCTATTTTATAGATTCGATCTTTAGAATTACCTGGGGTATTAATTCCTAAATTTATTACCTCATACGTAAATGCATTAAGCAAATAAAAATCGCATTCTTCGTTTTTATATAATTCACTGGCATAAAGGATTGTGTCCCATGAATTTTTGGAAAAATCTGTTGGTAATAAAATTTTCTTTTTCATCGCTAAGTATTTAAATTTCTTCCATTAAATGTACTATGCAAGAGTCGTAATTCCTATGATAATTATCAGTTAGCAGCAGGAATTACTAAATAGGGACGGTTTGAGTATAATCCCATTTTCTTGATTAAAGATTCCCTTAAAAGGTCCTCCAAGAAACTATGCTTGTAATGTACCATTGCTAAAATATTAAAATCATAGAACATAACATATTGTAATAGACTATCTGTTTTATTAGATAGTATTTCTTCTTTAAAAAACTTATAATCTATCTCATACAGCATTTCTTTTAGCTCATGTACATTTTCGCGCTGAATTTCAGTAATTATCTCTTGTTTTCCAAGAAATAGTATTCTCAATACTGCATTGTATTTTTTTGCAAACTCTATGATTGGAGCTATTTCCTTGGGTTTAAATTTTCTTGTAAAATTCGTGGCAAATCCTATCCTCTTAATCTCTACATATTCCATTTCACCAGGGATCATTAAAAGTGGTGCTCCTTTTAGTTTATTGATCACTCTAACTGTATTACTACCAAATAACACATCTTTAGCACCGGTTACCCCTTTGGTTCCCATCACTACAAAATCTATTACTTTAGATTTAATTAGAGTGTTAATAATCTTTTGGAGATCTAGAAAGGTGGAAATTATTTCAAACTTATGGAGTTTGTTTTCGGTATCCAGAATTATTTTATGCTTTACTTTTTTACACTTATCTTGAGATTCATTAGTTAATCGCTCTATTATATCTTCCTTCTTGCTGGGTAAAATTCCTTTCGTTTGCGCAATTACATCGGCTTCACAGGAATTCACCAAATGAAAAGTAGTATTTTCATTTTTAAATAATTGAGTTGCATAGTGCAAGGCGCTATATGCATTCTTAGAGAAATCTGTTGGTACCAGTATATGCTTCATCTGTTTGAGCTTTTAATTCATCATTCTTTCTTCTGAAGGTATTACTAAGAAAGGAACTTGGGTATGAAATACTATTTTATTAATTACAGGCTCAAATAAAATGTTTTCAAAAAAGGAATGTTTCGTATGAATCATTATTAATAAATTGATTTTGTGCTTCAATTCAAATTCAACTATGGCTTCATGAATATCCTTATTTTCAGCGATATGAAATTTATGATAACTATTCTCGAAGTATTTATCCAAGAAATCCATCGTCATTTCATACTTGGAATCTGTATTTTCTCCATGGACAACATTGAAAATATGCAGTTTAGAATTATGGATCTTACTTAAATCTCTAATAAAGGATAAATACTTATTTTTATAAGAGAATTTAAAATCGGTTGGAAATAAGATCTCTTTTGGTTCTTCATAATTAAAATTTGCAGGCACGGCGATTACTGCACATTTCACCTTCTTTATGGCGTACATGGTATTAGTGCCCAGAAATATTTCTTTAGCTCCGGTTGCTCCTGTAGTACCCATCACAATAAGATCTATATTCTTTTCTTTAATTAGATCTTGCATTTCATTTATAAGCAAATTAAAAGAACTGATTTTTTGAAAAGCATGATTTGGATTTTTAAATTTCTCTTTTAATCGCTCTTCAGTTTTATCTAAATTTTGTCCTACTGTTACTTTTAAAATTTCCAATAATTCGAATGTTGAGTAACTATCTGCTGCGGTACCAACATTATAGGTAACAGGAGTATAAGTATTTAGTAATATAAACTCACATTTCTCTTTCTCAAAAAGTTGAACTGCATAGCACATCGCATTGAAGGCATTATCTGAAAAATCTGTTGGTAGTAAAATACGTTTCATATATAGAGTATTATTAACGTTGTAAGTTTTGGAGTATTAAAAATGGAAACTCTAATTGAAGCCCAATTTTTTCTATTGTAGAGTTGTACAAAATGCTTTCTAAATAAGAATGTCTGGCATTAACCATAACTAACATATCTATCTGATGCGCTTTTATATAACTATTTATTGTAGAGGTAAGTTCCTCTCCTGTTACAGTAATGCTCTCGGTCTTATTATTTTCTATACAACTCTCTAAAAAAACTTTATTATCCAACTGTCTATAGGATAAGTTTTCAAATTTAGAAACATGTAAAAATGTAATTTTGGCAACAAGACTAGCAGCTAAAGTGCTTAAAAGTTTCATCTCTCTTCTTCTATAGGGAAGTAAATAATCTGTAGGAAATAGAATTTTAGTTGGTGTTCCTTTTTCAAAAGAACTAGGAACAGCGAGGACAGGGCATTTCACATATTTAACTACATGTATGGTATTGCTGCCAAAGCTTAGATTCCTATCGTTAGTTCTTCCTCTGGTTCCCATAATAATTATATCTATATTTTCTTTATCGGCGAGATCATTTACGGCATCTACCAATGAATCAAATTCAGAACATGTTATTATCTCATGCTTTGGATTTGGAGAAAAAGAAAGGATTTCCTTTTTTAATTTTTCTAACTCCTCTTCAGAATTTCTAAAAACTTGTAGCTTAAACTCGTCAAAATCAGCACGCATTAGTATATTTTTTGTGTTATAAACTTCATCTGCATATGCGTGAAGTATATATATCTCGCAGTGCTCATATTTAAATAATTCTAACCCATACTTTATGGCATTTAAAGCATTTGCAGAAAAGTCTGTTGGAATTAATATTTTTCGCATGAGTGTAGTTTTTAAAAGAATACTTAAAACTACAATAGAAATTTAGTTAAAAAAATGACAAGAATCAGCTAATCAATTTATTAGAAACAATATTTTGCACCCCTCTAGATATACAAAGCAAGAATATTTTAGTTTGGGATGAAAAGAATGATAATTATGAATTAAACACAGGCTATTCTATTAGATCCAGCTTTTCGAGATTGAGAATTCTAATATTTCTGCTAGATACTATTTCTACATTTAAATCCTGGTGCTCATCATTTAAAGACTAAAACAATTAAGAGCAAGCTTTAAAATAGTAACCTAAAACTACTTGCTTTCCAATAAAGCACATATGTTAAAAGTCATATGAATTCCGGTACATGCCAATTATCTTTAATAAGAATTACAAAACCAATTGAATAAATAATTACGGATAGTTTAAAAAAGAAAGTGCCATAATCATCCGGGGACACTCATGAAATTGGTATAGTGGCAGCTAAATTATTTTTACACGAAAGGCCAAAAATAATGCTGGTAAATTGTAATGAAGATTTACTAAAAACTGAAATAAAATAAATAGCCCTAATATAATTTAGAAAAAGAGCCTAACCCCCATTTACAGAAATGGTATCACAGGGATCAATACATGGAGACTCTGGAACGAATTACACATTTAATCACGTAAATTTATTGAAATATGGGAATTGGATTGGTTCTATCAGGTGGAGGTGCAAGAGGAGTTGCGCATATTGGAGTGCTCAAGGCCTTGGAGGAACAAGGAGTAGAAGTAACTCACATTTCTGGCACCAGTGCTGGAGCAGTCGTTGGGGCAATGTTTGCTGCTGGAAATTCCTGGCAAGATATTTTTAGATTTTTTAAAGAAATTCCTATCTTCAACTATCGTCGCTATGCGATAAACAAACCAGGGTTTATTGACAGTCTAAAATTTTATAAAGATTTCGAAGGCCTTTTTAAAGAAGACGATTTTTCTATTTTGGAGAAAAAACTGTTTGTCACCGCTACAAATTTGATAGATGGAAAAATTAAGATCTTTAGTTCGGGAGAATTAATAAAGCCAGTACTAGCTTCTGCCTCTTTTCCAGGAGTTTTCACTCCTATTTCTATTAAAAATGGGGTTTACGTAGATGGCGGGATCCTTAATAATTTTCCTATTGAACCTCTAAAACCACTTTGCAACAAAATAATTGGAGTATTCGTAAATCCGCTAGAGACCATCCAAATTGAAGAATTAAGCCATTCCTATCAAATACTAAATAGATCTTTACAAATAAGTTTAGGAAGCCAATCGCTTCACAAATTTAAAGACTGCGATTTCGTTATTTCCCCCGCAGGACTTACAAAGTTTGGAATTTTCGATTTAAAGACTCTAGAAGCTATCTTTGAAATAGGATATCTTGCTGCTGTTAAAGAATTGGAAACAAAAAAAAGCTTACTATAAATACTACATCCTATTTAAGAAGATTGACTAAAGCCTAACTTTCTAGGCTTATTTGGAAGCTCCCATTGGATCATTTCTTTCAAAAATTCATCTACTTTTTCTATAACAAGCTTTTCAGTTATATCTATGGGATTAAATAATCCTATCTCAGTAATATTATTTTCTGTGGGCAAGGAATCAATTTCAGGAAAAAGGATAAATATAAATACATCCCCACTATAGGTTTGGGAAAACACCAAAGCTCCTCCCGGGATAAATTGAAATGCAGGGATCTGGTTTGTGCAGTCTATAAGGTCTTTAGGAAAAGAATCGAACGAGATATTTAATGCTTCATTATTATGAATCCAGTTTAGCTCCTGCACTCTCCACCCCAATTCATATTGGACTGTAATTTCCTTTAAGGTTTTATGTAGAAGTGGTTTTATTAGATCGTTCCACTGTACTTTTTTATCTACTACTCCTTTAATAGATTCTTTATAATCTGTAATTCGTTCCTCAAGATGTTCTATTTTCATGTTCATCAAATTAGTTGCGTTTATCATCACTTTTTTTTTGTCTTTCTAACTTTCTGAAATACCCCCTAAAGAAAATATTATGCTTAAGCGCTTCCATATTTTGGTTCAACTTAAAAGTTGATTCTTTAATATATATCATAGTGGAGTCTATATTCTTAACCAACTCCTCATCTGTAGTTAGGTAATTTAGAGTCCCTTTTCCATTTTTTATTTCAGCAATAATACCTCCTAAATCTTTAGTTACGCTATTAATGTCGTTGCTGGATTGCTCTAAATTATCAAGCACTAATTTTAATTGTTGTCCCGCGAGAGTATCATTGAGCAGGACACCAGCAATACTTTCTTCCATATCTATTTTTGCAATTACTCTATTTAAATTATACATAGTATTAGAGGTACTTATAGATGTGGCTTTAAGTTTGTCTATGGTTTCTTTAATATTCTCTGCCATTGTGGTATCTGCTATCAAAACCCCGAGCGTACCTTTACCTTCTAGAATTTTATTGGTGATCTTTAGTAGATCTGCAGTAAGTAATGCTGCATTTTCATTAGTTACATTTAGCGTAGATAGCATCTCATCAGTTCCAATTTTACTATAGGAAACAATAGTGTCGCTAGAAATAACAAATGGAGACTCTCCCTGTCCGGGAAGAATATTCACTACCATACTCCCTACTAACCCATCGGAACCAATGATAGCAATCGCATTTTTACGAATAAAATTTGCTGTTTTTTCTTCAATCATCATCTCTACAATGATATTGGATTCCCCAAGCATTTCAATTTTACCTACCGTTCCCACATTAATTCCAGAATAGCGCACATTATTTCCCAATTGCAATCCATTAACGTTGGCAAATTCTGCGTATATCGCAATATTTTTACTGAATAAATGCTGTCTATTTCCTATAAAATATAGAGCAGCTATAAGAAGTATGGATCCTACAACTACAAATACCCCCAATCTTATTTTTTGTGAAGTTGACTTGTTCATATCTATTAATTTTTAAAGAATGCTTGCACTTTTGGATCTTGTGAAGCTATTAATTCCTGATAAGTGCCTTCTGCATAATTTATCCCATCCACCAATAATATCATCCTATTAGAAATTACTCGTGCACAGTCCACATCGTGGGTAATAATTAATGAAGATGTATTATACGTGTCTTGAATAGTTCGCATAAGCTGTATTATTTCCTTGGACGTGATGGGATCCAAGCCTGTTGTTGGCTCGTCGTACAAAATTATTTTTGGTTTTAAGATTAGAGCTCTAGCCAAGGCCACTCGCCTTTGCATTCCTCCAGAAAGTTCTGCTGGCATAAGATCTATGGCATCTGCCAATCCTACATTAGTTAATGCTTCTATAACCAGCGTTTCTGTATGTCCTTTTAATTCGAGCTTTTTCTTATGGCGTCTTAGGGGGAATTCCAAGTTTTCTCGAACGGTCATAGAATCATATAATGCACTTCCCTGAAATAAGAAACCAATCTCTGTTCGTAAAATGTCTAATTCTTTTTGGCCCAACTTAGTAATGTCATGATCTTTAATTCTTATACTGCCACTATCTGCTTCAATTAAGCCAACTAAACACTTTATCATTACCGATTTCCCAGAACCAGATTTCCCCATCACTACTAGATTTTCACCTTTATACAGTTTTAAATTAAAACCATTCAATACGGTATTTTCTCCAAAGCTTTTTCGCAAATCTTTGAGTTCTAAAACTGGTACTATTTTATTTTCAGATTCCATTAGATTTAAAAAAATATATCGGTTATAAACACTGCGATAAAATCTATGATAAACAAAAGCATCGAAGTATATACCACAGCTGCATTCGAGGCCTCTCCTACTCCTACAGTCCCTTTAGAACAATAATATCCCTTATAACAACCTACCAAGCCAATCGCAAATCCGAAGAAAAAAGATTTAATGGTAGCAGGTATTATATCAGCATAAGTAATAGCATCAAAAACTTGGTTGAAATATAAAAGATAGGAAACCTCCCCTTTTAAATTTTCTATAAGTGCCGATCCTAATAATGCTACTGTATCTCCAATTATTATAAGTAATGGCAACATTAATGTAGTAGCTACTATCCTTGTAACCACCAAATACTTAAACGGATTGGTGCCAGATACTTCCATAGCGTCTATTTGCTCTGTAACCCGCATAGAGCCTAATTCGGCCCCAATACCAGAACCAATTCTACCTGCGCATATAAGAGCAATAATAACTGGACCTATTTCACGTACTATAGAAATACCCACCATAGAAGGCATCCAAGATTCTGCGCCAAATTCCATTAGCGTGGGCCTAGATTGTAAAGTAAATACCAAACCTAAAATAAACCCCGTTACTACTACAAGCAGCAAGGATCTATTACCCATATTAAAACATTGGCGCAGTAATTCCTTAAACTCAAAAGGTGGCTTAAATACTTCCCGAAAGAATCGGGCAGTGAAATAAGAAATATCCCCAACTTCAGCAAAGAATACTTTTGAATTATCTAATATGGTTTTAGTTTTCCCCATAAAATTATATTTATTCTATAATCAAATATAGATGGGGCTTGAGGCTAGTAAAATACTATTGATCATCTAAAATAAGGATTTAAGAGCAGATTTGAGTATTTGCTAAAAACTTACCGCAAGTCCCAACCCAAATGAAATATACCTATGATCTATTTTTTCTGAGATATTTATAAAGGTCAATTCTTCTGAAAGGGAGCGATATCTTAATTCTGGACGTAAAGACCAATTTTCTGCAATAAGGTATTCCAATCCTACTGAAGCTTGCCAACCTAAGCCATGTCCCGTATCTCCGAGTGTCTCATTAAACCTATCCTCTACTTCCAGATGATTATAAATTCCACCGGCACTTAGCACATAGGATGTTTTAACAAAATTCAGAAATGGATTTTTGAATTTTAACCCGAAGCTATAGCCCGTTTCATTAACGTCGCTTTCTTCACTTATAAGTGCCTTCTTTGTCTTAAATTGATTCCAGCCCCAACCCGCATAAATATCAAATTGAGGTGAAATTTTGTATGCTCCAGTCAGTTCGAAACCAAAACCCGTTTGCAGGCTAGTTTCTCCAATATCTGTACTTGGAAAATTGAGTCCTGGCTTAAATTCTAGAGTCCATTTATCTTGCCCCATTAAATTCAAACTAAGAAGTAAAAAGCTTAAGAAAACCCAATGATCAAATCGTTTCATTTCGAAATAATTATTAATACCTAAAACTAGAGAGTGAAACGCATTCTAAATATGACCGATATCATTAATTTGAAAGAAATCAAGAACCTCTGGGAAAGCCCACGAGAAATGTCCCGATGGTTCGGGAGGAAAATCCTTTTAAAAGTTCGAGGCAAGCCCGCCTGAATGAAATTCTTTTCGGGCAGGCCTCGGGGAATTAAACCCTCAATGAGGGATTAAATTTGTTATTTTTTGGAATATCAACTAAAACCAATGCTTCTTGCGTGAACTGTGCTTTGGCTTCGCTTCCTCCATTTCACCAGCTCATACCAAATAACAGAGATCAATCCAGTTGTAACACTTATCATTATTTGAAAAACATTTAGTGACTGAAACTCAAAGAATTTAGTTACAGGTGTTATAAATAGAAGCATTAACGTAATTCCAATTGTGATCCCAATTATAATTGGAATCAACTTATTCACATATTTAAAGGTAGTCAGTAAAGAATAATAGAAGGAACGATTAATAAAGGTTAGAAATATATTTGCTGAAATAAGAGTGGTAAAAACCATAGTTCGAGTTGTAGATTCATCGTAACCAGAACTCACCGAAAACTGATATATCCCAAGAACTCCCAACGTAATGACCAATCCTTGCAAAACACTAATAGTTAGTTCCTTCCAATTAAAAAATGTTGTAGAAATGGGTCTGGGTTTTTTTATCATTATATCCTTTTCTATAGGTTCATTCTCATAAACTATAGAACAGGTGGGACCCATTATTAATTCCAATAAAATAATATGAATTGGAGAAAAAATGTTGGGATAGATCCAACCCAACATTAATGGAATAGCGACAATGAGTATAATGGGAATATGAATGGAAATAATGTATTGTATTGCTTTTTTTAAATTAGTATAAATACGACGCCCCATTGCGATGGAATCTAGCATCTTTTCTAAGTCATCTTCCAATAAAATTAAAGAGGCAGCTTGCTTTGCGATTTCTGTCCCTTTTTTTCCCATTGCAATACCAATATGAGCTGCTTTAAGAGCTGGGGCATCATTTATCCCATCTCCTGTCATCGCTACAATTTCTCCCTCAGCTTTTAGAGCGTTTATAATTCTTAGTTTAGCTTCAGGAAACATTCTGGTGAAGAGCTCAGTCTTTAAGACCACTTCTTGAATTTCGGAATCTGACAACTCCATTAGTTGATCTCCGCTCATATTTTTCTCATATCCTTTAAAGCCTATTTCCTGAGCAATAGCCATAGAAGTTTCAGCAATATCTCCCGTTATTATTTTTACTTTAATTCCGGCCTTATAGAAGCCTTGAAAAACCTCTTCTATATTTTTTTAGGAGGATCGTAAAAAGCCACTAAACCTTTAAATTCAAACTGAAATTCTTGTTGTGTTTTTGGCCAATTATCGCTACTAAAATCAGCTAATCCAACTCCTAGAAGTCTATATCCTTTTTTTGCCAAATTCTTAATTACCTCAATAATTTCTTTCTTTTTTTCTGAATCTAAGTCGGATATATCTAAAAATGCTTCAGGAGCTCCTTTTGCGGCTATAATTCGTTCTCCCTTTCTATTCTGAAATATATGGGTCATCATTGGTGGTTTTCCTCCAAGTGGATATTCATGAACCATCTCAAAATCCATTCGCTCATCAACTGGATAGGTATTGGAATAGGATTCGTGCAAGGCTATTTCCATAGGATCAAAAGGAATTGGCTCACTAGCCCACATAGAAATTCGAATAAGTTCTTTCCCTGCTTCGTTTAAAGATTCTTTTGGATCTTGATATTCTTTTGTTTCAACCGTATAAATGGAGACTAAACTCATCTTATTTTGGGTTATTGTACCTGTTTTATCTACACAAATCACAGTTGCGCTACCCAGAGACTCCACGGTTTTCATTTGCTTTACAATTACACCCTGCTTCATGAGTCGCCAAGCTCCTAATGCCATAAAAGTGGTAAATGCTACAGGGATTTCTTCAGGTAAAATACTCATGGCAAGGGTTAATGCCTTCAAGAAACTATCTAACAAATCTAATGAGGTTCTGAAATTAAGTATCCAAACAATGATGAAAAAAACAGCTCCTCCAACAATCATTTTTTTTACAAAATTATTTATCTGAATTTCTAAAGGAGTTTTTTCTTGATCTATGGTTTCAACACTTTCCCCTATTTCTCCCAGCTTAGTTTTAATACCAATAGCTGTTACGGTGGCAATAGCCAAACCACCGGTAACATAAGATCCCATATATATTAAATTGTTATCTTCATTTTGATCCTTATAAATAGAAAAAGATTCTCCCGTAAGTAAAGATTCATTTACCAAAAAATCATTAGAATGGCTGATTTTAGCATCTGCAGGAATGGTGGTACCCTCTTCCATCATAATGCTATCTCCTACAACCAGTTCTTCTGTGCCAATAGTTGAAACTTCCCCTTCCCGAATAACCTTACAAAGGGGCTGAGTGATTTTCTTTAATTTATCTAATGCAGTTTTACTTTTGGAATCTTGGTATAAAGATATTGCTGCAACCAGCACAATTGCTACTGCTAAAAATATCCCATCTCCAATATTTCCTGCAATAAAATAAATTGAAGAAGCAACCAATAACAAGAGTACCATTGGCTCTTTTATCAAACTTTTTAGAGCCTCTATAATCTGGTTTTTTTTCTTGAACTCTATGGTGTTAGAACCATGTTCAAGTCGGGAACTCAACACTTCTTCTTTATTTAGACCAACTATTCCAAAATTATTTATAGCCATACATTTTTTCTTAAAGTTGTTCCTTTTGAGGTATTAAATTTAAGTTGCTTATGAATTAAGTGAACTGACAATTATCATTTCTATTCATATTTTTATCGAGTATTAATGTTGGATCAATTATATCCAGCCGAATTTTAATATTTTGAATTCCTTCTACAGGTAGAATTTAAAAATTTAAGTATATTATTCATCTAAAATTATTCTTTAAAATTGGATAGTAACGGAAAGATAAAATCAGACAATTCAATAATGCATATAATTTAAAAAATCTCTTTTTTTAGCAATAGCTTAATAAGTGATTAACCGCATCTTCCAATTTTTAAATTCAAATTTGTAAGAAAAAGAAATAGCCATGAAAAGCATCGATAAAGCAAAATTGTCAGCAAGTGTTTATACTGAAACAAAAAGGCAGTCAATCTATGATATAACTATTAATGCTATAGATGGTAAACCAATTTCGCTTTCAGAATTTAAAGGCAAGAAAATACTTTTTGTCAATGTCGCTTCGGAATGTGGCTTTACCAAACAATATAAAGACTTGCAAAAGCTGAGTGATAGCTATCCTGAAGAACTGGTTGTCATTGGTTCCCCTTGCAACCAATTTGGTAAACAAGAGCCTGGAGATGCTTCCCAAATTCAGGAATTTTGTGAGTTGAATTTTGGTGTGAAATTTTTACTTACCGAGAAGTTAAATGTAAAAGGAAGTAAACAACATCCATTATTTAAATGGCTTACTTCGAAAGACCTCAACGGCAAAAAAAGTTCTAGTGTAAAATGGAATTTTCAGAAATATTTAGTGGACGATAAAGGAAATCTAATTGATTATTATTTTTCAATCACCAAACCAACGAGTTCAAAAATTACTAAGCACCTGAAATGCAAATAGACATCATTCGGCTTTTATTAGATTTTGGATTGGTTGTGTTGATTTGGATCATACAGCGCATTGTATATCCAAGTTTTCTTCATTATAGCACAGGAAACCTAGTTACTTGGCACAGAATATATACTTCCCGTTTTAGCACTATAGTTATACCATTAATGTTTGGGCAACTCGGTGTATCTATTTATCAACTATTTACGCAAACTAGTTTTTACACAGTGAGTAGTCTGGTGATTATTATCCTTATATGGATCTCTACTTTTTGGATATTCGTCCCAATTCACTCTATTATTTCAAATGAAAATTCGAGCAAAAGTGATTTGGTAACATTAGTAAATAAGAATTGGGTGAGAACGATTCTGTGGACGCTATCATTTATATATAGTCTTTTTGAAGTATTGGATTTCTAAAAATAGAAAGAAAATAGAAATCGACAATTATTCTGATTATCCGCTTTTGTTCCAGTGATTAGTTTTTAACTAATTATATCGAATGTTTTCCGTCATGCTGAACTCGTTTCAGCATCTTATTTATGTGGAGATGAGACCCTGAAACAAGTTAGCATTGACGTGTTTTCAAAGTTACTCCGAATAAGAGACCCTGAAACTCCCGAAGTATCGGGACAGGGTGACGATACTGGTTTTAACTTCCGTCATGCTGTTCCGATAGCTATCGGAATCGTTTCAGCATCTTTCATACGTAAAAAGCCTACGCTAGATAAATTTTTTTATTACGGGTCTACCATTAAAGTATTTTCTAAAATTGGTAAAATTTTCAAGTATAGCTAAGTAATAAACATATAACTATTCACTAAAGCCCATTTTTGTTTTAAGTCCTCCCCCTTGGGGAGGATTTAGGAGGGGATGAAAGTATAATGATTATAACTCATCCCATCCCCAACCCTTCCCCAAGAGAAGGGAGCAAATATTCTTTCATTTTCAGAAATTCTCTAATTAATTATGAAAAAATTCCTAAAAAATTTTCGTGAATTCGTGGCTTTTAATTAAATACTTCTAGCAAAACGAAATTTTTAGTAAAATATATAAATTCTTACCATTGACGTATTTTCTAAAATGGGTAATATTTACAAAGTATAGCTAAGGAATAAACATTTAATTATTCACTAAAACCCTTTGTTGTTTTGAAGTCCTCCCCCTTGGGGAGGATTTAGGAGGGGATGACAGAACAATTTATTTTAAAACAATAGATTCAATTTCTAGTTTAAAAGTTTCTGCTTTATTATTACCAATTAAGAAAGCTATTTCTTCGATACTCTCCTTATCATAATTTGGCATATCTAGGTCACGACCTCTAAATGCTGGATACATATCTGAAAGTTGCAATTCGATAGTTTCCCAGTCTTTTGAGGTATTAAAAGAAGTGACATAAGAGTAATAATCAGCCGACTTACTTTTCACTCTAAACTGATAGCTTTTCCCATCGCCTTTAATTTTTATAACAATTTTGGAATACGATTTTGTACTTATTTCATTAAAATCGTACCTCAAAGAAGAGAAACCGCCGTTATTCTCTAAGGAAACACGACCTTCAAAAACTCCATGACCTTCTTTATTTAAATAAAAATTTCCTGATGATTTGCCTCCCATAACCACATCATCTACAATATTCCAATTAGTTATATCTGCTTTATTATTAAAGTCGAAAATGGTAGCTGTTTGCATAGTAGTTATTAATAAAATGAATAGAATTATATTTTGTGCCATAATTGTATTTTTTAGTGGTATTTCCCTTTATCCATCATAGTACTCTAAATTTAAAGAGTCGTTTTTTAAATCTATCATCTTATCAAGAAATTTTTTATTGTCATGATAGTTTTTGTTTCTTTTACACTTTATAAAATGCCCGTTAGCGTGAATAGTAAAGGTTCGAGTATTATAGATAACTAAACGATAATAGGGTATTATCCAAGAATATCGGTTTGATCCATTACTGAAATGTACAATGATCCCCCTGGGTCTTAATACAATAGTTGCATAATTAATAGCTGACGCAAGCAGATCTTCGGGTTGCAGTTTAGCGCTAAATTCTTCAATAACTAATTTACCAGAGCCTACGCCTCCCATTTTTATTTTTTCTAAAAAAGAGAATGCTTTGCCTACTGTATCCTTACTCTCTTTCAAATAGTCTTTGTTAGTATCTGTTGTATTAAATAGCATCATAATTATTGTTTTTATTCTGTTTACACCCTGAGCTTCCATAAATTTCCATTCAAAATAAACCCATGAAAAGTTAGTATTGCAAACCAAGACTAGCTTATTGATAATCCTAGAGGTCTAAATGTAGCGGAGTGTATTAATTTATCGTTTAAAATACTGAATTCTAAACACTTATGAAAAATATTTACCGCTTTAAAAAGATACCACAGTAAATAGGATTTTCTGTTAGTTGTCATAATTAATCTGCTATGTTTAACAAATACTGGTTTGCGTTCTCCAGATGATTTTCCTGCTTTTCAGCAGGCATTTTATCATACATTTTTACCAGCATCCCTAACCTTGGATTCGATAGAAAAAATTCACGATGAGTATGCATAAATCTCCAAAAGAGGCCATCCCAAGTTGCCTGCCATTCTCCCTTTTTATAGTTGCTCATTTTCATCAGATAATTACTTCCACTAATATAAGGTTTGGTGGCCATCAATCCCCCATCAGCAAATTGACTCATCCCGTAAACATTGGTGACCATCACCCAATCATAAGAATCTATAAAGAGTTCCATAAACCATTTATAAACTTCATCTGGATCAAATTCGCACAGCATCATAAAATTGCCCAAAACCATTAAGCGTTCTATATGATGGCAATAACCAGTTTGCAACACTTTTTTAATAGTCTGGTCTATGGGTAGAATTCCTGTAGTACCATCATAAAAAGAAGCCGGTATTTTCTTTTTGAATTTCCAGAAATTGGTGGTACGTGCTTCACTTCCGTTAGCCTCATAAACACCTCTAATAAATTCTCTCCAACCAATTATCTGACGTATAAAACCTTCGGTAGAATTAATGGGCACCTTATTTTCTTCAGCATATACCAAACAAGCATCTATAACTTCTTTAGGTGTTATTAAACCCACATTCAGCATTGGGGTTAAAACACTATGATTTAATATAGCGTGTTCAGCCACAATAGCATCCTCATACTTACCAAACTCCATAAAGCGTTGCTTAAAAAATTGGTCTAGCCAAACTTTTGTAGTTTCAAAACTTGTTGGATATAATGAATGCTTTGTAAGATTTCCTAAGTTATTTGGGTAGTGCGCTTCTACGTACTTTTTGGCTTCTTCAAAATACTCATCAACATCCGGAAATTGAATAGCTGGCGGTGTCTTTTTCGCAGGATATTTCTTTCTGTTTTCATCATCAAAACTCCATTTACCACCTATTGGTTTGCCATCAGGCTTAACAAGGATATTTCGCAGTTGGCGTTGCTCTATATAAAAGGTTTTCTGGAAAAATTTCTTTTTACCACTTTTAAAAAAAGGAGCAAGGTCTTCTTTAGTATTTAAAAATAAAGGGGAAGGATATTTAGTTGATTTAATTCCGCTTTCACGAAGCTTTCTATCCAATCGTTTTTGAAGCCAGTTATCTGTTGGATCTATATAATTGATATGTTGAACACCTTGACTTTTTAACTCGGAGATTAGTAATCTGATATCCGAAATTTCCTCAGTGGCTTCCACATAATGCACTTCTAGATTTTTATCCTTCCGAAGAAAATCTGCATACCGCTTCATTGTGGCTCTATGAAAAGTTATTTTTTGCTTATGAAAGGAGTACTGCTTAAAGAACAAATATTCTTCAACTATATAAACTGGGCGATTGCTTTCAAAGAGTGGAGATTCTTGAAATAACTGATGCGGAAATATTAAGTTGATACTTTTCATTTATTTCTTTTGCAACGTTCGCTACAGTATTTTACCTCATCCCAGTTCTTCTCCCATTTTTTACGCCAGGTAAAAGGACGCTCGCAAACGGCACATGTTTTTGTAGGAAGATGTTGTTTTTTCAATTTAAAATTCTGGTACTTCGTTCACTCTTACATAAGGGTGTTTTTCAATTTTATTCAAAGAATAATAGCTATTCAAGCCTGAAATCCCAATACTATTTGTGGCCTCTAAATCGATGTCTTCATCAACTATTGCAGTATCAGGAAGGATAAGATGCTCTATCTCTCCTATTACTAATATAGTCCCATTAAGTTTAATATCGAGCGCTTCTTTAAAGCGCATTCCAATTTTAAAGCTGCTTTCTTTTACAAAAGGTGCTTTAAAATCTTTGACATATTCTTCGGAAAGATTACAACGTTCAAACTCTGAAATATCTCCATCAAATTTGGCTGATGTATAATGGGCGTTTTTTACAAATTCTGGATGAATATGATTAATTGTATACTGACTATTTTCTTGAATATTATTATAAGTATGACCAACTTCTGAGATTTGTGGCCTACAAATAAAACCCAGAAGTGCAGGATCACTTCCTAAATGTATTACCGAACTAAATATAGCCAGATTGGTTTGCCCGTTATTATTTATGCTACCTATAAGATTTGCTGGCTTTATGCCTGAAACCGAATTGATGATCTTTAGTCTGGTAATGCGGTTAAGCTGTTCTATGTGTTCTTTAGTGTAAATCATTTTGTGATCTATTAACGTGGGTGTTTAATATGCGTTTCTTCTCATTTTGAACGGCAGGATGTTTTCTATGTCCCCAAATTTTATCTCTCGCTATTCTGGCGCTTTCTTGTAAATCTACGATAGGAAGTGGATAATCTTCTCCTATTTTAACTCCACAAAAGCTTTGCTCCAATACAGTCATTTTCCAAGGTTCATGAATATTTGCAATAGGTACATTAGCAAGCTCTGGAATCCATTTTTTGATGAATATACCATCTGGATCGTGCTCTTGTGAGTTTTTAACTGGATTGTACAAACGCACTGTATTAACTCCTGTAGTCCCCGCTTGCATTTGAAACTGCGGATAATGAATACCTGGTTCATAATCTAAAAATTGTCTTGCCAAATGATAGGTACCCTCTCGCCAATCTTGGTCCATATTAAATGCTAAAAATGAAACCAACATTGCTCGCATTCTAAAATTAATCCATCCGGTATGTTCCACAGCTCGCATACAAGCATCTATCAATGGATAGCCAGTTGTACCCGTTTTCCAGGCTTTAAGGAAGTCCTCATTTTTATTATGTGATAAACGCTCATATCCTTTATTAATACACTCGGTTTCATAACTACATTCTACCTCAAATTTCTGAATGAAATGGCAATGCCAATGCAGCCTGGTAAGCATTGCAGAAAAAGCTCTGCTGTTTTTTGTTCCGTTAGGATGTGTCCCTATAAACTGAAAAGCTTGTTTTATACTCATATTCCCCCAAGCTAAATAGGGTGATAATCTACTGCAAGAAATTCTACTTTCTGAAGGTTTAGAAATATGATTTTGATAATTAAAACCTCTTCGAGTGGTAAACGATTTTAAATATCGCCAAGCATTTTGCTCACCTGCAGGTTGATATGGTTTAGGATACTCCTTTAACTGAGTTTCTAATTTTTCTGGTATTAAAAAGTGATGTTCACGTTTTTTTTCTTCAGAAACTGAATACTTGTTTTCAATTAGTGGCGTATGCATTGTTTCATGCCATTTCTGGTTCCAAGTATTTCTATTTTTTATACCTCGCAGAATTCCATCTCTTTGTGATTCTTGCCAATAGATCTGGTGTTCTTTGCAAAACGAATTTATTTCTTTATCGCGTTTCCAGGTGATTTGAGTTCCGCTTTCTCGATAGCTAAAAACACTTTTTATATCAAAAGATTCTTTTAAGAATTTAAAAACAGCTACTGCTTCTCCATAGTAGACATCTACGCTTCTATTGAAGGGGGCTAATGTCTTATTTAAGGCTAGAATAGAATGATAGATAAACTGTAAATGCCTTAAGCTGGTGTCCGGATACTCAAGAAGAGAAGGTTCAAGCAAATAAATAATACGATACGAGATTCCAGCTTGCTCTGCCTTCAATAAGGGTTCATGATCTTGTGAGCGAAGATCACGTTTTAACCAAACAATATTTATAGCCTGTTTTTTCAAAAGACCAGCTGCTTTTTACATTTTTTCCAAAAAGCGAAGAAAGATGGATAATAGCCTTTCACATCGAACATCCAGTCTCTGGCTTCTTCAATTCCCTTATAATGATCGTTCAAAGGATGCTCTTTATAGTAAATAGCTCCGAAGTTATAATTCTTAATAAGTTCATCAAATTCTCCCACATAGATCTGAATATTAGGAATGTTCTCTTTGGAAATTTCAATGATGAAGTCAATCGATTTTTGGGATACTGGATATTCTTCAAAATGAGAAGGTTCTAACAACAGAATTCTATTTGCCGAACTATCTTTTTTCCAGAGTGGATCCAGATTATAGAAATTATAGATACAGCTTGGAAGCTTTTCATTAATTACAATCGGTTCCTGATTTGGTAAAGGTGTTTTTAATACTAAATGTGGGGTGTCTTTTAAAATCTCAGGAATTTCTGACAAAGGTAAGGTCTCATAAGGCACATCTAAAAAAGTATCTTTTTGCTCTGTGAAGCAGTATTTATTGATGTTTTCTTGATTGGCGACATATTTCTTATTTGCATTCGATCCAGCAACCCACTGCCAACTTAAGGCATTGCTTGCCCAATCTGCATCTAGTAAATGATAATACATCCATTGCGCAGGCAATTTCCAATGGCTTTGCCCACTATTGCAAGCTATGGAAGCAATGTACATTCTTAGGTGATTGTGCAGATAGCCTGTTCTATAAAATTCCTGAATGGCAGTATCTATAGCTTCAATCCCTGTATTGGCTTCTACAATTGCTTTTGAAATGGCTGTGTTGGAAACTGATGATTGTGGGTGTTTTAAATCTTCATTAATAGCCTCTCCTTTTGCAATCCATACTTGTTGCCAGTAATCTCTCCAGGCCAACTCCTGAATGAGTTTGCCTATTTGAGCAGGCTGGTATCCTTTTTTTAAAATTTCGGAAAGCACAAATTTTGTTGAAATTATTCCCCTAGAAATATAAGGAGATAAATAAGTGACAGAACCGTTTATATAATTTCGGGAAGAGCCATATTTAACAGGATCTATATTGCGAATACGCTGAAGTATTTCTGAATAAGAAGTTGGAAATATAGAATCTTGCTGTTCAAATAATTCCATTTATCTTTTGCTTATTTTATTTCCTGAGATCGCTTTTTGGCGTGAGCACTTAAATCGGTTGATACCGGACAGGCGTTTTTTCAAATGTTTCTGGCTTACACCACTATTGACCCGTTTTCTCCAACGCTTGAAACTAGATTCTTTCAAGTTGCCGCGCATTACTTTAATAACCTCTTTTTCTGGCAATTCAAATTGAAACTCAATTGCTTCAAAAGGCGTTCTGTCTTCCCAAGCCATTTCTATAATACGGTCTAATTCTCTTTCTGTAAATTCTTTCGTTTCATTCATATAAATTATATTTTTTCCCAAATTTGATCTGCATTTAAGTAAAAACTCCCCAGTGGATTAAAGTTGCACTGCTCTGGCGCTATAATAGAAAGAAAGCTTTCTTCATTCTCTCTTTTGTATAAATGATAGACCTCCCCAATAATAGGTTCAAAAGTAAATTTTGAATTAAAAATGAGTTTGTTATATTCAAACTCTTGCATCATTTTATCATATTCAGCTTTCAGTTCTAAATATTTTGCTTCAACCTTATGGTTTATTTTATTGATACTCCTATTTTTCCAAGTAATAGTATCTGGAGTAGTTATTACCGGTGCCCCAACAGAAGTAGCATAAGGTTTTAGTGCCGCATCATATTTTTGAGTTTCCGGATTAAAAACTACGTTATCTGGTTTTTTATCTTCTGCCATTTTAATCAAGGAGTTTAGTTCAACTATTCAAGTTGTTTCATTACTTCATCTGCTTCAAAGGTTTTTTGATCGCTCATTTTTCTATTTGTGGTAGATAGGTTATGCGCCTCTTTTAAAAGCTTTTCATATTGATCTTGCAATTTTTCTTTTTCTGATTTCTTTTTGAATAGTCCGAACATCTTTTATTTTTTAAATGATACTTTCTAGAAATAGGCTTCTATACTCGTTCCGTAAAGATACAAAATGTTTAAACATTTTTTGTTAAGGTTAAACAAAATTAAGTTGATGGTTTTGCTCAGGATTTTAAATTCGATTAGTATTATGGAGTTTTGTTAAAACTTATTAAGTTTTTGAATATCCTTGCTATTAACAATATCACATTAGGGCTGATAGTGGAGAACTAGAAAATGCATTTGGATATTATATCTATAACTGCACTCATATGAACAACCAAGATTTCAGAAAGCAAAGTAAAACCCACAGCTTTCGTTTTGGGTTTTTACTTTGCATAGAATGAACATCCATCTATAATCTAATCTTTTATGTTTTTTTTCAGATCTATGAAACCACCCTGAAATTTTATACGTTGAATTACATCCCATCTTGACAAATTTTAAAACTTTTAATGCTTCTACATCAAATGGTTTATTCTATATCCTTTTTTAATTCACGAAGCAAACTTAGTTCCTTCCGAATTTGTACTGCAATCAGCACCGCCAGAAAAAAGAATATCACCCAGGAAGAATAGAAAACGTACTGATAAAACCCTGCAGACAAATTTTGTTTAAAAGCAGGCAATAACATTATAAAACCGACTATATAGCTAATAAAAAGAATAGGTGTTACCAGGTAATTAATCACCAAACGCGATTTATAATAGCGCTTTAATTTTTCAATATAAGTATGTAAAGTCTCATCTGGTCTAAAATTTTTTATACTGAAAGTAAAAAAAGATTCCACCAACATTCTCAAGGTTAAGCTACCAATCATCAATATGAGTCCGATGCTTACTGTTTTGTTTGTATAAGCTGAAATATAGAAGAAGAAGCCTATCAGTAATATACACGTAGCCCCAAGAACGACCTGCCCAATTAGCTGTTTTCGCCGAATGGATTTCCCTTTCTTTATAATTTCAGTAGCACCATTTGCCGGTAAAATACTTTGAGAACGTCTCCCCCACTGCTCTTTCAATTCGTTATAATTATTCATTTTTTACGCATTTTGAGAGTTTATCTTTAATTCTGTGAATCCTAGTACGAAGTGCTTCATAAGATATCCCGATTATTTCCGCAATTTCTGTCTGAGACACCTCTTCCAAATCTAATAGGATGATACTTCTGTTTTCTTTGGATAGCTGATTGATGCAGTGATACATTGCTCTAAAACGCTCTTCTTTTTCAAAGACTTCAGTATCAATTTCATCTGGGACGTCTATAATTAGAGAGTATTTTTTTTTCTTCCTAAGTTCCTGCAAACAAGTGTTTACTGCAATTCGATAAATCCATGTAGAGAGTTTTGCCTGATTCCTGAAATTTTTCAGATTCTCCCATACTTTAATAAACACCTGTTGTACGAGTTCCTTTGCCAGCTCTTCGTTTCCACTCACATATCCCAGACAAAGTCCAAAAACCTTATGATAATTGTCTTGATAAATTTTATTGAATTGATTGTTTTGACTCATTAAAGATCAAGTTCAGATTTGATTTGTTCTGCAAACCATATGGGAGCATCGTACATGATAAAATGACCAGAGCCTTCAGCAAAACGCAGGGAATAGTTTTTTAGATTTTCATACTGATCTTTATAATTCTTTTCAGCGACTTCTTTTCCATAAGGATAGGTAGCACCCAAGAGGACAACCGGTGTTTCAATTTTGGATAAGTCTTCCCGCAGATCTAATTTTAAAAGGTCAGTATAACCATAAACATAGGTTTTTCTGTCGGTTTCAATAATCCAGTCTTTTAATTGCTGATGCTTTTCCTTATTATTGGACATGGAAGTTGCCATCTGTGTTGCCATTTTTTCAAATCCCTCATCATTCATTTCCAGCATTTGTTGATTATAGGGATTATCGTAAACCATATTGTCGCTGTTATAGTTTGGAATCATCAAAGCTCCCATTGCGGGAAGTGCATCAATAATAATCAATTTTGAAAAAAGTTTAGGATGATCTGCAGCAAGCCATAGTCCAAGCGTACCACCCATGCTGTGACCTATAACGATGGGGTTTTTCAAGTCATTTTCAGAAATATAAGTTTCCACAGCTTTTTTTATCTTCGGAAACCAAGGTTTTTCAATTGCCGCAACCCCGCCAAATCCTGCAAAAGTAAATGTATGTACTTCATGATTTTTGGCCAAGGTTTCTGAAATATTATTAAATACTTCTCCTGTGGAAGTGAATCCCGGAAACAATAATACAGGCTGACCCGTCCCGGAAACTTCAACTTGAAATGCTTCCTGAGATTGAATACTTTGAGTTAAACTTACTACTAAGACAAGACATAAAATTTTAAATGTTTTCATGATTATTTAAATTTAGTTTTCCTTTAGATACGGGAGCAACTAAATGTTACATGAATTTTATAAAAATATTCAAATTATATAAAATTCAAGAAAATTATAATTTTTGGAAAAACAATCTCTAAAAAATAGTACATCTAGTTAATTCAGTCGGTAATTAAACTACCTCGGTGCAAGCATAAGAGGTGTTAATTGGAAAACACCTTTAAAAATTCGAGGCAAGCCCGCCTGAACGTATCGGGCAGGCCTCGGGGATTTAAACCCTCAATGAAGGATTAAAATCTATAATAGTTTATGATAAGAACTTCAGAAAATGAAAAGCTTAAATTGAAAAAATACATTCACCAAGCATTTCGTAAATTTGGAATAAGCGAAAATATATTATGAAAAGATTTTTATGCCTCTTATTAATGTCAACCTTGGCTTTGACCTTTTTTCAATGCAAAGGGCAAACGGAAACCTCCAACGAGAACTATGTATTCAAATCTGGTAGTTTTGATGGAATAGGCAAATGGTATAAAGGTCGAGAGATCGCTCACGTAATGGGTTTTCAAGGTATAGGTTGGCTGGAGCGTCCTGAACGTGAAAAGGAGGAAAACACCAACAGGCTAATTAAAAATATGGAAATTTTACCAGGCGACAGCATCGCTGATATTGGCGCGGGTTCAGGCTATCATGTTTTTAAAATGGCGCCATTTGCCAGACAAGGTCTCATTTATGCTGTAGATATACAGGATGAAATGCTGAAAGCGATTGGAAATCAAAAAAAAGAAGTAGGATTAAAGAATATTGAGATTATAAAAGGAACAGAGCAAAGCGTGAACCTTCCGGCAAACTCAGTAGATAAGATTTTAATGGTAGATGTTTACCACGAATTCAATTATCCTATAGAAATGCTAGCTTCCATGAATAAGGCATTACGAGAAAATGGCAAAATATACCTTATCGAGTACCGAGGCGAAGATGATTCTATTCCCATAAAAAAATTACATAAAATGACCGAATCGCAGGCCGTGAAGGAATTTAAAGCCAATGGTTTTATCCTTAAGGAAAACATCAGCAACTTGCCCTGGCAGCATTGTATGGTTTTTGTGAAAGAGTGATTTTATTTTTAGAAATCAATTTTCTTGCTCGAATTTAAAGCAAATTCATATTTAGACCACTCGCTTTTATTTTAACAGGCAAAGAATTTCCGAAAACAATAGGCTTATATAGTTAATTAGTACTGTCTGGTAAAAAATTCAGGCTTTCAGTGAGGCTATAATAAACGCAAATTAAGACTGATTTTAATGTTAGGAGCTTACGTTTGGTACTCAGAACTATTTATTCCTTTTGAAAAAATAATACAGATCAAAATATTGATTTTAAATTAGTTGAAATAAAGTCTTGTGTCTTGTATCTAGCAGCGCAGCGGTCTTATATCTTCTATCGGACAACAATGATCGCTTATGTCATATTTATGGTTTTGCTCATGAGATTAATAAACTGTACAAAACAATCTTAGGTTTCTTTGCTCAACACTTAAAATAATAACAATTAAAAATAGTATTGTCCGGTAAAAAAATCTGAATTTCGGTGAGGCTAGAAGTAATCCGGATTAAGACTGTTTTCAATGTTTAAAATCTTGCTATTCGAACACAGAATTATTTTTTTCCTTTTGAAAAAATAATACAGATCAAAATATTGATTTTCAATTAGTTAAAATTAAGTCTTACGTCTTGTATCTAGCAGCGCAGCGGTCTTATATCTTTTGTCGGACGACAAGGAATTAAAAACATAAATAATTTCGTCTTTTAGGAAGTTTTCATGAGTCATTCTCATTCAATCATTTGCGGATTTTCCATTCCTCCCTCTCCAATTACCACTCATCATATAATCGTCTTATTGAAAGAAAATCTTCCTTAAATTTAAACTATTAATCATAAAAACAAACCACTATGATCGCTATTATAATCTTAATCGTCCAGTTTATATTTGAATTGGTAACGGGTTGAATAAACTAAAACATTCGTTATGAAGAATTTAAAAACAAAAAGTCAAGAAACCTTCCAGTATCAATTAAAGAAATTCAAAATGCTAATAGTGGGTTCCAAAATGGCAAAAGCCTCATCCATTTTTCTTATATGCATTTCATTCATATTCATGTTTTATTCTGAAAAAAACATGCTTGTAATCATTTCTTTGTTAATAGGAATTGCTGTATTGGTAGTTTATATAGTTAAGTTTTTACTTCTAAAAAATATTGAACAAAAATCCTATACACTACAATCTTTGACCTCTAGCATTTCGAAGTTTAAAGCCTATATAAGAAGTCGGAAAAAGTTCGAACTTCTTTATATTTCAATTTGGGTTATATCATTAATTCCTTTTCTATCTTCTTATTTAGGATCTGACCTTAAAGCAATAATTGCAGCCATAATATTTATTACAATAACTGCTGTTTTAGGAATATTGGGTTTCAAAAAGGCAACTAAAGATTTAGAAGCTATAGAAACACAATTGCAGACTGAATTCAAAACTTTAAATGGGCTTTAATCCAATATTTCAAAAATTAGAAATCATGAAAAAGAAAATACTCCTTATGTTGCTAGCTATCATTGCATTTGTTTTTGTTGACACCATAGTTTTAGATGCATTTTTGGATAAAAATGTAGATAATGCACAAATAGAAAAAGTGCTAGCAGAGCAATGCGAGTGTACAATTGTAGAAAAAGGAATAAATGGAAATGGATTTTCTTTGCCGGATGGAGTTTACGGAGACTTTCATAATTTTAGACTAAGCAATTGTAATTTTACTGATTTTGATAAATATGTGGAGGACTTAAATAAAAACCTTGAATATGCTATCCCTAATTTTGAAGAGGCAGACTTGGTGAGATTAAGTTTTGAAATAGCTCCAAATGAGGATAGAATTGTGAGCTTTAGAAATTCCGAATTAACAATTGAAAAATAATCTTGATATAAATCCTACTTAGTATTAAAATGCTAAGTTTGGTTATCAGCTAACAAAAAATATTGTGTTTACAAAAAAAACCATTTATTGGCTTTTAAATATAGCTTTCTGGTCTTTGATAACTGGCCTTATGGGTTTTGCTTATTGGATTAATGGTAATGGGTTGAATTTAGAAATTTGGCAATTTATAATGGATTTCATAAGTGTCTTTTTGCTATCCATCTTTTATACCCACCAACTTAAAAGATCGATCAATAGATTTATTCAATTTGATGATCTAAAAGGTATAGATGCTTTCAAAATTTTGGGTTTATTATTAGGTTCAATTTTATTGTTTTATATAACCTATACTTTATATATTCAATTCACATATCATTTTATTTATGACAGAGCAGATGTTTTTGATCATGAATCTCAGGGATTAAAAAGTAACATACTTTTCATTCTTAACTATACTATTTATTTTCTTGTATGGTCAGGATTCTATGTTGCAGTAAAAGGATTAATGGAATTAAATAATGGTAGAGAAACAAGATTGCAACTTGAATCTAACCTCAAGGAATCTCAGTTAAACACTTTGAAAGGTCAAATTAATCCGCACTTTATGTTTAATAGTCTAAATAACATTCGTGGACTGATGTTAGAAGATGTTGATAGAGCAAGAAATATGCTCACCAGCTTGTCTGAAACTTTGCGTTATTCACTCACAAAAAGTGACGCAAATGCCATTGCTTTAGAAGATGAACTGGAAATGGTTAAAAATTATGTTGAGATTTCTAAAATTCAATTTGAAGATCGACTTCAGTTCGAAACAAACGTTGATAAAGCATCTTTAAGCACACAGATTCCACCAATGATCATTCAGATGCTAGTAGAAAATGCTATTAAACATGGCATCTCGAATTTGAAAGAAGGAGGAAAAGTAAGTCTAAGCACAAATATAAAAGATAGTCAATTACTCATAGAGGTCACAAATACAGGGAATTTGAGACCCAGCCAAAACAGTACACAGTTAGGCTTGAAAAACATTAAACAGCGTCTTCAATTACTTTATGGCGAAGCAGCGACTTTCAGTTTTAAAGAAATAGAAAATCAAGTGGTTGCCATTATAAAAATCCCAGTAGCATGATATCATTAAAAGCAGTTATTGTAGAAGATTCTAGGTTGGCTCGTAATGAGTTAAAAGAACTCTTGAAGGCACATAACGAAATTGAACTTTTAGGCGAAGCAAAAAATGTAGACGAAGGTTTTAAGTTGATCAATGAAACAAAACCAGATCTATTGTTTTTAGATATCAATATGCCGGAAAAGGATGGATTTGATTTGTTGGAAATGTTAGATGATGTTCCTATCACTATTTTTACAACTGCATTTGATGAGTTTGCCATTAAATCCTTTGAATACAATGCTTTTGATTACTTACTGAAGCCTATTAATCAAAAACGATTTACTAAATGCATAGAAAAAGTAATTGAAAAAGTAAGTCAGAGCTCCTCAACAGAAATTAATACTGAAGCTGCTTTAAGTTTAGACAAACAGATATTCATCAAAGATGGTGAGAAGTGCTGGTTGGTTAAAATTGCAGATATTTTTATGTTTGAAATAGTTGGTAATTATACCCGTGTATTTTTTGAAAACAACAAACCTTTGATCTATAAATCTTTGGGGCAAGTTGAAGAAAAATTACCCGGGGATGTATTTTTTAGAGCCAACAGACAACAGATCATCAACATTCACCATGTTAAAAAAGTGGTGTCTTGGTTCAATGGAAAACTAAAAATAGAAATGAATTCTGGAGAAGAAATCGAAATCTCCAGAAGGCAATCCTATCTTTTTAAAGAGCAGCTGAGTTTTTAATTCAACTATCACAGGTACTTGATCAAGAGAAAATAATGCCCCAGAGCAGAAATTCAGAAACCCGATTCCTTCAAAAAAATTTGTTTGGTGAATTGAGAAATTTTTAAGGAGATCACTTTTCTCTTTAATAAGTGTTTATAACTCGTACGCCTAAGAGTGAGATGATTTGGAAAAATAGAATTATGTTTGAAACACAGAAATTCCAGATGTCCTAACTATTTAGAATATCTCCCTTTTTTATTGAGAATATATTTTATCCTGAAATTAATGAGGATATAACGCATTAAGTGCCATTTAAAAATAACCAAATGATAAAATCAATTAAAGAAACATTCTATGATTTGTTGATTTTTTTGAGAAACCCGAGAGAAAGAGAGGATTTAAATCAAAATTTAGGTTTAAAAATTAAACAGCTATTGTCAATATTAGTGATTGATGTCGTTTTAATGATTTTTCTTACCATTATTATTTCCGGCATTGAGGAAATGGGATTGATTGACACGGGTAGCCATAAAATAATAAAACTAATACAAGAATTACCAATATGGGGATTTATGTTCCTTATTGTAATCATTGTCCCAATAATAGAAGAAATTATTTTTAGATTATATCTACGATTTAAGGATAATCTGCCAATTCAATTTTTGATATTACTTGCTTCAATTACAGGTAATAAAAACAAAGAAAGAACACAGAATTTCTTATTAAATAAGTGGAAAAAATTCTATAAAGGTATATTTTACTCATCTGCTTTAGTATTTGCCTTTGTCCATATAACTAATTACGAATATTCAAGGACACTAATGTTTTTCATACCTCTTTTATTAATGCCTCAATTCATTGTAGGTCTTTTAATTGGCTACCTTAGATTGAGGTATGGACTTAAATGGGGGATCTATTTACATTCATTGCATAATTTAATTTTTATAGGAACTTCTTTGATCTTTTTAGCTGGACCAATAGAAAAGGTAAATACAGTTAATGAAAAATATTCCTTAAAAATAGAAGAAGTTGGGCTTGGAAGGCATGAAATTGAATATTCAAAATTTGATTCCCAATCAGTAGATATTAAAAATGTTAGACTCAAAACACTGATATCGCTGCTTCTTAAAAAGGAAGAAAGTCTAATTGAGTTCAACTCTGTGGATAAGTCGAATCAAAAAATTAATATAAATTTCGAAAAATTTTCGAATAAAATTGAAAATAGATCGACAATTTTCAAAGAATTAAAGAGTGTTTATAAGTTCAAAATGGCAAAGAGAAACATCCTTCAAGATTCATGGACAATTCAAATAGTGGATACGATAAGTTTATTTAAACACATGGGTAACTCATCAGGAAGTTCTTCTGCTCAAATCTCAAAGACAATGATAATTTTGAAAAACATGAATCTAACCCAACTTACAAATGTCTTAGCATCAAGCTATGATAAACAATTCCATACAAACCAATTTATATCAGAAAAATTTAATTTTAAAATTCAAAAATCCAGCTTCAAAGATTTGAAGTATTCCTTAAAGAGTGATTATGGTTTAATCTTAAAAATGAATAGAAGAGAAGTAGAAAAAATTAGAATTAACTTTAATAATAATGAAAACGGCACTTAACATCGGTTAAGCAAAAATAGCGGGCATTCTGATGAAAAGTATTATTTTGGAGACCAAGTAACAACAACTAAGCCGACAAGTTTGCGTCCCTACTCCACACCACTTGCGTTAAACAAGACCGTTACCTGCAAGCCAACAAGAAAAATTTGAGTAAGAAAATAGGATACATAGATGAATCTGGTGATAAAAGTATACACTTTGAAAAAGGAGGTGTTTCGACCTTTTTTATTGTCAGCGCAATTATAATTGATGAAAATTCAAATAGTCGAGTTAGAGAAGAATTCAGAGCAATAGCAAGGAAACATACCCAAGCTCCAGAAATAAAATCTAGTTCAAAAGCCTTTAGAGATATTGACAAAAGAATTAACTTCTTAAAAGATATTTCTAAACTTGATTTCAGAATTTATAGTGTAATCGTTGATAAAAGAAAAGTATTCGAAGATAGTGGTCTTCAATTCAGAGACAGTTTTTACAAATATGTAAACGGATTACTAGATCACGAACTTTATGACTATTATCCTTATTTAGAGTTGGTCTCAGATAATCACGGATCTGAAAAATTTATGGATGGATTTATTAGTTACGTGGAGAAAAATCATAAACAAACAGAATTATTCAAAGGTCCAGAATTCAAATTTTCAGATAGTAAAGAAGAACCCTTAATTCAATTAGCTGATTTCATTGCGGGAAGTATTGCAAAATGCTATGAGCCTGACAAAGTCGAATATAGAAGTAAAGAAATTCTTCAGATTTTAAATAGACATATTTTACATCTGCGGGAATGGCCAGAAAATCCACCAAAATTATTCCGAAAAATAGAAGATGGAGATCAAAAATATGATCAAGAATTAGTGGATTTCATATTTTTTAGAATTAATGAATTTGTAAATGCCAATCAAAATCGAACAGAAATTGAGATAAAAAATCAAATAATCTGTTTGAACTATTTAATTTATAGATTTAAAAAGGATCCATATGAATATATCTTTTCCGATGAAATCATTGATAGAATTAAGATTAGAGATATTCATTTAACAAAGCGCCTTTTCAGTAAGGAAGTTATCGGGAATTTAAGAGATAATAAGATTCTAATAACAAGTTCTCAAAGTGGATATAAAATTCCATGCTGCAAAGGAGATTTAATTCGTTTTTATAATAATTATAGTTCTAAGATAATTCCTATGATTGATACTTTAGGAAAAACAGACATAATTATTAGAAGTGCGACATCTGGAAATATCAATCTATTGGAAGATAATGATTATAAATTATTGAAAGATTTAATAGAAACATCGGCCAGCAGGTAACATCGTTTTACAGCAAATAGCGGGCATTCTGATGAAAAGTGATATTTTAGAGACCAAGAAACAAACAACAAAGCCGACAAGTTCGTGTCCCTACTCTACGCCACTTGCCTTGCCAAGACCTTTGCAAAAATTTAAGGTAATCAAACTTTAAGATCTGATCAATAAAATATAGAAAAATGAAAAACGTGATTTATTCACTTACTTTGATGTTATTTTTTTCGTCGTTTAGCTCTGATGATTCCACCAAAGCTGGCCTAGATAAATTGACTTTAGAATATAAAATGACTGAATCTTTTTTAAGTGCGGGAGGACCACTAGTAATAATTTGGATTATTTCCCTTGCCTATATGATAATTACAAAAAAGGATAAAGAAAAAATCATAGAATTATTTTCTATGGGATTATTCTTTCTTGCTATTTGGACATTGATTTACCTATTAATATTCTAAAATTCTGTTTATAAAACTTCTTTACAACCGACTTATTTTGGACGATTACGAACGCCTGATTTTGCTGCGGACAACCTAGCTCCCTAGCTCACACTGATTTTATACAAGACGTTGGCAAAAATTAAATAAAATTTGGAAAAAAAGAAAAAAATTATAGAATGGATTGAAAAAAAACGGATATCCGTTTGAGCTAAAAACTGCTAAGTCATTTTCTAAAGCCGGATTTATAGTTGCACAATCAATTTTTTATGAAGACCCAATTACTAGAAAATTTAGAGAAACCGACAAGGAAAACGTTTTACAATAATGTATATAGAACATAGCTATTACAGGCATTCCGAGAGGTCTTTATGTATTTGCAAAGTCCGCCAATTTTTTTAATTTGGTTTTTAAGAGAATAAGATAAAAAGAAAATTAAAAAATTCGGCTCGTGCATAATCTGAAAGGTTTGCGTCTATTTATACGCTACGTTTCATATACAAGACCCTTACCTGAAAGCAAAAAAAACAAATGACTGCTAAAGAATTTATTGAAACTTTAAAAATAATAGGTCAAGATTATTCGGGAGAAATTCCGAAAAGAGAAATATTTTCTTTAGCAAAAGAATATCAGCAAATTCCAGTAAATGAGGTTATAAAATTGCTGAAAGATAAAAATGACAATCATCGACTTGGAGCAGTATCAATTTTAGATTGGAAAGCACGAAATAAAAAAACTTCTAAAGAGGAACGAGAAACTATATACAGAGCGTATATTGATAATCACATATGGATTGACAATTGGGGTTTAGTTGATAGAGCTGCACCTTATGTAGTTGGAGGATATTTACACAACAAAGACAAAAAAGCATTATACGATTTAGCCAAGTCCAAAAATCCAATGGAACGAAGAACTGCTATTGTAAGCACTTATTACTTTATTAGAAAAAACGAAATAAAAGATACATTCAAAATTGCTGAAATTCTCGTAAATGACACAGATGAATATGTTCAAAAAGCTGTGGGAAGTTGGATACGAGAAGCTGGAAAGCGGAATGAAGAAAAATTAAAGAATTTCCTAAATAAACACGCTACTGAAATGCCAAGAATTACACTTCGATACGCAATTGAGAAATTTGACAAGGAAACGAGAGAGCGTTATTTAAACATGAAATAGGAAAAGCCTGCAGGTAGCATAGCTTAAATGCATATATCTGGTAATCTGGAGAATAGTGATATTTTAGAGACAATTTAGCAAACAACTAAGCCTAATAATTGGCGACCCTACTCCATGCTATTTTCGTTGGCAAAAAATAAAAAATCAAATAAATGAAAATCAAATTCAAAAAGAAAAGACTTTATCCAAATTTACTACTCGGACTATTATGGACTGCAATCGGAGTTTTTAATATCCTGGAAGATAACAATTTACGTTGGATGGATTATGGTTATTTTGTAATTGGAATTCTATACTTGCTTCATTTTATATATGATTTCAAAAACCAATACCTTACTATTGAGAGCGGAACAATTCGAAAAAACGCATTATACGGTTATAGAAAAAAGATTAATTTGAATGAAATATATCTGATTAAAAAAAATACTGGAGATTATATCTTAAAAACTGAAAATCAGCATTTAAATATAAATCCAAATTTAATTGATGAAAATTCTTTCTATACATTGACAAATTTGCTAGGGAAGCTGAATTTGCCATCTCATAAAACTCCATTTTCCAACATCGGTTAAGCGCAAATAGCGGGCATTCAATTGAAAAGTATTATTTTAGAGACCAAGTAACAAAATAATTAAACCGACAAATTCGCCTCCCATACTCCGCCTACTTTCGTCAATCAAGCGTTTTGTAACAAACATTATACAAATCTAAACCATTCATCTATGAAAAAAATACTATTTGCACTAATTACTATTTCAATTTTAACGGCTTGCAAAACCCAAAAGCAAGAAAGCACAGTAATAGTTGATGCGTTACCACTTAAAACTTATTTTCAAAATAGTACCCTTCCTGCTGCAGTTATGGGATATGGTACTAAAGAAGGGAAAATGGAATGGTATGCATTTGGTCCTTCAGTTTGGGATGGAAAAGACAGCATAAATGAAAACAATATTTTCAGAATATATTCAATGACGAAGGCCATTGCCTCGGTTGCCGCATTGCAACTTGTTGAACAGGGTTTAATTGGTCTAGATGATCCACTGGATAAACTAATGCCAGAGATGACAAATATCCCAATACTTACTAAAGATGGAGAACTTATTGAAGCCACTAACACTATAACTTTAAGACACTTACTAACTCATACTTCCGGATTTGGATATGAATTTATGGATGGTCGCCTTCGAACGTTTGACAAAAAGGGGTGGGAATATGAGGATATGCCCAAGTTGTTTGAGGCAGGTGAGCGCTGGCAATACGGAACAAGCTTAGATTGGGTAGGGAAAATTATTGAAAAAATAAGTGGTGAAAACCTCGAAACCTACCTGAGGAAAAATGTGACGGGCCCTTTAAAAATGAATAGTACCTGGTTTAATGTTCCAGAAAATTTAAAAGAAAATATTGTTTCCTGGGGAAAACGAGACTCTATAGGTTTTCAGAAGTATCCCCGTATTCCATCAGCACCCGTTGCTGAATATAGTGCTGGTGGTGGTTTATTTGGATCGCCAAAAGATTACTTGACATTTCTTGTATGTATGATGAATAACGGCAAATATGATGGCGGTCAAATTTTAAAACCCGAAACTGTTGAGTTGATATCTATGAATCACATGCCGAATGATCTTTCCAGTAACGCGGAAGGAGATACGCATGGCTTGGCATGGGCAATCGAGGATAGTGATGATGAAGTGTTGCGAAGCAGAGGTTCGGGATATTGGTCAGGACTTGCTAATTCCTATTATTCGATAGATGAAGAAAAAAATACTGCAATAGTTTATTTCACCAATTTTTTTCCATTCGGTGATAAAGAAACGTATAACTTCTACAGACTTTTTGAGCAGAAAGTTTATTTGAGAAATGAAAACAGATAGCGATTTGCTGGTCAAGTAGCCGGATCTTCCAGAAACTGACGATGTGCGCCTCAATCAACCCCAGCGAAATGGTCTCATGCTAGGTGGTTGGATAATGAATCTTATCGCTTATAATGTACGATCAAACTAATATAACTTTCTCTCTTTAACCCTTGTATGCTAATGGTGGTGCTCAAAATAAAATCTAACCTTTTTTATTTTCTCAGCAAAGGAGACACATACAATCTTTTGAACAGCAGAGTCAAACTATAACGGGAATACATTTGCCAACATCGGTTTACCCCAAATAGCGGGTATCCCAATGAAAAGTACTGTTTTAGACACCAAGTAACAAACAACCAAGCCGACAAGTTCGTGTCCTAACTCCACGCCACTTGCCTTAACCAAAACCATTTGGCAACAATATTATTAACTAGGTTTTGATACATTATTGGTGTAAATTTACATCAAAACAGAAAATTATGTCACGACAAAGTATATCTTTTACAAAGCCAAATGATGAATGGCTAAAAGATCAAGTAGATAATAAAGAATATTCGACTAAGAGTGAATTAGTAAATGATTTAATCAGACAAGCCCGAAAACAACAAGTTCAAATTAATTGGATAAAAGCCAAATTAGATAAAGCTGAAAATAGTGGATTTACAAATGACAGTAAAGACCAGATTTTAAACCAATCAAAGTCTTCACTGAAAAATGGCTAAATATAAATTAAGTAATGAAGCTAAAGAAGATTTAATACGAATTCATCAATACGGAGTTAGAAACTTTGGAATGGATCAAGCGGATAAATATTTCCACACTTTCTTTGAATATTTTGATGATATTGCTGAAAGACCATTTTCTTTTGAATCAGTTGATTTCTTAAAAATAGGATACCGCCGATATGTTTGCGGTTCGGATAGTATTTATTATAAAATAGATGAGAATGTAGTAGCAATAATGGCAATAGTTGGAAGTCAAGATTTAAAGAATATACCATAGTAACTAATTCAGTTGCAAACAACGGTTAACGCAAATAACGGGTTTAATCGAAAAAGTGTAATTTAGAATCCTAAGAAAGAAAATACCTAAACCGACAAGTCCGTATCCCTACTCCCGCAACTTGTGTTAACCGAGACCACTGTAGCAAATTTTGAAGCAACCAAATATGAATTTTTAAGTCTAATTAATAAACAGAAATATGACTTTTAAAAATATTATTATGATTATTGGTTTAATGTTCTTATTTATTAACTGTAGTAAGGAAGAAACTCGTGACCGGATTTCATATGAGATAATTCATGAAAATAGTTTAAGCTATTCCGAGGAAAATAAAATTCCAAAACAGTTTAAAGTATTTGAAAATGAAAATGAATGGAATATTTTCATTCCTGAAATTGAAAGAGTAAATCCGAATCAAGCAGAAATTTTAAAAAATCTAAATTTTGATTTTATCAATAATAATTTGATAATAGTAATCGGAGAATATTTTTTCTATTGCTGTAGTGAAATAACAATTGTTGGTGTTTATAATAATCGTGAAAAAGTGACTGTTGATTTTTATGAAAGTGGACCAGGAGAATTGACTGCAGTAAGTCAAGCAATCTTAATACTCAAAATTAAAAAGGACAAGTAAAACCGAATTAGCCTTAACTAAACTCCGAACAGCATCGGTTAACTGCAAATATCAGGCTTTCCATTGAAAAGTGATATTTTAGACACCAAGAAACTAAACGTCTAAACCGCAAATCCTGATAGATATCGTGACGTGCTTCTACTCCGCCCTTATTGCGTTAACAAAGACCCTCGTGCGTATTTAAACCAAACATCAATAAATGAAGAAAAACTTAATAATTATTTGTCTGCTTTGTTCAGCAATTAACGGAACTGCTCAAAATAATCTTTCAACTAAAGATAGCATTTCTACTTTTTATAACTCAATCGTTTCGGTTATGAAATCTAACTATTTGTACAAGGATAATGTGAATTGGGCTCAAACAGAATCTGCTCTACAAGAAAGATTGCTGAAATATGAAAATTTTAAAAATTCTCTTGAAGAAATAACTTTTCTTTTTGACAACGTAGGAGCCGATCATTGTTCAGTATATCTCGGGTAAAATATATACACCCCCACGTATAGCGGGCCGAATAGAAATGATTTTAGCCCAGAGTGGTTATCCAAATTTAAAACAAAACCCAAATTTGAAGTTAAAATAATTGATGAAGAATATGGATATATTTTAATACCATCCATAAGTTTTGAGGATATTAGTTCTAGAAATATTCATAGAATTTCTCAACCATTATACGAATAAATTAGTAAAGTCAAGCAATCCAAAAACTTGAAGGGTTGGATCATTGATTTGCGATTTAATTCTGGTGGTAATAGCATGCCTATGCTTTTGGCTTTATATGATTTTCTAGGAGATAATCCTGTTTATGGAATGATGAACATTGACAAAAAATTAGTTACAACTATTAAACTTAAAAAAGGAAAATATTATGACAACCATTCTAAAAGTTCATATATAAAACCAGTCGGAACAAAAATGACTGAAACAAAAGTTGCCATAATAACAGGTCTCGCTACTGCGAGTTCAGGAGAAATAGTAGCATTAGCATTTAAAGGAAGAGGGAATACTATCTTCATTGGAGAAAATACGATGGGAATGACAACTACGAATACTAAAATGTCTTTAGCATTTGGAGCCTATATGGCTATAACTATTGGCTACGACTCCGATAGAAATGGGATATTCTATGAATGCATAACTCCAGATATTGAAATAAATAAACAAGATGATTTTGAAAATCTGTCTGCTGATAAAAATATTCAAGAAGCTATAAAATTTATATCTAAATAAGAATAACTACGCAAAACCACATTAACTATGAATTTAGCTTTTATATGAACTGGATTTTAGCCTTTATCCTGATTTTAATTGTGATATACCTTGTTGGTATCCAATTAAAAAAACGGAAGAATAAAATTGCAAGAAAAACTTTACTAGAAATTTGGGGGAAACCTAAAAATGAAAAGTATTTCGATTTCAATTTAATTAATCAGTTTTATAAAAATCATGAATCTCAAAAAGAAATATTCCAAACAATATCCGACCATACCTGGAATGATTTAGATCTAGATGATATTTTCAAATTTCTGGACAGAACAACCTCCAAAATTGGTCAACAATATCTTTACTATAAACTTAGAACAATCACAAATGTTTCAGACTTAAAGCGATTTGGAAAACTGACTGAAACTTTTAAATCAAACCAATCATTAAGACTTCAAAGTCAGGTAGAGCTTTACAAACTATCGTCTAATAAAGCATATTACTTAGAAGAAATATTCCGATCACAAAGTGTAGAAAAGTCTAATAAAATATGGCTGTTTTGTTTTCTATCAATAGCTGCAATCTCATCTATTATCCTAAGCTTTTTTAATCCAACATGGTTTCTCTTACTCATTCCAATATTTTTTATCAATCTTGTTTTTCATTATAAAAATAAATCTTCAATACAATATTATTTAAACGGTGTTGGTCAATTAGCGACGGGTTATAGGGTTGCTAAGAATTTAAGCGCTTCTAAAGAAATTAAATCCTTCTATAAAGACTTCATTTTTTTAAAAAACGTGAGATCTATTTTATCAAAAATCAAATTTATTGAGTGGGAGAAAAAGCTTGACAGTGAATATGCCCTGTTGCTTTGGTTTTTATCAGAAATCATAAAAATCACTTTCAATTTAGAGCCAATACTTTTTTACAGTTTTCAAAATTCATTAAAAAATAAAGAAGAAGATATCAAAGAACTCTTCCTCTTTATTGGTGAGATCGACTCCGCGATATCTTGTGCTTCTATCCAATCTGATAGTGCCAACTATTGCAAACCAAATTTTATAAGCGGAAAAGAAGTTTTTACCGAAGATATCTATCATCCGTTGATTGAAAATTGTATCACTAATAATCTAAATTTAGAGTCTAGTAGTTTGCTATTGACAGGATCTAATATGTCTGGTAAGACAACATTTATAAGAACATTTAGTATTAATGCAATTTTAGGGCAAACATTAAACTTTTGTTTCGCTACAAAGTTTGATACTCCTTTTTTTAAGATTTATTCTTCAATTAGAATTTCTGATAATCTAATGAATAGTACGAGTTATTATTTAGAAGAAGTTGTGAGAATTAAAGAATTAATTGATGCTTCAAAAATAGAAAATTGCAGTCTATTTATATTAGATGAGCTTTTTAAAGGAACCAATACAATGGAAAGAATTGCAGCTGGAAAATCGATTTTATCCTATTTGAATAAAAAAAACCATATTGTCATGGTTTCTACACACGATTTGGAACTCACCGAATTTTTAAAAGACGAAAATTTTGATCTTTATCATTTTTCGGAAACTATAGAAAATGGCCAATTAATTTTTGATTATAAGATTAAACCAGGAAAGCCGAAGAGTGGAAATGCTATCAAAATTTTAGAGTTATACGATTATCCTTTAGAAATTATACAGAATTCAAAAGGTATGGATAAAATAACTTTGGCTAATATGGGTAATCGCAAATAGCAGTCATTATTTTTAAAAAAATAATTTTAGAGACCACGTAATAAAACAACCAAGCCGACAATCCCGAAAGCTATCGAGACGGGGGAACCTGACCAGCCGTTCAGACGGGTTGAACCCTCAATGAGGAATAAAACTAAAAAAAACAGGCTTCAGCTTTGTGCATTTCTGAAAATCTGTCGATCTTCCGCGGCAAATAAACCCTAGTCAAAAACCTTGGCTAATTCTTTTATTATATAGAGGAGTCAAGATCAAAATAAATAAAGAGGAAGTGAAAAAAGCGGAAAATGAGAAGGCAAGCTGGACTATTTGTCCGGAATGTAAGGGGCGCGGCAAAAAAAGTCGAAGGCTCCGCAAGAAAGTGCGACTCCGCTACCAGAAGGAATTAGATCAATTTGAAAAAACGAAGGCTGAAGGCATTGCTCCAATTCGTCCGAAGCGGCACCTCGATCCATGCTTGAACTGTTTCGGATCCGGCTTGATTCCTTCTACTAATCCTCCTATAGCAGATAAAGAAAACTACCCACAGGTTGCTATTATTGGTGGTGGTATAGGAGGAGTGGCTCTGGCTGTGGCTTGTTTGCACCGCGGGATTCCTTTTACCTTATATGAGCGCGATAGCGACTTCGAGGCTCGATCTCAGGGTTATGGACTCACTTTGCAACAAGCTAGTAAAGCGATCGAGGGATTGGGGCTTTTCTCGCTGGAAGAAGGAGTAATTTCAACAAGACATCTGGTTCACACTACAGAAGGAAAAGTGATCGGGGAATGGGGTACTAGAAAGTGGACGCAGCAAGATATAAAAACGTCACCGAAACGGACAAATGTGCATATCGCAAGGCAGTCTTTGCGTTTAGCACTTCTTGAGCAACTCGGGGGACATGATGCTGTGCAATGGGGGCATGACTTAGTAGATCTTAAGGAATGTGAGGGTGAAGCTGTTGAGCTGAGCTTTCAAGTGTGCGGGGAGCTGAAGAGCACCAAGGTAGATCTTGTGGTTGGAGCCGATGGTATTCGTAGTTCGGTGCGGAGCTTGCTGATTGGGGAGGATAGAACTCCTTTACGGTACCTGGATTGCATTGTGATATTGGGTATTTGTCCTTTGGAGGCTCTTGAAGGTGTTGACAGTTCTTTGCTGGACTCGGCCACGGTATTTCAAACCGCCAATGGCAATGAGCGGATCTATATGATGCCTTATACGTCAGACTCGGTGATGTGGCAACTTAGCTTCCCGATGCCAGAAAATGAGGCTAAGGCCTTAAGTGCTCAAGGAGCTCAAGCTCTCAAGGAAGAAGCCTGTCGCAGAACTCCTTGGCACGATCCCATTCCGCAGATTTTGGCTGCGACCCAGTTAGCTCAGATTTCTGGTTATCCCGTGTATGACCGAGAATTACTAGAGTCAGAATTGTTGAAAAAAAGCGGACAAATAACACTAATCGGAGATGCGGCTCACCCAATGAGTCCATTCAAAGGACAGGGGGCAAATCAAGCGCTGCTGGATGCGTTGTCGCTGGCCCGAGGGATCTCAAGAGGATGTAGATCCTTATCTCAATGGAGAAAAGTTGGAGTGAGGAAAAGTGTATTAAATGAGTTTGAATCAGAAATGTTAGAACGCAGTGCTTCCAAAGTGAAAGATTCCGCAGCCGCTGCACAGTTCCTACATTCCGAAGTTGTGCTGCATGAGGGTGATGAGCCCAGAGGACGCTATCTAAAGAAAAAAGATGCATAACGAGGCACTAAACCCAAATTTAAATAGTTGGTTATGTTAAGTGCCTCAACAATTTTAATGTTGGAAAGTAGAACAAAATATATAGGGGCTTCTCTCCTACTCCAATGTGCAATGAATAGTTGCTAAGTCACTAGATCCTTTTCCATTTAGCTTAGTGACAACAAAATAAAGCCTAACAAAGAACTTCAGCTTTATGCACTCCCAAAATTCTATCCAATTTTTCAAACCCTCACAAACCTTAACCAAACTCTTAGCCACAAGGCTAAAACCTATACTTTCCTGAAACAGATTGATAAATATAGCAAAGAGTACAATTGGCCACTTTCGATGCAGTAGGAAAACAATCCATACTTGGAGAGAACTACTTGCCTGTATGATTTGTTGCCGTGAGTGTAGAAATGAGGTTGCAAACCGACTTATCGGGAACCCTTAAGAAACCTAACAATTTAAAAATCCCTGCTGTAGTCAATAAAAGCCTAATCGCCGTTCACAACGGTAAACGGGTGTAGTGAACATAGCAATCAATAATCAATGCAGGACGAAACAAATCTGGTTAATCTAGCTAGCGTAATTAGTAATAAAAATTGTAAGTTTTTCAAGTATTAATCAACTAATGCACATATATATTGTGTTAATAAATATTGTATCTAGAGTATTTTTATTTAATTTGTTCTTTATAAGAAACCGAATTTTATCCATGTTTAAAGTAACTCAAAGCCAATTGATAAGCGAAAAGGATACTATCTGCATTAAAAACGGAAAGATATCTTGTAGTTTAAATATATATAGTGGTAAGCAAGGAGATTATATTATAAATTATTGTCCATCTCTCAATATATCTGGGTATGGTAAGACTGAAGAAGAAGCTGAAGATTTCATTAAAGTAGAAATGGAAGTTTTTTGTGAGGATTTGCATAGTATGAATACAAAAAATAAAGAAGATTTTCTTTCTTCTTTAGGATTTGAAAGAGATGTTTTTGCTGCTAAAAATTATTCTAGATCATTTGTTGATGAAAACGGGAAACTTCAAGATTTTGAAGAGGGTACTTTACAACACAAAATGCTTGAATCCGCATAAATGGGCGGATTTAGACCAGTAAAAACAAAACATTTCATTAAATTTCTCAAAGCTAATAATTGTTATAAGCTTAAAGCAACATCAGGAGGTTCTCATAGTTACTGGAAAAGACCAGGACTCACAAGAAGAATTACTATTCGAGAAGCAGACAAGGAAATTCCCCCATTTCATATAAAAACGAATCTAGAGACTTTAAACCTTAGGTTTGAAGATTTAGAAGCTTTTATAGATAAGAAAAAATAATGTTTGAGTAAGTTCTTAGTATTTTCAAACTTTTCTATTCTTTATAAATTATCTAAGTCACTTTAGCTGCAAGGGCTTTATAAATTGAGCACTTATTAAACTAATGTACAAGAAGGATTAGAATTCAATAAAGTATAAAACCTTATGTTTTTTTTATAATAGAGCTATGAAATATTTTGTTTCTTCATACTAACTGAAAAAATAGACGAAATGAAAGCGATTCATATAACCACATCCGGCGGACCGGAAGTATTAAAATTAAAAGAAACTCCGAAGCCAGAATTGGAGAAAAACCAAGTTTTAATCAAAGTGAAAGCTGCGGGTGTAAATCGTAGCGATGTTATAACACGTAAAAACATGAGCACCTATGGCAAAGGATCTACTGAAACCCTGATCCCCGGATTGGAAGTTTCTGGTGAAATAACGGCCCTTGGTGATAATGTAAGTGACAAAAAAATCGGGGATAAGGTCTGCGCGCTTATTTCAAGTGGCGGTTATGCCGAATATGTTGCGGTTGAGAGTTCTCATTGTCTTCCAGTACCTGAAGGAATAAGTTTGACAGATGCCGCTTCAATTCCCGAAACTGTTTTTACGGTCTGGTTCAACGTATTTCATTTGGGAAAACTTCAGCCCGATGAAAAATTACTGATCCACGGTGGCACAAGCGGTATTGGCACTATGGGCTTACAAATGGCTAAAGCTTTGGGCTCTAAAATATACACTACCGCTGGTACTGATAAAAAGATTGAATTCCTTAATAAAATGAATTTAGGAAAAGCAATAAACTACAAGAAAGAAGCTTTTGAAGAAGTTTTTAAAGATGAAAAAATAGATGTGATCTTAGATATGGTAGGTGGAGATTATACTCAAAAAAACCTCGAAATTCTAAATAAAAAAGGTCGGCTAATCAATATTAACGGAATGAAAAGTATGGACGTAAATGTCAATCTGCGTACCATAATGGGTAAAAATCTCATCTTAACGGGAAGTTTTCTAAAGCCCCAATCTGCAGCCGTAAAAACCCAGATTGCAAAGGACGTGGAAAAAAATATATGGCCACTCTTCCATTCTGAAAAAATCCGTGCCGTTATTTATAAAAAGTTTCCGCTAGCAGATGCTGCAGAAGCACATAAGCTCATGGAAAGCAGCGAGCATATTGGGAAAATTTTATTGACAATGGACTAACAACTTAAGTTCGAGTAATTTTTCTTCTTGTAATGTAAGAATACTTTATTTAAATATTTTCAGGGAATACGATCCCTTAAAGACAGTATAATTGGAGATTACAATCCTCAACTCTTTGAAATGGTCGCGTCACATAGAGATCAATGAAAAAAATATATAGTGTAAGTTTTTTGAAGTATGAAAGATGTTGAAACGATTCCGATGGCTATCGAAACAGCATGACGGCAATTATTACATCCAACATCGTCACCCTGAGACCCGTGGTAAAAAAATTATCTAACGTAGGTTTATGACGTATGATTGTTTCTAACTGATTTATCTTATTAGGAACTTCTTTTTTGCAAGTGTAGTGCTTCCACGGCGTAAAATTTTCGAAGCCGTGCACGTTCTATTAATAGAAAACCTCAGGTTTTACAACAAGTTTAGTTCTTCCTCATTGGCATCGAATCAATTAAATCTAATATTTTGTCCATAGAAACACAATTGGTATCCTGCATTTTGATTTTTCCATCCAGACCTATTAGATAAATCTCGAACGGACTGCCATTTGTATCAAATTTTTTGTACAAATTGGTGGCAGCTGTCCAGTCTGTGTCTTTTGCTAAACCCAATTTCATTTTATGCTCAAATACCCTATAAACAATCACGTTTCGTTCTTCCAGACCTTTTATACCATTTTCCAGTTCTTTGAGCTGGCTGGTGAAATTTTCATCTTCAAGATCCTCCGTGAGCAATAAAATCAACCGATTTTTCCAATGATGTTTGGAAAGGTCTTGTGATTGCAATGGCTGCACGAAAAGAAATAATAGTAAAAATGGAACAATAATTTTCATGCTTAATAATACGACTTTTTGAAGGAAACTACTAGTGAGGAGTGCATTTCTATTTATATTCATTTCTGCTCTCAATCTGTAAAGTATGATTCTCAGGTAGCTATTAAATTTTCCTTTTTTTTGTGGTTAAACGAATATCAAAAGCAGGCTTCTAATTTTGTTTTTTACTAAATAAAAAAGCCTCGTACGATTATAAGAACAAACAATAATTCTAACAAACTATAATGAGCAAAAAAAAAGAGACGATCTTTTATGATTGTCTCTTTTTTTCAAAATAGTTTTGAATTATTTAGGCATTACAACGGTATCAACAGCATGAATCACGCCATTTGAAGCTGCTACATCAGCGATTACAACTGTAGCCGTTCCTTTATTTGCATCTGTTAAAATTACTTTACCGTCTTTAACACTTAGATCAATTTTACCACCTTGAACCGTATCTACTGTGAACTTCCCATCGTGTTTAGCTATAGCATCCATTACTGCTGCTGCCTCAAATTTTCCAGCGACTACATGGTATGTAAGTACTGCCGTTAATTTGTCTTTACTTTCAGGCTTTAATAAACTTTCTACTGTACCATTTGGCAATTTATTAAATGCATCATTCGTAGGTGCAAACACTGTAAAGGGGCCTTTCCCGCTTAATGTATCTACTAATTCTGCTGCTTTTACTGCTGCTACCAATGTAGTAAAAGCCTCATTACCTGCTGCAACACCTACAATATTTTCATTTGAATTTTCCATAATATTTTTTTGAATTTTAGTTATGCTTAAAGGTAAAACAATCTAATTACTGTTTAACCTATTTAACAAAATATTAAACAAAACTAATAGCAGCCCTTTATTGTGACGAAATACAACCTGTTAACTCATTACATATCGAAGTTGTATTTAAGATGTTATAATATTTAAAACAACTTTTGGCTTATTTTGAAAAATAAATGATAATTTTTAGAAAATTTTAGACTTCAAGGTTCCAAATAAAGAAAAAATTTGTATGTCCGCTTTTAGTCATATAGTTCTCTCGTCACCCTGAATTTATTTCAGGGTCTCAAATTATTATGTTGATTATTAGGGTTCTAAGATTCTGAAACAAGTTCAGAATGACGTGCTTTATCAATTTATGACACTTTACGGATATACAGTAAAAATTAACTAAAAGTAAATCAGAACGTTAACTATTTAAATAAATACTACTGAAAAATTAAACAAAAAAATGAGATAATATGAATTATGATATTATAGGAGATGTTCATGGTCACGCAGAGGAACTGGAACAATTATTACAAAAAATGGGTTATAAACTTAAGAACGGAATTCATGACCACCCAGATGAAAGAAAGGTGGTTTTTGTTGGAGATTATATTGACCGTGGTCCCAAAATAAGAGAAACTTTACATATCGTACAAAACATGTGTGAGAGCGGTAATGCTTATGCTGTAATGGGTAATCATGAATATAATGCGGTGTGTTTTCATACCAAGGACAAAGAAAATGGCGGATATTTTAGAGTTCATGGTTTTAAGGAAATACAGCAGCATTACGAGACTCTCAAACAATTTAAAAACTTCCCTGAAGAGTGGAAGTTATTTCTAAATTGGTTCAAAAAATTACCGCTTTTTATAGAATTTGATAATTTCAGGGTTGTTCATGCTTATTGGAAGGATGAGCATATTAACTGGATAAAAAATAATTATAATAATGAATTAACAGCGGATTTTTTAAAAAGAGCCACGACAAAATATTCAGAGGAATACAACATTATAGAAGAAACCTTAAAAGGTAAGGAAGTCTCTTTAGAAAATGGCAATTCCTTTATTGATAAGGATGGGGCCTCAAGAACTGCATGTCGTTTCAAATGGTGGCTGCCCCTAGACCAAAGAAAGTTAAAAAAAGATGTGCTGATGCACTGTCCTAAAGCCTACGGAGAATCAGAGAACACAGAAAATAATGAAATCGTTTATTCTTCTGAAAAACCAGTATTTTTTGGTCATTATTGGTTGCAGGGAGAGCCAGTAATAGAAAATCCTACCGCCATTTGTTTAGACTATAGTGTTGCTAAAGATGGAAAGTTAATAGCATACCAATTAAATACAGCTATGGCCAATAGTCACCCTGTCAACGTTAGTAATTTAATCTGGTTGACTAAAGGATGGAATTAAGCGGATTGATGAAAAAACAACCCTAATTATATTTCAAAACCTGTGACGATATTTTGAGTAAACTAAAATAAAAATGGCCTATCCGTACATACTATAAGAAAACATAAAATTGTTGATCGCCGCCGTTATAAATTACTAATTGTGGCCTTTAAAAATCACTAACCGCAGGCTTACACAGTGCAAATGGCCTGAAAGAATAGTTGAAATATCCAAATTTTATATTCTCTTCCCTTATTAGTAGTGCTCTTGATATAACCCCTTAGCAACAAGCTGATCGGAAATCCAAAACAAAGTTTATAAAATCAAGAACCTCGGGGCAAGCCCACGAGATGTATGAATTGAAAAAATACTTTTAAAATTAGAGACAAGCCTCGGGTGAATTAAACCCTCAATGAGGGATTAAATTAGAATCCGTAAATTTGATAAAAAGCTGAAAAATGGAATTAGAAGCTAGAAAAATAGAATTTATCCAAGAATTTTTAAAACTACAAAGTGAGGAAGCTATTTCTCGACTTGAAAAAGTTTTAAGAAAAGAAAAGAAAATGACTTTAATTAAAGATTCAGAACCAATGACTTTGGATCTATTCAACAAGAGAATTGACAAATCTTTGAAAGATTCTCGTGAAGGAAAATTGACAGAAGCAAATGGTTTAATGTCTGAGATAGAAAAATGGCAATAAAAATATTCTGGACAGACTTCGCAAAAAAAATTACGAAAAAATTTCAATTACTTAAAAGATAATGCAAGTTTGCGGGTTGCAAAGGATGAGCAAAATTGTAAAAGAAACCATCCGACTTAAAAAACAACCAGAAATTGGTCAACATGAAGATTTATTAGCCGACAGAAATCAAGGATTTCGATATTTGGCACATCAATCTTACAAGATAATTTATTGGATGAATAAAGACCAAAATCAAATTGAGATAATTGATGTTTTTGACACACAACAAAATCCGATAAAAATTAATCGTTCGGAATAACAAGCAGCCAGTTGCCCACATCGGTTAAGCGCGCATAGCGGGCAATTGAATGAAAAGTGATACTTTAGAGACTAAGTAACAAAAAACTAAGCCGAGCTTCCCTATACCACTCGGACTGCGTCCCTACTCCACGCATTTACATATACCAATACAGTTAGCAGCAAGTTTGAAAAAATAAAGGCGTTAAACATTAATCATCAAAATTTTGCCTTACGAAAAAATAGAGCTATTGATACCTGTTGCAGTATCAAAAAACTATTGTTGAATAGAGCGAAACAGATAGCATATTGAAATTGATCGAGCCGATATAAATTGAATAAGATGAGCGACAACTTACCAGCTTTTTCTGCGGAAAATAAAGAATTAACCAGGAAACTGGAATTGCTGCATTTGGATTTTTTGGAACATTTTACCCGTCACAAAGACATGGTAGAAAATGAGTCTGATATTCTCACTTCACTGTATCTCGAAAAATTAGGGCGGCTTCAACTTGAATTGCTTGAAAAGCAAACCGAAGCTTCCCGGCTTAAAATGAAAATGAAATTGATGCAGGCTGCGATAAATAGGGATGAACAGCCCGATCTAAAGGCAATTGAGCAGGAGATAAACACGCGTTTGCAAAATTATTATGCCCAGATCCAGGCACAATCGGCTGCATTAGAGGAAGCAAAGAAGATGCTTTCTCATTTGATATCGGAAGAGGAAACTCAAAAACTGAAAGAAATATTTCGGGTACTCTGCAAGAGATTGCATCCCGATCTCAATCCAAATCAGACAGAGAAGGATAAAGACTTGTTCATCAAAGTTAAAGCAGCTTATGATTTGCAACGACTAAGCGTACTGCAAAATACCCTGCTTTATTTGGATGATCCTAATAAAGAAAAGCTGCTTCTCATTTCAAGCGATGAAAAAGTTGAGCGGATTAAACATCTGGAAAATAAGATTATAAGTTTAAGAGCAAAAATTGATCAATTAAAACAAAGCTTTCCTTTTAGTATGGAAGCGTTGATCCTCGATGAAGATTATATTGTACAGAAGCAAGAGGAATTGCGAATTCAAATAAAAACCTGTGAAGAAGAAATAGTTAAGTACTCAAATATTATTAATATTATGGCCGATGAATGAATCTATAGTACCGGTAACTCCGGGTTTGCTAGCGCTCCTAAGCAATGTGGAGACAGGCATTATTCCTTTTACACAGGAGATCTTCTTGTTGGAAATTGACATCGCGGGTACAAATCATTGCAAAGAAATTGAGGCTATTGAAAACCAGATAGTTCCCGAAAAAGTGCTAACCATGAAGCGGGAGCCAGATAATAAATTCGATGAGTTTGCGATCGCTATTTATTGTGACAACATCCGAATTGGATTTGTACCCGCTAAAATGAATTTGGTTTGCTCACGATTGATGGATGCCGGGAAATTTTTCTTTTGCAGGGTAGTTACTAAGGATTGGGAATTCAAATGGCTTAGAATAAATGCCAATATTTACATGGTAGAATAATCCCCAGCCATCGTAAAGCTGCAACACCTTATGTGAACTACTAAAATGACGACTTATAATTTATGATAGACTTCATTGGAGACATTCACGGGCGGCAAGTTAATAGGCAGCTATTTAAAATAGTAGTTCTGTGGAGGTTAGTATTTTACTTTGGTGGCTAAAGTATAGATAAGATATTATATTTAAAAGTAGTATTGTCCGGTAAAAAAATTCAGGATTTCGGTGAGGCTAGAAGTAACGCGGATTAAGACTGTTTTCAATGTTTAGGAGCTTGCTATTGGAACACAGAATTATTTTTTACTTTTTCAAAAATTTATACAGGCTAAAATATTGATTTTCAATTAGTTGGAATAAAGTCTTACGTCTTGAATCTAGCAGCGCAGCGATCTTATATCTTTTGTCGGACGACAATGATTTAAAAGTAATATCCAGTCATTCGGCTTGGCAGATTTATAATTACTTAAGAATCCACTTCAACACTAAACCAGTCTAGAATTTGCTCACCCACCTTTGTGTTTAATTTATTGCCATCTAAGACATTTATTTTTCCTATTCCGCATTGATGCTGCTTGTCGTTAAAAGAATGAAAGGCAGGCTTTAAATTTTGATTTTCTGAAGGATATAAAAAAGAATTGCCTTGAAAAATTTCCCTTTGTTGTTATAAACGTATACTGTCTTAGATCCTGTTTGAAGGTTTAAAAGACTTCTTATTCCATTTTGGATCTACAAATAGGTTTCTTCACCAGTTTAAATTGCATCATCAAGTCATTTTCAATGAATATTGATTTCTTTATAAGGAATTAATTTTTATATTTTGATTAGTAAAATAAGCCTCACGAATTTTTTGTTGCTCGAATCTGTTATAGTTTAGTATATTTTTTTAGCTTTACTACCCTAATATCTGCTACTACTCCCACCCTATTAGTTAGTATTATAGCAAGTCAATCCAACTTAACTACTTAATGGCATTATTTCAAGCTTCAGTACTTAAATCACATCTCACTCTACTCGATGAAATAGTGGTTGAAAAGGCATATAAAAAATATCAAAAATACTTCTGGAACACGACGATACAGGAAAATATTAAAAGCGCCAAAGAAGAACAATATCAGGCAACGTTTTTAAATGAACTGTTTGTAAATATTTTAGGCTACACGTTATTTCCTAACCCCAATTCAAATTTAACCACAGAATTTAAAAATGAGAAAAATTCTCGTAAAGCAGATGCTGCAGTTCTTAGAGATGGTACCGCAATAGGCGTAATTGAATTAAAAGGTACTAACACGAAGGATCTAGAAAGTATTAGACGTCAAGCCTTTGATTACAAAGCAAACCAAAAAGGATGCGTGTATGTGATTACCTCCAACTTTGAAAAGTTGCGTATCTATATTAATGATGCCACTGAATTTGAAGAATTTGATTTGTTTACGCTTACACGAAAGCGGTTCGATCTTCTTTACTTATGCCTACATATAGATAAGGTATTCAACAACACCCCTCTTAAAATAAAGGAGGCCTCCATTGCTGAAGAAGAAGAGATCACTAAAGCATTTTATAAAGATTACTCAAACTTTAAGCGTGAACTCTACCGGGACCTGGTAAGAAAGAATTCTAAAACGGTTAAAGAAAAATTAAACTTAACTGCAAATATCGATGACCAAGAGGATATTATTCGACTTGAAAAAAATATAAAACTAACTCTATTCCAAAAATCTCAAAAGCTTATAGACCGATTTCTATTTATCTTTTTTGCTGAAGATAGAATGTTACTTCCTTCTAATTCAACGCTTCAAATATTGAACAAGTGGAAAGACGATTGGGATTTTGGAGATGAGCGCCCGTTACATGGACTATTTAAGCAGTATTTCAACTATTTAGACACAGGACGACAAGGAACAGAGAAGCGAGCTGAAATCTATGCTTATAACGGTGGCTTGTTTAGGCCCGATTCCATACTTGATGCACTTGAAATAGATAATGACCTTTTGTACAAATACGCTTTAAAACTTTCAAATTATGATTTTGAAAGTCAAGTAGACGTAAATATCCTCGGACATATTTTTGAAAACTCGCTCAATGAGATAGAAAGTGTAAATGCAGAGATTGAAGGTGGCGATTTTGATAAGCAGACCAGTAAGCGAAAAAAGGATGGTGTTTTTTATACACCAAAGTATATTACCAAATATATTGTTGAAAATACGGTAGGCAAATTATGCTCCGAGAAAAAACAAGAGTTGGGCTTCGATGAAGAACAATATTTTAAAGGTCGTAAGAATCGTAATAAAACGACAATTGAAAATCTCGTAACTATTCTTGAAGAATATCGCGAGTGGTTATTACAATTAACCATTTGTGATCCCGCCTGTGGTTCTGGAGCATTCCTAAACCAGGCACTAGGTTTCCTAATTAAAGAGCACACTTATATAGATGAGCTGAAAACAAAAATTTTAGGTGGTGGATTTCAATTTCCAGATATAGAAAATACCATTCTAGAAAACAATATTTATGGAGTAGACTTAAATGAAGAAAGTGTAGAAATAGCTAAACTGTCATTATGGTTACGTACCGCACAACCACGAAGAAAACTCAACGACTTAAGCAGCAATGTGAAATGTGGAAATAGTTTGATAGACGACAAAAAAGTCGCTGGAGACAAAGCTTTTAAATGGGAAAATGAATTTCCTGATGTTTTTAAAAAAGGTGGTTTTGATGTTATTTTTGGGAATCCACCTTATGTGAGGCAAGAGCTAATTACAGAAATAAAGCCATTTCTTGAAAAGAGATATGCTGTATATATGAGTAGTCAAGACCTATTTGCGTACTTCTACGAAAAGGCTTTCTCTATTTTAAAAGCAGATGGTATTTTCGGATTTATCAGTAATACTTTTGATAAAACAAAAGCTGCATATAACCTTAGAGATTATCTAACAAAGACAGTTGTTATAGAAAAATATATTGATTTTACACAGGTACAGATTTTTGATGGAGCTACGACGTATCCCATTATAATTACAGCAAGGAACAGTAAGCCCAATAAAGAACCATCATTTGATTTTTCACTTATTCCTAAAAAACTTAGCGGAAAAGTAATAGATATAGAAAGTTTAAGTGAAATTAAAGTTAAACAGAATAGTCTGGATAGTGAAAGTTGGAGTTTCAACTCTCAAGGTTTATTTGACTTAATTAAAGGTATTAAGACAAACTTTCCAACCATTAATGAAAATTCGGAAAAGAGTTATAGAGGAATTGTAACAGGTTTTAATGACGCTTTCATAATTGATTCAAAAACAAGACAGCAGCTTATTGAAAAGCATTTATCTTCAACTGAAGTAATAAAACCATTTTTAGAAGGTAGAGACCTAAGTAAATGGCATAGTCCAGATGCGGAGAAATTTTTAATTTTTACACGTAGAGGAATTGATATTGAAAAATACCCTGCGGTTAAGGAGTATTTAAGTCAATTTAAGGAAAGACTTACACCTCGTAATGCACCAGATATAAAAGTAGGACGAAAAAAAGGATCTTACAAGTGGTATGAAATACAAGATTCTGTTGATTACTTCAAAAAGTTCGAAACATCAAAAATCGTTTGGCCTAATCTTCAGTCATCAAACAAGTTTTCTTTAGATTCTGAAAATTACTATATAAATGCACCATCAGTAATTCTGCCCAATGCTTCAAAAGCCATTCTTTGCATATTGAATTCCAAATTAGTTTGGGAATTTCTCAAATCTATTTGTGTTGTTAGAAGTGGTGGCTACATTGAAGTTAAGCCACAATATTTTGAGCAAATACCTATTCCGGAATTTCAAAACGAAGAATTTTTTAGAGATGCTACGGACAGAATAATTGGTTATGTAAATGATCTTCAAAATTTAGAAAATAGATTTCAAAGCTACTTTAAAGGAACGTTACAACTCAATCGATTACAACGCAAACTTGAATCGTGGTATAATCTTGACTTTGCTTCTTTCATAAAGGAACTCAACAAAGCCATAAAATCTACAAATAAAGTAAGAGTAGTAGAAGATTTATCAGTTATCCCAACATTATCTAAAAAAGATGAGTTTGAATGGATGGATCTTTTTGAGGAGAATAAAAAGAAAGCGCAAGAATTACAATCTCAGATAGCAAGTACAGAAAATGAAATTGACCAGATGGTTTATAAGTTGTATGGCTTGAGTGATGAAGAAATTGAAATTGTTGAGAATAGTTAATCATGCCAATTTATAAAAAGATATACGAACCAGATCTTGAGACCGACAGGGCAAAAAATATTGAGGGCGAGACTGTGTATATCGAACTTGATGATTAAAGAACTGGTCAGGAATTGCTAAATAATTCAAAGGAAATGAAATAAATTATAAATGGCAGGAGTAGTAACTAGTGTAGAAAATCAAATTAAAAAACTTCGAAAAAGAGGTATGGATTTGGATTTGGAAGAAAGTAAAATAAAAGAAATACTATTAGATATTGGGTATTATCGTTTAGGTTTTTACTGGCATCCTTTTGAAATTGATGCAAACCATAATTTTGCAAAAGACACTAAGTTTTCGACAGTAATTGATCTTTATTATTTAGATGTAGATTTAAGATATTTATTGATTAAGTATATAAACAGATTAGAATTAAATTTCAGAACTAATCTTATTTATTGGGCTTCTATGCATTATGAAGACAATGCAATTTGATACACGGATTCAACAATAATGTTTGAGGTGTATTTAAAAAATATAAGGGCGCATTACAATAATAATTTCAAAAAGAAGAATATTCAAATAAGTAAGCATCACGCTAAATATCCAAAAGATAAATATGCGCCTTGCTGGAAAACTTTTGAATATTACACATTTGGTTCTATTGTAAAAGTGTATGAGAATATTATAGATCAAGATGTTAGGAAAGAGATTTCTCTGCAATATGCAATTAAAAAACCTGAAAGACTTCAGAATTTTTTAAACACATTGGTTTTTGTACGCAACAGTTGTGCCCATAGTGGAGTGATTTTTGATTTACATATAGACGAAGGTGTGAATGGTGTTCCAGGAGTGCCATTTAACAATGATTACAGTCATAGCCTCGATTCAGCAATCAAAGCATTACTATATTTATTGAATAATATTTCAAGTAATAGAAAGAATGACTTAGAAAAAAAATTAATTCTATTATTTGACAAATTTGCGGATAATGCTGTGATAAAAGATATTATTGAGAATAAATTAGGATATTATTATAACAAGTAATTTATAAATAATTGTATATTTGTACTTCAAAAGTGTCCCATTATTCATTTGCATTAGTGGTGCACTCTAAAAAAATAAACAACCTCAGATACTGTCTGAGGTTTTTTTATGCTTAATTTCTTGAATAGAAATTATGTGCATTTTCCCCCAAACTTTTCAAAAACAAAAATGTTTTACGGAGTATAAACTTCTTTATATCAATTTTCTACTTGATTTTGTAATAGAGTCTTGGCAGCATAGAAACCCACGCCACGCTATAAAAGCGATGCTAGTTTTTATTCATTTATGGGTAATATTAATTATATACACTCCATTTCCAGACCGATAAGGCTACGAGAATTTTAAAGTATATGTTTCTAAATTATTTAACCCTATCCTTTTCAATGTTCTCTGCCGCTATTAATTCTTTTTTTGTATTCAAATTTTGTAATACAAGCGTATTTCCTCCAACTGTCAGATCCAATAAGGTGTAAGACTGCTTTAGGACAAAATCCAGCATTTTTAGTTCCTCTCTCAATATGGCTTTTTTTACGGCTTTCTTTAAAGATTGTGGATAACAGGCAAAAAGTGGAGAAATATTCTCACCATCAGTAGACACGACCATTTTGCCGGAAGTCGCTAATGCTCTCAACCTCTTTAAAGATTCACTATTTATCGAAGGCATATCACAAGCCAGAAGTATCACCATTGGAGCGCTGGAAAATTCCAGGGCAGTATATAATCCACCAAGAGGTCCTTTATCAGGAAATACATCCTGATGAACAGGTTTCCCAAACTTCATATATTCTTTATTGCCGCTAATTATACTGGTTGACATATTTAGTTTGTCGAGCACCCTTAGTATATGTGATATCATAGGTTCTCCTTTGAAATTGATAAGACCTTTGTCACTTCCCATTCTTCTGCTCTTTCCTCCAGCCAGTATAAAAACCTCTATTTCAGATACCTTTATCAATATTTCTTTTATTTCAGATTATAATAAGTAAGTTTTGATCAATGTTGCTGCTTTCAACTCCTCTTGTTCAGAATTTAATTCTTGTTTGTATATGGTATTTATTCCCTAGCTAGCTATAAATTTCAATCTGTTATAAATTTAAGTTTTTTTGTTTCAGTCGCGGTTTATTTCCTCTTTGCAGTCTGGCTGATATGGATTTTAACATTTTTCGGAATGTCAAGAAGAGACCCGTGATAAAAAAAATTATCTAGCGTAGGTTTTTGACGTATAATTGTTTCTAGCTGATTTATCTTCTTAAGAACTTCTTTTTTGCAAGTGTAGTAGTTCCACGGCGTAAAATTTTTGAAGCCTTGGAGAAAATTTAGCCGTGGAAGTACGGTTCTAATTATGCGGTAGCATAATTGGAAACACCTACAAAAAAGTGTCCTTTTTTTGGTTCGTTTTGATTGCTTCCGACGAGTGAAACGAGAGGAAAGCATAACAAAAAAATGAACAATCTTAAAAATTAAACAGATCTTTACCGACCAGAGGGAGTGTATTCCAGATTCTTGAAATTACGTCAATGGTAGTAATAAGGTAATAGCCGTATGTTATTGAGGTGTAGGGAAATCAATTCCCATTGGAAGAATTTACCGAAGGGTTTTTAAATCCTATTATTTTTTAGAACAAATATGGGAGAGTTACAATATTTGATTCTCTATTATTTATAGCCTAGGAGGTTTTAAAAATAACCTCTAATTGTACAATATTCTTTTTCCTTTTTTAAATCAAATCAGTTAACTTTAAGGGATTGTTGAAAATAATAAACTACACCTCTAAAAAACAGTACAATGAAAATAAGGATTCGCGGAAATTCGGTGCGATTTAGGTTGACCAAGAATGAAGTTGAGCAATTATGCCGAGAAAAATTTATAGAAGAAACCACCAATTTTCCGAATTTGAATTTTATGTATAGTGTAAGGGTTTCAGTCACCAAGAATTTGGATATTGATTTTGCCAACAATCAAATCTCGTTAAAAATTTCTGAAGAACTTTTACAGGGCTGGGACACCAATAACAGGGTTGGGTTTTCCCATTCTGTCCCTACTTCTAACAGCCAAACTATAGATATTCTACTGGAAAAAGATTTTACCTGCCTAGAAGATCGTGGAGAAGATGAATCTAACAATTACCCTAATCCTAAATCTTTAACGCATTAAAAATGGAAAATAAATTCAATAGAAAAGTAAATCATCGAGGTCCTACAGAATTTCGAGACCTAGAATTTAAAGATCCTATAACCCATGCCGCCGGGAAACTCGCCATTAAAGAAACCCTAAAACATACCTTTAAAGAAATGGGCGTGGTAGATTCTATGCGTGGTCTTTTCACAATTAATCAACAGGATGGATTTGACTGCCCCAGCTGTGCCTGGCCAGATCCCGAAAAACCGTCTAAAATTGGAGAATATTGTGAGAATGGTGCCAAAGCACTGGCAGATGAAGCAACTCATAGCCATATTGATGCCGAATTTTTCAAGAAATATTCAATAGAAGAACTTTCAGAATTAACCGATTTTCAGCTTAATAAATTTGGAAGGCTTGTGGAACCTCTTGTTTTACGAGAAGGAAAAATTCATTACGAAGCAATATCCTGGCAGGATGCTTTTGATTTAATAGCAAAAGAATTACACAGTTTAGATTCCCCAAATGAAGCTGTCTTTTATACCTCTGGCCGTTCCAGCAACGAAGCTGCATTTTTGTATGGTATGTTTGTCCGTGCTTATGGCACCAATAATATGCCCGATTGCAGCAATATGTGCCACGAATCCAGCGGAGTTGCCCTTACCGAAACATTGGGAATAGGAAAAGGAAGTACCAAACTGGAAGATTTTTACGATGCCGAGGTAATTATTATTGCCGGACAAAACCCCGGTACCAACCACCCAAGGATGTTGACTGCCTTAGAAAAATGTAAGGAGAACGGAGGCTACATCATCGCAATTAATCCATTGGAAGAAACCGGTTTAGTAAATTTTAAAAATCCGAAGAATCTTAAAGGGCTGGTGGGGTCTGGAGAAGATATTGCAGACTTGCATTTAGCGGTAAATATCAATCAGGATATTCCCTTGGTTAAACTAATTTTAAAACGTCTTGCAGAAAAAGACGCTCTGGATGAAACTGTTTTTGATCATCAATTTTTAAGTGAATACACCCAGGGTTATTCAGAATTAATAACCGATCTAAAATCGTTCAACGAAGATGAGTTACTTTCTATGACGGGAGTATCAGACGAAAAAATAAACCAAGCAGTTGAAATTTTAGCTAAAAAATCTAAAATTATTGTGTGCTGGGCAATGGGACTTACCCAACATAAAAACAGTGTAGAAACCATTCGTGAATATGTAAATTTATTGCTATTAAAAGGTGCTATTGGTAAGCCTAATGCTGGTACCTGCCCGGTACGTGGACATAGTAATGTGCAAGGTGACCGCAGTGTGGGAATTATGCATTTTGTAGATGAGGAATTTAATGAGCGTATTAGAAAATACATGGGTTTTGAACCGCCAAATGAAAAAGGAATTGATGTAGTAGAATCTATGGAGGCCATGCATACTGGAAAAGCACGTGTTTTTATAGCATTAGGAGGTAATTTTTTAATGGCTGCTTCAGATACAGATTATACTGCAGAAGCGCTGAATAACTGCCAAATGACGGTGCAAATAAGCACAAAACTGAACCGCTCTCACTTGGTAACAGGCAAAACAGCTTTAATATTGCCCACTTTTGGAAGGTCTGAAAAAGATGAGAAAAATGGGAACGCACGCTTTTTAACAATGGAAAGCAGTATGGGCCGCATAAGGCAATCTAAAGGAATTTTTAAACCTGCTTCCTCCAATATTATGAGTGAACCAGAAATAATTGGAAATCTAGGTCATACCTTTTTTAAGGGGAACCACCCTGTGGCTTGGCAAGCGATGGGAGAAGACTATGAACTTATTCGGCAGAAAATAGATCTGGTAGCAAAGGGCTTCGAAAAGACTAGCGAACAATCAAAAGGTTTTGGGTATTACCTTCCTAATAATACCCGGCATAGGGATTTTAGCATGTTGCCCAATGGAAAAGCTCAGATTAGCCTGAATAAACTACCGGACCATAAGTTGCAACAAGATGAATTGATGCTGATGACCATAAGAAGTCACGACCAGTTTAATACTACCATTTACGGAATGGACGACAGGTATCGCGGAGTTTATAATGAGCGCCGGGTAATTTTTATGAATCAGAGTGATATGGCACAAAGGAATTTGAAGAAATTTGAAATTGTAAATTTAACCAGTACTTACGATGGCAAAAAGAGAACTGCCTATAAATTTAAGGTCCTGCCTTATAAAATTCCGCCTGGTAATGTCGCGGCTTATTTTCCTGAAACTAATCCTTTAGTTCCTTATAATCATTTTGCAGAACGAAGCAACACCCCTATAAGCAAATCGGTGAAAATCCGGATTGAAAAGGAGAAATCAAGAACTTCGGGGCAAGACAACGAGCTATGAATTGAAAAAATACTTTTAAAATTCGAGGCAAGCCCGCCTGAACGTATCGGGCAGGCCTCGGGGAATTAAACCCTCAATGAGGGATTAACGAAGAGATAGTATAATCTAAGTAGTCATCTTAAAAAAAAGCCACGTTGGCAATCTAATAACGGGTTTTTTTTCGGAGAAGGAGGATTAACTGCGTTGATCCTATGAAGTGAATCCCGGGCAAGCATGGAAACCCACGCCACGCTAGAAAAGGCAATGCTAAATTTTATTCATTTTTCAGACTTGTCCCAAAAATATTTCATTGAATTTATTTCTCATTTCAGTATTTCCAAGCATAACTATTTCAGCTCCCCGGGGTAGTAGAGTATTTGCTGTTAAGAGGGTAAGAACTTGTGAATTTTCTTTTATGGCAATGACTGAGAGTCCTGTTTTAGCACCTATACCCGATTCTGCGAGAGATTTACCTTCTAATGAAGAAGGTGTTGGGGTAATAAATAAGCTAATATCTTCTCCAAGAACAGTTAGTTCCTGACCTTTGGAAATAGCCAAAACTGCTTCGGATCCCAAAGTAGCATAACTCAATACAAAATTAGCTCCTGCCCTATGGATAATATCAATATTTCGAGCTTCTGAGATCCGGCTCACTATTCTCAATTCCTTGTTTAATTGACGGCAATAGGATGCGAGATAAATATTCATAGTGTCATCATTGGTAGATAACAATACCGAAGGAGCTTCCAATACTCCAGCTGTTTTTAGCAGCTCATAATCTGAGGCCCGTCCAGCGAATACCTTATTACAAAATTGCCTTGCTTTTTTACATATCTCCGGATCCTTATCAATTAGATTCACCAGGATGTCGTTTTTACGTAGTAATTTTACCGCAGCCAGGCCTACCTTCCCTCCTCCAATTACCAGAACTGGATTAGGGTTTATATTGCGATCGTAGATCAGCTCATCAATGCTTTGGAGTTGATCTTTATTTCCAATTATCACCAAAACACTTTGGTAGGTTAGTTTTTCATTACCATGCACTGGTTTCAACCTACCTCGCTCCCAGATTGCCACAATACTAACCCCGAATTTTTGTCTCAGTCCGGCTTCCTTAATGGTTTTAGAAACCAGATGAGTATAGATAACGGGCAATTCTGCGATAAACAGATCTTCATATTGTCCTATAGATCTTGCATGTTGCGCATTTACCCTGTTGGCCAGTTGTTCGCCAAGCCATCTTTTCACAGGTAGTACGTGATTTGCGCCACTCAATTCCTGTACATGAACCGATTCATCATCAGTGGCTATAGCAACAATAGGTATGGTAGGAGCTATGACCCGTATGGTGAGAATGATCTTGGTGTTTAGAATGTCATCTCTATTAACAACAATCATTTTCGCATCCTTAATATGGGCACGGATATAGGTTTCCTGGCTATCCAATTCCCCAAATATTACGGGAACACGCTCATCATGATATTCAAGCGCTTTTGGCAGATCGTTTTCGATAACATAAAAAAGAGTCTTCTCTTGTTTCAATCGTTCCATTAGATCTCTTGCTATAACATCATAAGAACATATTAAAATATGATCTTTTGTTCCCTCAGGAACTTGACGCGGAACCCTGTTTTTGTCCTGGGACTCTAAAAGAGGAACGTAAAAATGCCTAATAAATGCAAAAGGCAAAACTATCAGTAACATAATAATCCCAGACAGTAAAACTATTATACTGAAAAGCCGACCTATATCAGATTCGAAGGTGATATCTCCAAAACCAAGCGTACTCATCACTGTAAGTGTCCAGTAAAACCCAGTAATCCATGAATGATAATGGCCTTCAACCTGAGCCATTATAATATGGAAAAGAACAGAATAGATTATGATGACAATTCCCAAAAGAGCCAGATATCTAAGAAGTATCTTAGAGTTTCTTTTAAAGTCTCTGTCTCTCAAGTAAAATACTAACTGACTACCTACAAATTTCATAATCTGTATTGCTAAAAAGGGTTTACAATTTGATTATTTCAGATTCTTAACTCATACAATTTACGTCATGTTTTTCTTAATTCCTTATTAAGTTTTTAACCCGCCTCACCGGCTGGGCAGGTTCCCCATCCCAACAGCTTTCGGGATACCTCGAAAATCTAATCAAGAACCTCGGGGCAAGCCCACGAGGTATAACTTGGTAAATACTTTTAAAAATTCGAGGCAAGCCCGCCTGAATGAAATTCTTTTCGGGCAGGCCTCGGGGAATTAAACCCTCAATGAGGGATTAAAAGTCCACTGAAATGAAAAAATCAAGACCTAAGACTTGGCTACTGAAGTCTTAGAGGATTAAAGATTGGTGAGAAGCAATAGATATCGAAAATGAAAAGCAGAGAAAGAGACAGTCCAGAAGGGTGAAAAATATGGGATTATTTTGGTATAGATTATCAAATATTTTTGTCCAATTGACAACAATGCTACTTGATGCTTTCAAACTCAAAAGCTCTGAGCCGTTCCAATAAATAAAAAAACCTACACCTTTAGTTGTGGTTTCCTCTTTGCGGAAAAAGAGTTTAGCAACTCAGCATTTAGTTGTAGTTTTATTTTATGATAAAAGCAGTAATTATTGACGATGAAATAAATGCCCAAAGTCTATTGGAGAAAACTCTTGACAGGTATTTTCCCAATAAATTTAATATCGTGGCAAAATGCAATTCGGTAGATTCGGGTGCGCTTGCTATCAAGAAACACGAACCGGACTTGGTTTTTTTAGACATCCAAATGCCTGAAAAAAATGGGTTTGAATTGTTCAAGTATTTTGAGGTTATAAAATTTGAAGTCATATTTACCACTGCTTACAATCAGTTTGCCATTAAGGCAATTAAGAGAAGTGCACTGGATTATTTATTGAAACCAATAAATCATTTGGATCTATCTGACGCCATAAAAAGGTTTGAGACTAGAATTGATGGGAGTTTCGCCCAAAAGAAATTGTCGCTATTACTTGAAAATCTGAATGTAAACGACCAGAACGTTAGTAAAATTGCTTTTCCGACGCTTGAAGGATTTGAACTGATTCATTCAAACCAAATATTATATTGCAAGGCTGAAAGTAACTATTGTTGCATTAAAAAAATTGACGGCATCACGAAAACGGCCACAAAAACTTTGAAATTTGTTGAGGAAATACTTCCATCCTCTACTTTTAAAAGAATTCATAAAACCTACGTCATTAATTTAAATTATTTGGTTAGGTACAATAAAGCAAATAAGGAAGTTGAATTAACCAATGGAGAGAAACTTCCTGTTTCTTTTCGAAAAGAAGAAGAGTTTATTAATGCCATCCTACAAAATCATTAAACTTTTCCTATTCCTTTTTTTGTGGGTTAACCTAGCGTTTTCCCAAAACTATCCCAGTAAAAATTATACTGCAGCCACAGAATTGCCAAACAATGCCGTTAGATCTTTGTTGGTAGACAGCAACAATATTCTATGGATTGGCACTGAAAACGGAGTTGTTAAAAAAGAAAATGACGTTTTTACAACCTTTTTTGAAGAGGATGGTTTGGCTTTAAACAGCTGTTGGGCCATTGCAGAAGATAAGAATAAAAAGTTGTGGTTTGGAAGCTATGGCGAAGGTGTCAGCATTTATGATGGTGTTAAGTTTAAAGTGATTTCAGAAAAAGACGGAGTGGTTCATAACGAAATCACCAAGCTATTTTCTTATGGAAATCACATGTTTGTTGGCACCAGTAATGGTGTTTCTATAATTGACATCAACACCTATAAAGTACTTTCTTTAAATGAAAACCCCGGTAATGAGCTATTTAGGGTTCAGGACTTTTTTGAATATAAGAATCAAGTTCACGTTGTCACTTATAATTCCGGAGTCTATAAGATTCTTAATAAGAATGATCAAAAAATCTTGGTTGAAGTGAATGATCATAAATACATTTATTCCGTTTTGGTAGATAATGACAGTATTTATAGCAGTAATAAAGGTTTTTTCACAAAAAGTAAGATTGATGTTTATGTAAAGGAAAAGGATTCAATCCCATTAAAAAAACATGGACATTCCATTATTTGGGATTATGTTAAAACTGGTGACCATAAAATATTTGCGGCAGCTTGGGGAATATATGGCAGTAATGGAGGGATTTATGAAGTTAAAGGTAATCAGTTAATTTCCAGAGCTTCAGATTTCAATGTGTTAAGTAATAAGGTAATCTCATTGGCCTATAATGCAAGGTTTGAAAAATTATATGTAGGAACCAAAGATTCGGGATTGTTTGAAATTAATTTAAACAATCAAATAAAATTCAATAAACTCCAGGGAAAAAATATCATTGGATTTGCCAAAACAAAAAACACTTCCGCAGTACTATTAAATGACGGTATCATTTTAAAAAGCGCTGAAAATGAAACTAAAATCACGTTGCCCCAACTTAAAAAATGGCAAGAAAAACATTTGTTAAACACCAAGTTGCCGTTGCCAAAACACCAGGATAATTTTTATGAACTGGACTATTCGACAAAGGCAAAAGATATTAGTTTTTACGATATACAAGTATCCCAAGATATTTATTGGATAAATACCAATATTGGGATATTTGCCATAAGAATCTCGGGGGAATTGCACCAATATTTACCATTGCATTCAGAAGAGATCAATTTTACAGAAGCCGGGAATCTTATAGAAACAAATCCTTATGGTGGCGTTAGAATGTATAGCGATCTGGGAGTTTTTAAATACACCTATTTTAAACAAGAAGATCCCCAAACGCCCACAATGGTGGTAAATAGTCTACAACAGGCTAATAAAACTTATTTCTTGTCAGTTTTTTCAGGCCTTTTTGTGTGGGAAAACAATGGGTTTAAGTCCTATTTACAAAATGGAATTTGGAAAGAAAAAAAATTAAAACACATTAGCGCTTTAGGAAAAAATCTGGTAATTTCAAATGAATTTGGCGATGTGTTTATTGTAAATGATGAAGCCTCATTTAATATCCTAAAAAAAATCCCGAGAGCTAAAATTAAGGGGAATTCCATTTCCTTTTTGAAGGAATATAAAGGAACCTTATTAATTGGGACAGAAAAAGGATTAACGCTTTATAAAAACGACCGATTTATATTTTTAGATGAAGAACAAGGGCTGAAACAGCCTTTATTAAGTGCCGAAGTCAATCAAAATAAATTGTCTATTGGAAGTGAAAATGGGTTTTATACCATAAATCTGGACGTGATAAGCAATTCTAATGCTTTAGTAAATCAGATAAACCTCAAAGGAATTTCTATCAACAACAATAAATTTCCGCTGGGACAATTCGCCGATAAAGAGAACATATCTTTACCGCATAATGAAAATACGGTATTGCTTAAATTTAGCACCAACGCACATCCTTATCCGCATAAATTAACCCATCAATATCGATTAAACCCAAATGAAAACTGGAGTCTACCTTCCTCTAAACCAGAAATATTCCTGCCTTTTTTACCAACAGAAAATTACAATGTAGACGTAAGAGTGATAGATGGAAGCACCGGTTTAAGTTATACACAGTCCTTATTAAAATTGGCTATACTTCCTCCTTTTTGGAAAACCTGGTGGTTTCTATTATTGATCATGTTCACAATATCTATAGTAGTTTATAGTATTTATAGATTTCAAATAAAGCAAACTAAAAATTTTGAAATACAAAAAGGATTGATTCAAAAGCGTTTGGAAGAAACTAAAATGGAAGCTTTATTGTCGCAGATGAATCCGCATTTTATCTTTAATGCCATGAATTCCATTCAAAACTATATTATGGACAGTGATATAGACAATGCTACCTTATTTTTAGGTGATTTCTCCAAATTAATCAGGCTTAACCTGGACCATTGTACAAAACCAACATTTTTATTGATTGAAGAAATTGAATATTTGCAATCCTATATTCGGGTTGAAAATACCCGATTCAATAATACAATTAAGGTGATAATTGAAATAGATCCTTTAATTGATGTGTATGATGTTGAAATCCCCACGATGTTACTACAGACTTTTGTGGAAAATGTATTTGTTCACGCTTTTCCACCTCGTATCAGCAATCCAACCTTAAAAGTTTCTTTCAAGTTGTTGTCAGATGGAGTATTAGAATGTAAAATTGAAGACAATGGTATAGGTTTTCCTTCAAATTCCACCAATAAATTGCACAAATCCAAAGGAGTTACCTTGGTTAAGGAGCGTTTATCGTTGCTTGGCTACAATATTGAAAAAGCAATACAAATAATTTCAGCAAAAAATAAAGGTACTACCATTATCATTACATTGCCGATATAACGATTACTTTCAAAATCCACACGTTTACTAAACGAGCAAACTTCGCTTTAACATAAAATTTAGATTTATAAAAAATTAGGGGAAGTTGCAGCTTTATATATAGCATTGTCCTCGAAAAATATATTTTAGGTAGGGCTTTAATATTTTTTTAAGGGCATTAGTAAATGCAATTTCTCTAATCTTTAAAACAATAAATCGTTTTTAAAATTCGATGAATTGTCTAAAACCACTAACAAACATATGTTTGCTAGTGGTTTTTATTCTTTTCTACGACTTTCAAACCCAAGAGGTTTGAGCCGTTCCAATAAATAAAAAAAATTTACAACTTTCATTGTGGGTTCTTCTTTGCAAAGAATAAGCCTCTAAAATGCTGCTTTATTATCGTTTTTCAGGGGTAGTGCAACAGTAATGAAGAGTTTTGCAACTGTAAAATCTTAGCATTGTGAAAGAAATTCAGAATACTTCTATCAATTGGTGAAGGCGCTATTTCATAAATTTATTATTCTAAGCATACGTAATTTCCGAAAATTTGGTTCCACGATTCGCTAAGAAATAACCTTTTTAAAATACTATATTAGTTTATATCATAAATGAACAATATGACTGTGCAGCTTTGATTTATGCACATTTCCCATTACCCCTATTATCTAAATATCATAAAAAAATTTCCCATTTGATAATGCCTAAAGGAATTATTATCCTTGAAGGTTTTAGTACTGGAAATTTTGCTCTGAAAAACACAAACCCCAGTGTTGGAGATCCAAATAAAATAGAGATGTTATTTACTATAGATTCAATTAAAAACGACTTTCCCGACTTTGAAATTATCCAGCTTGAAGAAGTTGAAATTGAATTGAAAGAAGGACTTTATCACTATGGAACAGGTAAAGTAATCAGGTTTGTTGGCACAAAAAAGAAGTAACCTTATTGTTGATAATAAAATACATACAGCAGTGTTTATCTCAAATAGCAGGCATTCCACTGAAAAGTATATTTTAGAGGGCAAGTAACAATCTTCCGAGCCGACAAGTTAACGTCCATCCACCACGCTAGTTTCGTAAATCATGACAGTGGGGTGAAATTTTCTTGAACACGTCAGAAATTTTAACGTGAGCTTCACTTTTATTCTATGTATTTTTTTTATTTTAGTTTTATTAAAAAACAGCTGTATAAATATTGTTTATTCTTAATTAATGCACCTAATATTTACCGAATAAACATTTATTAGAAATTATCGAATTGATTTAAACATTGTTTAACCTTTAAATGCAAGCAATATGAAAAACGCATTAATTTTACTAACGTTTTTATTAATGTCAAATATTTCTTTTAGCCAAGACAAATATGATAATTTGAAACCTGGGGATATCCTAACGATTAGTAAGGATTCTAATATCCCTTTTAACTATCTACACTTCCCAAAGCCAAACTTTATTATTAAACGAGGCGCCATTGCGAACTATAAATCTCTGGACGGAATGAAAGTAAAAATTGAAGAAATATCCGAAGACTATACAGTAAAGCTTACTCCTTTGAATAGCAGGAGATTTTTTAATAGGTTTTCGTATGTTAAAGCTAATTTAGAAAAAGCTTTGGAGAGCAATGAATTAAAGCAGCTCATTACTAATAACGAATCGTAGGCTCTCGTATAAGGCAAATAAATTTATTAAACATAGTGCGAGACATTGTAAACCCCAATGGTTAGTGTATTTTTGGGAAGTCGCCAAATTTTTAAATTCGACTTTTGTTTATCCGAAACGAAAGTACTTATTTCCTGTACTACATTTCATATATCAAACCTTTACCTGCAAACCGCAAGCAACCGTGTAGGTAAACGAACTAAATAACTGAAAAGAATAAATCAAAACAGCATGATTTGTCTTAATTTTCCTGTTGCCTAGTTCATCTGAAGATGATTGAATTTCTAGCTTTTCTTCTAGACTCCATTTCTTGTATTTCATATTTCAAAGGTATTAATTGAAATTTAAAATATCACTCCGAACTTATTGGGGCTAAACTACTCCCATAGTATTTTGCATAGCTTCAGCAGCATCCTTCAACGCCAAAATTAAAAACTTTTAGAGCAAAGTTCAGAGGGGTTAGAAACGTAGATTTTTTCCTATTTAGATTAACCACAATTTTTGCATAAACACAACAATTAGTCATGATCCAAAAAGGCTCAACACAAAAAGTTGTGGAGTAACTAAAAATAGGAGAACTTTGCTTTAAAATTTCTATGTCCTCAGACAAGTTATTAGCGATAGCTAATTTATTACTTCCTGAAGTGCTTGTAACCTATTTTG
>NZ_VORY01000017.1 GCF_007997295.1 Gillisia hiemivivida | reverse complement strand
GTTTTCCAATTTCTTGAAATCACCTCAATCATAACAAAAAGCGTATTAAAAACTTGCAAAGAATTAGGTGTGTCAATTATCTATAAATCCGCAACTTATATAATACGTCAATGGTAACTTGTTTCAGGGTCTCTTATTCGGAGTAACTTTGAAAAGACGTCAATGGTAGCGTAGTCGAAACCTAATTTTTCATACCTATAGCTCTCTACTCCGTTTTAACTGACTAATTTTATATATTACTAATATTCAATTATTTAGTAATGTAAAATTATATGCATTTAACTACTGACCTCTATATAATTAATACTATTGTGCGCTATATTTTGCTGCTTCTCCTTCTTTAGGTAATGATTTCAGAATAAAATCTCTGATATCATTATTTGCATTCTTAAGGTCTTCGCTTCTTAGATACATCATATGCCCACTTCTATATGCCTTAAAACTTAATCTATCTTGCATTTTTCCGCTAGGATCTAATTGCCACATAGAATATTTGGCATTAAAATAAGTAGTAGCACCATCATAATAACCAGATTGGATAAGCACATCTAAATTAGGATTTTGCGCCATTGCTTGTCTCAAATTCTCTCCACTATTATCGCCGCTTCTATCCCAAGGATGCACCGGCCCAAACATATTATATTTTATGTCGGTTTTAAAATTCAAATCCTGTTGCAGGTAGTAATTAATTGCGGGAGTAAAGGAGTGCAGCCATGAAGTTAATTCTGCGTTGTAATCTGGAGAATCTCCTGCAACTTTGCTATCCATTCCAAGGTATCTGGAATCTAAACGTCCAACGGTAAAACCTCCATCTTCACGCATCAATTCTTTCCAGAAATACTGAAAAGGGATTGCAAGATTATTTTGTAAAAACACTTTTTCTGAAATCCCGGAATAGCTAGACATTTTAGCAGCAATCTCTTTCTTTTTATTTTCTTCAATAAACCCACCTTTTACCAAAACTGGCAACAAAGTATTTATAGCATAATTTTCTACTTCTGGTAAGACCTCATCCAGATCTTTGTTTTGTAGGGCTGTAGGTAGTTTTTTATGATACCAAGCCGCTGCAGCAAAATAAGGTAATCTATTGGCTATTTCTACAGGGCCATCGCGTTCTATTCCAATTTCCGTAGGAGAAACCAGAATAACTCCATTTAAATACATCCAGTGGCTGTTTTGAAGCTCTAGCGCTAATCCAGAAACTCTGGTAGTTCCATAGCTCTCACCAATTAAATATTTTGGAGATAACCATCTATTTTTTCTAGTTACAAAAGTGTTAACCCATTCTGCCAGATATTTTATATCTGCTTGAACTCCGAAGAAATCTTTTCTGTCTGTTTTGTTCTCTTCAGGATCTATTAATCGGGAATATCCTGTGTTTACAGGATTTACGTAAACGATATCTGCAACATCCAGAATTGAATACGGATTTTCTTTTACCCCATAAGGTTGTACAGGAAAACCTTCATCATCTATCTTTAAAATTCTAGGCCCAGTATAGGCTAAATGCATCCAAACCGATGCAGAACCCGGACCACCGTTAAAGGAGATTACTAAAGGTCTATTCTCCGTATTTTTAATATCATCGCGTTTATAATACGTGTAAAATAAACTCGCAACAGGGATTCCTTTTTCATTCCAAACAGGTTGTGTCCCAGTTTGAGCGGTATAGCTGATATTCTTACCACTAATAGTTACAGAATGCTTGGAAACAATCATAGTATCTATAGGGAGTTCGACCTTCTGAGAATAAACAGCAATGGATAAAAAGCAAGAAGCTAATAGGGTAAAAAATTTCATATATTTTGTTTAATTAAAAAATGAATGCTCGATTTTGCAAAAGTTGAAGATAATTATTTTTTGAATTTAAATCCTTCTCTTTAATGTTAATCAATTAGCTCGTTATAATATCAAGTAAAATTTTAAAAAATATCTACAACGACAATTCTTTGTTGAGGTTATTGATGTTGGAAGGAGCACCAAAAAGGTAGAGTAGATCACCTTGTTTAATCACTGTATCTGGAGTAATATCTGTAATATAATGGCTATCTCGTTTTATTGTTAAAATAGTAATTCCATAATTCTTGCTGATTCCAGATTCCATAACGGTTTTTTCAACAACTTTATTTGCGCCTTGTTTTACACTTAAGGTTACAATTTCTTTATTTGGAATATTTAAATGCTGATACGAGGGAGTATGAGGCCCCACTTTTAAGGTAGTTAGCATTTCATAATCTGAAGATCTTACCTGATTTATAAAATTCTGAATCTCATCATGCGGAATTAAATATTTCCTTAATACTCTACTGAAGATTTCTATAGAAGTTTCAAATTCTTCCGGGATTACTTCATCTGCACCAAGCCTTATGTTATCTTCTATTTCTTTTACATATCTAGTTCGCACAATGATAAATGCGGTTTTGGAATAGTTTCGAACTTCATTGATGATTTTTTTAGTAGCATCAGGATCAGAAATAGCTATTACAACTACGCGCGCTTCTTGTACATGAAGATGTTTCAAGATAACGGGATTGGTTGCATCTCCAAATACAATTGGTTCTTTATTACTCTTGGCCTCTAGAAATGCATCTTGTTCTAGATCAACAATTACATATGGAATGTTAGTGCTTTTGGCTGCTTTAGAAATATTTTTTCCATTAATTCCATACCCAATAATTACTAAATGATCTTTCAATTCTTCAATATTAGAATGATTTTGAAGCTGAATATTATGATAACTAATCAGCCGTTTTCTTATAGTTTTTGGAACAGGAATTTTTAATAGAAAATAAGTGAGTCTAGGTGCATAATTCATTAAAAATGGAGTAAGCGCCATTGTGATAATTGAAATCGCTAAGAAGTACTGATAAATATTGGTGGGTAATAAACCGTTTTCTAAACCTACCGTAGATAATAAAAGTGAAAACTCACCCACTTGAAATATAGAGAAAACAGTTAAAAACATGGTACGGGCAGGATACCTTAAAGTTACTACCGTGATAATAATTATTAGCATTTTCAGCAGAATAACTGCAATAACTAATAGGATGACGTATATGAAATTGTTGAAGAAAAACTCTAAATTCAATAAAGAGCCTACAGAGATAAAAAAGAAGCTAATAAAAATTTCCCGAAATGGTAACACATTTGCTGTAGCCTGATGACTATAATCTGATTCAGAAATAATCAAGCCCGCAAAAAAGGCTCCTAAAGCTAATGAAAGCCCGATAGCAGATGTTAACCAAGCCACTGAAAAACAAAAAACAATGGTAGTTAAAATAAATAATTCTCTGTTTTTGGATTTTACAACTAATTCAAAAATTCTTGGGACTATATAAATAGCCAATAAATAGATGACAATCAAAACACCTACTATTTTAATTAATAGAATTCCAAGGGTATTCCAAATGTTTTCATCTTGCCCGGTAAGTAGAGGCGTTAGCAACATCATTGGGACTACTACGATATCCTGAAAAATTAAAATTGCAACCGTAATCCTTCCATGTGGGGAAGTAACTTCTCCTTTTTCCTGTAGAATTTTTAATACAATTGCAGTACTACTTAAGGAAAAAAGAAAACCAATAAAAACAGCTGTGTTAAGAGGGATTCCTATAATGTTAGCTAAAAAAGCTGTTAACAAAATGGTGCCTCCTACTTGCATTCCACCACCAATAATGATAGTTTTTTTAATGGCCGCCAAGCCTTTAAGAGAGAGTTCGATCCCAATAATAAAGAGCAGAAATATTATACCTATTTCAGAGAGTAGTTCCACCTCATGTTGGGAGCTAATTAAATTGAAAGCATGTGGCCCTGCAATAATCCCAGCAAGAAGAAAACCCAGTAAGGAGGGAACTTTTATTTTCTGAAATAAAAGAATTATAAAAATAGAAAGGCCTAAAATTATAACTATGTCTTTTAAAATAGGTATTTCCATTGTTTTTGAGAATTGTTCTTTAAAAAAAAAACCAATTTACAAAGAGCATTTTAATAAATGACATTAGATCTATTAAGCTTGCAATTTTTTTTGATTTACTTTTTAGGATCTATTATCCAGAAAAAATAATGTTATATCTGCTTTGTGTCCATTGAATTACCTGAACTTATCTTCAACCTGTCCCGAAGTCAAGGGATGCTAAAAGGTATCCTTCAAACTTCTGCTGGGATGCTGAAACAAGTTAAACATGACAAAAAACAGAAAATAGTTTATTAAAATTAATTTGAAAGACAAAAAAAGAGGTTGAAAGCATAGCTTTTAGAAGTATATAAATCCTTAAATAAGGAAATCATACAAACTGAACTATAATTTCAACCTCTTTAATCTAGATGTATGCCTTTAATTTTTCAACCAGGCAGTTCTTAATTTTACTCGTGTATCAGTTGCAGGAAGATCCATTTCTGTTATTGTAGTCTTCTTTGTAGTAGGAGCAGTGATTTTCCCCGTCAACATAATTTCCTCATCATTTCTTTCTAATAACATAGTTATATCATCCCCTTCGTTCCATGACTGAGACCCCATAACTAAATCGTATACATTCTGGATAGTATATTCAGTTCCATTCACTTCTTTAATGACATCTCCATTTTTAACACCTAATTGAGTTAAAAAAGAATTCAGTGAAATCCCTTTTCTGAAAAACAATTCCATATTCTCAGGATCTCCATCAATATAAGGTACTTGTCCATTTAAAAAGTAAGAGGTAGGAGTTTCTTCTGTAGCGAATGTGATACCAACTTTTGCTAGAAATTGATCATAAGGAATTGGAGTGCTTCCAATAACATAAGTATCAAAGAAATTCTGAATTTCTGGATAGGTTAAAGAAACAATAGTTGGGATCAATTGATCATCCTTAAAAGGTTTATTCTTTCCGTATTTCTCACTTAATTTTTTCATGAGATCTAAGATCCCCATTTCACCTTTACTCAATTCTCTAAGTCTAAGGTCTAAAGCCATTCCTATCAATGCTCCTTTTTGGTAAACATTATAGTATTCATCTTTATAAGGCGCGTCCAATACATTTTTACTCATGTAAGTGAAAGACAAGCTATCATTATAATTTTTAGATGATTCTATCTGCGAGGATACTCTCTTATAGAAATCTTGGTTATCTATTAGGCCTTGGTTTATTTGGAATAGATTCGCGAAATATTCTGTAACCCCTTCATACATCCATAAATGTTGAGACATTTTAGGATTGTTATAATTAAAATAATGGATCTCTTCTGCATGAACATTTAGCGGAGTAAGAATATGAAAGAATTCGTGGGACACCACATCTTTCATAGCAGCATTTAATGTTTCTAATGGCATTGTTTCTGGTAGTACCACAACAGTAGAAGTATGGTGTTCTAAAGCTCCAAAACCTTTAGCATCTAATTTTGAAGGATCGGCCAAATATAATAAGATCAAGTAATTGGCTGTATTATCTATTTTTCCTAAGAATCGCTTTTGAGCCGCGATCATTGTTTCAATTTGCGGCTTGATGCTTTTAGCAGTATGAACCTTGTTTGGTGAGTAAACAGATAACAACACTTTGATGCCTTCCACATTTACGTAAGTCGTGTCTGGTTTAGAATACATAATAGGATTGTCTACTATGTCAAAATAACGCTGAGCTAAGTAGATATCCTTTCTAGAATTTGGAATTTTCTCCAAATTAACACTTTCTGAGAGTTTTAGGGACGTACTACCAAATAGATCATTTGGTCTGTTGACGATTAATTGATAAGGTTTTTCCTTTAATTCATCAAAATATCCTACAAAGCCATGTAAGTTTAAAAGCATGTTTTTATTTACATCGATATTAGTTCCGGTAGGAGAGAAGACCCCTTTTTCACCATCGATATCAAAAGTATCGTTCACCAAGTAAGTGATCTTATCTAAATTTGCAGAATTTTCAATTTTCCAAGAATTGTCATCGGTCTTTACCACTAATAATTCAGCACCTAAATAATCAATAGCTTTAAAATTATCTATAAATTTTCCGTAATTATCTATAGAATAAGTGCCAGGAACTGTTTTCGGTAGATGGAAAGTTACTTCTGAAGTAGTAAACTTTCCAGGATCTACTGTAACTTTTACCCGATCTTCTTTTATATTAACTAGATCTAGATTCACTACTGTTCTGTCTTCAGTAGTTTTATTTATGCTTTGGGGCGTTTTACATCCAAAGACAACACTTAGGAGTGCTATGGAATATATTAATTTCTTCATTAAATAGGGTTTGTTTTGATTTACACAAATTAGACTTACTCAATTATCAAATGTTACACCATTTAGATTGTAATCCAAGTTTCTTTAATAATATTGTATAAAAACTTACATTTCGTTACTAAGTTGTTAATGAACTCATAAAATGAAATAGCTGAAAATGAGCGTAGTTGAAGGATCTTCTCCTTTAGATATGAACTCTTAGGTTTCCGGACTTTACATTGTTTAGGTGAAGAATGGTTTTGGTCAGATAAAGCTCATCAATAAATAAAAAAAATATCAGATATTAAAAGAGGCACCATTTGGCGCCTCTTTTTGAATTGAAAAATTATATCGAAAACTTATTCTCTTATCTGTCCATCACCCAATACATAATATTTATTGGTAACCAGTTGCTTTAGTCCAAGAGGACCACGGTGGTGCAACTTATCTGTACTGATAGCCAGTTCTGCTCCAACTCCCATTTGACCTCCATCTGTAAAGCGGGTAGAGGCATTGTGATAAACGGCAGCGTCATCCACTTGCTCCATAAATTCTATTGCCTCGTTCTTATTTTTGGTAATGATCACCGCAGAGTGGCCGCCAGAATATTTATTAATCTTCTTTATTGCCATATCCATACCGTCTACATTTCCAACCACAATTTTCATGGCTAAAAATTCTTCATACCAAGTATCTTCATTTGGTAGTTTTTCTTCGGAACTTAGAACTTCTGAGATCTTATCATCTACAAGGATCTCTACATGATTATCCTTCAATAATTTCTGAAGCTCTTTCAATCTGGATTCATATTCAGGTAGATTCTGATCTATCAATACTTTATCCAAAGCATTACAACCAGAAATTTTATCGGTCTTAGCATTTAAGATCACTTTTTTAGCAGTCTCGAAATCGGCGTTTTTAGAAACATATAAAAAGTTGTTTCCTCTTCCACTAACAAGAACAGCACCTGTTGCGTGTTCTTTCACAAAACCAATCAGGCGTTCTCCACCTCTAGGCACGATAAGATCTAATTTAACAGGTGGATTCTTCAAGAATTCCTGTGTTTCCTCTCTGTTTAAATGTAAAAGCTCGATCCAATTGGTTTCGAGACCATTTTCGGTTAAGGCCTCATGCCAGCATTCTTCTAATATTTTGTTGCTGTTAATTGCTTCTTTCCCACCTTTCAAAAAGATCTTACTATTTGCTTTAAATGCAAGAACAGCTGCTTCTATAGTTACGTCTGGTCTAGATTCATATATAATAAGAATATTTCCAAATGGAGCTGTTTTATTAGTAATGTCCAATCCGTTATCCAATACTAGGTGAGAAATTGTATTTCCTACAGGATCATCTTGTTCCATAACTTCTTTTACAGATTGGATCATTCCATCTACCTTCTTATCATTTACAATGAGACGATCGTACATGGCGCCTTCTTTTTCTCCAAAGGCATCTAGATCTTTTTTATTTGCTTCTATGATATGTGTCCGCTTTGTATCCAAAAGGCGGATCATCGCTTTAAGTACATTATTCTTTATTTCTGTTTTTATCAATTTCATATTATCTCTCTTTAAAACTTGTTAAGTATTCCTTAAGCCGTAAACTTGGTTCCAACAGCTTTTCCGGCCAGAATATCTAATATTACATTTCTTCTTTTACCGTTGGCGATATAAGTAGGGATATTTTTAGCGGCAGTTTCCTTGGCGATTCTTATTTTAGATTCCATTCCTCCTCGGCCTTCACCTTCACCTTTTTCTGAAACTTGAACATATTTCTCTACATCCTCATCTCCGTCAACTTTATTCAATTTTTTTGAATCATCATGGTCAGGATGCCCTGTATAAAGTCCCTCAGTATCACTTAAGATTATTAGACAATCAGCTTTTATTAGCTCTGCTACCAAGCTCGCCAATTCATCATTGTCTGAAAACATGGACATGGTAACAGATACTGCATCATCTTCATTTGCTATGGGAATAATTCCTTCAGAAAGTAAAGATTCATAACAGTTTATCATATTTTCCCGGTGTACACCGGGGCTAAAATCCCGTTTTGTTGCCAGCACCTGTCCACAGCGCATTCCATAATCGTGAAATAGGCTATAATAGTGGCGCATCATTCTTGGTTGTCCTACAGATGAAAATACTTGTCTTCGTTTAGATTCATCTTGGACGCTTATATCTCCCAAAACTTCCATCCCTGCAATTGCAGAACCGGAAGAAACCAACACCACCATAATATCCTCTTCATATAAAGTGGCAATCTGTTTCACGAGATTTTTCAATACTGGTACTAAAATTCTGTTGTCCTTATTGGTCATTACATTAGAACCAACCTTTACAACAATTCTCTTCTTCTCCATTTTATTGATCTTTATTTTCGTGTTCTCTTATTTTTATTCATCACCTAGTTCCACTGCTCTATCAAAAGCTGCGTAGGCTGCGTCTTTAATTAATTCTTTAACATTATTGTCTTCCATAGAGTCCAAAGCCGCTCTGGTGGTTCCTCCTTTAGAAGCAACTCTTTCCATCCAAGTATTTGGAGAAAGATCAGATTGATTGAATAATTCTACGGCACCTTCAAATGTTTTGCTAACGAGTATTTTAGAATCGTTGTTAGAAAAGCCCATTTTTAAAGCTGCTTCCAACATAGATTGCATAAAATAAAATACGTAAGCCGGTCCGCTTCCTGAGATTCCTGTAGACGCATCTATAAAATTCTCGTTAGATACCCGAATAGATTCTCCTGTGGTATCCAATAAATTTCTTATCATAAGAAGCTCTATTCTGGAAACTTCTTTTGACTCTGTGTAAGAAGTAACTCCTTTTCCTACTTGCGCAGGTAAATTAGGCATTGCTCTAATCACCTTAATTACCTCTAAACTATCCTGAATGGTTCCTATAGTAACACCGGCCATTATAGAAACAAAAATCTGTTCTTTGTTCACTAGTGGTTTAATCTCACTAAATAAGGCCTCAGAATGAAAAGGTTTTACCGCTATAAAAACCACATCTGCTTGGGGTAGACAATCTTCAATCTTATTATAAACATCAAATTGGGAATGTTCATTTAAAGACGCAATTAATTCTTCTGATTTGTCATAGATCATTAATTTGTGTCTGTTCAAAAGAAAGGATTTGGACATACCTTCTGCATAAGTTAATCCCATGTTTCCTCCTCCAATAACTAGTATTCTCATTTTCTTGTTTTTTATTAAATATTTTCTACCAAAATTTATTTCGGTCGATTTTCTAGAATCAAGGATGCAAAGACCATACTAGACTGGTTTTTGGGGCTAATTTGGGGAGATTGTAAGAATTCAGACTTAAATTCAAACTATGGTATTATCAGTTAATAGGTTCAAAAAATATAGATATGAAAAAAGATAGCAGCTTAGGTTATTTTACATCAGCCTCGCTTAGCTATTGATGTTCAGTGTTTTAAGTTTGGATATATAATTTATAAGTAGTTTGTAATATTATTCAATTCTCATACAATTCTCCTAATTTAAAAATAAATCTTAATTAAATCAAACAATCATATTAATTAAATAAATTTTTTTTAATAAAACTAATAATGCGCCAATATGACAAAAAGGGTAATATTGACAGCTATATAAGACTAAGTTCGAGAAATTTTAAAAAATTCACTTTGACATACGCAGTTTATTAGTACAAAACTTGAAGAGATCTACTTGCAATTCATCCAAATCATTAAGAAACTTAATCAATCTATTTTCTAATTTTTTGTGTTCAGTAGAGTAAAAAGACTCACATGAAATATCTTCGCATTCTAACATGCCATTAATATCATTCTTGTGGTTACTAATGACTTGATGCAAGTCTATTTTTTCAGTTTTTAATGCCGTAAGTGTATTGGAAAAAGTGAATAGGTGCTCGTATAGATTTGGAAGGTCTTGTTGAAAGATATCTGCAGAAACAAATTGGTTTAAAAAGGTAATCTCTTCAGAACTGGTTTGAAGTCTTTTATTCCATTCTCTAATATCATTAATATGTTCTTCTACATTTTTTTCATTTGCAGAACCACTTTGTGTTGTTAAGATAGCCATATTGCAAGTTTTATAGATTTTCATTCTTATCTCTTATAAAGATAAGTTTTTAAAAAAATAATAACAAGAAAATTAGTATTCCTTTTAGAGTATATATTAAAGCAGAAAACGATTTGGGAGCTTAGGTTTTTGCCCAAATTCATTCAATATGTATTTTTCATTTTCAACCTCTAGAATTAAAATCACAAGGAAGTGATTGGTAAACTGATTTGATCTAAGGTTCTGCAATAAAATCGATAGATTCAATATAGGATATGGGAACTATTTTGTTGTGTGAAATAAACTTAGATACTACCTAAAATATTAGCAAGGTTTACCTCTTATTATTTTAAAAAAAAGATATAAATACACAGATTTAGGAGATATAAATATGAAATATGATATATCAAAATATTGATCATTTAAAATGATCGATAATAATTTAAGTGATTAGTAGTTAATTAATTAGAACTGTGGCTTTAAATTAATATTAGATATAATTTTATGAATATTTATAATGAAATTCATCTTATATGAAGTTAGAATTCACTAAATTAAAGAAGATTTATAAGGATAGTTTTTAACGAAATATTAATTATAAAAACAACAAGTTATGGAGGCTTTAATTTGTCAGAGTTGTGGATTGCCTTTTTCGCGAAAATTTATGGGAACTAATAGAGATGAAACTAAAAATGAGGAATACTGTTCAAACTGTTTTGATAATGGAAAGTTTATAGATCCATCTTTAACATTGCATAAATTAGAAGTAAAATTTATAGAAATGGCAGAAGTGCATGATGAAATAACATTGGAAGCTGCCCAGGCAGCTATTAAAGAATTACCCTATTTAAAGAGATGGTTCATGAGAACTATGTAAGCATATAAAATTAAAGGATATGGAGCGGATTACTAGGATTTTAAACGAGATCACAACAATTACTTTGGAGATTGAAACAAAGTATCCAGAAATTTATAAATTTCTGGAAGAAGACACCGCTACTTTACCATTTATGGAACATCCTAAAATAAATTCTAAAGTGTTATTGAACTATTTGGAAAGTCTAAAACAACTTTTATTGCATCATAGGGAAACACACTTAATTAATTGATTTAATTTGCGAAGCACTACAATTCCTAAGCAATACCGCGAATACTTTTTCTTATTAAGGTTTAAAATCATGCTTTATAGTTAGCTGAAGGACAGCGCTTTAATGTTGTTAAATTATTTTTATCAAAAACAAATTATTTTTATTTTTGTATTCTAAAATGGTTTACTTTTGACGCATAAATCAATTAATAAATTTTAAAATGAAAAAATCATTTTTAACTCTTGCAGCAATTGCATTAGTTTTAAGTTTTACCTCTTGTAAAGATGAATCAGCTGAACAAACTGAAGTTGAAGTAATCGAAGAAGTAGAAGCTCCTGTAGAAGTTATTGAAACTCCTTCAGAAGAAGTTATGGATTCTACAGATGTAGATGCTATGGAGGTAGAAGAAAATGTTACTGAAACTGCTGTTAACTAATTAAGAGCTTTTCGAATATTAAAAAAACCCGGACTTGTAAAGGTCCGGGTTTTATATTTTCAGAAAAATAACTTCCTAATTATTATCCTTTTTATCTTCTTTCATCTCTTCCAATAAATCTTCATTTTTGTCTTCAGCATCCTTTTCCATATTTTTTTCTGGGACAGGAAATCCTCTATCTCTCATTAAAGCATCTATACTAGCATCTCTTCCCCTAAACAATCTATATGCTTCTGCAGGATCCATAGAGTTTCTTGGAGCAAATAGATATTTCACTAATTTGGCTGCCATATCCTTATCGTAAAAACCTCCAGGAGAATCTGCAAAAGCTTCGGCAGCATCAGCGGTTAAAACATCTGCCCATAAATATCCGTAATATCCGGTTGCATAACCTTCACCAGAAAAAACATGTCCAAACTGTGGAGAACGGTGACGCATTACAATTTCTTCAGGCATATTTAATTCCTTCAGAGCTTTTTTCTCGAAATTCTTCGGATTTATATTTTCAGGATCAATAGTATGATATTTCATATCCATTAATGCTGAAGCTAAAAATTCTGTAGTTTCAAAACCTTGATTAAAAGTAGAGGCATTTTTGATCTTTTGCACTAAGGCTGCAGGGATAGGTTCTCCTGTTTCATGATGTAACAAGAATTGATTGATCACTTTATCTGTAGAAAGCCATCTTTCCAATAACTGCGATTGAAATTCTGTATAATCACGAACTCCGCCATTTAAAGTTGGATATTTCACATTAGCAGATAAAAAGTGTAAAGCATGTCCGAATTCATGGAAAAAAGTAGTGGCATCATCCCAAGAGATAAGTGCAGGTTCACCCGGTGCTGGCTTTACAAAATTAGAGTTGTTTGAGGCAAGAACAGTTTCTTTACCATCAAAAGTGGTATAGCTCCTGTAGGTTGTTGCCCATGCCCCGGATCGTTTTCCTGGACGAGCATAAGGATCTAAATACCAAAGGCCAATATGGTCTCCAGAAGTTTTATCGGTTACTTCCCATACTTTCACATCTTCATGAAATACCGGAACACTACCTTTGGCTACAGGGCTAAAATTAAAATTGAATAATTCCCCCGCAGTAAAGAATAATGCTTGCGTAAGATTATCTAATTGTAAATACTGTTTTACTTCATCAGAGTCTAGATCGTATTTATCTTTTCTAACTTTTTCAGCAAAATATCTATAATCCCAAGGTTTTATGGTGATATCTAAGCCCTCTATTTCTGCAATGGCTTGCATATCTTCCACTTCTTGTTCTACTCTGGCAAGGGCAGCCGGCCAAACAGCATTCATTAGCTTCATGGCATTTTCTGGATTCTTTGCCATCCTGTTCTGTAAACGCCACTCGGCAAAATTTTCATATCCCATCAACTTAACACGCTCATTTCGAAGTTTTAAGATTTGGGATATCAGCTCGTTGTTATCATATTCATCATTATTATCTCCTCTAGAATAATAGGTTTCCCATACTTTCTCACGCAGCTCTCTCTCATCAGAATAAGTTAAGAAAGGGTCCATAGAAGAACGGGTGTTTGTAATGGCATATTTCCCTTCCTCACCTCTGTCTTTAGCTGCTTTGGCAGCGGCTTTTACAAAAGAATCTGGTAATCCATCTAATTGACCTTTTTCTAGGTAGGTAACATAGCTTTCTTCATCATGCAGTACATTATTGGAAAAACTAGTATAAAGTTTAGATAAGTCTTTATTGATCGCTGCATATCGCTCTTTGGCATTTTTATCTAAGTTTGCACCTTCCATAGCAAAATTCTCGTAGATAAGCTGCACAACACGTTGTTGATCATCTTCCAAAGGAGTTTTCAGAGAATTATCATAAACCGTCTTTATACGTTCGAATAATTTCTTGTTTTGTGAGATCTTAGAGGAATATTCTGAAATCTTTGGAGATAATTCTTTTTGTATTTCTCTAAATTCAGGTGAAGAAACATTGCTGCTCCAAATTCCATAGTAAGTAAAGGCTCTATCTAATTCTTTACCCGCTCTTTCCATTGCAACTATGGTGTTCTCGAAGGTAGCTGGAGCGGTATTGTTTGCAATTTTCTGAATTTCCTTTAAATGCATTTCCATACCCATTTCTATAGCTGGTTGCAATTGGGAAAGTTCCATTTTATCAAATGCAGGAACCCCATCGTAAGGCCCGGTCCATTTAGATAACAAGATGTTCTCTGAATTTTTAATTTCTTTAGTTTCCATTTTATTTTTTGAATTCTCTTGGGCTTTAACTTGCATCATAGGAGAGATTCCAATTGCAGCAATAGCTATAAAGCCAAGTGATTTTTGATAATTTAAAAATGTTTTTTTCATAATTTTTATTCAATTTATGATCTTAAAAAGAAGACAAGCGGGAAGATACTAAATAAAAGTATTTCAATTAATTAGCCTATCTCATTTAAGCTTGTCTTAATAAATAGTAATGTCAGGTTAAGGACAAAGGACCGCTGCGCTGAAAGAAACAAGACTTGATACCTGTTATTAATTTACTGATAAACAGTATAAATTTCAACAATATTTATCGATACTTTATTTTAACCTTAAATTTTAGAATGTAGAATCAAAAACAAATAGCAAGCGGTGAACTCTTGTAAATAATTGGTTCAATTCATTCTTTAAAATATATACCGGACACTAATGATTAACAATTAGTAATTGGTCTTAATTATTAAGCTTTAAAGCTTGAAGCTTTTAACTTCAAATATCTCGCCAGAGTGCATTCCAGTTAAATATTCATTGGCAATTCGGTATCTCACCAATCTTAGGGTTGGAAAACCCACTGCGGTGGTCATTTTTTTAACCTGTCTAAACTTTCCTTCAGTTAAGGTTATCGAAGCCCAGCTTGTTGGCCCATGTCTTTCATCCCTTATCTTTTTAGATCGTTCTGGAAATAAAGGAGTTGCATCTAAAATTTCAGCCTTGCAAGGAGCTGTGAGGTATTTTTTGCCGTTAAAACCAATACTAACTCCAGATTTTAATTGCTCAATTGCTTCCTCTGTTATAATACCATCTAATTGCACATAATATTCCTTTTCAATATTCGAACTTCTTACCGTCTCACTCATTTTTCCATCTGTGGTGAGAAATAATAATCCTTCAGAATCTTCATCTAATCTTCCAATGGCCATAATACCTTCGGGAAATTCGCCGAGTTCTCCCAATAAGCTTTTATTTCTACGAGTTTTATGATTGTGGATGAATTGGCTGAGGTAGCCATAAGGTTTATATATCTTGAAGTGTTGATGGGACATGAACCGGTTTTACTTAAGATCAAAAGTATTAAAAAAGAAGGAAAGTAAAATTCTTGAATTAGGAATGACTTTTGAATATAATAAAATTGCCTGTGAATTGTATATCAATTAATAAGATAAACTGTTGCTAATTCATTTGATTAAAATAAATTAGCGATATTATTTTAGAAAGATTTAATACCCAGCAATAAATAATATTTGTTACTATGAAAAAAACACTTTTAATACTTCTCGCATTTCCTGTTTTATTTTTCACCTCTTGTTCTGGTGACGATGATTCTGCTCCACCAATTGAAACTACCAGCTTATTTGGGACTTGGGATCTAGATTATTATATCCAAAACAACGATGTGATTGAAAACATCTCTTGTAACGATCAAATTACTTACAATTTCACAAATACCAAAACATACACAAAAACAACTTTTGCGGGAGAAGGATCTACTAGATGTGTTGTTGCAGTAATCGTGAATGGAACCTGGGAAAACCTTGGGGATAATCAATTTAGATTGACTCCTAATGGAAGTAGTTCCAATCAAAATCTTACAATTACTTTCCTAGATAGTTTTAGAAAATTCTCTATTAAGTACAATACCAACTTTACAGAGGTGTACGCTAAAAGGAATTAGATGGAAATACATTGATGGGAAAATTTGAGCCTGCTATAAAATGCAGGTTTTTTTTATCGAAAATTTAACTTTAATAATTTCAGTTTTGTTTTATTTGCACTGTAATTTATAGACTTGTAAAAACACCTTTCTGCAGGAAGCTTTATTTCAATGTAATTCACCTTCCCAATGATCCAAACCAATTTAAAATTTAGATAATGAAATTAGTAATACTGTCTGCAAATCCAAATTTATATTCTACAAGAAGACTTGTTGAAGTTGGAGAAAAGAAAGGGCATGAGATGATGGTTGTAGATCATACAAAGTGTGATCTTGTTATAGAAAAGAAAAAGCCTATTGTAATTTACAAAGGGAAAGAACTTACAGATATAGATGGTGTAATTCCTAGGATTGGTGCTTCGGTGACCTTTTTTGGAACTGCAGTAGTAAGACAGTTTGAGATGATGAAAGTTTTTACAGCTACAGAATCTCAGGCCTTAGTGAGATCCAGAGATAAATTAAGAAGTTTACAAATACTTTCCAGAGCAAGTTTAGGCCTTCCTAAAACTGTTTTTAGTAACTACTCTAAAGATGTGAGTAGTGTAATAGATAAAGTTGGTGGAGCACCTTTGGTGATCAAATTATTAGAAGGAACACAAGGTTTGGGTGTTGTTTTAGCAGATAACCGTAATTCGGCTGAATCTATCTTAGAAGCTTTTAATGGTTTACAAGCAAGAGTGATCGTTCAGGAATTTATTAAGGAAGCAAAAGGAGCCGATCTTCGTGCTTTTGTAGTAGATGGAGTAGTAGTTGGAGCTATGAAAAGACAAGGAAAAGAAGGAGAATTTAGATCTAATTTACACAGAGGAGGATCTGCAGAGATCATAGAACTTACAGATGAAGAAGAAAACGCAGCTCTTAAAGCCGCTCGCGTAATGGGACTGGGAGTAGCTGGTGTAGATATGTTACAATCTGCCAGAGGGCCACTTATTTTGGAGGTGAATTCATCTCCAGGATTAGAAGGGATAGAAAAAGCAACAGGTAAGAACATCGCCCTTCAAATAATTAAATATGTAGAGAGAAACGCAGAATAATTTTCTGAATTAATAATAAATCACCCATTTGTCTTTTTCGATCTTATGGGTAAAAGTCTCCAATAGATAGCTCAGAGAGTCATTTAATCCCTCATTGAGGGTTTAATTCCCCGTCCCGATGATTCGGGATGCCTCGAATTTTTAAAAGTATTTTCCAAGTCATACCTCGTGGGCTTGCCCCGAGGTTCTTGATTGGAGACTTTTTTCTTTCAATAAAAACGAGACCCTTTTCCTCAAATTCTGTTTTGAATTTTTCTAATTCTGTTCAAAAGGCATTTTTCTTCCAGTTCTCAGATCTTATCTGCCTACGTAAGATTACCATATTACGGGCATACATAACAATTCCAAATGCATGCCCTGCAAAGAGAACAGGATCTACTCTAAATACAGAATAGATTATAATCAAGGAGGATCCTGCAAAGCTAAGCAGCCAAAATCCTAATGGTAAAATTGATTTTTTTTGTTTTTCTGAATAGATCCATTGGTAAATGAATCTTAGAGTGAATACTACTTGAGATACAATGCCTAACATTAATAGCCAAAAAGGGATGGCTTCGTTTTTAAATAATCTGTCTACATCGTAGATGTTGTTATTATATCCAAGAATAACAATTAAAACAGGGAATATCCAAAGTAAAATTCTTAGATACTTATGAAATTTAATCCATTCTCCTTGTAGCTGGAGGTTACGAATATAAATGAAGTAGGTAAGCGTCTGTCCTAACATTATAGCAAAATCACTTCTTAAATATCCATAGAAGAACATCAAGAAAGAAGCTACCAGACTCATTTTCCAAAATAGGGAAGGGGTTAATACTTTTTTACTTTTTTCAGATAAGATCCATTGAAATACAGATCGTCCAGAAAAAAGTAACTGAGCTAAAAAACCAACAGTATAAACTAGCCAAGTGCTCATCCTTTTTTACCTACCGTATAATTAATATATTTCTTCTTCATCCAAACATAAGCGAAGCAATCCATTAAGGGGCCCAATAATCTATTCCAAACTCCAAAATGAGCGGTTCCGGCCATTCTTGGAAAATGCTTTATAGGTACTTGTTTTATCTTTCCATGCTGAAGCAAGATCATAGCCGGTAAAAATCGGTGTAATCCTCTAAACATAGGAATACGTTTGGCATAATCGGTTTTGATAACTTTTAAAGGACAACCGGTATCATCCATACCATCATTTGTAAAGGTTCTACGAATCCCATTTGCGATAGTAGAAGACATGTTTTTCACAAAAGAGTCTTTTCTGTTATTACGATAACCCGTGACTAAATCATAACCTTCAAGATTGTCTAGTAAAAGGTTGAAGTCCATCGGATCTGTTTGAAGATCGGAATCTATATAACCAGTTAAAGAAGTTTCAACATGATCAAATCCGGCTTTAATTGCAGCGCTTAATCCACAATTTTTTACGAAACTAATAAATTTGAAATCCGGATTAGAGTTACAAATATCCTCAATTATTTTTTGGCTATTATCCCTAGAACCATCATTTACAAATAAGACTTGTGTAGGAACATGTGCGATTTTTATGTACTCAGAAAGTTCTTTTTCTACACGTTTCAGGTTCTCCTCTTCGTTATAAAGAGGTACAATTACAGTAAGTGCTTCAGGCATTAAATATAGATTGGATGGTTTTCTCTAGAATTGTTAACAAATGTATGGAATAAATCTAAACTGAATCTAAAGTGAGGTATTAGTGAAGAAATTAAATTCTAACTTTAAGAAAGATATTTAAGTTGATTTTTATACCAAAACTTCATATTTTCTTTAGTTTTAAAATTTAATCCCTCATTGAGGGTTTAATTCCCCGAGGCCTGCCCGAAAAGAATTTCATTCAGGCGGGCTTGCCTCGAATTTTTAAAAGTATTTTCCTCCCGAAACCTCGGGACATAGCTTGTGGGCTCGCCCCGAGGTTCTTGATTTTTGATTAAAAATTTTTACCATGCGTAAAAAATTAAATGAGTTCGAAGCTACTGCAATCTGTGGTAACGATATAAGTTCTTCTTGTCTTTATGTCTCTGCTTTAGCAATATTTTATGCAGGCTAATGGGATGTGGAATTTAAAATGATTGAGATAAAGTACTCTGTATACTTTTTAGAAAATGGAAGTCGTGATAAATAAGAATATAAAAAATGTTAAAAAGACAAAACTAATGAAAAGGATTAGTGTTTAATAAAATAGCTTTTTTAGTTTTGAGCCGGGGTAGCGCGAATTCCCCGACTTTTATCTTTAATTAATTTGTGTTACAATGTTGAAATCGAATAATGCAGTTTACCTATGCACAATTTTTTTATTGCTTTGGTTTTCTAATATAAATGCTCAGAATAAATCCATTGAATCTGCAGGTGATGTTTTTCTATTTGCAGTTCCTGCAGTAGCATTAGGAACAACCTTAGTCCTTAAAGACAAAGAAGGATCCTGGCAATTTACTAAGGCATTATTAACCAATACTGCAGTAACCTACGGTTTAAAAGTAGCTTTGAATAAACCAAGACCTAACAATAATGGAGATAATGCTTTTCCATCTGGCCATACTTCTACAACTTTCCAAGGAGCTTCGTTTATTCATAGAAGATATGGGTTTAAATACAGTATTCCCATGTATGCTGCCGCGGGGTTTACTGCATTCAGTAGGATTAACGCACAAAAACATGATGGCTGGGATATATTAGCTGGAGCGGCAGTTGGAATTGGCAGTACTTATTTGTTTACCACGCCTTATCAGCAAGAGCATATGGAATTAACTATGAGTTCTGGAAATGGAGAATATCTACTGGGATTTACCTATAAATTTTAGCAAAATTTAATACTGCGATGTCTAAAATAATCAATGAAACTAGAATATATTGCGAAACGATACTTTCCAATAGTATATGTTCTAATTATCAGTTTCATGATTTACAGCATACGTTAGAAGTCTATAAAAATGTATTATTAATTGCAGAAGCAGAAAGCATAATTGCTGAAGAAAAGGAAATATTAGCAATTTCAGCACTTTTTCACGATACAGGATATTCGCAAATTTATAAAGGGCATGAAGAGATAAGTATGCATATTGCTGAAGAATTTTTAGTACAGAGAAATTACAATAACGATTACCTTCCATCTGTATTAAAATGCATCTCGGCAACGAGAATGCCGCAGCAACCCGAAAGCCTTCTAGAGAAAATTATTTGTGATGCAGATTTTGCGCACCTTTCTGCAGCTAATTACTTCCAAAAGATTTCTTTACTTAGAAAAGAGTGGAGCTACTTTTTGGGTATGAACTTTCAGATGAAGATTGGAAAACCCTAAATATAGATTTCCTAAGCACTCATAAATACCATACTAGCTTCGGGATAAGCGTTTTGGAGAAACTTAAAATGAATAATTTGTTGTTATTAGAACAAAGCTTGTTCTCTAGAAAGTAAATTTCTCTATTCAGATATTTTTTTTGAATACAAAATTCACCAATCTAGGAATACCTTCTTTATTATCTTCATCAAAATCTTCCTTTAAATGCAACAGCTTAAAACCATTTTTAAAGGCAGCACCAGTATAATCGGTGATATGATGCGTATATACTTCTAAGTCCTGTTTAGCATTGCCATCATTAAAACTAGCCTTATTTCCAGAATATTGTTTAAAGGGATGAAGTTCACAAATATAAAACTGTCCCTCCTTTTTTAAAACTTTAGAAGCTTTTTCAAAAATAGCATTAAGATCTTCTATATGTTCCAAAACCAAACTACAAGTTATTAGATCGAAACTGTTGGCAACTTGTCTCCAATCTTGTGTGAGGTCTTGTTGTTTAAAAGTTACTTTATCATGAGTTGTTTTTGCTTTGCTATATTCATCATTTCTTCAGAAAAATCTAAAGCGATCAGAGAATTACACTTTTCAATTAACCACTGGGTATTCTTACCGGTACCACAACCTAATTCTAAATTGTTTTCATAATAGGTGTCCTCAAACATTTCTTTTCCTACTAATTTTTCAAGATCCCGAGTTTTATTTTGCATGTCATCATAACTGTAAGACCATAAATCATATGCTTTTTCAATACTCATTACTAACTTTTTTAAATATCACTTACTTGCCCCTATAATTTTTTTGAATCTTTTCTGAAGAAGGCCAATTCCCATTATTACAATTACGCTAATGGAAGCGGTAGTTCCTAAAGCTCCCCCAAATCCTTCAAAATAACTTCCTGTATTTAAATATAGAATAGAATACATAATTCCTGCAAGAGCAAGTACCCAATAATTATGAATTATTTTTTCTGAAACCATACCAACAAATGATGCTCCCATAAAGGCCAATGGTATATTGTGAATGAGATAAGGAGAAAGTATTGCTGGAAATAAATAAAAGAATATGCCTACTGTTAAGGATAGACCTGCAGAAGCTCTCACCTCTCCATGCTCCATTTTAGTGCTAACATAAAAGGTCAAAACAACTCCGAGTATAGATGTTATTAAGATTATTGCAGTTTCCATTATTAGCGTATTATTAGACTTAATAGAAAGACAGATGCAACGCCTCCAAATGCGATAGTTCCTAATTTACCTCCAACCCCAACAAAAGTATTTGTTGCAAGCACGTATAAAATTCCCGCAATAAAGCCGGATAGAATTATAAACCAATATGCAGCACCAATACCTGCAGAGGTCATCCCTACAAATGTCCCACAATAAACTGCAGGTGGGATCTCTTTGATTATTTTATTTTCTTTGTTTCTGAAAAAAGTTGGTGTCAAGGTGGCAAGAGTTCCTATAAATGCAGCCGCGATAACAGGTCCAGTTTCAAATTTCAAATTTATTATAAAGGTAAATAGGGCTCCTAGTGTTACAAATAAGATTAGGATGTAACTTTTTGTAGGTTTTTCATGAGATTCATGAGCCATTTTAACCAAACTAAATAAGGCAAGAAAACCAATAACTCCAATAAATACTAATACTGAAAATTCATTTAGAACATCATAAAAAATAGCGGTAACAAATGCAATTTGTAATAGTACCAGAATAAGCCTAGAGGTCCTTCTATATAATTTTATCATATTAATTACAACTCTTGGATTTCCTGGAATATCTCATTAAAACAAAGATATCTATTTTCTTAGAAACGAATTTTAATGAGGTAGTAAAGGTTTGTATTTTTTTGCTATATTGATTTCTCCCTTGAAACCGATTTTATCCCTCATTGAGGGTTTAATTCCCCGAGGCTTGCCTCGAACTTTTGAAAGGGTTTTCCTCCCGAATCATCGGGACATATCTCGTGGGCTTGCCCCAAGGTTCTTGATTGGTCAATTTTATTTTTCAATTGTTCCTTTGAAAAAGTATGAACATAAAAGTTTGAAATGATCGACCCTTGAAGGTTAATACTTTTTTTCGGACCTTTAAAAATTTATAAATAAGCTTATAATACAACCCTAATGCAGATACCCCATCCGAATTTTCAATTAGAATTTTACGATCTTCTCAAGAACGATCCCACGATATTTCAATGGATTAGTGAAAATGTCGTTAATGGTATTTGGTATGGAAGTATAGACGACCCCAAAAATTTATGGATAAGCGATTCTTTTTGGAAATCTCTGGGTTATAAGCATGCTGAAAAAAGCAGTTTTCAGGAGTTAGAAGAGGTAACAGCAGATACAGAAGCAATAAATACTTTCCATCTTTTAAAGGAAAACACAAATTCTAATATCAATTTTGAATCATCCTTTAGATTCAAAAAGAAGGATCAGCAAACTGTTCTTTTAGAGGGAAGATCGAAGCTTATTAATGTAGATAATGATGCTACACCTAAGATCTTAATAATTTTTACAGATGTTACCAAAGAGAATGAAAAAAACAAACTCTATTTAGATGAAAATAATTATTTAATTAAACTCACGGAAATTTTTGAAGAAGTAAATGAACTTACCAGAACTGGAGGTTGGGAAATGGATCTTGAAAAAGAGACTATGATCTGGACAAAGGTTACTAAAGATATTCATGAAGTTCCTGAAGATTTCAAACCGAACTTAGAAACTGGGATCAATTTTTATAAAGAAGGTAAGAGTAGAGATCTTATTACTGAATTATTTAACACGGCGGTAACCGAGGGAATTCCATTTGATACAGAATTGGAAGTGGTCACAGCAAAAGGAAATGAGATTTGGGTGAGGGCTTTTGGAAAGCCCGAAATGAAAAATGGTAAGTGTATAAGGATTTACGGCGCTTTTCAAGATATAGATAAGGATAGAAAGCGAGAGATAGAATTTCAAATAAACAAAGATAGGTTTGCGCAAGTATTCCAGAGTTCTCCTATTGGGATAATTTTGGTAAACACGAAAAACAAGATTCTAATGGCTAATCCGGCATCCTATAAGATTTTCGGATTCGAAAAATCTGATGCTGAGGCAATTTCAAAATTAACATTTAGGCAACATATTCATCCAGATGATCTGGAGTTAGGAAATTCCTACAGAGAAAAGTTGTTAACTGGAGAAATAGATAATTATAAACTAGAATTAAGATTTTATAACAAAAGCAAGGAAATTCTCTGGTGTGATGTAAACACTTCAATTATTCGAACAAATTCTGAAAGCACAGACCTTATTGTAACTCAAGTAGAGGATATTACCTCTCGAAAATTATTGGAGAAACAAGCTTCAGAAAATGCATTGCAGTTTAAAAGTGCATTCGAATTTTCTCCTAATGGAATGGCGATGATATCTTTGGATGGGAAATGGCTTAAAGTAAACAAGATACTTTCAAAATTGCTAGGATATACCCAAAAAGAATTTCTTAAGAAGGGTTTTACTGAATTCACTCATCCTGAAGAAAAAAATCTAGATTTACAAAGCCTTCAGCAATTGTTCTCAGATAAAATTAAAACTTATAAGACTGAAAAGAGATATATCCATAAGAATGGAAATATTGTTTATGGTTTAATTAGTGTTTCCTTGCTGCGAGATCAAGATGGAGCTCCGCTATATTTTATTGCCCAGATAAATGATATTACAGATAGTGTTAAAGTTAAGGAAGATTTAAAAACCAGTTTAAATGATCTAGAAACATTAATGGATGCCACTACACAGGTTTCTATAATTGAAACAGATCTAAATGGGATCATCAAAAAATTTAATAAAGGGGCAGAGAATTTATTGGGCTATTCCTCAAATGAGGTGGTAGATAAGAAAGAGGTGTTATTTTTTCATGATGATAAAGAATTATCTAAGAGGGCCGGGGATCTTGCTTTGGAGAAAAAAGAAGGTTTAAATGGTTTCGAGGTACTTACTTTTAATGCCAAACATGACAAATTTGATTCTCATGAATGGACCTATATAAGGAAGGATGGGAGTAAGTTCCCAGTACAGCTGGTTACAACAGCTGTAAAAGATAATTCAGGAGAGCTTATTGGTTTTTTAGGTATTGCTACAGATATCTCTTTGGTTAAAAATATAGAAGACGATCTAAAGGAAAGTGAACAACGATTGCATTTCGCCTTAGAAGGATCTGGAGATGGATTTTGGGACTGGGATATTCCAGAGGGGAAACAATATATGTCTGATCAGGCAAAAATTATGTTAGGCTTTAACACCGAAGAATCTTTAACAGATATTAACGAATGGGATAATAGAATTCATCCAGATGATAGAGAAGGCTCAGATTTGGCATTGAAGGACTATTTTGAAGGTAGAGCAAAAGAATATAATATAGAAAAAAGAGTTCGTTGTAAAAATGGATCCTACAAGTGGATCTTAGATAGAGGAAAGATAATAGAGCGGGACGCTTCTGGTAATCCACATAGAATGACTGGAACCCAAAGCGATATTACCGAACGAAAATTAGCCGAAGCACTGATCCTTGAAAATGAAGCTAGATTTAGATCCTTATACGAACTTTCTCCTATTGGAATTGGAGTCATTGAAGTAGATTCTGGAAAATTCTTGAATGCTAATAAGGCACTTTTAAAATCTGTTGGATATGACCTTGAGGAATTTACATCTCATAATTTCAAGGATTTAGTTGCACAAGAGAGTTTTACGAAAAATCAAGAAAAACTAGAAAAATTTCTAAAGGAGGGAACTAAAGAAGCCTGCGAAACTGTATTTCTTAAAAAAGGAGGTGCTTCGTTCCCTGTTTTAATTTCTGGCGTGAAATTGAAGGATGCTGCTGGAAAGAAAATCATCCTTTCTACGATCCAAGATATTACCCAAAGAAAGAAAATGGAGAATTCGTTAGTCGATGCAAAGTTGAAAGCAGAGATGGCGAACAAATCCAAATCTGAGTTTTTGGCCAATATGAGCCACGAAATTAGAACTCCATTAAATGGTGTAATAGGATTTACAGACCTGTTAATGAAAACCGAACTCAATCCTAGTCAAAAACAATACATGAGTACTGTTTATAATTCAGCTAATTCTTTACTGGATCTAATAAATGATATTTTGGATTTTTCTAAAATTGAAGCTGGTAAATTAGAAATTAGTATTGAAAAAACCGATCTATTAGATCTTTGTGGTCAAACAATAGACATTATAAAACATCAGGCTCACGAAAAAGATCTGGAGGTACTTCTAAATATTTCTTCAGATATCAATAGATTTATTTATACTGATGGGGTAAGAATAAGACAGGTAATTACCAACCTTTTAGGAAATGCCGTAAAATTCACCGAAAAAGGGGAAGTAGAACTTAAGATTGATGCTGTGCCCGTTACAGGAAGTGAAGATGAAATGATCTATACTTTTATTATCCGTGATACAGGTATCGGGATTGCTCCAAATAATCTAAAAAAGATCTTCAACGCCTTTGATCAAGAAGATTCATCTACTACTAGAAAATATGGAGGAACAGGTTTAGGCCTCACTATTAGTAATAAACTGCTTGGACTAATGGATAGTAAACTGGAATTGAGCAGTGAATTAGAGGTTGGAAGTGAATTTTCGTTTCAAATTAAATTTAAAACAGAAGAAGGAGATAACTCGCTGCAAGAAAATTCTAAAAAAATAAATAAAGTACTTGTAATAGACGATAATCTAAATAATAGGGTGATTCTCAAAGAAATGCTTGCTATAGGGAATATAGAATCTCATTTGGTGGCCAATGGTATTGAAGCACTTCAAGCCTTAGAGAATACTAATGATTTTGATCTAGCCATTGTAGACTTTAATATGCCATATATGAATGGTTTAGAATTGATTGGGCATATAAGAAAAAAATTAAATTTTTCTTCAGAAGATCTACCTCTCATCCTTTTACATAGTTCTGCAGATGACGAAAAGATCCATCAAGCTTGTCGTGACCTAAAAGTTCAGTTCAATATCACCAAGCCTATTCAAATAGATCAATTATTTAATATGTTGAAAAACATTAAGGCTCCTCAAAATGAAACCACTTTTAATGATGTAGTACATAGAATTGAAGAAACTGACATTGTTTTTAATATTCTTATTGCAGAAGATAATCCTGTAAATAAATTTCTTGCTAAAACGATCATTAAAAAAGCGCTGCCAAATTGTAATATTTTAGAAGCAAATGATGGTCAAGAAGCAGTAGATATGTTTAAGTCGGAAAAAATAGATCTTATTTTTATGGATGTTCAAATGCCAATTTTAAGTGGTTTTGAAGCAACAGCAGAAATTCGAGAATTAGAAAAGGAAGGGCAGCATTTGCCAATTATTGCCTTAACGGCTAGGACAGTTAAAGGAGAAAAAGAGCGTTGTCAGGAATTTGGGATGGATGATTATGTTACTAAGCCAGTTGTGTTTAATACTATAAGTGATATTCTTAGAAAATATCTTATTTCATCATCTAAAAAAAAAAGAAATTGAAACAGCTCCCATCGCTACCAATAGTCTTCATTTTGACAAACAAGAGTTAATGGATAAACTTGAAGGTGATGAGGAAGCTTATGCTGAATTAATGGAAATGGTGAAAGCTAATTTAATAGATATTCAAAATAAATTGGATTTAGCAATTGAAGCTGAAGAAATAGAAGATGTAAGAAAAGTAGCACACGCCCTTAAGGGGTCTTCGTTAAATTGCTGCTTTTATGTGTTAAAAGACTTATCTTTAAGCCTTGAGCACATAGATACTCATGATAAATCTGTACTTTTATCCCGAAATAATGATATTAAAAAAGAAATACAGATAGTATTAGAATTAATTTAAAAATCTGGACAAGGTAATTTAAGCCCCAAATCGCCCGCCCTATGAAAAACCTACAATCCTCCCAAAGGGAGTATGCAACTGTTATATTAGTAGAAAGCAATTTATTAGAACGAGAAAATTTTATTCAAATCTCTCTTGAGCAAGAATGGCGAGTCGTTATTTGCGAAGATGGATTAGAAGTAATTCTATGGCTAAATGATAACAGTACTGCAGATCTTCTGATAATAGAAGAAAATTCTACTCCAATTAGTGGTTATCAAATAGCAGATTATATTAAAAAAGAACTAGGCCTAGCCTTACCTGTTATAATAACCACTGGTGAAATTCCTATTGTTCAAGAAAGAAGAGTCTTAGCATATGCAGAAGGGATCATTAAGAAACCTTTTGTAGCTGCCACTACAATCTTACAGATCACGAAAACTTTAGAGAAATCTATAGAAATAGCTCCAGAGAAAAACGATTATTATTCTTTAAATTATTTAAATGACCTCTCTGGGGGAGATGAAGAGTTTATAATGGAATTATTAAAGGTTTTTAGTGCCTCAGTAAATACTGAATTAAAAAATTTAAATGAAGGTTTAACTCAAAAAGATTATCTTAGAATACGGGAAATAGCACATGGAATAAAACCATCCTTTGATATGATCGAGAATGAGAAAGGTAAAGGAATTTGCCGCTTATTAGATTCTGCAGTTGATGAAAAGGATGTACCTAAACTTATAGAAGAGCTCAATTTAGAATTTGCAAACATCAATAAGCAATTAATCAGCGACTTTCCCGAATTAAACTTGAGATAATGAAGAAAATTTTGGTGATAGAAGATAACCCAATGGTAATTAAATCTTTAGAGTTTAAACTTACTAAAGATGGCAATAATGTGATGGTAGCACACGATGGTAGAGAAGCGATGAAGTTATTAAAAGATAATGAATTCGATTTGATATTGACAGATCTTATGTTGCCATTTGTAACTGGAAATGAATTAATAAGTTACATCAAGAAAAACACTCCCAACACCCCTATAATCGTATTATCTACTTCAACCCAGGAAAATATAATCATGGATGCTTTCAATATGGGAGTAGACGATTTTATAACAAAACCTTTTAGCCCAAATGAGTTATCTTTGAGAGTAAGACGTTTATTGAATAAAAATTAAGAGCTTACTAAGAACTATTAATTGATGTTTTTTTTAGATTACCCTACTTATAATCAATCACTTTTTTATGGTTAATTTTGATACATTCAATTTTCATTTGGACCTGGATTCATTGCCGTGGATTATGAAATTGAATATAGTTTTCGCGCTTTTTTTTCTGTCTTTAGCCATCATCTTTTTTATTTCTATTATTTGGATTAGGATTTTTAAGATCTACAGAAATGAAAAAAAGAGAAAGCAACAATCATTATTAATAGATTTTTTGAATTCCTATTTGTTTGATGAAGACTTTGATAAGGAATTAGAGATTAAAAATTTTAAAGAGAATCATTTAAGGACTTCTTTAGAAATCAAGGTTACTATAAAAGAAATACTCCATTTTCATGAGAATCTTAAGGGAGAATCTGCAAAAGATTTAGAAACATTATTCAATAAATTAGGTCTGGTAGAATTCACCTTGTTAGATCTAGAGGATGGGCGCTGGTTTACTACTGCTAGAGCAATAAACGCATTATCTGAGCTTTGTATTGAAGTTCCCAACCATAGAATTGAAGCTTATCTCAACGAGTCTCGAAATGAGGTTAGACAACAATCTCAACTATATTTTCTTAAGCTGGCAGAAGAACAACCTTTAAAGTTTCTGGATAAAACAGTGAGGCCTTTAACCACATGGCAGCAAATTTATATAGAAAACGCATTGAAGAATTTTTATAAAGGTCCCGCGCCAGATTTTTCACAATGGTTATATCATGATCTTACTAGTGTGGTGGAATTTTCGATTAGAATGATTGCGAGGTATAATCAATTCGAAAACATTCCAGAATTGATTCCCTTTCTTAAATCTAAAAACGACACTTTAAAGCGCGAGGCAATTTCTTCCCTTACTAATTTGGAACATATTGCACTGCTAGAATTGATAATCCCTAACTTTAAGGGTAATAGCAGAATAATAAAATTAGAGATCTTAAATTCCGTAGAACAACTAGGCAATTATGAGGATTTAAAGAAGATAGGGGACCAATTAGCTACCACAGATTGGGAATTGAGAATAAAATATCATAATATTGAACTAGGCTTTCTTCCAGAAAAAAAAGAACTCATATATTCGCAGTTCATGCTAGAGAAGAGATTCGAAATATAAATGGGTTCAGTTTTAAGTCAGTTCACTGAAATAGCAAGTTGGTTTTTTTTGATTTATGGGTCAATTATTATTAGTGGCTATTTATTTACCGCAATCTATTCTATTATAGAAATTAGAGATTATAAGCGCAGGAATAACTTTGAAGATGATATAGCCCTGCTTCAGTCTCTAAATCTCCCAGCCATTTCCATTTTAGCACCTGCTTTTAACGAGGGTTTAAATATTGTTGAAAATGTTCGTTCCTTATTAACTATTAATTACCCTTCTTTCGAAATTGTAATTATAAATGATGGGAGCAGCGATAATTCCATGGAATTACTTTTCGCAGAATATGAACTTGAAAAAAAAGATATTCTTTATCACAACTTCGTGAAAACAAAGGATATTAAAGGTATTTATAAGTCCAAGAATAAAGCATTTAAAAATCTTACGGTTGTAGATAAAGAAAATGGCGGTAAAGCTGATGCCTTAAATACGGGGATTAATATTTGCCAAAATAGTGTGATTTGCTGTATAGATGTAGATTGTATTTTAGAAAATGATGCAATGCTTAAACTGATTAAGCCATTTTTAAATAACGGGAATAAAGTGATTGCTTCTGGCGGAGTTATTAGAGTCGCAAATTCTTGCGTTATAGAGGATGGTAGAATTATAGAAGTTAAATTACCAGATTCTTTTGTTGCAAGAGTACAAGTCTTAGAATATTTCAGAGCATTTTTAATGGGAAGAATGGCTTGGTCTAGAGTAGATGGTTTGTTACTTATCTCTGGCGCTTTTGGCATGTTCGATAAGCAAATTGTAATTGAAGCTGGCGGTTATGATACCAACACAGTTGGAGAAGATATGGAATTATTGGTAAGAATGCGCCGAATGATGCAAGAGCGTAATGTACCATACACCGTTGGCTTTGTGCCAGATCCTTTATGCTGGACAGAAGTGCCGCAAACCTGGGAAATTCTTAAACGCCAAAGAAACAGGTGGACTAGAGGAACTGCAGAAACTTTATGGATCCATAAAAAAATGATGTTTAATCCAAAGTATAAAATACTAGGGATGTTAAGCACTCCATTTTGGTTCTTTTTTGAATGGCTTGCACCTCTTATAGAATTTACAGGAATTTTATTTTTTATTATTCTCTTTATATTAGGACAAGTAAGTTGGCAGGTATTTTTGTCTTTCTTTTTAGCGGTATATAGTTTTGCAATATTATTTTCTGTGACTGCTTTGTTTTTCGAAGAATATTCTTTTCAACAGTATAAAAAGCCAAGCTATATTTTTAGGCTTATAGGTACTGCGATGTTGGAGCCAATAATATATCATCCGGTCATTATGTGGTCTGCGGTTATGGGTAATTTTGATCTTCTAAGAGGGAAAAATAGTTGGGGTGTAATGAGTAGGGCAGGATTATCAAATTCTGGCAAAAAACAAAAGGACTAATTTTATTTCTTCAATAATTTATAAGCTAGTAAGCTATAGTTTAAAACAAGAATTCATTCTTTCTTCCATTTGTTATGATTTAAAACAAATATGCATTTAATCGATTAAATAGATCTTTTGTCTGATTAAATTCAACTTATGATCATATTTAGATTAATAAAATTATTATTGTTCAAAATTAGTAATTATGATCCCTAAGGGACTGTTAGCTTTAATTTATATTCTCCTTGGAATACCATTATTATTCTCTCAAGAGTCTATTCCCACTTACAATTATTCCGATTGCGATTTTCAAGTGATTGGGCATAGAGGTTATTCAGATATATACCCTGAAAACACACTTTTAAGTATAGAAGAAGCATTTAAAAGAGGAGTTAAATATTGTGAGATCGATATTAATATAACTTCAGATGATGTATATGTCTTGTATCATGATCAGCCAACTATGTTTAGGGCAAGTAGCGGACAGGGTTATGTTGTTTCTTCCACTTATAATGAATTATTACAACTGGATTTTGGTAGTTGGAAAGGAGATCAGTTTACCAATACCAAAATAGCAACTTTGGAAGAGGCTCTGATTTTAGCCGAAAAATATGATGCTTATCTTTATCTGGATACTAAGAAAACGGACCATGAACTCATGTGTAGGGTGCTTCAAAACTCTAATGTGGATCCTAAGAGAATGCTCCCGGCTGTAGCTTCCATAGAAGAGGCTAAGAAATTTAAAAGTTACTGTCCAAATTCTTCATTCATCTACTTTGGAGGATTGCCGGAAAATGTGAATGATGACAGTTGGTATCAAGAAATGGTAGCTTTAGGTTGTGTGATCTTTGAGACTTATTATACGTTTGCTTTAGATGAAACCAATGAAAAATTTAAAACTTTTCTGGCTAAAGTTCATGAGAATAATGCAAAGGTTTGGGTGTTTACCTCTAATAATATTGGGGAGATCAAGAAATTGAAAAATGCCGGGGTAGACGGTGTAGAATCTGATATTGCAACTTCTGCATTAAAATCTATTTGCGAAGGATTAGACTTAGATACCAAACCTATAATAGCAACTACTGGAAACTGGAATTTCGATAAAGGGAATTTATATAGTACAGGTGTGGGTAGCCAGCTTCGTCCTTTAAATTATAATAAAGAATATGCACATCAGTCAGTACAATTTGGAACTACTACTTCTTTCAATATTAAATCTATAAATGGGAAGGAAGCTCCCGTAGCTAAAATCCCGGCTTTCGATCCTAATAACGGATTGTTCGTTTTTACTAATTTTACTTCAGGTCTAGAGGCAAATCTACATTATAACTATTCTCTAATAATGGATATTTATATTCCAAAAGAAAGCAGTGATACCTACATAAGTTTATATCAAACAAACCCAGATAATGATAACGACGCCGAATTATTTATAGATTCTGGCGGAATAGGAGTAAGCAACGAATATCACAATCCGCTAAAACCTGAAACCTGGTATAGGTTAGGGATAGTAGTTACAGAGAAAGCAATTAAAAAATACATTAACGGAATATTCATTGGGGAGAATGAAATATCTGGAGGAAGATGGTCTGTATATAACGTTTTTGCTGGAGGACAAGATCAAGGCTTTCTACTGTTTTCAGATAATGATAATGAAACTTCAGAATTCTATGTAAACGCTATTCAACTTAGAAATTATTCAATGGATGTTAAAGATATCGCTGTTTTAGGAGATCCTAAAGCAGATGGAATTCCATTAGGGAATTCTGGTATTTATAATGTAAAGGCAGATAGCGAAATTTCAGGAGCTGTTGTTAACTGGGATAACAATGAGATCTATATAAAATTTGCTGGTAATACAGACCTTTCGCAAGTTAAAGTATATTTCGATATTCCTTATGGAGCTAAAAGTTCCATTGAGTCTGGATCATTATTGAATCTTAACTCAATTGGTAAGGAATATCAAACTATAACGATCACTTCTGAGGATGGAACCTCAGAAAACATTTGGACTTTAATTCCCATTTTAAATAGTATAAAAGGTCAGGACGCTAATTGAAGAACGATCATTATAAGTAAGTCTTTTTAGAATATTTTTTCTCTAAAGAAGAAGATTTCATATTTTAAATTTAAATCTAACTCAATTTTATCTTAATCAATAGAATTACCCGAGGCTATGCTTCGGGTGTAGCATCGATACAATCAAGAATACTATCAAGATTTAAGAACCAAGAGCCAAGACAAAAAAAGTCTTGTTTCTTGGCTCTTGTAGCGCAGCGATCTTGTTTCTGATACCTTGATAGCTCTGCCTCGAGGTAGTTCATTAAACGTTACTAAAAAATCCGTACATTTTGAGAATAATCAATAATTAAGGTGGTAACAACATTTTTTTGCATTTTTCAATCTTCTCATAATCAAATTGTAATTATTCTTAAATTTTTATTAAATTAGGGATCATAAAAAGATATTCTTTTTTAAAATAACTCGAATGTCATAATCTATTTGGGTTCTGTATCTTAAATTTTGTGTGTTTTCATCAATTTTCCATCAGGGGGAACACCTATAGTTTTGGTTAAAAGGGAATTTAAATTATCAATCAGAAAATCCAAAATTAAATGGAAAGAAGAAAGTTTGTTCAATTAACAGGATTAGGAACAGGAGCATTAATGATGCCTTCGCTATTCTTGGGAAATTCAATTCCGGTAGAAGCCTTGTTAGATCCAGGAATGGATCTCGCCACAAAGAAGATGATGGCAGACACTGCACTTAACGCTGCTAGGTCTCTAGGAGCAACCTATGCTGATGCAAGAATCGGCAGATATCTAAATCAATATGTGTTTACCAGAGAAGATAAGGTGCAAAATGTAGTTAATACCGAATCTTTTGGGATTGGTATTCGTGTAATCGCTAATGGTACTTGGGGTTTTGCCTCCACTAATAGTGTGACCGAAGATGGTATTAAAATAGCAACTCAACAAGCGGTAGCAATTGCCAAAGCCAATTCTAAAATTCAGAGAGATCCCGTAATTCTTGCTCCTGTAGAATCTTATGGAGAAGTTTCGTGGAAAACCCCCATTAAAAAAGATTTCAAGGATGTACCTGTTTCAGAAAAAGTGGAACTATTGCTAGACGCGAATGCTGCGGCAATGGATAATGGAGCAAACTATGTAAATTCTGCCCTTTTTATGGTGAATGAGCAAAAATACTTCGCTTCTACAGAAGGTTCTTATATAGACCAGGATATTCACCGTATTTGGCCAACCTTTGACGTAACGGCAATAGACCCAACTGCCGGAAAATTTAAATCGCGCCAGGCTATGAGTGCACCAATGGGAATGGGATACGAATATATGGATGGTCTTGCTTCAGAAAAAATAGAAGGCCCTGCGGGTCTTAAATTATATAGAAATAGTTACGATATAGTAGAAGATGCTACGCTGGCAGCTAAACAGGCAAAAGAAATGCTTACTGCAAAATCTGTAAATGCCGGAAAATATGACCTCGTTTTAGAACCTAATCACTTAGGATTAACTATTCATGAGTCTGTTGGCCATCCTTTAGAGTTGGATCGTGTACTTGGCTATGAAGCCAATTATGCAGGAACCAGTTTTGCCACTTTAGATAAATGGAAATCTGGCGACTTTAAATATGGTAGTGATATTGTAAACTTGGTTGCAGATAAAACAATGCCGGGATCTCTTGGAAATGTAGGATACGATGATGAAGGTGTGAAAACAAAAGAGTGGGATCTGGTAAGAAATGGTGTACTTAAAAATTATCAAGCTATTCGTGATCAGGTTCATATGATAGATCAAAATGAATCTCATGGATGTTGTTATGCGCAATCCTGGAATGATGTGCAATTTCAACGTATGCCAAATGTTTCTTTAGAGGCTGGAAAAGAAAAGTACTCTATTACTGATATGATCAAGGATGTAGAAAAGGGGATTTATATCGCCGGGAGAGGTTCTTATTCCATAGACCAGCAGCGTTACAACTTCCAGTTTGGAGGAACAGTTTTCTACGAGATCAAAAATGGAGAGATTGTAGGAATGTTAGATGATGTTGCATATCAATCTAATACTCAGGAATTCTGGAATTCTTGTACTAAGATATGTGATGAGAGTGATTATCGCATTTTCGGTTCATTTTTCGATGGGAAAGGTCAACCTTCACAAGTAAGTGCGGTATCTCATGGTAGTTCTACATCAAGATTTAACGACGTTAATGTGATAAACACTGGTAGAAGTATTTAATCTTTTATTTTACTCTAAAGAATAACAACATTATGGCAATATATACAAAAGAAGAAGCTCGGAAGATTATGGAAAAGGCGTTAAGCTTTTCTAAGGCCGATGTTTGCGAAATAAACATGGGAGGTAGTGAAAGCGGAAACATCCGTTACGCAAGAAATACAGTTTCTACCTCTGGACATAGATCCAATCAAACCTTAGTAGTGCAGTCTAGCTTCGGAAAGAAATCTGGAACTGCAACTATAGATGAATTTGATGATGAATCTTTGGAAAAAGTAGTGAGAAGAGCTGAAGAATTAGCTCAACTCTCCCCGGAGAATCCAGAATTTATGGCACCTATGGGACCACAAACCTATGATGAACCTGTGAGTTTTGTAGAAGCAACTGCGAAGATCACTCCAGAATTCAGGGCAGAAGTAGCTAATAAAAGCATCACTCCGGCGGCAGCAAAAGATGTCACCGCTGCAGGATTTTTAAATGATTCAGCAGGATTTAATGCGATCCTCAACTCAAAAGGTTTATTTGCTTATAATAAATCAACAAGTATGGATTTTACCGTTACCATGCGTACCAACGACGGCACTGGTTCCGGGTGGGTATCTAGGGATTATAATGATGTGTCTAAATTCGATGCAGCAGCAGCTTCTAACGTAGCTATAGAGAAAGCTATCATGTCTATGGAAGCCAAAGCTATAGAGCCTGGGAAATATACCGTAATACTCGAACCGGCAGCAGCTTCAGATCTGTTAGGAAATATGGCTAGTGCCTTAGATGCGCGAACTGCAGATGAAGGTAGAAGTTTTATGTCTAAAGAAGGTGGCACCAAATTAGGAGATAAGATTGTAGATGAACGCGTGAATATCTATTCTGACCCTTTGCATCCCGATGTGCCCACTGCTACCTGGAATGGAGATGGGCAAGCATTAAAGAAGACTAAATGGATTGAGAATGGAGTTGTAAAAAATCTTGCGTATAGCCGTTATTGGGCAGAGCAGAAAGGAGTTGATGCAGTGCCTTATCCTTCCAATATTATTATGGAAGGCGGAACAGCGAGTTTAGAGGACCTTATTAGAGATACTAAAAAAGGAATTTTAGTTACCAGGCTATGGTATATTAGAAGCGTGGATCCACAAACTCTACTATTTACAGGACTTACCAGAGACGGAACTTTTTATATTGAAAACGGAAAAATCAAGTATCCGGTAAAGAATTTCAGATTTAATGAGAGCCCTATTATTATGCTGAATAATTTAGAAACTCTAGGAAAACAAGTGAGGGTAGATGGAAATTTGATCCCTTATATGAAGGTAAGAGATTTTACTTTCACTAGTTTATCTGATGCGGTTTAGAAAAAATTAATAATTATTAAAACTGGTTGTTTTTGAACTTTTCAAGACAACCAGTTTTTCTTTTATTTCATTTTAAACTAATTGGATTTTTAAGCGTCTTAAAGCTAAGAGCTAGTTACTTTTATTATAGTTTTACTTTAATAATTATCACACATCACCTTGAGTAGTAAATTTTTCTTCACCAGACTACAATACGAATCCGGAGACTGGGATGTAGACCAGCGTATGCCTTCTAATTTGCTGAATTCTTTAGTAGAATACACCACCTTAGAGGTTGATATTCAGGAAAATATAATCCCTTTAAGTAGTGATGAGCTTTTTAAATGTCCTTTTTGTTATATCTCGGGTCATAAGTTGGTGCAATTCACTAAAAAGGAACGAGAAAATTTCGAAAAATACATTAGAAATGGAGGTTTTGTATTTGCAGACGATTGCAACCATGATATAGATGGACTTTTCGCAAAATCTTTTGAGCGCCAAATGGAAGATATTTTTGGACCACAGGAATTAATAAAGATTTCGAACGATCATGAACTGTATAATATCTTTTTTGAATTTGAAGATGGTCCACCTACCACCTCTCAAGAGTTAAATGGTTGGGGAGACGATCTGGTACATGAATATTTAAAGGCTATAGAGATAAATGGAAGAATTGGTGTGCTCTATAGTAATAAAGATTATGGCTGCGAATGGGATTATGATTTTAGAAATAAACGCTGGTATAAAATAGATAATACTCGCTTTGGAGTGAACATAGTGATGTATGCACTTACCTCCTAATACATACTTTATGGAAAAAGATTTGGTACAGATAGAGCAAGAAGTGAAAGATCTTTCCGAAAAATTGAAGGATCTAAAGGCAGAAATCGGAAAGGTGATTATAGGCCAGGAAGAAACTGTAGAGCAATTGCTTATTACATTTTTGGCAGGTGGCCATGCCCTTTTAGAAGGAGTACCGGGCTTGGCGAAAACCTTGATGATTCGTACGCTCGCACAGGCGATAGATCTGGATTTTAGAAGAATTCAATTTACCCCAGATTTAATGCCATCAGATATTATAGGGACAGAGATATTAGAGGAAGATCATAGTACAGGAAAGAAATTTTTTAAATTCAACAAAGGTCCTATTTTCGCCAATATCATTCTTGCAGATGAGATCAATAGAACTCCTCCTAAAACTCAGGCAGCGCTCCTAGAAGCAATGCAGGAATTTGAAGTTACCTATTCTGGAAAAGCGTATGAGTTGGATAGACCATTTTTTATTCTGGCTACTCAAAACCCAATAGAACAATCTGGCACTTTCCCATTGCCGGAAGCTCAACAGGATCGTTTCCTTTTTTATATAAAAATTGGGTATCCAAATGAGGTAGAAGAAATGGCTATTTTAAAGAAAACTACAGGCACTAAAAAGGAAAAACTAAATAAAGTGATTTCTGGAGAAGAGATCCAGAGATTACAGCATTTAGTGAGGGAAGTGCCTATAAGTGATGATCTTATTCAATTTGTGAGCCAAGTTACCAGAGCAACCCGTCCTGAAACCACAGATAATACTTATGTAAAGGAATGGGTGAATTGGGGCGCAGGACCCAGAGCAGGTCAAGCTATGATCCTTACTGCAAAAGCGCGTGCACTTATTAACGGAAGATTATCGGTTACTTTAGAAGACTTAAAGCATGTTGCTTTACCTGTTCTTAGACATCGAATAATAGTGAATTTCAGAGCAGAGGCAGAAGGAATTACAGCAGATGAGGTCACCAAAGAATTACTGAAAAGCGCTAGCACGAATTTAAAGTCTAAGAATTAAGTGAAACAGGATTATCACCAGTTATTAAAACCCGAAATCATCAATTCTGTTTCGGGATTGGCTTTAATAGCTCGTGTGGTAGTAGATGGTTATCTCTCTGGTTTAAACCATAGCAGACGAGTAGGTCCGGGCATGGAATTTAGTCAGTATAGAAGTTATGAGCCAGGCGACGATTTGAGGTTGTTGGATTGGAAAATGCTGGCGAGATCTGGACGTTACTATATTAAGCAATCTGAAATAGAGACCAATATTTCAGTAAAATTTATTTTGGATACCAGCAAATCTATGTTGCATACAGAGAACGGATTGTCTAAAATGGATCATGTTCGGGTACTTGTAGCATCACTGGCATATCTTTCCCAAAATCAAGGCGATGCTGTGGGTTTGTTTACTTTGAATAATAAGCACCTACAAAATCTGTATCCAAAAATTCAGAAGCAGCATTATAACAGGATCCTTTTAGAGCTTATTAATATTAAAAGTGAAGGGCATTGGCCAGAAGATCAAACGGCGCTCAACAAATTGCATGATAGAAGTCATAAGCAGCTCATTTTTTTTATAACAGATTTTTACGAAGATAATTTGGAAATCACCAATTTTATTAAGCAGTTAAAAACTTCGAGGAATGAAGTAATTGTAATGCAGATCATGGGAAAGAAGGAACTGGAATTCGATTATAAAGGAACAGTGTCCTTTGAAGATCTGGAATCTGGAAACCGTATAAAAGTAGATGCCAAAGAAGCAAAAAAACACTATCTGAAATCGCTGGAAAACATGATGAAAGCTACTAAAGATACTTTGCTGGCAAATGGTATTAGTTATCATCTTTTTAACCTGGAAGATCCAATAGGAGAAGCTTTACAATCCTTTCTAAAAATTAGAAATAGACTAATCTAGTATGAGTTTCCTGAATCCTTCATATCTCTGGGCTTTATTAGGACTGGTTGTTCCGGTGGCTATTCATCTTTGGAGTAATAAGGAAGGAAGAACGATCAAGGTTGGAAGTGTCAAATTTTTAGAAAATTCAGATGTTAAGCAAACCAACTCCATCAAGCTTAACGAACTATTATTATTGCTTTTAAGACTGCTTATGATAACGGTCTTGGTTTTTATTCTAGCAGAACCACATATTAAAAGAGATAGTGAAAATATTCCCATTACTTATCTAATTGAACCCTCTTTGTTGAAAAATGAGAGCCTTAATTCATTGGTGGATAGCTTGCAGCAAAATTCTTCAATCCGATTATTACAAACGGGTTTTCCTGATTTAGATACTTACAAAGAGGGAAATACAGAATTTCCGATTCCTAACTATTGGCAACTAGCAAATGAAATGGAGGTTTTACGATCAGATAGTATTGTGGTATTTACAAATGGATATTTGCAGGGTTTTAAAGGGAAAAGACCTCTAATGAATCGAGATATAGAATGGATCGTTTTGGATTCTGAAGTTCAAGCAAATGAGATCCTGGAAGTTGTAAGAAAGGGCGATGAGGTAGTAGTGTTAGAATTAGTAAGCGATCAAAAGAAAATAAGTTTTAATGAAGAAATTCTTCCCTTAAATAGCGATTTGCTTCAGCTAAATAAAAATAAGGACAGTTTGCTCTTTCTTGCAAACAAAGAACAAGTATGGCATCCATTAAAAGCAAAAGATTCCATAGTTGTTTTGATCTATTATGATGAGGAATTCGAAGCATCGAAGATCTTTTTGGAATCTTCTTTTAAGGCTATTTCCAAATATTTAGAGCAACCTTTAGAGGTGCTTGCAGTTCAAGATACCACAGGCATAGATTTTAGTTCCTATCATTCTCTTGTTTGGCTTAGCGAAGCTCCTCGTTTTAACACATCTCAGCGATCCTTACTATATTTTCCCGATAGTCTCGCAAATTCCTTGATTGAACCTAGTAGCTCAAAACAAACTTTTCACCTTACTAAGCTTTTAACTACTGAAATTATTCTAGCTGAAAACTTTCCTGAACAATTGCTGAAGTTTTTGGATCTCAATAAGGATCTGGAAAGTAAAGTTCAAACTTTAGACAAACGGACTAGAGACAAGAAGGAGTTATCTACTCAATTTACCGAAATAGTGTCTGAAAATGTCCAACCAAGATTGCTTAGTATTTCAAAGTGGCTTTGGCTGTTGTTAGTTTTCTTAATAATCACCGAACGAATTTTTGCCAGATATAGAAAACAATGAGCAGTGCTGGGAAAAACATATTAATCAGTTTCAGAAAACGTTGGCAATTATTGCTTTGGTTAGAGATCTTAATATTTACAATAGGAGCATCTATATTAATCTATTTTCTAAGTGAAAACTACCTAGGTAGCATTCTAATATTTTTTGTGATCTTTTCTATCCAATCATTTCTGAAGAAACCTTGGCAGCTCAGCTTAGAGAAAGTAAGTAGTTATATAGACCATCAAATGGAATCTGCGGAATATAGCTCAGGATTGCTTTTGCTTTCTTCTGAAAAATTATCCGGCTTAGCGCAACTTCAGCAACAAAAGGTAGGGAAGCAATTAGAAGAAAAGATAGATACAATAAAAACACCTAATCGGCTGAAGCAGTCCGGGATTAGTAGTTTCGTAATGATTGCTTTGGGAATTCTATTTTTTTATTTCAATTGTATGTCTAAGAACAATATTCCTTATAAACCTTCAGAAGGAACAGAGATCGTCTTTCAAAAGGTAGATTCTACTACAGGGCAAACTAAAGCCCCAAAGATAAAAGAACAATTTGTAAGCATCACTTATCCAACATATACCGGAATCCCTACGGGAATCACCTCAAAAATGGATATTAAAGCCTTGGAAGGTTCCCGAATTTCATGGAAACTTTCTTTTGATGGATCAATCAAAAATCCAGTTATAGAAACAACGGGAGCTATTTACAAGATGGTATCTAGAGAAGCTTCTTATACTTATTCACTAAAACTGAATTCTTCCGGTTTCTATAATTTTAGATTTGAAGATACTTTGGAAGGAGTTTATGTTTCTAATTTGTATGCTATAAAAATGATTAAGGATGAAGAGCCCGTAGTGGAAATTCAAGGAATAGATCAATTTTCAGCTTTCGAATTGGAGGAGCGCAAAGTGCTTAGTTTTAATACCTCGATTACTGATGATTATGGAATTTCGGAAGCTTACATTATAGCAACGGTAAGTAAAGGAAGTGGAGAATCGGTGAAATTCAGGGAACAAAAAATGGAGTTTGATGGAGTGCTAAAAAAAGGTGGCCGGAAACTGGATCTTACAAAAACCATCGATCTTGATGAACTAGAAATGGAAGCCGGGGATGAGTTATACTTTTATGTAGAAGCAACCGATCTTAAAGAGCCTACGCCTAATCGAACGAGAAGCGAAACCTATTTTGCGGTAATTAAAGATACCACAACCTACGATTTCGCAGTGGAAGGCACCTTGGGAGCCGACTTAATGCCAGCTTATTTTAGAAGTCAGCGGCAACTGATTATCGATACCGAAAAATTGATCAAGCAACGCAGCTCCTTATCTAAAAAGGAATTCAAGGCTAAGAGCAATGCACTTGGTTTCGATCAGAAAGCACTTCGGATAAAATATGGGGAGTTTATGGGAGATGAAACCGAAGCTGGTTCTACGATCGAGCCTGAAGAAACAGCAGAGAATAGCGAAAAAGAGGATCCATTGGCAGAATATTCTCATGACCATGATGGCAATAACGAGCATAATCTTGTTGAAAATAAAGAAGAGGAAAGCAAAACTCCTTTAGAGGAATATGTGCATAATCACGATGATCCCGAGAAATCCACACTTTTCAGCAATTCTCTAAAAAGTAAATTGAGGCAGGCGATGACAGAAATGTGGGATGCAGAACTTCATTTGAGGTTGTATGAACCTAAAAAATCTTTGCCTTTTCAGCATAGAGCTCTAAAACTTCTCCAAGAAATTAAAAATAGCGCAAGAATTTATGTGCATAGAATAGGTTTTGATCCGCCACCTATAAAAGAAGATAAACGTTTGACTGGAAAACTGGAAGATGTCTTAAGCTTTAGAAAAAGCGAGGAGATTGGATTAGAAGAAAAATATCCCTTTATCAAACAAAGTATCCGGAGATTGGAAGTGTTGATAATAGAGAAAAATAAGATTACGAATGAGGATCGTCAACTTTTTAAAAAAGCTGGAAACGAATTGGCTGGGAAAGCCATTGAAGAGCCTGGGAAATATCTAAAAACATTACAACAATTAAAATGGCTGGCAGAAGATTTTAAAGATAGATCAGCAATCTTTGATGAAGTTCAAAAAGGATTATTATCTGCCTTGCCTAGACCAAGCCCTAATCCTGCAAAGAACAAGAGTTTTGAAAGTGAGATCAACAAAATATTTCTAAAAGAATTGGAACTGCATGATAGATAGATTTACTTTTTTAAATGATACATGGAGCTGGCCTGTTCTTTTGGGAGCAGCTGTTTTATTTGTGGTATTTATTTGGAAAGAAAGCTCTCAATTTTCAAGTATTCGTTTTTATATTAAAGTTGTGGTGGCCTTCTTGGCCATTTTATCGTTAGCTATGATCGCTTTAAGACCAGCACTTCTAAATACTGAAAATTCGGGTAATCTTATCTTATTAACTGAAAACTACACTCAAACTTCTTTAGATAGTCTTAAAAAAGAACACGAGAATATCAAGGTTTTAAATTATACTTTGGATACTCCAATTATAAAAGAATTGATTGGCACAGATTCAGTCTTCATCCTTGGACATGGGATTAAGAGTTACGATCTATGGAAATTAGAGGGGAAATCTGTAAAGTATTTGGAAGGGGAGCCTCTCAGCGGAATTATAAAATTCAATTACGATTTAGAACAGGCAGTAGGAGATAAGACCCTTTTTAAGGGTTTATATTCAAATCCAACTCAAGGAAATAGGTTGGTCTTAGAAGGTGCAGGCAGACAAGTTCTTGATTCTGTTATATTATTAAAGAAAACTGAACAACAATTTTCGCTAAATACCGATTTAAAATCTGCCGGAAATTTTATTTTTAGAATCACTGAAAAAGATTCTTTGGGTAACTTAATATCTTCTAATCCAATTCCGTTAAAAGTAGCCGAAAAAGAGGCTTTAAATATCTTGATGATCAACGGGTTTCCAACTTTTGAAACGAAGTATTTGAAAAACTTTTTGGCAGAAATGGATCATAAAGTGATTGTTAGAAGTCAAGTTACCAAGGGGAAGTATAAATATGAATATTTTAATGCAGAACGGTCAACTATAGGAAACATTTCAGAAAAACTACTCGAAAGTTATGACCTTTTAATAATAGATTTTAACTCTTTCAAAACACTTTCGACTTCACAAAAGAATGCAATAGAAAAATCGGTGAGGGATTATGGCTTAGGCTTTTTTATTCAACCAGATGTTTCCCTATTCGGATCAAGCTCTGGTTTAGCTTCATTTGATTACACTCAAGATAATAGCAAGGAAACCATGCTAAATGGAAATTTGCAAGTCACTAAATATCCATTCACTTTTAAACAAAGCTTGACACTTGAACCAATTCTGAAACCTGGAAATCAAATTCTATCTGCCTACAAAAGAATAGGGCAGGGGAAGGTTGGGAGTAGTATTTTAGAAAACACTTTTGAACTGCTATTGGATGGAAATACAAGTGCATATCAGCAACTATGGACAAAAATAATCAATGCACTCAGCAAAAGTGCTGTCGCTTCAACCGAGTGGTCTTCACAATCAAAAATGGGTTTCCCAAATGAACCTTTTCAATTTCGAGTGCGAACTATAGAAAAAGCACCGATTGTTTTAAATTCAGAAAAAACAGAGATGGCATTGCGCCAAGAGTTTGATATCCCAAAGCTTTGGACTGGGACTACGTATCCTAAGCAATCTGGATGGCAGAAATTAAGTTTGCAACAGGATAGCACTGGTGTGTACAACTATTATGTTTATAACATAGAAGATTGGGAGACTTTGAATTCTTATGAGAGGATTCAGCAAAATCATCGGATTTCTAACTCGGCAGGCGCAACAAATACGAAAAACACCAATTCTATTCCTATTACCCTTTTATATTTTTATTTAGTATTTTTAATAAGTATAGGAGTTCTATGGCTGGAGCCAAAATTGAGAAGTTATTAATGAATTCAAGATTTAAGAAGCTAGATGTAAAAATCTAATCTATTTTCGTTTTCTTTGATTTTTTAATAGGGACTATAGAATCCTCTAGAGTTTTAATCAACCTAAATAAACATTATGTCTAAAACAACACTTAAAGTAAACAATAACGGATCTCTTAAGGTTACAGGAGATTTTGAAATAGTAGATAAAGAAGGAAATGTGTATGACCTTGCAGGTAGAGATGTTATCTCTCTTTGTAGATGTGGGCTTTCACAGAACAAGCCTTTTTGCGATGGTGCACACAGAAACCATTTTGAGCATGAAGCCGTTGCATTTGCTTTGCCACCAAAGAAATAATACTCATTTAAAGAGTTAAATAAAAAATGCAGTACGATAGTGCTGCATTTTTTATATAAGTGAGTTAGAAACCTAGAGGAAATCTTTAGAAAAGGAAAAGAGTGTTTTACTTAATTCCTTCCAGTTTTTTTTTTAACAACTTTAAATTTTTTAATTTTTTTGGCTCACGGTTTTGCTTGCAATAAGAAGTGTGGTAATGATGATTAGAAATAAAATTATATTGAATTTCATTCCATTTATCCTCACTTAGGTCTGGCTGATAATACAATAGTTCCTTGTATAATTTCTCACTCCATTCCAAGAAAACATCTGTACCAAGATATTCCAAATCGGCATCGGCAAGAATGGCAGCAAGATGAGAGTTGGGATTTTGAGGGATCTTAGTAGCTTTCATCATCTCACAGATCTGGTCAATTTCATCTGCTTTCAGTTCAAATTCCATCAATTCCTTTGAAGCAATTATGCAGCTTAATTCTTCATGGTTTTCTCTATCTACAATAAATCCGATATCATGATAGAGCGCAGCAATTTTCAATAGAAATAGATCATGTTCTCCTACGTTTTCCTTTTTTGCTATATAAATAACCTTTTCTAACACACGTTGTGTATGTTCTAAACAGTGATAATGTAACCAAGGAGGTAAATTATGCTCCAAATTGGAAATCACTTTATTATAAATAGGAAGAAACTTATCCATTAACCGAATCTTTTGTTATGCGTCCCAATTTTTTTATAAACAAGATATGAAATTGAAATAGTATAAACAATATGTGGTTCGTAAAAGACCTAATTAAGAGCTCTTGAAAATGAATTTAAACTATAGGGTTGTTCAAATATCTTCTAAAACACATGAATATCTACTTCTAATGTAACTAAATTACCACAATAACTGCTTTATAATTTAATTTAATTCATATTATAAGTGTCAGTTCCACTGATGTTATCTATCAAAACATGTAATAAAAATAGTTCAGAAATATTAAAATTTTAAATTTTATTAGTAACAAGCGTGCATTTAGAAGTGTTTTAAAGCTGTTTACCGAAAATCTCTTTTTTCATATTTATAACTTCACTACCTTGAGAGTCAGTATGTTTGATAGGGTTGAGATATTTTATAATTTCCATTTATGGCTGAAAGTTAAAAATGAACGACCTATTTAAAATACCCTAAGAAATTTTGAGAACTCATCCCCACATTTTTAATGATAATATATTAGCATTATAAGCATAAAATAAAACATGCTACTTCTTAGAATTTTGAATGTATTATTAAATGCTAAAGAAGCGATCAATCTACTGGAAACAATTTATTTGTTAAAGATGAGAAGACAACATTACTTTTTGGTTCTTACAACAGTTTTGTTTTGTTACTGGCACAGTTTCGCCCAAAATCCAGAGTTATCGGATAGTTTAAAAAGCGTCTATTACTCTAATTCAGAGAATCAGACAGATTTGGAAATGCTCTCCAATATTGCAGATAATGAAGTAGATCCTGATAGTGTAACTAAATATTCTTTATTATTAATAACAAATGCAAAGGCTCTTGGAGATGATGAAATGATATACTCAGGTTATCATCAACTAGGTAATGGCTTGCGTTTACAAGGTGATTTTAAAGAAGCTTTAAAAGCGTATTTCAAGAGTCTGAATTATGCAAATAAAATTAGGGATAACAAGGCAATTGCATACACCAATATAGAAATAGGTAATGTATACTCCCTAAGTGGAAATACTGCTAATGCCGATCTATATTATAATAAAGGAATAGATGAGTTGCGCAAAGGGAAGGATTCAATTCCGCTTGGTAGCGCTCTTTTCAATGCAGGAGACGAATACCTACGATTAGGGAATTTAGAGAAAGCTGAGATTTTCACCAAAGAAGCCGAGCTTATTTTTGAAAAAGCAGACTATCCTTTAGGAAGAGCCTATAGCTTAGGAAATCTTGGTAGAATTAATGCTGGTTTGGGTAATGATGATCTGGCTGAAGAGAATTTAAACACTGCTATCGTTCTACTTCAAGAGTTGAATGCACATAATGCCATAGCAGAATTCCTTGTTTCTCTTTCTAATGTATATTCTGAAAAAGGAGACACAGAAAAAGCTTTTGAATACGCTAGGAGAAGTTTAGAGATCTCAAAGAAATATGGGTTTAAGAATTATATAGCCGCTGCCTACGCAAAACTTTCAGAACTATATGAAGAAATAGGCTATACCGCAAAATCCTTTCAATATTATAAAGATTTTATCACGTACCGTGATAGTGTAAGGAATTTAGAGTCTATAAGCGAGATGGCAAATTTGCGTACCAATTTTGAAATTTCACAAAAACAAACCGAAGTAGATCTACTGAGTCAGCAGAAAAAAAATCAACAAAATATTGTGATTGGGGTTTTAGTAGCATTATTCTTATTAATGCTTCTAGTATTTGGATTGTATAGGCGAAACAATTTTATAAGACGTACTAATTTGATCATAGAAAAAGAGAAAAATAGATCTGAACGTTTGTTGCGAAATATTCTTCCGGAGGGAACAGCATTAGAGCTTATGGAGACCGGGAAAGTAAAAGCCAAAAAATTTAAGGAGGTAAGTGTTTTATTTACAGATTTTGAAGGGTTCACCCAATATGCTGAAAGCCTCTCTCCAGAAGAACTGGTTAAGAGTGTAGATTTCTATTTTACCAAATTCGATAAAATTATTGAAAAGCATGGTCTGGAAAAGATAAAAACAATTGGCGATTCCTATATGTGTGCAGCAGGAGTACCATTCCCTATTAAAGATCATGCTATAAAGATCATGTATGCAGCGCTGGAAATTTTAGATTTTGTAGAAAAATCAAAAAGAGACCACCAAGGACTTGATGCTCAATTTGAAATTAGAATTGGTATTAATAGTGGCTCATTGATCGCTGGAGTGGTGGGTAGCAAAAAATTTGCTTACGATATTTGGGGAGATACAGTAAATATGGCCTCTCGAATGGAATCATGCTCTGAGAGTGGGAAGATAAATATTTCAGAAAACACTTATCAATTGGTTAAAGGTGATTTTTCTTGTATAGAACGAGGTAAGATAGAAGTAAAGAATAAGGGGATGGTTCCCATGTATTTTGTAGAGTGTGTCAAGGATCTTAGTACAAAAAGTACTAATGGAATACCCACTGCAATGAGTTAATAATTTTAATAGCTGTTTATAAAAATAAAACCAACAAAAATCAAATATTATGAAAACAACTACATTATTAAAAAGGACAATTAGAACTGCCAGTTTTTTAACAATTCTTCTCGTTTTGATCTCCTTCAAACATGAGAAACCAAAATCACAAAATTCTTTAGAGATATCTAAAGATCTCGTATTGAACAATGTGAACGATTATAACCTGGCTATTACTGTAAAAAATAATACCATAGAAGTGGAGCGAAAAGATGTACAAGTAGTTTTAGTGATAGATACAGATGGTATAAATAATAGTAATTTAGACTCTAAAGTGCTTTTTGTAAATGTGGGAGATACTACAGAGAATCGGTCTGGTTATTCAAAGAACTTTTTAACTAAAGTTTATAAGAATAAAAAAATTCAGTGGAGTGCAGTGCCTCAAGATGAAAACAGTAGTTTGACCATAGACGTATTAGCTATCTTTAGAAAAGAAGATGCGGGTGCAGAGATCATGGAAGATATTTATATAGAAGAAGGTAAGAAAGGAGTGGTAACCGCAAAAATTAAAAACAAAAAGGTTGTAGGAATAGAAAATTATAGTGTTGTCTTCAGGATCAATGAAGAGATACCGAGAACATTCACAGTAGATCCTAAATTGCAAATGGGACCTTAGATTAAATGATAGGATCTTTAATCCCTCATTGAGGGTTTAATTCCCCGAGGCCTGCCCGAAACATTCAGGCGGGCCTGCCTCGAATTTTTAAAAGTATTTTCCTCCCGAACCATCGGGACATACCTCGTAGGCCCGCCCGTACCGTTCGGGCGGGCTTGCTTCGAGGTTCTTGATTTGCACCTTTAAGTATAAATCCATCATCCCGCTTCGTGATCATTTTTAAATCAAATATGATCTTTTAATTGTAAGCTGTTTTTTAAGTACCAGAAATTGATATAATGCTATTTTTATCAGCAAAATTTATTTGGTCGTGAGATTCCAGTTTTAAGATGAAACCGCAACTTACAGGGACGGAGCTGATTTACAAAAAGCAGAAGCTAGAAAAGCTATAGGTTTTTTGATCTTGCTTGGTATAGATTCAATTTGGTCTAAAAATAAAGAATTCGCTTTAAGGCACTTCCTTTATTGTATGTGTATATTTGAATGTACACCTCCAAAAATGAATAATAACTTCTAGCTTACCCCAGGAATTTCAATCATTTTACCTTTCTTGGATTCTCCAAGAACCGTAACTTCTTTGTTTTTACGATACTCTTCTATAGCAAGTATAAGTTGCTCTTTAGTATCTCTACGGATTTTTATGGCCGTTCTTTGATTTTTATTTCGAACTTCTATATAAAATCCGTCTCTTAAATCTTTTGGTTTAGTGGAAGGTCTTCCCATATTTGCTATTTCTATGGTTACAATTTATGTAGCCTAAAGGTTTAATAATTAAACATATAATAAAAAAAGGAGGAAAAGAAATTTTTTTGAACATGATTACTCTTCAAGCCAATAATTATTCTTTGGACAGCCAATCTAAGTGCTTAAATGGATTTTGAGTTACAAAAGGACTAAGAAAGTCTCACAAAAATCAGCATTTCCTTTAATTAAATGCAAAGGTAAGGATTTCTGCTGTAATTTCCGCTTTGTTAAGCTCTTGTATTAGTGATTTCTCTTTTCTTGTTAAGAAGAAGCATTTAGTATTTTAAAGTGTAAAATACTAAAGGAAGAAAAACTCGTATTATTTAACACAAATAATATAGAGCTGATTCTGTATATTGAAAATAAACTACAGGGTGTATCAGGGAATTAGCCATCTTAAAAATTATATTTGTTACTATATAATTTGTTGTAGATAGGTAGTTGAAAAATATAGCTATGAACATGGAAATTGATAAAATAGCCCTGATAAAGATTAAAAGTGGTCAAGTTTTAAGCACTCGATCTAAAGGGAAGAACAACTATTATTTCCCGGGAGGGAAAAGAGAAGTAGGTGAGACCGATGAACAAACTTTGATCAGGGAGATACGAGAAGAACTGAGTGTGGAGATCATTCCAGACTCCTATAAATACTTGGGTACTTTCAAAGCTCAATCTGATGGAATGAAAGATGGAATTATAGTTAAAATGACTTGTTATTCGGCAGACTTTAATGGAACTCTAAAAGCGAATAATGAAATTGAGGAAATAAAATGGCTGAACTATGCCGATATTAATTCAGTTTCCGCAGTTGATAAAATAATATTTGACTTCTTAAAAGATAAAGGAGACTTAGATTAATACCGGGTAATTGTGAAAAAAGTGATATTTTAGAAATCAATTAAAAAAGAACAAAGCCAATAATACCAATAGACGGGAGTAGAACCAACTCTACGATACTTTCTTTAATCAAGTCCGTTATCTACAAGCTGAAAAAAATCCGAACTAAAAAAGTCTACCGCACAAACAGCACATTTATTTTTTCTTAACAAAACGCACCAAAAAAACAATAAAAATGTATCTTTTTTTGCGAACAGAAATACTGTGTATTCTAACGCATGAAACAAAAAACCAATTAGAAATTCCTGTTTTTGTAACTGATGCAGAAATATATTCACATATAGCCACTTTTTTTATTCATATTAGCCTATGCTTTTACATAAGTTAGAACTCATGGCATCTTCAGAAAAAAGTTAAGTATTCGTATAAAGCTGTTACAATTAGTGACAGCCATAGCCATCATCGCAATATTATAGAAAAGGGAAGTTCTAAAAAAAGGCCTACTATATTTATAAGTTCATGATCCTTGTTAGAAGCTTTTACATATCCTTTGGTCACGTCTTCACAACAAAAGACTTTAGTAGGATCATCATCCAGATTTATTGTTAATAGCTCGGCAAAATTTACTTCATACTTTATTTTAAAATATTTGTTTGCAAGGCTCAATGTTTTTTTAAGTTAAAAACAGAACTTTAAAAGTTATAAATGTAACAGTCAAATATTTTTCCTCTCGGTTAGATCTTTGTTGGATTGTGATAAAGCTTTTATGCTAAAGTAATATTAAAGTGGTGCTAAATTGATGCTAAAGCCATTATAATGAGGCATTTGATTCGTAAATTAAGGATGTTATTAACCATTAAAAAATAAATTATGAAAAAGTTATTAAGCATTTTTTTTATTTGCACTCTTTTTTTTAGTTGCAGCAAAGACACCGCAGTTTTAGAAGATGCATTAGAAAGCAGCACCATGAGCGAAGCTAATTCCAAGGCTAAATCCAAAGCTAAACCCAACGAGAATAATGCGTTTACTGAATTTAAGGTAACGATTACCAACCTTGGAGGAACAGAAGAATATGTTAATATCCTTTCACCTGGGACCTTTGTAGTACAAAAAAAGAATAGCGCCCCTCTATTTATGGTAGGCGTTGAAGCTGGAGAAGGTTTGGAAAATCTTGCTGAGGACGGTTTTCCGGAATTGTTGACGATGAGCTTAAAAAATGATCCTAAGGTTCGTTCCTTGGGAATTTTTGCTATACCAGTTGGGGATAACGCAAAAGGGCCAATCTTTCCTGGGGACTCTTACGAATTTACTATTACTGCAAAACATAATGATTTCCTAAACCTTGCCACTATGTTCGTGCAGTCCAACGATTTATTTATTTCTCCGGACCCAGAAGGGATAGCTCTATTTGACTCCAATAAGGAGCCAATAAGTGGAGACATTACGTCACATTTTAAATTATGGGATGCCGGTACTGAGGTAAATGCCGAGCCGGGAGTAGGGGAATTCCAAAAACCGAGACAGCCAGCTCCAAATACAGGACCAACTGAGAATGGAGTAGTACATCTTGTTGATGATGGATTTACTTATCCAAATGTTTCAACCATAATGAGCGTTGTAATAAGTCCGATAGAATAATTTCCAAGAGACAATTGCTATGAATGAAAAGAAGCCCTGTTCTAATCAGGGCTTTTTTATATTGCCTTTATTTCTCGAAACAATAAAAGAGATAATAACATCAGAAACTTAAATTTCAATAATCTCTAATATCATAGAGCAAAGAAAATATTTCAAACATCCATACTCACATGTAATCAACGCAGTAAAACCTTAGACGACGTTAGACAGCAACCGGCTACCGAAGACTCTTTCTCATAAGGTTTTCATTAATCCAAGACTATTAAAATCTCCAAAAAAATCTTCAGGGAAGTCAGCAGATTTCTTGAAATGCTCTCTATCGGTAAGTATTTCACACAATAAGTCCATAATTTTCCTCATAATCATAGCTCTCGATCATAATCCTAACATGAATTCAGGAGATCAAAAATTCAACCCAGTTAAAGTGCAATCCTCTTCCTATCACTTTTTGGGTTTTAATATGGCGCGAAGTAAGGAAATAAAAGCTTTAAGAGATCAAACTCTAAGCAGCAGATCCCATTTTTGAAGATTTATTATAAATTTCAATACAATCGATGGTTTTAATGCATTTTTGATATATTTACTCGTATAAAAATAAAAATTTATCACTTCCCTCAAAATTATTAATGAAACAATATATCATCCTGGCTTTTGCCTTATTTTCTCTGTCATACTCTTTTTCACAGGTAGAAAGCAATAATAAAAAGATCCGCGTTTTTCTGGACTGTCAATCTTATTGTGATCAAGATTTTATAAAACGTGAAATTCCCTTTGTAGATTATGTAAATGACCGTTTCCAGTCTAATGTTTTTATTTTATCGAATGCTCAGGTAACGGGAAGTGGAGGCCTTGAATATACCTTACAGTTTACAGGAAGGGAAGTTTTCACTGGGGTAAATGATACACTTTCTTTCGTAAGGCAGGCAACCGCTACCGATGACGAAGAAAGACAACAAATGGTGCAGACCCTAAAATTGGGTCTTGTAAAGTATCTTGCCCGAACAGAGCAAGGAAAAAATTTACAAATAACTTTCAAGGAAGAAGAGGGAGAAGCAGGAAAAGGAACAGAAGAAGAACAAGAAGATCCGTGGAATCTTTGGGTATTTAATGCGCGACTTAACGGTTATCTTAATGGGGATAAGAATTACTTTAGGAACAGTTTCAGCACAGGATTTTCAGCATCCAGAATTACTGAAAAGTTTAAAACTACAACATCTCTTAACTACAGTGTGAATAAAAATCGTTTTGGGGAAGGGGAAGATGCCTTTGAATTTTCAAACGAAAATTACCGGGCAAACAATACTACTGTATGGTCACTTGGTGATCATTGGTCTGCCGGAGGTTATATCGAAGTTCTTAGATCAGATTTTAGCAATTATAGATCCTCCTGGACTCTTTCTCCTGCAATAGAATATAATTTCTTTCCTTATTCAGAATCTAACAGCAATTATGTTGGTTTGATGTATAAAGTAGGACCATCCTATTTCGATTATATCGAAGAAACCATTTATTTAGAAACCGAAGAATTGAGGTTTAAGCACAACCTTTCCCTGGATATAAGTTTAAATAAAAAGTGGGGGCAACTAAGCGGTTCAGCATCCTACGGCCATTATTTTCATGATGTTTCCAAGAACAGGCTCACATTTTCTGGTTATGCAGATCTCCGTCTTTACAAGGGTCTGTCGCTTAACTTTAGCGGTTATTATGCGCTGCAACGGGACCAGTTGAATATAGCTAAAGGAGATATTTCTAATGAAGATCTTTTAACCAGAAGGAGACAGCTCGATTCAAATTATTCATTTTATACTAGTTTTGGGATCCGTTACAGGTTTGGGTCTATTTTCAATAATGTGGTCAATCCGCGTTTTGATGGAGCCGGGAGCACGTTCTTTTTCTAAAATTGGCTGGCAGGAAATCGAAAATTTTACGAAGTTAAACCGCGGCACATATCTCCATTATTCATACTTCCTGTAAACATCAAGTTTCCAGATCATCCTATGATTGCTGGCTCAAAAATCACAGTACTTTAGAACTATAGAAGCCTGGGATGAGTAAGAAAGACGAGATCAAGAAACTCAAAGAAAAGATTGAGGAACTAGGGTTTGTAATAGACTTTCAACAGAATATTTCTAAACTAGAACTCATAACCTGAGATGTTATGTCTAAAAAAAATTGCCCTAAACATTAGATACCAGATCGAAAAAAGGAAACAAAAGCCTTCAGAAAAATGAAGAAGCGATTATTTGGCTTACTCTAATTTCAATAAAATTTAGTAAATTTAAATGGGTGCTTCAGAATTAAGGTTTTACTATTTAACCAAACGCATCTAAGAATGCTGACACTTCTGCCCACAATGATGCTAAAATTTTAATCGTAAATAGCTATTATTTTATGATAAAGTCATTTTTTATAGGCCTGTTTTTATTAACTCCTCTAATGGGATCCTCGCAGGTAAACGACAGTCTGGCTGAGCCAGTTATCTCCATAGAAAAGGAAAAGCTCTTAAAAAATATAAATATCACATTCGATATGCGAATGGAGTTTCAGGCATATACCTTTAGGGGCAGTGATCTTTATTACAACGGCTTACAGTTTGAAAATGGGTTCACAGCCCTAGGAATTTCTGCAAAACTACACGAAAGGGTGGACTTTAATTTTAGAAACCGCTTTAATAAAGGCGGCGATGTGCAATCCTTGGATCGACTGGGCAGTAATATTGAATTGGCTTATATAGACATTAAAGCCAGTCCGTCCCTTAATATTGTACTGGGAAAGACCTATGCGTTTTACGGGGGTTATGAATACGAGTTCAAGGCTATGGATGTTCTGGAATATAATGATATTCAAAGCAATGCCCTGGCTTTTGTTACCGGAGTCGGAATTACTTACCAAAATTCAAAACATCACAAATTCGGATTCCAGGTGCTAAACTCGCGTACCATGCTTTATGACGACCTTTATCGGGATGTAGTTGCAGAAAATATCCAAGAACCTGACTGGCCGGTGGCACTTGTTGGAAACTGGCGAGGAAGCTTTTTCAATGAAAAATTTCAAACCATTTATAGCTTGAGTTATTCCAATCAGGTAAAAAAAAGAGGCACCTATTTTTTTACTTTAGGTAACAAATATCAAAACCGTAACCTGACTTTGATGTATGACTTTAATTACAGCTACGAAGAGATCGATACGAAGGGTATTGTTACAAATATTCTCGGTAGCGATACAGTGGCTGAAGATTCGGGATATATAGAAAACTGGTTAAGAGCAGAATACCGTATCAGTCCAAAGTTTACAGGATTATTAAGTCTTATGACCAGCAGCGCCTATAGTGACTTCACAAGCGACCGAAACCACCTTAGAACGAGCTATGGAATGGTGCCTACCGTATATTACAGTCCATTTAAAAATATTGATGTCCGGTTTTTCTTCGCTTATATCGGCAGGTATTATGATCATACCAATTATGCTATAGAAAATTTTGGTGCAGCTAATTATAACAGAAATGAAGTAAGGCTTGGCTTTATTGCTCCCTTATTGTTATTGTAAGATTCTTCAGCATTAAACTATTAGGCCTTCAGGAATATTTAGGAGTGCTAAAAGATTTCAGAGATAAAATTGAAATTATACCACCTAATAACCTTATTGGTTTAGGTGTTTTGGATTTGGATGAAATTATACGCAGGTTTTCCACCATAATTTTTCCACTATCGTTCTTTTGAATAAAGGATTATCTTAACTAATGGAAATTATCCAACTGCCAATTTCTGACTTTCTTTTAAAAGAAAGGAAGGCATTGGTTCATTTAATTTCCATTCTATATTCATAGGTTTTTCTCCTTTTGATTTTATAAAATCTGCTTCTCCTAAAAATGTATATGACATTGTGAATCCGTATTCATCACTATTTTGTTCCCTTATAAAAATAAAAATTTTTTTACCATCTACTTTATGATTTATATAAGATGCTCCTTTTGGAGATAATGGTGCGGTACTATTTTGCGATTGCCAGTGTATAAGCTGGTTACTTAATGCATAATCTTCATACATCGTAGTCGGAGAGTAGTCTTTTTCAGTTTTCTTTAGGGTTATAAAAAGCGCTTCAAGATTGAGATCTTTTTGAAGTGCAACACCTTCTCGATTAGAAGATTGCTTCTCAAAAGTGCTCAAACCTAAACTAACTAAAATTTGCTCTCTGTTATATTTGCTGTGTATTTTAAGTGGATAAGGAAATTTTAAATCAATGTCCTTTTCTATAAATTCTATTTTATCGATTAAGTGCTTTACAAATTCAACCATCTCTTGAAGCATAGTTTCATTATTACGTAATGTTTGTAAGCTTTCTTGAATGGTTTTAAATCTGAGTTTCAAACCAGATTCTTGCCATATATCGTAATGAAACATAAGAAGCATAATTTCTTCTTCTTTAGAATAAATAGTATCCTTAAAATTCTCCTTAATTAATTTTAAAAGAAATGATAAATAACTAATTGAATTACAGTGAATTAATTTTTTCTGCAAACAGCTGGTAATTTCTTTTTCTTGTGGGTCTTTAAAATCTTTTATTTCGCCTGCGTCTGCGCACAATCTTTTCCAGCTTCCTTTTCTGTAAACCTGTCTGATATCTAGATTATGAAATTCTAAAAAATTAAATAAGGTTAAAGGAAGGGTAGTTACATGTTTAAAGTTCTTAATCTTTTGAAGTAACTGAGGTCTTCTAAATTCAGTCGCTTCTTTTATATTTCTAATGATGATTTCTTTAGCTTTTTTCTCTAGGACAATAGAACAACCTAAAGGCAGGTGAGGAAATTCATCTTCAATTTCCTTTATAATGGACGTATGAGTTTTCCCTACTAAGGCTCTAAACTTATGCTCGAAATCATATTCTGGACGAGCATTACCCACAAAATCTAATACAGTCAAGCAATCCTTATTCTCTGCAAGCCTCAACCCGCGGCCTAATTGCTGTAAAAACACTGTAAGACTTTCGGTTGGTCTTAAAAATAAAACTGTGTCTATATCTGGGATATCTACTCCTTCATTAAATATATCTACAACGAATAGATAGTTGATTTCTTTATTAGAAAGTTTATTTCGAATGGCTTCTCGAGAAGAACTATTGTTGCTAACTAAATACTCTGCCTTTAATCCTGCTGACACAAATTTTTCTGCCATATATTTTGCATGTTCCTGACTAACACAAAATCCCAAGGCCTGTACATCCCTTATATCCGTCAAATATTCTTCGCAATTTTTTATTATATCAGCAACTCTACGGTCACTTTCCGTGTAAATCTTGGTTAACTCAGATATATCATATTTTCCATTCCATTTTATATTAGTTAAATCTACAGTATCGGAAAGGGCAAAGTATTGGAATGGCGAAAGCAACTTCCGATTTAGTGCTTCGGGAAGGCGAATTTCAGCAGCAATTTTGTTATGAAAATCTTCAGTGATATCCCCGCCATCCATTCTTTCAGGGGTTGCTGTTAATCCAAGAAGTATTTTAGGTTCAAAAGTCTTTAAAATGGGTCTATAACTATTGGCTTTAATATGATGAACTTCATCAATTATTATATAATCATAAAAATCTTTATCTAAATTTAAATTACTCATTCTGCTTTTCATGGTTTGAACAGAGGCGAAAAGCTGATTATAAGTTACCGGCTCAATTCCATCTACCCATAATTCCCCAAAGTTTGCATTCTTCAAAACATGTTGGAAAGTTCTTTGGGCTTGTACTAATATTTCTTTTCTGTGAGCAATAAATAAAAATTTAGAATTAGGATTCTCTTTGTTGAATCTTTTAAAATCAAAAGCAGAGACAACTGTTTTTCCAGTTCCAGTAGCTGCAACCAATAAATTTTTATTTCTATTATGAATAACTCTTTCAGATTGCAGTTTAGATAATATTTCCTCTTGATAGGGGTAAGGTTTTAAATCAAAGAAACTTGTGATTTGATTTGTTCCAAAGTTACTTTGTCTTTTAAGTGCTTTACTTAATTTTAATTTATCCAAGCCTTGGGTGTAATATTCGAATTCTGGATCTTCCCAATAGGTCTCAAAGGTTTTTTGAAACTTTTCAATAATATGACTAATTTCTTGAGAGGTTACCTTTAGGTTCCATTCTAGTCCATTTGTTAATGCTGACCTTGATAAATTTGATGAACCAATATATCCAGTATTAAACCCTGAGTTTCTAATAAATAAATATGCTTTGGCATGTAGCCTTTCATGCTCAGAATTATATGAAACCTTAATGCTTGTATTAGGTAGAGTAGAAAGGTATTCAATTGCTTTAACATCCGTTGCACCCATATAAGATGTAGTAATGATGTTTAATTTCTTTCCGCTATTTGTAAATTCTTCTAATTCTTTTTTGAAAATTCTTATTCCAGAATATTTTATAAAAGAAACTAACCAATATATTTCATCAGCAGATAATATTTCTTTTCTTAATTCGCTTTCCAAAGAAATTCCAACATTGTTTCCAGTAAATAATTCACTTTGACTTAATCGGGTATATGGTGTGATTTCTTTTAAACGATCATTTAGATTGGAATACGGGAAGTCAAGTTTGGAAAATATAGCTTGTAAAATTCTACCTTCGTTTACTATTAAATTGTTTGAGAATTCAACATCCCCAAGTTCTTCTGTTAGTAGGTTAATTATTTTATTCGCTAGTTCAATCTGCTTTAATATCTTATCGGGAGATTTAATGTCATTAAGCGCATACTTAATAATTCCCGTTAAGTACATGCTTAAATATTGCGCTGCCTCCTCTTTATCTAGAAATGTTTCACTAATATGAAATTTCTCGGAATCAATTTTATTTAAATTACTTGATACAATATTATTTATTAATTGCTCGTAGAGACCTGTTTCAAAACTCATTTATAATTTTGTATATAATAATTAACAATAGGTATATCTGCCTCAGCCCAATCTAATTTTTTAAGTTGTTCCTTACCAAGCCATTTAATTTCTTGATGTTCGGTTAGATTGATATCCCGGGATAGTGCTTTGCATCTAAATGGGATTAATTTGATTCTCTCCTTGTTTAAAAACCTATAAGTAAATGATGGAAGTCTTTCCACTATTTCAATCTCAAGATCTAATTCTTCTTTAATTTCTCTTTTAAGACATTCTTTATAGCTTTCATTCTTTTCTTTTTTACCACCGGGAAATTCCCATTTTAATGGAAGTTTCATAATTTCACTTCGTTGCGCACAAAGAATTTTACCCTCCATCTCAATAATTGCACATGAAACTTTAAGGATATTTAATTTTGAAAGTAAATTCATCTTTGAAACCTTCGCGTTGGATTGATTAATGAACCTTAATTAATAATTAAAACCAAATAATTACCTCGGTTTAAATTAAGGAACTCATGATATATCTAATGGATAATTAAGTTTATGATGAAATTTTAAAAATTCTTGGAAATCGCGAAATGTAGGGGAAACTCGAATAAGCAAGATACATCAGCTAGTAAAGCTAAAAAAATATCTCAACTCTAACCACTTCAGCTAAAAAAAGATTTTAGAAGCTATTTCTATGTAACCAGGGATATATATTCTTCAAGCTTAGCGGCTTCAAATTTCATTTTTACGACTCAATACCTATTCCAATTCCTTTAAAATCAATACCGGCACCTTTGGATTAAAATCGATGTCTTCTTTAATTCGCTTTGGAAAGAGTTTGCGGAAAAACCCCTGCTTTCGTTTATAAAGTGCCAGAAAATTACTTGCCCTACTTTCAATAAATAAATGAACACCCATAGTAGCCGTAGTTTGCGTGAGTTTATGAAAGCTGAAATCAACTTCAGCAAAATGGGTTTTCAGCGTTTCTCTGTTTTGTTCCTGCTCTGTAGTGAGCGGCCTGCCATCGGTATCAATATACAAGACCCTGATGCTGGCATTTAAATAAATAGTCATATCTATAAGCGCTACAACATCTTTATTTTTAAACGCAAATTTAAAAGTGGTTGGAAAAACTATTTCTCTGTTGGATTCTGGTAATTCTTGCATTAGTTCGGGTAGAACTAAAAAGGGACAATTTTCTACCTTTTCCGTCACTTCTGAAATTTCATTCTCAAAAGAGGCGTTTATCGAAACATTTTCGCCCCGGGAAACCATTAAGATCAAATCTATATTGTGCGTATCTATACATTCCTGCATGGCTTCATCGAGATCTTTATTTCGCGATATTGTTTCAAACTGATGCTTCTCGTTTTCTTGTCTGAAATTTAAACCTTGAAGAATCTTCTGTAATCCTTTTTCCGATTCAGCCTTTGCTGCTTCCAGTTCGGTGTTATTGTTTTTACTTAGTGAGATTCTTGCTGGAGCTTCATAAACATTCAGAATAAAAAAAGTACAGGGAATGTTTTTGTAAAGATTTAAAGCATACACCAAGGTATTCCATGCATGTTTGGTGAAATTGGTAGGAATAAGAATTTTCTTTTCCATAGAATAAAATGAATTATTAAGGGATTTCTGTAAATATACTAAAACTAATTTCTCAATATTTCTATTTTCCAGCGGAAAAACCTGATTTAAACAAAGGAAATAAGTAATCAACCAGCTGCTATGTGGTATTTTACTATTTCAAACTTAGTTTCTTAATGGAATGGCCTGGAATTAGAATGCACTTTGTAACTCTTGTATGTAAAATTTAATAACGGGGTGCACAATAGATTAATATGAGAAAACTAATTAAATAGTGAAGAGGCTGTGAAGCCCCTGTTTAAAAGAATATGATGTCATTTGATATCAAATGAATACAAGTAAGATTTACTGTTTACTTGCCAATACAGAAGTTAGCAAAGATATTTCCTAGTAGGTCATCGTTGGTGATTTCTCCGGTGATCTCTCCAAAATGATATAAAGCCTGGCGGATATCTATTGCCATAAGGTCTCCAGAAAGATTATCATTTAATCCTTGTTGTACCTTGTTGATCTCTTCTAAAGCGCTAAGCAACGCATTATAATGCCTGCTATTGGTCACAATAGTATTATTGTTCCTTAACTCGCCAGTATTCACGAATTGCAATAATTTTTGCTGTAGTTCTTCTACGCCCATTCCCGTTTTAGCAGATAGCAGTAGGTATTGAGATTTCTCAACTCCTCGAGAGATGACTTCTAATTCTTGTTGTAAATTTTCTAACTCTTTTGGTTCTAGCGTATCCACTTTATTTACAATAATAAGCAATGGCTTTTGTGGAAACTGATTATGGATCTTTCGGAGTTCTACTTGGATATTTTTTGTAAAAGCAACGTCACCCTGTCCCGAGGCATCGGGAGATTTTGGGGTCTCTGATTCTTGAGATGCTGAAACAAGTTCAGCATGACCGAGCTTATCTGCACTTAGCAGATAAATTACCACCTGCGACTGACTTATCTTTTCGAAGGTCTTTTTTATTCCAAGGCCTTCAATTATATCCTGAGTTTCACGGATTCCTGCGGTATCTATAAATCTGAAACCTATTCCGCCAATACTTATTTCATCTTCAATAGTATCACGAGTAGTTCCTGCAATTTCTGAAACGATGGCGCGCTCTTCATTTAGCAGTGCGTTCAGCAAGGTAGATTTACCCACATTCGGCTCCCCAACAATAGCAACAGGAATTCCGTTTTTTAGCACATTTCCAACTGCAAAGGAATCGATCAGTTTTTTAAGCACTTGTTGGATACGAGTTACTAAATTCTGAAACTCATCTCTGTTAGCGAATTCCACATCCTCTTCAGCAAAATCGAGCTCCAGTTCTATTAGAGAAGCAAAATTTAAAAGTTCCTGACGCAGCTTCTGAATTTCATTAGAAAAGCCACCACGCATTTGCTGCATTGCCATTTGGTGAGACGCAGAATTTTCAGAAGAAATAAGATCTGCAACAGCTTCAGCCTGACTAAGATCCATTTTTCCATTCAGGAAAGCTCTTAAAGTAAATTCCCCTGCTTCCGCAGAGCGACTCCCATTCCGAATTAATAACTGAATGATCTCTTGTTGGATATATTGACTTCCGTGACAAGAGATCTCAATTGTATGTTCTCCCGTATAACTCTTAGGCCCATGAAATATAGATACCAAGACTTCATCTATAATACGTGCTCCGTCAATGATATTTCCTAAATGAAGCGTATGTGTAGGCTGCTTTTTTAATTCTTTTTTAGACTTTGCCACGAAAAGTGGGGAAACTATATTTATTGCTTCTGGACCAGAAACACGTATCACTGCAATTGCCCCTGAACCAGATGGGGTAGCCAAAGCTACTATGGTATCGTTTAAAATCATGCGGCAAAGATAGTAAAGAAATGAGAGCTTGTTTAATCCTAAGCTTGTAACATATTTCTTAAATTCACTACTTATAGGATATATTCATCAATCAAACAAACATCATGAGAGAAGACAATCAATTATTAGTATTAACACATTTAAGTCAGTTACTGGACCTGGTTACATTGATAGGTGGTTTTATAGTGCCTTTAGTAATTTGGCTCACCCAAAAAGATAAAGTCTTTGGGATGGATGCCCATGGCAAAATGATCCTTAATTTTCAGATCAGTATATTTATTTATTCCATTTTCTGTATTCCATTGATCCTATTATTTGGATTAGGTATATTTCTGTTAATTGGTATTGGTATCGTAGCTATCCTTTTCCCGATCTTAAATGCTATTAAGGTTAGCAATGGGGAAATACCTAACTATCCACTTTCTATTGAGTTTATAAAGTAATTTTTTCAGAATTATATTAAACTTAAAAGAACAATTTCTAAAAGTAGAAAAGCGTCATACTGAGACCCATGATAAAAAAATTATCTAGCGTAGGTTTTTGACGTATGATTGTTTCTAGCTGATTTATTTTTTTAAAAACTTCTTTTTTGCAAGTGTAGTACTTCCCTGGCGTAAAATTTTCGAAGCCCTGCCCGTTCCGTTCAGGCGGGCTTGGAGAAAATTTAGCCGGGGAAGTACGATTCCAATTATGCGGCAGCGTAATTGGAAACACCTACAAAAAAGTGTCCTTTTCTTTTGTTTCTCCCGATTGCTATCGGGATTTGGACAAACAAAAAAATGAACAATCTCAAATATTAAAAAAATCAATACCGACCAAAGGGAGTATATTTCAGATTCTTGGAATTACGCCAATGGTAACCAGTTTCTGGGTCTCTTATTTCGGGCAACGAAAAATACGTCAAATGGTAGACCCATGATAAAAAAAATTATCTAGCGTAGTAAATTGACGTTTGAAAGATGCTGAAACTCCCGATGCTTCGGGACAGCATGACGGTAGTTAAAACAGTATCGTCGCCCTGAACTAGTTTCAGGGTCTCTTATTTGGGGCAACGAAAAATACGTCAAATGGTAGACCCATGATAAAAAAAATTATCTAGCGTAGTAAATTGACGTTTGAAAGATGCTGAAACGAGTTCAGCATGACGGCAGTTAAAACAGTATCGTCGCCCTGAACTAGTTTCAGGGTCTCTTATTTGGGGCAACGAAAAATACGTCAATGGTAATTCATTGCAGGATCTCATCTGAAATTACTGAGATACTGAAACTCTCGAAGCTTCGGGACAGCATGACGAAAAGAAAAAGTTCACATTTAAATTAAAAAAAAGCCCGCCACAAAGGCAGACTTTTTTTTAATTTACTTTTTTTATCACTCCTCACTCTTCACTCCTCTAACTATTCAACATTACCGGCATAACAAGCATAGTGATCTTTTCACCTTCGTCCAATCCATCTACCGGAGTTAAGATCCCGGCACGGTTTGGTAAACTCATTTCTAACTGAACTTCATTTGCATTTAGGTTATTCAACATCTCGGTTAAAAAACGAGAGTTAAACCCAATTTGCATATCGTCACCTTGATAAGAACAAGTTAAACGTTCTTCAGCCTTGTTGCTGTAATCTATATCTTCTGCTGAAATATTTAACTCGGCACCAGCGATCTTTAAACGAACCTGGTGAGTAGTTTTATTTGAGAAAATTGATACCCTTCTTACAGAGCTCAAGAACTGACTTCTATCTATCACCAATTTATTCGGGTTCTCTTTTGGAATAACCGCTTCGTAGTTTGGATACTTCCCATCGATCAATCTACAGATCAATTGAGTGTCTTCAAAAATGAATTTTGCATTAGACTCATTGTATTCAATAAGTACATCGGTTTCGCTTCCTGCTAAAATTCCTTTTAAAAGATTCAAAGGTTTTTTAGGCATAATGAATTCTGCTGCCTGAGAAGCCGTTACATCTTCTCTGGAATATTTCACCAATTTGTGAGCATCTGTAGCTACAAAAGTTAAACCTTCTGTAGAGAATTGAAAGAACACTCCGCTCATTACAGGTCTAAGATCATCGTTTCCAGAAGCGAAAATGGTCTTGCTAATTGCCATAGCTAGTACATCTCCTTGAATAATAGTACTGCTTGGATCACTCAATTCCACAGCATTTGGGAATTCTTCCCCATTTGCATACGCCAAGGCATATTTCCCGTGGTTGGAGCTTAATTCTATGGTGTTGTTATCTTCTACTACAAAAGTAAGTGGTTGTTCTGGGAACGTTTTCAAGGTTTCCAATAACAATCTTGCAGGAACAGCGATAGAACCTTCAGAATCTGATTCTACTTTCAATTTTGAAGACATAGTAGTCTCTAGATCGGAAGCAGATACCGTTAATTCGTCCTTTTTTAATTGGAATAAAAAGTTATCTAAAATAGGAAGGGTGTTATTATTGTTAATAACGCCTCCTAATATTTGAAGCTGTTTTAATAAATACGTACTGGATACTATAAATTTCATGGATCTAACGGTTATTTAATCAATACAAATATATCTTAATCCTTTAAAAACTGAAGTGTAATAGGTGATATTTTATTAACAGAAAAAATGAAATTATTTATGTCAACTCCTTGAAATTAAAGGCTTCTTGAAAATATTGTATAGAATTTTGTTAATATTTAATCTTGACTAATAGTTATGAACCAAAAGTCTAATTTTTTAAATAGCGTTTTTTTCTGAAGTAGGTAAAGACAAAAGCACCAATTCCTAACAATAGTAACGGAATCACAAGATTTATAACTTGCCATTTTTCACGCTCTTGAGCTGTCTTTTCAGAATCTAAAAAAGCGATGTTTATTTCTTTAGATCTAATATCTATTAATCCTGAATCGTCTAAAAGATAGTTTACAGAATTCAGCAAAAACTCCTTATTTCCGTAGGTGTTTCCTGTAAATCGATCGAAGCCTAACTCTAAAGGCTGCCCTTTCTGAAGCTGATTTTTTATAACATCACCATCTGAGATGACTATCATTTTGGTTTGTTTTCCATTATCTATAGCCTCATTCAGATCAAAAGGCTTTACCCTGTTCTTGTAAACAGATTTGAATTCTCCTTCCAATAATACAGCCAATGGTAATTCCCCTGCGGTATAAGTGGAAAGATCTGGTGGAGTATTCAATAATTTTAAACTTATTTCTCGTGGAGTTCCTTCTATTTTGGATTGAGGAGAACTAGAAAGGAGTACGGTCTTTTCAATGTCGTTTCCTAAAATATCTATAGGATTGGCCCATTCAAATTTTACCGCTTCTATATTATTGATTATTGGATGTGCGTTTGGAGAAGTAGTTAGCGGACTGTAGAACCAGGGATAAGGAGAAAACTGAGTGTCATTTCCATTTCCACTCGCCAGAACGATGGGCGCCGAATAAATATCGTTCACCAAGGCAGGATTAATGCGTAAGCCGTAAGAGAAGAAGAAGTCATTTAAATTGAGATCTCTTGGCAATGCAAAAGCACTTCCACGCGGATTGAACAAACTATCGTTTTCCATAGCAGTTTGCTCTACCAACCATAGGGATTTCCCTCCACTCATAAGGTATTGATCTAAGACCAGCTTCTCTTTTTCGGAATACGCTTGTGTGGGTTTAGCTTCAATTATAAGATCGAATTCTTTTAGATCTTCCAGAGTTTTGTTAGGATAATTGCCAACAGAATCTAAAGTAAATGGTGCAACAAAATAATACTGTCTAATAGTTTTAATGAAATCGGCGATATAAGCATCTCCCAACTCTCCATTTCCGCGCATAATGGCGATCTTTTTCTTTTTGGGCTCTACCAATTGCCCTATGGCATCTGCAAAGGAATATTCCATTTGCTGAACCGAATTATTTACGCGTTCCTCATCTGTTGTTCCCAACTTATTTTTAAGCAATGGGATCTTTACAGTCTTGTTATTAAAATTAGCTATTGCCCAGGGGAAAATAATAGATTCGCTTGCTTTTCCATTTTCCATCACACTAATACGTGCAGGCGTCATTCCTAATTCGTAAAATTCCTGAGCCACAGCATTCGCATCATCACCTTCTGCCAATGGATCTATAAAGTTGAATTTTACATTGGAATTATAAGCAGCCATTTCCTCTAGAAATTGCTTGGTTTCATTTTGTAATCTTCTGAATTCAGGTGGAAAAGCTCCTTTTAAGAAAACATCGATTATTATAGGCGATTCAATTTTAGCTATAATAGTTTTAGCAGCAGGAGATAGGGTGTACCTATGATCCTTAGTAAGGTCGAACCTGGAATGGACTTTGGAGGCAATGATATTCACAAATAGCAATCCTAAGATCACTATAAAAATCCACTTATATTTTGTCAAATTCTTCAAGAGCTAGGTGTTAGTTTTTGTTGAATAGATCTTGAAATAGCTGAATGAGATAAACAGGAGTATTAGACTGATAAAATAGATGATATCTCTAGTGTCTATTACCCCACGACTCATGCTTTTATAATGATAACTCATTCCTAAATACTCTATCCCATAAGTGGAATCTCCAAATATTTTAAAGTCGGCAACTCCTTCAAAAGCAAAGAATAATAGGAAGCATAGAAAAACAGCGACTATAAAAGCTGTGATCTGGTTACTAGTAAAAGCTGAAGCAAATACACCTATGGCGGTATAAGTTGCAGCTAATAGCAAAAGCCCAAAATAAGAGCCTAAAGTAGCGCCAATGTCTAAGTTTCCAGATGGATCACCAAGCTTATAAATTGTAAAAACATATAATAGAGAAGGAAGAATGGCAATACAGGTCACTATAAAAGCTCCAAAAAATTTCCCAGTTACTAGATTCCAGGTGCCAATAGGTTTGGTAAGCAATAGTTCCATGGTGCCTTGCTTCTTTTCTTCAGCAAAACTTTTCATGGTGATGGCAGGGATCAAGAAAAGAAAGATCCAGGGTGCGAGATCAAAAAATGGTTTAAGATCTGCAAATCCGTTATCTAAAATATTATAAGAGCCAGTAAAAACAAACAGAAATAGACTACAAAGCGTCAAAAACATTCCAACTACTAAATAGCCGGTTGGAGCCGAAAAAAAGGATCGTATTTCTTTGTTGAGGATGGCTATCAATGCTGCTTATTTTTCTAACCTATATTCTTAGTCTAGACTCACTAATTTGTCTACACTCCAGGCTTCTGGTTTCTGATTGAAATATTGTTTGGTGTTTTTCCAGACTACTTTAAAAAGATCTGAATTTCGATAATTCTCTAGAGCTTGTTCATTTTCCCAATAACTATACGTAAAAAACTGATTTGTATTGCTTTTATCTCTGTAAAGTTCTAAAAAAAGACAACCTTCAAAACCTCTCACTTTGGTTTTTATAGATTTAAAATCGCTTAAAAAGGTTTCAACTTTTTCTGGCTGAAAGCCCATTTTTACTATTCGTATAAACATCTAAGATTCAAATTTTATGGTTACCGTGTCCCTAAGCTCTAGTCCAAATAGGGTAGAGGCACTTCCTACAGTGCTAGGATTACTTTTATAAATGGCAAGTTCTATATATCCAGCAGAATTGAAGATGGCCAATTTTTTTCCGTCTTCTTCGCGTTTATCTTTCTCCTGTTTAAAATCTATAGCATCACTATAGGTGGTATAAATATTAGAAAATTTTGCCGTTCGTGCCATAATCTTAAATTTTCTGCCTTTCCCAACATTTTCAAATATCTTCCGTGTAATATTGGTTACAACATTCCCATAATTATCTATATAAAGCACATGGCCAACAATCTGATTTTTATCAGAATTTATATAAGGCTCTATCTCTTTTAAATATTTAATTTTTTCTATAGACTTTCCAATTACTTCCAAGGTGCCTCCGCGAGCGATATGACAAGCTACTCTCACAAAAACATCCAGAACTGGAAAATTGGTTTCTACCGTGTTATGGATATTGATCTCTACGATCTTTTCAGGCTTGATTTCTGAAGCGATCAAAGAAAGAATACCATTGTTTGCACATATAAAATAATGATCGTCCAGTAATATAGCAAGGTGCTTATTTTCCGGAGTTAATTCTGAATCGATCCCGATTATATGAATACTTCCCTTAGGGAAACATCTGTAGGCATTTTTTATAATATAGGAAGCCTCTGTAATATGAAAAGGCGAGATAGAATGCGAAATATCAACAATACGTACATCATCCATTTCTGAATAGATAGTACCTTTAACGGCTCCAGCGAAGTGATCTTTTTCCCCAAAATCTGTCGTTAAAGTAATGATAGCCATAGGCAATTGTTGATATTTTTTTAAAGGTGAAGCTTGTTATTTATTGTAAGTTTGTAATACAGGCGAAGATAAATTTATTTCATCCAAATCCTGATTAAATTTATATAAAAATAGACAAATTTCATCAAGTAAAATCTTACATTGTTACTCCAGTAAAAACTATAAATGATTTAAAAATCTAACTTTAAACCTACTGCTTTTGAACGAACTCATTATCGAACTTTCCGAAATTAGTCCAAGAGATTTCTTTGGACAACAAAATGAACACATTGAACTTCTCAAAAAGTATTATCCAAAATTAAAGATCGTTGCTCGTGGTAACAAGATCATGGTTTATGGCGATGAAGACATGCTAGAGGAGTTTGATAGGCGATTTACAATGTTAATGGATCATTTTGTTAAGTACAACGCCCTAGATGAAAATGTGATTGAACGCGTTCTTTCCAGTAATGGAAGAGATGAGTATTCATCCTCTTCAGAGAGCGGACAAACTTTAGTACATGGAGTGGGAGGTAAGCTAATAAAAGCTCAAACTGCCAATCAACGAAAGTTGGTAGAACTCGCCATGAAGAATGATATGGTCTTTGCTATTGGTCCCGCAGGTACAGGAAAAACTTACGTGGGCGTGGCACTTGCCGTAAAGGCACTTAAGGAGAAGCAGGTAAAACGTATTATTCTAACCAGACCTGCTGTTGAAGCAGGGGAAAACCTAGGATTTCTACCGGGAGATCTTAAAGAGAAACTAGATCCTTATATGCAACCTCTTTATGATGCGCTTAGAGATATGATTCCGCATGAAAAATTGGAGGTTTTTATAGAAAAAGGAATTATTCAAATTGCTCCTTTAGCATTTATGCGTGGGAGAACTTTAGATAACGCCTTTGTGATCTTGGACGAAGGGCAAAATACCACTCATGCTCAAATGAAGATGTTTCTCACTAGGATGGGGAAAAGCGCAAAATTTATGATCACGGGCGATCCAGGGCAAATAGATTTACCAAGGAGGACAGTTTCTGGTTTAAAAGAAGCATTACTTGTACTTAAAGATACCAAAGGTATTGGAATGGTCTATTTAGATGATAAAGATGTTGTAAGACACAAGCTGGTTAAAAGCATCATTGCAGCATACAAGAAAATAGAACACGCTGAAAATTAATTTCAGAATTCAATTTAATTCAATAGAATAATAAAACGATCTCTTTGTTGAGATTTTATAATTTTCATGAAGAATACTATAATAGATACCAATTTCAATTTTCCAGGACAGCAAAAAGTTTATAAAGGAAAGGTTAGAGAAGTATATCATTTAGAAAATGACCTTTTGGTTATGGTTGCAACAGATAGGCTTTCTGCTTTTGATGTGGTAATGCCTAAGGGTATTCCTTATAAAGGTCAGATCTTAAATCAGATTGCAACACAAATGATGGCTGCAACTCAAGATATAGTTCCTAATTGGTTGGAAGCAACTCCAGATCCTAATGTGGCGGTGGGAAAAAAATGTGAGCCTTTTAAGGTAGAAATGGTAATACGCGGTTATTTATCTGGCCATGCAGCAAGAGAATATAAAGCAGGAAAACGTATACTATGCGGAGTTTCTATGCCAGATGGAATGAAGGAGAACGACAAATTCCCAGATCCTATTATAACTCCAGCAACGAAAGCTGAAATGGGCGATCATGATGAGGACATTTCAAAAGAAGATATTCTAAAGCGACACATTGTTTCTAAAGAAGATTATAAGTTTCTTGAGGATTATACTAACAAACTATTTCAAAGAGGAAGTGAAATTGCTGCTTCCAGAGGCCTAATTCTTGTAGATACTAAATACGAATTCGGGAAAACTGCAGATGGAGAAATTGTTTTGATAGATGAAATTCATACCCCAGATTCTTCCCGTTATTTTTATGCTGAAGGATATGAAGAGCTTCAGAAAAACGGAGAGATCCAGAAACAATTATCTAAAGAATTTGTGAGACAATGGCTTATTCAAAATAACTTTCAAGGCTTAGAAGGTCAGTCAGTTCCAGAAATGAGTGATGCTTATATAGATACAGTTTCAGAAAGGTATATAGAACTCTATGAAAAGATCACAGGATTCCCATTCGAGAAAGCAGATCTTTCTAATATAGAAGCTCGCATAGAAAGCAACGTTTTGGACTACTTAAAACATAGAAATACATAGGTTTCAAAGTTTATCTACTGATAATACCTTACATAATCTACATAAAAACGGGCTGGAAAAATGGAATCGTCTATTTCTCCGGCCCAATTTCCTCCAAGAGCTAAATTTATAATAAGATAAAATGGTTTTTTAAAGATATTCTCTCGCCCTTCTCTCTCGGCATCTTCAATAGTAAAGCAGTGAAACAGCTGTTCATCTATAAAATAATTGATACTTTTTTGGTCCCATTCAATAGCATACCTATGAAAACCGTCTTTAGAAGAAGGTATTTCAAAACTACTTACTGAAGAATTCAATTTCTTATTATCTAATTCTGGATAGTGAATAGCTCCATGAATCTCGGTTGGAGATTTTCCTACATGTTCCATTATATCTATTTCACCGGATGCAGGGTAACCATCTCGTTGCCTGTTCTCTCCTAACATCCAAATTGCTGGCCATGTTCCCTTTCCTTCAGATAATTTTGCTCTTATTTCAATTCTACCATATTTAAAAAGTTTGTTGCCGATTGTATTTATTCTAGCAGAAGTATATTTAGATCCTTTAAATTTTTCTTTTCTTGCTTCAATAATTAGCATTCCTTCCTCAATTCGAATGTTCTTAGCTCTGGAGGTATAATATTGTTCTTCGTTATTATGGCCCAAGCCTTTCTTGAAATTCCAAATATCGGTATTTATCTTTTTTCCATTAAACTCTTCTGTCCATTCTAAATTTCTGTTCTGGGAGATCATAGTAGTAGAAATTAATATAATAAAATATAAATATTTTGACATGCCAGACTTGATTTTGAATAGTTCAACTTGCTAAAAGTATGCCAGCCAAATATATTTTAATCCCTCATTGAGGGTTTAATTCCCCGAGACCTGCCCGAGAAGAATCTCATTCAGGCGGGCTTACCTCGAATTTTTAAAAGTATTTTCCTCCCGAACCATCGGGACATCCCTCGTGGGCTTGCCCCGAGGTTCTTGATTTATATATAGAAAATTATGGGGATATGTCGTTTAATTCTATTTGATATTTACCTATCATGTTTAACAATACCTTTTCTGAACTGGAAAGAGATATATCATTCTTCTTATCTGTATTTTTCACTTTCTCAAAATAGGGAACGATCTCTCCATTTTCATAATTTTCAGTTATAAATGGATGTACATAATAGCTCCTGCAAACCGCCCTTGTATTCCCAAGCCCTTCTGCTGCTGCATCTATAGCTTCTAGTATTGCTTTTGCATTTTCTTTTTCATTCTCTTTATATCCGATTTCATGCAGCGTCTCAAAATATATTTTTGAAGCCGCCCATGTCCTAAAATCTTTAGCTGTAAAGCTATCCCCGCTAATTTCCTGAATATAATTGTTTATCATTCCACTATCAATTGAATGTTTCTCTCCATGCTCATCATAAAATTTAAATAGTTCCCAGCCTGGAATATCTTCACATTGATTTACCAGTTTTATCAGTTTCTTATCGGTAATTGTAATTGAATGTTCCTTGCCTTTTTTCCCAACGAATTCAAATTTCATCTTGCTTTTAGAAGTTTTTACGTGTCGGGTTCTTAGTGTGCTTAATCCGTAAGTCTTGTTTTCTTTAGCATAGTATTCATTTCCAACTCTAATATGTGTTTCTTCCATTAAGCGAATTATCAAAGCTAAGATCTTACGTTCATTCATGATAGATTGATCTAGATCTTCATCTACCTTTTTTCTGATTTTGGTTAATGCATTTCCGAAAGTGATCATTTTAAAGAATTTGGTTTTATTCCGTAATTCAGACCAGGTGGGATGATACATATATTGTTTTCTACTTTTATCATCCAAACCAACTACTTGTAGATGTCCGTTTTTGAGATGGGATATTCTCACATTTCTCCATGCTGGCGGAATAACCAAGCTTTTATACCTATCTAATTCCCGGCCAGTCATGATCTTCTTCCCATTTCTATTATAGGTATAGCCGCGACCACATTTTTTTCGCGTCACACTAAGATTAGCTTCAGAGATATAGATGAGGTTTGCAATGCTTGCAGCCTCCTCAGGATCATTTATTAGATCATCAATTTCATCTTTTGTTAAAGTCATTGATTTTTTATTTAAATATAAACGGTTTCAAAACAAACAGATTATAATTATATGTGAAAATTCAATAAACCAAAAACGGTTGCTTCTTTATAATAGAAGCAACCGTTTTAAAAAGATTTAGAGAACTAATAATTCTTATTCGAAGTAACTAAAAGTATCTCCGTCTTTAATATTTAGAAGACTTTCATAGATTAATCTGATAACATTTTCTACATCGTCTCTATGCACCATTTCTACGGTAGTATGCATATAGCGTAGAGGCAAAGAAATAAGAGCCGATGGCACTCCGCCATTGCTATAAGCAAAAGCATCAGTATCTGTCCCTGTGGCACGAGAAGACGCGCTTCTTTGAAAAGGAATATCCTTTTTTTCAGCCGTATCTATTATAAGCTCTCTTAATTTATTTTGAACAGCAGGCGCATAAGAAATAACTGGACCGGCACCAATTTTCGCAAATCCATTTGTTTTCTTATCGATCATTGGGGTAGTGGTATCGTGAGTTACATCTGTAACAATTGCCACATTTGGTTTAATAAGCTGAGTGATCATTTCGGCTCCACGTAAACCAATTTCTTCTTGAACCGAATTAGTAATGTAAAGTCCAAAAGGAAGTTTCTTTTTATTCTCCTTTAAAAGTTTTGCCACCTGAGCAATCATGAAACCACCCATTCTATTATCTAATGCTCTACATACAAACTTGTTGTCATTAAGAATAAAAAATTCGTCTGGATAAGTGATCACACAACCAACATGCACTCCTAATTCTTCAACCTCTGTTTTGGTAGTACAACCAACATCTATAGTGATATTATCCAATTTGGGAGTTTCCTCTTTTTCTTTATTTCTGGTATGTATAGCAGGCCATCCAAAAACACCTTTTACAATACCGTTCTTGGTGTGGATATTTACTCTTTTAGAAGGAGCTATTTGATGATCACTTCCTCCATTTCTTATTACATATATAAAGCCTTCATCAGAAATGTAATTAACATACCATGAGATCTCATCGGCATGTCCTTCAATAACAACTTTAAATTTAGCTTTAGGATTAATAACAGCCACTGCTGTACCATAAGTATCGGTTATAAATTCATCTACATAGGGTTTTAGATAATCCATCCAAATTTTTTGTCCTTCCCATTCGTAACCTGTAGGGGAGGCGTTGTTTAGATATTTCTCAAGGAACTCCATAGATTTTTCATCAAGCAGATCTTTCTTTGTCATAGTTTGTTTTATTATTTCTTTTAAATTACCGTTTTTAAAAATTTTCTGGAAACTAGTATCCTTCGTAGTATAAGCTAAAAAGAGCTAGAATACATAATATTTAGTACGAATTTAATAAGAATAAAATTTTATGCAAGTGCAATAATTGTAAATTTGGAATGGTTTTAGTAAATGGTATTCAAAATTAAAAGATTGCGATTTGAAATTTAAGCTAACATATATTTTCTTTTTTCTTCTGTTAAATGCATGGAGTCAAACTAAGAATCCAGAGCGAGACACTATTCAAGAACAAGATACTATACAAAAGGAGTATTTTATTGTTGTGGGTGATACACTAGTCCGTGAAACAATAGATTTAGATGAGGTGCTTATTCTAGGTAAACTAAAATTCAAGTCAGATCTGGATCGCAGGAAATACCTTATATTAAGGAGAAAGACTCGAAAAGTATATCCTTATGCCAAATTAGCTTCAGAACGTTTGTTGGAGTTGGAATCTAGGTTGGATCAAATTAAATCTAAACGAGATAGAAAGAGGTATACTAAAATAGTGCAGAATTATATCGATGATCAATTTTCTGCAGAACTTAAAAAGTTGACCCACACCGAAGGTCAGATCCTGGTTAAACTTGTCCATAGGCAAACCGGAGTAACGGCCTACAGTCTTATTAAAGAACTAAAAAGTGGTTGGCGTGCCTTCTGGTATAATTCCACTGCCAGTTTATTCGATATATCGTTAAAAGAAGAGTATCATCCAGAATCCAATCAAGAAGACTATTTAATAGAAGATATCCTACAACGCTCTTTTCAATCTAAAATATTAGAGCCGCAACCTAGTCTGTTGGATTTTAATTTCCACGAGCTTACCAATAAATGGACTGCAGGTAGGTAGTTTATGGTTATTTCTCATATTTCTTTGGGCGTTTCCCCTCGTAAAACTCGGGGCCGGGCTTTATGCTTGTAGTCCCAATTCCACAAAGTTCCATTGGGAGCTACCGCTTCAATCCCTAACGCGCGGGCATCACTGATACCTTTTATTATATTAAAAACCTTTCAGTCCCGTAAATGAAGAAAAAAACTTTCCCGGTAACTCCCGTTGTACCAAACTATTAAGAAAAGATTAAAATTATTTTCAAAAATACTTCTAGAAAAGCTTGTGGTAAAGAAAAAAGAGGGCGTATATTTGCACCCGCTAAGCGATCAACGAGTAGTTGATTTGGAGGCTAAGTTCATTGTATACTGGGAGATTCAAGCGTTTTTAGAGTTAGAAATTAACTTTAAAAAAGTTTAAAATAAGTTTGCCGGAATGAATTTAAAGTTGGTATATTTGCAGCCGCGTTTAGCGGCACAAAAAGTTCCTTGATTAGTGAGAATATGATGTAAGTTTTAAGAGACGAAGTTCTTAA
>NZ_VORY01000016.1 GCF_007997295.1 Gillisia hiemivivida | reverse complement strand
ATCAAAATGATCCACTAAGAATTGTGGCAATACAAGCTTAATTAAATCTAGGTAGTTATCCAAACCTCTTTTTTTGGCAAATATCGAACTACATTTTCAATTCACACACAACTTTTGAGATTGATCCATAAACCATTGTGAAATAAATCTACACTACTATTAAAAAAGCCGAAGGACAGAGTTTTCTCTGTAAAATTTTGTAGAAAGATTTACGCTGCAGAATTAAAATTTTATTCAAAATACGGGCCCCTTTACTAATTAACTGATTTTAATTACTTTTAGTAATCAATATTAGAGGTCTTATCTTCTTAGTTTTCCTAGCCTCCATTTCCCTCCTTTTAAAAACTCCCCTTTTAAACACAGATGTTTAGATAACTTCTATTGCAATCTCAGGATTAATATAATTCTTATTCCTGATGACAATGTTTAATTTAAAATTAGTATTGTCTGGTAAAAAAATTCAGGATTTCGGTGAGGCTAGAATTAACCTGGATTAGGACTGTTTTCAATGTTTAAGAGCTTGCTATTGGAACACAGAATTATTTTTTCTTTTTTGAAAAATTTATACATATTAAAATAGTGATTTTCAATTAGTTGGAATAAAGTCTTACGTCTTGAATCTAGCAGCGCAGCGATCTTATATCTTTTGTCGGACGACAATGATTTAAAATAGCTAATCATGAAAAAGTTTGTCATTACACACCCGCTGATTTTATGTGTGGCATTTTTATTTGTAAGCTGCAGTAGCAGCGATGATTCGGTAATTATTGCTGATGATCCTATCGGCATGGGAATTCTATCTCTTGGAGTGACACCAATTGAAACTTCGCGTAGCATGCAATCTGGTGATTTATCGATAAAACAGGCTGCCTGTTCCAATTCAGAACTAAAATATGTGCGCATGGCGCTTAAAGACAGTCAAGGAAACTGTTTTTATGGAAATAGCAAACTTGGCTTTCATGAATTAGAATGGATCCTTTGGGATTGGATACTAATAATGACGAGTTCATAGATACATGGAATACTTCTAATGGTCATAAATTGTTATTACCTGTTGGGAATTACACCTTGGAATATTTAGCAGTTACTATAATAGAGGTAAAGATTCCAAGATAATTTTAATGGCTCCCAAAAGAGGTGAGGAAGAAAATGCCATGCAGTATTATAATTTAGTAAGTAATTCTTTACCCATAGAGTTTACGATTAGAGAAGGTGTAGAACATTATATTCCATTAGAGGCACTTTGTTTTAGAATAGAACATGCTTATGAGTTTGGTTTTGTGTTTCTCGAACTTGAAGATCCTAATCCGTTTTATTTATGTTCTCAATAAACTTTAAAACCCAATTGCCGTATCATCCCCCCTTCTATCTGCTCCGCCTTCAAGATTTCCGTTAGGTAGTTTTAATATAGCATCTACTTTGCCTAAAATAGGAGAATCCTTCTCATTGATATTATACCCCTTTTCTTCTAAAGTTTGCAGCATTTCTTTATCGAAAGAATTTGGCTCAAACCTAATCTCATCGGGCAGCCATTGATGATGGAATCTTGGAGCATTTACTGCCTCTTGCATATTCATTCCAAATTCTGAAACATTTAGAATTGTTTGTAGCACCGAAGTGATAATTGTTGCACCTCCTGGAGTTCCAACACTCATCCAAAATTTGCCGTCTTTTTCTACTATTGTTGGAGTCATAGAGCTTAACATTCTTTTTTCTGGAGCAATAGAATTCGCTTCAGCACCAATAAGTCCGAACATGTTTGGAACTCCAGGTTTTGCGCTAAAATCGTCCATTTCGTTATTCAGAAAAAAGCCTAATTCCTCTACATATAGTTTAGAGCCATAAGCTCCATTTAAAGTTGAAGTAACAGCGATCGCATTTCCAAATTGATCTACAATAGAGTAATGGGTGGTTTCTAAACTTTCGTACCCTGGAATTGCGCCATGTTTTAAGCTGTTCGAAGGTGTTGCTCTATCAAAGCTGAAATTTTCCATACGTACATCCAGATAGCTATCACTAGTCAACTTTTCAACTGGAACATCATAAAAATCTGGATCACCCAAATAATAACTCCTATCTGCGTAAGCCCGTCTTTCGGCTTCTGTAATAACTTGAATTGTTTTTAAACTATTATGACCAAATTCTTGAAGGGGAAATTTCTCTACAGTTTTCAGGATCTGTGCCAATGCAACCCCTCCACTGGAAGGTGGAGCCATAGAAATAACTCTTAAATTCTTATAATTAAAAGTGATTGGCTTTCTCCAAACTGTTTCGTAAGATTTGAGATCTTCTAAAGTGATAATCCCACCATTATCCTGAATAAAATCGACTAGTATTTCCCCGGTCTTTCCTCCATAATATTCACTCCTCCCATTATCTGCTAACTTCTGAAGCGTTTTTGCGAGTGCTAAATTTTTAACGGTATCACCAGTTTTAAAGCTTTTGGTGTATAAAATGGATGTTTTATTAACCTGCCCAAAAAGTCCCTGATGGCTATTAAAACTTTTCGCCTGGCCTTCAGATACTACATATCCTTTTTTTGCCAGTGCGATAACAGGAGCTAAAATGGTTTCTATTGGAAGGGAACCTAATTTTTCATGCACAGAGAAAATTCCGGCAACTGTACCTGGAACTCCTATAGCTAAACTACCTAACTGACTTTTTTCTGAAATTGCATTTCCACTTTCATCTAAATACATATCCTTAGAAGCCGCAAGCGGTGCTTTTTCTCGAAAATCCAGACTTCCTATATCTCCATTTGCTTTTCTATAAACCATAAATCCGCCACCACCTAAACTTCCGGCAAAGGGATAGCTTACAGCAAGTGCCATTTCTGTAGCAACCATCGCATCAAAAGCATTTCCTCCCTGCTTCATGATATCTGAAGCAATTTGAGAAGCTTCAGCTCTAGCCGAGACTACCATTGCATTCTCTGTGATCAATCCAACTTCAGGAGCTGAAATGTTTTCAGAAATAGTTGGCGGAGCAGATTTGCAGGCCAAGAACAAACTGAATATGATAAGTAAAATGGATTTTTTCATAGGTTTAGGTATAATTTAATTTCTGAATTTCAGCAGAAGAATATTTTATTATTTCATTGAAAAACGCTTTGAATTCAGCTTCAAAAAGAGGATAATATATTTGCAATTCTTTGGTTGCAAATTGCATTTTTGATCTATTCTTAGTTCGCTGATCCATTTGATAAAGAATTTTCCCAATTCCTTCTATTGTTGCATAATTGTATAACCAATTATCTTGGATCATATATGGCAAGAACTGCTGCACTCTTAATGGTAAGATTTCATAATTATCCTTCAGTAAATTATAAAAATTTTGTGTGTAATCAAATAGTGGAACTTTAGAATAGTCTTCCCAGTTCTTTGCCAAAAAATGATCGTATAAAATATCTATAATTACCGCACTATAATGGCTATAAGGGTCAAATAATCTATGCGTACTTTTTCTTACGGTTGGATGCTTATCTGTAAAAGTATCTAACGCCCGATGCAAAATAATTCCATCTTTTACTTTTTCAGGGAAATGCTGAAATTTATTTCCTTTAATAGAGTCTGCGATGAAGTTTCCTATTGTTAATTCTTTGATCTCCTGCGAAAGGTAAATATGTGCGAGATAATTCATCACCACAAGGTAGTAAATCAAGAATCTTGGGGCAAGCCCATAAGGTATATAAAGGAAAATTCTATAAAATATTTTGAGGTACTCCAATAATTATAGGAACGGAGAACCTGCCCAGCCGGTCAGGCGGGTTAAACCCTCAATGAGGGATTGAAGCGAATTCCTGTTTAATTTATGTTAACATTTGGGGAAGACCTATCTAGCCATGTATATTTGCTAAAATTTACTTTTCAAATAAATTAAAATAGAATCTAATAAGAGGTTTCTTCAGAAGATACTTAATACAAAATAATATGAGTTTAATAAAATCAATTTCAGGAATTAGAGGAACAATAGGAGGGAAGCCTTCAGAAAATCTCACTCCATTAGATGCAGTAAAATTTGCAGCCGCTTATGGTACTTGGCTTAAAAATGAAAATACAAAACCAAAATTAAAGGTTGTAATTGGCCGTGATGCACGAATTTCCGGGTCTATGATCCAGCAATTGGTAATGAATACGTTGGTAGGCTTGGGAATAGATGTTATAGATCTCGGTCTTTCTACTACACCTACGGTGGAGATCGCTGTTCCTTTGGAAAATGCAGATGGCGGGATTATTCTTACTGCTAGTCATAATCCTAAACAATGGAATGCTTTAAAGCTGCTGAATAATAAAGGGGAGTTTTTGAACGGAGCAGAAGGTGTTAAGATCTTGAATTACGCCGATAAAGAAGATTTCGTGTTTTCTGAGGTAGATGATCTAGGAACGATTACGATTGTAGACGATTATATAGATAGACATATTGAAGAGGTTCTTAAACTGAAGCTTGTGGATGCTGAGCTCGTAAAGAAAGCTAAATTTAAAGTAGTTGTGGATGCAGTGAATTCTACTGGAGGGATTGCTATTCCGGCTCTTCTAAAAAGAATGGGAGTAGAGGTAATAGAACTATATTGTGAGCCAAACGGGCATTTCCCTCATAATCCGGAACCTTTAAAAGAACACTTGGGCGATATTTGTAAGTTAGTTGCAAAAGAAAAGGCAGATCTGGGGGTCGTAGTAGATCCAGATGTAGATAGATTGGCCTTTATAGACGAAAAAGGGGAAATGTTTGGTGAAGAATACACCTTGGTTGCCTGTGCAGATTACGTGCTAGGTAAAACTCCTGGTGATACGGTGAGTAATTTATCTTCATCCCGAGCGCTTAGGGATCTTACCAATAAACATGGGAACACCTATAGAGCAAGTGCAGTAGGGGAAGTGAATGTTGTGGAGTTAATGAAAGAGAGCGATGCCGTAATTGGAGGTGAAGGTAATGGTGGAATTATCTACCCGGAATCTCATTATGGGCGTGATAGTTTAGTTGGAGTTGCCTTGTTCTTAACTTATTTAGCAGAAAAGAATATGGCTGTTTCTGAAATAAAGAAAAGCTGTCCAATGTATTACATGAGTAAGAATAAAATTGAGTTAACTCCAGAACTGGATGTAGATGCTATTCTTGAAAGTGTAAAAAACAACCATTCATCTGAAGAAATTTCTACGGTAGATGGTGTGAAAATAGATTTTGCTGAAAATTGGGTACATCTAAGAAAATCTAATACTGAACCAATAATTAGAATTTATACTGAAGCAAAATCTCAGGCTGAAGCAGATTCTCTAGCACAAAAAATGATAGAAGAAATTAAAGCGTTAGTGGCTTAGTTTCTAGGAAAAATTGTGGCACCATCTGGGATGGGAGCATCTTTATGTTTCCATCTTTTATGTGTCCAAAGATAATGTTCTGGCTTTTCTTTAATTTGTTTTTCCAGTTCTGTTAGAAATTTATTGGTGATCTTAAAGGGAGGTTCTTGTCCGGCTTTATCGGTTATTGGAATAAAGCTAGCTTCATAAAATCCTCTTTTTTTCTTTTCCACATGAAGATACATTACCGCCATATCTAAATTTGAAGCTAATTTTTCCGATCCCATATAAATAGGAACAGTTACGTCCATAAATTTAGTCCAAGTTTTTGCTTGTCCCAGTTTTGGAGATTGATCGGCTACTATGGCATAAACTCCTAAAATTCCTTTGTCCTGATTGCTTTTTATAGTTTTGCTAGCTTGAGAAGATGTGATTAGTTCCCCATCAAAACGTTGGCGAATATCTTTAGCCATTTTATCGAAATATGGATTTTGCACCTTTTTATAGATTCCATATCCTCTATAGTCTAATCCATAAAGTTGCAAAGCATTTATCCATTCATAACTTGCATAATGCCCACATATAAGGATGATACTTTTATTTAGATCTCGTATTCTCCGGATCTCATCAATATTCGTAAAGGTATAACGCCTTTTTAACTCATTATTTGGAATAGAAATGCTTTTTACCATCTCAAGAAACATATCACACATATGCTTGAAAGATCCTTTACTAATCTCTTTATACTCTTTTTCAGATCTATTAGGTAAGGCCAGTTTCAAATTACTGATCACAGTTTTTCTTCTGTAACCAACTAAATAAAAAACGATAAAAAACACGAGGTCTGAAACCTTATAAAAAAGCCAGAATGGGAATTTAGAAATTATCCAAAGAAAAGGGTAGACTAACCAAAAAACTAATCGCTGCATCAACAAAAAATTTAGGCAAATATATGGTATATTTGGCACTAAACGTAAGTATCTATGGGAGATTTAAGCTTGATAACTATTTTTATCATTGCGGTAAATGTTTTAATTTCATTTAAAGGTTTTAAAGACCGAGCCTTTTTTGAAAAATATAAATTTAATGTTGGCGATATTAAAGCCGGAGCGAAATACCAGATCTTTAGTTCTGGATTTTTACATGTAGATACCTCTCATTTATTTGTGAATATGCTTACCCTTTATTTTTTTGCTAATGTGGTGATTAATTATCTTGGGTCCATTGGTTTTATAATTGTGTATTTGGCAAGTTTGATCTTAGGAAATCTACTTAGTTATTTCTTCCATAAAAATGATCTCAATTATACGGCTGTAGGTGCTAGTGGCGCGGTAATGGGAATCCTGTATTCGGCAATTCTCTTAAGGCCAAATATGATGTTAGGTTTATTTTTTATTATCCCGGTTCCAGCTTATGTTTTCGGGATAGGTTACCTGCTATATACTATTTACGGGATGAAAAAGCGACTTGGTAATATTGGGCATGATGCTCATTTTGGTGGTGCAGTAGGAGGTTTTGTATTAACCTTGGTGCTTGCTCCGTGGATCTTTGAGCAACATTTACTAATGGTAATTCTTCTTGCAATCCCCATTTTAATTTTGTTTGTTCTTCAAAAAGCAGGAAAGATATAACGTGGTATTCTTCTTGTAATGTCTATAGATATCTAAAGCTTTAAAAATATGAAATCAATTTTAATATTATTTGCTGCCTTAGGAACCTTTGCGGTTCAGGCACAACAGATCAATAACATTACTCCAGCTGTTACGGTTAACGGTGAAGGGATAGTGAAAGTAATACCAGATGAGGTCGTTATAAAATCTCGAATAGAGCATGATGGTGATAACCCTCAAGAGGTAAAAAAACAAAATGATGCCGTGGTAGATGCGGTGATCAAATATTTAAAATCTGAAGGGGTGCCGGAAAAAAACATTCAAACCGATTATGTGAATTTGAACAAAAACTATAATTACGACAATAAGACCTATAGTTACGTAGCAAATCAGGCTATTTCTATCAAACTAGATGATTTAAAGAATTACGAGAAGATCATGAGCGGCTTGCTAAAAGCTGGCTTAAACAGGATTGATGGGGTACAGTTCAAATCTTCTGAAATGGAGAAATATATGACCGAAGCTAGAAAAAAGGCAGTTTTAAATGCTAAAAATAAAGCTTCAGAATATGCTTCAGCTCTAGATCAATCTATAGGTAGGGCTATTAGCATTAGTGAAGGGCAAACCAGCAATTTCCCTCCTATGTATAGAATGAACGAAATGAAAATGAGCTCAGATTCTGCAGAACAAGAAACTATTGCGCCGGGAGAAATGGAAATAAACGCACAAGTTACTGTGGCGTTTGAATTGAAATAATTCTTATTTTTTTGAGATAAAAGTAAAAAGGCTTCTGATTTTTCAGAAGCCTTTTTTATTGTCTTTACACTTTCATTAATCCTGATAATTACTGCGACAGATCGAGATTGGTTTTTTTAAATTTGATTCTTTTATATTGAGTCTTCAACATGCTCAGACTAAAATGTGCTTTTCAATTTTGATATTGTCATTCTGAACGAAATGCAATGGAGTGAAGAATCTCTAGACTCTAAAGAGATTCCTCTCCAGAAAGCTTTCATGATGGAATGACATTTTTTGTAATTGTCACATTGAGCTTGTCGAAATGTGCTTTTTAATTTGAAAGAAGCTTCGACAGGCTACCATTGCCGTATTTTTCATTGCCCCAGATAAGAGACCCTGAAACTAGTTCAGGGTGACGATACTTTTTTAATTGCCGTCATGCTGTCCCGACGCTTCGGGAGTTTCAGTATCTTTCATACGTCAATTTACTACGCTAGATATTTTTTTTTATCATGGGTCTCAGCTGGACATTTAGTTCTGTCCAATTGAGTCTTCGACAAGCTACCATTGACGTAATTCCAAGAATCTGGAATACACTCCCTTTGGTCGGTAATGATTTGTTTAATATTTGAGATTGTTCATTTTTTTGCTATGCTTTCCTCTCGCTTCACTCGTCGGAAGCAATCAAAACGAACCAAAAAAAGGACACTTTTTTGTAGGTGTTTCAAATTATGCTACCGCATAATTTGAACCGTACTTCCCCAGCTAAATTTTCTCCAAGGCTTCGAAAATTTTACGCTGGGGAAGCACTACACTGCAAAAAAGAAGTTCTTAAAACAATAAATCCGCTAAGAACCATCATACGTCAATTTCCTACGCTAGATAATTTTTTTTATCACAGGTCTCAGGGTGACGATACTTTTTTAATTGCCGTCATGCTGTCCCGACGCTTCTGGAGTTTCAGCATCTTTCAATCGTCAATTTACTACGCTAGATAAATTTTTTTATCACGGGTCTCAGCTGGACATTTAGTTTGTCACATTGAGTCTTCGTCAGGCTCAGACTAAAATGTGCTTGTTAAGATTCGAGAATTAGAATTATTTCTCTATTAACTCTTTCACCTTAGCTTCTAAAGCATCTCCTCTAAGATTGGTAGCTACAATAACGCCATTTTCATCCAATAAGAATGCTGCAGGGATGGCTCTTACATTATATAATTGTGCAACCGGATCATTCCAGAATTTTAAATTAGAAACCTGGTTCCAAGTTAGATTATCCTCTTCTATAGCCTTTATCCATTTGTCTTTTTGGCCTTCTCTGTCTAAAGAAACCCCTATGATATTGAAGCCTTTATCGTGATATTTATTGTACACTTTTACAACATTAGGATTTTCTACTCTACATGGCTTACACCAAGCAGCCCAAAAGTCAATTAAAGTAACTTTACCTAAAACATCTTTAAGTGCAATTTCTTCACCTTGTGGATTTGGAGCGGTAAACTCAGGAGCTTTACTACCTATTTCGGTAATGCTTCGTTTATCCAAGTTTTCTTTTAACATTTTAGCAATTGAAGTTTGCTTTAAATTTTCAGAAAGCCCTTCATAAAGTTCTTTTACCTCAATTGCAGGAGCTCCTACATTTATCATATCTGAAAGAACTAAAAGTGCCACAAAATTTTCAGAATTTTCCTTTGCTATCTTTTTCTTGTAAGCAAGGTCGCTATTTCTAAGTCCTTCTTCTTCCTTTTTTAGATTAGCAATTGCAGAGGAATCCCGACTGGTTGTAGCTTGAGCCCGAAGGTCGGTTCTAATTCTCATCACCTTTGTATTTAGCTCTTTAATATGGCCTAAATAATCATATAAAAGCTTGTTTTCTTTTCCACCTTTAACGGTGGATGTTGGAAGACTGTCTTTATATACTTGGAATTCTATAGGTTCATTTTCTGAAATAAATAAAACACCTCCTTTAGCTCCGTCAACATTTAAAAAGTTTAAATTAGAATTTGTAACCTCTGGCAGATCTAATGTAAATTTTTCATCTTTTACTGCAACAGAATCTATTTTTGTAGGCTGATTATTTGCATCTAATTCCGATAGATAAATCATTTTTCCGTCTTCAACATTTTTAATATCCCCCGAGATGGAATATCCTTCTTTTTCCTTGTTGCATCCAAGAATGCTAAGTACTGCTATAGCTGCTAAAAGTCTTTTCATTTAAGTATATTTTAAGCAAAAATACATAACTCACCTTGGATAGTTTATATAAGTTTGTAAAAAAATGTTAATTTCAAGGGCAGATAAGTAGCGCGCTAAAAGAAATAGTAATTTTAAGCTTCAAACAAGATTATGAAAAATCAGCTTCAGGATTTTCCTTTAGATATAAAAATAAGTTTCCATAAGATTATAGAAGAATACAGGCATCTTTTAGATGAGGAGCAAAGTAGTATTTCTAAAGAATATATGGTAAAAGTTTTAGATTATGTTTCTTCCTTCCCTAAATTGGAAGAGGGAATCGATGACCCTAACGACTTGAATAAATTTAAGGATGTAATCAAGATCTTGCTAGATGAACTTTTTCCGAAGATTTTATCCAAAAATGAGATCAAGGCAGCTTCATTACCATTTCATAATTTGATCTTTAATACCTCTGCGCGATTTAAAAAAATTCTTGAAAAAGCAGGGGACGATTATGAGCTTTCCATGCGGAATCTGGATGAAGATATGTACTATATATATGGTTGTATCCTTATTCTTAATCATCATTACGGTTATAAAATAGATTTTTCTAGGCCTTTATATTATGATATTCCAGATGAAACAGGAATTTTAAAGCATTATAGGATCGCTTTAAATGCGGATTTTATTGATATTGAAAAAGGGGAAAATGCAATAGATATCACTGAAGATGATGTAGATCTTTTAATCCAAAATATTGATGACGTAGAGTTTTGGAAAAAGAAATTTCCGCCTTTAAGTTGGATCTTCAAAGGTTTCGTTATAGTTAATTTAACCGATGTAACTGTAGACGATGCAATCTCTGATCTAAAAACAACATTGCTTCACAAAGAATCTTCAAATGAAGAAGAATTATTGAAATTTCAAGAAATCTTTCAATCCATTTATAGACTTCCAGACATCCGGGTGGGTTTTACAGTATTCAATAAAGACAGGATGGTCTTTGAACGAATGGATAACCGAGATTCTTTTAGTTTTATACTTAATGATAAACTTGAAAGCGAATGTAAAACGAGTGTTTGCAATGAAACTTTTAAAAAAATAATAGAAGAACAAACCTATTTTGCAATTACCAATGTAGAACGCTATGCAAAGGAATCGAATAACAATTTGTTGTCAAAAAATCTTCTGAAGAATAATGTGATGAGCTGTATTCTGGCTCCTATTGCTGTAGAAAACAAGGTATGGGGTATTTTGGAATTGGTTTCTTATAGAAAGAACGAATTGAACAGTATCAATGCAATTAAACTGGACGATATATTACCGTATATAGTTACCTCTGTAGAAAGGAATAGAAGTGAGTTCGAAAATAAAGTAAAAGCGGTTATCCAGAGTGAGTGTACTTCTATACACCCAAGCGTATTATGGATATTTGATAGAGAAGCAAAACAATTTATTAAAGATCTAAATAAAGATGGCTTAGCTTCCTTTAAGGATATAGCCTTTAAAGATGTGTATCCGCTCTATGGTCAAATAGATATTGTTGGTTCTTCTGATGCTAGAAATTCTGCGATCCAGGACGATCTGATGCATCAGCTGGAAGAGATAGAGCATATTATAGATATGGCGTATCAAATAGAAAATATGCCAATTTACGATCAGGTAAGATTTAGAATTACTGACTTTAAAGATGATCTTAAGGATACTTTAAATGCTTCAAGCGAACAACGGGTTTTTAATTTGCTTCAGAAAGAAGTTAATCCGTTGATGGAACATTTAAGTAGCCAGTCGGGTGAATTGAAAAAATTAGTAGATAATTACCAAAAACAATTAAATCCTGAAACTGGAATCATCTACAATCATCGTAAAAATTATGATGATACAGTGCAGCGAATTAACAGGACAATGGCCAGATTACTTGATAAAAAACAAGTAGAGGCTCAGAAAATATATCCACACTATTTTGAACGTTATAAGACCGATGGAGTAGACCATAATATTTATATTGGAGCCTCCTTAACCAATAATAAGCCTTTTAATGAGGTGTATTTATACAATCTTAGATTATGGCAACTCGCCACGATGTGTGAGATGGAAAACAAATTCTATCAGCTACAATCAAACACCCCAATTCAATTAGATGCTGCTTCTTTAATATTGGTGTTTAACAGTACTTTGTCCATTAGATATAGAATGGATGAGAAGAAATTTGATGTGGACGGCACTTATAATGCACGTTATGAGATCATAAAAAAACGAATAGATAAGGCTTTTATTAAAAACACCGAAGAGCGAATTACTCAAAAAGGGAAGATCTCTATTGTCTATTCTCAAAGCAGTGATGAGCGAGAATATTTAAGGTATATTAAATACCTTCAGATAAAGCAATATCTTGGAGATGAAGTGGAATTATTGGAATTAGAGGATGTGCAAGGAGTAATCGGGTTAAAAGCGATCCGGGTAAATATTTTATATCACCCGGATGATAATGCTTTTGAGAAAGCGATCAATTATGATGGCCTTATAGATCATTTAAGATAAAAAGCGATCACAAAGCTTAATACTGAAGCTATAATTCCTACCATAAATACGGTATAAGTAAGTCTTAAAAGCATGTATTTTCTGTGCAATACTTTTCCTAAAAGAAAGAGGTCTAGCATAAGAGATTCATATACATAATCCTTATCCTTAATTATTTCGTTAATCCCCCATTTAAACTGTTCGAAGGGCATTTTATGAAAATTCCCAAAAAATAATAGATTCACATCTCTACTTTCTACTTGTTCTTTAGTGAACTCCCCTGTGGTTACGTTTGGTCTGGTAGACATAATAGATAAAATAATAGAAGCTACACTAAAGATCACCAAGATCAAGGTTGGGATCAATAAATGCTTATTGGTAACTGCATCTAATTTTGGGATGATATTCGCTAAGGCAAGTGAAATGATAATGGCATTTACAGAAAGCAAAATGTTTGCTTTTGTATCTGCGATATCACTTAGCTTTATATGGTTTCGAAGTGTTACCCTAAATAAACTCTGAATACTTCTCTCTGGATTATTGTTCTTATATTCTGCTTTAAGACGTGCTTTAGTTTCTTCTTTCTTTAGCTTTTGAACCTTTTTTGTCTGTTTTTCTAATATTTCTGAAAGATTATTGTCTTTACCTTCTTTCCATTCCACTGAAGCATACTCGGTAAAGTATTGATGCTTATCTGTAAACAAAGTAACATTCTCGGCTAACCATTCTTCAGTGGAATAATTATGTATGTTTAAAAGTTGTAATTCCTGCCTTAACAGCTCACTGGTTTCATCAAAATAATCTTTAGCTATATGAGAACAGTCTGCATCTCTAATAATTTTTTCCAATTTAGTTTCTGGAACAGTTTCAAATTTGGTTGCCATAATGCATTTTGAAACCATTTCTATAGTATCGTTATCTACATTATTGTCCTTTAAAAACTGCTTTGCAATTTTCACACTTTCTTCCTCGTGACCTTCAAATTTTACAGTATATCCAGTGTCATGAAGCCAAGCAGATAAGAGCAATACCCCTTCTTCTTTAACATTTATTTCCGAATTCTCAATTAATTCTTTAGTACTTTTAACCACCCGCTTTGTGTGGCTATAATTATGATATATATATGTATTTGGAAGTTTTTCCTTAAATAAATCTAGGACAAATTTATCTGCCTTTTTTACCAATTCTGTCATGGAAATAGTTATTTAATATGGAGCCAAATTACCAAAAAAAAATGCCTTTTAAATTTTTATGAAAAAAAATAACATATTTCTAACTTTAGTCGCCAGTTTGTTATTTTTTGGATGTGTTACCTACGATCCGAAATATAGAGTGGGAGAACCAACGGAAAATTTTGATTATCCTAAAGAGAAGAAAATTGAGAAATCTTTTTATCTTTTGGGAGATGCTGGGTACTCACCTCCAGGAGGAAGTTCTGAAGGATTGATTGCCCTTAAAAGTTATATGGATTCTGTTAAAGTAACAGATAACTATACTATTATTTTAGGAGATAATATTTACCCCGTGGGGATGCCACCAAAGGATAGCCCGTTGCGCGAGGATGCCGAGTATAGATTGGATGCTCAATTAGATGCATTCGAAAAATATGAAGGGAAAGTAGTTGTTATTCCTGGTAACCATGATTGGTATAACGAGGGCATAAAAGGACTAGAGCGTGAGAGAGATTATTTGAAATCTAAATTGAAAGATAATTTGATCTGGGCTCCAAATACCGGATGCGGTATGGATGTAATCGAGATTTCAGAAAACATTCAGCTTATAACTTTAGATTCCCAATGGTACTTGGAGGATTGGGATAGGCATCCAACTATTAACGACGATTGTGCCCAGATAAAAACTAGAGAAGCTTTGTTTTTGGAACTTGCTTCGGAATTACAAAAAAATCAGAATAAAACAATTATAGTCGCATTGCATCATCCATTATATACTAATGGAGTTCATGGCGGACAGTACGAGTTTACTAGACACATTTATCCTTCACAAAAGAAAATCCCTATTCCTATACTTGGATCCTTAGCTGCTTTAATAAGAACCAGTGGGGGAGTCTCTATTCAAGATGCGCAAAATGAAAGGTATAAATCCCTTGTAAAAAGATTGGAAACTATTGCACAAGGTTCAGAAAGACTAATATTTGTCTCAGGGCATGAGCATTCTTTACAATATATAGAGCATGACAGTGTGAAACAGATTGTATCTGGATCTGGCTCTAAAGGATCTTATGCTGTTTTAAGTAACGACGGTTATTTTGCATATCCAGATCAAGGTTTTGCTGTTTATGATGTTTTTGAAGATGGCTCTTCATGGGTTAGTTTTTATGGGAATGAAAATAACAAGGCTAAATTATTGTATCAGAAAGAAGTTTTTTCTGCTCCAAGACCCTATGATGTTTCTCACTTACCAACAGAATTCCCTGAAACTATTATTACTTCAATTTATAATGAAGAGGAAACAGAAAAAACTGGATTATACGAAAGTGTTTGGGGTCAGCGATACAGAGATCTATATGGAACTCCGATATCTGTAAAAGTCGCGAATTTAGATACATTATATGGTGGTTTAAAACCTGTAATTAAAGGAGGTGGGCACCAAACAATATCAGTTAGATTAGAAGATAGTTTAGGTAGAGATTATAATATGCGCCGTCTTAAAAAGAGTGCTGTACAATTCTTACAAGCTGTAGCATTTAAGGACACTCCAGTACAAGACCAGTTAGAGAATACAATTGCAGAAAATGTGATTCAGGATTTTTATACAGCAGCACATCCATACGCGTTTTTGGCAGTTCCAAAACTATCAGATGCCATTGGATTGTTCCATACAAATCCTAAATTATTCTATGTGCCTAAGCAAAAAGCCTTAGAAGAATATAATTCAGATTTTGGAGATGAATTGTATATGATCGTGGAAAGGCCAGAAGATGATTGGACTAATATGAAGTCTTTTGGAGAGGAAACGGAAGATATTCTAAGTACTTCAGATATGTTAGAGAAGTTGAGGAAAGACGAGAAATATTTCCTGGACGAAAAAGCATACATCAAGGCTAGAGTTTTTGATATGCTCATTGGCGATTGGGATAGACATCAAGATCAATGGAAATGGGCAGAAGTAGAAACCGCTGAGGGGGATAAACGATTTTTACCTATTCCTAGAGATCGCGATCAAGCTTTTTCGAATTTTGATGGTGCATTTTTTGGAACCTTAAGAGGTCTATCTGGATTTGCAAATCAATTCGCTGTGTACGGTGATGATATTAAAGATGTAAAATGGTTCAATACCGCAACTACGGGAATGGACAGAACACTAATTCAGAATGTAGGAAGAGAGGAGTGGATAGAACAAGCTGAATTTATTCAGAAGAATTTGACCGACAAAATAATTGATGAGGCGTTTTTAGAACTACCAGAGATAACAAGAAACGAAACGACTGAATTTATTGTAAAAAGCCTGAAGGGAAGAAGAGGGAATATTGTAGATATCGCTAAAAGATATTACGATTATATGGCGAAATTGGCCATAGTTACGGGAACAGATAAAGATGATTTTGTAGATATTGAGCGTTTAGACCAAGGTAAAACTCGAATAACTATCTCTAGGATCAAAGATGGTAAAAAAGCAGATCTGGTAAGTGATAAGACTTATAATAAAGCAGATACAGATGAAATTTGGTTATATGCCTTAGATGATGATGATGTAATAAATATAACAGGAGAAGTAGATGAAAATTTGATCTTTGTACGAGTTATTGGAGGGCAGAACAACGATATTTATAATGTTGAAGAGAATAGCGGTAGAAAGGTTAAGATCTACGATTATTTAAGTAAACCTAGTACTGTAGAGTCCAAAGGGAAAGCAAAAATCCGGTTTAGAGATAACTACAATCAGAATACATTTGATAAAGATAAGAAGACGTTTAAATCTGGATCTTTATTACCAGGCTTTGGCTACAACCCAGACGAAGGAATTAAAATTGGCTTGAAGGTTGTTTCTACTGTGAATGGTTTTAAGAGAAATCCATTCACCACAAGAAATACTTATAGTCTTGGTTATTATTTTGCCACTAATGGTTTTGATGCAAGTTATGAAGGTGAATTTGCTCAAATTTTAGGGAATTTTAATTTATTGATTGGTGCTAATTTTTCTAGTCCTAATGCCTCAAATAATTTCTTTGGCTTCGGAAATGAAACTTCAAATTTTGATGATGATCTGGATTACGACTATAATAGGACAAAAATAGGAAGAGCCGGAATCAAATTTGGCTTCGCTAGAAAATCACCCTTCGGAAGTTATTTTGGATATATGGCGAATTTTGAAGGAATCAAAGTTGATGATACTGAGGGTAGATTTATTTCTGAAGAATTTATGCCTAATGATCCAGGCTTTTTTGAAAGAAAATTCTTTGGTGGTTTAGATGCAACCTATAGATATGAGAGTTATGATAATAATTTGAATCCTACACGAGGAATGAAATTTGAATTGAATGGAGGAGGAAAATTAAATCTTGAACATCTTGAGAGACATTTTGGATATATAAAACCTCATCTGGGCTTTTATAATTCCCTTTCAAAGAACAGAAAACTAGTTTTAAAATCTCAGGTACAAGCACATTTTAATATTGGAGAAAACTACGAGTTTTATCAAGCCGCTTCATTAGGTGATGATTCAGGATTAAGAGGTTTTAGACAACAACGTTTTTCTGGTAAAACAGCCTTTGCGACTGGAGCAGACTTGCGTTATAGCTTTAATCAATTTAAGACCTCTTTCTTACCATTCCAAATTGGAATATATGGAGGATTCGATTTTGGAAGGGTTTGGACAGAAGCAGGCGATAGCAAAAAATGGCATGACAGCTATGGAGGAGGACTTTGGATTAATAGCGCTGAAGCATTGAGTGCTAAGTTCAGTCTCTTTGGTAGTGAAGAAGATATGAGGTTTACTTTCGGATTCGGATTTAAGTTTTAAGCGCTATTAGTTGAATTTACGTATATCCGCAAACAGTACAAAAAGTTAATTTTAATATGCCATAGCCGAATATGTCTTTGCCCCAGCCCTAAAGGCTGGTCATATTCTCAAAATTTTGAATAATTCTAAAATTTTGCTCCCTTTAAGGTCGGGGGAAACAAAAATTTTGCGTTTTTAAGTTTAGAATATCCATTAGGACGCAAAGTGGATATGCATATAGAATTAAAAAAAGCCCTTGCGAATTTCGCAAGGGCTTTTTTTAATTGAAAAATATCTTAGATTTACTCCTCTTTTTTAGGCTCATTAATAGATAACTTATTAGTGAAATCTATAGTTCTGATAGGGAATGGAATGTTGATTCCGTTTTGATCATAAGCTTTCTTAATTGCTATGATAGCTTTATTCTTTGCCGTCAATACATCACGATTCCTAGTAACATCTGTCCAGAAACGAACCACAAAATTAATAGAGCTATCTCCAAATTCTCCATACATGAACTCTACCTCTTCATTTCCCCTTTGCGCGAAAAGAGCTTGCATAGTTTCAGTAGTTAGTTTCTGAACGAATTCAAGATCGCTACTATAACTCACACCACAATTAACCATAACTCGAGATCTTGCAGTTCTAGTGAAATTCTTGAACGGCTCTTCTATTATCTTAGAATTGGGGATCATCACATAGTTATTGTCCGATTCCTTAACAACGATATTCCTTAAATTAATTTCTATAACTTCTCCTGCGAATCCGTTAGTTTCCACCCAGTCGCCAATTTGCAATTCTGGTAAAAAACTTAAGATAACTCCACTAAAGGTATTGCTAAGTGTACCTTGAAGAGCAAGTCCAATGGCAAGACCAATCACCCCAGCACCGGCAAGTACAGAAGTTAAAATTGTATCTAAATTTAAAAGTCCTAAGGCGACAAAGAACCCTAGAAGTATTATAAAGACCTTTGCAACTTTCGTTGAAATGTGCCTTATAGAATCTTGAGATCCTTTTCTCTTGAGTATTTTATCTAATAGCTTTGCGGCATACTTTGCGATAAATATAAATATCACGAAAATTATCGTAGCTAATATAAAATTTGGGAGGTTGAGAATTAATGAATCTAGCCATGAGGCCATTTTATCCCAAATACCTCTAATAGACTCATTTAAACTGAAATCTTTGGACATCTATTGATTTATAAATTATAGTGTTTTATGAGTGTCGTTGGTTTTCATTTTCCATGCATCTAGCATCCAGCTAGTTTTTTCCAGCTCTCCAATATATCCTCCAATCTGATCTATAGTCCCTTCATCACCACCTTTATCTGCTAAATCAGCAACTTTTCTTAATTGCTTTAGAATAGTACCATGATCTTCCAGCAATGTTTTTATCATTTGAGAATCAGAAAGATCAGATTTTGATTCTTTTACATCAGAAGATTTTAGGTAATCACTTAAATTACTAACCGGCTGATAGCGAAGGGTTAGAATTCTTTCAGCAATTTCATCTACTTTTAATTTAGCATCTTCATAAAGTTCTTCAAATTTTTCATGAAGATCGAAGAAATTTTTCCCGATTACATTCCAGTGAAAATTTCTAAGTTTTTGATAATACAAATGGTAATCTGCCAATAGTATATTAAGTTCCTCAACAGTTTTGGCAGTTTTTTTATCGTCTAATCCTAAATAGTTCATAGTTTTTATTTATTGATTGTTAATTTATCATACAAAAATATGATAGTAAGTGATGCTATCCAATTTTGAAATTGGGTTTAATACAACTTTAACGGGAGCTTATTTTGTTTCTCTACCCGATTTAAGATCAAGTCTGGCCATTAATTCTTTAGATATTTGCCCGCCAGAAATTCCGTATCCGTCTACCAAAGTACCTTTTTTACCATCTTTAGTATGAATGCAGTATAGAATAGCATTATCATCTGGATTGCTCATTCCTTCAAATCTCAATACTTTATCTACTTCAAAATCGTCTGGATGATAAGATTTTGATTCAGCTTTTAATTCGATTTTTTCATCCATTAAATTAAAATCGAATTCATATCCTTCTTCCAATTTCAATATATTTATAGCCTGAGAAAGTGTCCCGTAGTCCTTCATTTTCAATTTTATTTTAGATTTATAAGGAAAGTTACTGCCATGGATTTCTAAAAGCAAATTGCTTTTAATGTTTAGTATAAATTTAACTCAGCTTATATATTATTTGTCGGAATAATTAGTTCTGAATTTGTATATCCCTTTTAAATCCAATAACCTATTATTCTTTTTGAAATGGTCACTTCACCCTAAGATCATAGATAAATAAAAGATCTTGCGTAGGTTTTTGACGTATTATGGTTACCATTATATTTATGTTCTTAAGAACTTCTTTTTTGCAAGTGTAGTGCTTCCACGGCGTAAAATTTTCGAAGCCTTGGAGAAAATTTAGCCGTGGAAGTACGGTTCTAATTATGCGGGAGCATAATTGGAAACACCTACAAAAAAGTGTCCTTTTTTTGGTTCGTTTTGATTGCTTCCGACGAGTGAAGCGAGAGGAAAGCACAACAAAAAAATGAACAATTTAAAAAATTAAACAGATTATTACCGACTAAAAGGAGTGTTGTCAGACTTCTTGAAATTCGTCAATGGTAAATTGTTTAAGGGTCGCAACTCCAAATAAATGGGATGCTGAAACTCCTAAGCGTCTTGACAGCATGACTGTTACCATCTAGTATAAATTGGTTGAAAACTACTCACCGGAATAAAAGCGGACAATCATCTGCGGAATAAAGCAAATGGAATCGCGAAGAAAATAAATAAATACCAGCCTGTTATTAGTCCGAAAATCGTAATAATTGCAGCCACTATATAGACCCAATAAGATTTTAAAAATTTCATATGGAGATTAAAATCAATATTAAAAGGAGCACATAGTAAAACCAGTAGATCTTTGGTTTTGTAGGATCGTTTCCAAATAAAAGTATAGTTACCTTATAATAGAAACTCCTGTTTTTTGCGATATGATTATACGCATTATTACTAAAAACCTTAAACCATTTTTGTCTTTTATACCATAAATGCCATTTGGGTTTGCCTAAGTAATAGTAAAGCTTGTAAGCCGAGTCTGGACCGGAATACACATTTCCATTGGTGTCTATAAGTCTACTAGCTTTTTGAAATTCTTTTTTTGGAATGTCAGGAAATTTAAGATGAACATCTTGATAGGTACGGAATTGCACTTTGCCCTTAATCTTATGTTCCCAGCGATCTTTCCACCATTTGCAAAATTTACATTCGCCGTCCCATACAAGGGTTGAATGTTCTGGGGGATACTTGGTACTATTTATTTCTTGAAACATAGAATTGAATTGTATAAACAATAAAGTTATAAAATTGAAATTGATACTTTTGTAAAAACTAAGAATTTTAAAGGGGTGATTGCCGATTACCCAGAATACTTGGCAATTTAAATATATGCAAGAAGAACTTAAAAACAAGGTTTTAGTTACCGGAGCCGCTGGATTTATTGGATTTCATTTAACAAAGCAGTTACTTGACATAGGCTTCGAGGTGGTAGGTCTAGATAATTTAAATGATTATTATGATGTCAACTTAAAACTGGCAAGACTTAAAGAACTAGGAATTGAAAAGGAGATAATATCTTACAATGAAATACTGGAAAGTGATAGCTATCCTAAATTTCAGTTTATCAAGTTAAACTTAGAAGATAGAGAGCAATTGCCAGAACTTTTTAAACAGCATAAATTTAAAATTGTTTGTAACCTAGCAGCACAGGCCGGGGTTAGATACAGTCTGGAAAACCCGGAAGCTTATATAGATAGTAACGTGGTTGGGTTTTTGAATATATTGGAATGCTGCAGGAATTATAATATTAAACATCTGGTTTATGCAACCAGCTCTAGCGTGTATGGCCAGAACAAAAAAATCCCTTTCTCGGTAAAGGATAATGTGGATCATCCCATTAGTTTGTACGCAGCTACCAAAAAGAGCAACGAATTAATGGCATATACTTATAGTCACTTATTTAATTTTAAAACCACGGGACTCAGATTCTTTACCGTTTATGGACCTTGGGGAAGGCCAGATATGGCCATGTTCTTGTTTACAGATGCCATAATTAAAGGAAAGCCGATAAAGGTATTCAATAACGGAAATTTAGAACGCGATTTTACTTTTATAGATGATATTGTAGATGGGGTTATAAAGATCGTTACAAATAGCAAAGATCAAAACACAAACTATAGTCTTTATAATATAGGAAACAGCAAGCCAGTAAAACTTTTAGATTTTATCGACGAGATAGAAAAACAACTTGACTTAAAGGCAGAAAAAGAAATGTTACCTATGCAAGCCGGAGATGTAGAGAGAACCTGGGCAGATGTAAGTGATCTAACTAGGGATTTTGGGTATGAGCCAAATACTAGTATTGAAAAAGGAGTGGGGGAGTTTATAGAGTGGTATAAGGGGTATTATATTCAAAAATAATTATTATGAAAGTTTTAATAACAGGTGGAGCAGGTTTTATTGGCTCTCATGTAGTCAGGTTATTTGTAAATAGATACCCTGACTATGAAGTGTTCAATTTAGATGCTTTAACCTACGCTGGGAATTTAGAGAATTTGGGAGATATTGAAGATGCATCCAATTACACTTTTTTGAAAGGAGATATCAATAATGCCTTGGAAATAGATGATTTATTTAAAAAACATCAATTTGATAAAGTAATTCATCTGGCAGCAGAATCTCATGTAGATCGTTCAATTTCTGACCCTCTCGCATTTGTACGTACTAATGTGATTGGGACTATGAATTTACTAAATGCAGCGAAGGAGTTATGGAAAGATAATTTTAAAAACAAACTGTTTTATCATATCAGTACCGATGAAGTTTATGGAACCCTTGGGGAAACTGGACTCTTCAACGAAAATACTGCTTATGATCCTAATTCCCCTTATTCAGCATCCAAAGCGAGTTCAGATCATTTTGTGAGGGCTTATGGAGAAACTTATGATCTACCTTATGTGATTTCGAACTGTTCAAATAATTATGGACCCAATCAATTTCCGGAAAAACTGATCCCGCTCTTTATTAATAATATAATCCAGAATAAACAACTACCTGTCTACGGAGATGGAAAGTACACTAGAGACTGGTTATATGTTATCGACCACGCTATTGCAATAGACTTGGCATTTCATCAAGGCAAAACAAAAAGCACCTATAATATTGGAGGTTTCAATGAATGGCAGAATATAGATTTAGTGAAATTGCTTTGTAAAATAATGGATAAGAAATTAGATCGTGCTGAAGGTGCTTCGGAAGGTTTGATTACTTATATCAAAGATCGTCCAGGTCACGATAAAAGATATGCTATAGATGCATCCAAGATAAATAAAGAATTAGGATGGAAACCCTCTGTTACTTTTGAACAAGGATTAGAAAAAACAATAGATTGGTATTTAAAAAATGAGGATTGGTTGAAAAATGTGACTTCAGGGAAATATCAGGAATATTATACAAAACAATATATTGCGAATTAATCCGAATTTATACTAATAACACGAATGGATTCCAATGAGAAGATATTATTCAAGGAAGAGAGTTATAAAATAATAGGAGCCTGTATGAAAGTTCATAGAACCTTAGGTCCCGGATTTTTGGAAGCGGTTTATGAAGAAGCTTTGGAGAAAGAATTTCAGAACCAAAAAATACAATTTAGGAAACAAGTTAAGCTGGAATTATATTACGAAAATCAAAAATTGAAAAAACAATATAGAGCAGATTTCGTTTGTTATGACTCTATTATTTTGGAAATAAAAGCGGTTAAACTAATTCCTATCGTATTTTATGCTCAATTAAAAAACTATTTAAAATGTACTAATACGGAATTAGGAATGTTGATTAATTTCGGCACGTCTTCTCTAACGTATAAAAGAATATTAAATTCAAAAAATTCGGATTAATTCGGATTAATTTGTAATAAAAATTCGTATAAAATGAAAGGAATAATACTAGCAGGAGGAACCGGCACCAGGCTCTACCCTATAACAAAAGGAATTTCTAAACAGCTATTGCCTATTTATGATAAACCGATGATTTATTATCCTTTATCTGTTTTAATGTTAGCGGGAATACGTGAAATTTTAATAATATCTACCCCGGAAGATCTTCCCAACTTTAAAAAATTATTAGGAGAAGGAAAAGACTTGGGAATGAATTTTTCATTTGAAGAGCAAGCTTCTCCAGATGGCCTTGCTCAAGCATTCATTATTGGGGAAGAGTTTATAGGAGACGATGATGTTTGTTTGATATTAGGAGACAATATTTTTTATGGACAAGGATTTACTGGAATGCTTAAAAAAGCGGTAGAAAATTCAAAAAATGAAAAAGCAACCGTATTTGGGTATTACGTTGATGACCCTCAAAGATACGGAGTTGTAGATTTCAATAGTATAGGTGAAGTTAAAAGTATAGAAGAGAAACCAATTAACCCCAAAAGTAACTACGCGGTAACCGGAATTTATTTTTATCCGAATTCTGTTATTGGTATTGCGAAAAAGGTAACTCCAAGTGATCGTGGTGAGCTAGAAATCACTTCAGTAAATCAAAAGTATTTAGCTAAAGAGAAATTGGAAGTTGAATTAATGGGAAGAGGTTTTGCATGGTTAGATACAGGGACACATGAATCTTTTTTAGATGCCTCCAATTTTGTACATACAATAGAAAAACGCCAAGGATTAAAAATAGCATGTATTGAAGAGATAGCTTTCAATAAAAAATATATTTCCAGAGAACAGTTGCGTGATCTAGCAACCCCATTAAGCAAAAATGAATATGGGAAATATTTGATGAAGATTGTAGATAAAAAATAATCTTCAGGTTTCTACTTTTAAGAGCTTTTTGAGCTATAGAATAGAAATGCTTAAGAAATCCCATCGTAAAGAATTCTAATTATCAGGTTTTACACAATTAGTTCTCAATCAAATTCTTTTTTCAAAAACGCTCAAACCTTTTCACATTTCTTTAAGATGACCAACCTCCAAGCTTAAAATAGAAATCCTATCTTTGCCGACTGATTCTAAAAATGATTTATGCAAAAAGAACAATTTTTAAAATTAAGTTCTAAAAAAATATTGGTGACAGGTGGAGCCGGCTTTATAGGTTCTAATCTTTGTGAAAAGCTTATAGAACTCGATGCGAAGGTGGTTTGTCTTGATAACTTCGCCACCGGGAAAAGAGAAAATCTTTCTGCCATTATAGAGCACTCAAATTTCACCTTAATAGAAGGAGATATCCGAAATCTTGAAACCTGCCACAAAGCAGCTAAAGGGGTTGATTATATTTTTCATGAAGCCGCATTAGGTTCGGTTCCCCGTTCATTAAATGATCCAATTACCACCAATGAGGTGAATGTTTCAGGATTTTTAAATATGTTGGTTGCGGCCAGGGATGCTAAAGTAAAACGCTTTGTATATGCGGCCAGTTCATCTACCTACGGAGATTCAGAAAATCTGCCAAAGGTTGAAGATGTGATAGGGAAACCGCTATCCCCTTATGCAATAACAAAATATGTAAATGAGCTATACGCCGATATTTTTAAATCTGCCTATGACCTGGACACTATCGGACTTAGATATTTTAATGTTTTTGGGAGAAAACAAGATCCGGACGGAGCTTATGCAGCAGTAATTCCAAAATTCGTTATCCAGTTGATGAACCACGAATCTCCTTTGATTAATGGAGACGGCACGTATTCCCGCGATTTCACGTATATAGACAACGTAATTCAAATGAATCTTCTGGCGCTTACTTCTGAAAATAAAGAAGCCGTAAATCAGGTGTACAACACTGCAGTGGGAGACCGAACAAATTTATTGGAACTAACATCTTTGCTGAAAGAATATTTATCCAAATACGATCCTGAAATAGCGAAAATTGAAATCAAACACGGTCCAAATAGAGCAGGGGATATCCCGCATTCCTTGGCTTCAGTTGAAAAAGCTAAAACATTGTTGGGATATGATCCTCAGTTTAACATTGAAGCCGGCTTAAAGGAGGCGGTGGATTGGTATTGGAGGAATTTGAAGTGATGCTTTGAAGAAGTAATGCTGTGATGAAGTAATGCTGTGAAAAAAAAGAAGTAAAAATGTAATGAAGTAATATTGAGCGAAGGAAACGATTAAACTACGTTACTCCATCACATGGTCACTCCGTTACAAAAAAAATTAACGAATCAACAAATTATAAAATGAACAATATTAAAATTGCAATCATTGGCTTAGGATACGTAGGATTACCTTTAGCTAGATTATTTGCAACAAAGTTTCCTGTAATTGGATTCGACATTAATCATTCTAGAGTAAAGGAACTCATGACTGGTGTTGACTCCACTTTAGAAGTAGAACAAGATATATTAATGGCATCTTTAGTAGATAAGCCATCAGATAAAATAGGTCTTTATTGCTCTACTAATTTAGATGACATAAAAGATTGTAATTATTATATTATTACTGTACCAACACCGGTAGATAAAAATAATAGACCAGATCTTACTCCATTATATAAGAGTAGTGAAACGGTAGCAAAGGTTCTCAAAAAAGGAGATATTGTAATTTATGAATCTACGGTATTCCCAGGTGCAACTGAAGATGAATGTATCCCTGTGCTTGAAAAAGTTAGTGGATTAAAATATAATGTGGACTTTTTTGCAGGCTATTCTCCAGAGCGTATAAATCCAGGAGATAAAGAACATACCGTAGATAAAATTTTAAAAGTAACCGCAGGTTCTACACCTGAAATTGGACAAAGAGTCAACGATCTTTATAAATCTGTTATTACAGCTGGGACCCATTTAGCTCCAACTATTAAGGTTGCTGAAGCTGCAAAAGTTATAGAAAATTCTCAAAGAGACATCAATATTGCTTTTGTAAATGAATTAGCTAAGATCTTCAATATGTTGGATATAGATACCAATGATGTTTTAGAAGCAGCAGGTACAAAATGGAACTTTTTACCATTTAAGCCTGGCTTGGTTGGTGGGCATTGTATAGGGGTAGATCCTTATTATTTAGCACAAAAAGCTCAGGAAGTTGGGTACCATCCTGAAATTATTCTTGCAGGAAGAAGAATGAATGATTCTATGGGACAATATGTCGCTAGCGAGGTAGTTAAACTTATGCTTCAGCATGACATAAAAGTAAAAGGAGCAGAAATTTTAATTTTGGGAATTACTTTTAAAGAAAATTGTCCGGATGTAAGAAACACAAAGGTTGTGGATGTAATTAAGAACTTGAAGGAATATGGAGTTAATATTACCATTTACGATCCATTGGCTAATCCTGAAGAAGTGAAGCATGAATATGATTTGTCTACATCTAAATCATTGCCAGATCAAAAATTTGATGCAATTGTTTTAACAGTGGCTCATAAAGAGTTTTTGAATTTAGAATTTAATGATCTTAAGTCTGATAATGCCGTGGTATATGATGTTAAGGGTGTTTTGGGAGACAGGTGTGATAAGAAGTTGTAAAGTTGTGACGAAGTGACGCTGTAAAGTTGTGAAGAAGTTAAGCTGTGAAGTTGTAACTAAGTGATAAAGTGAAGTTGTAATGAAGTAACGCTGTAATGAAGTAATGTTGTAACGCAGTGATGGAGTAACGAAGTGAAGAAGTAATGTTGTAACGAAGTGATGCTGTTATGAGACTAAGTTTAAATAAAACTGCGTCACTCCTTCACAGCTTCACTGCGTCACAAATAACAAAAAAATGAAATCACACAAAGACTTAACCGTTTATAAATCAAGTATTGATCTTGTTGTTGCAGTATACACTTTAACTAAAAATTTCCCTGTTGAGGAAAGATTTGGTTTAACAAGTCAGCTTAGAAGGGCGGTGATTTCTATCCCTTCAAATATTGCAGAAGGCGCTGCCAGAAATAGTAAAAAGGAATTTATTAGATTTTTACATATTTCATTAGGTTCACTGGCAGAAGTAGAAACGCAATTGGAAATTGCTGGTAAGTTAAAATTTATAGCAGAAAATAAAGAATTAGAAGAACAATCAATTTACATTCGCAGAATGTTGTTGAAATTAATACAGAGTTTGAAGGAGTGATGAAGAAACGAAGTAATGTTGTGACGAAGTGACGCTGTGATGAAAAGAAGTGAAGAAGTGACCATGTGATGCAGTGATGAAGTAATGTTGTTAAGGAGTGAACTATAATGAGCAACTAAGTTGAATAAAAACTACGTTACTCTGTCACTACATTACATGTTTACTGTGATAGATTAACGAAGTTAAAAAGAGACTACGTTACTGCGTCACATCGTCACTGATGAAGTAATGAAATGGTGTTATAGAACTATGCACAAAACTCCGTCACTGCATCACATGGTCACTCCGTAACTAAAACCCTTCGTCACTGGGTTACATGTTTACTTGGTCACTTCGTTACTCCGTCACAAATAACAAGCAGGATCATTGTATCACTTAAAAAATTAGTTGGTTAAAAAAAACATTAAAATGAGTACAATAAAAAACATCTGCTGCATCGGCGCCGGTTACGTAGGAGGGCCAACAATGGCTGTAATTGCCCAAAAGTGTCCTGAAATTAATGTAACCGTTGTAGATATAAACAAGAGCAGGATCGCTGCCTGGAATGATGAGGATGTAGAGAATATTCCTATTTACGAACCGGGATTGTCTGATATTGTAAAAGAAGCCCGCGGAAGGAATTTATTCTTTTCAACAGACGTGGACGGAGCTATTGATAAAGCTGATATGATCTTTATCTCGGTAAATACCCCCACCAAAACCTACGGAATTGGAAAGGGGATGGCTGCCGACTTAAAATTTATCGAACTCTGCGCAAGGCAAATTGCCAGAGTTTCAAAAAACGATAAAATAGTAGTTGAAAAATCTACATTGCCGGTGCGTACGGCCGAGGCTTTGAGAAATATATTAGATAACACCGGGAACGGCGTGAATTACCAAATACTTTCCAATCCGGAATTTTTAGCAGAAGGGACGGCAGTCCAGGACCTTCAAAATCCCGACAGGATTTTAATTGGAGGCGATATTGACACTGAGAGAGGCCTGGATGCAGTACAGGCTCTGGTAGATGTATATGCTCATTGGGTTCCTGAAGCGAATATTTTGACTACTAATGTTTGGTCTTCCGAATTATCAAAACTTACTGCTAATGCATTTTTAGCCCAGCGAATTTCAAGCATCAACGCAATGAGCGAATTATGTGAAAAAACAGGGGCAGATGTAAATGAAGTGGCAAAAGCAGTAGGAATGGATTCCAGAATTGGTCCAAAATTCCTTCAATCTTCAGTAGGTTTTGGTGGCTCTTGTTTTCAAAAGGATATTTTGAACCTGGTTTATATTTCCAAATCCTTCGGATTAAATGAGGTTGCTGACTATTGGGAACAGGTAATTATAATGAACGATCATCAAAAAAGAAGGTTTGCCGCAAAAATCGTAAAAACTTTATACAATACTGTTTCAGGTAAGAAAATAGCAATTCTGGGGTGGGCCTTTAAGAAAGATACCAATGATACCAGGGAATCTGCAGCAATTTATGTTACAGATTATCTTTTGAATGAACAGGCAGATATAATAGTTTATGATCCCAAGGTTAAAAAGGAACAGATTTATGCAGATCTTGAATATCTGGGTACTCATAGCTCTGAGGAAATAAGAGAGAGGGTAAAGGTGGTACATGCAGCACAGGATGCCTGTAAAGATTCTCACGCGGTTGCGATTTTAACCGAATGGGATGAATTTAAAGAATTAGATTGGCAAGAAATCTATATTGAGATGCTAAAACCAGCATTCCTTTTTGACGGTAGAAGACTTTTAAATAGAAAGACAAAGGAAGACTTTGGTTTTGAATTTTATGCAATTGGTAGCTAATTATTCTAATATTTAACGCCAACTTGTACTCTATTTTGTAATTTACCACTCTTAAATCATTCTTTTTTTAGAGCCAATAATTTTTTAAATTTCTCTAAATTGATTGAAATAAGCACTAATAATTTATGTATTTTGAATAAAAACAAAATTATAGTTAATTTCTGTCCTACAGGAATGATTCCAACTAAAAATATCACAGCACATGTTCCAATTTCGCCTTCCGAAATTATTGAACAAACACATGAGGCATATGAATTGGGTATAACAATTGCCCATCTTCATGCAAGAGATGAAAATGGAATACCCGATTGGAATCCAGGAATTTATCAGAAAATATTTGAAGGTGTTAGATTACACTGTCCAGATTTAATTATCTGTGGTAGTACCTCTGGAAGAAATTTTCCTGAGTTTGAGAAGCGCTCAGCGGTAATAGACCTGAAACCTGACATGTGTTCCTTAACCTTATCTTCTTTAAATTTTGTGAGACAGGCCTCTGTTAATGAACCTCACACTATTGTAGGCTTACTGGAAAAGATGGTGGAAAATGGAGTGGTACCGGAGCTTGAATGTTTTGATCTAGGAATGATTAACTATGGTAAATATTTAATAGATAAGGGTTATTTGGACGGACCTTATTATTGGAATCTTCTCTTTGGAAATATAGCAGGGTTTCAAGCTACTTTTAATCAAATAGGAACAGCTTTAAGTGAAATTCCAAAAAATCACTTTGTCGCTTTAGCTGGACTTGGAGCAGATCAGTTACCAATAAATGCTTGTGCAATTGCAATGGGTTACGGTGCAAGAGTAGGGATAGAAGATAATATTTGGTGGGATTCTAAAAGAACAAAACATGCTTCTAATGTAGAGTTGATTAAGCGAACACATGAGTTGATAGAGATTAACCAAAAAGAATTTTTTAAACCAAAGGATCTTGGGGAATTAGGGTTTTATAATCGCCATAGGAATGGATAATAAAATCCAAGTATTAGGCATGTCCGAGTATTTGGTATGCGTGATTTACGATATTCTAAATGATAATGATCAAGCTGATCATTTAGATATCTTCGTAAATATGAAAATGAATTCAGTCCCGCAAATGCCTATTCTAAAATTCCCTATTACGATTCATAAACTAGGGGAGAGTCCAGATAAAAATTCTCCTGTTATCTTTGGTGCATCCGGTCCGAAAAATAAATATCCTATATTCAATTATTTTATGGATACTTACAACCTTTCAAAAGATCAATTTATTAATGTAGTTCACCATACTTCCTATGTAGCAAAATCGACAATAATGGAGGCGGGATGTTTTGTAGAGCAAAATGTTACAATTAGTTCTCAAACAAGACTGGGCTTTGGAGTTACAATTAAACGAGGTGTTTTAATAGGGCATCATTGTATTATTGGAGATTTTGTGGATATTAATCCTGGTGCTATTATAGCGGGTAAGGTTAACATAGGTAAAGGTTCAGTAATTGGAGCAGGTGCTACAATATTAGATGGCGTTAATGTAGGTGAAAATTCTGTAGTAGGAGCGGGAAGTTTGGTCACTAAAGACATACCTTCTGGAGTAATTGCTTACGGGAACCCTTGTAAAGTTATTCGAGAAAATACGGAATGGAAATTAAATTAATGTATTATTATAAAATAATGTATCATCACTCAAATAACAATTAAGGATTCATAAATATTTTTTTCAATGGCATTATATTCAATAATTATTCCTGTTTATAAAAGTTCGGATAGCCTAAAAATTATAGTTTCTGAACTTTCAAAGATGCAAACCGAATTAGGTTATAAGTTTGAAATTATATTTGTGAATGACAGCCCTTTTTTCCTGGAAACTGTAAATATGTTGGGAAACTTGAGAATTGGAAATGATAATGTTAAAATTGTAACTTTTAGGAAAAATCAAGGACAGCATATTGCTACCTTGGCAGGTATTAACATTGCTTTAGGAGATTTCATTATAACTATGGACGATGATCTGCAACATCCTGTTTCCGAATTACCCAAATTAATTGAAGGTATTCAAACTAGCAATGCTGAGGGTGTTTTTGCCATTCCAAATTACAGGAATCGAAAACATAGCTTTTGGAGGAGCGTTGCCAGTTATCTATTGAAAAAGTCGGATTCCATTTTTTTAGAAAAACCAAAAGGTTTAATCCTTTCGTCATATCGCATAATGACCAAGGATTTGGCTCAAGCTACCTTAAATAGTTATAATGCAATGCCAGCGGTATCTAGCCTCATGGTAAATGCGTCCAATAATTTAATAAACGTTAAAGTTAAACATACTTCCCGTGAGTTTGGAGAAACCAATTACACTTTCTCGAAGTTATTGAGCCTGGCCTTGAACGGGATTTTGTATTATTCATCCCTTCCTTTGCGTATTTTGGGAATCGTGGGGATTATTGGGTTTTTAGGTTCCATGCTTTTTATTATCTCCATAATCTTCAGGAAATTAGCGGTGGGTATAGATTTTCCTGGATATGCTTCTACGGTAACCCTAATCAGTTTTTTTGGGGGACTTAACCTTTTTGCTTTTGGAATAATAGGAGAGTACCTTTTACGAATAATAAAGGAGCAACAGAAACCAAACTTGAAAGATTTAATTAAATAGTCTATTATTTTAATGAAGAATATCCCTTTCAATAAACCATACCTTACAGGTAATGAAATGAACTACATTAAAGATGCAGTTGACCTGGGTAAAATTTCCGGAAATGGTTTTTATACGAAAAAATGTCAGGACCTTTTTCAGGAAAAATACGGTTTCAAAAAATGCCTCTTAACCACTTCTTGTACCGATGCCCTGGAAATGGCAGCAATCCTTTTAAATATTGAGCCCGGAGACGAGGTAATTATGCCTTCCTATACTTTTGTGAGTGCAGCTAACGCTTTTGTCTTAAGAGGTGCGAAAATTATTTTTTGTGATAGCAGGGAAGATCATCCCGGAATGGATGAATCTAAAATTGAAGAATTAATTACTCCAAAAACTAAGGCAATTGTGCCGGTTCACTATGCTGGCGTTGCTTGCAATATGGATTTGATTATGGGATTGGCCAATAAATATAAGCTTTTTGTGGTAGAAGATGCCGCACACGCAATTGATAGTTATTATACAGGCAAAGACGGGATTAAAAAAGCTTTGGGCTCCATAGGACACATAGGTGCTTTTTCGTTCCACGAAACCAAGAACATTATTTCCGGGGAAGGAGGGATGATAGCAATAAATGATGAACAATTTTTTGACAGATCAGAAATCATATGGGAAAAAGGTACAAACCGTTCTGCTTTTTTTAGAGGAGAAATAGATAAGTATAATTGGGTAGATATTGGTAGTTCTTTTTTGCCTTCAGAAATTATAGCTGCTTTTCTATGGGCACAGTTGGAGAATTTAGAAAAAATTCAAAAAAAGAGAATTACAATTTGGAAATCATATAAAGATAGGCTTAAGCATCTAGAGGAAAATCCGAACGTAAAACTTCCTGTTATTCCAGCTTATGCAACCAATAATGCCCATATGTTTTATGTGGTTTGCAATAGCGAAGAACAACGTTCCTCGATTATTGAAAAGCTAAAAAAGGCCAATGTCCTAGCTGTTTTTCATTATCTTAGCCTCCATAAAAGCCCATTTTATCAAGAAAAATACAAAGGTCCGGCATTGGAAAATTCAGATAAATATAGCCGGTGTTTACTAAGATTACCATTCTTTTTTGAGCTCGGGGAAAATACAATAGATCTAATTACCAACACGATAGATGAAACTATTAAAGCTAACTAACTATTTTTGGGGTATTGTACTTTTCTTTCTGCTTATTTTAAGTGTGGTTTGCACTTATATTAGTACCGATGCACCTTACTATCTTTCTATGGCACGCGATATTGCCCTAGGCTATGTACCCTATAGAGATATTTTTAGTAGTTATACACCTGTAGCTATGTATCTTAACTCTCTTGTAAGATTGATGACAGATAACCCTTCCTATCACCTTTTCTTGACTTTTCAATATTGTATTACGGCAGTATCGGTAGTGTTTTTTTACAAAATAAGCAGGAGGGAAGGGCTCGGAAAAGCACTATCTACTTTCTTGAGTTTTTTTTTGTTTATAGCGGTTTTAAGTTCAGACGGTTCTTATATAAATCTTGAGGTATATGTGATTATGTTTTGCTTAATTGCTTACTACTTTTTACTCAAAAAGGAATTCTTTTGGTGTGGATTTTTTCTGGCTTTAGGTTTCTTTTCCAAACAATATGGGATTTTCAATTTTCTGCCCTTTTTTCTTTTAATTTTTATTTATCATGGTTATCAAAAGGGTTACTTGGTAAAATTCATATTAGGAGCATTTTTACCCTTGATTTTTTTTCTAACCTATTTTGTTCTTGTGCAACAAATTAGTTTCACGGCTTTAGCGCTACAATTAACCGGGTCTGGATATGACCAAGAGATGATAGAGTTGGAGACATCCTGGTTCAGTTTTTTGGCAGGTGCAAAGATTTTCATCTTATTGCTCATACCCTTTATATTTGTTCGGATTAATCCGTTTCGGAATAAAGTTAATGCAGTTTTAATTCTCGGCATTCTCGTTAATCTAATGCCTTTATATATACAAACGGTGTCTCATTATTTTATCCTTAGCTTTCCATTTGTTTTTATATTACTAGCAAGGAATTTAGACGTATCTAATAAAAAATTCTTTATGATGTCAAATCTTGTACTAATGATAATTGCGGGTTTGTTGATAGCTAGAATAAACAGATATAAAGGGGTATATGATGAACAGTTGGAGCTCGCTGCAGAAACCAGGAAAGAATATCCTGTAGGCTCTGATGTTTTTTTATACAAACATTTTAGATTCTTATATATTCTAAATGATTACCGCAATCCTGTGCTTGAAGAAATAGGGTATAGATATGGCTTTAAACCGGATGATGAATTTAGAGAAAAATATGAAGTTCTTTCAGTCGAAGATTAGTATGATTGAGAAAAATTTTATTCACTATTAATTCCGGTTTTATCAGGCAAAGCCTTATGATTAAGAAAACATTAATTTTGCTTTAAATTAAAGAGAAAATTGGATTTATTAAAAAGATTTATTAAAAGGTATTTTGCAGGGCTATCCTATTTTTATTCTTTTTTAGGATATAGAATTTTTGTGATTGTTTTTCTTAGTGTGATAGTTGGGCTCCTAGATGGCTTAGGTTTAACAATGTTCTTACCACTACTGCAGCTAGTAAGTGAATCAGGAACGGTTAATCCTGATTCACTGGGAAGATTACGATTTTTAGTAGATTTTTTCGAAGTGGTAAATATACCGCTAAATTTAATTTCTATTTTTTGCCTTATGTTGTTTCTTTTCTTCGCAAAAGGCTTGATGCTCTACATTTCAGGTATATATAAGGTTAATGTTCAACAATGGTTTATTAAAAAACTAAGAGTAAGTCTTGTAAAAGGTTTAAATAGACTTTCATACAAATTTTTCGCAAATGCTGATTTTGGCAGAATTCAAAATACTTTAACTGGAGAGATAAATAAGGTCTCAGATGCATATTCGGAATATTTTACCTCCTTTCAGTATGGTATTCTAGTTTTTATATATATGGTATTTGCTTTCTTTATAGATGCTCAATTTGCTGTTTTAGTTAGCCTGGGAGGTTTTTTGACTAATTTTCTTTATAAAAATTTATATAAGAACACTAAAGAAGCTTCTCGAAAATTAACTGGAGAAAATAATGTTTTTGAAAACTTAATAATTCAGAATGTTGGAAATTTCAAATATCTCAAAGCTACAGGTACATCAGACAATTATACAAATAAACTTATAGATTCAACGAGTAGGATTGAGCATAGTAATAAAAAAATCGGCAAACTTGAGGCGCTGCTAAATGCAGGAAGAGAACCTATTCTAATAACGGTGGTAGTAGCTGTAATTCTTATTCAAATCACTTATTTCGATTCCGATCTCGGCCCTATTATAATCAGCTTAATAATTTTCTACAGGGCTCTAGGTTATTTAGTGCATTTACAAATAAGATGGAATAAGTTCTTAGGCACATCAGGGTCTTTAGAAAATATGACAAAATTTGGTAAAGAGTTACAGGCAAATCAGGAAAAAAGAGGGAATATAAATTTTGAAGAACCAATTGAAATTATAGAATTGTCAAATGTTTTTTTTAATTATGGCAAAACTGCAATATTAAAAGATATTTCTTTCAGAATAAACAAAAAAGAAACTATTGCTTTAGTGGGAGAAAGTGGCAGCGGGAAAACCACTTTAGTAAATATTATCGCCGGTTTATTGCCAATTGATCAAGGAGAATTCCATATAAATAAAATACAAACGAAAGATATAAATATTAATAATTTACAAAAAAAGATAGGATATATTACCCAGGATCCTGTGATCTTCGACGATTCGCTGTTTAACAATATTTCTTTTTGGGCAGAACAAACGGAGGAAAATCTAGAACGGTTTTGGAAAGCAGTAAATAAGGCAGCGCTTTCAGATTTTGTCACTTCACTTCCCGAAAAAGAGAATGAAAAACTTGGTCATAGCGGTATCAAATTAAGTGGTGGGCAAAAACAACGTATTTCTATTGCACGAGAATTGTATAAAGATGTTGAGGTTCTTATTTTGGACGAAGCAACTTCAGCATTAGATTCTGAAACAGAAATGGCTATTCAGCATAATATGGATAACCTAAAGGGAGATTATATTATTATTATTATAGCGCATAGGATTGCTACAATTAAAAATGCTGATAAAATTGTTATAATGAAAAATGGAAGAATTTCGGAAATAGATAGTTACAATAAATTGATTAGAAAATCGCCCTATTTCAAAAAAATGGTGCAGCTGCAGGAAATTTAGAACCTATTCATATCTGAAAAGAATACTTTTTTTTAATACAGTGATTATTGGAAACGGCTTTAGTTTAAAATAGGTATTATAGGCGAAAATTCAATTATTTTTACCCTGGCCCTAAAGGGAATAATTGAATTTTCTATTTTCAGACCTACTTGAAACCTTCGGATTTTTCATTTCATTTTAAAATATCAACGCCAAATTAAACTAGAGCCTTGGTAACAAATACTTTTTAAAAATGGAGAGAAAAGATTTTAGTTGTAATTTTGATCTTTCAAACTGTGTTACTCAAGATTAATTTTGAACTAGGCAGAACATTTATAGTTCCAAAAGAAATAATAAATTCCCCATTAAATCACTATGCTGAACCTAAGGAAACACAATTTATTGAGAAGGAGTAATCTTTTAGGAAGGTTATTAAGATTGCCTTTTTTGATAATTCCCGATAGTATGGTAATTCCGATTCTTACTGGGCCACTAAGAGGAAAAAAATGGATTGCAGGTTCACATAACAATAGTGTTTGGTTGGGAACTTACGAGCGTAACCAGAGCTTAACATTTGTTCAAAAATCTAAAGGATCTAAAATATTTTTGGATTTAGGTGCCCACGCAGGATATTATACGCTTTTATATAAATCTGTAAATAAAGAATCCAATGTTTATAGCTTTGAACCCGTTGAAAGTAATTATGATTTTTTGCTGAAACATATTAAAATGAATAATCTTGAAAATATTATTCATTTTAACAAAGCTGTAGCAGATAAAGAAGGCGTTTTAAGATTTGCGCGAGGGAATTCTGTAGGGGGTAAACTGAGTTTGACAGGAGATATGGATGTATCTGCTATAAAACTTAGCAGATTAGTTGATGAAAATATAATTCAGTTTCCAGATTTAATAAAAATGGATATCGAAGGAGCGGAATACCAGGTGCTCAAAGATCTGGAGCCTTATTTAAGGGTTCAAAAACCTATAATTTTTCTTTCCACACACGGTGATGAAATTCGAGAGTCCTGTTTAAAACTTATGAAAAGTTTAAATTATAATATAACCCCTTTAGATGATAAAAGTATGATAAAGGCACGTGAGTATCTAATAGAGCCAGAATAAAAACGGTTGAGGATGAAAACCTACCAAATCACAAATTGGAATTATATATGTAAACAGCATTCTGTATGTCCGCTTTTGTTCCAGTAAATAGTTTTTATTAATTGATTACAGGTTGTTACCGTCATACTGTCCCGAATAGGCGGGAGTTTCAGCATTTCAAATATGTAATATAAGACCCTGAAACTCCCGATGGTTCGGGACTGGGAACCGCGAATATTTCAGATAGGATAATTTGGTCACTGGACTCTAAACGGATATTCAATACAGCATTTCAATATTATATATCATATTAAAATAATAGCATTCTTTTATTCTAGATTAGAAGGAATGGAGTTCCTGGTAAGACTAGATTTTTTATCCTTACTAATGCTGGTTCAAAAAGATAAATTAAATGAGAAATTTCTATTATTATTTTCTTAGTATATTTAGTGATGTTGTTAGAGCTTTATATAAAAAGAACCTGCGGGTTCTTGTTTTTCACAAAATTCATGACCAAGAAATTTTTTCACAACAAATTAAATATTTGAAATCCAATTATAATATAATTGATATTGCCACTTTAAAAGAATCAATAGAAAATAAAGATAGAAAGCTCCCCAAATATCCATTATTAATAACTATTGACGATGGAGATAAAACGACCCTGAAAAATGGCTTGCCGATTTTGATCGAGCAGGAAATTAGTAGTTTTGTATTTATAATAACAGAACATATAAATACCAACAATAGTTTCTGGTGGGAAAGAATAATAGAGAATGGAAGGAAAAATCATCAACCCCCATCCATAACTCGAAAACAAATTAATCATTTGAAGGAAGTAAGCAATTTTGATAGGTTAAAGTTGTTAGAAAAGTATGCTCCAATAAAGTTAGAGCAATTAAGCTCAGAAGATCTCATTTATATGCAGGAAAATAATATGTTTGTAGGCAATCATACCCACAGTCATCCTATGCTGGATAAATGTACCGAAACAGAAATTCAAAATGAAATGGATTGTTCGAGATTATTATTTAATAAATGGAATATGAAGGGCTTTGATATCTTTGCTTACCCAAATGGAAATTGGAATGAGATTTCGGAAAACCTGTTAAGAAAAAACAATATTCATCTAGCTTTTTTATTCGATCATAAAATAAATCCCTTGGTAATCTCACCCCTTCGAATTTCTCGTATTAAAGTAAATGCAGACATGCCCATTCCTGAATTAAAAGTTAAAGTTTCTGGTATACACACACTAATTTTGAATCTAAAACAAGTATTTTAATGGTAAAATACCGGCTGATTGATTTCGATAAAGATGAGAGTGAGGTAATAAGATTATTGAATCAAAATTTAACCCCTAGAAATAATAAAGAATTCTTTCAATGGAAATATATTAATTATCCTGGAGGTAAATCCACGGGTGCAGTTGCAGAAGTAGACAATAAAATAGTAGCGGTTGTTTTCTACTTACCTTTTAATTTTTATAGGAATGGGAAAATTATAAATGCTGCACGCCCTATATCTGGGTGTACTGCTCAGGATTATCGGGGAAGGGGTATTTTTAAAAATATAATGAAATTCTGTCTGGAATCTTATAAAAAAGATTATAAATTTCTTTTTGCAAATCCGAATAGATTTAGCCATCCAGAATTTATGAAAATGGGATGGAAAGAAAAAACCAGCTATGAGTATCGAGTCGGAATCATTTTTCCTTGGGACACTCAAAATAATTTAAATTTGACCTCCCATTCTTTACCTAGTATTTCTAAAGAAATAAAAATCAGTCATGAATATTATCTTTCTGGAGGCACAACAGATATGCTAAAATGGAGATATTCAGATAAAAGATATAAGATTAAAAAAATTCAAACTACAGATGGGGAAAATTATATAGTATTTCGCCTTCATAAAAAAGCCAGCTTAAAGCTGATAATACTATGCGATTATATTGGCGATGAAAATTATATTAATGCAGCTATAAAAGAAGTTTGTAGGATAGAAAGAACTTGTTTTATTTATTTTTTAAAGAATGAAATTACTGCTAAAATAAATCTGTTGCTTTCAAAGCGCCATAAGCAAGCAGTGATTACCTATTTAGAAGAGGAACCAGAAATTATACATAACATAGGATTTTCTTTAGGTGATTTAGAGGGAACTATTTAGTTTCATAAAACTTTTAAATTATTTAAATTGTTTTAAATGAATAACATAAAACCAAAATTTGAATATCAGGAGAATCAGTATGTGTTTCCATACCATCACATTGCTTATTTGGATAAACAGAATAATGCAGTGAATTATCGCACTTTGACCTGGGGATTTAAATATTTTTGCTATCTATTACATTGTAAAAAAATTATAGAATCCTTAGATTTAAATTCTGTTTTAGATGTGGGCTGCGGAGAAGGTCGATTTTTAGGCTTACTGGATGATGGAATTATTAGAAAAGTGGGTGTAGATCTTTCTAAGAGAGCTATAGGCTTTGCAAGAGCTTTTCATCCTGGGGTTGAATTCCTAACTAAAGATGCTTCAGAAATTGAAGAGAAATTTGATATGGTAACTGCAATCGAAGTTTTAGAACATATCCCGGATGAAGAAGTCAACGGTTTTTTCAATAAACTTGCTGCAAAAACAAACGATGGCGGTAGAATTTTAATAAGTGTTCCAACAAAGGTAAAACCGGTATCTGCCAAGCACTATAGACATTATGATTTGGAGTTGTTTCAAAATCAGCTTCAGGCAGCAAATATTCCCTTTGAAATTGAAAAAGTAGATTATGTGTATAAAGAACCTAAATGGTTAAAGCTTTATTCAAAAATGACCAATAACAAATTCGGTACACTTCAGATTAAGTTTTTTAATGATCTTATATGGAAATTTACTCAGAAAAATCTTTGTATTACCAATGCCAAGCACGGAGAAGAGTTAATCATTTTGCTCAAAAAACTGCAATAGAGGGTATTCCTCAATTAAAATTCGAAACCTTTTAATACTGCCATTCGAGAATTTTTCTAAAGCTTACAAAAGTGCAATTCAAAAAAGCATTGATGGCATTAAAGGAGAAAAAACGATTATAATAATGGCACACAGGATGGTTACGATTAAAAATTAGATAAAATAGTGGTAATGAAAAATGAAAAAGTATATAATATTGGGAGTTTTCATGAGTTATTAGACCAATCCAAGTATTTTAGAAAATTAGTGCAACTTCAAGAACTATAAACTATGATTATTAAAATTTCCAACTATAAAAAACCCAAAGAATGTCTTTAAGAAAGCAAGCGACCTCAGGTCTTGTCTGGACCTTTGCTGAACAGTTTGGAAATCAGCTGATTGGGTTTGTAGTATCCTTAATACTAGCGAGAGTACTGCTCCCGGCAGAATTTGGTTTAATTGGGATGATAGCAATTTTGGTAGGTTTGGGAAGGGTTCTTGTTGATTCAGGCCTTACACAGAGCTTAATTAGAGATAAAAATAGTGATCAGGAGGATTATTCTACAGTTTTCTATTTCAATCTTGTGGCCAGTATATTAGTTTACATATTAATATATTTTATTGCGCCATTAGTTTCTGATTTCTATAGTCAACCTATCCTAACTACAATTATAAGGTTATATTGTTTAACATTCGTCTTTTCTGCTTTTAAGAGCGTGCAAATGACCAGGTTAACTAAACAGTTGAATTTTAAACTACAAACAATGATCACTCTACCCTCAAATATAGTGGGTGGCATTACTGGTATTTATATGGCGTATGCAGGCTACGGGGTTTATAGTTTGGTTTGGAGTCAAATTGTAATATCTATTATTAGTACGATTCAAGTGTGGTTTTATTCAAAATGGAAGCCAAGTTGGCAGTTTAATTATACTAAATTTAAAGATCATTTTAATTATGGATATAAATTGGCATTATCAGGAATAATTGATGTTCTATTTAAAAATTCTTACCTTATTATAATAGGAAAGTTCTTTCCACCTCAGCAAGTTGGATTTTACACAAGAGCTGAAACTATGAATCAGTTGCCAGTAAATAATATTAGTAACGCGTTAAAAAAAGTTACATTTCCTCTGTTTGCTTCAATACAAGGTGATAATAAAAGATTAAAAAGGGCATATCGTCAAATTATGCAAATGGTGGTGTATTTAATTTCTCCAGTCTTAATTTTTTTAGCTGTTTTAGCTGAGCCTACGTTTAGGTTTCTTTTTACCGAAAAGTGGCTGCCTGCTGTTCCTTATTTCCAAATCTTATGCATTACAGGGATATTAAAGCCAATACATTCCTATAATTTAAATGTTCTGAAAGTTAAAGGTAGAAGCGATCTTTTTTTACGACTTTCAGTTATAGAGAAAGCATTGATTATTATTGGAATTCTTATAGGCCTGCAATTTGGAATATATGGTCTTCTTTATGCACAGGTTGCCGTAAGTGCAACAACATTTTTTATGAATGCTCATTATACAGATAAATTTATTGATTATTCTGCCTGGGAACAAATCAAAACGCTTATCCCAATTATTGCCTTGGCCACCGTATGTGGAGCTTTGATTTATTTAGTAGATTATTATATTTATTCTAAGTTGGATATTGTCAGGATGTTGATTGGTGGTAGTATTGGAGCTATAAGTTATATAGGCTTAAGTATAATTTTTAAGATGGATAGTTATAAACATTTTAAAAAATTAATTGCTAAAAAAAAAGTTAAACAATAGGCAAGTAAATCTGTAAAAGTTATTTTTGCCTTTCGACCAAAATAAAACTATTAAATGGATATTTTAAAATTAATAGGTAGATCACAACCCTTATTCAATCAGGATATTACTGCATGGAAGGATGAGCTAAGCTCCATTGTTTCGGAATCAAGCTTCTTGATTCTTGGAGGAGCTGGTTCCATAGGTCAGGCTGTTACCAAAGAAATTTTCAAAAGAAGACCAAAAAAAATGCATGTTGTGGATATTAGCGAAAATAACATGGTAGAACTGGTTAGGGATTTACGTAGCTCCTTTGGTTATATCAATGGAGATTTTCAAACTTTTGCATTAGATATTGGATCTCTGGAATATGAAGCATTTATAAAAGCAGATGGAAAATACGATTATGTTCTTAACCTTTCCGCGTTGAAGCATGTTAGAAGTGAAAAGGATCCCTTTACATTAATGAGAATGATTGATGTAAATATTTTTAATACAGATAAAACCTTGCTTCAATCTATTGAAAATGGCACCAAAAAATATTTTTGTGTTTCTACAGATAAAGCCGCAAATCCCGTAAACATGATGGGAGCTTCCAAACGAATTATGGAAATGTTTTTGATGCGTAGAAGTGAGGAAATTAATATTTCTACCGCGAGGTTTGCCAATGTTGCATTTTCCGATGGCTCATTACTTCACGGTTTTAATCAAAGAATTCAGAAAAAACAACCTATAGTAGCTCCTAATGATGTGAAACGTTATTTCGTAACTCCGCAGGAAAGCGGGGAATTATGTTTAATGTCCTGTATATTTGGGGAGAACAGGGATGTTTTTTTTCCGAAATTAAGCGAAAAATTACATCTTATTTCATTTGCTGATATTGCTGTTAAATATCTGGAGCAGTTGGGATATGAACCTTATCTTTGCGAAAATGAGGAGGAAGCCCGCGAACTTGTAAAAACCTTGCCAGATCAAAAAAAGTGGCCTTGTTTATTTACAGGCAGTGATACCACCGGAGAAAAAGATTTTGAAGAGTTCTTTACAAATAAAGAAATTTTGGATTTGGATAGGTTTCAAAATTTAGGAATTATTAAGAATGAATTGAAATTAGAAAACGAACAACTTCAATTTTTTGAAGAGCAGATAGCTAATTTCAGAAATTCGAGAGGTTGGGATAAAAATGATATCATATCGTTGTTTCATAAAATGATCCCTGATTTTGGTCATAAGGAAACCGGTAAATATTTAGATTCAAAAATGTAATGTCAGAAATTAAAAATACCATCTCATTTATTCGGGAAATATACCAGACTCAGGATTTTATGCCATTGCACGAACCGCGATTTGTGGGGAACGAAAAAAAATATCTTCTGGATACCATTGATTCTACCTTTGTCTCTTCAGTAGGAGCTTATGTTGATAAGTTTGAGGATATGATGCAGGATATTACTAAAACCAAAAAAGCGATAGCGGTTGTTAACGGAACTTCCGGAATTCAGGTTGCTCTGCGTTTGGTTGGAGTCAAAACTGGAGATGAAGTTTTAACCCAGGCGCTTACTTTTGTAGCTACAGCCAATGCAATTGCTTATAATGGGGCTAAACCGGTTTTTTTGGATGTAGGTCTGGACACAATGGGACTATCTCCGGGTGCAATTCAAAACTTCTTAGAAGAGTATGGTGACATTCGAGAAGATGGATGTTATAATAAGAAAACTGGCAATCGTATTAGTGCGTGTTTACCTATGCATACTTTTGGTTTCCCAGTTCGTATTGATGAAATAATTAGGATATGCAATTTTTGGAAAATCCCGGTAGTAGAAGATGCAGCTGAATCTTTGGGTAGTGAATTTAAAGGGCAGCCAACAGGAAGCTTTGGAGAAGTAGGCGTTTTCTCCTTTAACGGAAACAAAATAGTAACCAGTGGAGGGGGAGGAGCAATTGTTACAAATAATGCTGCTTTAGGAATTAAAGCGAAATATTTAACCACTACCGCTAAAAAACCTCATGCCTATGAATATGTTCACGATGAGCTGGGATATAATTATAGAATGCCAAATCTTAACGCAGCCCTGGCTTGTGCACAGCTTGAAAAGCTCAGCTGGTTTCTTGAAAAAAAGAGGGAATTGGCAAAAAAATATGAAGAATTTTTCAAAGGAGCAAATGCTAAATTCAGGACAGGTTTGCCGGAAACAAAAGCTAATTACTGGTTGATGTGTGTTGAGCTGGATAACAGAAATACCAGAGATGAATTTTTAAAAGGAACCAATGAGGCGAAGGTAATGACTCGACCTATTTGGGAATTGATGTTTAGATTACCTATGTATGAAAACTGTTTAAAAGATGAGCAGGTGAATGCCAAATTTTTGGTTGATAGAATAGTAAATATACCTAGTAGTGTGGTTATATAACTATTTTCCACATGGAAAAATATGTTAATTAACCTTTTAGGGTGTATAACCCAAACAGAAAGTAAATTTATAATATGTATAAATTCAAAGAGATTGGAGATAATGTAGAAATATTTGAACCTATTTCTATAATTGATGAAAGTAAATTAACAATAAAAAGCAATGTTAGGTTAAGTGAATTTACTTTGATTTCCGGAGGGGAAGGCGTTTATATTGGTAACTACGTTCATATAGCAAATCATGTTTCAATAGCCGGTGGCGGAATATTAGTTGTAGAAGATTTTGTTGGAGTTTGTGCAGGAGTAAGAATAATTACAGGTTCAGATGATATTACAGGCAACGGAATTCCGAGTCCTATGGTGTCAGATGAATTTAGATCCTATTATCGTTCACATGTTGTACTTAAAAAGCATTCTTTTATAGGTACCAATGTTATTATCCATCCTGGTGTTACTATTGGTGAAGGTGCTGTAGTAGCTAGCGGAAGTTTAGTAACTAAAGATTTAGAGCCATGGGGCATATATATGGGGTCCCCTGCAAGAAAAGTGCGAGGTAGAAATATGGATACAATTAAGGCTATGGAAAAAGAAATTTATAAAAAAAACAATATTATACCATCAAACTTTGATGATGTACTGAATAAATAATTGAAAAATATTTAATTTAAAAAAATGAATAAAGTTAATTACAAGGATCTTAAAGTTGGTGATAATGCCAGTCTAACTAAAACTTTTTCAGAAAATAATGTTTTAAAATTTTCTCTTTTATCTGGGGATGAAAACCCTATTCATTTTGATCAAGAGTATGCATTAACTACAAGATTTAAAAAAAGAATTGTTCAAGGACCTTATGTTGCAGCTTTATTTGGGGGCATTTTGGGCTCCGAAGTGCCTGGGCCGGGGACAATTTATATAAATCAAAATACTAATTTCATTGCACCTGTTTTTATTGGAGATACTGTAACTGCGAATGTGGAAATTCTTTCAATTCGTGAAGATAAACCAATAATAAAATTGCGTACATGGGCGACTAAGAATGATGAAATTGTTATGGATGGTGAGGCAACCATTTTATTTTTAAAAAATTAATATGAGACACGTTACAATTATTGCTGAAGCAGGAGTTAATCATAATGGCAGTTTAGAGAACGCAAAGAAATTGGTTGAAGTGGCTGCAGAAGCAGGTGCTGATTTTGTGAAATTTCAGACTTTTAAAACCGAATTGAATCTTACTAAAAATGCTAAAAAAGCAGGATATCAGGAAAAGAGTACTGGTGTTGGGGAATCTCAGTATGATATGGTTAAAAAACTTGAATTATCTTATGATGAATTTTTATTAGTGAAGAAGCATTGTGATTCTCATGGCATTAAATTTTTATCTACTGGTTTTGATTCCCCAAGTCTAGAATTTTTGGAAACTTTAAGTCCAGAATTTTATAAGATTCCCTCGGGAGAAATCACCAATCTGCCATATTTGAGAAAAATCGCAAGTTTTGGACGAAATGTTATAATGTCTACTGGAATGGCAAACATCCAAGAAGTAAAAAATGCATTTGAAGTTCTTCGAAATGAAGGTTTGAGTGAGGATCAAATCTCTATTATTCATTGCAATACTGAATACCCAACTCCTATGGAAGATGTGAATTTAAGAGCAATGTTGAATATAAAGGAAAAATTGGGTGTGCAAGTGGGGTATTCAGATCATACTTTAGGAATTGAAGTGTCTACTGCTGCCGTAGCTATGGGCGCGATGATAATAGAAAAGCATTTTACTCTAGACAGAAATATGCCAGGACCTGATCATAGTGCGTCTCTAGAACCAGTTGAGCTTAAAAATATGGTAAGAGCGATAAGGAATATAGAAATTGCAATAGGCGGTTCTGGGATAAAAGAACCTTCTCCATCTGAAGCAAAAAATAAACCGATAGCGCGTAAAAGTATTGTTGCTTCTCAAAAAATTCTCAAAGGGGAAGTGTTTTCTATAGAAAACCTTTCTGTCAAAAGACCAGGGACTGGAATTAGTCCAATGAAATGGGATGAAGTCATTGGGCTTAAAGCAATAAGAGATTTTAGGGAAGACGATTTAATAGAATTAGTTTGAAAAAGATAACGATTGTATCAGGCACCCGAGCAGAGTTTGGATTATTGAATCCTTTGATAGATGAAATTCAAAATGACCAAGAAATTCAATTACAACTTATTGTAACGGCGATGCACCTTGCTCCTGAATTCGGCTATACTGTTAATGAGATTGAAAAGAAAGGCTATAAAATAGATAAAAAAGTAGAGTGCCTGCTTTCATCAGATTCTGCTGTTGGAATTACTAAATCTGTAGGCTTAGCTATGATAGGGTTTGCGGATGCTTTAAATGAATTGAATCCAGACTTCGTTATCATTCTAGGAGATAGAACTGAAATGTTAGCTGCTGCAACGGCATCTATGTTAGCTAACATACCAATAGTTCATATGTACGGAGGAGAAACAACGGAAGGTGCTTATGATGAGGGTATTAGACATGCAATAACTAAAATGAGTTATTTGCATTTTGCTTCTACTGAGATTTATCGAAAAAGGATAATTCAACTAGGAGAACATCCGAGTCGCGTTTATAATGTTGGCTCCATTAGTATGGATTCTATAAAGAATCTAGTTCTTCTAAATAAAGAAGAGTTTGAAGATTCTATAAATTTTAAGTTGGGAAAAAAGAATATACTAATTACTTTTCATCCAGTAACTCTTGAAGATCATTCTGCCCAAAGTCAGTTTCAGAATATTTTAGAAGCTCTAAGCTCCTTTATGAATACAAGTTTTATATTTACGCATGCTAACTCAGATAAGGATGGCCGTATAATAAATCAAATGATTGATGAATTTGTTTTAAGAAATAATGAAATTTCCGTTGCATTTAAGTCTTTAGGACAGTTGCGCTATCTATCTGCATTAAAGCATATCGATATTGTTTTAGGAAATTCATCTAGTGGAATTGTAGAGGTTCCATACTTTAATATTCCTACAATTAATATTGGCGACAGACAGAAAGGTCGAATATTATCAGAAAGTATTATTCAAGCTGATGCTACATTTGAGTCGATTACTTCTGCATATAAAAGAGCTTATGATCCTTTATATAGAAATAACATTAAAAGCCAAAAGCAACTATTTGGTTCTGGGAATACCGTTGGTAAAATAATGAATATACTACGAAATCAAAATGTGAACAACTTAAAAAAATCCTTTTATGACATTCAATTCTAAATTATGAAATCCCAAGATATACAAATTCATAAAGATAAAACCATCCTTGATGCCCTTCGCAAATTAAATAAGATTCGTGATGTAAGCCGTCTTATATTATTTGTAACTGATAATGATGAATCAGTTTTAGGATCATTAACAGATGGTGATATTAGAAGATCATTAGCTCAGGATGCAGATGTCACAAAACAGGTTGGAGATGTTTGTTTTAGAAATTTTGCATACGAACAAGACACTAAAGAATTCCTAGATTTAAGACCATATAGGAAAAAGGATATTAAAATTTTACCAATTCTAGATTCAGAAAACAGATTGGTGAGAATTATAGATTTGGAGAAAACAAAATCTGAGTTACCGCTGGAATGTATGATTATGGCTGGGGGAAGAGGTAAGCGCTTAAGTCCCTTAACCGACACAGTTCCTAAGCCAATGTTACCATTAGGTGATAAGCCAATAATTGAGTATAATATTGATAGGCTAATAGCTTTTGGAATAAAAAAAATATATATATCAGTAAAATACCTGGGAGATCAAATTAAAGAATATTTTGGAGATGGTAGTAGTAAAGGTATAATCATTGAATATTTATGGGAAGATAAACCTCTTGGAACAGCTGGAGCCTTATCTTTAGTTGAGAAGTTTGAGACCGATCATGTTTTATTGATGAACAGCGATTTATTTACAGATGTAGATTTTGAAGATTTATACCTGGATCTAATAAATCAAAATGCCGATATGGCCGTGGCATCTACCGAATATAAGGTAGATGTACCCTATGCCGTTTTTGAAACGGAAGAGAATAGGGTTATCAAATTTAAAGAGAAACCTTCTTATGTATATCACTCTAATGCTGGAATATATATTCTGAAGAAGGAACTAATAGATAAAATTCCGAAAAACGAATTTTTCGATATTACAGACTTAATGGAGAATCTAGTTAAAGATGGAGGAAAACTTATACATAATCCAATCACTGGATTTTGGATTGATATTGGCAGCCCAGTTGACTATAAGCAGGCAAAGGAATTTATAAAACATCTAAATTAATGTTAGTTGTAATACCTGCTCGAGGTGGTTCTAAAGGCGTGCCTGGAAAGAACATAAAAGTATTAGATGGTAAACCATTAATACAATATACTGTAGATCTCGCAAGAGAATTATTTGAGGATTCAGATATTACTGTTTCTACGGATGATCGTGCTATAAAAAATACTGTTGAAAAGCTGGGTCTTAATGTGCCTTTTATAAGGCCTGATGAGTTAGCAACAGATAAATCAGGTACTCAGGAAGTTTTAATTCATGCATTAAACTACTCTAAGTCGATAGGTAAGGAGTATGACACGATTTTATTATTGCAGCCAACATCACCATTTAGAAATTCTGAACAAGTTCGTGAAGCAATAAATCTTTATGAAAAATCTAAGGATGTAGATATGGTTCTTTCTGTAAAAGAGACCAAAGCAAATCCTTATTACATACTAAGAGAGGAAAATAGCTTTGGTTATCTTGAACCGTCAAAGGTTGGGAATTTCACTCGCAGGCAGGATTGTCCTCCTGTATGGGAAATAAATGGTGCACTATATGTGATTAATGTGAAAAGCCTGCTAACCTCATCTATAAGCCATTTCAAAAAAGTAAAAAAATACGTCATGGATGAAGAGACCTCTCACGACATAGATACATTATTTGATTGGAAGTTTGCTGAATTCTTGAAATCATTTAAATAATAAGTTTTTCTTAAAGATTTTTAGGATAGATTGGATTAAAATATATTTGTAGAGTATAACCTTAAATAACTAAAGTCCTCAAAATGAAGTATAATAAAATTTTGAAATCTGCTAAAGTTGAAATGAATAATCTCCGATTGGATTTTACTCATTCAGAAAAATTTATTACTACTGAAGTAGAGGAAGAGATTGTGAAGTCAATTAAGGAAAAAGGATATTATGTCTTAAAAAATTTCTTTACAAGAGAATGGTGCGAAACAGCTAAGCAAGAAATTGATCGCTTAATCATCGATTACAATTCTCAAATTTGGAAAGACACTGCAGAATCGGATCATAGAATTTTTGGTGCAGATAGAGTTAGTACATTCATAAAAGAATATTATCGAGATAAAAATCTTATTTCTTTATTGCAGACGTATGAAGGTACCAAAGTTAAGGATGGTTTTACTTTAGCCGCCAAATTGGAGGCGGCTCCAGGGAATAAAGGTTCTGGTGGTGGCTGGCATCGAGATCATGCAAATGTTAAACAATCCAAATCTATAGTTTACCTAACATATGTTACGGAAGAAAATGGTCCGTTTCAATATATAGAAGGTAGCCATACCTCCAGAGCAGTTTACAGAGATTCCTATAAATACAATTATGATCAGTTTCAGAATAGGTTTGAAGATGCTGAAGTCAATCGAATAATTGAGAAAGAACCAGAACGACTTAAGACCTTTACTGCAGAAGCTGGAACAGTTATACTTACAGATACTAGAGGTATTCACAGGGGAAAACCGATTACAAAGGATTACAGATATGCTCTTACAAATTATTTATGGATGCATTCTAATATACCTTCTCATATTGCCAAAACTTTAGTAGGTTAAGTGCTAAATTTTCTAAGATGTTATAATGAACAGAGAGCAATATGCTGAACTAATTAATAAGCTAGAGGAATCTTATCCAGTAAATGATTGGAAAATAAAAGGGGTTAATGTTTGGCCTTTAATTAAAATGCGGCTTTCCTTTGCATATCATAATAGTTCTACAAAGAAACATACCGAAACTCGATTAGCTAAGCTTAGAAAGATTTTTATTGGAATATTCTACATTGTTAAATTTTTTTTTACCAAAAAAAATAATAAACAAGCTAAACTTTTTTGTTTAGCTCCTCATTTTAGATATTACGATGGAAGAAAGTTTATTAATAGATATTTTAACCGATTAATAGATGATTGCCTTAAGTCTGATAGTAGTTTTTATTTTGCAGAATACGGTAATACTAAATCATTTTACAGGAAAAATTTAGATTATCCTGATGTTACCATTTATTTGGAAGGCATTAAATATATATCTCTAATAATTAGGGAATTTACTTGGAAAAAGCATCTAAAGGATTCAAAATGGGAACACTTCGAAGATTTTATTGAAGAGGTAAATGATAAATTGGGTAGACTAACAATAAATAAAAGCGATATAGTTAAACAATTTGCTTATATCGATTTGCTTAAATATTTTTATAAAAAGGTTCTGTTCAAATATAATGTACAAGAAATTTATATATTATGTTATTACGTGTCTGAAATGTATGCAATGAACCTTGCCGCCTCGGAAATGAATTTATCTAATTATGATATTCAGCATGGTGGACAAGGTAATTTACATTTCGCTTACGCGAATTATAATGTGGTTCCATTAAAGGGTTATAAATTATTGCCAAAATATTTCTGGGTATGGAATCGTGCTTCTGGAGATGAAATTGAAAATTGGACTCGTAAGCAGAATTATCATAAAGTGTTTCACGGTGGAAACCCTTGGATTGATTATTGTATAAAGAATTTAAGCCCTGAAGTGAGTTCTGGAAAGAAAATTATCTTATATACTCTTCAACCTATAGGAGAAAAGCTAATTGATGAATATATTATTGAGGCTATAAAGAAAACTCCTCGCAATTACGTTTGGTGGTTAAGACTTCATCCAAGACAATTAGGAGAAAAAAGCAAGTTAGAACAAGTTTTATTTAAGGAAGGTATTAATTGTTTGGTAAATATAGAGGATGCTACTAAATTGCCTTTACCGGGAATTCTAAACGAAACCTCCGTACATTTGTCGAAGTTCTCTGGATCTATATTAGAAGCATTTATGATGAGCAAAAAGTCTATTATTCTAAGTAGCATTGGAGTTGAAACTTATCCCGAGGTTGTAGACAGCGAATACGGTATTGTTTATCTAGGAACAAATAGTGATGTATTGTTAGAATTGATATTAAAAAATTCATGATATAATAATAAAGAAAGGTGGAAGAAAATTTTGTTAAGATTAAAAAATATTTGTATAAGACAATTGTAGGGTTTCAAAATAAGTTGAAATTTGGTTTTGGAGCGCCGGAATTTGGAGAATTAATTTTTGTTGATCCAAGAACAGTTGATAATTATTTAGCCATTGCCAGAAGAAACCAATCGGGAAAAATTTTGGGTGGAGATTGGGATTTAGCAGAGAAGCATAGCATCGATGAAATACCAAGATACATATTTTGCAAAATGAGATGGGAGCAAAATATTCCCTGGGCTGAAACAGGTATTTATGAGTATTTGTTGGATAAGATTAAGATACATGGGTCGGTAGCCGGCTGTTATGATTTACAAGACATAATTATTAGGTATCAAAAGTTAGATAAATTATTTCTAGAAATTAAAATTTCTAGAAAATTTAAGACTCAGAAAGAATTAGATATTTCCTCCTTTAACGAAGATGGCGGGTTGCTTTTTCACATTGATAGAGATAATCAATTAATTTTTGGGGGTGGAGGGATGCATCGATTTTCAATGGCAAAGATTTTAAAGCTTGAATCTATACCTGCTCAATTAGGCCTTTTGCATCCAGAAGCAATTAATAAGTGGCAGATACATAAACTTTCGAAATGATTGTTTTCATTTTAATTTATAGCCAATTAGCATTTTTAAAATAAATTTTAACCATTTCAACTTTTTTATTTAAGTAAAAACTTCGTGTTTTTTTTAATCTCCAAGAATTAAATTCCGTAAAATGAAAATCTTAATTATAATTGGTTCTTTTAAAATGGGTGGTGCTGAAAGAATGAGCATCAATACAGGTGAAGAATTAATGCAGCTGGGCCATGATGTTCATTATATCATTCAGCAACCTATTTTTGAAATACCTCATGATATTCCTTCGGAGAAGATCACGGTTTTAAGAAAGAGTGAGGATATTGGTGCATATAAAATTCTCAAGGCATTATTTTTAGGTATCTATAAAGAGACAAAAAGAATTAATCCTGAAATTACAATTGGTTTTTCAAGGTTTAGCAGTTTTCTTGCAAATTTCAGTTTTAACTCAAATATAATAGCAAGATTAGATGCTTACCCTTATAGAATGAATAGAAAACAAAGAATTTGGGCAGATTTTATTATTTACTCTCCCTTTGTAAAAAAAATTGTTTTACCCTCTTCGGATATGATTGAAGCAATGAATGAAAAAAGACCCTATGGTATTAAGAAATATATTTTGATTCCTAATTCTATCGACGTCTATTCAATACTTGAAAAAGCAGAGGATCCCTGTTCGTATAATTTTGAGTATATTTCTGCAATGGGTAGATTTTCACCACAGAAGAATTTTGAGCTATTAATAAATGCCTATTCAGAAAGTGAAATTAGAAATAGGTTTAAGCTAATAATAATTGGAGATGGTGCTTATAGAACTAAGTTGGAAAGATTAGTTAAAATGAAAGGGTTATCTGATAATATAATATTTACAGGTAAGCTTAAAAACCCTTTTCCTATCATTAAAAACTCCTATTTTTTTGTAAATCCTTCTAAATTTGAAAGTTTTGGGAATGTAATATTGGAAGCATTGCTTCTTGGTAAGCCTGTAATTGCTACAAATTGTAATTATGGCCCTGCAGATATGATACAAAATGGTGAGAATGGTGCTCTTATTGCGGATAATGATGTCGGAGAATTAAAGGCAAAACTTGATGAGTGGTATAATAACGAAAATATGGTTAAGCGTCTATCGAATAATGCACATAATAGCGCTTTGAATTTCAATAGACCTGCAGTAGGAAGAAAATGGGATAAATTAATTACTGAAGTATCAAGGTGAAATTTTATATTTAATATTTTCCAATTGGGATCCTTTACTAAAACCAAAAACCATAAATTCATTTTAAAACTTTTAAAAAGTTTAAGTAAAAAATCTCATAACTACCTACATTTAATCAGATGTGGCCAATTGTCTATTTCGGAGTTATGTTGCCATTTGCTTCGGCAATAAGAGGGGACTTCCTGCACTTATACTGGAGGCTAAGTAATACAAAGCACCTGTGTTAGCTCTTAATTTTTGAGGTTTATTTGAAATTCTAAATTAAAAGAGTTGTTTATTGTTTCAGATGATTAATAAGTAAAGCTTTGTAGAAGGTTAAGGAACGACTGGATTATGATCAAATTGTAATTTCCTTTATTATTGTAAATGAAAATCACTTAAATAAGGAAATAGCATCTAATCTTTTGGATAAATTTAAAGATTTATAGATTTTTTAACTAATTGAATAAGGAGTTTTTTTTAGTGTTAAATTTTATCTTTTAAAACCGTTCTAATAAGATATGAATTAAATATTTTGACTCCTTTTTGGTTCAAATGTAAAGGGTCGGTAAAATCAATAGTATCATTTAAAGAGTTAAAATCACTTAAGTTTATGTATTCTAAATCATTTTTCTTTATTAAACTATCCATTTTACTTTCTTGGGTATATTCAAGTTGACTATGGCGGGGAGATTGTACAAGAATTAACTCTATCCCCTGGTTTCTTATATAATTCACGGTTCTTAAAAAAGCCTCAATTTGATTGTTATTTTTAAGATCAAAGAGAATCGTGTCATTGGACGGCTCACTTGTTCCCCCTGATTTTCTCTCGACATATCCGCCTTTAACGTATTTGCTTGAGCCTCTTTGCAGTGGTTCCTTTTTATGTAAGGAAGCAGTAAAATTTTGTTGGAATAAACTATAAATGTATGAATTGAAAACTTTTGCATTTAAATGTTTTAAATTTAAATTAAAAGTATCCCAATCATTATTATCATTAGCTATTAGGTCAATAGAAGATTCTACTCCATCAGAGCTAAACATTTCGGGATAAATATCTAAAATAATAAAATCTGGATTTAATCTTTTTAAATTCCTTTTTGAAAGGATTTCAGTTTGAAGGAAGGTTTGAGCGCTTGAACCTAGATTAAAAGTTTTATATCCATTTACTTCAAAAATTCGGGTATCATAATGACGATAAGCTCTTGAGGAACCTAGAAACACAATATTTACATTTGATGTGGTTTTTGCTTCCTTTAATCTTGTTTTAAGAAAACCATAGCTCGGTACAGCCAAATTATCGTTCATAAATGATGGGGATATTACACCCCATAAAATTATTAGGAGAAGATAGCTAACAATGATAAATGGAATGGTGGTAATAATTAGTTTGATAAATTTGGTGAGTTCTTTATTCATATTTAAAATTGAAAATAAATAAATTCCATTTCACTAGTATGCATAAACATTCCTATTAAAAAAACTATAAAGGCATAGAACGTCAATCGCATTGGTCTTTTTTTTATTAAAGACACATTTTCGATAGCAAACTGATTTTTACGGCCCATCCATTCGATTACAAGAAATAAAAATATTAGAATTACTAAGCCAATAGCTTTACTTAGACCGTTATAATATGGAACACTAAGCAACGACCTTGAAAAAATCTTAGAAAGAATGTTAAGAGCATGATTTACGTTTTCTGCTCTAAAAAATATCCACGCAAAAACAGTAAGTGTAAATGTGGATACCATACCAAAAAAATCTTTAAGTGATGGTATATAGGAATTTGAAGCTATGATGTCTAAGTTTTGTCGATTTTTTTTTAATACTAACAATGGTAAAAAATATAAGGCATTTAATCCTCCCCAAATAATAAAATTCCAATTTGCACCATGCCAGAAACCACTTACTAGAAAAATAATAAAAGTATTTCTAATCTTCATTGCCATGCCTCCCTGACTGCCACCTAAAGGTATGTATAAATAATCCCTGAACCAGGTAGAAAGTGAAATATGCCATCGTCTCCAAAATTCTGCGATATCTCTCGAAAAGTATGGAAAAGCAAAATTTTGCATTAATCTAAAACCGAATAATCGGGAGGTTCCAATAGCTATATCCGAATATCCTGAAAAATCTCCATAAATTTGGAATGTAAAAAATAATGAACCTAATAATAGTGTACTACCAGATAGATCTGAGGAATTTTCAAAAATATAATTTGCAAATACAGCACAATTATCCGCAATAACTACTTTCTTAAAAAGGCCCCAGAGGATTTGTTTCAAACCATTTACAGCGAGGTTATAATTGAAGTTTCTTTTTTTATAAAATTGAGGAAGTAAATTGGTAGCTCGTTCAATTGGTCCTGCAACTAATTGAGGAAAGAAACTTACAAAGGCTGAAAATGCAATAAAATCTTTGGTTGGTTCTAATTGTTTTCTGTAAACATCAATAGTATAACTAAGAGTTTGAAATGTGTAAAAACTGATACCTACCGGTAAAATTATATCTAATGTGTTAAAACCATTTGTAGTTTGTAAACCAGGCATTAAATTGTAAAGTGAGTCTAGAAAAAAGTTATAATATTTAAATATCCCCAAAAATCCTAAATTTATACTAATACTGGTCCAGAGTAAAACTTTTCTTTTTACTTCTGAACTTGTTTGTTTTAGTGCTAACCCTATTGAATAATCAATTAGGGTGCTAAATATTATTAATGAAAGAAATCTCCAGTCCCACCATCCATAAAATACATAGCTTGCTAGAACAATTAAAAAGTTTTGTACCGATAAATTTTTATGGGCTATAAACCAATACAATAAAAATACGATAGGCAGAAAGAGAGCAAATTCAATGGAGTTGAATAACATTTCATTATTTATTTTTAAACACAGCAAAAATAGTTGTTAATCTTGTTTTAAAAAATAAAAAATTAATATATCCTGATTTCATTCCTTAGGAAGTATTTTTATATATTTGAGAACTCCCAAGATCTACACATATGAAATTTTCTACTTATCCAATTTTTTATTTTCTTTTTCTATTGTTTTCTACTTTTTTAATTTATTCATGTCAAACAGATGAAAATATTGTTGAAGAAGAACCTGAAATCGAAGCTATACCTGAGATTGATCCTGAAAAAATGGCAAAGATTTTTATGGATAAATCCAACACTCCACCCTTGGTTGATATATCAAAGAATTTTTCTTCTTTAGAAGCTTTTGCGATGGTAAGTACTACTGATACTCTTGGAGGAAATTTTAGAATTGGCGGTACGGCGGATGGGTCTGGGTTTTTAGAAGATGGAGATGATTTTATTTATGTAGTGAATTTTGAGAGTGATAGATCTATTGGTCGTATAAGATTTGACGAATTTTTAAATCCGATTTCAGGAGATTATCTTCTTGACGCAGGAGTAGCAGATTACGCCCGGCAATGTTCTGGAACAATGTGGGAATCTGCCATACATGGAGGAGGAAAAGATATTTTTTTATCTGCTTCAGAATCTTACCATTATCAAGTAAAAGCTTTAGACCCTCGTATAGAAATACCAACTCCTACGGCTTCTTTTGGTCTTGAGGCTTTAGGAGAATTCGCTTGGGAAAACGCAGTTCCTCTCCCTCAAAAAACCTATCCTGGAAAAACTGTAATCTTGGGAGGAGATGATGATAGTACAGATTCAGCTGGTCAGGTCGTTCTATACTATTCTGAAAATGGGGATGCTGATTTTGATAACGGAAAAATATATGTTTTAAGAACGAAGCAAGTATCGGATGGATCTGGATCTCAGCAATTGGCTAATAGTAATGAAATCTATACCGAGGCAAGCTTTGATTTTAGAAAAACATATGAAATTGAGTTTGTCGAGATTGAAAATGGGAGAAACCTTACACAGACTGAAATGGAAAATGCTTGTATTGATAATTTTGCCACCCAATTTATGAGAGTGGAAGATCTTGATTACCAAAAAGGAAAGGAAGAAAATGCAAGAAATATTTTTTTCGCCGTTACAGGCGGTGGCGGTCCAGCATCGGGAACATATAATGATTGGGGTACAGTTTATAAGTTGGAACTGGATAACGATTCACCTTTAACTGGCAAACTCACTCAAATTATAAGTGGTAATACCAATACCAATAATAGAGATGGAAATTTAGGAGAATTAGAAAGTCCGGATAATCTTTGTGTCACTGAAAATTTTGTATATATTCAAGAAGATCCTAGATCTTTTTTGCGTGGTCATTCAGCTAGAATTTATCAAAGTAGTCTTAATGGGGATAACATAAAAACTGTAATGGAAATAGCCCCTCGAAGCAATGGGCAATTTAAAGGAGAATATGGGTCTTTAATAGATATTTCTGATAAGGTTGGCATACCAGATACTTTTATGCTTGCCATCATGCCTAAAAGAGAGATTAAGTCACAAATAATTCTTTTAAAAGGCTTACCAAGGTAATTTAAGAATTCTATGAAATTTTGTTCCTCAAAACCCAACCAGTTTTTTTATTGTATGGGTTTCCTGCTTTTATTTGTTTCTTGTAAAGAAGAGACAAAATATATAAAAGTTAATGAGGAAAAATTGGAGATTGAAAAAATTCAATGGGAAGAAACGAAAAAAATCTATGTTGTAAGTCTGCAAAATGCAATTGATCTTCTTTCACAAATTGAAAATTTAGGATCTGAACATTCCAATTCTCCTAAAATATTTAGGGAACTCCGGCAGGAATGGAAAAAAGCGGAGCCTTATGCAGCTTATCTTAATCCCGAAGTTGGCCATAGAATTAATGGACCGGCCTTACCAATATTTATTGAAGACAGTGAAAGTATTCTTCCTCCTGTAGGTTTGCAAAAGATTGAGGAAAGCATTTTTGACGGGGATACCTCGGAAAACGATTTTTTAAAAGAAGTTCAGATAACAAGAGGAATGATGGAACATTTACTTGAAATCATGGGCAAAAGGGAACTCACCCCTGATAGATTCTTTATTGCAATTCATCAACAACTTTTAAGGCTTATTAGTTTCTCAATAACAGGTTTTGACACTCCTGTAATTTCCTGGGGAATTTCAGAAGCTGCAATCTCATTGGAAAGTTTAGGGCAGGTATATAACGCTAGTATTCGTGAAATAGTTCGAAGAAAAAATCCGGAATTGGACCAGGATTTTTCCCAGTCTCTTAGAAGTTCGATTAAATTTTTAAAAGCTGAGGATAATTTCTTAGTGTTTGACAGATTCACATTTATACGCGACTATTTTAATCCAATGATGTCAAATTGGGTTCGTATTACGAATAATAGTGGCTGGTCTGGACCAGAAGATGAAGTTTTTAATTTTCTTGCTCCAACTTTTTTTGAAGAGGATTCTTTTAATATCAGTTTTTTTATGCCTCCGGTTAACCAAAATATTACTGCTGATCAAATTAAATTAGGTAAAAAGCTTTTCTCCGATAAAAATCTTTCTAAAAATCAAAAGATCTCTTGCGCTACTTGCCATGTACCTGAAAAAGCGTATGCAGACGGAATGGTTTCCAATTTCGATAATACAGGTAATTTATTAGAACGAAATACACCCTCTTTACTAAATGTAATTTTCCAACAAAGCTTTTTCTGGGATGGAAGATCGGGAAATATTATGGATCAGGTTACTGCGGTATTCCGAAATAAGAAAGAATTCAATTCAGGGGTTCATCAATTATCCGATAAAATGCTTACGGATATTTCTTATGAACAGTTATTTCAAAATGCTTATGGAAAAAGTTCTTCTAGATATACGAATATTATAAAGGCACTGTCTGCATACATTGCAACCTTAAATGGCTTTAATTCCAAATTTGACAGAAATATACGAGGGGAGGAAAAAACCTATACAACTCAGGAGAAATTAGGCTTTAATGTATATATGGGAAAAGCTTTATGTGCGACCTGCCATTTTATTCCATTAACTAATGGGACGGTTCCTCCTTTTTACAAAGAAACTGAAAGAGAGGTAATTGGTGTTCCGGAAACCACGGAAAATTTGGCTCTCGATCGTGACTTTGGTATCTTCTGGCAGTACGAGCTAGATTTTCAGAAAGGCATGTTTAAAACACCTTCTTTAAGGAATACAGAACTAACATCGCCATATATGCACAATGGGTTGTATAGCACGCTTGAGGAAGTTATTGAATTCTATGATCTTGGCGGCGGTTCGGGTATTGGATTAAACCTTCCCCATCAAACCTTGCCTCCTGAATCTCTCAATCTTACACAGGAGGAAAAGTCGGCCCTAATCTCTTTTATAAAAACTCTTTCGGATTTCCCTCTTAATAAATAAAACAAAGAAAATCGTTTGTGTTCCTGAGATTTTCGTTTTATTTTTCTAATTACTTCATACATAAATATGATATTTTTTAGACGATATAATAAAATGTATGTAGTAAGAGTATGTGCTTCAAGAATAAATTTAAGTTAAATGAAATAAGAGCCGGTTAATTATTTACTAATATTGCGAATTCAAGTTAATTTATAAAAATGGTTGATAAAGTAAGTGTAATAATTCCCACTAAGAATAGAATAGAAGCCACTTTTAGAAGCATCGATTCTGTAATAGCACAATCTATACCTCCTCATGAAATAATTGTAATTGATGACGGTTCAACAGATGATACATTTAATATTATTTCTAATCAATATCCAAAAGTCCGACTAATTCGAAATGAGGTTTCTCGAGGTGGGGCAGTGGCAAGAAATCAAGGTTCTGAAATAGCTATTGGAGAATATATAGCCTTTCTAGACAGTGATGATGAATGGTTGGCTAATCATTTAGAAAATAAACTGCAAGTTTTAAAATCAAATAATGCAGATGGGGTATATGGAACGTTTTATCTACAAAAAGGAACGAACAAAACAGAGGTTATATTTAATGATCAAATTGCGAATAATAATAAAAATGTAGGTAATGCCATATTATCTGCAGCCAGGTATGATACTCGAACTTCTACTTTCTTTTTTAGAAAAGAATTATTTTTTAAAGTAAAGTTTGATGAAAATCTAAAAAAACATCAAGATTGGGATTTGGCTATTAATTTCGATGCTAAATATAATTTTATTTTGGATCCAACTCCGACTGTTAATATTTATGTGGAACAAGGTGAAGCTAGAATGAGTCAAAAGCTGCAACATACTTCAAGCTTTTATTTTATAAAAAAGAATTCAAAATTTATTGAAAGCAATAATATCTTCATGTTTTGTTTAAAGCAAATCATGCGATCCCAATTGGTAAAAGAGCCTTATTCTATTATAAAAGATTATCTATCTGTAATAGAAACCCTTTACAAGCGATTAAATTTTCAAAATAAAATGATATTTAATTTATTGAAATATAAGTTAATTAACGTGGGATCAATTTATCTTTTTTTAAATAAATTAAGAAAATAATAGTTTAGCATTCAATCTAAGATTAATGTTTTTTTACTTTACGTTTTATAATTAACCAAAACATTGCTCTCTACTAGAATTAGGCTATTTTTGCCCAAATTCAGTTTTTTAAATAATATAAGTTAAGAATGTTTTTTAATATTTAAAAAGTCTTTCAGTCGAAGCATCATAAATGATAGCTACCCAGAAATTTTATTGGGTGTTAATATTGATATTTTTCTATGAAAATTTTACAACTCGTTACAAAACGTCAATATCGGGGAGCAGAGCTTTTTGCAGCAGATCTTAGTGCTGAACTAATAGCATTGGGCCATGAAGTAACTTTTGTTGGGATTTACGAAAACGATAGTGATATCTTAGTTGTGAATGGTGCGGACAACAGAGATTTAGTTAAAGTAAAAAAGAGCGTTTTTTCGTTCAAAATCGTTAAAGAAATTACGAAGCTTGTAAAAGAGATAAAACCTGATGTAATTCAGTGCAATGGCTCAGATACGCTCAAATACATGGTTTCTGCTTCCTGCTTTTTAGAAGAAATTCCAATTGTGTATAGAAATATTAGTATAATTAGTGAATGGGTAAATAGCAAACCTAAAAAACTACTATATAAAAGAATGTTTACCCGCATAGCTTATGTCACCTCAGTAGGTGAAGAAGCAATGGCAGATTTTATTAAGACCTATGATTACCCTGTAACTCAAACAGAGGTAATTCGGAGGGGTATTCCAGTTAAAAAAGTAGATGGAAAGAATTTAGCAAAGGAATTAAGGAGAGATTTAGGTTTTAAACGAAATGCGAAAATAGCTATTCATGTTGGTAATTTTAGCCCTGAAAAAAATCATGAATTCCTCTTAGATTTATTTTATGAATTAAAGAATGAGCATCCAGATATTAAATTAGTTTGCGTGGGGAATGGTGTTTTATTTGAAAAAGTTAAACAGACTATTCATCAAAGGGGATTAGAACAAAACGTATTCTTGCTTGGATTTAGACAAGATATTCCTGAGCTTATCGCTGCTTCTGACTGTTTAGTATTATCTAGTAAAATAGAAGGAGTGCCAGGTGTTATTTTAGAAGCTGGAACGCAAAAAACACCATCTATTTCTACAAATGTTGGCGGTGTATCGGAGGTCTTAATTAATGATAAGACTGGGTATTTAATAGAGAACTTTGATGTAATGAGCTTTAAAGATAGACTTGTAGACTTAATGGAGAATGATGAAAAAAGAATCTTATTTGGAGAGAACGCATTTAATATGATTTCGAAAGGTTTTGACCCAGAAAAAAATGTTAAGAAGTTTGAAAGTTTATATCGTAGTCTTATTGAATCTACCAAAAAATAATTTTTTCCTATTATAATATCTTTATCAATCGCGAGTGTATCTATAAAATAAAAAATCACTGGCAAAAGCTGTTTCTATTTGTTAATAATTTTATTTGAAATTTTAAGTTGATTAATACATGAGCAAAGTGAAAATTCTTCATATCATAAAATCTTTAGGTAGAGGAGGAGCTGAAATGTTGTTGCCTGAAACCTTAAAAATTCATGATACTTCCAAATTTGAGTTTCATACAATTTATTTTCTTCCGTGGAAAGATCAGATGGTCTCTAGTATTGAAAATGCAGGGGGAAAGGTAACTTGTTTTTCGGCTTCCAATAATATAAAATTAATGCAACAGTATTCCGGAATTATTGATTATTGTAAAGCAAATGAAATAGATCTTATCCATTGTCATTTACCCTGGGCTGGCTTTTTAGGAAGACTGGTTTTTGCAAAAACTAAAATTCCTGTTGTATATACAGAGCATAATATGCAAGAGAGGTATCATATAGCTACTAAAACAATAAATAAACTTACGTTTAATTCACAGAGTTTAGCTTTAGGTGTTTCAGAGGATGTAACCAGTTCAATAAAGAAAAATATCAACCCAAAAATTCCTGTTAAAACACTTCTAAATGGTGCCAATACAGATTCATTCAGAAGAAATCCTGATTTGGGAATTAAAACAAAGCAGGAATTGGGAATTCCCGAAAACGCATTAGTCATAGGAAATGTGGCTGTTTTCCGGTTTCAGAAGAGACTTGTTGAATGGTTACAGGTTTTTAAGGAAATTGAAGCTAAAAATCCAAACGTATATGGGATAATAGTCGGCGCCGGACCTTTGGAAGAAGAGATCAAAGCTGAATTGATAAGATTGAAATTAGAAAAGAAAGTTTTCTTTCCAGGTTTAAAAACCGATGTTAAACCTTATTTTTCTGCAATGGATATTTTTATGATGAGCAGCTCTTTTGAAGGATTGCCCATTGCCCTTTTGGAAGCTATGAGTATGGAGTGTGCCATTGTTTCTACTAACGCTGGAGGGATAAAAGAAGTAATTCGCGATAAACAGGACGGACTGACATGCAAAGTGGAAGACTGGGAAAAACTTTCAAATTTGTGCCAGTTCTTAATTGATGATCCTGTAAAGTTAAGCAAGTATAAAAAAGCATCCCGTGAACGCGCAGTGAATTCGTTTAGCTTAAAAAGGATGGTGGATTCTTTAGAGGAGATTTATTTATCTGTGATGAAGTGAAGGAGTGATGAAGTGACGAAGTAAAATTGTAACGGAGTGAGGTAGTGATGAAGTAGTAATATTGTGTTATTTGGAACAATAAACAATAAACAGAAAAATCTCCTTCTCCCCCTTTAGGGGGCGGGGGGTAAAATTTAGTGACGGAGTGATGAAGTAAAGCTGCGTAAAGTGAAGGAGTGATGCTGTGAAGGAGTGATGCTGTGAAGGTGTGAAGGGTTAAGAGTGACGATGTTATGGAGTGAAGAGTGAAGGGTAAACAAGTTACGTTGTGATGGAGTGAAATTGTGACCATGTGATGAAGTAATATTGTGTTATTTTGAATAGTAAACTGAAAACTGAAAACCGAAAACCGAGAACTGAAAACTGAAAACTGAAAACTGAAAACCGAAAAAATGCAAATTAGAGAAGCTACAGAACTGGATATATCGGAAATTTTAGAGGTACTAAAGGCAAGCCTTGGTGAAACTTCCTCAAAAAAGACGGAAGCGGTGTGGAGGTACAAACACATTGAAAATCCCTTTGGAAAATCACTTGTTTTGGTGGCTGTGGAAAATGACAAACTTATTGGGGTTCGTGCTTTGATGAGATGGAAATGGCAATTGGGTAAGCAGGTGTTTTCAACATTGAGAGCAGTAGATACTGCAACACATCCCGAACACCAGGGTAAAGGGGTTTTTAAAAAACTTACTTTGAAAGCTATAGAAATTGCTAGGGAGCAAAGTGATCATTTTATTTTTAACACCCCGAATACCCAAAGTTTACCGGGATATCTGAAAATGGGTTGGGAAGAAGTGGATAAATTAAAGATCCGGATTATTTCTGTTAATCCGTTGAATTGGTTTGGAAATAAAAAGCCCGGGAACTATGGGATAAACAATAATAGTTCCGATGCTCAATTAATTGAGTTGATCTCAAAATATAATTTAATAAAAGCTGAGAAAAATAAATTATTTACTTTGAAATCTCCGGAATATCTCTCCTGGCGGTATGAGAATAATCCTTTACAAGAATACGAGGTCAAGGCAGATAAAGATTTTTTTATCGCAGGATATATAAAACAACACAAGTATTTTAAAGAACTTCGAATAACTGAGCATATTTTTATCAACAACTTAGGTCTGGAAAAGTTGAATAAAGGAGCAAAAGAATTGACCAAGAAACTTGGTGCGCAAGTTGTAACAACTTCTTCAGATTTAAATTTAGCAATAGGTTTTTCTGGAAACTATGGTCCGGTATTAACCTTGAGAGATGTGAATTTGACCACAAATTTAAAACATGAATTATTACAGCTTAACAATTGGTCCTACACCTTAGGGGACCTGGAATTATTTTAATATGCTTGGAGCCATTTTTCTTATAATTATTTTGCTTTTAATTACTCAGGGCATTTTGAGTAATTTCCAAAAGAAGCATAAATTCTTTTCTAAGAAATTAATGAATATATTATTTTTCTATCATCTTTTCTTTTGGTTGGTTTACTATTTATACGCTTTGTTCAATAGATCTGATTCCAGATCATATTATGAAAGACCTCAAAATGAATTTCTTAATTGGTTTGAGCATTTTGGTACAAGTACTACCTTCATAGATTTCCTTTCCTATCCTTTTATCAATTTCTTAGGCTTCAATTATGAAATGATGATGGTGTTTTTCGCCTGGTTAGGATATTTAGGGTTTGTTTATGCTTATCTTTTTTTCAGGGAAAATATTCCGGTTAAGATCACGGTTTTCAAAAGATTTGATTTGCTCACCTTAATTTTGTTCTTTCCCAATATGCACTTTTGGACAGCATCTTTAGGGAAGGGTGCGCCTATTTTCCTTGGTTTGATGCTATTTGCCTATGCTATTAAGAATCCAAAATCTAGAATTATACTATTAATTTTGGGTTCATTATTAATATATTATATCCGTCCACATGTTTTTATGTTTGTGGCAGTGGGTACGGTTCTTGGATATATGAGTGGAAAGGAAAAAATATCATTTGGTAAAAAATTATTTATATATATCGTTTTAATTGGAGGATTGGTTTTGGTCCAGGATACCATACTAGGGGTAGCAGGATTGGAAGGTTCTGATGATTTGGTTGAGGATTTCGGTAATTTTTCTGATAACAGATCAGATTCATTAAGTGAGTCGGGCTCAGGAGTAGATATGTCTAATTATCCATTACCTCTTAAATTATTCACCTTTTGGTTTCGCCCCTTATTTTTTGATGCTCCCGGAATTCTTGGATTAATTACCTCAGTAGAAAATTTAATGTATTTATTATTATTTGTAAAAATTTTAAAAAAAGACTTTATTACTTTTATAAAAAATTCAAATGTCGTAGTAAAGATGAGTTTGGTGGTATTTTTCCTTTCCTCCTTCGCAATGACTTTTATAATGTCCAATTTAGGAATCATTATGCGCCAAAAATCTATGGTCATGTATTTTGCATTTTTTGTGATCTATTATTACCTGGCCCAGAAAAAGTATGATAAGATTTTGAGATTGAAGAAGTTTAAGCGTGCAAAGGAACTTGAGGTGGGAAAAATTGTGACGATCTAACGCTGTGATGAAGTGACGATGTTATGGAGTGAAAGAGTGAAAGAGTGAAGGAGTATAGAAGTGACGCTGTGATGAAGTAATACTGTGTTATTTTGAATATTAAACAGAGAACAGAGAACCGAAAACCGTAAACAAAAAAATCTCCTTCTCCCCCTTTAGGGGGCTGGGGGGTAAACGAATTAACGAATCAACGAATGAACCAATCAATAAACGGCTTTTTAGTAATTTCTCTTGACTTTGAACTTCTTTGGGGAGTTTTCGACAAGGTGAATTATAAAGAAAAGGAAACTTACTTTAAAAATACGCGAAGAGTTATTCCGGAAATTTTAGGCCTGTTTTCAGAATATGAAATTCATTGTACATGGGCTACCGTGGGAATGTTATTCAATAAAAATTGGGAGGAATGGGAGGATAATATACCGAAAATTTTGCCAAATTATAAAAACACTAATCTTTCAGCTTATGATTATGGCAAAGCATTAAATTCGCCGGAGACAGAATTTTTTTGCTTCGCAAAGGATCTTGTTCAGCAAATCCAAAAAACTCCTAATCAGGAAATTGGAACCCATACCTATTCACATTATTATTGCCTGGAAGAAGGTCAGACTTTAGCCTCCTTCAAAGCCGATCTAGAGAAATCTATAAAACTCGCCAAACAACTGGGAATAGAACTTAAATCCCTAGTATTTCCGAGAAATCAATTCAATGAAGAATATTTAAAGGCTTGTTATGAATTAGGAATCGAAAATGTGCGATCCAATCCAACCGATTGGTATTGGAAAGACACTCAAAATGATTCTCTAGCAAATAAAATTTTCAGAACAGGCGATGCATATTTAGGTTCCAATAATAAATCATACAAGTTAACAGATTTGAATGTTGGACAAGGAAAACCCTTGGCTCAAAAAGCTAGCAGGTTATTGCGTCCTTATTCTGCAAATAAATTTTTCAACGATCTAAAATTAGAAAGGATTAAATCGGAAATGACAACCGCAGCAAAAAATAATGAAATTTACCATTTGTGGTGGCATCCTCATAATTTTGGAAACAATCCTGATGAGAACCTCGCCGACTTAAAGGAAATTCTAAATCATTATTTAGTTTGTAATGAGAAATACGGATTTCAATCAGTGACAATGAATGACGTTGGTTTGTTAACTCGTTAGTTTTTATTCTTTACTTCATTACTGGGTCACTCCTTCACTGCGTTACTTCATCACAGCGTCACACGGACACTCCTTCAGTCGGTTACAGCGTTACACCATCGTACTCTTCACTCCATCACAACCTCACTTTTTTTTACATTATGTAATATTTCCACACATTGGTGGGATAATTTGATCACGTGATATATAGTTTGCTTAATAAATTAAAAAACAAATATCCTTAAAGCATTGATTAATAGTATGTTCTTATGCTTAATGTCCGGAAAGCTTAAATTTATTTTCAAGCGGTCTTATAATTGTAATGTCCTGCTAACACATTATAGTTAAGTATGGAAATTTTAGATATTGACTTTATTAATTTAATTCAAACCGGTTTATTATTGTTGGTTTTGTTTTTTATGAATCAGCAAATTTTCTCCAAGTTACAATTTAGACACTCCTTTTTTAATAAGAAACTGATGAATGTACTTTCTTTGTATCATCTAGGTTTTGGAGGTATATATTATATTTATGCTCTTTTCAACAGGTCAGATTCGATAAAATATTTTAAAGCTTCCCAGAATATTAACAAAGGCTGGTTGGAGTTTTTTGGAACCGAAACGACTTTTATAAAATTCATTTCTTACCCTTTCATCAATTATCTTGGCTTTAGCTATGAAATGATGATGTTGCTTTTTACTTGGATTGGCTTTATGGGGTTTGTTTATGCATACTTGTTTTTTAAAGAAAACATCCCTTTGGATGTGAAAGTGTTTAAAAAAATTGATTTGCTTACCCTAATTCTTTTTCTTCCGAATATGCATTTCTGGACGGCCTCTTTGGGTAAAGGAGCCCTTATATTTTTAGGATTAATGCTTTTTGGATATGCAATTTCCAAACCAAAAGAACGTGTTATTACCTTAATACTTGGTTCATTGCTGGTTTTTTATATTCGTCCTCACATTTTCCTGATTTTAGCAATAGGATCACTAATCGGATTCCTAACTGGGGTAGGGAAATTTACTTGGAAGCAAAAAAGTTTTGCAGTTGGCATTTTTTTGCTAAGTCTTATTTTACTTCAAAATTCAATTCTTTCGGTTGTCAATCTTGAAAACTCTAACAATCTCATTTCAGATTTTCTGAAATTCACTTCGAACCGGGCAGACTCACTTAGCAATTCAGGCTCTGGTTTAAATATGGCTGGATATTCTCTTCCAGAAAAAATATTTAGTTTCTGGTTTAGACCCCTATTTTTTGATGCTCCAGGAATTTTAGGGCTTATAGTTTCTGTTGAGAATTTGATCTATATACTGCTTTTTTTAAAAATTGTGAAATGGGATTTTCTTAAATTCATTAAATTTGCTCCAGTTAATGTTAAAATGAGTTTAGCCTTATTTTTAATTACTTCTTTTGCCATGACTTTCGTCATGACTAATCTAGGAATTATAATACGTCAGAAATCTATGATAATGTATTTTATCTTTTTTGTAATATATTATTACTTGGCTCATGAAAAGCAGTTAAAATTAAAATCTAGGGAAATTTTAAATATTGATTCTAAACAATTGTTAAATGCAGCTTAGAAATATCTTGGCAATATTATAATTTTGATTCTAGCTTTCTATAAGGTGTAATCCAAATGTATGATTCAATTAATATATTTAATGTTAATGATCAATCTAAATTTATTCAGTTAATATATATTTGTCCTTCTCGTTTTCAATTTTGATACTTAATCTGATTTCATTTGCACAAACTCATACGCATTACCACCATCCCGCTTTCTTTAGAGAAACTTTTAGAAGGGCAACTTTCCTTTATGAATAGTCATTACGAAGTTATTGCGATAGCTGCAGAAAAAGAGCGTCTTGAAAAGTATGGGAGAGATAATTCTGTAAAAACTTTTTGGGTCAATATGACTCGAAAAATAACACCTCTTGAAGATCTAAAAGCGGTGCTTAAGCTATATAGGTATTTCATAACTGAAAAGCCTCTAATTGTACATACGCATACTCCAAAAGCAGGAATTGTTGGAATGTTTGCTGCGAAATTAGCAGGAGTTCCAATTAGACTGCATACAGTGGCTGGATTACCCTTGCTTGAAACTACAGGAACTAAAAGAAAGATTTTAAATTTCGTAGAAAAGCTTACTTATAGCTTGGCTACTAAGATTTACCCTAATTCTTTTGGATTGAAAAAGATCATCCTTAATCAAAAATTCACATCAAACAAAAAGCTTAAAATTTTAGGAAAAGGAAGCTCAAACGGAATAGATACTAAATATTTCGATCCAATGTTGTATTCTGAAAAGGATAATGACACGCTTAGAAAAGAACTAAGTATAAATAGGAATGAGCTTGTCTATATTTTTATTGGAAGGATCGTTTCAGAAAAAGGGATTAACGAACTAATTACAGCATTTAAAAAATTATACGAAGTTATTCCGGATGTGAAGTTATTGCTGGTAGGACCATTTGAAAGTGATCTGGATCCAATTGATGATTCTAATTTAGAAATCATAAAATCCCATAATGCGATTATTTCTGTTGGTTATCAAGAAGATGTCCGGCCCTATTTGGCTATTTCAGATATTCTCACATTCCCAAGTTACAGAGAGGGCTTTCCAAATGTTGTTATGCAGGCAGGAGCTATGAATTTACCTTCTATAGTTACCGATATCAATGGTTGTAACGAAATAATTGAGAATAATATAAATGGAATTATAATCCCTGTAAAGAATAGTATTAGTTTATATGATGCAATGAGTCAATTGCAAAATGATCCTATCCTTTTAGAGAGCTTAAAAAAGAATGCGAGAGTTCATATTACTGCTAACTATGAAAGGGAACAATTTTGGAATCTTCTTTTAGCTGAATATAAAGACCTGGAAATGCAAAACAAATCGAGTAAGGAGTAATAAAATATTTACTGCAAAGAATTTTGTACTTTTGCTCGAATTTATCTCCGAATATTTTAATCAAATACAAATGGAGATATTCTATAATTTAAAACAGACTTATTGAAGATTTATATTTTATTTTTTAAACCATTTTGTGATTTCCTTATTTCATTAGTGGCACTTCTAATTTTAAGTCCGTTATTATTAATAGCTACAATTCTCTTATTTTTGGCGAATAAAGGAAATCCTTTTTTTGTACAGAAAAGACCTGGTAAAAATGGCGAAATTTTTAATATTGTTAAATTTAAGACCATGACCAATGAGAAGAATGTTGATGGCATTCTACTGCCGGATTCCCAAAGATTGACAGTTATAGGTAAGTTTATTAGAAAAACATCATTAGATGAAATTCCTCAATTATGGAATGTTTTAATTGGGGATATGAGTATTATTGGTCCTAGACCTCTTTTGCCTCAATATTTGCCTATATATACAGCACATCAATATAAAAGACATAATTTGAAACCAGGAATAACTGGTTGGGCCCAAGTGAATGGTAGAAATGCTATTAGTTGGACCCAAAAATTTGAATATGATGTTTGGTATGTTCAAAATATATCTTTTTTGGTAGATATGGAAATCCTGTTTAAAACTGTTCAAAAAGTTTTGGTTTCTGAAGGCATCAATGCAGAGAACATGGCCACTACTGAACCTTTTAATGGAAATAATTAACTATGAATATTTACGGAGCCAGCGGTCATGGAAAAGTAATTATAGATATTGCTGAGTCAATTAATATTACTATTGATCAAATTTTTGATGACAATAATAAAATTTATACGCTTAACGAGATATCGGTTATTCATGACTTAAATAAAAACTTCTTAAATTCTGATACAATTATTGCCATTGGAAATAACAAAATTAGAAAGAGGGTTGCGGATTCGTTTAAGGGCAAAATTGCAGAGGCAATAATCCACAAATCGGCTATAATTTCCCCAAATGCAATTGTAGAGAAAGGCACAGTTATTATGCCTAATGCTTCTGTGAACTCTGCAACATCGATTGGAGAACATTGTATTATTAACACTGCTTCAACAATAGATCATGACTGTGTTTTAGGGAATTATGTTCATATATCCCCTAATGCAGCTATTGCTGGAAATGTTATTATTAATGAAGGAACTCACGTTGGTATTGGAGCCGTCGTTATTCCTGGTATAAAAATTGGTAACTGGGTAACCATTGGTGCTGGAGCTGTAATTATACGTGATGTTCCAGACCATGCAGTAGTAGTTGGGAATCCTGGTAAGATTATAAAGTATTTAAATTAAAATATATGGAACAGAGCAAAATATGGCTCTCCTCACCTCATATGGGTGGAAGTGAACGAAAATTTGTAAATGAAGCCTTTGAAGCAAACTGGATAGCACCACTTGGCCCAAACGTTACTGGGTTTGAATTGGATATAGAAAGTTATTTATCGAACTCAAAAAATGAGGAAACTTCAATTCATGTTGCAGCTTTAAGTTCAGGAACTGCTGCGCTTCATTTAGCTTTGATCTTGTTAGGAGTTAAGGCAGGTGATGAGGTGTTGTGTCAAAGTATGACATTTGCAGCTTCAGCAAACCCTATTATGTATTTAGGCGCAACACCCGTATTTGTTGATAGTGAAAGTGATACTTTAAATCTTTGTCCAATTCAGTTGGAGAAAGCAATTGAAGATAGGATTTCTAAAGGTAAAAAGCCGAAAGCTATTATTGCTGTTCATTTGTATGGCATGCCGTATAAAATTGATGAAGTTCAGCAAGTGGCTGATAAATTTGAAATTCCAATTATTGAGGATAGTGCAGAAGCCTTGGGTAGTTCTTATAAAGGAAGAAAATGCGGTACTTTTGGGGAAATAGGAATATTATCTTTTAATGGTAATAAGATCATAACTACTTCTGGCGGAGGTGCTTTAGTCGCTAAAAGCAAGGCGGTTAAACAAAAAGCCATATTTTTAGCAACTCAGGCACGTGATGATGCTCCACATTATCAACATACTGAAATTGGTTATAATTACAGATTGAGTAACATTTCAGCAGGTATCGGAAGAGGACAAATGGAAGTCTTAGATGCGCATGTAAATTTAAGAAGAGAGATGAATTTGTTTTATCGGGATATATTCTTGAATATAGATGGAGTTACTGTCTTTTCTGAACCAAATGATGACTATTTTTGTAATAATTGGTTAACAATAATTTCTGTTGATGCAAAGGTTACTGGGAAAACAAGAGAACAATTAAGGCTATATATGGAAGGACTTAATATTGAATGTAGGCCTCTTTGGAAGCCTATGCATTTGCAACCAGTATTTAAAAACATGCCCTTTTATGGTGATGGTTTAGCGGAAGAATTATTCGAATCTGGTTTATGTTTACCTTCAGGTTCTAATTTAACTGATGATGATAGAGAAAGAATAGGTCTTGGAATAAATGAGTTTTTTAAAGCATAGAAATAAATATTTTACAAATGGGTGAGCGTTTACTTTCAGCATTAAAATTAAGTTTGGCCGCTAAAGACAGCGCACTGAATTTGAGAAACTTAAAGTATCTCCCAAGATGGGCTGTCTTTCTTATTGATATATTTTTAGTTTCTGCATCCTCAATACTTACTATATTAATAATTGTAGATCTTACACCCAATTATTATACTTTATTAGCATTTCCAATAAAGGCTCTTATTGTTATTTTAACCAATATTCTCTTTTTCTTTGTTTTTAAAACCTATGCTGGAATTATTAGGTATTCTTCCAATATAGATGCCTTGAAATTAATATTAGCGACTACATCTTCGTTTATAACTTTGGTTATTATCAACTATATCATATTTTTTGTCATTGGTCAAAAGATCTATTTAGTTGGAGGTTTACTAATCAATTTATGGATCTCATTTTCGTTACTATTTTTATTTCGTCTAGGTGTCAAACAAGTTTATGAGTTTTATAAGATTGTTATGCGCGGTGATGAAATAAAAAGAGCCGTTATCATAGGAGCAGATGAGAATGCTATTTCTATTGCAGGAGCTTTAAATATTGAACATCCGCGAAGATTTAAAATTGTAGGTTTTCTAACAAAAACCAAGCATAATAATAGTATTAGAATTCTTGATAAACCTGTTGTAAAATATAGAACTACTATTCATAATCAGCTTAAAATTTTAAATGCTACAGCAGTTATACTTACTGAGCAAAATTGCACTTCAGAAGAAAAATTCGCACTGGTAGAAGATTGTTTAGAAAATGATATTCAAGTTTTTAATGCGCCTTTAGTGTCTAATTGGGAAGACGATGATAAACCGCTAGCACAGAAGATTAAAACTTTGCAAATTGAAGATCTTTTAGATAGAGAACCAATTGTCTTGGATAGAGAAAATAAAATGGCTCAGCTCACTGGAAAAACAATTCTGGTAACTGGCGGCGCTGGATCTATAGGCAGTGAAATCGTAAGACAAGTTGCTCAATACAATCCTAAAAAGCTAATTATCTTAGATCAGGCAGAAACGCCTTTACATAATCTTCAACTAGAAGTAGAAGCCAAATTCCCTGGTTTGAAATGTAGATTTATAATTTGCGATGTTGGAAATCAAAAAAGATTGGAGTTAATGTTTCAAAATCACAGCATAGATGTGGTTTATCATGCTGCAGCTTATAAACATGTTCCTTTAATGGAAGCAAATCCGCATGAAGCTATCTCCGTAAACATCCGCGGAACAAAGAATCTTGCAGATCTAGCTGTTAAGTATGATGTAGGACATTTTGTAATGGTTTCTACAGACAAAGCTGTAAATCCTAGTAATGTGATGGGAGCTTCTAAAAGAGCTGCTGAAATGTATGTGCAAGCGCTGTATCATGATCAAGCAAAATTTGATAAGAAAGAAACTAAGTTTATAACTACGCGTTTTGGTAATGTGTTGGGATCTAATGGCTCTGTGGTTCCTTTGTTTAGAAAACAAATAGAAAAAGGAGGTCCGGTAACTATTACTCATCCTGATATCATCAGATATTTCATGACAATTCCTGAAGCTTGCCAATTAGTATTGGAGGCTGGAACAATGGGGAAAGGTGGAGAGATCTTCGTGTTCGATATGGGAGAGCCTGTAAAAATCATGGATCTTGCTATTAAGATGATAAAGCTGGCAGGTTATACCCCGAATAAAAATATTAAAGTAAAGATTACCGGACTTAGACCTGGCGAAAAGTTATACGAAGAATTGTTAAATGATGAATGTAAAACTTTACCAACCCATCATAAGAAAATTATGATAGGGATTGATAAAATTCAGGACTATGAATTTATTAATTTGAAAATTGAGAAAATTATAAAATCCTCCGAAAAATTAAAGAATGACAAAGTAGTTGCCAAATTGAAGGAATTGATTCCTGAATTTATTAGCAATAACTCTTCTTATCAGAGTTTAGATAAAATCCCATTTAAATTAAGAAAAGAACATATTTCTCAAGAACAAAATAAGACTGAAATATGATTTAATCAAAATCATATTATATTTGATACCTCAAAAGAATTCCATGAAAAATAAGATTGTTTTATTATTAATTAGTGCCCTTTTTTTTAGCTGCTCTACAAAAAAAGAAATTCTTTACTTTCAGAATCCTGAGAGTTTGGAATCAATGGAGAAAATTAAAAATTTCGAACCTGTTTTTGAGGTGAATGACATACTTCATATTAAAGTTTCTTCCATGAATGAGGAGGTCGCTGCTCCATTCCAAATGAGAACAGGAGGTCAATCTCAAGGTGGAGGTGGACAACAGAATCCTTCTCTTATGGGTTATTTGGTGGATGTAGATGGGAATATACAATTTCCAGTACTAGGAAAGATTGAAGTTGCCGGTAAAAGCAGAAGTGAATTTGAGGCTAAGTTAACAGAAAAAATTCATGATTATGTTACGGATGCGGTTGTAGCGGTGAGGTTATTAAATTTTAGAGTTGTTGTTTTAGGTGAGGCAGGAAGTCAAACTGTAGTACAAGTTGAAAATGAACAAATTACAATTCCAGAATTATTTGCGACTGTAGGAGGTATTAGTTATGGTGGGGTGCGTGATAATATTATGATTTTTAGAGAAGTGAATGGGGTTAAAACCGTAGGTTATGTGGATATGACAAGTGCAGATGTTTTTAAAAGTCCTTTTTATTACTTAAAACAAAATGACATTGTTTATGTCGAACCAAATTACAAGACTGTTAAGCAGGCCGGTTTTATTACTAGTTATACTGGGTTAATATCAATAGCGACAACTATTTTTGGTTTAGTAATCTTATTTACGAGATAGCATTTAATGGAAGAATTACAAGAATTTACAGAAGAAAAAGAATCAAATTTTGATTTAAAAGCAGAAATATTTAAATATCTAGCCTATTGGAAATGGCTAGTATTAGGTTTTTTGTTAGGAGGATTACTTGCTTTTCTTTATAATAGATATACAATTCCTCAATTTCGTACAGAGGCTTCCATGATGATCCTGAACGAAGAAAAAAGTAATATGGCCAGTGCTTTGCCATCAGGGGGAGGATCTATTTTGACTTTTGATGATAACTCATTAGATAATCAGATTATAACACTCAAGTCTAAACGATTAGTTGAAAAAGTAGTTGAGGAGTTAAATCATAATATCTCCTATTTTATTGAAGGGAATGTTATTACTACCGAGGCTTATAAAGACAGTCCTTTAAGAATTCAGCTTATTTCCCCAGATAGTATTGTCCAAAATACATCTAAAACATTGTTTATTTCTCCTATTTCGGATACTGGTTTTCTCTTAAAGAATGAAGCTACTGGATATGAGAAAAATCATACAATTGGAGAGATAATAGAATTAGAGGGCTTAAAATTTTCGATTGTACCACGAACTATAGGTGTTGAGTCGATTTTTAAAAAAACTAGAACGGTTCAGATAAATATAAGCCCAGTAGATCAGATTGCTGGCGACTATATTTCAAGACTTGTAATTTTACCAAAAGGTAAGGCCGCAGATATTTTGTCATTGTCTATTATAGATGCTGAGAAAGAAAAATCTCAAGATTTTTTAAATAATCTTATGTTCCAGTTTAATTCTGATGGAGTGGCAGATAAAAGACAGGTTGCTTTAAGTACAACTGAATTTATTCAAGATCGTTTAGGGATAATTACTTCTGAATTGGATTCGGTAGAAGGCGGAATGGCAAATTTTAAGAGGGAGAACAAATTCATGGATGTTTCTTCAGGAGCACAAGAATTTCTATCAAAATCCAGTCAAGCTGAACAGCAAGTTTTTGATATTAAAACACAGCTGATGATTATAAAATCGGTAAAAAATTTACTAAATTCTAGAGATGGTTATGAATTGTTACCATCAAATATTGGTGAAGAAGGAAGTTTGTCGGGGTTTATGTCAACTTATAATGCTTTGGTTTTGGAAAGGAATGCCTACCTGAGAAATGCAACTATTAAAAACCCCGCAGTAGAATTGATTACTTCTCAATTAAATTCTCTAAAAGAAAATTTAATTGACAATATTAATAGTCAACAAAGTTCACTAAATATCAAATTGAGCGAATTAAACCAATTAGATAGATCAGCTCAGAGCAAGTTTAGTTCTTTTCCTGGAATGGAAAAAGGAATGCGCGGAATTGAGAGACAACAACAAATTAAAGAACAATTGTATTTATTCCTGCTTCAACGTAGGGAGGAAGCCGCAATAGCATTTGCAGTGACTGGCCCAGTAGCTAAGGTTATAGATCCTGCATATACAATTTCTGATCCTGTAGACCCTAAACCATGGTTAATTTTAGTTGGAGGTTTTTTAGTTGGGCTTATCTTACCAATAATTATTCTTCTTATCAAATTTATGCTGGACACGAAGGTTCATCACAAAGGAGATTTAGCGCTATTAATTAAAAACATTCCGTTTTTAGGAGAAGTTCCAAAAATTGGTGAGAAGCAAGACGAAATTATTCAGTTAAATGACAGATCACCATTGGCCGAGTCTTTTAGAATTTTGAGGACGAATTTGGCCTATTTATTAAAACCTAAAGCTGATAATAAGGGTGAAATAATTTATATCACCTCTACAATTAAAGGGGAGGGTAAAACCTTTATTTCTTTCAACCTAGCAAGAACTCTATCTACTACAAATAAAAAAGTTATAATTATTGGAGCGGATATTAGAAATCCAAAATTACATAGATATATTGATTTGCCTATGGAAAGCAAAGGGTTATCTGATTATCTTTATAATTATGATTTAGTAACAAGTGATATTATTAATGATTCTTTGGATAAAGAGATAAAGGTAGATATAGTACTGTCGGGCTCAATCCCTCCAAATCCTGCAGAGTTATTTATGAGCGATAGAATGAATAATTTATTGAATGATCTTTCTACTCTTTACGATTTTGTTATTGTAGATACTGCTCCAACTATGATAGTCACCGACACCCTCTTAATTAGTCCTTTAGCTGATACCACACTTTATGTTACACGTGCAGGATATACAGAGAAGAAATTGTTAGAATTTCCTAAGGAACTTAAACAACAAGGTAAATTAAAAGGTCTAGCTGTAATCCTTAATGATGTAGATTATTCTAAATTCTCATATGGAGCAAAATATGGTTACTCTTACGGCTATGGGTACGGAGTAGATGAAGAATCTAAATGGCAAAAAGTATGGAATAAGGTTTCGAAGAAGAAATCAAGCTAATTTTTCTTTGTATTTCCGCATTTACAAATAAAGTGGGTTTGGTCGTGCTGAGATCCGTGAAAAAAAATATATAGCCTAGGAAATTTACCAATTTTATTGAATTTCTCCTGAGGAATAACACTTAAATTGAAGCCACAAATTCACGAATGTTTTCAGGGAATTTTTAATACACAATTAGTGAAGGTTCTAGTTTAGAAACGTCTTGATAATGAGAAAATATTTGCTCCCTTCCCTTGGGGAAAGGCAGTTCCTAGGAAGAGTTAAAATAAATTATACTCCATCCCTCCTAAATCCTCCCCCGAGGGAGGACTTTAAAACAATGATATAATCTTAGTGAATAATTTGCCATTTATTCCTGAGCTAAAATTGGCAAGTATTACCAATTTTAAAAATTATTTCAATCGTGTCTAGTGGAGGCTTTTTTGAAAAAACACATTTCGACAAGCTCAATTTCAAGCTGAGCATGTCGAAGCTTCTTCCAAAAAGGAAAGCACATTCCGATAAGTTCAATGTTTCTAAACCTATCTCTGTCTGAGACCCGTAACAAAATAATTTATCTAGCATAGGAAACTGGCATTTTATTGAATTTCTTCCTGATGCTAGAAATACTTAAATTGAAGCCACGAATTCACGAATGTTTTCAGGGAATTTTATCCCTCATTGAGGGTTTAACCCGCCTGACTGGCTGGGCAGGTTCTCCGTCCCGAACTCTCGGGATGCCTCGAAATTTCAAAAGTATTTTCCTCCCGAACCATCCTATCGTGTGGACACAATTTTTTAATATTTTAGCTGACTAATAATAGTTTTGCTAATAAAATGAAAAGGGGATTCACAGACTTAGAGGATAAACGTTTAGTTTATAGAGGCAATAAGATTTTATCGGATTTATTCAGTAAAAGCGTCCATTCAATCCGTCAGATTAACAGGAATGAATCAGAGGCAAAAGCGGTTTACCGTTTTTTGCAGAACGACAGGGTCAGTGAAAAAGATATTATAGAAAACCTGATTCATAATTGCCGGATGGCATGTGCCGCCAGATTCGTTGTCTGTATCCAAGATACCACAGAAATCAACTTAAGCAGCCATGGTAAAAGGATCAACAAAGATAGCTTTGTGGGTACTACCAATGCAAAGGGCTCCCAAGGATTGGGATTCTTTATTCATCCAAGTTTGGTCTTGGATGCCGTGACTGGTACCCCCTACGGCTATTCTGATATTAAAGTTTGGAACAGGCCCTTAGAGTTCA
>NZ_VORY01000015.1 GCF_007997295.1 Gillisia hiemivivida | reverse complement strand
AATTAACAGGTATCAATTAACAATTTTTACATTGTTTACTGATCATTGCTTATTGATCATTGAAAAAGTAGTCTCAGGCAGACTCGAACTGCCGACCTCTACATTATCAGTGTAGCGCTCTAACCAGCTGAGCTATGAGACTCTACTTTATAGATTCAAGATTTAAAGATCTTAGAACCAAGACTCGCGTCTTGTCTCTTGTCTCTCTTTATCTTGTTTCTCTTTTTTTTATTATAATTAAATTGACAGGAATTAAGACCAAAAGCTTCTCTTGAGAACCTTTTTGATGTAATTGCGTTTTGCCTTTTAAAACGGCAAAATCTCTAGAAAGGAGGTGTTCCAGCCGCACCTTCCGGTACGGCTACCTTGTTACGACTTAGCCCCAGTTACCAGTTTTACCCTAGGCGGCTCCTTGCGGTGACCGACTTCAGGTACCCCCAGCTTCCATGGCTTGACGGGCGGTGTGTACAAGGCCCGGGAACGTATTCACCGCATCATGGCTGATATGCGATTACTAGCGATTCCAGCTTCACGGAGTCGAGTTGCAGACTCCGATCCGAACTGTGATAGGGTTTATAGATTCGCTCCTGGTCGCCCAGTGGCTGCTCTCTGTCCCTACCATTGTAGCACGTGTGTGGCCCAGGACGTAAGGGCCGTGATGATTTGACGTCATCCCCACCTTCCTCACAGTTTGCACTGGCAGTCTTGTTAGAGTTCCCGACATGACTCGCTGGCAACTAACAACAGGGGTTGCGCTCGTTATAGGACTTAACCTGACACCTCACGGCACGAGCTGACGACAACCATGCAGCACCTTGTAATTTGTCTTGCGAAAGATCTGTTTCCAAATCGGTCAAACTACATTTAAGCCCTGGTAAGGTTCCTCGCGTATCATCGAATTAAACCACATGCTCCACCGCTTGTGCGGGCCCCCGTCAATTCCTTTGAGTTTCATTCTTGCGAACGTACTCCCCAGGTGGGTTACTTATCACTTTCGCTTAGCCACTCAGTCTTGCGACCGAACAGCTAGTAACCATCGTTTACGGCGTAGACTACCAGGGTATCTAATCCTGTTCGCTACCTACGCTTTCGTCCATCAGCGTCAATGACTTATTAGTGATCTGCCTTCGCAATCGGTGTTCTATGTAATATCTATGCATTTCACCGCTACACTACATATTCCAACCACTTCATAAGTATTCAAGAACAACAGTATCAATGGCAATTCTATGGTTGAGCCACAGACTTTCACCGCTGACTGATTGTCCCGCCTACGGACCCTTTAAACCCAATGATTCCGGATAACGCTTGGATCCTCCGTATTACCGCGGCTGCTGGCACGGAGTTAGCCGATCCTTATTCGTAGAGTACCGTCAAGCTCCTACACGTAGGAGTGTTTCTTCCTCTATAAAAGCAGTTTACAACCCATAGGGCCGTCTTCCTGCACGCGGCATGGCTGGATCAGGCTCTCGCCCATTGTCCAATATTCCTCACTGCTGCCTCCCGTAGGAGTCTGGTCCGTGTCTCAGTACCAGTGTGGGGGATCTCCCTCTCAGGACCCCTATCTATCGAAGTCTAGGTAAGCCGTTACCTTACCTACTAACTAATAGAACGCATACTCATCTTGTAGCCATAAATGTTTAATTATCAAATAATGCTATCTAATAATACTATGGGGCATTAATCCAAATTTCTCTGGGCTATTCCCCTCTACAAGGTAGATTGTATACGCGTTACGCACCCGTGCGCCGGTCGTCGGCGGTGCAAGCACCCCGTTACCCCTCGACTTGCATGTGTTAAGCCTGCCGCTAGCGTTCATCCTGAGCCAGGATCAAACTCTTCATCGTTAATTTTTAAATATTGTAACAATTACAAGGTCTGTTTCAAGTATCAAATCTTGCGATTCAATACCTACTCAAAATATTCTTCTAGTCTTAATTCTTATCTTTTGGTTTCTTCTGCCATTCTTGCGAACAACATTGAAACGCGCTGTCAATTCAATATATCAATGAACTTATCTCCCCCTCCGCCTTCGGCTCCTCCCCCAAAGGGTGAGGATCATTCCGTAATTGGAAGGAAACTTTTTGATGAAACAAAAGGAGTTGAACCTCTTTCTTAACTACCCAACCTCGGGATCTCTTTTCAATAACTAATCGTGAACTTTACTACCGCTCAAAGCGGCTGCAAATATACAATGCTTTTTCTTTATCTTCCAAAACTATTTGAAGTTTTTTTTAGATAAATTTTTTAAGAACTTCGTCTCTTAAAACTTACATCATATTCTCACTAATCAAGGAACTTTTTGTGCCGCTAAACGCGGCTGCAAATATACCAACTTTAAATTCATTCCGGCAAACTTATTTTAAACTTTTTTTAAGTTAATTTCTAACCCTAAAAACGCTTGAATCTACCAGTATACAATGAACTTAGCCTCCAAATCAACTACTCGCTGATCGCTTAGCGGGTGCAAATATACGCCCTCTTTTTTCTTTACCACAAGCTTTTCTAGAAGTATTTTTTAAAATAATTTTAATCTTTTCTTAATGGTTTGGTATAACGGGAGTTACTGCAAAAGTTTTTTTCTTCATTTACGGGACTGAAAGGTTTTTAATATAATAAAAGGCATCAGTGATGCCCGCGCGTTAGGGATTGAAGCGGTAGCTTCCAATGGAACTTTGTGGAATTGGGACTACAAGCATAAAGCCCGGCCCCGAGTTTTACGAGGGGAAACGCCCAAAAACAAGAGACATTTACAGAAAGAAATCCCAGACAACACCAAATCTCACCAAGAAATCTCGATGAGGATGTTCTGGTGCAGCGAAATTATTATTACCGTCTATTAAAGAATTGAGATGTTCCAGCTTAAAAAAGATCCTGGTTTGTTTCACTTTTGCATTAAAAAAGAGATCTACTACAGGGAAGGCTCCATACTTCTGCTCATTCTGCACATAAAATTCTGCTAAAACAGGATCGTAGCCATCCATTTGGTAGCTAGTGAAATATTTTAATGTTAAACCTGTTTGCACATATAGGGCTCGCTTGAACCAATGGTCTTTATAATATAGCGAATTGCGGGTAGTGAGATCTGGAATATTTAAAACCCCGTCGCCATTTAGCACTTGTTGATACATCACTGTATTGTTTAAAGCAAACTTCCCGTACTGAAACTCTTTACTAGCCTTTACTTTAAAGTAACTGATCTCTCCACTCTCTTGAAAGGGTCTTGTTAATCCCTCTTCGTTTGCTGAGAAATAGGCATAGTTTGTTATTCGGGTAAAACTGGCATCTACATTTGCCCAATTAGTTGATTCTAGTTTTAAAGATAAACTTTGAGTATTGGTATTATCAAAATCGTTTTGCCAGTTGTAATTAATATAATCACTTTGATATAACTGAAAATTGAAATTTGGCGCACTTTCATTACTTCTAAGCTCAGCTTTGACCTGATTCTTCTTATTGATAAAATAATCTGCTCCGGCCATGAAATTATGACCACTAAAATCGCCAGCTACATTCACCATAAAATCACCATACATTTTTAGAGGTCCAAAGTTTTTAAAATACTCTGCTCCAGCGGCATAATTCTCACCGATAATTCTATTGGTGATAGTTTGATCTTCTAAAATAAAAATTGAGTTGTAACCATAATTATAATGGGTTATCCCCGCTTTTATCTTTAGCTCCCCAAGCGTGGTGTTAGCATATGTAACACCCGCAACATTATCTATGTTCCTTAATTTTACTTTATCGTTAAGATTGGTAGTTTTAAAGGATTCTCCAAACAAGGCAACTGGTGCGTCTTGCCTAAAAATATACTTCTTATCACTAAAATCCAGCTTATGGTCTATAGTAAGCCTATTGTTCTCTCCATTTGCAAGATCATATTCTTGAACCAGAAAGAAACGCTTACCAAATAAGACATTTTCTGCATTCTCAAATTTTACTTCTAAAATAGACCTATCGTCAAATTCTGGTTCTTTACCAATATATTGGGCTAATGCCTGCTCTGTCAATCCGCCATTTTCTCGATTCAGTAAATCTTGAGATACGAAATGAGTTTTAAGTCTATATTTATTATTAAGTGTTGCGTAATTAAATGTTGCTCTAAAATTTCCGGTACTGGTTAGTACATTCTGAAATTTCCCTAGCGACCGTAATCCCTTGTAGGCTACAGAAAAATTTAATCGCTCTGAGGTGTTGATTGTGAAAAAAGCATCTAGGGTTTGCCCTTGTTCTGGAACGGTTTTAAAATAAAGCTCGGTAAGTGGGGTCGGGACTTTATAATAGTAGATGTCGTCTGCTTCCATAAAATTATAATGCCTAGCTCTAGCACCGATTTCTGGGATTAGATCTCTGTCATTAAAATTATAGGCTAGCTTATTATAGGTTTGCCCAACATTGGCAAAAGGAACTAACTCGAAATTATCTTTTCTAAGATAATTGAATTTATAATCCTTTTCTATAGTTAGGGTAGTATCTACATAGGTGGAATCACCAGAAACAGAAAAAATCTTGTAGGCTGTGATGGGTGGTTTTTGCAGGGAGTCCTTTATACCATTTCTCTTTCGAGGTAAGTTTTCTCTAGATCTTTCATTACGTAAAGTATCATTTTGAATTAATCGATTATTTTCTGGCTTTTTCACAACCGGCTCCTGCGCAAACTGAAGTAAAGGGGATAAAAAAGCGAATATTAGAACTAAGAGTTGTTTCATACTATATAATGGACTGCTACAAAAGTAAAATAATAATATGAACCATGGTGGATATAGGCAGAAACAAAAAAACCGCCCAAACTTGTAATTTAAACAGTTAAATTACAATAGTTAAAAATGAGATTAACTAGAGCCTGACATTAATTCGCTAGAGAAAAACGATAATTTCTATCAATTTCTTGAAAACATTTAGGTTACGGCAAGATTCTTGGTTAATAAGCATTAGAAACAATTGAATTATTACAATTTATAGGAATACAATCTAAGAGTTCGTTTGAAGTTCGTAAGAAAGTTTCTATTTTCGCTAATAATTTTTAAATTTAAACAAAGAATGATGAAAAAAATTTTGCTAAGCTCACTATTTCTAACCGCTTTTACATTGAGCGCTCAGAATATAGATCTACCTACAGATTACGTTAGAAATACATTGGATGGTAAAAACGACCGTCAAAAAAATGTAGTTGGTAGTCCATATCAAAATGAAGATTTCCAGCCGGGAATAGTAACTATTGCAGACAAATCTTTTAATACATCTATACGCTATAATGCCTTGAATGATGTTTTTGAAACAAAAAATCAGGTAGGAGAAATTACCGCCCTTATAAGAAGACCAGATATTAAAATTACAATGGACGGGAAACAGCATAAGATCCAGACATATATTGATGATAATAATATGTCTAAACAAAGATATTTTGTAATACTGGCAGAAGGAGAAACCATGCTCTTAAAAAATGAAGGAATAGAATTTAAGGAAGCTCAACAGGCTTCAAGCAGCTACTCCCAGAGTAAGCCTGCTTCCCTAGTGCCTTATACAAAGTATTATCTTAAAAGAGGTGATCAAAAAGCGGTTGAAGTGAATTTGAGAAAAAAGTCTATTTTAAAAATATTAGATGACAAACGCGCTGAAAAATACGTGAAAGAGAATAAGTTGAAATTGAAAAATGAAGAAGAGGTAGTTCGTGTTTTGAATCATTACAATTCTCTTTAATCATTAAAGTAAATCACGCTTTCTAAAAGACAAGATGTAATCGTCCAAAACAGGATTGGTTATAAAAAAAGATAAAACCTGTGAAGTAATTTTCATAGGTTTTTTTATGTTATAAATGTTGAGTTTTTATCTTAAGCTTAAAAATAGGGTAGTTATTGCATAGATTATGAGGTTTATTGTTTTGAGATAATGTTGCTTATTAGTTCTTTATGTGAAATTTAGAATTACTGTTCAAACAGTTTTTATATTGTTATAAACGAATAGAACCATCCGTAAGCGCTAACTATCATACAAGGTCTATTTGTTGTGATAAAGAGCAAGCGAAATGGTGCCAGTGTATTTTAAAAATTATTTAGCATCCTTTCTGTTTTAAATCTATCGAACCATACAAATTCAACGGCTTGCTTTATAAGGATTACATGTTTCCAAAAGATACTTTTTCCCTTTGCCTTTAGATGTTATCGTAAATGAGTTAAATTGTAGTCACTATCAGTATATGACATAAAAAAAAGGCCGCCTTTTCAGGCAGCCTTTCATCTTCTATAATTTATTTATCTATTGTCTTGTATAAATTGCAGTGGCAGAATCACCAAAACCATTCACCCAGCTTATAGTCAAGGTTCCATCGTCATTTACAGTACCCGTTAGGTTAATTGTTGAACCGAAACCTTCTACCCATGATCCACTTAAAGAACCACAAACATCTTGGAAGTTTCCTTCAGTTTCAAAAGTATAACCATATGCAGCTCCGTACCATTCAATGTACAAACCAGCAACACCATCTGAAATAGTGTATTCAAGTTCTGAACCTTCAACCTTAGAAATAGTTACCGTGTAAGTGAAATCCTCTATAGGATTGTTTACAGGGGCACTATCTGTAGATTCACCAGAGCTCACAGCTGTATAAACACCCGCAAGATCAGAATCACACTGCTTAAAAATACTTAGTGTAAAAGTGGATTTAGACCCTACTAGCGTGCCTCCCTCTATTCCTTCGAGGTTTAAAACTAAGGTTGTAGTAGTTAGATCTGGAATTTCATCGAAGTTACCACTAATTTTAACCATGCCAACAAACTCTCCAGCAGGGATAATTAATGTACTTTGATCAATTGTGTATTCCGCTGGCGCTGCAGTAGAACTTGGATCAACGTTAAGTTGAATGGCTCTATCCTGATTAGACCTAGTGATTGCCTCAACCCTTAAAGTATAGGTTGCTCCATTTTCAGGCACTGGTAAAGTTGCACTTGAGTTAGAAAAGGCAGTTAAAGACTGGCCATTATCCACATCATATACAATCAAGTCCTCTTCACACCCTACAAGAGCAGTGAAGATTAAAGCTATTATTGAAAATCTATATATTAAATTTTTCATTATAATATTTAATTAAAATTAGTATCCTGGATTTTGTTGTTCACGTAAACCTGGGTTTGCGTTGAACTCTACAATAGGTAAAGGAAGGGTAAACCTGTAATCTGTTGGACTAAGGCTACATGCTCCATTAAAAGCACAATCTACAGGATCTTTAAGAACGCCTTGGTTTGCACGCACACCTAATCTCTTTAGATCCAGGTAACGGTGACCTTCATAAGCAAGTTCAATTCTTCTTTCTTCTAAAATATCTGCGAAAGCTTCAGTTTGATTTGCATACACAGGAAGCAAAGTATCATCCCCAAATCTCGCGTCTCTCATTCTTTTGATCAAGGAAGCGGTAGAATTTGTTGCTCCATTGAAACTTCCTCCATCTGCTCTCGCTTCAGCTAGGATCAATAGCATTTCAGAAGAACGGAAGATCTTTTGATCGTTCATTAATGGTCTTCCTTCAGATCCTGGATATTTATCAATAACTAAAATATCATTGTCTTCAGCACCAGGTCCGGAAGCATAATCAGGATCTACAACCGATGATGGGTGAACAATAACATCATATCTTACATCTGCAGTATCTAACTGATTAAATAAAGATCTACCAATTTCAAAGTAAGGAGATCCATCTACACCTCTTGTTACAAAAGCAAATCTGGCTCCTAACCAACCTTCTCCTGCAGGAGTTCCAGTAGCACCCTGTTGATCATAACTATCTCCAATGGTTCTTTCCAATTTGAAAATGATCTCGGCATTACTATCATCAAACCATATATCTTCATACTCTTCTTGAGTAGCAAGACCATACTTGTTCAATAATTGTTCTGCTAAAGGTCCTGCTACAGCATACTTTTGTCTGTAAGCAGCCATTCTTGCACGAAGGGCCTTTACAAAATCTAAACTAATAAAGGTAGGATCTTCCTGAGTTGAGATCAAGCTCTGCGCTTTATCAAGATCTGCGGTAATCAATGCAAAAACTTCAGCATTGGTATTTCTCAAAAGATTTTGATCAATAGTAGGCACAAAATCTACAGCGATAACACCTAATGCGCTATCATCTGTTAAGTCTGTACTAAAGAAGGATTGCAATCTAAAGTGCTGATAAGCTCTTATTGCATACGTCTCCCCAAGGATGTTGTTGTACAAAGCTTGCTCTCCATCTTCTGGAGTTAAAGCCTCTGCTGCCTCAATTAATCTGTTTGCGGCATTAATCGCAGCATAACTTCTTGTCCAAATGACCGCAGGAGTTGCAGAACCGGCATTCAAGGTGAATCCGTAATCCTGGAATCCTTGACCACCACTATCGAACCCAATAGCCAACTCATCTGTAAATACTGCTGTAAAGGCAATCTCAGGAGTAATATCCAGATTGTTATACACACCAAATAAACCGGCCTGTAAATCATCTACTGACTGGAAGGCAGCATCTTCATCTAACCGACCTGGCTGGTCAATTTCAATGGCATCGTTACAACCTACTGCAATGAACAGCAAGCTAAAAATATAAAATAAATTTACTTTTTTCATCTTTCTTGTTATTTTTTATAGTCCAATTTCTACTCCTACAGAAATAATTCTCGGGGTAGGGTAAATTCTAGAAGTGTTACTAAGTGCTTCTGCATCAAATCCTCTCCACTCGCTCAAGGTAAACAAATTCTCTCCATTGGCAAAAAGTCTTAATGAAGCTATACCTATACTATCAAGAGCATCTTTAGGAAGATTATATCCAAAACTTGCAAAACGTAATCTTAAGAAATCTGCATTTCTCAAATATCTGTCCGACGTTACACCAGCAAGGTTTGTAGCACGAAGAGCAGGAATATCTGTTACTCTGTTATCTGGAGTCCAAGCTCTCAGGATATCTCTTGAGTTCCTGAACTGAGCAATGTTATTAGGGCTCTGGAATCCGGAAAGATCAAAATCATACCTGTCCACACCTATTACATAATTGAACTGTGTTTGAATGAAAAATCCATTATAACTCATGTTCAATCCAAATCCACCATTATAGTCAGGGAAAATATTCTTGTCTAACCAAACACGATCCGTATCTGCATTAGGATTCTCTGTTACATCACCATCTGCGGTCAAGAACAACAAGTTTCCATTTGCCGGGTTTACACCTGCATATCTAATAGTGTAGTATTCAAATAGTTTACCACCATTTCTACCAGTACCAATTAACTCACCACCTTCTCTTGGAATATCTCCAAGCTCCTGCTTGTTGTAGTTACCAGTAAAAAACATGTCCATGTTGAAACCATCTTGGCCTCCACGAATAATATCGTACTTCAAACTTACGTCAACACCAGTATTGGTAAGAGTCCCTGTGTTAGCATTCAATAAAGTAATGGCATTAATAGCAGAGATTGGTGTACTTTGGAAAAGATCTGTAGTTTCCTTAACATACCCATCCACAGAACCTCTTAATCTTCTGTTGAAAACCTCGAAGTCAATACCAATGTTCGCCTGAGTTACAGTCTCCCATCTTAATGTATTGTTTGCAATTTGCGTTAAGAAAATAGAGTTTTGTCCTGCATATCCACCACCTGTACCAAAAAAGTTACGGGTAAGATCCGGTGCAGAGAAATAACTGCTTCCTGAAATTGTCTGGTTCCCAGCAGTTCCATAAGATGCTCTAAGTTTAAGGACATCAAAAATGGAGTTAGCCATGAACGCTTCATTGTTTATATTCCATCTTGCAGCAACCGAATAAAAGGTTGCCCATCTGTTACTTTCCGCAAATCTGTATGATGCATCTCTTCTCACAGTACCAGTAATACCGTAGGTAGTTGCATAATCATAATCTACTTGACTAAAGTAAGAGAACAAACCTGCATTTCTAATAGTTGCGTTTGCCTGATCTGTAAAGAAATCATTGTCTGAATTATCATCTACAAAACCTGCACCATCACCCGGAGAAAAAGTTTTTAGATCTATACCATCTGCATTGTATCCAAAACTTCTTAAATGCGCTTTAAAGTATTCAGTATATACTCCTGCATCTATCGTGTGATCACCAAAGGTTTTGTTATAATTTAAGGAAGTCACCTGATTAAAGGTAAAAACCCTTCTGGTTTGTTGGGCTTGAAAACCTGCAAGTGGATTAGCACCACCACCAAAAAGAATTGCGTTAAATGAATCTGATCTGTCTGCAGAGGTAAATACCTCATTTGTATAGTCAGAACTTAAAGTTGCATTAGCAGAAAAATCATCTGTAATTTTATAACCTGCATTTGCACTGGCTAAAATTTTCAATTCTTCATCAAATCTTGTGAAGTTCATTAACTTATCCATTAAGAATAACGGAGTATTCAAAAATGTCAAGCCTTGAGTCAATTCCAACCCTGACGTATAATCCTCTGGTGTAATATAAGGTGCAGACTGAAATGCTCCTAATACAAAGTTTTGGTTAATACCAGATCCTCCTATAGCGTTAGGCTCATTTGATTTAGAGTAGTTTAAGGAAACATTGGTTCCATAAGTAAATTTCTTATCATCAGATCTTCCCGTGATGTTATTTCTAACGTTGAATCTCTTAAGGTCTGATCCTTTAAGAATACCTTCTGTCTCAAAGAAACCAAGGGAGGTAAAAACAGTTGATTTTTCTCCACCAGCAGAAAGACTTAAGGTGTTGTTTTTAGTAATACCCGTTCTAAAAAACACATCTAACCAATCGGTTGTAGGAGCTGCAGCAATTTCTGCATCTGTTAAATCGTTTCCTCTACCGTTACCAAAAGTTCTTGTTAATTCAAGTTGCTCCTGAGAGTTCAAAAGATCGTAATCTGCATCTTGAAGCGTGTTGAAAGAAAGGATGGAAGTTGCAGTCATTTTTAAGGGTGAATTGAAAGAACCTTGTCTGGTTTCAATTATCACTACTCCGTTTGCACCACGGTTACCATAAATAGCGGTTGCACCTGCATCCTTTAGTACAGATATCGAAGCGATATCCTGTGGATTTAAACTTCTAAAGTTTCCTTCATCAACAGGTATTCCATCTATAATAAATAATGGTTGTGTGTTACCATTAATAGATGTAACCCCTCTAAGGTTGATGTTCGATGAAGCACCAGGCTGACCTGAACTTGTAGAAATGTTCAAACCGGCTACCTGTCCAGATAGAGTTTGTACAAAATTCGCATTTGGTCTGTTTTCAATAGACTCGGAAGTAATAGTTACAGAGGCAATACTGGACTTCTCTTTAGTAGAAGAACGGTAACCCTGAATCACTACTTCATCAAGTGCAGCAGCATCTACATCTAAAGTTGCGTTGATCACACGTGCGCCTCCAACAGCAATTTCATTTTTAGCGTAACCTACAAATGTAAACACAAGTATGTCGCCAGCCCTGGCACGTAAGGTGTAATTACCATCAAAATCTGTTTGAGTACCACTATTGGTATCCTTAATGATAATGTTTACCCCAGGAAGAGGTAAACCCTCTGAGTCACTTACCGTTCCTGTAACGGTTCTTTCCTGTGCAAAGGTTAATTGCACCATGAACACTAATAATAGTGTCAGAATTCCATTTAATTTTTTTTTCATTATTTTGTTAATTTGAATTAGCCAGCGCCAAAAATCTTAATAAATATTGGATAAAACAATATTATTCGAACCTTTGATGTGTTAAAATCTTAACACTACGCTATACGGTAGATGCATTAATTCCTAGAAGGTTGCGTCAAATATTAAAAAAAACATAACATTTGCATAATGTTATTGAATTCCTTTAATAAAAGCGGCGTAGAATGTGGAACCGATGAAGCCGGGAGGGGATGTCTTGCAGGCCCAGTGATTGCAGCAAGTGTTATACTTCCCAAGAAGTTTAAAAACACCCTATTAAACGATTCAAAAATAGTTAAAACCAGTAATAGAAATATTTTAAAAAAAATTATCGAAGAAGAAGCTATTTCTTTCGGAATTTCACATGTCTTTAATAAAGAGATCGATAAAATCAATATTTTAAACGCCTCTATCCTAGGAATGCATAAAGCGATCTTCAACATGCATCTTGTCCCAGATCATATACTGGTGGATGGAAATAGATTTAAAGTTTACAATAACATTCCTCATCTATGCGTAATAAAAGGGGATGGGAAATATTTGAATATTGCTGCTGCCTCCATTTTGGCTAAGACCTATAGAGATGAATTTATGAATTTAATTCACGAAGAGTTCCCAATGTATAACTGGAAACAGAATAAAGGCTATCCAACAAAGGAGCATAGAGCTGCCATTAAGAAATACGGAGTAACAAAATATCATCGATTAAGTTTTAAATTGCTGCCCGATCAGTTAAAATTAGAGTTATAACTTAGTACTTTTGTGTAAATCACTTTTATATGACCAGATTATTGACAGCCTTATTGGTTGTTTTTACTTTAATCTCCTGTGAGAAAGCAGAAAATTATTCCTCTGACCTGTTTAACTTTGTCCCGGAGAATTCCTACTATATTATTTCTTCAAATAATGTTCCTGCTTTTATAGCGAAAATAGATAGCTCTACTTTTTTTGATAAGGATAAATTACAATCTGGGTTTAATGTTATAGCCCTTAAAGAATACACTGATCTTCTTATACCCTCTAAATCATTAATTGCTTTTTCAAGAAAAGATTCTGTCACCTATAATTATCTTGTAATTGCTGAAGCTAAAAAAGACACTTTGGTTCTTAAGAAGCATCCTAATTTCTCTATTGAAAGCATTTCTACAGAGGAACTGGATTACAAGAAGATCACAATAGATAATAATATAACTTATTCTGTATTTATAGATAATACGATATTAGCTAGCTCTTCTAAAACTTTGCTAATTGATGCTATAAATCATTCACAATCCAACGATATCCGGACAGAATCTTTCCAAAAGGCAATTGCCGGAGCATCCTTAGATAAAACTTCGATTTTCATAAACCATTCCGCAGCTAAATTTAAAGCTCAGAAAAATAGTGGTCCGAATAAACTTTTGGGTACACCTATTTCAGACTGGAGTGTTGTAGACTTGGATCTTTCGTCCAAAAAAATCAACTTCAACGGGATTGCTGTCTCTAATACAGATTCTGAAAATATTCTGGAGATTTTCCAAAATGTCAAACATCAAAAAAATGAACTTCAGAATATCGTACCGATTTCTGCTAACAGATTCTATTCGTTCACTTACAAGGATTTCAAAAATGTAGATTCTAATCTGAAGAAATTTAAAAAGGACAGTCTGATATTGAACAACAATAATCTTCTGAATTTTACTAAAGAAGCTGGCGTAATTTATTTGAAAGAAGGTGTAGCTATAGCTTTAAATACTACCGATGCGCAACTGGCAAAAGAAACTTTGCCAAGTTCTGATGCCATGGCAACTGATTATCGCGGAGTTTCAATTTATTCTATCTCTGAAAACACGTATTTAAAATTCTTAGAGCCATTAATTCCTTCAGAAGGAGTTACCAAATATGCCTTTATTGAGAACTTCCTGGTGTATTCTAAAAATCAGGAAACCTTGGAATTGATAATTAGCAATTATCAAAATAACACTACTTATGCTAAACATGAATCTTTTCTTACTCTTCAAGCAGATCTAGCTGAATCTTCTTCTTTGTTGATTGTAAGCACACCTAACCTAACAAAGGATAAAAATTACAAGTCTCTTCCAATTCAAATCACAAATTCTTTATCCGAATATTTTGACAAGGACTATAACTTTTTAGCTATACAGTACGTAAAAAGTGATGGTTTTTCCCATATACATGGCTCGGTAACTAATGCTGGTTCAGAAAAGAGTGAGGATATTCAAGAGACAGTTACCATCTCTTTACCAGAATCTATCTCTGGCGAGCCGTTCTTGTTTTCCATTACCAACAAAACAAATGCAATTGTATATCAAGACATAAATAATGTACTATATGCTGTCTCGAACCAAGGAACAACACTTTGGAAAAAACAATTAGAAAGCAAAATATTAGGAGAGCTACAGCAAATAGACATTAATAAGAATGGTAGTAAGCACTTAGCTTTTGCAACTTTAAATAATTTTTTCGTGATAGATGCTAAGGGAAAAGAAACCCGTGGATTCCCTTTAAAATTTAATGATCTCATTACACAACCACTTGCCATATTTGATTATGATAACAAAGGAAATTACCGATTTGTGATCACACAAAAGAATAAGCTGCTTATGTATAATGCAAAAGGCAATTCGGTAAATGGGTTCGATTTTAAAGGTGCAACTTCTGAAATAATTCAGCCACCCAAACATATCAGGATAAAAAACAAGGATTATATCGTGGTTCCAGAAGAAAATGGAAAACTACATATATTAAGTAGACAAGGAAAAGAACGTATTACTGTAAAGGGAAAAATAGATTTTTCTGAAAGTGCTTGGTATGAGAACAGCAATAGTTTTGTATCCCTTGCCGAGGATGGCAAATTGCTGAAGATAGATTCCAATGGAAAAATAAGCAAAGTACAAGTTAAGGCTAGTAATGGCTTGAAAATTACAGCAAATGAAAATGTATTGGTGTTACTCTCTACTAATATATTAAAGATCAATAACCGAGAAATCCAGTTGGACTTTGGACTTTATACAGAGCCTTCTATATATAAGTTTGAAGGAAAAAGCTATATATCTATTGCAGATACCCAAGCTAAAAAAGTATATCTCTTTAATGAAAACGGAGAACTGCTGCCTAATTTCCCAACCTATGGTGTTGGTATTTCAGGTGTAACAAGCGCCAAGCAAGGAGTTTCCAGAACTGCCTTAATTTTGGGAGAAGGAAATGAAGTTATACTTTATAATTTTTAGTCTCAAATAATTACTGATTGTCCGCTTTTGTTTCAGTGAGTTGTTTTCAACTAATTCATACCAGATGTTACCGTCATGCTGAGACCTGTGATAAAAAATTATCTAGCGTAGGTTTTTGACGTATGATTGTTTCCAGCTGATTTATCTTATTAAGAACTTCTTTTTTGCAAGTGTAGTACTTCCAAGGCGTAAAATTTTCGAAGCCTTGGAGAAAATTTAGCCGTGGAAGTACGGTTCAAATTATGCGGTAGCATAATTGGAAACACCTACAAAAAAGTGTCCTTTTTTTGGTTCGTTTTGATTGCTTCCGACGAGTGAAACGAGAGGAAAGCATAACAAAAAAATGAACAATCTTAAAAATTAAACAGATCATTACCGACTAAAAGGAGTGTTTTCCAATTTCTTGAAATCACCTCAATCATAACAAAAAGCGTATTAAAAACTTGCAAAGAATTAGGTGTGTCAATTATCTATAAATCCGCAACTTATATAATACGTCAATGGTAACTTGTTTCAGCATCTCAAATATGTGGTAAAAGACCATGAAACTCGCGATGGTTCGGGACTGTGTGACGTGACAATTTCAAAGATGATAATTGGTTATTGGACTCAAAACGGATAGACGAAAAAATTATTATAAATTTTGCTATTTTTCATGATTTAGTTTAATTTTATATCTATTCAATAAATTGACTTATAGATAGTTAATAGTTAATATCAAAAACATTCCCCATTTATTAAGCTTCATTCAATTGGCTGTTTTCTGAAGTCTTTACAATTCCCCATCATACTCCCCTCAAATAACTAATTATATACTAACTAAACTTAGCATTATGAGAACTTTTTTATTAATATACCTGACGGCTATAAGTGCTTTTTTCGGCTTTGCACAAGACTGTAATACTTATTTTGCCATGGAAGAGGGCATCTCTTCACAAATCACTTCTTACGATAAAAAAGATAGGCCAGTTGCTATAGTAGATTATAAAATTACTGATGTACGTAATGAAAACGGCGCAAAAATAGCCAAAATCTCTTCTACTGTAAAAGATGAAAAAGGGGAACTAATCGCTACATCAGATTATGATGTAAGTTGCAAAGGAGATAAGATCTCTATAGATTTTAAGTCTATGATGAGTCCGCAGTTATTTGAACAATACAATGACATGGATTTTGAGATCACTGGAAATGATATTGAAATCCCAAATAATTTAAGTGTGGGTGATAAACTCCCCGATTCCAATATGGAAATGACCATGAATATGGGCGGAATGAATATGAAAATGAATGTGGCTATGAAAGACAGAAGTGTCACTGGAAAAGAATCTGTTACTACACCTGCTGGCACTTTTGATTGCGTAGTAATAACCTATACTTCAGAGTTTAAAATGGGCATGACTAAGAGTGGTACTGCTAAACAATGGCTTTCCAAAGGTGTAGGGATGGTAAAGCAGGAAGACTATAATGGGAACGGAAAACTAACAAGCAGTAGTCTGCTCACGGCTTTTAATAAGTAAAAATTAATTTTATGCTTTAAGCTGTGCTTCAAAAACAGTAGAAAAATGCTGTAATAGTTTTTTTTCAACTTCAGCAAGATCAACTTTCCTTACTCCTAACTCTACATTTAAAGAAGTAACGGATTTTCCCCGAATTCCGCAGGGAATTATATTATCGAAATAACCAAGATCTGCATTTATATTCAGTGCAAAACCATGCATAGTTACCCAGCGGCTGGCACGAACTCCCAGTGCACAGATCTTTCTGGCAAATGGCGTTCCTACATCCAACCAAACTCCTGTTTCACCTGGACTTCTATCTGGTTTTAATCCGTATTCCTTTAAAGTTAGAATAATGACTTCCTCTAAAAAACGCAGATATTTATGTATATCTGTAAAAAAATTGTCGAGATCCAAAATTGGATATCCCACTAGTTGTCCTGGGCCATGATAGGTAATATCTCCACCACGGTTTATCTTATAATATTTGGCATTCTTCTCTTCAAGCTGATCTTCGGTGAGTAATAAGTGCTCAAGATCGCCACTTTTGCCCATAGTATACACATGAGGATGCTCTACCATCAACAAATAATTTGGGGTTTCCAGAGAAAGTTCTTCTCTCCTATTCCTGATCTTTAGGTCTACAATAGATTGAAATAACTGCTCCTGATATTCCCAAGTTTCTTTATAATCTTTTAATCCAAGATCTTGAACCTCTACCAATTTGTTCATTGTTTCCCTTTGTTTAAAATAATTAAGGCTGCAATCACTCCTGGAATCCAACCAAGTAAAGTTAGAATGAGCACAATTAAAATAGATCCACATCCTTTGTCATATACTGCCAATGGGGGAAACAACACCGATAGAATAACTCTCCAAACACTCATTAATCCTTCTTTTTTAATCTTAATAGGGCAAAGATACCAATTAATAATTGCTGAAAATATCTCCTTTTTATTCTTTGTCACAGAAAAACTTGTCACTTATGTTTTGGACTAATAATCTTAACCCCATTGTCTTTTTTTATCTGCCCTTCATTTAGCTCACTGTTTCTTTTTTAATGGAGTTCGTGAACCTTCGGTTTCTTTTGCTGTACTTTCCTCTCGCTTCACTCGTCGGAAGCAATCAGAAACGAAGCAAAGAACCCGCCTGAACATTTCGGGCAGGAAAGACGCCTTTTTTAAGGAATTTTTTGGCAAAAAAACCAAAAACCGTGCTGAAATTCCCGCGGAACAACGATTGAAAAAATCGTCGCTCCTGAATCTCGGGAATTTCAGCACATATTCTACAAAAAAGGAGTAAAAAAACCAACTTTCAGATAGCAGTGATTCTTTCTAAATGATATGATTTTCAAATTGACTAGTTAAGTGAATGTCATTATATTTGCAACTTCTTATCCCTGAAGATAAGACACAAATTAAAAGACATCATGCAGCTATCTGAACAAGAAATTGTAAGAAGGGAAAAATTAGCTTCTCTTAGAAAATTAGGCATCAATCCTTATCCGGCAGATCTGTTTCCGGTAGATCATACAAGTGCCAAGATCAAATCTAATTTTGAAGAAGGCAAGAAGGTAGTAGTTGCAGGACGATTAATGTCCAGAAGAATTCAAGGAAAGGCATCTTTTGCAGATATCCAGGATTCTACAGGAAAGATCCAGGTATATTTCAATAGAGATGAAATTTGTCCTGATGAAGATAAAAGTAAATACAACGACGTATATAAAAAATTACTGGATATCGGTGATTTTATAGGGATCCACGGAGAGCTTTTTACTACACAAGTTGGAGAAAAGACGATCATGGTAAAAGAATTCTCATTGCTTAGTAAAGCATTGCGTCCATTACCACTTCCTAAAACAGATAAAGAAGGTCATATTTTTGATGAATTTAATGATCCGGAGCAACGTTATAGGCAGCGTTATGCAGATCTTGTAGTGAATCCTAAAGTGAAAGAGGTTTTTGTAAAAAGAACCAAACTTTTCAATGCCATGCGTAATTTCTTTAATGACGCAGGTTATTTTGAAGTTGAAACTCCGGTACTTCAGCCAATTCCGGGAGGAGCGGCGGCAAGACCATTTATGACGCATCACAATGCATTGGATATGCCACTTTATATGCGAATTGCGAACGAATTATATCTTAAAAGATTGATCGTAGGTGGTTTTGATGGGGTTTATGAGTTCTCAAAAAACTTCAGAAATGAAGGAATGGATAGAACGCATAATCCTGAGTTTACAGCCATGGAGATCTATGTTGCTTACAAAGATTACAATTGGATGATGGAATTCTGTGAGCGACTATTAGAACATTGTGCAATAGCTGTGAACGGAACAACAAAAGCCACTTTCGGGAAACATGAAATAGATTTCAAAGCACCGTATGCAAGAGTAACTATGGCAGATTCCATTAAACATTTTACTGGTTTTGATATTACCGGAAAGAGTGAATCTGAAATACGTCAGGCCGCCAAAGATCTTGGAGTTGATGTTGATGATACTATGGGTAAAGGGAAGCTTATAGATGAGATTTTTGGTGAAAAATGTGAGGGTAATTATATCCAGCCAACCTACATTACAGATTACCCAAAAGAAATGAGCCCTCTATGTAAAGAGCATAGAGATAATCCGGAATTAACGGAACGTTTTGAATTAATGGTTTGTGGAAAAGAAATAGCTAATGCTTATTCTGAATTAAACGACCCTATAGATCAACGTGAGCGCTTTGAGCATCAAATAGAATTGGCTAAAAAAGGAGATGATGAAGCTACAGGCGTTATAGATTATGATTTTTTACGCGCCTTAGAGTATGGAATGCCTCCAACATCTGGAATGGGTATTGGAATGGACAGATTAATCATGTACCTCACTAACAATCAATCTATACAAGAAGTGCTTTTCTTCCCTCAAATGAAACCGGAAAAGAAAGCGATAGTTCCAAAACCTGAAGATTTTATTAAAATTGGAGTGCCACAGGAATGGGTAGATGTTGTGATGCACGAATTTTTAAGTGTGACAAAACTTAAAGAGAACAAGGCAACACAAGTGCATCAAAAATTAAACGGTTTAAGAAAGAAAAATAAATTAACCATTGCTGCGCTTCAGTTAGAAGAAGTAGAAAAATGGTTCTAAAATGTTAATTTTTCAGTTTTTTTCTGAATAAATTAAACCTTTTCAAAATATTTCAGTCTAAAGGCTACCAAGAGGTAGTCTTTTTTCGTTTTAAATTTCCCTAAAGTTATTCTACTTCTTATATTCAAAATTATTAAATTAAAAAATCTTACATGACCAAACAGTTCTCCCACAAGCTATTATTGATAGCCTTGTCAATCTCTGTTTCCGGTTGTGCCGTTTTTCAGCCTAAAGACAAAAAGGCATCGGCGCAAACAGCAGCAAAATCGGAATCTAAAGACAAAAATGGTATTAAACCTTATGACAAGGTAATTACCAAAGAAGCTAAATCTGACAAAGGTTTATTTACAATCCACAAAGTAGAAGACAATTACTTTTACGAAATTCCTGACAGTCTCTTTAATCGGGAAATGCTTATGGTTACTCGTATAGCCCAAACTGCCGCTGGTATTGGTTTTGGTGGCGGGAAACAGAATGAGCAGGTTTTACGCTGGGAGAAAAAAGACAAAAGCGTTTTATTGAGGGTAGTTTCCCACGATGTTTATGCCGCAGATTCTCTTCCGATTCATGAGGCAGTGGTAAATTCCAACTTTGAGCCCATACTTTATTCTTTCGAAATTGAAGCTCTGCACAAAGACTCTTTAAGCAATTCCACGGTAATAAAAGTAACCGATCTTTTTAATAAAGACGTTCAGGCTCTAGGATTTCCTGAGAGAAGTCGTAAAAATTACAAAATCACCCGTCTTGATGAAAGTAGATCTTATATAGATACTATTAGAAGTTATCCTGAAAATATTGAAGTGCGTCATGTAAAAACGTATAATTCATCTGAACCACCTTCTAATTCAAGTACTGCTTCAATTTCAGTAAAAATGAGCAACTCCATGATCCTTCTTCCTAAGGTGCCTATGGAAAGAAGATATTATGATGAAAGAGTTGGCTGGTTTACAACCGGGCAAGTGGATTACGGACTAGAAGCTCAAAAAAGTGAAACTGTTCGTTACCTAGATCGTTGGAGACTTGAGGTAAAAGATGAAGATCTTGAGAAATTCAAGAACGGAGAACTGGTTGAGCCTAAGAAACAAATTGTTTATTATATAGATAGAGCCACTCCAAAACAGTGGATTCCATTTATTAAAGAAGGTATAGAAGATTGGCAAGTTGCTTTTGAAGCTGCCGGCTTTAAAAATGCCATTATAGCAAAAGATCCTCCAACAAAAGAAGAGGATCCAGATTGGAGCCCTGAAGATGCAAGATATTCTGTAGTAAGATATTTAGCTTCTCCAATTCCTAATGCAAATGGTCCTCATGTGAGTGATCCTCGTTCCGGAGAAATATTGGAATCGGATATTAACTGGTACCATAACGTAATGACTCTTTTAAGAAACTGGTTCTTTGTGCAAACAGCTGCTATAAATCCAGAAGCACAAGGTGTGGCTTTTAAAGATGAAGTAATGGGTCGACTTATCAGATTTGTGTCTTCTCACGAGGTTGGACACACATTAGGTCTTCCACATAATATGGGAAGCAGTGTTGCATATTCTGTAGAAGATTTAAGAGATCCGGAATTCACTAAAAAATATGGTACTGCACCTTCTATAATGGATTATGCCCGTTTTAATTATATCGCGCAACCTGAAGATGGAGACGTTGCTTTAATGCCGGAAGTAGGGCCATATGATAAATATGCAATTATGTGGGGTTATAAGCCTTTACTAGAAAAAAAGGGAGTAGAAGAAAAACCAATTTTGGATCAATGGATCTTGGAAAAGGCTGATGATCCTATCTACCGTTTTGGAGCCCAGCAAAGAGGTGTCATTGATCCTACTTCACAAACCGAAGATCTTGGTGACGACGCTGTACTTGCCAGTCAATACGGAATAAAGAATCTTAAAAGAATAATTCCTAATCTTATTGAATGGACTGCAGAAGACGGTAAAGATTATGATGATTTAGAGACTATGTATGGACAGGTTTTAGGACAGTACAACCGTTACATGGGTCACGTTGCAGCAAATATCGGCGGTGTGAAAAAATTCACCAAGACCTATGATCAGGATGGAGCTGTATATTTTCACGTAACAGCAGATAAGCAAAAGGTAGCAATGAAATTCCTTCAGGATGAATTGTTCTCTACCCCGGAATGGCTTATTGATCAGGATATCTTTAATAAGATTGAATTTGATGGAAATGTAGAGCGTTTAAGAGGTACTCAGGAAAGAACTTTAAACAATTTGCTAGACTTCGGAAGAATGGCAAGGCTTATTGAAAACAGTGAGATAAACGGAAGAGAAGCTTATGGTCTTCTAGATATGATGAGCGAACTTAGAAACGGAGTTTGGAGCGAACTTAGAAAAGGTGGTGAAATTAGCACCTACCGTAGAAACCTTCAACGTGCATATATAAACAGAATGGATTACTTAATGACACAGGAACAACAAAACAGCCGATTTAGCCGCGGAACGAGTGTTGATGTTGCCCAGAGTGACATTAGACCTGTAGTAAGAGGAGAACTGGTTACTTTACAGCGTAACATTAGAAACGCGGTAGGAAGATCTAATGATCAGTTAACCCGTTATCATTTAATGGATGCTTTGGAAAGAATTGATCTAATCCTAAATCCTATTGCAAAAGGCTAATTTTCTTTTAAAATTTTAAGATTTGAAACGGTTGCTTTAACAGCAACCGTTTTTTTGTGTTAAAACATATTTAACAATTCATAAATTGCTTATTTTTAGATGTTTAAGTATTAATTAATAATTTAAATCATGAAAAAAATAAGTTTAGTATTAATAATGCTAATGTCCTCCTTTGCAGCTTTTGCACAGGTAGAAAAAGTGCATAAGGATAAAGACAAAGATCATATGGAGCATAAAGAAATGAAACATATGGAAATGAAGTCTCATGATGAAGACGCCACTATGTATTCTGATAAAATGGCTGCTAAATTGAGTTTGAATGCGGAACAAAAAGCAGACTTAAAAAAAGCTCAACAGAAAAGATGGGAAAGCATGAAGGAGTTGAAGGCAGGTCACAGAGCAGAAATGACCGAAGAAGATGCAGAGGATATGCCACAAGAAAAAGCCGAAATGCATGAACAGAGGATGAAAATCCAGGATGACTTCAAAGAAGATATAAGAGAAATTCTTGATGATAAGCAGTTCGCAAGATGGGAAGTTATGCACAATGAAGAGATGAAAATGGATAAGGAAAAAATGATGATGCACAAGGACAAGTCGAAAATGAAAGGGAATAAAAAAGATCATGACGATGATGGATCAGAATATTAACCATAGTATCACATATGTTTTTAAGGTTTTTACAGAAAATTAAATGTTTAACTAATTAATCTGTAATTAATTGACAAAAGCTTCGACAATTTAAAAAGCCAATTGCAAATATTTAAAATTTGCATTCATTGTTTAGAACCCACTAAATTATTTTAGTGGGTTTTTGAATTTTAAAATGTATTCAATTTTAAACCTTTTTTAAAACTATGAGTCTAACCAGTATAGAATATAAAATTTATTTCATATTCTAGATTATTCTACCCTACATAGCCACCTCATAAAATGAGGTGGCTTTTATATTATACTATAGTTATTAATTAAGCTTTCATCTTTTCGGTTACAAAAACCTGAATACAACTGCTTATAACATAACCTAACGCAAAGGCCCATAAAGCCATCCAGAAAAGCCGGCACTAGTGTATGCAGCTTCTCCCCATTTACTTAAAAAATTTTGCATAATCCTAATCGTTTATTCTAATCTATTGTTGCATTTTTTAACCTCAACGCATTTGCAATAACAGAGACTGAACTAAAGCTCATTGCTAATGCTGCGATCATTGGGGATAACAGCAATCCAAAAAAGGGATAAAGTACCCCGGCAGCAACCGGAACTCCTAAAGTATTGTAGATAAGTGCAAAAAATAAATTCTGTTTGATGTTTCTCATCACCTTTTCACTTAATCTTTTTGCCTTTACAACTCCTTGCAGATCTCCTTTTACCAAAGTGATCTTTGCGCTTTCTATAGCTACATCGGTTCCCGTTCCCATGGCAATTCCTACATTAGATTTAGCTAAAGCAGGTGCATCGTTAATCCCATCGCCTGCCATGGCAACTAATTTTCCTTGATCTTGGAGTTTTTTCACTTCATTCAATTTATCTTCAGGTAACATTCCCGCTTTAAACCCAGATAGATGAAGTTTATCTGCTACAGCCTGAGCTGTCTTTTTGTTATCTCCTGTCAACATAATAACCTCTATCCCATCATCCATCAATTCCTTTATAGCTTGGGCACTGGTTTTTTTAATAGGATCGGTGATGGTAATATATCCCACAATTTCATGGTTTACTGCAACATAAGAAACTGTTTTACCCTGCTCTTGTTCGCTCTCAACCTGACTTTTAAATTCTGAAGTTATCTCTGCATTCTCCTCAACCATCAACTTATCATTTCCAATAGCAACTTTTTTTCCATCAATTTCCCCAGTCACCCCTTTTCCAGTAACCGAATTAAAATTGACTGCTTCAATTAAACTCACATTTTTATCTTTCGCGAAATTTACTGTTGCCTGGGCGAGTGGATGTTCGCTCATTGAGTTCACAGAGCCTACAAATCTTAAAACCTCATCTTCAGAATAAGAAGATTCTAATGAAACTACTTTTTCTACTGAAGGCTTTCCTTCAGTAATTGTTCCAGTTTTATCAATAATAAGCACATCTACTTTATCCATTTGCTCTAAAGCCTCAGCATTTTTAATAAGCACTCCATTTTGTGCGCCTTTCCCAACACCAACCATCACAGACATTGGTGTGGCTAGTCCCAGAGCGCAAGGGCATGCAATTATTAAGACTGCAATAGCGTTTATCATGGCATAAGCATACGAAGGTTCTGGACCATAGATTGCCCAAATAACGAAGGTGATCACAGAGATCAACACTACAATAGGCACAAAATAACCTGAAATTCTATCGGCTAATTTTTGAATTGGCGCTTGCGATCTACTGGCATCATTCACCATTTTTATAATTTGAGCCAGTAAAGTTTCGTTTCCAACTTTTTCGGCTTTCATGGTAAAGCTTTGGTTCCCATTGATAGTTCCAGAACTCACTTTATCACCTTCAACCTTATCTACTGGAATAGGCTCACCTGTAATCATAGATTCATCTAGGCTACTCTGACCCTTTTCAATTGTTCCATCTACAGGAATTTTGTCTCCTGGTTTTACACGTAAGAGATCGCCCACCATAATTTGATCTGTAGGCACTTCTTTTTCTACTCCATCAACAATCTTATAAGCTTTATTTGGAGCGAGTTTTAAAAGTTCTTTTATAGCGCTATTCGTTCTACTGTGGGCTCTGGCTTCTAATAGCTGACCCAAAAGCACCAGCGTTAAAATAACGGTAGCCGCTTCTAAATAAATATGCACCGTACCAGCATCGGTTTTAAACTGATCTGGAAAAAGGCCGGGGAAAAGCAATCCAAATACACTAAAAACCCAAGCCACACCTGCACCTATTCCAATTAAGGTGAACATATTAAGGTTCCAAGTGATTATAGATTTATAAGCTCTTTCAAAAAACATCCAAGTAGCATAAAATACTACAGGAATGGAAAGGCCTAACTGGATCCAATTCCAGGTTTTCATATCCAACCAATCATAAAGCGGGTTTCCCGGAATCATTTCAGACATCGCGATCAAAAAGATTGGAAGGGTAAAGAGTACTGCGAGCTTAAATTTTTTGAGTAGCTTCATGTAAGTTTTTGCTTCCGCAGAAACATCTGCTTTCATTGGCACTAGGTCCATTCCGCAAATGGGGCAATCTCCAGGCTCATCTCTTACGATCTCTGGGTGCATTGGACACGTATACTGTGCAGCTGATGATTTTAAACTCATTTCTTCTACAAGATCCATCCCGCAAACTGGACAGTCTCCAGGTTCATTATAGGTCTTATCCCCTTCACAGTGCATCGGGCAATAAAAAGTTCCTGTTCCTTTTTCATTGGTTTTAGAAGACCCATTCTCCTTTGCATTTGGAGCTTTTCCGTGAGGATAAATCTGATAGGTTCCTCCTTCTTTCTCTAATACCTCTTGAAATTTTTGAATCTTAATGTGAGATTCCATTTCTACAACGGCTTCCTTCTTTTCAAGATCTACTATGGCTTTAGAGACTCCTTCTACAGCGTTTAGAACCTTTTCCACATGTGTACTACAGCCATTACAAGTCATTCCTGTAATATCATAAGTATGACTCATGATTTTTCCTGGTTCATGTATCTCATAACCTCCTCCATCTACTTTTAAAGCTTTTTGAAACTGACTCAGTTCAACGTGAGTATCCATTTCTATTTCTGCTTCAGCTTTTTCCAAATCTACAGATGCGTTAGAAACACCTTTTATATCCTTTAACGTGTTTTCTACATGGGTTCTGCAACCATTACAGGTCATTCCAGAAATTTTATACTTATGTTTCATGTCTTCTAAATTCAAGAAAACCCAGACGAATCCAGGTTTTAAACTAATTAAATTAATAATTTTTATTAAGCGGCATAGGCCTCGCATGCTTTTTCACATTCGCGACATGCTTGTGCACAATCTTTACAATGTTGTGTGTCATGTTTCTCACATTCCTCTGCACATGACTTGCAAACCTGTTTACAATAATCTACTAGACCTTGGACATCTTTATAGTTAGTTGCCAGAATTTGACTTAAAGCCGCACAGGCTTCTGCACAAGCCCGGTCTACTCTAATGCAGTCTACCATCATTTTCACATTGTCTTCATCTAGGCAAGCATCTGCACAATAATTACAGTGGTTAATACAGTTTCCTAATGCATGAATCAATTTTTCATTTCTCATAACTCTGGTTTTTAAGTTTCTATTCAAAGTTAACTATTATAAAAACTAAAGACTTTTAATATTATGGTAAGATTTTATGAAAATATAGGAAAATCAAGAACCTCGGGGCAAGCCCACGTGGTATGTCCCGATGGTTCGGGAGGAAAATCCTTTTAAAAGTTCGAGGCAAGCCCGCCTGAACGTATCGGGCAGGCCTCGGAGAAACTGCCCAGCCGGTCAGGCGGGTTAAACCCTCAATGAGGGATTAAAAGGTGTCCAGTGTATTTCTGATCTTTTTAGAAGTTTTATAATGAGAAGGAGTAAATCCAGTAATCTTTTTAAATTGAGTAGAAAGATAAGCGGCACTTCCAAAACCTAATGTATCCGCAATTTCGGTGATGCTGAGTTCATCATATTCCAGCAATTCTTTTATGCGCTCTACCTTGAGTTCATTTTGATAAGTCTGAATACTTTTCCCCTCAGTCTTAGAAAATATAGAACTTAAATGGCTGTAATCGAAATGAAGTTGATTACTCAAGGTCACCGATAAGTTTTGATTATTCTTAAGCTTTTCCTGAAAAATATCATTTAAGATGATCGCCTTGATCTGCTTTACTATACGTTGATTTTTTTCTGAAATAACTTCAAAGCCAAGCTTTTTAAATTCCTTCTGAAGATTTTCTGTCTCAATTGAATTGATGGGTGTGCTAAGCTCAATAGTTCCTAATGTAATAGTTCTATAGGAGATATTATTGCGGTCTAAGATGTCACGAACTGCATGGATACAGCGATCACAGACCATGTTTTTAATATGTAAAACGTCAATTTCCATGTTATAAAATTTAAACTTGAGCTTGCCAGTATTGTGAAATTGACAAGCTCAGTTTAATGTTAACTAATTAGTTGCTTGGTTATTAATAACTTCCTCAACTCGGCCACATTTTAGCATTTTATCACCAAAATAGGGGTTTCTAATTTCTGAAGAAGAAGAATACCAGTAATCACCTTTTCCTTCAAAAGCCATAGGGCAAAATTGCTTATAGATCTCTCCAGAAGAAACTGATCCAGTTAAGACCACTTCCATTCCATTAGTGATCTTTGAAAAAGCTTCACGTTGTTTATTAATGTCTGTTGCTTCTGCTAATTGTTTAGTAGCATCCAATAAAGTTTGCTCTGCCTTAACTTCTTTTAAACTTTCCAACAACATGTTAGCATGCTTCTGTGCTTCAGTATTATCTGATGCTACTAATGCCGATTTCACTCCAATATAATGCTCGAAAGCTGCTTGAGTGGTAGTTTCCTTGAACTGAACATTTATCACTTCTTCCACATTTAATATTTCTGTAGAATCTGCTTGGCCTTCAGAATTCATCTCTTCATCCATTACTGTCGTGGTTTCTTCGTTTTTATTCTTGTTATCTCCACAGGAATAAAATCCAAAACTTGCTACCATAGCAGCTATCATAAAACCGTTTCTAATTTGCTTTTTCATTTCTTTTCTTCTTTTTATTTTTATTCAAAACTTTTCTAATACTTGGTGACGAGGTAAACCATAGGGTAAATCCACTTAAAACTGTTAATAACCCTAGCACAGAAAACGAACGCAAAAGTAAGTTATTAAAATCATCTCTTGCTTCATAATCCATAGTATGCGTCATCCATAAAAAATCGAACCAACGCCAATCCCGATGTCTTATACTTTCAAATTTACCATTTTCTACAGCAACATATGCCTTAATATTTTCCCAAGACTTATAAGAGATCACATAAGCAGGCAATGGCTTCCCTCTGTATTCATGATGCTTATCTGTATCATTTATTTTTTCGATATTTGAAACCTCCAGCTCCTTTAAAACATGCTTATTTGCCACGGCTAATGCATCTTCTTGAGATATTCCTTTAAGCTTTGTTCCGCTTATAGCATTAAAAAGGCTAGTTTCATTTACCCAATAAAAGGGTCTTTTACCAATCTCCATTAATTCTAAAGATGTTATTTCTGAATTTAACTGAAGCTGAGAAGGACTTATTAGATTACTAAAACTAGCTTCTTCTACGTTTGCTTTAAGAAACTGATCTCCATGAATTTCGTCTATATCTGTCCAGCTAAAATACAAACCACTAATTGTCCACATTAAAAACTGAATCCCGATAAATAAACCCAGATACCGGTGTGTTTTTCTGATTTTTTTAGCGGTGTGTCTGTTTACCATTATATATTAATTTATTTATTTAGGATTTAAATAGTCCTTAGCGATAAAGAGCGAGTGCGAAATGTCTCATATACTTTGTGCTTTTCACCAAAATTAATTCATTATAAAAGATGAAGTCCCCAGGAAATATATCCCGGAACACTTCATCTTTCCTACTATTCCTAATAAATAAATTAGATGAATAAGTAATTGAATCTCAACTACTGCTTTTTGTTATTTTTCATTTCAGCCTGATGGGCTTTCATTTTAGCTTGCATTTTATCCATCATTTCTGGATTCTCATGTAAGAATTGGATCATTTTATCCATCATCTTTTCAGCCATCTCCGGGTTCGCCTTCATTTCAGCATGCATATTTTGCATCATAGCTTCTTTCATAGAAGGATCTTCCATCATTTTAGCCTTCATTTTATCCATCATCTTCTTCTGCATTTCCGGATCCTTCTCCATTTTATCCTGCATCATTTTCTTCATTTTTTCCTGCATCTCAGGATTGGCTTTCATAACTTTCATCATTTTGCCATCCTCCATCATTTGCATATGATCTTTCATAAGCCATTTATCACCCTCAGCTGAATTATGAACAACTTGCATGAAATCCTTAAATTTGGTTTGATCTGTAGCTATTTCTTTATAAACTTCATTTCTAAATTCATTTTCTGCCAAAGCTTCAGATGCTGTTTGCGTAGTTCCACAGCTTACTGCTAGTAAACTTAGAATTGCTACCATTGATACTCGAAATACATTTTTCATAATTTTAAATTTTAGTTAGTCATTAATAATATTTAAACTCATTTCCTTTCACATTACATTTCCTTTTTTTGTCCGGTATGTCTTATTACAATTTTGTAGGGCTAATTTGGAGTATAATTTCTAGAAGAGGAATGTGTCTTTAAAATTTTCCAAGATCCATCTACTTTTTTAAGAACAGAAGTTGCTACTCCCTTTTTACTAATAATTTGTGCCTTTCTATTTTTCTCCTTATTAGGCTTTAGATCTAGGGTGTAGATATAGGTTTCTGCAGTAAACGCATAAGGAAGATCTATTTGAGCATCTATAGTATAATCTGAAAAGGTGAAACTATTAAAATGACTCAGTTCTGGCCCAATGTGATTTTCTATATAATTTGCATAAGTACCTTCAGCCCCACCAGATTCAAAAACCTGCGAATCTTCAGAGAACAATTCCATAGTCCCTTCTGTGGAAAGATTTTGAAAGGCATCTTTATATTTCTTCATATGAGCTATTACCTCATTCTTTTCCTTTTCTACATCTACCTCTACCGCTTCAATTTCCATTGGCATTACCTCTGAGCTGGTATCCTTGGTTTCTTCCTTGCAGCTATAGATTCCTAAAATTATAATGAGTGATAATAGTAAGAATAGATGCTGTTTAAAAATACGAGTAGTTTTTTTCATTTCAAATATTGAATTTATTGATTATAAAGATGAAAATACTTTTATTAGTTTAATTGAGGACTAACGCCACTTACATGAATATTTGAAGTTTTATTTGAGAAATAAGATCAACTGATTGAAAGAAATTTCATTCTTCTGCCCTTTCCAGCAAATCTCTTAGCAATTCACATTAAATACTATCAAGTACTTTATTTATCCAGTTTAACACTAATTTCTTTTCAGACTTGGAAATTTTGGCATCTCTGTGAATTAATGTGTAGGATTCCAACGGCATTTCATCCTGTTCTACCTGCCTAATAAAAGATTTTAATTTACTTTTCTTTCGTCTATCAGAATAATCTCCAAACTCACTAAAATTTAACTCTTCACTTCCATGCTTTATATGATCTTCTAAAAGCATGGCCAAAGGTTGAATCTTATTATACCATGGATATTTAGTGTTGTTGCTATGGCAATCATAACAAGATGTGCGTAACATGCTTTCTACTTCCTTTGGCGGATTGTAAGTTGCAATAAAATCTGTTACAGGTACAACATCACTTTGGTTACGAGTAGTAGGAATAAATTGGATTCCTATTAGCGCAACCAAAGCAACAATTGCAATTATTTTCAAAATTCTGATCACTTAGATCTCTTTTTGTACAGTTCCACACGTAAGCATTTTACTACCATAATAAGGGTTTTTAATCTCCTTAAATTCACTTAACCAAATTGCTCCTTTTCCATCGTTGAACATTGGACAATAAGCTTGAAACAGTTTTTTTGAGGTTCCCGTGATTGCAATCAAGTCGGCCACATCTTTACTTAGAATCTCGAAATGTTCTCTTTGATGGTCAATCGTATTTTCCGCAATATGTTCTGCATGTTCTTTTGCATCTTCAATAATGTCTGTAAGTTCTTTATTTTGTTCTGATGAATAAGCTGATTTGTCAAATTCAGCAAATAAATTTGCTAGAACAGCCCCAAAAGTTTTCGCTTCTTCCGTATTATCTGCAACCAAAGCATTTTTAAGCTCTAAATAGTTCACAATAATAATATCGGTTGCAGATTTATCTTGATCAATTGCCATATTATCAGATGAATTCATTGAGGAATTATTCATTTCCATATTATCATGTTCCATCTCCATATCGTCTTGATCCATTTCGTGATCATCTTCTTTCTTAGAATCTCGGCATGATGTCAAGGTGAAAGCTATTATTGCCAGTAGCATTACTCCTAATATTGATTTTGATTTTTTCATTTGTTTTCTTTTAAATATTACTGATAACCTTTTTTAATTTTTTCGTAATTTCTTCTGCTATATCTTTTAATTCTGAATTCTCAATAGCTTGCATAGAAGCTAATGGATTAACGGCTGCAATTTCAATAGAATTGCCATCGAGTTGCTGCACAATTACATTACATGGCAGCATAGTTCCTACCTTATCTTCCGCTGTTAAAGCCTTATGTGCATAAGGGGCATTACAGGCACCCAAAATTCTATAATTCTGAAAATCTACATCCAGCTTCTTTTTAAAAGTAGCTTTAATATCGATATCGGTTAAGACACCGAATCCTTCTTTCTCTAATTCTTTGGAAACTTTCTCTATGATTTCTTCAAAATTCCCTTTAACTGTTTTATTAAAATAATAATTCATAGTTGATTTATTTAATGTTTATGTTTCTAAATGTTCTTATTCTCCTTGTATCCTTTTCCAAAAGTTTCGTCATCTCAGTTCATCCTTCATATTAACTAATATCAATTTCATCATTTCAAGATCATGCCTTGTTTCATTATCATCTATCCATCATATTATTTTCACAAGCCTAGTTATACTCTAAGGTAATTCATTAGGTTAAAAAAAATAAATTATTCCCCAACTTACACTAAGATGCCTACTCTGTTTCTACAGTTTTGTGATTTAGAAACCATTTTTCACCGAAAAAAATAAGCAAAATAGAACCTAGGGCTATCCCAATTAGTATTGGATCATTTTCAATTTTAATCCATACAAAAGCAAAAAGCACCACAATATCCAGAACAAGGGCACATATCACAATCCAAGGCTTAAAATCGATCTTATTTTTTAAGTTTCTTAAAACGCCCCAATGAACGATGATATCCATTACTAAATAATAAATAGCGCCTAGGGAGGCAATTCTTGTTAGGTCAAAAAAGATGGTTAGGATAATAGCAATCACAACAACATATACCAACATATGCTTTTGCACACTTCCCGTCATACCAAAATGGCTATGTGGGATCAATTTCATATCCGTTAACATAGTAGTCATCCTGGAAACGGCAAAAATACTAGCTATCACACCAGATGCGGTTGCTATTATTGCAATCCCTACAGTAAACCACAAGCCAAATTTCCCAAATAATGGTTTTGAAGCTTCAGCAAGGGAGTAATTTTTCGCTTCTACGATTTCCGGAATGGAAAGGTTTGAAGTAACACCCCACGAAACCAGAAGGTATACCACTGCACAAATTGACAAGGAAATAATAATCGTTTTACTCACATTCTTGTGAGGGTCTACTATTTCACCACCACTATTTGTAATAGTAGTAAAACCTTTATAAGCCAAAATAGATAAGGCCAATGCACCCAAATATTCCATTACCCCATTTTGAGGTGCACCACTTGGAACTAAATCTGTTACTACAAAACCAGAAGCATAAATCGCCCCGCCGGCAAAAATCAACAATCCTCCAGTCTTAAGAACTGCCATAATGAGGGATGATTTTCCAATCACCTTATTCCCAAGAATATTAATTAAAAAAGCTAAAATAAGAAGCCCTACCCCCAGAGCAGGTACTAAAAATTTATTGTCATTCACATCGAACAACTGTAGGGTATAAGTTCCAAAAGTACGGGCGACAAGGCTTTCATTAATAATCATAGAAAAGGTCATTAATAATGCCGCGAAGGCTGTAATAATTCCCTTTCCATATGCTTTTTCCAGATACATAGCAATGCCTCCCGCCGAGGGAAAGGAATTAGACATTTTAATATAAGAATAAGCGCTAAAGCCAGATATAATACCTCCCACCATAAAAGCAATGGGGAAATATTTACCTGAAAGTTCAGCTACCTGGCCCAATAATGCAAAGATTCCAGCACCAATCATTACATTGGTACCCATGGAAATAGCACCAATTAGACTAAGACTATTCTTTTTATATTTCACCATTTATTAAAACCTTATAGATAATCCACCACCGGCACCAAATCTGTTATCATAGCTCCCCATTAAAGAGAAATTTTTAGATATAAAATATTCGAGCCCTGTGCTCCAGGTCTCTTCTTTTTCAAAATTATCACCTTCAGGAAGCTCATCTACCCATCCAAAATCTGCCTGAAATTCATATTCCCCAAATAATACCAATCGTGGAAAGATCATGATTTCCCGAGCCAGGCTTATTTGAGGCCTCAACTTATTATCTACACGAAGGTCGAGGGCAAACATATAAGGAGTAAAATACCGAATACCCCCAATAGCCGTGGTACTGAGTTCTTCTATACTGTTTTCCATTTCATTCTCTACATTCACACCACCAAACAGTCGCACCCAGTCATTTAAATAATATTCATAGGTGAATTCTGCTTCAATATTTTCATTCCATCCGTATTCAGCCAGGGCAGTAAATTGATTCCTGATATTGGAACTCACCACATTTAATTCTGTCATGTGGGATGCAGCATCTACCATCCCCCAGGTATAAAATTTATTGGTTTCTCTTATAAGATTGCTTACTGGATAACGTTTCATTCGTTCATCCCTTTTAGTATCATAACTTATAACTCTTGCCATACCTGAATCCAAGTGATACAAAATGTGGCAATGGAAAAACCAGTCTCCATACTCATTTCCATAAAATTCAATAGTTACCTCCTTCATGGGCGGCACATTAACCGTGTGTTTTAAGGGTGAATATTCCCCGTTCTCATTTATTACCCTGAAAAAATGTCCATGAAGGTGCAAAGGGTGGTGCATCATCGTAAGATTATTAAAAGTGATGCGGGTAACCTCATCGCCTTTAATTTTTATCTTATCTGATTCAGCTAAAGGCACCCCATTGAAACTCCAGATGTAGCGAGCCATATTCCCCGTTAAATTCAATAGAATTTCAGTGACAGGAATATCTTCGTCATAACTTGTCTTTTCAGGAGATTTCAAATAATCATAATTATATTCTGAAAACATACTCATGCCATCAGATTCTTCCATTTTCATATCTTTCATCCCATCCATCGACATATTTTCTGTAGGAGAATTAACCATTTTCATGGTATCCTTCTTCATTTCCATTTTCGAATCATCCATTCCAGACATCGTGGAATCTTTTTTCATTTCCATCTTAGAGCGATCCATTTTGGAATGGTCCATCCCTGTCTTAGAGGAATCTTTCTTCATCTTCATATCACCATGGTCCATCCCATCCATTTTCATTCCCCATTTTTCCTTGAGTTTATAAGGATCTGGGTTACTAGGATTAAATTGCAAAGCAGGAGCACCCATTTTCATTTTCATCTTGGCCATTTTCTGCATCATCCCTATCTTGTCGGGTCTTGCTACTTCGGGCGCCGGAAGTATTCTCCCGGTGCCAAGAAAAGCAGAGGCAGTACCCGAACCATCCTGTGCCATAATTTTGAATTCTATTTTCCCATCATCGGGGATGGTCACGATAAAATCATAAGTTTCAGCAACAGCAATAAAAGTTTTATTTTTTTGAACCGGTACCACATCTTTCCCATCAGCAGAAACCAACGTAGGCATATTACCTCCAAAAGTCATCCAAAAGGAAGTTGATGCTGCACCATCTATTATCCTTAGCCTTACCTTTTCACCGGGTTTAAACTCAGGGTATTCTATTTTTTCTTCTCCATTTATTAAAAATGCAGGATAGTATATATCAGCAATATCTGCCCCTTCCATTCGCTGTCTCCAAAAATCGACTTGTGCGCCCAAAGCACCTCTTGCAATTACCTGGTTAAGAGGAGTTGCCGTTCCTTTTTTGATATTGTACCATTCGGTTCCCCTTTTCAGGAATCTAAGGACATTCTTGGGTTTTTCATTAGTCCAGTCTGAGAGCAACAGTACCAGATCTTTATCATAATCCAGTAGCTTTTCTTTTGGATTTATCAATAAAGAACCATACACCCCGCTTTGTTCCTGCAACATGGTATGCGAATGATACCAATAAGTACCATGCTGTTTAATTTCGAATTCATATTTAAACGTTGTTCCCGGCATAATGGGTGGTGTGGTAAGATAAGGGACACCATCATAAAAATTAGGTAGTAACATGCCGTGCCAGTGAATGGAGGTTTCCACATCCATTTTATTTTCCACATAGATCACAGCATATTCCCCTTCGGTAAATTCGAGGGTCGGACCGGGAATACTTCCATTTATGGTCATTCCCATTACCTCTTTTCCTGCTTTATTTACAGACTCCTGATTTATCGTGATTTTATATTCCTTTACCGGAAGATTATTAACATTTCCTTCCACCGAAGCTTCCAGTTCATTCTGACAATATCCTGAAGCTCCTGTAATTAGGGCTAGAATAAATAGGTGTATTTTCAATTTCATATTATTCTTTACTTAAAATGACTATTCTAAAGTTCCAGATTATTAACTTAAGTAAGTCAAGGTTTTTGTATAAAAAACAACATCGATATTTAGATTTCGATGGAGATAGCATGTGTGACCAATCTAATTTTTACAGATGCTATTAATATTTATTCATTCTCCAATCTTTCGATCATTCTTTTCATTTCAGTTATTTCCCTTTTTTGGGCTTTTATAATGTCTTCTGCCAATTTCTTCACCTCTGGATCTGATATAGCTGCACGCTCACTCGTTAAAATTGCAATGGAATGGTGTGGGATCATCGCTTTCATCCAAAGCACATCCCCAATAATTGGACTTTGAGCCCTTACCAATCCTAATGCACCTAAAAATAGCACCAAGCTCCCTACATAGATCGCAATGTTCTTTTTCTTGTTTGTATACATGTTTAGCATAAGAGATAGCATTATAACCGCCATTGCAGATATTCCTAAACAGCTCATATAAAATCTTGTGAGACTGAAATACACATGATCAATTGCATAAGTGTTTAAGTACATTGTGATATACATAGCCAGAAAGGATAAACCAAGCATCAGGAAAAACTTAGCGTAATTATTTCCTTTCATTTCGTGTTGACCTTTTTCTTGTGAATTCATATTGGTTAGTTTCTGGTTATCACACTAAAGTATTGTAAAACTGCCTCTTAAGTTGTTAATATTTTGGGTACTATCTATATTATTTGGTCTAAAGAATTCCTAAAATCCTCATTTAAGCCTTTATATTCTGTCAAACTCATGCCTGTTTCATTCTTAAACTGACGAGATAAATAATTCATATTATTATAATCTAAAAGCTGACTTATCTCTGTGAAATTATACTCCTGAGACTGGACTAATTCCTTTACTTTTTCAATCTTCAGTTTTATAAAATACTTCTCAATAGTGATCTTTTCAGTAATCGAAAATATCTTGCTGATCTTGGAGTAATCAGAATTAAGATGAGCCGAAAGTAAGTTGGATAGAGTCCCTTCAATTTTAAGAGGCAGATTCTCCAATAGGTTGATCAATTCGATTTTAACAGCTTCAGATAGTATTGATTCAGGGCTGCTAATAAGTATAAAACCATTCTCGACTAGAACCTGATTCAATTTCTGCTCATCAGAAATTTCGTCCTCGGTATCTATTATCACTCTTCCTAAAACAACTTCCAAAGTATTTACTCCACTAGCATTTAATTCATTTCTCACCACTTTTATACAGCGGTCGCAAACCATATTTTTTATGTAGTATTCTTTGGTCATGAGTGCTAGTATTTATTAAAATCTCTCTTTTAAAAATTTTACTTTTGAAGAACTTCGAATGGGATCTCAATCTGAGAAGTCTCCCAAGCCAAAGAAATCACACCCATATTCTCTTTCTTTTTCTTTACATGATAAACAAGCGATTCTTGGATTTTCTCTAATTTATTAAGCTTAACATTTGTGACTAGTATGTCTTCTGCTTCACTATACTCATCCTTACCATGCTGATCCCAGTTAGAATTGAACATCACTTTCCAAGACTCTTTTCCCGGAACTACGAAAAATCCATATTTCCCGGCGGGCAAAACTTTACCACCTATCTTCAATGCTTTGTTCGTTTCTATCCAAGTTGCTTTATGAGCCCCTGCTTGCCATACGGTGTTAAAGCCAACCAAACCTCCAAAAACCATTCTGTTTCTAACACTTGGAGAAGAATAATCTATATGCACATGCGCATCTCCAACCATCGCCATCGCACTTGTGTGGGGACTCAATACTTTTTTAGGAGTTGTCGATTCCTGTTTAGTTTCAGAATTCATATTATGATTTGAATGCTCATTTTGTGAAAAAGCACCTAAACTAATTAGGGCAATACAGCTTGTTATAATTGTTTTTTTCATGATTTTATCTTTAAAAGTTTAGTACTTGATTTATTGCTAAGAATATTAAGATGAATGAAACTATTCCATAGACCAATCTGACACTCCATTTTTTATATACCGATTCTGGTTTCACATTCCCTACTTGACAACACTTTTTCATTTTATTGTAGTTTTTAATTCCCCGCAGGTTATCATAGCGCTACCGTAAAAAGGATTTTTAACTTCTGAAGAAGCACTCAACCAATCGGCTCCCTTATTATTATCTGCCATAGGACAATGCAACACATAAAGTTCTTTATTGTTTAACTGAAAGGTTTTAACCATTCCAATCATTGTTTCTGAAAACTCATCAAAACTGTTCCTCATCTCCTTAATCTCTTTGGCAGAAGCCATTGTATTTGTAGAGGCTAGCAATTCCTTCTGAAAACTTTCCCAGATCTTTCCAACTTGGCTGTTAAATTGTGATTTATTGATGCTCTTTATTTGATCACCCATTTTTGTATTTAACTTTTTTGCTGAAGAAAAATCGTCTTCTACAAGTGCGTCTTTAAACTTTAAATAATTAGACAAAACAGCTTCAAATTCCTGTTTTTCTTTTTCTGAAATAGCAACTTTAATAAAGGCATCCTCTTTATCTGTATCTATTTTTGGGTTCATCATGCTAGGCCTTCCAGACAACTGTACCGAAGCATCTACCGTAAAAGTACCGTTGCTAACTATTTCGTCACCTGCTAGCAAACCTTCAGTCACTATATAAGAATCCCCTAAAGCAGGGCCCAAAACAACTTCTCTTAAAATAAATTCAGCTCTATCTCCTAGAGTTTCTTTTATATAAACCACAGATCGCTTTCCTGTCCACAATACTGCAGACTTTGGGATGACTATTTCTTGGGTTTCTTTTCCAGAGATGTCATTTACCACTACTCCAGAAGCAAACATTTCAGGTTTTAACTTCCCTTCTTTATTATTAACCTCAACTCGAGCAGAAGCTACTCTGGTTTGGCTATTTATCAAAGGATCTATAAAACTTATTTTTCCTTCAAAAGTTTCCCCCGGTAATGAATTTATGGTGTAAGTGATCTTACTTCCTTCTTTTACCCAGTTCAGGTCGCTTTCATAAAGATCGAAAAGCACCCAAACCTTGGAAAGGTCGGAGATCTCATAAATTGGCATTCCACGTTCTACATAATCCCCAAGATCTACCATTTTTTCTGTAACAATTCCATTTACATCTGCGCTAATTGGAAATCGCTGAATTGCTTTTCCGGTAGATAAGATCCTGTTGATCTGTGAATCGCCGATCTTCCAGTTTCTCAGCTTTTCCTTTGCTGCTGCGAACAACTCCGGCTGACTCTCTTTAATACTTTCAGCTTGCAGCAATTCCTCTTGCGCAGTTACCAATTGTGGTGAGTATACAGTAGCCAGGGTTTGACCTCTGCTAACTTTCTCTCCGGTAAAATTTATTGAAAGTTGTTCTATTCTCCCCGGGATGTGGGTAGATTGAGAATACGCATTTCGCTCATCTACTTGTACTTTCCCGTTCAGTCTCAATTCCTTGTTAGCACTTCCCTTTCCTACCGTCATTGTAGTGATGTTTGCCAATTTCATGGCGTCTTCACTCATTGTATAGTTTTCAGATTCTAGATTATCGCTTTTTAAAGGAATAAGTTCCATCCCACAAATAGGGCAATTTCCTGGCTCAGATTGTCTGATTTGCGGATGCATAGAGCAGGTCCAAATCTGGTCTGCGGTTTCCCCAAGGTGATCATGGATTTCCTTGTCCTCAGAATTAGAGTTTGAAGGTTTTAAGATCCAACCAATACCAGCTCCAATAATTAGAGTTGCAATTACGATAAGTATTATTTTTTTGTTTTCCATCTTAATAAGATTATGGAGTTTTATTAATTTCTGAATTTGAATTTACATCGCCAGAAAACAAGTAATCTAACTTTGCACCAGCGATAAATCCGTTTTTAATAGCTTCTATTTTTTGAGTTTTAAGCAACAATATATCTTGATTCATTCTTAAAACTTCTTCGAAATCTCCTGTGGCGTTGCTAAAAGCAGAGATATATAATTTATTGGCTTGGCCGGAACTAAGCAGTTGCCTATTGTATAGCTCAATCAGTTTTTCAGATTTATGATATTCATAAATAGTCATTGCCAGCATACTTTGCAGCTCATTTCTCATAGCTTCTCGCTCACTTATACTACTTGATACTAAGAATTCTGCTTGCTCTCTTGAAGCTTTATATTTTTTTCTGAAAATAGGCAGACTTATAGAGACCATAGGCATGATAGCATCTTGACCATTCCCTTCAGGACTAGCATCTGTTCTTTTAGAAATGATTGAATAATCTACCCCAATACCAATATTTGGCATTCCTTGCTTCTCTGCTACGGTTTGTTCTGCTATATAAGATGCCTTTTCCTTTTCTATTGCCTTCAATAAAGGATGCGATTCCAGATTATCTTCTGAATTTATCTCCATAGGAAGTCCTGAAAGTTTTAAAGTATCCTGAACAAATATGGTTTCTTGAAGATCTCTATTTAAAAGTAAATTGAATTTAGTGCTTACAGGAATCAGCATTTCATTCATAAGCTCAATCTCTGTAATAGCAGCATCTTTATCTATATCTACCTTAACCACATTTACCATAGCACCATCGCCACTTTTGAATCGGCTTAAGGATAATTCCCTGTAAGATTCAAGAATTTCAAGATTCTCCTCTTTAATCTGTATAGTTTCTGAAATTGTGTACAATTCAGCATATACCGATTTTACATCATAGATCAGCTGATTTTTTAAGTCAAGGAATTTTTGAAATTTCGCTTCGGCCATTAAGTTGGCGGCATTTTCTTTTGCTTCCAAAGTACCAAACCAGGGAAACATCTGCATTAAATTGAATCTTGCCTCCTGAGCTCCTACTCTGGTTTCTATCATTCTTCCCAGACCGCTCATAGTTAGAGTTGGATCTGGCAAACTTGATACCTGTGGGGAATTTCTCATTGCAGCTTCAAACTGGGCATAAGAAGATTTCAACTTAGGATTGTTCTTAACTGCTATTTCTAAGTAAGTGTCCAATGTTTGCGAGTATCCCCCCATGCCCCAAAGTGGGAGCAAAAGAAGCAGAAATTTCATCCCTGGAAATCGCTTTTGAAAATATTTTGATATAGATTTTTTCATCATCTGTTTCTTTATTGTTTAGGTTTCAGATTATCAGGAGCTAATTCTCCACCTTCGGGGGAGTTAGAAGGGGAACTTACCACCGTTTCTCTCCAATATGCTTGAAGCACAGGAACCACAAAAATGGTCATGATCTGGATGATCATTCCACCAACTATTGGAATTGCCATAGGCACCATAATATCAGATCCTTTTCCGGTAGATGTTAGAACAGGGAAGAGAGCAATAATTGTTACTGCAGTGGTCATCATAGCAGGACGCACTCTTTTTAATCCTGCTTCCATCACAGCTGCCCGAACTGCCTCTACCGTTTTAGGTTTTTTCCTTTCGAACACTTGGTGAATATAAGTTCCCATTAAAACACCATCATCGGTTGCGATTCCGAATAAGGCAATGAACCCCACCCAAACTGCAACGCTTAAATTGATATCTCCCATCTGAAACAAGTCCCGCATATTCATCCCAGAAATGGCAAAGTCCATAAACCAAGTTTGACCGTAAAGCCAGATCATTATAAATCCTCCCGCAAAAGCCACAAATACTCCTGAAAAGTGAATTGCAGACGCGATTATGGTTTTAAATTGAAAATAAAGTAACATAAAGATCAAGATCAAACTTATCGGGATCACAATTGCCAATCGTTTTACCGCTCTTACCTGATTCTCATAATTCCCTGAAAATTTATAACTCACACCTGCAGGAACTTTCAGCGTTCCGGCATCTATTTTGTCCTGCAAAAATTTTTGGGCATCATCTACTACATTCACCTCAGCGAAACCATCTCTTTTGTCAAAAAGCACATAGCCCACCAAAAAAGTATCCTCACTTTTTATCATTTGTGGACCTCTGGTATATTTTAATTCGGCTAATTCACCTAGTGGAATTTGAGCACCGCTATTTGTAGGCACTAAGATTTTTTTGAGGCTTTCCGGGTCATCCCGTAACTCTCTTGGATAACGTACTCTAACAGGATATCGCTCTCGACCTTCCACGGTAGTGGTGATCTCCATTCCGCCAATGGAAGTTTCCAAGCTTTGCTGCACGTCTTCAATACTTAAGCCATATCTGGCAATGGCGTTTCTATCAATATCAATTTCTAAATAGGGTTTCCCAACGGTTCTATCTGCAAAAACTGCTTCAGCCTTTACAGAAGGTACTTGCTTTAACAATTCCTCCAGTTCAATTCCGAAATCCTGAATTGTTTGAAGGTCTGGCCCGTAAACCTTTATTCCCATTGGAGCCCGCATCCCGGTTTGTAGCATCACCAATCTGGTTTCTATTGGTTGTAATTTAGGGGCAGAGGTCACTCCCGGAATATTGGTTCGTTTTACTATTTCTTCCCAAATATCATCTGGACTTTTAATATGAGAGCGCCAATTCCTATAATAATCACCATCCTCATCTTCAATTAGATCTTCCCTTTCTGTCCTGCCTTCTAAGGCTTCTTCATTGGTTAAGCTATCTCCAGATCTTAATATGAATTTATTATCATCATCAACTTTAAAGGCCACTGGTTTGCCCTTTTCAGTAAGAATAAATTCAGGTTTATAATTAATGATAGTCTCATACATAGAGATTGGCGCAGGATCCAGTGCGCTTTCTATTCGCCCTAACTTTCCAACAGCAACATCAACTTCGGGAATGTCAGTAATTGCTATATCGAGTTTTTGCATAATCTCTTTGGAAGCTTCTATCCCAACATGAGGCATTGCAGTAGGCATCAGTAAAAAACTCCCTTCATTTAATGAAGGCATGAACTCTTTCCCTACTCCCGGAAACGTATGAGACATTCCGCTCCAAACAGAAGTACTTCTCACGTTCCAGCCTACCTTGTCAAAACCGGTTGCAGCAAAACCAAAAACCTTTGGAAATCCTAACCAGATCATGATTCCAAATAAAATGGTCATTAATGGAAGAATAAGAAATTTCCCTTTATTTAATAGGCACCAGTTAAGAATCACTTGGTAATATTTCACTATACCCATGAGGATAAAAAGAGTAATGGCAAGCAGTACAATTACAAAGAAATAGTTTGAAATAACAGATGTTTGATGTCCAAGTGGCACCCATTCTTCCGCTAAGAAAAACAAGGTTACCGCAAGGATCACTATTACGGTGATTAAGTTGGAATACTTTCCTAAAAACTCTGGATTTTTATCCTCGAATAATCTTAATGTTCCTATTACTACTAATGCTAATGGTAACCAAAAACTGAAATAGATCGCTAAGAAAAGGCCAGTAACTATTAAAACTATATTCCAAATCCTTACCACTTTTTTCTTCTGAACTTTTATGTTGAAAAAGAAAAAAGTGATCATTGGTAATATTAATATCCCAATAATAAATGCTGCTCCCAAGGCAAAAGTTTTGGTGAATGCCAATGGTCTAAATAGCTTCCCTTCTGCATGTTCCATAAAAAAGACCGGCAAGAAACTTACAATAGTAGTTGCTAAGGCAGTTGTAACAGCTGGGGCTACCTCTAAGGTTGCTTTATGAATTACCTGCAATAATTTATTATCTCGGGCTCCCGCATTCTTTTTCATCTCCAAGTGCCGAATAATATTCTCAACAAAAATAATTCCGACATCCACCATGACCCCAATAGAAATAGCTATTCCAGATAATGCAACCACATTAGCATCTACCCCAAAATAACGCATGGCAATAAAAGTCATTAGCACCCCAATAGGCAATAAACTGGAAATTAAGATGGAGGCTCTAAGATTTAGGACCAATACAATAATTACAATGATACTTATTAAAATTTCATGCGAAAGGGCACTCTCAAGAGTTCCTATTGTTTCTCCAATTAATTGTGTACGATCATAAAAAGGAACAATGGTAAGCTTGCTTATAGTTCCATCGGCCAATGTTTTTTGAGGCAGACCTACAGATATTTCCTTGATCTTCTCTTTGGTATTCTTAATTACTTGAAGCGGATTGGAACCATATCTGGCAACAACTACTCCTCCAACAACCTCTGCTCCTCCTTTATCCAAGATTCCACGGCGTTCTGCAGGCCCCAAGCTTACCACCCCAAGATCTTTAATCAGAACAGGAGTGTTATTATCATTGGCAAGAACTACTGAATTTTCGATGTCCTCAACAGACTCGATATATCCCAATCCACGAACCAGATATTCAACTTTATTGATCTCCATGGTTTTGGCGCCAATATCCCTATTGGAATTCTTCACAGCCATCATCACCTGATCAATTCCAATATTATATGCCTTTAAAGCATCTGGATCTACATCTATCTGATACTCCTGAACATAGCCTCCTACAGATGCCACTTCTGAGACTCCTGAAGTTCCACTTAATCCAAGCTTCACATAATAATCCTGGATAGATCTCAATTCATTAAGATCCCAGCCACCGGTAACATTACCTTCTGGATCGCGACCTTCCAGCGTATACCAATACACTTGCCCCAGTCCAGTTGCATCTGGACCTAAAGTTGGTTGCACACCTGATGGAAGCAGATCTGTTGGGAGCGAATTCAATTTTTCTAATACCCGGGTTCTGGACCAATAGAATTCTACATCCTCTTCAAAAATAATGTAGATGGTAGAAAATCCGAACATCGAAGTACTACGAATAGATTTCACTCCGGAGATCCCCAATAATGTAGAGGTCATGGGATAGGTGATCTGATCTTCGATATCCTGCGGAGATCTCCCCGGCCAATCTGTGAATACAATTTGCTGGTTTTCACCGATATCTGGAATGGCATCTACGGGAACCGAATCTTTAGGCAAAAATCCAGTATCCCAATCGAATGGAGCAGTGACCAATCCCCATCCTACCAGAGAAAGCAACAATAGTATTGTTACTAATCTATTGTAGAGGAAATATTTTATAAGTTTATTAAACATGGGTTTACTTTAAATAATTTTCAAAAAACTAAGTTTTTGGTCGAAGAAGAATGATAAAGATCAGACTACGACATAGCTCAAACTGACTACTCTTGTAGTTAGTTCGATAAAAATTATTTAAAATCAGATAAGGAATACCTGGTCCATCAAATGGATATCTGTGACCAGTAGGGGTGGGGAATAATCTTTAAAAGGAATTATCTGTTCTGGAGAACTTTCAAAAAGTTCAATGAAAGAAATAGTAAAGGCTGAAACAAAAACTTGCTGATCCAGACTTAATTTATCAAAAGAGATCTTTAACTCGTCTTGACCTTCTATGGCAAGATGTGTATTAGTACAGCAAGAATCTGTAAGCATTCCTGAAACCATCATAGCATCCATATTATGGGAACTCATCCCACAATCTTTAACTTTAGAAAACACAGCTTGATCTACCAATAAATCTCCACAGAAATGTTTTTCGATAGTAAAGGAAAAGGTGGAAACCAGCACTAATAGCGCTAGAATCAAAGAAGAAAATTTCTGGATACCTTTTTTCATTACAAACAAATATAAACAATAATTGTTATAATTGATATACTTACCTCTTAATCAGCAAGCATAGATTATAACAGCTTATACAAATGTAACAGAAAGTTGTATCTCTAACTTTCAAGTTTTCAGGATTAACTTTTGAGTTTATGGCCATTTTTGCGCCTGTAATAATAGAATGCTGGCATTAATATTAGAACAAAAATTGGATGGATCAAAAACCTTCTAACATAAAAGAGTGCTAAAAAGTTTTGGCTTTCTATTTCAAAAATCAAGACAACAAACACAGTAAAACATATTACAAAAAAGATCGAAAAAAGATAAACCGAGAATTCTAAAATATTTTTATCAAAAAAAGTAACATATAGTATCCCCAACGAAATAATAGAATTGATTGAATACCTTAAAAGGACATTAAAAAACAATTTCCCGGTCTCAAAATATGGAAATGAGTGATTCAAATAGTCTGCCTCATAGAATTTTAATAACGGGTCATAAAATAATTGATTCTCAAAATAGCGCACCATTACTAGTAAGGTAACAAGCAAAGAGATCATAATAATTTTATACCGCTTTTTCATCTACTGTGTTTTTAGAAAATAACCGAACCCAAAAAACCCACAAAATAAATACAGTCCCGTAAATTATGAGCGGAAAAACAATGGTGTGCAAGAAGCTTGTGTATTGTGGGTATTCATAAATTCCAATAGCCAAGATAACAATTCTTAAAATATTCGCGATATAAATGATCACTGCTCCTGTAAAAATATAAAGGAAGCTTATTTTAAACTTGGCGAAAAAGGAAAGTATAAAAGAGGTGAACAATATAATGATACTTATAGAATTACAACCCTCTACGATCCTTGCAAGAAATACATCATTGACAAATAATTGCAGGGAAGGCTCATTTGGATGAATCATTGTCTTTGAGGTATAGCCAAAAGATTCGATCACAGATTCACTTTGCAAGGCCACTAAATGCGTAAAAAAGTCGGGATAGTAGCTAGAAGCTTCAAAAAAAGAGAGATATAAATTGTATAAAATCGAGAATATAAAATAGCTTCCCATAAAAATGAGAATGAACTGTAAAACCGATCTATATTTTTTAAATAGTTGAAGCAATTAAAAACTTGATTTTAACAAATTTATAGAAAATACATAGGTGACTGTACTAATACTTTTTAATACTTTTGAACAAAAATCAGCAACATGCCTTTTCAAAAATTAAAACCTCAGGTTCTTTCTATTATAGAATCCAAAAATCTTTCTGTAGACCACAGGCTTACAGAAGTTTGCGAATTATTAGAAAAAAATATTCCATACTACGATTGGGTAGGATTCTATTTTAAAAATGGAGATAAGAACGAGCTCAAATTGAGGGCTTTTGCTGGAGAACCTACAGATCACCTAATTATTCCATTTGGAAAAGGAATTTGTGGGCAAGTAGCTGTTACCAACAAGAACTTTGTTGTACCAGACGTCAAAGCTCAAGACAATTATATTGCCTGCAGTATTTATGTAAAAGCAGAGATCGTTGTGCCTTTATTCGTTAATGGAGAAAATATTGGGCAAATAGATATAGATTCTCATACCGCAGATCCATTTTCTAAAGAAGACGAATTGTTCTTAGAGTTTGTTAATGAAGAAATTGCGAAAATTTTAGGATAAACTATTCAAAATTTAAGGTTTGAAGTTTCAAATTTGTCCATTGTCCATGCCTAAATAGCATTGACCGCTTTAGAGTCCTTCTTTACCGTTAATTTTTCCCTTTGGGGAAATATCCCAAAGGGCAATGGGGATTACATTCCCGTCCTAATTGCCTCTACAGGATCTAGTTTGGAAGCAGCGATCGCAGGTATTATTCCTGAAATCAATCCAATAACTGCTGAAACCATGGTTCCTATAAACATATTCCATGGGGACAAGACAAATTCAAAATCCCCTGTAAATTGCGAAGCCAATATTGAAACTATCCATACCAGGAACAATCCTATTAATCCGCCAATTATTGCTAGTATCACGGCTTCAAATAAGAATTGGAACAAAATAAACCTATTCTTGGCTCCTAAGGATTTTTGAATTCCTATTAAATTGGTTCGTTCTTTTACACTTACAAACATGATGTTCGCAATCCCGAAGCCCCCAACCAATAATGAAAATCCACTTATAACCAGCCCCATTAGATTAAGTTGTCCCGTAATATTATCTATAAGGTCTGCAAAACCTTGAAGCTGATTCACAAAGAAATTACTAATCTCATCTGGCTTTAAAGCTCTGTAATTTCTCAACTTCTGAGTTAGCACTGCGATAAATTCAGCATTATCTACGCCTTCATTTGGCTTAATAAGTATTTGAGGAAAAGCAGCTTTATTATTATCCCCATAAATTCGTCTAATAACATTTACAGGTAAGAATACAGAAGTATCTTTAGAACCTCCAAACAATCCAGCTCCTTCCTTTTTGAGAACTCCAATTACAATAAATCTTTGCCCATACATTCTAATTTCTTTTCTCAAGGCTTCTCTTTGTCCAAATAAATTCTGGGCAATTTCATGACCTAAAATAATTACATGGGTCCCACTAACAGATTCTGCCTCATTAAAAAATCTCCCCTCCGCCAGCTGTAGCGCTTCAATTTGATAATAATTATGAGTAACAGCTCCAACCTCTACCTGAGAAACCGTTTTTTCTTCGAATTTGATAGTTTCTCTACCTACATTCAAAGCGTAATCTATAGCTTCTACATCTGGAAGATTTTTTTCTAAGTATTGATATTCATCATAAGAAACATCTGGAAATTGTTCTCTTTTCCAACGAGGGATCTCCGAAGGTCCAAATTTGAAACGCATTACCATGATGGTGCTATTATCTAAGGAGCTTAAGCTTCCTTTTATTTCTCGCTCCAGGGAATCTACTGCAGCAAGAACTGCAATAATAGAAAATATACCAATGGTCACCCCTAACAAAGAAAGGAAGGTGCGTAGTTTATTGTTTATTAACGCACTGACAGCGAAATTAAAACTTTCTGTTAATAGCCTTAAATATATTAGCATAGAAAAACCGGGTGTTTTTACAAAGATTAAAGATAAGACGTCTAGTGTATATTTTCGTTACATTTTTTTTAAGAAATAAAACTTTAGAACTATATAATTAATAGCGATTTAATTACTTTTGCAAGCTTAACAAACACAACACAATGAGCAATTTAAAAACGGCGAAATCTGCTTTAATTTCGGTATTCAGTAAAGATGGATTGGCACCCATAGTTAAGAAAATGGATGAACTTGGAATTACTATTTATTCAACTGGTGGTACAGAAAAATTCATTAAAGATCTAGGGACCGCTGTTATTCCTGTAGAAGATCTAACTTCTTACCCCTCAATTTTAGGAGGTCGAGTTAAAACTTTGCACCCTAAAGTTTTTGGTGGGATTCTTAACAGACAGGATAATGAAGGTGATGTTGCAGAAATGAAGGAATTTGAAATTCCACAAATTGACATTGTGATTGTGGATCTTTATCCTTTTGAAAAAACAGTAGCTTCAGGAGCATCTGAGGCAGATATTATTGAAAAGATCGATATAGGAGGGATTTCTCTTATTCGAGCTGCAGCTAAGAATTTTAATGATGTACTTTGTGTTTCTTCTGTAGATGATTACTCAGAGTTTTTAGAGCTTTTATCAGAAAATAACGGAACTACTTCACAGGAGGACAGAAAGAAATTCGCGGGAAAATCTTTCCAAGTATCATCTCATTATGATACTGCAATCTTCAATTTCTTTAACTCTGAAGACAACACTTTCAAACAAAGTTTCAATAAAGGAAAAGAATTAAGATATGGGGAAAACCCACATCAAAAAGGAACCTTCTTTGGAGATTTTGAAGCTATATTCAATCAGTTACACGGAAAGGAATTATCATATAATAATTTACTGGATGTAGATGCTGCTGTGAATTTGATGAATGAATTCAAGAATGACGCTCCAACATTTGCCATTTTAAAACATAATAATGCCTGTGGATTAGCTCAAAGAGATACTATTTTACAAGCTTATAAGGATGCTTTAGCGGGAGACCCTGTTTCAGCTTTTGGAGGAGTTCTAATTAGCAACACTGAAATTGATAAAGCAACTGCAGAAGAAATTCATAAGTTATTTTGCGAAGTAGTGATCGCTCCTTCTTTTTCTTCAGAAGCACTTGAAGCTTTAAAAGGGAAAAAGAACAGAATTATTCTAATTCAGAAAGAACAGGAATTACCGCAGAAACTAGTGAGAACTTGTTTAAATGGGGTTTTGGTTCAAGATAAAGACTTTAAGACAGATTCTGAGGCAGATTTAACGGATGCTACAAACAATAAACCCACTTCTAACGAGTTAAAGGATTTGATATTTGCATCTAAAATTTGCAAACACACCAAATCCAACACCATCGTTTTAGCAAAAAACAAACAATTACTAGCAAGCGGAACCGGGCAGACCTCTAGAGTAGATGCTTTAACGCATAGTATTGAAAAAGCAAAGTCGTTTAATTTCGATCTCAAAGGATCGGTGATGGCAAGTGATGCTTTTTTTCCTTTTCCAGATTGTGTAGAGATTGCAGATAATGCAGGAATTACCGCAGTAATACAGCCTGGAGGCTCTATTAAAGATCAATTAAGCATAGATTATTGTAACCAACATAATATGGCTATGGTAATGACTGGTACGCGCCATTTTAAACATTAATTTTATTACATTTACCTAACCTCAACAAAAGAAATATGGGATTTTTTGATTTTCTCATTGAAGAAATAGCAATAGATTTAGGAACCGCCAATACTTTGGTAATCCACAACGATAAAGTAGTAGTGGATAGCCCATCTATTGTTGCCAGAGACAGAACCACCGGAAAAATTATAGCCGTAGGTAAAGAAGCTGCAATGATGCAAGGGAAGACCCATGAGAACATTAAAACAATTAGACCCTTAAAAGATGGAGTAATTGCCGATTTTGACGCCAGTGAACAAATGATAAACATGTTTATCAAAGAAATTCCGGCATTAAAGAAAAAATGGTTCACTCCTGCTCTTAGAATGGTAATTTGTATCCCATCTGGGATTACAGAGGTTGAAATGCGCGCGGTAAAAGAAAGTGCAGAACGTGTTAACGGAAAGGAAGTTTATCTTATTCATGAGCCAATGGCTGCAGCGATAGGTATTGGAATAGATATCATGCAACCAAAAGGAAATATGATTGTGGATATAGGAGGTGGGACAACCGAGATTGCAGTGATTGCTCTTGGAGGGATTGTTTGCGATAAATCTGTGAAAATCGCGGGAGATGTGTTCACAAATGATATTGTTTATTTTATGCGCACACAACATAACTTATATGTTGGGGAGCGTACTGCTGAAAAAATAAAAATTCAAATAGGTGCTGCTACTGAAGATCTTGAGATCCCACCAGAGGAAATGAATGTTCAAGGTAGAGATCTACTTACTGGGAAACCTAAACAGGTTCAAATATCTTATAGAGAAATCGCTAAGGCATTAGACAAATCTATTTTAAGAATAGAAGATGCTGTGATGGAAACTTTATCTCAAACCCCACCAGAATTAGCTGCCGATATTTACAATACAGGAATCTACCTTGCAGGGGGAGGATCTATGTTAAGGGGATTAGATAAACGTTTGTCTTTAAAAACAGATCTTCCAGTATATATTGCAGAAGACCCCTTGAGAGCCGTAGTTCGAGGAACTGGAATATGCCTTAAAAACTTAAGCCGTTACAAAGGAATATTGATAAAGTAGGATTAACCCATGCAGCAGATTTTCAATTTTCTTATCCGCAATAAGAATAACATTTTATTTCTGTTGCTGTTTGGCCTATCTATATTTTTAACAATTCAATCTCATACTTTTCATAAAAGTAAATTTATAAGCTCTGCCAATTTTATAACCGGTGGTATTTATAAAAAAGCGAATAGCATTCAGGCTTATTTTTACCTGGAAGAGTATAACGAACGTCTTTTAGAGGAGAATAATGAATTAAGGAATAAACTTTCCAATATTCCGGATACCATTTTCGAGGAAACTTTTATCGATTCTACCATCTATGAAGGGGTTTATCAATTTAGAACAGCAAGAGTCATAAATAATAATTTTTCCAAAGTAGATAATTACATCACTTTGGACAAAGGTGAAAAAGACAATATAGTTCAAGAATCAGGAGTAGTAACCAGTCAAGGTATTGTAGGAATAATAGATAATGTTTCTAGAAAATACTCCAGAGTTATCTCAATTCTCAATAGCGATTCTAAAATAAACGCGCAACTCAAAAAAACCAATCACTTCGGGTCTTTGATCTGGAATGGAAAAGACCCCAATATTGTACAGTTAATAGATGTTCCCAGATTGGCTCCGGTTAAAAAAGGTGACACTATTATAACAGGTGGGAAATCCTTGATTTTTCCTCGCGGTATCCCAATTGGAAATATTGTAGGTTTTGAGTTAGATGAAAATAAAAGTTATTTCACAATAGATATCAAATTATTTAATGACATGACCAATATTGGTCATGTGTATGTTATTGTAAATAAGGATAGAAAAGAAATAAAAGAACTGGAGGAAATAGATGACTAATACAATTATCTCTAATAGCATCCGGTTTGTGGTCTTGGTCTTATTGCAAGTCTTACTTCTTAATAATATCAATTTTTTGGGTTTTATAAATCCATATCTATACATCCTGTTTTTAATTCTTTATCCTTTTAACACTCCACAAGGTTTATTTATGCTTGTAGCTTTTTTGTTAGGGCTAAGTATAGACACTTTTGAAGATAGTGGAGGAATACATGCCGCGGCTTCTGTATTTATAGCATATATCCGCCCTATTATATTGCGGTTTTCTTTCGGAATAAGTTACGATTACCAAACCGTAAAATTATCCAACACCCCATATGGAGCACGACTGAGTTATATTATCCTTGTGGTGGTTCTTCATAATTTATTGCTTTTCATTTTGGAAATGTTCAATTTTTCTCATATATATTTAATTCTGAAAAAGACTGTTTTCACGAGTATTTTCACTATACTTTTAGTCTTAATTAGTTTGACATTATTTAAACCGAAAAGACGATGAGAAGGCTGTTGCTGTACATTATAATTATTACCACTGGCTTTATTTTTATAGGCCGATTATTCTATCTGCAGATTGTAGATGATTCTTTCGCCGGTTTAAGTGAAGACAATGCAATAAAGGTGGTTTATGATTATCCTCAGCGAGGTTATATTTTTGATAGAAATGGGGAATTGTTGGTTTCTAATCAACCTTCGTATGACGTAATGGCTATCCCAAGAAATATCAAGCCATTTGACACTGCAGAATTTTGCAGCATCTTAAAACTCACACCAGAACAACTTTCAAAAAAACTAGACAAGGCAAAAATATATTCTCCGAGGCTCCCCTCTATTATTGTTCCTCAGCTCACAAAATCTGAGTATGCCTACCTTCAGGAGAAAATGCGTAAATATCCAGGCTTTTATATCCAGAAGAGGTCTTTACGGGATTATCAGACCCAAAACGGTTCCAATGTCTTAGGCTATATTGCTGAAGTAAACAATAAAATAATTGATGAAAATCCCTATTATATTTCTGGAGATTTAATTGGAAAACAAGGAGTTGAAGGTCAGTATGAGGAATTGCTTAGAGGTATAAAAGGCGTAAAATACATTCAGAAAGATAGATTTAATAGAGATATTGGACCATTTAAAGAAGGGATTTTTGATACTCTACCAAAAAAAGGAAAAGATGTCACGCTCTCTATAGATGCCATGCTGCAAGCATATGGCGAAAAATTGATGGAGAACAAACGTGGAGGAATTGTAGCAATAGAACCTGCCACGGGGGAAATCCTTTCACTTGTAACGGCTCCTAGCTATGATCCTGCCTTACTAGTGGGCAGAAAAAGGTCGGCAAATTTTACAAAATTTTATAATGACACATATTCGAAACCTTTATACGACCGAGGCCTATTAGCAGAATACCCTCCAGGTTCACCATTTAAGACAATCAATGCGCTTATTGCTCTACAGGAAGACGTTGTGGATATTCACGATAAGTTTTCTTGTAACAGAGGCTATGTGTATGGACGAGGTAGAAAATTAGGCTGTCATGCCCATGCAAGCCCGTTAGATATGATCCCGGGAATTGCTCAGTCTTGTAATGCCTATTTTGCTAACGTTTACAGGAGGATCATAGAAAAATATCCTACTCCACAAGAAGGTATAGATACCTGGGCGAAACATTTAAATAGTTTTGGTTTAGGAGAGTTCTTAGGTTATGATCTGCCCGCAGGTAGATCTGGTAAAATCCCAACTTCAGAATACTACAACAAGATCTACGAATATCCTACTTACAAGTGGTTTGCAACCGCAACTATATCTAATGCTATTGGACAAGGAGAAGTATTAATGACGCCTATACAGTTAGCAAATATGACCGCCACAATTGCCAATAGAGGCTGGTTCTATACTCCTCATATTTTAAAAAATATCGAAGGTGAATCAATATCCGATCCAGATTATACTAAGAAAAACTTTACCACTATAGATAGTGAGCATTTCATTCCGGTTATCGAGGGAATGCACCAAGTATACAAAGTTGGTACTGCATCTGCATTACAAATCCCAGGGATAGAAATAGCTGGAAAAACTGGAACTGCTGAGAATTTTACCAAAATAAACGGCAAGAGAACACAGCTAACAGATCACTCAATATTTATTGCATTTGCGCCGGTGGACAATCCAAAAATTGCCATTGCTGTATTTGTTGAAAACGGATATTGGGGAGGTAGATATGCCGGAAGAATTGCCAGTTTAATGATAGAAAAATATCTTAAAAATAGCATTTCTAGAAAAGATATGGAAACTTGGGTACTCACTCATAGTTTGGAAGATGAATACTTAAAGCCACTTAGTGGAGAACCTTTCTCAATTAATAAATAATGGCGAAAGGCACTATTAGTTTTGATTGGATTACCATATTAATTTACCTTTTACTTATAAGCTTTGGGTGGATGAACATATATTCAGCTTCACTTGGAGATGCTCCTTCCGGGATTTTTGATTTCAACGAGATCTATGGGAAACAGGCCATTTGGATCATACTCGGTTTATTTATGATCATCATCATATTATCTATTGAGGCTAAGTTCTACATGAAGTTTTCGAGTGTTTTCTATATAATAACACTTGTTTCCATTTTAGGGCTCTTTGCCTTCGGAAAGACCATTAACGGAGCTACTTCATGGTATGTATTTGGCGGAGTAAGCATTCAGCCAGCAGAATTCGCGAAAGTTGGTACTACGCTGGCACTCGCAAATTACCTTGGAGACATTCAAACAAATATCAAATTATTCTCACATCAGCTTAAGGCATTTTTTATAATCGTTTTACCTGCTCTTATTATTTTACCTCAACCAGATGCAGGAAGTGCTATGGTATACGCAGCATTTCTATTCCCGTTATATAGAGAAGGACTATCTGGAATTTACCTATTCTTAGGGTTTGCTGGAATAACTGTTTTTATATTAACCTTGGTTCTTGGGCCATTTTATGTAGCCATTGCGGTCGTTGTCGTTTGTTTACTAAGCTTGCTTCAGAAAAAAAGGAGACGCCCGAAACCCCTTGTTATACTAGGGATTATTATAGGTGCGGTTGCACTTTCTTATTCTGTAGATTATATCTTTGAGAATGTATTTGAACAACGCCATAGGGATCGCTTCAATATAGTTTTAGGAAAAGAAGTAGATGCTAGGGGAATTGGATATAACACCAATCAGAGTGAAATTGCAATTGGTAGTGGAGGCTGGTTAGGTAAAGGCTGGACAGAAGGCACACAAACCAAAGGTCAATTTGTTCCAGAGCAGCACACAGATTATATATTTAGTACCGTTGGTGAGGAATGGGGATTTCTAGGAACCTCTTTAGTAGTGCTTTTGTTTATGGGCCTACTCTTTAGATTATTATTTCTTGCAGAGCGGCAGAAATCTACATTTCATAGAGTGTATGGATACAGTCTAGTGGGGATTATGTTTATTCACTTTCTGGTGAATATAGGAATGGTAACAGGGATTTTTCCAACTGTTGGAATACCACTTCCTTTCTTTAGCTATGGAGGCTCTGGCTTATGGGGCTTTACTATCTTACTCTTTATCTTTATAAAGCTAGATTCTGAAAGAATGGCCTTTTAATCCTACATTGAGGGTTTAGTGCAACATCCTGATGGCTCGGGATTCCTCGATTTTTCTCCCGAATCATCGGAAAGTAACTAGTCGTCTTACCTCAGGCTTCTTGATTAAATATAGTTTTATTTACATCTTTCTACTAAAACCAATAGCAAAGCAACAGCAAGGATTATAACCGGATAAATATATTTTCTCTTCATAGGAAATTCATAGGAAAGTTGCAGACATAATAAAGAGCCTGTTTAAAAGGTTTGTATTTACATCATACTTTTGAAGGTAGTATCAGGAATTATTTCAATATCTCAACTAATTAAACTTAGAAAAAGAAATATTTCGGATGATTATCCTACAATTTTTTGACTCATTAAACTCTTTAAACAGACTCTTAATAAACTTTTAATTCTTAATGTTAGCTACCTTATCCCTTTTAATGTTATTGACCTTAATGTCTTCAAGAACATTAATAGCCTCTTCTACATAAACATCTCCAGTTAAACTCTCGTGCCATCTGTCTCTCTTTTCTCTTAAGATAGTATCCGTCATAGATATTTCAACTTCATAAGGAAGAGACTCATAGGTTAAGTTAGAGGTATAATCTGAAATAGCATCGAATCTCTTAGCATCTTTTTCTGTAAGCAATCTATGATTTTGATAAGCCGCATAGTTCAAAGGATACGTTTCCTCATCTCTTTGATCTTTTACCCACTTTGCATTTTCAGCAATAAGATTTAATTGTGCATTGTTAGTCATTCTCTCTTTACTGTTTTTAATAGCATCTTCAAAATCTATATAACCATCCCAGATTTTATATTTGGCAGCTTTTATTTGATCCCAAGGCAATGGGTTTTCATAATCTTTCTCACCTATGTCTATAAAGCTATATCTGTCTGGAACAACCACATCACTTTTAACACCCTCTAACTGGGTAGAACCTCCATTAACTCTATAGAACTTCTGAGTGGTTAATTTTAACGCGCCAAGGTCTCCATATTCGTTACTCCTAACAGTTTGATTAAGATCTATTACATTTTGAACTGTACCCTTACCATAAGTTTGTTTACTTCCAATAATAATTGCTCTCTTGTAATCTTGCATTGCTGCCGCAAGAATTTCTGAAGCTGAAGCTGATAGCTCATTTACTAATATTACTAAAGGTCCGTCCCAAAGTATACTTGGATCTTTATCTTCTAAAATTTCCTGACCTACCCCCTTACTTTTCACCTGAACTACAGGGCCTTTTTCAATAAATAAGCCAGCAATATCTACAACTGTTTTGAGAGATCCACCACCATTGTTTCTAAGATCTAAAACAAGACCTTCCATTCCCGCTTTTTTCAATCTTACAATCTCTTTTTCAACATCTGAAGCTGCATTTCTATCTGCATAGTTTTCCATATCAAAATAGAATTTAGGCAAGTTGATAAGGCCGAATTCTCTTCCGTTCTTATTAACCAAAGCAGATTTTGCATAAGTCTCTTCTAATTCTACAATATCTCTTGTAATCGTAATATCTTCAATATTACCCATCATCTTTTTCTTAACTGTCAAAGTAACCTTAGAATCTTTAGGCCCCTTTATTAGGTTCACCGCATCATCTAAACGCATTCCCACAATACTTACTGGATTTTCTTCATCTTCTTGTTTTACCTTCAAAATGATATCCCCTTCGCTTAATTTATCACTTAACCATGCTGGCCCACCAGAGATCACTTCCATGATGGTAATGTTATCGCTTTTCTTTTGTAGTCTTGCTCCAATTCCTTCCAGTTTCCCAGACATTGCAATGTCAAATCTATCTTTATCTTGTGGGGCAAAGTAAAATGTATGCGGATCGAACTCCTCTACAATGGCATTAATATAAACTGAGAAATAATCTTTACGCTCTAGTTCTTCGCTAAAATCAAAATACTCGTCCATAGATGTTAGAACAGCTTCCCGAGCCTCTTTCTCCAATTCCACATCAGATTTCACTTTATAAGAAGGATCTTTTTCTAATGCTTTTTCCTGATCCTCTTTACTATTGTAAAAATTTCCTAAGGTGCTAAATTTTAGTTGCTTTCTCCAACGCTCTTTTAATTCTGCTCTAGAAGAAATATAATCTATCTCCTCGTAGTTGGTATTGATATCTTCTTCTTCAGAAAAATCAAAAGGTTGAGCTAGAATCTCTTTATAAATTCCTCGCACTTCTTTCATTCTTTCCAGTAACCTATCGTGTGTTAAATTGAAAAAAGCAAGATCTTTTCCTCTTATCTGATCATCTATCTTATCTTGATAAACAACAAACTCCTTCACATCTTTCTCGTAGAAAAATCGTTTTAAGGGATCTATTGCATCTAAATAATCTTTATAGACTTCTTTTGAAAAACCATCGTCTATAGTCTTAGCATCGTAATGTCCTTTCTCTAGGACATAGGTAATTAGATCTATTAATAATTTATCTTTATTAGGGTCATTGAAAGTTTTTGTAGTAAAGCTGCACGATGCGGCCGCCATAAGCAACACTAACACCAAAAATTTATAGTTCCTTTTCATAAAGCGAATATATTTCATCATTTAATATCAATCTATATATACTAAAAATTGTGCCAACACTCATCATTTGCACAAATAATTTGTTAGACGCCTAAGATAAGCTTTCCTTTGGGAATTATAATTTTAGCACCCTTAAAATATTTACTTATGTCTAAAGAGAAACCGCTTATTTTAGTCACAAATGATGATGGAATCACCGCTCCGGGAATTCGCACATTGATTGAGGTGATGAAAGAATTAGGCGATGTAATTGTTGTTGCTCCAGATAGCCCCCAAAGTGCGATGGGACATGCAATTACTATTACAGATACACTTTACTGCGACGAGGTTAAAATCAATAAAAAATATACTCATAAAGAATATAGTTGCTCTGGGACCCCAGCAGATTGTGTGAAAATTGCAACCCAAGAAATTTTACACCGCAAACCCGATCTCTGCGTGAGCGGAATAAACCATGGTTCTAATTCCTCCATTAATGTGATTTACTCTGGGACTATGAGCGCTGCTGTAGAAGCTGGGATTGAAGGAATTCCCGCAATTGGATTTTCACTACTGGATTATTCTTTAAGTGCCGACTTTGAACCTACCAAGAAATTCGTAAAAGCAATTACACGAAAAGTTCTCAAAAACGGACTTCCAAAAGGTGTGGTTTTGAATGTGAACTTACCCAAGCTAAAGGAGAGAGAAATTAAAGGAATCAAAATATGTAGGCAAGCCAAAGCCTATTGGGTAGAGGAATTCGATAAAAGAACTAGTCCGCAGGGAAGAGATTACTATTGGCTGACCGGTAAGTTTGTGAATGAAGATAGTGGGCAGGATACAGATGAATGGGCCTTAGAAAATGGCTATGTATCTGTAGTCCCTGTTCAATTTGACCTTACTGCACATCACTATATTAAAGATCTTAAGGACTGGGGACTAAATGATTAAAAAACACGTTCTTATTGGTTTTCTAATTGGATTATTGACCAACGCAGCCGGGATTTTCTTTTATATTCTTATATTTTCGAAAATGGATCTGGAGGCTACAATTCAGGATGCGCTTCAGAATGATTATTTAGGTAAAATTATAGCGCTTGGAGCGATCTTAAATTTTTTCCCCTTTTTTGTTTTTATAAAAAAGAACCTGCTCTACAAGGCGAGAGGTGTGCTCTTAGCGACCGTACTTACGGCAGTGGTTATAGCAGTTACCAAATTTATTTGATAGCGTCGGAAAATATGGGAATTTGATTAAATGTTCAATTGGCATTCATTTTTCAAAATAAATTAATAAGATTTAAAGAGTTTGTTTCTATCAAAGAATTGAAATAATAGTATCTCGACTCCGCTCGATTTTACATTTCAATTATATTATAGACAAGCAGCAAGGAGTACATAGATAACAATTTGATAACTTTCAATACTTAAAATCCCTTTGAATGAAATATTACCTTATTGCAGGTGAAGCTTCCGGAGATCTACATGCTGCCAATTTGATGTTAGCTTTAAAAAAAGCAGATCCAGAAGCTGAATTCAGATTTTGGGGCGGAGACCTTATGCAAGAAGCTGGGGGAACTCTGGTAAAGCACTATAGGGAATTAGCCTTTATGGGATTCTTAGAGGTGATTGCAAATCTAAGAACCATATTAAAGAATATTAAGGTTTGTAAAAATGATATTCTGGAATACAAGCCAGACACCATTATTTTTATAGATTATCCCGGCTTTAATATGCGTATTGCCAAATGGGCAAAAGAGCTAAATATTTCTACACAATATTATATTTCTCCACAGATCTGGGCCTGGAAAGAGAATAGGATAAATGCAATAAAACGAGATGTAGATGAAATGTATGTGATCCTTCCTTTCGAAAAAGAATTTTATGAAGAAAAGCATCAGTTCCCAGTACATTTTGTAGGCCACCCTCTTCTAGATGCAATCGCGAAGAAGGATTTGGTTGTTCCAGATGAATTCAGAAAAAAACATCAACTAGACGAAAGACCGATTATCGCATTGTTGCCAGGGAGTCGAAAACAGGAGATCTCCAAGATGTTGGAAACCATGTTGAGTATTACCGAGGATTTTAAAGAATATCAATTTGTTATTGCCGGAGCCCCCAGCCAGGATGCAGAATTTTATAAACCCTTTATAAAAAAGAAAAATGTTCATTTAGTACTGAATAGAACCTACGATGTATTAAGCCTTTCTACTGCGGCCTTAGTGACATCCGGGACAGCAACTTTAGAAACAGCCTTGTTTAAGGTACCGGAAGTCGTTTGTTATAAAGGAAGTACAATTTCTTATCAGATAGCAAAAAGGGTAGTGGATTTAGACTATATTTCGTTGGTTAATTTGATTATGGATAAAGAAGTAGTTACAGAATTAATTCAGAATGACTTTAATTCGAAAAAATTAAAAAGTGAATTGATTAAAATATTGGATACAGAGAACAGGGATACAATATTTGAGGCATATTTTGAGTTAGAAAGAAAGTTAGGGGGCGCAGGAGCCAGTGAAAAGACTGCCCAACTAATTTATAAGAGTATTAAGAAATAGCATTTTTATATGAGTAGATTATCTTACTATGTGTTTTTCTCCCTATTCGCTTTATTACTTAGCAGTTGTGGGGCTTCCAAGCCTAAAAGGTCTGAAGTGCAACAAAATTTGAATGCAAACGAAGTTATTATCTATCACAAGGCTCCAGAAAACAAGGTAAATACAGCCCCAGCCTCAGAGGAACCAAAAGACAAAAGAGTCTATAATATTACTACAACTGCCCTAAAATTTCAGGGAACAAAATATAAATATGGAGGTACCACAGAAAAAGGAATGGATTGTTCTGGCCTTGTATTCACCTCATTTTTAAAAGAAAACATAGAACTACCAAGGTCTTCTAGAGCGATGTCCCTTGAAGGTGAGCGCTTATCTCTAGTAGATGTAAATATTGGGGATCTCTTATTTTTTGAGACCAATAAAAACAAAAAAGTGATAAATCATGTGGGATTAGTTGTAGAGATTCAACCGGGTCATATTTTATTTATCCACTCTTCGTCTTCCAAAGGCGTTATAATATCTTCTTTAGCAGATAATTACTGGTTCGACCATTTTGTGATGGCAAGACGAGTGATCTAATTATTTACTATCTTCAAGAGTAATTAAGACTTTTTGAAGATTGTATAATTTTACACTTATCAGGCTTGCATTTTTTCTAATAGTCGGGATACTATTGGGTTTTTATGTCGAATTTTCGTCAATTATAATTTTAATAACTGGCGTTGTACTTTTTCTAACATTCATAATTTCTTTTTTCATAGCAAAAAGAAGTTTTCTTCAAAATCCTGTTTTTGGAATTTTGGTCTTCATAATGTTCTTATATCTAGGGTTTCTTACCTCCTATTCTCAGCTACCAAAAAATAATCCAGACCACATTGTAAATTTTTTCCCAACAGAATTAAAAGAAGGTTCTCCTATAATTGTTGCTGAAGTATTGGAAATTTTAAAACCTGGGATGTATCAAGATAGATATATTTTAAAGCTTATTAAGCTAAACTCAAACTATGCAGAAGGGAAATTACTTTTAAATGTATTTAAAGACAGTTTATCAACCAATCTTAAGATTGGCCAACGTCTTGTCACTATAGGACGATTTGAAGATTTAAAAGGAAACTTAAATCCATACCAATTCAATTATAGTAAGTATATGAAGGTATTGGGAGTTTACAAGCAACTTAATATCTCCAATCATCAGTTCCAAACCCTTAATAATTCACCAACATCTCTAAGATCTTATGCCGGAAAACTAAGAGACCAGATAATCTTCAATCTTAAAAAGCAAAACTTCAGCAAAGATGAACTTGCTGTAATCCAAGCCTTGTTATTAGGCCAGAGACAGGAATTATCTCCCGAGCTTCAGCAGAACTATGCGGCTGCGGGAGTTATACATATTCTAGCAGTTTCTGGGTTACATGTAGGGATCATCTTATTCATGCTTAACTGGGCTTTAAAATTCATGGATAGATGGAAATATGGGAAAACCACTAAAACACTGTTCTTACTAATTTCTCTGTGGGGATTTGCGTTGATTGCCGGCCTCTCACCCTCTGTAGTACGCGCTGTAAGCATGTTCTCCTTCGTGGCTATTGGAATGCAATTAAACAGAAGAACAAGCATTCTGAACACTTTATTTGCTTCGCTACTAATCCTTCTGCTTATTAATCCTTTCTATCTTTTTCAAGTCGGGTTTCAACTAAGCTATTCCGCAGTTTTCGCTATTGTGGTTTTTCAGCCAGCAATTATGAAAATAATAAACACTGAAAATAAATTTTTTAGATATCTATGGAAAATAGTCTCGGTAACCCTGTCTGCGCAAATTGGAGTATTGCCTTTAAGTTTATATTATTTTCATCAGTTCCCCGGATTATTTCTTGTTTCCAATATTCTTATTCTACCATTTATGGGATTGATTTTGGCGGCAGGTATCATTTTGATCTTATTTGTCCTCATTGGATTAAATCCTATACTATTATCCAAAACCTATGCTTGGATGATTTCAGCTTTAAATAATTATGTAGCCTATATTGCTTCCAAAGACACCTTTATCATCAAAGACATTTCATTTTCGCTGATGCTCTGTGTTGTATTCTTCGTTTTTCTAATCTCTATTTCCTTTCTTCTAAAAAAGTATAATTTTAGAAACATCGTCTTCGTATTTAGCTCTATAATATTTATTCAACTTGTCTTCATTTATGAGAAATATCAAAAGCCGATAAATGAGTTTGTAATCTTTCATAGAGCACGAAACACAGATATTGGAATAACCCATAACAATACTTTTAACTATTACACTACCAATATTCAGCAAAAGCCTTCTTTTATAAATGATTATGAAATTGGAAATAAACTAAAAGTGGACACTAGCTCTAGGGTTGAAAGTATCTATTCATTTGCTGGAAAAGACATTTTAGTAATAGATAGTCTGGGAATTTATGATCTGCCTAACTTTTATCCGAAGCTTATCTTACTTACAAATTCTCCCAAAATAAATCTCGAGAGGCTGATTCTAGAGTTAAAGCCTGAACAAATTATTGCAGATGGAAGTAACTACAAAAACCTTATTGAGAAGTGGAGGCAAACAGCATTAAATAAAAAGCTCCCTTTTCACGCAACTGGCGAAAAGGGAGCTTTTATTATAAAACCTATCCTCACCCGGACCTACCGAAAATAGCAGCTCCGATCTCTCCTAAAGAGAGGTAAATCGGAAACCCAGAGACAAAGTCACCGGGAATTTATTAAGATAAAAACTACTGAAGATAACTAACTAACACTTAATCTTTAAAAGTTCCTTTGAACTCTTTTTCGTATTTACCCCAAGCATCTGCCGAGGTTAATTTTTTATAATCGTTATTCGCTATCATCTTAAGAAAGATCTCTAATTGCTCCGGAGTTCTATAACCTACAACTGGGGCAATTACATTAGATTTTTCATCAAAGAACACCAAACTAGGGTATCCACTAATTTTTAAGGCATTTGCTAAAAAATGCTGACTATTTCTACCTTTTCTATTAGGATCGTAATTAGGATTGGTATACTTGAAATCTTTATACACAACTTCTTCTGTCCCCTCTGCATCAAATTTAACAGGATAGAAATGCTTGTTTACATAATTCACCACATCTTTATTGGTAAAGGTGTTTTTATCCATCAACTTACAAGGCCCACACCAAGTGGTATAAGCATCCATCAAGATCTTTTTTGGCTGCTTCTTCTGTGCTTCCAATGCTTCGTTCATACTCATCCATTTGATCTCCTGCGCTTGAATTCCCGTGCAGGTCAATAAGACAAGTAAACCAGTAAGTAATAATTTCATGTTTGCTATTTTTCTACACATTTTCAAATACCATTCCGAATTCGATCTTCAGTAAGGATTAAATTTAATAAATATCGAAGACATTCAAAAATGAATTATTTAATCCATCACATCAGCATTTTAAGTAATGGCTGCAACATGATAATTAGTACTCCCGCTGCAGCCATAACTATAAAGAACAATTAAAAGAGGCCGAAAGAGATTTATCAACAGCTATGATTCTAATTAAACAAAATCTTTTTCACCAAGATCATACTGCTCTTGTTCTGGCAATTCTCTTTCATCATCTTCTGCACCATGTGTAAGTCTCTTAAGAGGTTTTAGCATGAATAATACTATAGACGCAAAGATTACAGTAAAGATGGTTATTCCTAAGAAGGTTCTAAACTCCATTTCTGTTTGAACTTCATCAATTATTACAATTCCAGAATAATCCAATTGTTCATTAGACAATTCTTCATCATTATTTCTAAAGCTGAATACAGCATAATAAGGGTTTTCCTGAGTTACATTCTCTTCTTTTAATAGATTGACGAGCTCATTCTCCCCATTTTCATCTTCGAATTTCACTAAGTCTAAAACCGACTCATTTGTATTTAGGTCTACTGCCTTAAATTCTCCGTTTTCTGGATAAATTTTTGTCTTTATTTCAAAGTTTTCCCTGTTTTCCAGGATGCTATCGTTAGCATTTAAAAATGGGCTTAGTTCTCCGCTAGATGCAATCAATTCAATTTTCGTAGGTTCTCCTTGTGAAAATTCCCCTATTACTCCTGCAACTTTATTTCCCAAACCAGTAGCTGCAAAATAAACCCCCATCATTAAAGATGCATATCTCATTGGTGCAAGTTTAGTGATAAATGATAAAGCAACCGGTGAAGAACAAAGTTCTCCAATGGTATGAAGTAAATAGGCCAATACTAGCCAATACATTGCTGCTGCACCATCAGATGCGTATTCTTGAGAAGCAGCAGCCATAAATACAAACCCAAGTCCCATGATAATTACACCCGTTGCCATTTTGAAGATGGAAGAAGCTTCTTTGTTCTTTAGTTTTCGTTTCGCCCAGAAATTAGCGACAATCACACCAAAGAGTATGATAAATAATGCATTTAAAGATTGAAAGAATGAAGCTGGCACTTCATTCCCTATCAAGGGTAAGCTAAAAGGTAAGATCCTATCGGTCTTATCTAAGGCATATATATTCATTAAACCACCCGCTTGTTCGAAGGCACCCCAGAAAACAATTACCAAAGTAAAAGAGAGTAGCATTACCACATATCTATCCTTCATTACCTGACTGGTAAGATCTTTATAAACCATGAGCATCATAGCTACTACCAAGGTTAAGAAAAGGAATAATAAACCGTATCCAAAGCCTAGTTCTAACCAACCCCAAATTGAAGCTCCAAGTAAAATAATTGAAATTATCAATTGAACTGGTGATCTAAATAATTCACTAAATAAATTCCCTAAAGAAGCTCCCTCATCAAGCTCTACTTTTGATAGGAGATTCCCAACATTAGTAAGATATTTTTGCCCCCAAAGATATACTAGAAGACCTAAAGCCATTGCAATTCCTGCAAGTCCAAATCCGTAATGCCATCCAATATTTTCACCTACATAACCTACAATTAAACTGGAAAGAAAAGCTCCAAGGTTGATCCCGATATAGAAAATCGTAAAACCTTTATCACGCCTGATATCACCTTCTTTGTAAAGGCCACCAACCATAGTAGAAATATTCGGTTTTAAAAGTCCAACCCCAGCTATAATTAAACCAAGACCAGTATAAAATGCCCACATTTCCTCTACAGCAAGGATTCCATGTCCACAAACCAGAATAATACCTCCTATTAAAACGGCCTTTTTCTGACCGAAGACTTTATCGGCTAAAATACCTCCCGGAATAGAAACAACATAAACTAACATGGTGTACCAACCATATAGAGCAAGAGCTTCCGTAGATGTCCAACCCAAACCGGCATTACCGCCTGTTGTTGCACTTACTAGATATAGCACAAGAATAGCGCGCATCCCATAATAGGAAAAACGCTCCCACATTTCTGTGAAGAATAAAATATACAATCCTAGTGGATGCCCGAATAATTCTTTTTGATTCGCCGGAGGTGCAGTATTTGCCATAAAATTTTATTAGTTTATTGGTAAGATTATTATAAATTTTCTTTAATGAAGTTTGTCATCTTAGTGTACAAGTGCAATCTTGTATTTCCACCGTAAATCCCATGATTCCTGTCTGGATAGATCGCCCAATCGAACTGCTTGTTAGCTTGTACCAAAGCTTCGATCAATCTCATAGAATTTTGCACATGCACATTATCATCTCCAGAACCATGAACCAAAAGATAATTCCCTTTTAATTTATCTACATGATTAATTGGAGAATTTTCATCATATCCACTAGCATTTTCTTGCGGAGTGGTCATATATCTTTCAGTATAAATAGTGTCATAAAATCTCCAGCTAGAAACTGGAGCAACAGCAATTGCCATTTTAAACACATCGTTTGCTTTTAAAATAGCATTTGTAGACATAAAGCCACCAAAGCTCCATCCCCAGATCCCTATTCTTTCTGAATCTATATATTCCAGCTCTCCTAATTTCTTAGCTGCTGCAATTTGATCTTCCAACTCAAATTTACCCAATTCATTTTGAGTTACTTTTTTAAATGCTGCTCCTTTAAATCCTGTACCTCTTCCATCTACTGAAACTATGATGTAACCCAGGTCTGCAAGCATCTGATACCAGTAATCATTGGCACCAAAATAAGAGTTAGAAACAGTTTGAGATCCCGGTCCAGAATACTGATACATTAAAAGCGGATATTTCTTCGTTGCATCAAAATCTGAAGGCTTAATAGTCCACATATTCAAATTGTTCCCATTGATCTCTATGGTAGACAATTCTTTTGGAGAAAAATCAAAGGCTTTCTCTAATTCTAATAATTCTGAATTATCCTTGATCTTTCTTACCAGTTTACCGGACTTCGCATCATGAAGCGTATATTCATTTGGAGTGCTTGTACTATTATAAGTATTTATGAAATAAGTGAAATCTGCACTAAAATCTGCATTATTTGTACCCGTCTTCTGTGTTAAACGTGTTTTTTTAGAACCATCTGTTTTAATAGAATACACATCTCTATTCACACTTCCATTTTCTGTGCTCTGAAAATAGATTCTCTTGGATTTAGGATTGAAACCATAGTAATTTGTTACTTCCCAATCTCCTTTTGTAATTCTATTCAGCAACTTTCCATTTTTATCATAATGATAAATATGATTGTAGCCATCTTTCTCGCTGGTCCAGATAAAACTGTTATCAGCTAAAAAGGTCAGGTTATCGGTAACATCTACGTAGGCTGAATCTTTCTCATTTAAAACGACCTTTACTTCATTCGTTTTTGCATTTACAAAAATAAGGTCCAAATCATTCTGATGACGGTTAAGAACTTGTACACTTAACACATCAGGATTGTTGGTCCATTTAATTCTTGGAATATAAAAATCCTCATAATCCCCTAAGTTGATATCACTTGTTTTCGCTGTCGCTAAATCATACATATGTAATGACACAATAGCATTTGCTTCTCCCGCCTTAGGATATTTAAAAGTAGTTGCTGTTGGATATAAATCTTTCCCTATTATATCCATAGAGAATTCGGGAACATCAATTTCATCAAATCTTAAAAATGCCACTTTTGTTCCATCTGCATTCCAATCAAAACCTCTTACAAAAGCAAATTCTTCCTCATAGACCCAGTCTGTAATTCCATTAATTACTTCATTTTTCTTACCATCTGTAGTGATCTGAGTTTCTTTTCCTGAAGCTAAGTCCTTTACAAAAAGATTATTTTCAAAAACATAAGCTACTTTAGAATTATCAGGAGAAAATGTTGGCTCCTGAACTTTATTTTCACTCAACTTCTTTAGTTCTTTAGATTTTACATCGTAGATATAAAAGATCCCTTTAGAAGAATGACGATAGATCTGGTCTACATCTGTAGCCAATAAGATCATATTCTCATCCTGACTAAGTTCATAAGATTGAAATCCGGACAACTCAGAAAGATCTGAACTGTTTAAAAGACTCCCCTTTTTCTCTCCAGACTTATAATCGTAAACATCTATGCTGGAAGATCCAGCTTTTCTATCTTGATTAAGAACGATATATTCTGTTCCGTTATTTAAAGATTTCAAAGATTCAAGTCTTTCCTGGCTAAAGGTGCCGCGCCATATATCTTCTAATGTAACTTGTTTTTCTTGTGCAAAAATCGCAGAAGTTCCCACCAAAAATAGGGTAAGGACAAATTTTGGTATTCTCATAAATGTATTAGATAATTTTTGTAGGCCAAGTTTACTAAAAATTCAGCAAAAAACGCTGTTTTTGGTTGTTAAATACTAATGGTATGTTAAATCTAAAAAATCACCAAAGTCCAATTTTGCTATTTGGGACGACACTTGTTTCTTGAATAAGTGCAGTAATTGTATCTTTGAAGCACAAATCTATTATCCAATGATCACACCTATTACCGGTTTTTCTAAATTGAAGAAAGAAGAAAAAATTGACTGGTTGCTAAAAACATACCTACAGGATTCCGAGAATTCCAAAAAAATTCTAAAACAGTACTGGAATGAAGATGATGCAGTGCAACAACTGCATGAAGAATTTACGGAAAACACCCTGAGTAATTTTTATTTACCCTTCGGCATAGCCCCTAATTTTTTAATTAACGGGAAACTAATGGCAATTCCCATGACCACCGAAGAAAGCTCTGTAATTGCCGCCGCTAGTAAAGCCGCAAAATTCTGGCAAACTCGAGGTGGGTTTAAGGTCGAGGTTCTAAATACTACAAAAAACGGTCAAGTTCATTTTGTATTTAATGGAGATAAAGATAAATTAAAGAATTTCTTTAATGCCTCTAAAGAGTCTCTTATAGATTCTGTTAGTAGTATTACAAAGAACATGCGTAAGCGTGGAGGTGGCGTTTTAGATATAGAACTGTTAGACAAGACCAAGTTGCTAGAGGGTTATTACCAGTTGCATTGCACTTTTGAAACTAAGGATTCTATGGGCGCTAATTTTATAAACTCCTGTTTAGAAAAATTTGCTGATACTCTAAAAGAAGAAGCTGTGAGTTTTCAGGGTTTTAATACTGAAGAAAAACACTTGGAAGTGATCATGAGTATACTTTCCAATTATGTACCAGAATGTTTAGTTAGAGTTGAGGTTTCTTGTCCAGTTTCAGAATTATATGATGATAATCCTATAACTAATGAAGTATTTGCCGAAAAATTCTTAACAGCCATTAAGATCGCTGAAGTTGAACCCTATCGCGCGGTTACTCACAATAAAGGGATCATGAATGGAATAGATGCAGTGGTATTAGCCACAGGTAATGATTTTAGAGCAGTAGAAGCAGGAATTCATGCCTATGCTTGCAAAGACGGGTCTTATACTAGCTTAACGCATGCCAGTGTAGAAAATGGAGAATTTAAATTCTGGATGGAGATCCCATTAGCTCTAGGAACAGTAGGCGGACTTACAAATCTTCACCCACTTGTAAAAGTAGCATTAGAAATTCTTCAAAAGCCTTCTGCCAGAGAATTAATGGAGATCGTAGCAGTAGCAGGTTTGGCTCAAAATTTTGCCGCTGTGAAGTCCTTAGTAACAAATGGGATACAACAAGGACATATGAAAATGCATTTAATGAATATTCTAAATTCTCAGAAGGCAACTCCAACTGAAAAGCAGGAGCTTATCCAATATTTCACAAAACACACGGTTACCCACAGCACCGTTGCAGAACAATTAGAACGAATCAGAAATTAAGCTTTTGCATTTATGACTACTTTTAGAAGTAACGGGAAATTATTGATCACCGGAGAATATGTTGTTTTAGATGGAGCTGTTTCATTAGCGCTACCCACTAAATACGGCCAGAGTTTAAATGTTGAAAAGACACACAAGAGTGGAATACAATGGACTGCTTATGATAATGAGAATAAAATTTGGCTTAAGGTTTTTTTTAATATTGATGAGTTATTCTTAAAACCCGCTGTTTCATCTTTATCAACTATTTCAGAAGAAGCCTCTCTCTTAAAAATATTACAAGCTGCACATTCATTAAACCCAAAACTGCTCCAGGAATCAGAGGGATTTAATATAACTACCAATCTAGATTTTCCGAAGAATTGGGGACTCGGCACCTCTTCAACATTGATAAATAATATAGCACAGTGGTTTAACATAGACGCATATAAATTATTGCAGGTAACTTTTGGAGGTAGCGGGTATGATATTGCCGCTGCACGACACAATAATGCCATTACGTATGAGCTATCCAGTGAGAAAAGCAATGTTTTGAATGTAGAGTTCGATCCTATTTTCAAAGAGGAGTTGTTTTTTGTGCATCTTAACCAGAAACAGAACAGCAGAGACTCTATCCGACACTACAGAGATCAGTCTAAGGCTGAATTACAAAACAATATCTCCAAGATATCTGGATTAACCAGCCAGTTTCTGACTTGTGGATCATTAAAAGAATTTGAACTATTAGTAGAAATCCACGAAACCATTATTTCTAAAATTATAAATACTCCAAAAGTAAAGTCAGATCTTTTTCAAGATTTTGACGGAGCTATTAAAAGTCTTGGAGGATGGGGAGGAGATTTTGTATTAGCAACAGGCGCAGAGGATGCTAAAAACTATTTTAGAGAAAAGGGATATAACACCATTATTCCATTTACTGAAATGGCTTTATAAATTAATTTATAGTTATAATATCAATAACCATTCTACTTTCTAAATAGTGCATCAAAATAATTTGTAGTAGCCAGATATTCTAATCTCTCCTTTTTAAGATAATTTATAACCACTTCTCTATCCCCATATTCTGGATCTAAACAATCGTTCAATTTAGAATCTGATACCGTTAGAACTATATACCAGTTTCCAGTTCGTGAAAATTGATGCTCTTCCAATAATGGAGAAATCCCCTTGGACTCAAGTCCGGCATCAATCATAATTGGGACTAAGTTTATGGTTTTCGTTTGAATTTCAACTTCATGAAAAGAAAGAAAATATTCATATCCATTAATTAAAATAGGCACGTTATATTCAACATTTTCATGATTCAAAACATACTTAGTGTTTATAAAATTATAAAATTCATCTGCATCTTTAGGGTCCTCGAAGACATAAGAGTGTTTCCTGGGAAGTGACCTTTTGAATTTTTTAGCGACTATAAGTTTTTCCTCCTTGATATTTGGTGCAATTCTCAATGGAATACAGGAAGTGAAAAGTAGCAAGGAAAACAAGAGTAAAAGTAATTTCATATGATTCTTGGTTAATCCTTTGCATTATCATCAAACAACGGGCCATTATTTTGTATGTAAACATCAAATTAGAACGTATTAATCCATGATTCTGATTGTTTTAAGCCCAGTTCATCATTAGACCAGTGATAAAAAATTTATATAGCTTAGGAAATTGACGTATGAAAGATGCTGAAACGAGTTCAGCATGACGGAAGTTATAGCTAGCACCGTCACCCTGAACTTGTTTCAGGGTCTCTTACACAGAGCAACTTAGAAAATACGTCTATGTTAATTCATTTAAGGGTCTTTTAAAAAAAAACTTCAAATAAATTTGATAACTATTTGAACACTTGACATCTTTCCTAAAACAAAAAAAGCCCTTAACAGTGTCAAGGGCATTTTTATAAAAATATTATTTAATCTCTAGTAGAAACGAGCTCTGTTATCCTCGATCTCTGCATTTTCCTTTAATGCTTGGAAAACTCTAGAAACTACTGCTTGTCTTCTTTGAGAAGCTTCTCTCATTGCAAAACTCTTATAAGAATCCATTTCTGGTGCTGCATTCATTGCCGTCATCTCTACCACATAAACTCCTTTATCTCCAGAGATTGGCTTACTTACCGCTCCTGGCTCTAAAGAAAACGCAGCTCCTACAACTTCTGGCTCATTTCCAGCTCCAGCTAGTGTTGGATTATTTAAGTTGATCGCACTTGCAGTTTGAACACTTACATTATTATTTTTTGCGATCTCAGCTAAGGATGCTCCATTAGCTTTTTCTTTTAAAAGATCAGCTTTTTTCTCTTTCATCAAAATAGGTGATACTGTTGCAGATGCTTCTTCTGCAGACATTACGCCTTTCTTTTTAACAGCAGTAACTTGGGCAACAACATATCCTCCCTGAACTTCAAATCTTTTAATATCTCCTGCTTTTACATCTTCCTCAAAAGACCATTGTACAATTCTTCTTTGTGCACCAACTCCAGGGATATTCTCCTCTAAAACCTTCATACCTCTTACGGTTTTCACTTCGTAATTATTGGTTTTTGCTACTTCAGTAAAATCTTTGTCCTTGTCCTTAGCAGCTATTTCAAACTTTGTAACTTCAGTATAAAGATTATTCAATGATTTTTCTGAAGGCTCGATCTCTCTAGCAATAGTTGCAAGTTTAACTCCGCGCTCTTCAGCAGTTTTGTCTTCAATAGAAATTACATGGTATCCAAACTCAGACTCTACAACCCCGAGATCTCCTTTATTATTATTGAACACATAGTCGTTGAAGTTCTTGATCATAGAACCAGGTCTAAAAAATCCAAGATCTCCACCTTTATCTTTTGAAGCGGCATCTGCCGAATATTGAGCCGCTAAAGCTTCAAAACTAGCTTTATCTTTTCTTAAAACACCAGCTATACTATCTGCTAAAATCTTTGCTTCTTCTTTTGTTCTTAAAGTTTCAGCGGCAGTTGGTAAACCTTCCCAAGAGATCATGATATGACTTGCTTGTGCGGAATCTGCAATTTGAACAGCTTCTACCATTTTAGTTACTTTCCAGTATCCTCCTTCTTTGTAAGGTCCGTAAGTTTCACCTTCATTCAAATTAAATACCTGATCTGCGAAAGATCCTTTTAGATCGCTTTTGAATAAAATTCTATCTTGATATTGAATATCTGAATTCTGATTAACAAATGTTTCCACATCAGTTGCTTCCGTAAAACTTGGTAATGTATCATTCGAATTAGAAGCTGAATTAAATTCTACTCTACTATTAAGAACACCTGTAACCACAGCTTTTGCTTCAGAATCATCTTCTGAAGATGCTTCTTCAGGGAAATAGACAAATTGAATATCTCTGCTTTTCTCTACCTGAAATCTTTCTGAATGCTTCTTAACGTAGTCTTTAATTTCATCTTTAGAAACACTTACTTCAGTATCTGCAATGCTAGAATACGGTAATTGTACAAATTTAAGATCGATGTTATCGTTCTCCATTCTATAGGCTTGCTCTCCTTCTAATAAGGTAGCGCCAATTCCAGCTCTTACCATATTATAGTAGATATTCTCTTTTGCATTCTCTGCAATAGAATTCTCGTAAGCAACCCATTGCTCATATGCTTGAGGAGAAGTAGCTTTTAAATTAGCTACATATTCCTGCAATTTGTTTTCATCGAACATCCCTACATCGTTCACGAAGTTTGGATTTTGAGCCAATTGAAGACGAAGCAGTTGTCTAACCTGAGCTTCTCCAACATTAATTCCAAGCTTTTCAAACTCTTCTTGCAAAACAACTTCACGAAGTTTTAGATCCCAAACCTGATTTACAACCTGAGATGTAGTTGCATTAGGCCCCATGTTTTGCTGGTAAGCGTCTACCTGTCTGGCAAAATCTTCCCTACTTATATCTTCTCCATTAACGGTTGCAACCACATTTTGTGATTTCTGTGAGCTTAAGCCTCCATTACGAATCACATCGGCAAGAACGAATGAGAATAATGCCAATGCAATAATTACGATAAGGAAAACAGACCGTTGTCTAATTTTATTTAATACTGCCATTTGTAGTTGTTATTTATCTAATATAGTGGGCGAAAATAGTGTTTTTAACCTAATTATAAAACTTAATATTTGCAAAATATTAACGCAATTTATTTTTTAGATTTTGTCTTTTAGTTGAAGCTCCACCAATTCAATTTTAGTGTTGGTAGCTTCAAGGATCTTAAAGTGGTAGTTATTGATCTTTACTTCTTCATCTATTTGCGGAATCTCCTCTGTGTGATTGGTAATAAAGCCACCTAGGGTTTCATAATTCTCACCTTCAGGAATATCCAATTTGTAGGTTTCATTTAGATAATCTACTTCCAATCTAGCAGAAAATTTATAATGATCTTCTCCAAGTTTTTCTTCTATAAGCATAACAGAATCATGTTCATCTTCTATTTCTCCAAATAATTCTTCTACAATATCTTCAAGTGTGATCATTCCACTGGTTCCTCCATATTCATCTATCACAACCGCAATACTTTTCCTTTTCTTGATCAAAATACTAAGTACATCCTTCACCCACATGGTTTCTGGAGCATAAACTACAGGAAGAAGAATAGATTTAAGGGTTTTAGGTTTTTTGAAGAGCTCGAAAGAGTGAATGTATCCAATGATATCATCTATCGTTTCATTATAAACAAGAATCTTAGACAAACCGGTTTCTGTGAAAATTTTCACCAGATCTTTAGGCTCCACATTTTGGTCTACCGCCACGATCTCTGTCCTTGGCACCATAACCTCACGGGACTTGATATCTGAAAATTCCAAAGCATTTTGAAAGATCTGTATTTCTGAATCCACTTCACCATCAGACTCTACGGTTTCCAGTTGCTCACTTATAAAATTCCCCAGTTCTAGTTTGCTGAAGGCTAATTGCACCTCGTCTCCTTCGGTTTTAAAGAAACGCTTCAGAATAACATCTGAGATCCAGATCACGAAGGAAGAAACAAAACTGAACAAGAAATAGAACAAATATGCCGGGATTGCAAAAATCTTTAAAAAAGAGTTTGCATAGATTTGAAAGAACACCTTCGGAAGAAATTCTGCTGTAAAAAGAATAACCAGTGTAGAAATTATAGTTTGAGTAATTAAACTAAAATCCGTAACAATAGCGGTTACAAATCCACTTTCTGATGGTAAGAGACCGAGTAGGAGACTCATAATTAAATCTCCCATATAAAAACCATAAACCACCAGCGCAATATTATTACCCACCAACATAGTAGCAATAAATTTTGAAGGTTTTCTGGTTAATTTTTTAAGGACATTCGCAAGTATACCCGACTGCCTTTTTTCAATTTCAATAAAGATCTTATTGGAAGAAATGTATGCTATTTCCATTCCTGAGAAAAAGGCTGATAGAATAAGACAACATACAATAATTAGAATTTCAACTTCCATAGTAATTAATGCTTGTCATTTTCCAGTTTCTGCCTAAAACGCCTTTTGAAAAAGAACATAAATATGGCAATAACTACAAAGAAAATAAAAAGATATGCGCGATTACGCTCCTCATTCCAAATCCTGAAAGCTTCGAAAAGAAAAAATGCTGCAATGAATAAATATGCATATTCAAAATATTTAAAAAACTTCATCATTCTTTTTTTCTTCTATTATTTGAATTCCCACATTAGTACGGGAACGAAAATTAGTGAATTTTAAATCGGAATCAAAACCTTGCCCATCATTCCGGGCACCATTCGCAAACTGAATTGTATTGGGTTTATCGGTAAAGATCCATCCCGCTTTTTGATCCCAAAACAATTGTTCTGCTCTTAATTTAGTGCTGTCACTGGTAACCAAAACTACATTATCCTGAAGATCTATAAGTCCGGTTTCATCATATATGATCCCATAATCTGCAGTAACAGTACTCTTTTTTTTGTTTTCATCAAAAAATTCTACTTGTACTCCATCTGGGAACTCTCTATAGGGAAATTCCATATTTGTAAAATCCAGCATTTTCGGACTTTTAAGAGTAGCTACAACTCTTCCAGAGTCGGTGTATTTTAAATTTAGTCCCACCCCAATTGCTTGCGGGTTCTCATCTGGCAAATTTAGAGCTCTTACACGGTTTAAATTACCTTCACATGAAAAAAGCATTGTCACGGTGATAGCCGTGACAATGCTTGTAATTATTTTTTTATATGTGATCATTGATTTACAATGAAGGTACTCTAACTGTTTCTCCAATCCAACATCCTATTCTCACGCTTTGACCTTCTTTTCCAGCTTGAAAAATGTCAGCTTTTTGTGGCGCTCTACCTTTGTAAGCTGCAACCGTTTGGTTTGCAATACTACTTAAAGATGGGTCTACACGACCTGCTCTAGAAGCATAATCTGCAGCTAACCAATAAACAGCTCTCTTATCAAAAGTGGTTTCCCCACAGTTGTTTGCGCTTTTCGCAATCATATCTGCAATTTGTAGATATGCTCTACCTGCAGATGGCTTAGCAGCAAGTGCTTTATTGTAATAATTTCTTGCTTGTCCATAACTACCTTTTCTCTTATAACCATCTGCCAACTTCATATATACTCTTGATTTATCTGAAGGATTTGTTTCCAATTCAGCAGACTCATTATAGTATTTCAAAGCTTGAGAAGCATTTCCTTTAGCTTCTGCTAGCTGTCCTAAATAAAGGGCAGATTTTGAAGAAGGTTCTGCTGTGTGTAATGCTTCAGATAATTTAAAGAAGATAGGATCTTCAGTACAATCTTTAGCAGACAATCTTCCAGAGGCCACCTTTAACCAGGCTACATCTGTTTTTCTTTCAGCAAAATCTTTGTTGTATAAAGGAATCAAGTTATCACAATCTGCTCTCTGACCTAATTTGGCATTTATACTACTTTTTACAGTACTATAAGCTTTAAGGTTAATTTCAGAGTTACTAACAAGTACTTTTTCTTTGGCAGTTAATTCTTCACCTGCATCTTGCTTAACTAAAAGCGGTGCAAGAAATTCAGCCATTTTATTTTCTTCTACTTCTACTTTAGAGATGACTACATCGTAGTTTTCAAAAACATCTTCTAAGGTTCTTGTTCCTTCATCCTGAAGATCTACTAATAAAGAGAAATAAGCGTACAATGCTCTAGCACTAGTAAAACTTGCTTGATCTGCTTTGAAAGCCGCATCAAAAGCCTCGAACTGCTCTTTTTTAGTTCCTATCCCATTATCAAACTTAAGCATTGCGATATCACCTTGCACTTCACCTGCACTTGTTTTGGCCGGGAAATACTTTAAACGATCGTTCATAAGATCTATCATCTCTTGAACCAAGGCGGTTTTATCTGTGCCTTCAGCTTTAGACATTTTATTTTTTAAAACACGATCTAAGTATTGGAAAGTTGCCAAACTATAAGTAGGACATTTCTCTTTTACTTCCATTAGGGGAGCATATGCCTGCTCGTACCTTTGTGCTTTTGCATCATCATAAGCCAACGCTGCTTTCGTAGCACAGTCTACGTTAGATTGAGCGTTAACTAGACCAGAGCTTAAAAGCACTCCTGATAATAGTAATATAATTTTAGTTTTCATTTTTCTTGTTTTTATAGTGGTTAATCAAATTTGCGTTGCACGAACCATTTATCATTTAAAGACAAACTTATTGAAAGTTTAAAAAAGTTCTCCTGTATTAAACCGGAATTTGTTGTACCGCGCTGTCCGTACTCAATCCCTATGTTTGCATTTGTGAAGTTTCGCCCTGCAGGTAACCCTACTCCAAAAGATATGCCAAACTCATTTATCCCCTCATTACTAAGGTTAAGACCAGTTTCTTCAAAACGCAAACCTGCGCGATAAACCACTCTGCTAAAATAACTAGTTAAAGAATTATATTCTGGAATATAAAATCCACCTAATCTATATTGGGAGGCATTATCATATTGCACTTCTGCAAAAGAGTTTCCAGAATTGAAATTATAATCACTGGCAGATACTCTTCCGTACTCTGCTCCCATGAACCATTTGTTACTAGCACCAATTCCAGCACCAATTGTCAATTCTGATGGTAAGGAGAGATCTCCTTGCGGAAATGATATATCGTTCTCCTCAATCACCGATTCACTTCCGTCTGCCCTAAAAGTTACTGTAGCTAAATTGCTCATTTTCTCTGCAGTAATATCCATCTGTGGAGCATATGTAGCAACAGTATATAATTTAAGCTTTTCATTTAATTGTCTTTGGTAATCCAATCCAAAATTTAAACTAAACCCACGAAGATCCGTTCTATTGATCTGTCGAGAGCCCAATTGAACACCACTCTGAAACGTAGTAAATTTATTTTGAATATTCCCAAAATTGTAATTTACATCTAGTCCAACACTTAAATTGTCGTTTACAGCATAACCTCCAGTTAAGAAAACTTTATTCATTCCACCACGACCGGTAAACCTATTTGAAGTTTGCTCATTGGTTTCCAATATTCTATACCCTACAGAAGTATATGGAATTAAACCAACTCCAAAATTCAATCTCCCAGTAGGAAGACCTATCGCCAAATAGTCTAATGAAGTTGTTCTGCTAGACTCACTTTTATCATCTGTTTTTAACGCTGTACTTTGGTGACTTCCCCCAACAGTGAAGGTGGTTAATTTAAGTCTACCATAGGAACCAGGATTTCGTAAGTTTAAATGTATACTATCTGAGAACATACGAATTCCCCCCATAGACTGGTTTTCTACAGTACCTTTGAACTTGGTAAGGCCAATTCCGTAAAATGAATAAGGGGATGATGTTCCTTCTTGTGCAGCCGATGCAACCGTAGTTAATAAGGCCACGATTATTATAAATCGTTTAATCATTGAGATTTATTAAATTCTAAAATGTAATTCAACCCTTGAAGGAGGAAATTTGAGTTCGCAAAGATGCTATTTTTTAATCGTTTACACAAAAATTGTGAGTCTCCTCCTGTCAAAATTATTGTTAAATCTTTAAACTGAGAGTTATACATTGAAATTACCCCATCAATTTCCGATGTAATCCCAAAAATCACACCAGATTGCATACTTTTAATAGTGGTATTTCCAACCAGATCTACATCTTCCTCCGGTTCTAATAACGGTAAGTTCTCAGTAAACGTATTCATTGCCTGATATCGCATTTGCAAACCAGGAGAAATAGCGCCTCCCAGGTACTCATTTTTGCTATTTATAATATCGAATGTAATACAGGTTCCAGCATCAATTACTAAAACGTTTTGAGATGGATACAATTTACTGGCAGCAGAAACCAATGCAATTCTATCATTCCCTAAAGTTTTGGGAGTCGCATAGAAATTTGAGAATACCTGAGGCAGCTCGTTATCCAAAACATACATTTTATAGTCTTCCTGGAGTTTTTGCAACCACTTGGGAGGTGTTTTTGATACCGAAGAGACCAAAACATCCTTGATATCTGGAAAGCTTTGATCTAATTCTTCAAGATTTTTGAAAAAATTTTGTTTGAGTGCTGTTTTCTTTTTGATTAACACATCACCCTGAAATACAGCCATTTTCACAAGCGTATTTCCTATATCTACCACTAAATTCATAGATTAAAATTGAAAAAGCGAAGTTACAAAAGCATTTTTTTAAAATTTCCTTTGTGGGTTAATAAAAATGAAATTATATTTGCACCCGCTTGAAAGGCTTACTGCAAGTTTTAGAGCAACTGGTGCCTTAGCTCAGTTGGTAGAGCAAAGGACTGAAAATCCTTGTGTCCCTGGTTCGATTCCTGGAGGCACCACCTTAAAATCACGAAACCCCTGACAATCAATTAGATAGTCGGGGGTTTTTTATTGAACGGTGTTTTTTACGGCGTTTTTTCGGATCATGACTAATTGTTGTGTTTATGCAAAAATTGTGGTTAATCTGTAGAGGAAGAATTCTACATTTTTTACTCCTCTGAACTGTGCTCTAAAGGCTTTTATTTTTGCGTTGAATGATTCTGCTGA
>NZ_VORY01000014.1 GCF_007997295.1 Gillisia hiemivivida | reverse complement strand
CCAACAATTGCTGTAGTAGCTTCTTCTGTTACATTAATTGTAAACGTTCCTGAAGCATTCCCATCGATACAAGGATTATTATCACCATTAACATTATAAGTAATTGTGAACATACCTGCACCAGCTATTGCTGGATCAAATATTCCATTGCTTACTCCTGTTCCAGTGAATGTCCCATTAAGAGAAGTTGTATCTGCATTTAACAATGCACCAAGAGATATAGCATCACCATCTACGCAAGTTTCTTGATTTGGAATAGTTCCAATCATTGCTGTAGTAGCTTCTTCTGTTACATTGATTGTGAACGTTCCTGAAGCATTACCATTGATACAAGGATTATCGTCACCATTCACTTCATAAGTAATAGTGAAGGTTCCTGCACCAGCTACTGCTGGATCAAATATTCCATTGCTAGCTCCTGTTCCAGTGAATGTTCCGTTAAGAGAAGTTGTATCTGTATTTAACAACGCACCAAGAGATATAGCATCACCATCTACGCAAGTTTCTTGATTTGGAATAGTTCCAACCATTGCTGTAGTAGCTTCTTCTGTTACATTAATTGTAAACGTTCCTGAAGCATTCCCATCGATACAAGGATTATTATCACCATTAACATTATAAGTAATTGTGAACATACCTGCACCAGCTATTGCTGGATCAAATATTCCATTGCTAACTCCTGTTCCAGTGAATGTTCCGTTAAGAGAAGTTGTATCTGCATTTAACAACGCACCAAGAGATATAGCATCACCATCTACGCAAGTTTCTTGATTTGGAATAGTTCCAACAATTGCTGTAGTAGCTTCTTCTGTTACATTAATTGTAAACGTTCCTGAAGCATTCCCATCGATACAAGGATTATTATCACCATTAACATTATAAGTAATTGTGAACATACCTGCACCAGCTACTGCTGGATCAAATATTCCATTGCTAACTCCTGTTCCAGTGAATGTTCCATTTAGAGAAGTAGTATCAGCATTCAATAATGTAGCAAGTGCTATAGATTCACCAACCACACAAGTTAATTGATTTGCGATAGTTCCAACTTCAGCATCAACTGGTGTGTTAACAGTTAATTTAAAAGTTACGCTATTACTTCCAGAAATACATGAAGACTGCTCTTCACTTACTGTATAAGTTATATTTAAAGTTGTTCCTCCTAGTCCAGAAAGGTCTAAAGGATTCATAACAACATCACCACCTACAGTAAATTCACCAAATTGGTATACACCATCTTCATTACTCACTAGACTATATAAGTCTAGAGGAGAGTCGTCTGTACAGTAAGTTACATCTTCTATTGTTCCGGCATTTGCAGGGATTGGATTGTCGATAAACTTAATTGTTATTTTAGAAGATGCAGGATTACATACTGCATTACTAGAGGTATAAGTATATACACCATCAGAATCTAAAGAAGGATTGAATATGGTAGTTCCACTAGCAAATGCAGGCGAAAATGATCCACCCCCGTTTGCAGGTCCAAATTCTGAACTGTCAGCTATTCTAGGTATTACATCAAAAGCTTCTTCATCTTCACAAATTACAATTGTAGTATCAGAACCCGCACTTGGCTCATCCAATAATCTAACAATTATTCTAGTTCTATTATCACAAGTACCTTGAGCATTTCCTGCATAATATACATGATTCTTTTTAAGCGTTGCTCTAGGGCGTTCCGGGTCTGTTTCTACTTTAGAATCATACCATGTTGCACCAGCAGGCTTAAGATCTCTAATTTGTGGCTTTCTTTTAAGGCCAGTAATTTGATCTACTATCAACTCACAGAAGAATTGCTCTTCTCTTGGAACTACTGGACAAAGATTTTCATCCAATATTATTACGTTAACAGTTGATTGCGCTTGACAATTATCATTGGTTACTGTATAAGTAAATGTTCCTTGCTGACCAGTTGCAGGATTGAATGTACCACTAGAATTTCCTGGAGAAAAAGTTCCATTAGTGTCTGGGTTACCATTCAATACAGTAAATAGGTTAAATGAAGCATCAGTTCTGGATACTTGAATACTACCATTCTCTCCTGCATTGGGAGCTTGATTTACCGTAATACTAAATTGTTCAAAAGCAGTGCCTATTGTACAATTTGCCGGATTTCCATTCACAGTGTATGTGAAATCATTATCTCCAAGTGCTGCAGTAGAAGGATCAAAACTTGTAACTACGGAGCTATTTGAATTTGTGAAAGTTCCACCTTTAGTTGCATCATCACTTAATAAAGTTGATAATGCAATTATATCGTCATTGCTACAAACAGCAAAGTCGTCAATATTTCCAGCTTCTACAATAGTTGGGGCTTCTACCGTCAATGTGATTACGGCAGAATCTGTACAGCTTCCATTATTTACTGTATATGTTGTTGTAAAAACTCCAACAGGACTAGTGTTGAATTGGGCAATTAGGTCTGAAGTATTATCATCTGTAAATTCACCTCCAAGATCTCTGCCTACCAATAATTCATTAAATCTTACAATTAATGCTGCAGGATTACTTAAAGCCGTTGAACATATAGTTTCATTGACATCTCTTCCCGCATTTGGAATTTCTACTAGATCAACAGTAACTCTTGTTGCTTCACAAGCATCGGGATTTCCATTAGCAGTAAAATAGAATGTTCCATTATCATCGCTATCAGTTAAAAAAGCTTGTGGATCTAATAATACCGTGAAATCTACATCAGCAAAGAATGGTGTTCCGTAAGGTGAAACTAAATCAGCAACTCTAGGTCTCGTAGAATCATCTTCTGAATCTACACAAAACACTTGAGTTTCTTCTTCTGGTGTAACATCTTGAAAAGTTACAATAACTTCAACTCTATCTCTACTTTCACAAGGAGGAAGAGGGGAGTTTTCTCTATTAACAATTTGGCTTGCATAATATGATTCTCCATTTATTAAAGGAGTATTGTCGCTTAGCTGTGGATTAGATGTGCGAGTGCTATACCATCTAAATGCTGTTTGATTAGGGCTGGTTGCTTGTGCTACAAGATCTGCCACAGTTGCTCCCGGACAAAAAGTTTGATCATCTGCGATTGGTGCTTCCGCAAGAACTGGCTCATATCTTAATGCAAGGCGACTTGTTCTGCACTCTGAATCTGGATTTTTTTGATCTGCGAAATAGCTTCTTCCTTCTACTAAATCTGTATTGGGGTTTAAAGCATTTCCGCTAAATTCTTCCTCATATACTCTTATATCGTTACCAACAACACTTGCAATTAAATCTGCAACAGTGCTATTATCATCTGTGCTATATTCACAAGGAGTATAAATATTTCCAAAATCGGCAGTAGGAACACCAAAATCGTCTACAGTAACGGTAACTTCAGTTCTCCCACTTCTACAAGTATTGGAATTATTACCTGCGAAATAAGAGCCGGTTTCTAGTAATTCATTTTCTGGAATGGCAGTATTGGAAGTGGCATTTCTATACCATCTTACTCCATCACCGTTAGCAGTTGCGTTCAAATCAGCAATAGTTGCCAAATAGCAGAAATCCTGCGTGTCGTCGCTAACTGTTGGGCAGTTAGTTTGCCCGTAAGAGGGCGAACTACCAATTAATAAAACTAGGGCAAAAAGGAGCATAGAATATCCCTTCTTTCCTAAAGTAAAATTTTGCATAGGCTAGGTGTTAAGTTTAACATTAAAATATTTAGTTAATAAATGGCCGCATAAGGCAAAGCAAATATTGCAAATATTTTCAACAATATGGTTGTTTTTGAGCAATAATTTAACGGTATGAAGTATTGTTGTTAATGTTTTGTTAATCTGATGCTCAGGCTGCTATCTGGTAAGAATTATGTATGACAATAATTTCTTACATTACGTTTTATGAAAAAAATTCTTATTTTATCTATCATATTATTAACTTCATTGTCCTATTCTCAATCGATTTCGGACAAGGCAATTTCCTATCTAGAATCCGGAAAAGTAGCCGAAGCTAAGACCCTTCTTAATGAACAAGTTAATAAAAATAATGCAGACCTTATTGTCTTCGAATTATTAGGGGATATTGCCAGTTTTGAAAAAAACTGGGATACAGCTATTTCTTATTATAAAAAATTGGTTGTTGCTAATCCGGAAAATGCAAACTTTAATCTAAAATATGGAGGAGCGCTGGGGATGAAAGCATTAAGCGTTTCGAGATTGCAAGCGGTGGTTTATATTCCAGACATTAAAAAGTATTTATCCTTAGCTGCAGAGCAAGATCGCTCTCAAATTGTAGCTAGACGGGCTCTGGTAGAATTATATATAAAATTGCCAGGGATCTTAGGAGGAAGTGATGAAAAAGCATTGATGTATGCCAATCAACTAAAAGATCTAAGTCCCGTTAATGCTTACTTAGCAAAGGGCTTTATAATAAAGGAGAATGAGAATATTAAAGAGGCCTTAGTTTATTATAAAAATGCATTTAATAAGTACAGAAACACCAATGGCAATATGAAATCAAATTCTCTAAATTATGAGCTTGGAAAAGTTGCGGCAGAGCTTAATTTAGAATCTCAATATGGCATGCAATTACTTGATACTTATACGAAAAACTACAGTTACAAAGATAGGTGTTCTATGGAGTGGGTGTATCTGCGTAAAGCCCAGATTTTGGTAAATATGAGGAATAAAAAAGCTGCATTAGCATATATTGATAAGGCTCTAACGCTTAAGGCTGATTTTAATGAAGCCTTGGATGAAAAGAAGCGAATTCATGAACTATAATTGAGTATTTCAATGCATTTTAGTATGCTATAATACCTATATTTGCTTCAAATTTTATTACATGAATCTTCATTTTATTGCTATTGGCGGAAGTGCTATGCACAATTTGGCATTGGCATTACATCACAAAGGATATAAAGTTACTGGAAGCGACGATGCTATCTTTGAACCATCTAAATCTAAATTAGAAAAAGAAGGCTTATTACCCGCCGAGACTGGTTGGTTCCCTGAAAAAATATCAAATGAACTAGATGCTATTATTTTGGGTATGCACGCTAAAAGCTATAACCCCGAATTACTTAAAGCTACAGAGTTAGGAATCAAAATATATTCTTATCCAGAATTTTTATTTGAACAATCTAAAAATAAAACTAGAGTAGTTATTGGAGGCTCCCATGGGAAAACCACAATTACTTCAATGATTCTGCATGTTTTGCATTATAACGGTAAGGAGATAGACTTTATGGTTGGTGCTCAATTGGAGGGATTTACTAATATGGTTCATTTAACTGAAGAAAATGATTTTATCTTATTAGAAGGAGATGAGTATTTATCTTCTCCAATAGATAGAAGGCCAAAATTTCATCTTTATAAGCCGAATATTGCTTTATTAAGTGGAGTTGCCTGGGATCATATCAATGTTTTTCCTACTTATGAGAATTATGTAGAGCAATTCGAAATTTTTGTAGATTCTATTGTTAGTGGAGGTATCTTGGTTTATAATGAGGAAGATCCTGAACTTGTTAGAATTGCAGAGAATACAACTAACCAAATTCGAAAGCATGGATATAAAACTCCTGAATATTCTATAGAAGACGGAATTACAGTTTTAAACACTGCAGAAGGGGATTTGCCAATAGAATTGTTTGGAGCTCATAACCTCAATAATCTAGCTGGAGCAAAATGGATCTGTCAGCATATGGGAGTAGATGAAGATGATTTTTATGAAGCTATTTCAACTTTTAAAGGGGCTTCTAAAAGATTAGAGAAAATATTAGATGCCAATAACACGTTGGTGTTTAAAGATTTTGCTCATAGTCCATCTAAAGTTACTGCTACAACTACCGCAGTAAAAGATCAATATCCTGATAAAAAGCTAGTTGCATGTTTAGAACTGCATACTTATAGTAGTTTAACTCCTGAATTTTTAAAACAATATAAGTCTAGTTTGAATAGTGCCGATGAAGCCATAGTTTTTTTCTCTCCGGAAGCACTTCAGATAAAGAAGTTGCCTCCAATAACCGAAGCGCAAATCTTTGAAGCTTTTGGAAACACAGATCTAAATGTTTTTACGAATTCTGAAGACTTCAAGCTTCATCTAAAAAATATGGATTATGCAAATAAGGTGTTATTGCTTATGAGTAGTGGGAACTATGGCGGATTAGATTTTAATGAGATCAAAAACTGGATTTCTTAGCAGTTTAATTTTTTCAAATTAATTAGAATTTCGCTCATAATTGCTTGATTTGTTTATATTTATATAAATAATCTGCATGAGTAACGATAAAATTCCTTTTACAATAAAAAATTGGGCAATAGACGATAGACCCCGAGAAAAATTGCTTCAGAAAGGAAAACTTTCTTTAACAGATGCTGAATTGATTGCAATACTTATTGGTTCTGGAAATAGAGATGAGAGTGCTGTAGAACTTTCAAAGAAAATTCTTTCAAACAATCAGAATAACCTAAATATTTTGGGCAAGCAATCCGTTTCTCAACTTATGCATTTTAAAGGAATTGGAGAGGCAAAAGCTATTTCCATTATTGCTGCCATGGAGCTAGGGAGGAGGAGACGTTCTGAAGAAGCATTGGAAAATGTGAAGGTTACTTCCAGTAATTCTGTTTTCGAAGTATTACAACCTATACTTGGAGAATTGGCACATGAAGAATTTTGGATCCTATATCTTAATAACGCTAATAAGATCATCGAGCAATTCCAGGTAAGTAAAGGCGGGATCACTGGAACCTTAGTAGATGTTCGAGTTACCTTGCGCAAAGCTTTAGAATTAGGCGCAGTTTCTTTGATACTTGCCCATAACCATCCTTCTGGAAATTTAAATCCGAGCGAAGCAGATAAACAATTAACTCTAAAGCTTAAAACGGCTGCGGAAAGTATGGATATTAAAATTCTAGATCACCTTATTGTTACTGAAAAGTCCTATTTTAGCTTTGCCGACGAAGGATTGATGTAACTCCCATTTACAATGCTTTTAATTTATACTCAAAAAGTAACTCCCAGAATAACTTACGCATTTAAGCATATTTGCACTCGCGTATTAGGGATAGATATTAAATTCACTTCAAAAATAGAAGAATTCATCGCGTATGATAGTATGAAGTTCTCTTATGGTAAAAAGAGACTTGGAAATGAAATGTTTTTTCAGAATGTAGATTTACTACTAGAACAAGGTTTCAGCGATGTAGAGGTCAAGGTGCAGAAATGGGATAATACGAAGTGTTTATTCCCTGTTTCAGAAAATAGCGATCTACCATTCGATATTTTTGCTGCCACCTTTTATTTACTTTCCAGATACGAAGAGTATTTACCTCATGTAAAAGATAGTTTTGGGAGATTTCCAGCTTTAGAAAGTTTGGCATCCAAGGAGGGGTTTTTAGACTCTCCGGTTATTGATATTTGGATACAGAATTTCTCCAATTTACTTATTAATAGGTTTCCGGAAATTTCCTTTTCGAAAAGAAAATATCAATCCTCCTCTTTAATTTCAGTGAGCCATGTATTTAATTTCAAAAATAAAGGCTTGCTAAGAAGTTTCTCTGGAATTATTTCGGACCTAACACAATTAAAGTTTAGCAGGATAACCGATAGATTAAGGGTTCTGCTTAGACTTAAAAAAGATCCCTATAATGTTTTTGATGATCTAATATTATTGGTTAAAAAACACAAGGTCAATTTAAATTTCATGTTTCAGTTAAGTAACTTCAATGTGTACGACAGAAATATAAATCATAACAGACTTAACTATAGAGAGATCATTAAATATGTAGCAGATTATTCTGAAGTGGGATTGCGATTAGGTTATTTTGCAATTCCGGATATTGAGGTTTTAAAGGTTGAAAAGAAACGGTTTGAAAATATCATTCACGGGCCTTTACAAAATGTAGTAAATACAAAGTATAATTTACTCTTACCGGAACATTATGGTTTTTTAAATGAACTTGAGATCCCTAATGATTATTCTATGGGCTATCCCGAAACAATTGGATTTAGAGCAGGAACGAGTTTGCCCTTTTTGTTTTATGATATCAATTTAGAGATAACCACTCCATTAAAGGTGCATCCTTATGTTTTTCATTCTCAGGCAACACGTGTTTATGATGCTAATGAACTTCAGGGAATTGTTCTCAAGATCATGAAGGATCTTAAAAGAGTAAAGGGGAATATGCTTACTATCTTTAAGAATCGAGATTTCTCAGAATATGCCAATTTTAATTATCATTATTCATTACTAAAGCAAATACATGAAATTCAATAACATAAAACACGTTTATTTTGATCTGGACCACACCTTGTGGGATTTCGATAAAAATTCAGCATTAACTTTCGATGTGATTTTCAAAGAAGAAAATATAGGTCTTGAAATTCAGGATTTTTTAGACACCTATATTCCTATTAATATAGACTATTGGGCACGATACCGAAATAACTTGGTTTCCAAAGAAGTATTGCGCGTCGGCAGGCTTCATGATAGTTTTAAGGCGATGAAAATTCAGGTTTCAGATGAAGTAATCGACAATCTATCAAATAGATATATTAGTGTTTTACCAGGTTTTAATCATCTGCTCCAGGATACAATAGAGATTTTAGACTACCTGAAGCCCCAATACAAGCTGCATATTATCACTAATGGTTTTGAAGAAATTCAGCATAACAAAATGCAAAATTCCAAGATAGCAGACTTTTTTGAAACCATTACCACTTCTGAAGAAGCTGGAGTTAAAAAGCCGCATTTTCAAATATTTAATATAGCACTTCAAAAAGCCAATGCAACCCCCGAAAATTCTATTATGATTGGTGATAGTTATGAAGCTGATATAGAAGGGGCTAAAAATGCAGGCTTACAAGCTGTATTTTTTGATTATTATGGTAAAAATGAAAGTAGGCAAGTGCCTCAAATTCAGAAGTTAAATGAGTTGCGTAAGTATTTATAGCAATAAAGAATTTATATCTTCGTTTCACTAAAAGAATGTTCCCCAGATGTCTTTTGTAAAACTACTTCAAACCCCCATTTTGCTATTGCTTTTTAGCGTGGTTATGCTTTCTTGTGTAAAAGATATAGACCTAGATCAAACAGAAGAAATTGCACTTACACCAGACCTTCAGGTAAGTTTATTGGTTTTTGATGTGACCAGTGCGGATTTTGAGGAAAAAGATACTGGAGAATTTGCTGCAGTAATTCGGGATACGGTACGTTTAGAATTTTTAGATGATAGTTATATTCAAGATGATCTAAGTACCGTAGAATTTAGCTTTAGATATACCAACTTCTTTCCGCAGCAATTTAGAAATAAAATCTCCTTTCTTTCTGAAAATAATAGAGTCCAACATTCTCTGCAATTTGATATAGCGCAAGGTGATAAAAATAATCCTGTAGTAACAGATTGGGTAGAATTTATTGAGAATGAACGTATTGATGTTATTAAGAACTCCATTAAAATGGTGGTGGAGATCGAGGTGTTACCAAATCAAAATATTTTTGAAGGAGAGCTGAAATTTGAGTCGAAGGGACTTTTCTCATTTGAATTTTAGCGCATGAGACCCTACCTTTCTTTCACAATTTTATTTTTTGGAATTTTCTTTTGCCAGGCCCAGAATAAGCAGTTACTCTATAATGTAAATGGCTTGCCGCAATCCTTGCTTAATAATCCTGGGGCAAATGTAAACTTCGATGGGCATATTGGAGTTCCGCTATTCTCTAAATTCCATATTTCAACAGGTTCTTCAGGTGTCAATTTGTTCGATATTTTTGATGATTCAAATCAAGATGTTAACCAGAAAGTAAGTGCTGCAATTAGACGATTAACCAGAAATGATTATTTTACGCTCCATCAGCAATTGGAAATACTTTCTTTTGGATGGAGACTAGATAATGGGCAATATCTTTCGGCGGGGGTTTATCAAGAAATGGATATGTTTGCCTATTTCCCTAAAGATCCAGCGCTATTGGTGAATGAAGGTAACAACGCTTATTTAAACGTTCCTTTTGATTTTTCTGATGTGTCTTTTACAGGAGAAATAATGACCGTTTATCATCTGGGAATCAATAAAAAAATAAACAGAAAATTAACGGTTGGAGCCCGCGGTAAACTGTATTCGGGAATATTTAATGTTGCTAGCACAAACAATTCTGGTAAATTTATAACTCGAGATGATCCTGACACCCCTAATTTTTATAGACATTTTGCTGAAAACATAAATATTCGGGTAAATACCTCTGGGTATGCTTCTTTGAATAATACGGGAATGACGGTACAGGAATCCACAGCAGATTTATTAAAACGTTCTTTTTTTGGAGGTAATATTGGTGCAGGAATAGATCTTGGAGCCACCTATAATTTAGCCGATAATTTTAGGATAACAGGTTCCATCTTGGATATTGGTATTATGTTTCAGCAGCACGATGTGGAGAACTATTTGTACTATGGAGATTATGAAACAGATGGGATAGAACCTTTGTTCCCAGACGTGGCTCCAAATGATAACACGATTCCTTATTGGGATCTTTTTGAAGATGAGGTAGATAGGAACTTAAAGGATGAGACCCTAAATGAAGATTATACCACGTGGAGACCTGTAAAATTTAATGCTGCTATAGAATTTGGTTTCGAGGAAATGTTTGAAGTTTGTGATTATAGGAAAACTTATAAACGTCGCAATTATAACCTTATCGGGATGCATTTATTTGGAGTAAAGAGGCCTAGATCTATGAATTACGCGTTAACTACGTATTATGACAGGAAGTTTTCTAATAATCTTCGAGCAAAAGTTTCTTATACAATAGATGACTTTTCATATTATAATGTTGGTTTGCTAGTTTCAACAAAAATCAAGAAATTTAATTTTTATATTGCAGCAGATAATTTAGCGGGATATTTTAACCTTGCAAAATCACAAAGTGCTTCCCTTCAAATTGGGATGCAATTTATATTTAAAAAACAATGAGAAATACTTATTTAATTTTTACGCTGTTAATAGGTTTTTGTTTTACGAGTGTAGGACAAAATTTAAATTCCTATAAGTATGTTTCTGTGCCCGAAAAGTTTGATTTTTTAAAGGAATCGAATGAATATCAAATGAATGAACTTACCAAGTTCCTGTTTGAAAAATATGGGTTCACTGCTATTTTAGAAAACGAAGAAGTGCCTTCGGATTTTTCTAAACAAGACTGTAATATACTGTATGCAGATTTAATCGATAATAGTGGTCTGTTTAAAACTAGTCTTCAAATTTCTTTAAAAGACTGTAAGAATAAGCAAATTTTCCTTTCCGAAGAAGGTAGCAGTAGAGAAAAAGAGTATAAAAAAGCCTATCAAGAAGCCCTTCGAGATGCTTTTTCTTCATTTGAAACTGTTAATTATAGTTACGATCAGAATTCAGTAACGGGAGAATCGGTTGTTGCTAGTAAGCAAGAGGAAAAAGAGAACGAGAAACCTGTACAAGAAAACACTAAGCCGAAGCCAGAAGTAATACTAACTGCTATTCCTCAAGTTTCTAAAGAAGCCTCAACAATAGAGAAATCTGCATCTGCTAATAAGAATGAAAAAGTATATGTTTCAGGAAACGTTGAATTTTATATTCTGAATACCGATTTTGGATATCAATTATTTCAAAGTCAAATGGAAGAACCATTTGCTAAACTGGTAAAAACTGGGAGTGAAAATCATTTTATTTATTCCACGATCCAAGGCCAGGGCATTGCATATTTTGATAAGGATGGAAATTTGAATGTGGAGATTTTAAATGCTCTAGATAATTCCACTTCTATTAAAACTTATAATATTAAGAATTAGTAATCGTACTTATTTTTCCAACGTTTCTTTAAGAATTCTCGTTGCGCATCCTCCCTTTGATTTTTTCCAGGTTTGTAGAACATAGTGTTTTTAATCTCCTCTGGAAGAAATTCTTCTTCAGCAAAGTTATTTTCATAATTGTGAGCATATTTATAATTGTCTCCATAACCTAGATCTTTCATCAATTTGGTTGGAGCATTTCTTATGGGCAATGGAACCGATAAATTTCCTGTTTCTTTCACAATGCCTTGTGCAGCATTAATTGCAGCATAAGACGCATTGCTTTTTGGGGAAGTTGCCAGGTATATTGCACACTGGCTTAATATTATGCGAGATTCTGGAAACCCAATAGTTGTGACTGCTTGAAAAGTGTTATTTGCCATTATCAATGCTGTAGGGTTTGCATTTCCAATGTCTTCACTTGCAGCTATAAGTAATCGTCTTGCAATGAACTTCACGTCTTCTCCGCCTTCTATCATTCTGGCTAGCCAATAAACAGCTCCATTTGGATCGCTTCCTCGTATAGATTTTATAAATGCTGAAACAATGTCGTAATGCTGCTCTCCCGTCTTGTCATAGAGCACAGTGTTTTGCTGAACCTTCTCAAGAACTAGCTCGTTAGTTATCTCTATTGATTCCTCTACGGAATTCACCAATAGTTCAAAAATGTTCAATAATTTTCTTGCGTCACCTCCGCTTAATCTTAGTAAAGCTTCAGTTTCAGTAAGAGTTATATTCTTCTTTTTTATTTCAGAATCTTCTTTAATCGCCCGATGCAATAAAGCAATAAGATCGTCTTTTTCAAAAGCTTTTAAAACATAGACCTGGCATCTAGAAAGCAGGGCAGAGATCACCTCAAAACTTGGGTTTTCTGTAGTAGCACCAATTAAAGTAACCCATCCTTTCTCTACCGCTCCCAGTAAAGAATCTTGCTGAGATTTACTAAATCTGTGGATCTCATCTATAAATAAGATTGGATTTTTGGTAGTGAAAAGACCTTCTCCTTTTTTTGCGCGATCTATTACGTCTCTTATGTCTTTTACACCGCTATTTATTGCGCTTAAGGTATAAAAGGGTCTATTGCTCTCTGTTGCTATTATGTTGGCCAAGGTGGTTTTACCAACGCCAGGAGGACCCCATAATATAAGAGACGGAATCATTCCTTGTTTTAACTGTTGCGTAAGCGCTCCATTTTTTCCTATTAAATGTTGCTGACTCAAATAATCGCTAAGTTTTTTGGGTCTTAATCGTTCTGCAAGAGGTTCATTCATTTCACAAAGGTAGGAAATCAGGAATGACTGATTCTCATATTTAAGATACTGTTGACAAAATGGCAATACACATAATTGTGCATAGCTTTTGCTTGTGAATAGAGTTCCAAAGCTTAGCTATTCATAATAAAATTATAAATTAGACCTATGTTGAAACAAAGAGAGCCTTTTACTTTTTCGACAGGAGTCATAGCCTATCCAATTTTGTTCATTTTAATTTTATGGATAGTATTTTGGTTTGAGATCCGGTTTGGATTCGATTTTAATTATTTCGGTATTCAGCCAAGAACGGTAAAGGGTCTAAGGGGTATTCTTTTTTCACCCTTTATTCATTCAGATATTAAACACCTTTTTCATAATACCATTCCTCTTTTCATTTTAACAATGGCACTGTTCTTTTTCTACAGAACCATTAGCTGGAAAGTGTTATTGGTAGGACTGTTCTTAACCGGATTTTTCACCTGGCTTATAGGTAGGCCAGCCAACCATATAGGAGCAAGTGGAGTTATCTATTTATTAGCCTCTTTTTTATTCTTTAAAGGAATATTTTCAAAATACTATAGATTAATCGCACTTTCTTTAATTGTGGTTTTTCTTTATGGCGGGATGTTATGGTTTATAGTTCCTGTAGACCCAAAGATCTCGTGGGAAGGACATTTGTCTGGATTAGTTGTAGGATTGCTTTTAGCCTTCGTATTCAAGCAAAATATAGCAATAAAGCCGAAATATGAATGGGAGAAAGAAGATTATGATCCTCAAAGTGATCTTTTTATGAGCCATTTTGATGAAAACGGAAATTTCATAGAAAGCTTGCCTGAGCCAGAAATTTCTGAGGAGGAAATACCTGAAAATAAAACAGTTTATAGATATTTTTTCAAGAAATCTAAGGAGGAGTAAGCGTTACATACTTGCATCTTATTGAAAAGCACATGACTTTTTTAATGCAACCCCAATATGGCAGTTGCTTTTTTTAATTCTTAGAGAGAAACAGATTGAAAAATCTGCAAGAAATTATGCTGATTTAGAGAATGATCTAGAAGTTGTTTTGTTAGATTTGTTATGATAGTGATTGCAGGCACTGCTGTTAGCACGGATTGTAAATCCGCGCTATTGGATAGATTCGTTTTGATAGTAGTTGCAGGCACGGATTACAAATCCGCGCTCTCGAGTTTACATTCCCCCTTTGGGGGTTAGGGGGATTCTCTGTCTAACTATTTCATATAAAAACGCACCACAAGCTACAGAAACATTTAAAGAACCGATTGTTCCAAACATAGGCAATTTTGCTTTATCGTTAACGATCTTTAAAACAGAAGGGTTAATTCCTCTTCCTTCACTACCCAATACTAAGGCTGTAGGCTTGTTTAATTCTGTTTCGTAAATAGATTGATCGCTTTTCTCTGTTGCGGCCACTACATTCACACCAGACCCTTGTAAATAGTAAATAGCATCTTTAATATGATTCACTTTACATATTGGGATATTAAAAACTGCTCCAGCCGAAGTCTTTACCGTATCTGCATTTACAGGTGCTCCTCCATTGTCTTGGATGATGATCGCGTGAACACCACAACATTCAGCAGTTCTAATAATCGCTCCAAAGTTTCTAGCATCGGTAATCTGATCTAAAAGCAAGAATAGAGGAGTTGCATTAGTATCTTCTAATATTCGTTGCACAACTTCCTCCATATCTGGAAATTCTATAGGAGATATTTTGGCTACAACCCCTTGGTGGTTTCCTTGGGTAAGTTTCTGAAGTTTTTCTACAGGAACATAAGAAATATTAAATCCTTTTTTACCAATTAAAGATAACAGCTCTTGGAATAGCGTATTATTAAGTCCTTTCTGAATATAAATCTTATCTATATTCTTTTCACTTTGAATCGCCTCCATCACCGTTCTAATCCCAAAAATTGTAGTAGTATCTTCCATAAGCGCAAAGATATACTTTGCTAAGACAAAATACTAAAAGAGAAAAATAAAAAAGGCTCTCAAAAACTCTTCTCCGCAAGTTCAAATTTGAAATCCAAGTCGATGGACGATCCACGGATAGCTTTAAATATTTTTTTCGATAAAAAGACTTCAAGTTTTGTTCCCGTAGCCTTTTAGTGCTTTCTATTAAGCCCATCCTTTAACCTCATTAGTGTCTGCCGGAATATCTATAAAGGATCCATTCAGCATAAATCAATTATCTGGTGAATGTATGACTTGTTTGAATTTTTAAGAACGTCCTAAAATTGAATCAAAATTATTTTTTCAAAATAAAAGTATGAATTATCAGCCTTCTTTAATTTTCAACTTTCTGATTAGTTGGTTTAAATTTAAATTGAGTGAACGCATGTATTATGAGTAAAACCTTTTATTGAATTTAAGATAGGTTCTTAATATTAAAAAGGAATTTTTGTAGATGTAAAAATGCCCGTGAAATTTCACGGGCATTTTTTTAAATAAAGTTATTATATAAAAGATTTTTTAATTTAAAGGAAACACCCAAATATCATCATCTAATAAGTGACCTCCTTGGGCATCAATTGCTGCCTGGTATTCATCCGGATTTGATAGTCGCTCGGAGATTGGATAAAGCAATCTTCTAGGCACAATACCTGAAGGATTGTTTCCATTTGCCCCATTTTCGTTTGCAGTAATATCTGGAAACCCTGTTCTTCTATAATCATTCCATACCTGCATAGGTGACTGTCCATACATGGCTTTGTATTTTTCAAGGATGATGGTTTGAATACTAGTAGCTGGTAAGCTGCTGATATAATCCTCAATTTCGGTAGAAGCAATACCTAAATAAGACATGTTAGCTCTTACTGCCTCTTCTAAAGCATCTGTGCCATCTCCACCAGTACGTGCTAATGCTTCTGCTTCAATAAACTTGGTTTCTGAATAACTGATTACTGGATTAGGGCTGTCTAACTGCGCCCAGAAAAGATTCGGGTTACCTGAATCAAAGAAGAAAAAGTTACCTTCTTCTTCAAACATGTATTTGTCCATTCTTGGATCTTCCATCATCAGATCGGCAAAAAACCCATCAATAATCATAGTGTTCGGTCTTTGGAAACCAAACAAAGCTAAAGGATGTCCACCGTTTTGTGTGTTTTCGAATTGAAAATTTAATTGTTCCGCATTACTAGAGATAGCCAGATCTAGTTCGTCTAAGGCTAATTGCGCTGCGTTAGAATTCACACTTGTTTGCTGAATATAAAATCTTGCTTTTAAAGAGTGCGCTGCAGCTATCCACTGGTCGTTAGAACCGTTAAGAAGGTCTCCCTGGATACCCGCTGGATCTTCTGCATTAAGATCTTCGATTGCACCAGATAGTAAAGTCTGCAATACACCGTAAAGTTCTTCCTGATCGTCATATTTAGGAGAAAGGTTTTCTTTACCCAAAAAAGCTTCCGAATAAGGAACATCTCCCCAGACATTAGTAGCAAGACCTAAATTGATAGCCATATAAATTTTAGCAACCCCCCTGGTATTTAATGCTTCTGTGATAGTTGCTCTTTCGATTATATCGGCAGCATCTCTCATAGAACCAGTATACAAACCAAAATCCCAAGGGTTGTCTGTATCATTCTCTCCAATTACATATGAAGTATACTGTAATTGCTGCGCATCAAAGCCCTGCCATTGCTGCATTATTATACCTGCATACCTTCCAAGAACGGCATCAATATTCCTGTGCGTTTGGGTTTGCATGGCAGGCATAACTGCAACTAATGGTACACTTTCTCCACCTGGCCTTGTAGGATCCTGATTGACATCATCATAGTCACAGGAGATCAAAACAGCAAAACTGAAAATTGCCGTGAGTAAAATCTTAAATATGTTTTTGCTTTTCATTTTTTTTTGTTTTAAAAGTTAAGTTTTACTGTTAAAGCATAACTCTTAGTATTAGGTTGGTTAAAATAGTCCAAACCAATACCATTACTTGAACCTGTAAGATTTGTTTCAGGATCTATACCTGGATAGTCGGTAATTAAAAATAAGTTCCTTCCTGAAGCGGTAATTGAACCTGAAGTTAAAAAGGTTGCATCCAATAAAGAACCAGGTAAACTATAAGAAATAGAAGCTTCTCTCAATCTTACCCAAGAAGAATCGAAAATATAATCTTCGGAAACTCCACCAAATCCATATCGTACCCATCTGTAAGATCCTAAACCATTTTCAGGATTAGCTAAAGCAACTTCAGTAGTGTTCTGAGCTCCAGTTCCGGCATTTACTCCTTCAAAAACAAAATCAGTAATTTCTCTTTGTTCAGCAGTTTTTTGAGAGGTACCAAAGTAATCTATAATACCACATGTACCACACCATACATCACCACCTTGTCTAATATCTAATAAGGCAGATAATGAAAAGTTTTTATAAGAAAATGTGTTTCTTATACCCATCGTCCAATCTGGATTTGGATCTCCAATCACACCATCTTCAGGATCTACAAGTGGAAACCCATTGTCTCCAATAAGAACTTGACCCTCATCATTTCTGTCAAATCTCGAACCAAAAAGTACACCATAAGGTTCACCTGCAATTACTCTGGAAGAAGTGGAAGTAAATCCTGCTAAGAAGATAGATTCAACGTTTTCTGTTAATTCTTCCACATTATTTTCGAAGGTGGTCCAGTTAACATCTATGTTCCAATTAAAATCATCTGTCCTAATTGGATTAAGATAACCTACAACCTCCCAACCTGTATTGGAAATTATTCCGGCATTTATTACACGCGAGGTGAATCCAGTTACTGCAGGTTGATCTACAGATATAATTTGGTCTGTGGTTTCTTTATCATAATAAGTAACGTCTACTCTAAATCTTGAATCCCAGAACCTAAGTTCTGCACCTACTTCAAATTCTTTGGTAACTTCTGGTTGAATCTCTGCGTTACCTAGTTGTGCAGACCTCTCAAAAGCTACAGTGGAAAATATAGGGAACTGGTTACCATCTATAAAACCATCACCTCCTGCATTGGCTGCATTATAATAAGTGGTCGTAGCAAATATAGGAGCATCGTTACCAGTTTTACCGTAGGATCCACGTAATTTACCATAATTAAAGAAACCTGAGTTATCAAAAAACTCTGAAAATACAATTGCACCTCCAGCACTGTAAGATAGGAAGTCATTATTATCTTCTGGTAAAGTTGAGGACCAGTCATTTCTAACGGCACCATTCAAAAAGAAAGTGTTGTTAAAACCAAACTTTGCATCAGCCAAAAGCGCATCTAATTTTTTTCTTCCCACACCCTCAAATACAGCTTGGCTTGCAGTGTTAGAAACATGGAAAAATCCTGGTATAGTAAGACTGTTACCTATTGACTCTCTGGTTAAACTTTGGGTTGTGAAACCGTCATAACCTATTACACTATTAAATGTAATGTTGTCTGAAATATTCTTATCTATTAAAAATAGAAGCTGTGAATTGATGTCTTCACTGAAAATAGTGAGATCTGACACCTGACCTTGAGGATTACCGGCAGAATTAATATCAACCCCTGCTTTTCTAACATCAGAATATTGATCGTAAGCCAAGGTTCCTCTTAAAGTAGCCCAGTCCAATGGTTTGTAATCGAATGATAATCTTCCTATAAAACGTTTAACATCATCAGTTGAAGGGTTTTTAGCCACGGTCCAGTATGGGTTGTCATAAACCCCAGCACGATAACTCCTCTGACTACCATCTGGCAGTTCATAAGTACCTGGAGTGGATGCCGCTAAACGACCAGTTAAGCCGTTACCATTATCGAATGATGGAGTAGTCCTCAAAAGACCTAACATAATTCCCGAAACATTAGAACCTCTTTGAACTCTACGTCCACCTGAAGTAACATAAGTTCCACTTGCAGAAACCTCAAAATCTTCTCTCAGCTTAGCGCTAACATCCGCTCTGAACGAACGCCTGTCAAACTCTTCGGTAGGTGCAACCCCCGTTTGATGCAGTTTCCCTCCAGATAGGAAATACTTTATTTTTTCTGAACCTCCGCGAACTGAAACATTTTGCTCATCTAAAACACCTGTTACAAAGAAGTCAGAATGATCGTAGGCATTTGCAGCCATACCATTACCTTCTCCTTCTGGTACCAATCTCCCAAATCGGCTATAAGGATAACTTGTGTCCCCATCGTATTCTAAAGAAGAGATACGTGGACCCCAGCTAAAACCTTCAAAGGTTTCAGGTCCTCGGTGAGTAGGTACACCGCCCAATGGTCTTCCCTGAGCGTATTCTTTTTGTAGGTCTGGAAGTTGATTAACTTCACTAAATTGTAATGTAGAAGAAACTGAAACGCTTGGGGCGCCAGTTTGCCCTTTTTTAGTGGTGATTATTATCACTCCGTTTGCAGCCCTTAAACCATATAGAGTTTGTGCTGCAGTACCTTTTAATACATCAATAGAAGCAATGTCATTTTGATTTATATCAATTGCCCTGTTGGAATTATCAGTTCCTCCAGTCGCGTTTCCTGTTGAAGAGTTATCAATTGGAACACCATCAACTATAAATAGAGGACTATTCGATCTACCAATAGAGGTATTCCCTCTAATTCGAATATTGGCAGAGGCGCCAACAGATCCTGAAGCACTCACCACACTAACTCCTGCCGCCTTAGAGGCCAAGGAATTAACAAGGTTTGTTTCTCCAGTGTTTTCAATGTCTTCTGCACTTACATTTTCAACTGCATAACTAACGGAGCGTGGAGTACTTTTTACCCCTAGTGCCGTTACTACCACTTCCTCTAATGTAGCGGCATCTGGACTTAAAGTTACATTGATAGTTCGTCGATCTCCTACCGGATATTCTGCTTTAACCAAGCCTATAAAGGAAAATACTAATACATCTTCCTGAAATGCTTGGATAGAATATTTTCCATCAAAATCAGTTTGGGTACCTGTAGTCCCTGCTTTTACAAGAACATTAACGCCGGGAAGCGGTAATCCATCCGTGTCTGTAACGGTTCCTGTAACCGTTTGTTGTTGCGCAAATGTCATTTGCGCAATTAACGCTAAGAATAGCGTTAAAAATCGAGTAAAATTTGATTTCATATTTTGGTTTATTTTAATTAGCCAAGCCAAATTTGATAAAAGATTATTTATAAAGCAAATTATTTTTAAATATAATTTGATAGCCTTTCAACAATTTATGGCCATTCGTATTAATACGTAGGTACAATTACGTGAATATTTGTTAATAACACAAGATAATTTATAAAGGATGGACATATCCTAAAAGTGCAGTAGGCCTATTACCTTAATAGAATAAAATGTTAAAAGAAGGGTGTGAAGTCGTAATATGAATATAAAAAATAACCAATAAAAAAACCCACCTCGCGAGAGGTGGGTTTTAATTATAAAACTAAATGATAATAAAGAATACTATTTTCTTATGATAGTTCCTTCAGCATATTTAAACTCAAAGCTGTTGATTCCATTTACAACAATTGTGTTACCAATTTTTATGATACCGTAGTAAACTAAGTCTTCTTCATCTTCATTTTGTCTTGTAATTTCATAGATGTATACATCTCCATTACTAACATCACTAACAGAGGTTGTTTTAGTACCTGCATTAAATGCAGCTTCAGCTACCATTAGGTCTGTATTGTTGAAATACTCCTCAGCGGTCATTCCCGCAGGAACAGTTGCTTTTACGAAGTCAACAACTAATTCAAAACCTGATGGGTCTACAAAGCTCATTTCACCTGTTTCGCCTGCAGCTGCATACGCTCCAGAACCTAGATTGTATTCTTTCATATCTGCATCAGCAGATAAAGTAGCATTAGTTGCTGCTCCAAAAGTTTGTGGAAGAATTGCAATTTTTGTTTCTATTTCCTGGCTTAAAGCTCCGCTGTTAGCAACAAACTTATAATAAAGAGTGTCATTTACTTTTGCGTCGTATTCAGTATAGTCAATGTCACCTAAATTGATTTCATCTCCATCAACATCCAATACCATGTTCGACTCTGCGTAAGTTCCAGCATCATTCTTCTTCCAGAATAAAGTTACATCATCAATTGTTGCCGAGCGGGTATATGTGCTATAGGCTAAAATTGTTGTTGTAGTATCCATGAATTTCACAGATTCAGGTAGAGGTTGGTCATCTGTGTCAACGAAAGAGATAGCATCTGCCACTCTTATGGAAGCAGGATCTCCTGCTTTTTTTCCATTGGAAAGGCTAGATGAAATAAATAAAGAAATACTACCAGTTTCTAATGCACCTAAAGTAGATGTATTAAATGAAGCAGTTTCACCAGAAACAACAGCGTTTGCTATGACCGATCCATCCTGCATGATTTCAACAGCTTCAACAGTAACCCCTGAAGCGGTGAGTAAATTCAAATTTAGGTCAGTATTTGTATCGAAAACGCTTATTTTACGATCTGTCAAATGTGCATAACCGCCTAGATTGGTAGGGTCTAAACTATTGTCATCTGTAGTGCAGGAGGAAAAACCAACTGCAATAAGAAGACATAAGCTTATAGATTTAAAATGTTTTTTCATTTTCAGTGTTTTAATATTTAATTATAATGCTAATTTTTTAATTTACATCCCAGAAAATAGGAGTTTGCTGATCATCTCCACCAATAGCGGCTGATGCAGCTTCATAGTTAGCTAAGTTCAGGTTTTGCTCATTAACAGGATATGTATATCTCAAGGGTACAGGACTTCCTGAATCTTCAGGTAACACAAGTGCCGGAGCATCATATTTTCTCCAAACAGACCATCCCTCGAAAGAATTGTTAAACATGGCTATCCAAAATTGAGTAGCAAATTGTTCGTTAGAACCATCATAGGCTACTGATGGTTGCGCTAAATATGCCGTTGCATCCGCTGCATTACCACCCCAATATTCTATAGATGCGGTAATTGCTGCATTGTAATGTGCACTTGCAACTCCTGCTCCTGTATAGCCTAAATCTGCAGCTTTAGTCAGATTAAACTCTACTTCAACATAATCCAAAAGGATTCCTGGTAAAGTTGGGTCTAAGAAAACCTCCCCTACATGAGAATATGACCCATAGTTATTACTTCCTCCATATACTCCGCCAATATAGTCATCTACAGTTTCATTAAAAAAGTAGGTTGCTCTTCTTGGGTCATCTAGATCATTCATTATATCTACAATAGTAGCTGAAGGTAAATAATCTGCTCTTCCACTTTGTACCAAATCTACCCATAATGGGTTCGTTCTTGGTGGATTGCTTTGATATACAAGTTGAGCATTATCTTCATTAGATTTGAAAACACCGGCTGCAATAGCAGCTTCAGCAGTAGATTTAGATAATGTTGGGTTGACATCAGATAATCTCATTCCTAAACGCAGTTGCAAGGAGTTGGCAAATTTATTCCACTTTTCCATGTCTCCGTTATAAAGAATGTCTGCACCGGTGAATCCTTGTCCGGCCTGAATATTTGCTCCAACAGCATTCAACCTTGAAATAAGGTCTGCATATATTGTAGCCGCATCATCATAAACTGGTGAAGGAAATTCTTCAGCGTTTATAGCCTGAGTATAAGGAACATCTCCAAAAGTATCTACCTGAACAGACCAAGCATACACTTCCAAAACTTCAATTTGCCCTAATCTGGCACTTCTTTCAGCTTCAGTTATTTCAGTGTCAGCTTCTACCACAGCTTTTGCATTCTGTAGATCAAAAATCACGTCTCTGTAAAGTTCAGAAGAATGATTTTGGGGAATGTTACGCTGATTTAATACATAGTTTGGTTCATCCAAATACGTAGTGGTTGTTAAATACTGAGCAAAGAACCTGAAAACGTTCGTGTTCACGTTTGCACTGGTCATTTGATCTGACAAGCTATTCGTAGCAGCAGTAAATAAAAATTCAGCTTTAACCTGTGTTGGGTTTTTAGGATCCCTGTTCAGGTTTTCATATCGCTCATCTGTCTGGCAGGACCATAAAGTTGCGAGCGCAATAATTGTTAGAAAATATTTTTTCATTTTATTTTTTATTAAAAGTTAATTTTCACACTTGCTCCAATTTCTCTTATCGCAGGGTAAGCACCAGATTGGTAACCTTGAACGTTACCAGAACTCAAACCAGCTTCAGGATCAGAATAAGGAATATTCTTATGAATAATCCAAAGGTTTCTACCTATCAAAGAAAGTGAGGCACTGTTTATAGGCAAGGCGTCAATCATTTTGTCTCCGAAATTGTAAGTAAGACTAGCCTCTCTTAATTTCACGAAAGACGCATCGTAAACGTGGCCTTTATTTGCATCTCTGGCATAACCATATGGGTTAGCATAATAATCTGTTCTTGCTCTAACAGTATTTGGTGCGCCATCTGCGGTTACCCCTGGAAGTACAACACCACCACCATTGGCGATTGTATTTCTTTTAGGATTTCCAAGGTCATTTAAACCAACACTACGATCATAAAGACCGGTAGCAAAACCATACCAAGTATCAAGCGAAAATATATCTCCACCTTTTTGAACATCAATAAGGAAGCTCAAACTTAGGTTTTTGTAATTCAAGGTATTTTGAACACCACCTGTCCAGTCTGGTTGAACGTTTCCGATGATATTGTTACTTGTAGCCGTTCTTTCGTAGTAGCCAGAAGTATTAACCACACGGTTGCCTGCATCATCATAAATATAATCTGTACCTCTTATTGCTCCATAAGGTTGACCCGGGGAAGCATTAATAGATATTCCTCCCTGAAGAGAAGCTAACTGTAAATTGTCTATACCATCTGTTAACTCAAGAACTGTGCTTTCATTTTTAGCCCAGTTAACTGTCATATTCCAGTTGAAATCATCACTTTTAATAGGGTTTAATCTCAACAATACTTCAAAACCTTTATTTTCAACAACACCGGCATTTAAAAATTTGGTAACAAAACCTGTTGCATTAGAAACTGGTACCGGAGTAATTTGGTCTTCAGTTTGAGTGTTGTAGTAAGAAACATCAAATCCTATTCTTCTGTTAAGGAAATCAGACTCTATACCAAACTCGTAAGATTTAGAACGTTCTGGTTTTAGGTTAGCGTTGTTTAATTGAGCGTTGTTACTGGCATATCCTGCACTTCCAAAAGGAGCAGTTACAGAATAGGTGTTAAATACATTATAAGCATTTGTATCACTACCAACTTCTGCATAGTTTGCTCTTAACTTGGTGAAATTCAACCATTGTGCATCAATCATATTAGAAAGAATAATACTTGTAGAGACAGAAGGATAGTAGAAGGTGTTGTTTGCTATTGGTAAAGTAGAAGATCTATCTCTTCTTATAGTTCCTTCAAGGTAGTAAGTAGCTAAATACCCTAAACCTGCTCTAGCATAAACCCCATCAATCATAGAAGTTGCATCATATTCTCCAGGAGGATTTAATGGTCCAGCAGAGTTACTCAAAGCGTAAAAACCAGGAGCGTTCAATCCACCATTGGTAGATGCGCGAATGGAGTTTTGTGAGTTTCTTCTAAGGTTGGCTCCAATGTTACCGTCAAGGTTTAGATCTTCGGTAATATCCTTATTAAAGTTAAGGATCAGGTCGTAGTTATATTCGGCTACACGATTGTTAAAACGTGAATAGCTTGCAACACCAGCACTACCAACATTTATTCTTTCTTCCTGTAATTCATCATATGTATCAAAAGAGAATCTACCTACAACGCTGAAAATATCGTTTAGTTTATAGTCAAGAGCTAAATTTCCAAAATACCTGTTACGAGTATCTGTTTCGTAATTTTCATATCTTGTCCAGTATGGGTTGTCAGAATAGATAGGAGCTAAGTTATTAGGACCATTTGGGTTCCAAGTGATGTTTTCACCTGTTGCAAAGTATGCATCCCTTTGTTCGTACAAATCAACATTCATTTGATACCATTGTCTGAATTGTTGCATTGGGTTTCCTGAATCGTACCCTGTTCCATATCTTCCTTTACCGTCTGTTTTGGTAAAAGTAACATTTGCGGATGCGGTTAATTTTTCAGATAGATCCTGAGTACCACTTAAGGAAATAGTGTTTCTTTTTATCTCAGAGTTTGGAAGGTTCCCTTCTTGCAAAGTATTGTTTGCCGATAATCTGAAAGATCCTGTTTCAGATCCACCATCTAAAGCAACTGAGTTGATAGCCGTATAACCTGTTCCCCAAAGATCGTTAGGAGTACGTTCTCCCGGCAACCATGGAGTAGCTTGTTGGTAAGTATCCAATTGTGGGTATATTGAATTCCATTGGTAAATCGATCTGTTTGGATCAAATCTTGCTCCAAAGGAAGCATCTTCCGTAAATGGAGTGGTTTCATCTAATGTCCCATCACCGTCTATGTCATCTAAGTTAAAGTAACCATCATCAGATTGATAATAAGCACCATATCCAGCACCGTATTCGTTTTGGTATTTTGGCAAGGTTTCCGAGTCTGCATTGGAGAGCATCAAGCTCGAGCTTACAGAAACTCCAAGTCCTTTTCCTTTACTTCCTCTTTTAGTGGTGATAATTACCACTCCGTTTGAAGCTCTTGAGCCATAAAGTGCAGTTGCTGCAGCACCTTTTAAAACGTTTATGGAAGCAATGTTGTTTGGATTAATGTCCGCAGCGGCATTACCATAGTCATAACCACCTCTACCAGATTGCTGACTTGAACCATTCGTGTTAGCATTACTTATAGGAGTGCCATCAACTACAAACAATGCCTGGTTGTTTCCGGTTAAGGAAGCACTACCACGAATAATCACGTTTGAAGATCCACCAATAGTTCCAGAAGATTTAATGTTCAAACCAGCTACCTTCCCTGAAAGTGAATTCATGAAGTTAGTTGTTGGAACATCAGAAACTTCTGCTCCGTCTACCTCTTGAGTAGCATAACCTAAAGATTTTTTCTCTCTCTTAATACCTAAAGCAGTTACTACAACTTCATCTAGTTGTGACGCATCTGACTTCATTACAACACTAACAGTGTTAGAAGTTCCAACTGTTTTTTCAGTTCTTTCAAGACCTATAAATGAAAACACCAACACATCACCTTGTGATGCTTGAATTGCATAGTTTCCATCGAAATCTGATTGAACACCTGTTGAAGTGCCTTTAATAATTATGTTTACCCCGGGTAGAGGTAACCCATCTTCGTCGGTAACGGTACCCGTTACGGACTGTTGTTGTGCAAAAGTTATCTGCACAACGAACGCTAGTAATAGCGTTAAAATACTACTGAATTTTGCTTTCATTGTTTAATTAATTTGAATTAGCCAGCCGCGAAAGTGGTAAGAATATGTTAATTAACCAAAAAAATATTCCCAAATTATAGGTCGATATATCTTGGAATTCATATTCAGATGATTTAATAGTCTATCTATTAGTGGTTGGTGACTGAACTTAGGATCTTGTTAATTTTATTGAGGTGTAAAAATAGATCTGTTTTGTTCTAATTAGTAAAGTAGATTTTTAAAAATTATTTTTTCTTTCCTATTATACTTTTTTAATATAAATTTAATAGCCAATTGACAGCTTTTGCGTTTGATAAGTTCCGGTGCCTTATAAAATGTCAAACATCACTAATGTTATAAATTTTTTTTGCGAATATTTTGAGGCAATAGTTGGAATAAATTCCTTTGAGCTTCTTGCAAGGTATTTTGTATTCCTCCCTTTTTTATATTAAATACTGCATTGAAGGATAGCTAGTTTCTTTTATTATTATTATCATCTATTTCGTGTTAATAATAATTTAATTGAGTTCTACTTGAAAATTAATGAGTTAAGATTTGAATAATTAGTTTTTATTCATACCTTTGCAGACCCTAAAAAGTAGGGAAGGTAATTTTATAACAATAATAAGTGTAAAAGAAATTATGCCAACAATTTCACAATTAGTACGAAAAGGAAGAGCCAAAATAACCAAGAAGAGTAAATCGGCTGCTTTAGATTCGTGCCCTCAAAGACGAGGTGTTTGTACGCGTGTTTACACAACTACTCCTAAGAAACCTAACTCCGCAATGCGTAAAGTTGCAAGGGTAAGGTTAACTAATGGAAAAGAAGTGAACGCATACATCCCTGGTGAAGGACACAATCTACAAGAGCACTCGATAGTATTGGTTAGAGGCGGAAGGGTAAAAGATTTACCAGGAGTTAGATATCACATTGTTCGTGGTGCCTTAGATACCGCAGGTGTTGAAGGTAGAACGCAAAGAAGATCTAAGTACGGTGCAAAACGCCCTAAGAAGTAATTAAAAACTTTTAATGTAAAGACATGAGAAAAAGACAGGCAAAGAAGAGGCCTCTTTTACCAGATCCAAAATTTAATGATCAGTTAGTAACTCGTTTTGTTAACATGATGATGTGGGATGGTAAAAAATCAGTTTCTTTCAAAGTATTCTATGATGCAATAGCAATCGTAGAGGAGAAAAAACAAGACGAAGAGAAAACAGGCCTTGAGGTTTGGAAAGAAGCTCTTTCTAATGTAATGCCACACGTGGAGGTAAGAAGTAGACGTGTTGGAGGTGCAACTTTTCAGATCCCTATGCAAATTAGACCAGATCGTAAAGTTTCAACTGCAATGAAATGGTTGATCTCTTATTCTAGAAAGCGTAATGAGAAATCTATGGCTCAGAGATTAGCTGCAGAGGTAATTGCTGCTTCTAAAGAAGAAGGTGCTGCTGTTAAGAAAAGAACAGATACCCATAAGATGGCTGAAGCTAATAAAGCATTCTCTCACTTTAGATTCTAAAAAAATGGCACAAAGAGATTTAAAATTCACAAGAAACATAGGTATTGCTGCGCATATTGATGCTGGTAAAACCACTTGTACTGAGCGTATATTATATTATACGGGGATAAGTCACAAAATTGGGGAAGTGCACGATGGTGCTGCCACAATGGACTGGATGGAGCAAGAGCAAGAAAGAGGTATTACAATTACTTCTGCTGCGACCCATTGTAAGTGGATGTACAGAGATCAAGAATTTACAGTAAATATTATAGATACTCCTGGTCACGTAGATTTTACCGTAGAGGTAGAGCGTTCTTTACGTGTATTGGATGGTATGGTTGCTTTATTCAGTGCGGTTGATGGTGTTGAGCCACAATCTGAGACTGTATGGAGACAAGCTGATAAATATAAAGTTCCTCGTATTGGTTTTGTAAACAAAATGGACCGTCAGGGATCTGACTTCTTTAATGTTTGCGATCAGGTAAGGTCAATGTTGGGCGGAAACCCAGTGCCTTTGCAGATTCCAATTGGTGAAGAAGATGATTTTAGAGGTGTAGTTGATTTGATTTCCAAAAAAGCAATTATTTGGAATCAAGATGATTATGGAATGACCTATGAGATTATAGATATTCCAGAGGAATTGATGGAGGATGTTAATAAGTATAGAACTTTATTAGTAGAGGCAGTTGCTGATTACGATGAAGCTTTAATGGAGAAATTCTTTGAAGATGAAAATTCTATTACTGAAGATGAGATTATCGCTGCTTTAAGAGCTGCAACTATAGATATGTCTATCATCCCAATGATGTGTGGTTCTGCTTTTAAAAATAAAGGTGTTCAGGCAATGTTGGATGGAGTAATGCGCTACTTGCCTTCTCCTGTAGATGTAGAAGCTATCATAGGTGTTAATCCTGATACTGAAGAACCAGAGAGTCGTAAACCAAATGTGGATTCGCCTTTCTCTGCTTTAGCATTTAAAATTGCTACAGATCCTTTTGTAGGACGTTTAGCTTTCTTTAGAGTATACTCCGGAGCTTTGGATGCAGGTTCTTACGTATTGAATAACCGTTCTGGTAAGAAAGAACGTATTTCACGTATTTACCAGATGCACTCTAATAAACAAGAGCCTATAGATAGGATTGAAGCTGGAGATATTGGAGCGGCCGTTGGTTTTAAAGATATTAAAACGGGAGATACGCTTACAGATGAGAAGAATCCTATTACATTGGAATCTATGGATTTCCCTGCACCGGTAATTGGTATCGCTGTAGAGCCAAAGACAAAGGCTGATGTGGATAAGATGGGAATGGCTTTAGCTAAATTAGCTGAAGAAGATCCAACTTTCCAGGTTAAAACAGATGAAGTTTCAGGACAAACTATTATCTCAGGAATGGGAGAATTACACTTGGAGATTCTAGTAGATAGATTAAAAAGAGAATTCAAGGTAGAGGTTAACGAAGGTCAGCCTCAAGTTGAGTATAAAGAGACTATCACGAAAAGTGCAGATCATAGAGAAATTTATAAGAAGCAATCTGGTGGTCGTGGTAAATTTGGTGATATCGTATTTGAGATGTCTCCTGCAGATGAGGATTTTAAAGGTCCAGGTCTACAATTTATCGACTCTGTAAAAGGTGGGCGTATTCCTAAAGAATTTATTCCATCTGTGGAAAAAGGATTTAGAGAAGCTATGAAGACTGGTCCTTTAGCGGGTTTCAAAATGGATTCTTTAAAAGTTATATTGAAAGATGGGTCCTTTCACCCTGTAGATTCCGATCAACTTTCTTTCGAATTGGCTGCAAGAATGGGTTATAAAGTGGCTGCTAAAAAAGCAGGTGCTGTTATTCTTGAACCAATAATGAAAGTAGAAGTTGTAACTCCGGAAGAAAACATGGGAGATATCGTAGGTGATCTTAACAGAAGAAGAGGTCAAGTAAACGATATGTCAGATAGATCTGGTGCAAAAGTTATTAAAGCTGAAGTGCCTCTTTCTGAAATGTTTGGTTACGTTACAACATTAAGAACATTGTCTTCAGGTAGAGCAACCTCTACTATGGAATTTGCTCATTATGCTGAAACTCCAGCAAATATTTCTGAAGCAGTTATAAAAGCAGCTAAAGGTACAAACGATTAATAATAGGGATATGAGTCAAAAAATCAGAATAAAACTTAAATCTTACGATCATAACTTAGTGGATAAGTCTGCAGAGAAAATCGTAAAAACCGTAAAAACTACGGGTGCTGTAGTAACGGGACCAATCCCATTACCAACACACAAAAAAATCTTTACAGTATTACGTTCTCCACACGTTAACAAAAAAGCGCGTGAGCAGTTTCAGTTAAGCTCTTATAAAAGATTGTTGGACATATATAGTTCATCATCTAAGACTATTGATGCTTTAATGAAATTGGAATTACCAAGCGGAGTAGAAGTAGAGATTAAAGTGTGATAATTCTTGGCTTTTGTGAGCTTAAGTGAAACAAAAGGCTAGAAATATCCATCCCGAATTTATTCGGGATATTATGAAAGTTAATACTTTCAATTACATGTCCTGAGCAGTTGTCGAGGGAAAAACGGAAAAATACATTCAGGATTGGAAGTATTTTCAGTCCTGAATATTTTTAAATAAATAATTTTAATTTAATCAATAATTAATTATGTCTGGGTTAATAGGAAAAAAAATAGGCATGACTAGCATTTTTGACGAGAACGGGAAGAATATTCCTTGTACCGTTATACAAGCTGGTCCTTGCGTAATTACCCAAGTCAGAACCAAAGAAGTTGACGGGTATGAAGCTCTTCAATTAGGTTTCGATGACAAAAAGACCGCTAACAAAGCTGCCACTGGGCATGCTAAAAAAGCCGGTGTAGCAGCAATGCGTAAAGTCGTTGAATTTAAAGGTTTTGATGGGGATCACAAATTAGGTGATAGTATCACTGTAGAACATTTTACTGAAGGTGAGTTCGTGGATATTTCAGGAACAAGCAAAGGTAAAGGTTTTCAAGGTGTAGTAAAGAGACACGGATTTGCCGGAGTAGGACAAGCTACTCACGGTCAACATAACCGTTTAAGAGCCCCTGGATCGATTGGTGCTGCGTCATATCCTGCAAGAGTATTTAAGGGAATGCGTATGGCTGGCCGTATGGGTGGTGACAAAGTTAAATTAGAAAACTTAAGAGTTTTAAAAGTAGTTGCAGATAAAAATCTACTTGTGGTAAAAGGATGTGTTCCTGGTCATAATAACTCATATGTAATCATTCAGAAGTAATGGAAATAGCAGTTGTAGATATTAAAGGAAAAGAAACAGGAAGAAAGGTGAACCTTTCAGATTCTGTTTTCGGAATAGAGCCTAACAATCATGCTGTATATCTTGATGTAAAACAATACTTGGCTAATCAACGTCAAGGAACGCACAAAGCTAAAGAGCGTGCGGAAATTACAGGAAGTACACGTAAGATTAAAAAACAAAAAGGTACTGGTACAGCTCGTGCTGGTAGTATAAAATCTGGTATTTTTAGAGGTGGAGGACGTATGTTTGGACCACGCCCTAGAAACTATGGTTTTAAATTGAACAAGAACTTAAAGAGATTAGCAAGAAAATCTGCTCTTTCTATTAAGGCAAATGATAAAGCAATTATCATAGTGGAAGATTTTCAATTTGACACTCCAAAAACTAAAAACTTCATAGATGTTTTAAAAGGTTTGGGTGTAGATAAGAAAAAATCTCTTATAGTGTTGGGTGACTCGAATAAAAATGTATATTTGTCGTCACGCAATTTAAAAGGCACCGAAGTTGTAAGTAGTTCAGAATTAAGTACTTACAAAATACTAAACGCAAATAACCTTGTGTTTGTAGAAGGGTCTTTAGAAGGAATTGAGTTGAATTTAAGTAAATAAACGATATGAGTATCTTAATAAAACCTATTATTACAGAAAAAGCGACAGCAGATAGCGAGTTGAATAACCGTTATTCGTTCGTTGTTAATAATAAGGCGAACAAGATTGAAATTAAAGGCGCAATAGAGTCTGCTTATGGAGTTTCAGTTACTAAAGTTCGCACAATTAATGTCCGTCCAGATCGTAAATCTCGTTTTACAAAAACGGGAGTGATCACTGGTAAAACAAGTGCTTATAAGAAAGCATTAGTACAGGTGGCGGAAGGTGAAACTATTGATTTATACAGTAATCTTTAAGATTAAAGAATGTCAGTTAGAAAATTAAAACCAATCACCCCTGGTCAGCGTTTTAGAGTAGTTAATGGTTTTGACGCCATTACTACTGATAAGCCGGAGAAGAGTTTAATAGCTCCGATTAAAAAGTCAGGTGGTAGAAACAGTCAGGGAAAAATGACCATGCGCTATAAAGGTGGTGGTCACAAAAGACGTTACAGAATTATCGATTTTAAACGTGACAAGCATGGAGTTCCTGCTACAGTTGCGTCTATAGAATATGATCCTAACAGAACGGCTTTTATCGCTCTTTTGAATTATCAAGATGGTGAGAAAAGATATGTAATTGCTCAAAATGGTCTTCAGGTAGATCAGAACATTGTTTCTGACGCTGATAGTGCTGCTCCAAATATTGGAAATGCAATGCCGCTTTCTGCAGTGCCGTTAGGAACTGTTATTTCTTGTATAGAATTACGTCCTGGGCAAGGAGCTGTGATGGCTCGTAGTGCAGGTGCTTTTGCTCAGTTAGTGGCAAAAGAGGGTAAGTATGCAACTATCAAACTTCCTTCAGGAGAAATTAGAAGGGTGTTAGTTACTTGTATGGCTACTATCGGAGCTATCTCGAATAGTGATCATCAGTTAATTGTATCTGGTAAAGCAGGTAGAAGCAGATGGTTGGGAAGAAGACCAAGAACAAGACCAGTAGTGATGAATCCTGTGGATCACCCAATGGGTGGTGGTGAAGGAAAATCTTCTGGAGGTCACCCACGTTCTAGAAAAGGTATACCTGCTAAAGGTTATAGAACCCGATCTAAGACAAAAGCGAGTAATAAGTATATTGTAGAACGTAGAAAGAAATAATAAGATATGGCACGTTCATTAAAAAAAGGACCTTACGTTCACTATAAGTTAGAAAAGAAAGTTGCTACCAATGTAGAAGCTGGAAAAAAGACGGTAATCAAGACTTGGTCTAGAGCCTCAATGATAACTCCAGATTTCGTTGGGCAAACTATCGCTGTACATAACGGGAAACAATTTGTCCCTGTATATGTAACAGAGAATATGGTAGGACACAAATTAGGAGAATTTTCACCAACTAGATCTTTTAGAGGTCACGTAGGTGCGAAAAATAAAGGTAAAAGATAACTGAAGCTATGGGAGTTCGTAAAAGAGAAAAAGCAGATCAGACAAAAGAGGCTAAAAAGCTAGTAGCTTTTGCAAAACTGAATAACTGCCCTACTTCGCCAAGAAAAATGCGATTAGTTGCAGATTTAGTACGCGGTGAAAAAGTAGAAAGAGCGCTTCATGTGTTGAGATTTAGCTCTAAGGAAGCATCACGTAGATTGGAGAAATTACTTCTTTCTGCTATTGCTAACTGGCAAGCCAAAAATGAAGATGCTAACATTGAGGAAGCAGATTTATTTGTAAAAGAGATACGCGTAGACGGTGGGAGTATGTTGAAGAGACTTCGTCCTGCACCACAAGGTCGCGCACACAGAATTAGAAAACGTTCCAACCACGTTACAATTGTGATTGGTGACAATAAAAATACACAAAGCTAAGAGTATGGGACAGAAAACAAATCCAATCGGGAATCGCCTTGGTATCATTAGAGGATGGGAATCCAACTGGTACGGAGGAAATGACTACGGCGATAAATTAGCCGAAGACGATAAGATTAGAAAGTATATCCATGCTCGTTTATCAAAAGCGAGTGTATCCAGAGTAATTATCGAGCGTACTCTTAAACTTGTAACCGTTACTATCACTACTGCAAGACCTGGTATCATTATCGGGAAAGGTGGACAAGAGGTAGACAAGTTGAAAGAAGAGCTTAAGAAAATTACTGACAAAGACGTTCAAATTAACATCTTTGAAATCAAGAGACCAGAATTAGATGCTCACTTAGTAGGTTCTAGTGTTGCTAGACAAATTGAGAATCGTATTTCTTACCGTCGTGCTATCAAAATGGCTATTGCAGCCGCTATGAGAATGAATGCTGAAGGTATTAAAATTCAAATTTCAGGTCGTTTGAACGGAGCAGAGATGGCTCGTTCAGAACATTACAAAGATGGAAGAATTCCTTTGTCGACTTTTAGAGCCGATATTGATTATGCTTTAGTTGAGGCACATACTACTTATGGTAGGCTTGGTGTTAAAGTATGGATCATGAAAGGTGAGGTTTACGGAAAAAGAGAACTTTCCCCACTTGTTGGTATGACTACCAAGAAGCCAGGAGGAAAATCCGGACCAGCACGAGGAGGTAACAACAAGCCACGTCGTAGAAAGTAAATTTTTAAAGAAACAAAAATGTTACAGCCTAAAAGAACAAAATATCGTAAGATGCAAAAGGGCCGTATGAAAGGAAACTCTCAAAGAGGGCATAGACTTTCAAACGGAACATTCGGGATCAAATCATTGGACTCAAGTTTCCTTACTGCACGTCAAATAGAAGCAGCTCGTATTGCCGCTACTCGTTTTATGAAAAGAGAAGGTTCGTTATGGATTAAAATATTTCCAGACAAGCCTATTACAAAGAAACCTCTTGAAGTACGTATGGGTAAAGGTAAGGGTGCTGTAGAATATTGGGCAGCAGTTGTAAAACCGGGAAGAATCTTATTTGAAATAGGAGGAGTTCCTTATGATGTTGCAAAAGAAGCATTGCGTCTTGCAGCACAGAAATTGCCTGTGAAAACTAAGTTTATTGTAGCTAGAGATTATCAAGCTTAATTAAGAGAAGTTATGAAACAATCAGAAGTAAGAGAATCATCTGTAGTAGATTTACAAGAAGAACTTAGTAAGTCCAGAAAAGCATATTCAGATTTAAAAATGGCTCACGCAGTTTCGCCATTGGAGAACCCAATACAACTAAGAGTTGTAAGAAAATCTATAGCGAGAATTGCTACAGAGTTAACTAAAAGAGAACAACAACAATAAGTGTTATTCTGCTGAAAGATGGAAAAAAGAAATTTAAGAAAAGAGCGTATAGGTGTAGTTACCAGTAACAAAATGCAGAAATCCATTGTGGTTGCTGAAGTTAAAAAGGTAAAACATCCCATGTATGGTAAATTCGTTTTAAAAACGAAAAAATACGTGGCTCACGACGAAACAAATGACTGCAACATTGGAGATACAGTAAAAATAATGGAGACTCGTCCATTGAGTAAATCTAAATGTTGGAGATTAATAGAAATTATAGAAAGAGCTAAGTAAAATGGTACAACAAGAGTCTAGATTAAGAGTAGCAGATAATACCGGGGCAAAAGAAGTTTTGACCATAAGAGTATTAGGAGGTACAAAAAGAAGATACGCTTCTGTTGGAGACAAAATAGTTGTCAGCGTTAAGGAAGCTACACCTAATGGAAACATTAAGAAGGGTGCAGTTTCAACGGCAGTAGTTGTTCGTACCAAGAAAGAAGTGCGTAGACCAGATGGATCATATATCCGTTTTGATGATAACGCATGTGTTCTTCTAAACCCAACTGGCGAAATGCGCGGTACTCGTGTATTTGGTCCAGTAGCACGTGAACTTCGTGATAAACAATTCATGAAGATTGTATCATTAGCACCAGAGGTGCTTTAATACATTGAAATAATGACAAAGCTGAAAATAAAATCTGGAGATACAGTTAGACTTATTGCCGGAGACCATAAAGGTCAAGAAGGAAAAGTTCAGAAAATTCTTCGAGATAAAAATAAAGCAATTGTGGAAGGTGTAAATATGGTCTCAAAACATGAGAAGCCAAGTGCATCTAACCCACAAGGAGGGATAGTTAAGAAGGAAGCACCTATCCATTTATCCAACTTATCTTTAATCGATAAAAAGGGAGATTCTACCCGTATTGGTTATAGAATGGAAGATGGTAAGAAGGTTAGATTTTCCAAAAAATCAAATGAAGTAATTTAGTTATGGCATACGTACCAAGACTTAAACAAGAGTATAAAGACAGAGTAGTGTCTTCTCTTACAGAAGAATTCAGTTACTCTAACATCATGCAGGTTCCAAAACTACAAAAGATAGTTTTAAGCCGTGGAGTTGGAGCAGCTGTTGCAGATAAGAAACTTATTGACCATGCAATTGATGAATTATCAATGATCACTGGTCAAAAAGCGGTATCAACCATTTCTAAAAAGGATGTTGCTTCTTTTAAATTGCGTAAAGGAATGCCAATTGGGGCAAAAGTTACCTTACGTGGCGAAAGAATGTATGAATTCCTAGATCGTTTTATCACATCTGCTCTTCCAAGAGTTCGTGATTTTAGCGGTATTAAAGCTACAGGATTTGATGGAAGAGGTAATTACAATTTAGGTATTACTGAACAAATCATTTTCCCGGAGATCGATATTGATAAAGTGAATAAAATTTCAGGAATGGATATCACTTTTGTAACTTCCGCGCCAACAGACAAGGAAGCAAAATCATTGCTAACGGAACTAGGTTTACCTTTTAAAAAGAATTAAGATATGGCTAAAGAATCAATGAAAGCCCGTGAGGTGAAGAGACAAGCAATTGTGAAGAAATATGCTGAAAAACGCAAAGCTTTGAAAGAAGCTGGTGATTTTGAAGGATTACAAAAACTTCCAAAAAATGCCTCTCCAGTTCGTTTACACAACCGTTGTAAATTAACAGGAAGACCTAAAGGATACATGAGACAATTTGGTCTTTCTCGAGTTATGTTTAGAGAAATGGCTAACCAAGGATTAATTCCAGGAGTAAGAAAAGCTAGTTGGTAATATTATAAATTGATGAAAGGTTCATCCCGATAGCTATCGTGGACTGAAAACCGTTATCGTAAATTGAAAAAATGACTACAGATCCAGTTGCAGATTATTTAACAAGAATTAGAAATGCGGTAGCAGCAAACCACAGAGTGGTTGAGATACCAGCATCTAATCTTAAAAAGGAGATCACTAAAATATTATTCGATCAAGGATATATTCTTAGTTACAAGTTTGAAGATACTACCGCTCAAGGTTCTATCAAGATAGCTCTTAAGTACGACAAGCTTACTAAAGATCCGGTAATTAAGAACATTCAACGAATAAGTAAACCCGGTTTACGTAAATACGCTGGAGCAAATGAATTGCCACGTATCTTAAACGGTCTTGGTATTGCTATCGTTTCTACTTCTCACGGAGTAATGACAGGTAGACAAGCCCAAGCTGAAAAAGTTGGTGGTGAAGTTTTATGCTACGTTTACTAATACTTAAAGACTTAAGAAATGTCAAGAATAGGTAAAAACCCAATCACTATCCCAGAAGGCGTTACAGTTAGCCTAAATGAAGGGTTTGTGACGGTAAAAGGAAAATTGGGAGAATTAACTCAAGAAATTAAAGACATCGATGTGAAAATTGAAGATGATTTGATTACTTTTGAGCGCTCTTCAGATAAGAAGGACCAAAAAGCGAAGCACGGACTTTACCGAGCTTTGGTAAATAATATGATTGAAGGAGTATCTAAAGGGTATACTAAACAATTGGAATTGGTAGGAGTAGGTTATCGTGCTTCCAGCCAAGGACAAAAATTAGAACTAGCTCTTGGTTTCTCTCATAATATTGTTTTTGAACTAGCACCAGAGGTGAAGGTAGAGACTGTTTCAGATAAAGGTAAAAACCCAATCGTGAAATTGTCTTCTCATGATAAACAATTGGTTGGTCAAATAGCAGCTAAAATCCGTTCTTTCCGTGCTCCAGAGCCGTATAAAGGAAAAGGAATTAAGTTTGTAGGAGAACAATTAAGAAGAAAAGCTGGTAAATCAGCTTAATAAAGTGTAGATATGGCATTTTCAAAACAAGCAAGAAGAACAAAGATTAAGAAGAGTATCCGTAAAAATATTACGGGAACCGAAAGTCGCCCAAGACTGGCTATATTTAGAAGTAATAAAGAAATTTATGCTCAAATAGTAGACGATGTTAAAGGCAAAACTTTGGTTGCTGCTTCTTCTAGAGATAAAGACGTAACTGCATCTGACAGTAATAAATTAGATAAAGCAGCCTTAGTTGGTAAAGCTATAGCAGAAAAAGCGTTAAAGGCCGGAATAGATTCGATCTCTTTTGATAGAGGTGGTTATTTATATCACGGAAGAGTTAAATCATTGGCAGATGGTGCTCGTGAAGGAGGACTAAAATTCTAATAAGATATGTATCAAGATTATAAAAATGTAGAACTTGTAAAACCAGCAGGTCTTGAATTAAAAGATCGTTTGGTTGGTGTGCAACGTGTTACAAAAGTTACAAAAGGTGGTAGAGCATTTGGTTTTTCTGCTATTGTAGTTGTAGGTGATGAGAATGGAGTAGTGGGTCAGGGTTTAGGAAAATCTAAAGACGTTGCTAGTGCAATCGCAAAATCTATAGAGGATGCCAAAAAGAATTTGGTAAGAATTCCTATTTATAAAGGATCTATTCCTCATGAGCAAAAAGGTAAATATGGTGGAGCAAGGGTTTTATTGATCCCTGCTGCAACAGGTACCGGAGTAATAGCTGGTGGTGCAATTCGTGCCGTATTGGAGGCTGTTGGTGTACATGATGTACTTTCAAAAAACCAAGGATCTTCAAACCCGCATAATGTTGTTAAAGCAACTTTTGATGCCCTATTGCAATTGCGTAGTGCTCAAACTGTAGCAAAACAACGTGGTATTACATTAGACAAAGTTTTTAAAGGATAATACAAGGACAAGATGGCAAAGATATATGTAAAGCAGGTTAAAAGTGCGATTAAACGTACTGCAAACCAGAAACGTACTTTAGAAGCACTTGGTTTAAGAAGACTTAACCAAGTTGTAGAGCACGAGAACACACCAAACATCCTTGGTATGGTAAATAAAGTTCAACACTTAGTTTCTGTAGCGGAAACAAAATAATAAACTCACATGGATTTAAGTAACTTAAGACCTGCAAAAGGTTCAGTTCAAAATAACAGTAAACGTGTAGGTAGAGGAGAAGGATCTGGTAAAGGAGGAACAGCCACCCGTGGACATAAGGGGGCTAAATCTCGTTCTGGTTACTCTAGAAAGATAGGTTTTGAAGGAGGGCAAATGCCACTCCAACGAAGAGTGCCTAAATTTGGTTTTACCAACATTAACCGTAAAGATTATCAAGGGATTAACCTTGATACACTTCAGGGACTTGTAGATAACGGACGTATTAAAGACACCGTTGATATGCAAGTTTTAGTAGAAAACGGACTGGCTCGTAAAAACGAATTAGTAAAGATATTAGGTAGAGGGGAATTAAAAGCAACATTGAAAATATCTGTTCATAAATTTACTGCCTCAGCCAAGGAAGCTATCGAAGCTGCCGGAGGAGAAGTAGTTACTTTATAATAGATATACTATGAAATTTATCAATACTATAAAAAATATTTGGAAAATTGAGGAGCTAAAAAATAGAATTTTAGTGACCCTTGGTTTGTTATTGGTATACCGTTTTGGTGCGCAGGTTGTACTTCCTGGGATAGATGCTTCACAGTTATCTAACCTAGCTAGTCAAACTGAAAGTGGACTTTTGGGTCTACTTAATGCGTTTACAGGTGGTGCTTTTTCTAACGCTTCCGTTTTTGCATTAGGGATTATGCCTTACATTTCTGCTTCCATTGTGGTGCAGTTAATGGGTATTGCGGTTCCTTATTTACAGAAACTTCAGAAAGAAGGAGAAAGTGGAAGAAGAAGGATTAACCAAATAACCAGATGGTTAACTATAGCTATTACCTTAGTTCAAGGTCCTGGTTATATCTATAACTTGTTTGCTACCTTACCTCAAAGTGCCTTTTTGTTGGGTAATACTGTAACTTTCGTTGCATCCTCAGTAATAATTCTTACTACAGGAACTATATTTGCAATGTGGTTGGGTGAAAAAATTACCGATAAAGGAATAGGGAATGGTATTTCCTTATTAATTATGGTTGGTATTATAGCAACATTGCCTCAGGCTTTTATTCAGGAATTCGCTTCCAGAGTGTTTGAGTCTAATGGTGGATTAGTTATGATCCTTATAGAATTGGTAATCTGGTTCGCTATTATAATGGCCTGTATCATGTTAGTGATGGCGGTCCGGCAAATAGCGGTACAGTATGCGCGAAGAACGGCATCTGGAGGATATGAGAAGAATGTATTTGGATCAAGACAATACATTCCACTTAAATTAAATGCTTCTGGAGTAATGCCTATTATCTTTGCTCAAGCAATAATGTTTATACCGGCTGCGGTTGCGGGACTTTCTGATGGAGAGACTTCGCAAGGAGTAGCAGCTGCGTTTAGCGATATATTTGGTTTTTGGTACAACTTAGTATTTGCCTTATTAATTATAGTATTCACATACTTTTATACGGCAATTACAGTACCTACTAATAAAATGGCAGATGATCTTAAGCGAAGCGGTGGATTTATTCCTGGAATTCGTCCAGGTGGAGACACAGCAGAGTACTTAGATAGGATCATGTCTCAGATAACCCTTCCGGGTTCAATTTTCCTCGCTCTTATAGCAGTGTTCCCTGCTATAGTGTATCAACTGTTGGGTGTACAACAGGGATGGGCATTGTTCTTTGGAGGTACCTCTCTATTAATTATGGTGGGGGTTGCGATTGATACTATGCAACAAGTTAATTCGTACTTGTTAAATAGACATTATGATGGTTTGATGAAAACCGGAAAAAATAGAAAAGCAGTAGCATAACTATGGCAAAGCAATCAGCAATAGAACAAGACGGAACAATTATAGAAGCATTATCAAATGCTATGTTTCGTGTGGAACTTGAGAACGGACACGTAGTGACCGCTCATATTTCGGGAAAAATGCGTATGCATTATATTAAATTACTTCCCGGTGATAAAGTGAAATTAGAAATGAGTCCTTACGATTTATCTAAGGCTCGAATAACTTACAGATACTAATTAAGATGAAAGTAAGAGCATCAGTTAAAAAAAGAAGTGCCGACTGCAAAATAGTGCGCAGAAAAGGTAGACTTTACGTGATTAACAAAAAGAATCCAAAATTTAAACAAAGACAAGGTTAAGTTATGGCTAGAATTGCAGGTGTTGATATACCAAAACAAAAACGCGGAGTTATAGCATTGACCTATATCTTCGGAATTGGCAAAAGTAGGGCTGAAAGAATCCTGAAGGAAGCTGATGTAGATGAGAGTATAAAAGTTTCAGATTGGGACGATGACCAGATTGGTAGAATTCGTGAAGCTGTTGGAACTTTTAAAATTGAAGGTGAATTACGTTCAGAAGTACAAATGAGTATTAAGCGTCTTATGGATATAGGATGTTACCGTGGTGTGCGTCATAGATCTGGTCTTCCATTAAGAGGACAAAGAACTAAGAACAATTCAAGAACCAGAAAAGGTAGAAGAAAAACAGTTGCTAATAAGAAGAAAGCAACTAAATAATAAGTAAGATGGCAAAAACTCAAAAAACTGCTCAAAAGAAACGTAAAGTAATCGTTGAGTCTAATGGAGAAGCGCATATTACTGCTTCTTTTAATAATATCATTATTTCTTTAACAAATAAAAAAGGAGATTTAATCTCTTGGTCATCTGCCGGTAAAATGGGTTTTCGAGGATCTAAGAAAAACACTCCTTACGCTGCTCAATTAGCTGCTGAAGATGCATCGAAAGTTGCACATGAAGCTGGTTTAAGAAAAGTGAAAGTATATGTTAAGGGACCAGGAAATGGTAGAGAATCAGCAATGCGTTCTTTACACAATTCAGGAATTGAAGTAACCGAAATTATCGACGTTACTCCTTTGCCACACAATGGATGTAGACCTCCTAAAAGACGTAGAGTTTAATTAATTATTAAGTATAAACGAGAAGGCAATGAGATTATCGAAGGACAGTGACCTTAATTCATAATCGCTTTCTTAAAAAAAACAATTTTCAATGGCAAGATATACTGGTCCAAAGACTAAAATAGCTCGTAAATTTGGCGAGGCTATATTCGGAGATGACAAGTCTTTCGAAAAAAGAAATTACCCTCCGGGACAACATGGTAACAACCGTAGAAGAGGTAAAAAATCTGAATATGCAATCCAGTTAATGGAGAAGCAAAAGGCAAAATACACGTATGGTGTATTAGAACGTCAGTTCAGAAACATGTTTGAAAAAGCAACCAGATCAACAGGAATTACTGGTGAGGTTCTTTTGCAATTATGTGAATCTAGATTAGATAATGTAGTTTACAGAATGGGAGTTTCTCCTTCGAGAAGTGGTGCGAGACAATTAGTTTCTCACAGACATATTACTGTAAACGGTGATGTTTTAAACATCCCATCTTACCAAGTGAAGCCAGGAGATGTAATTGCGGTAAGAGAGAAATCTAAATCTTTAGAAGCGATAACTAATTCGTTAGCAAATTCAAGTGCCACTTACGAGTGGATGACCTGGAACAATGAGACTAAGCAAGGAACTTTTGTTTCTGTTCCTGCAAGAGTACAGATTCCAGAAAATATAAATGAACAATTCATAGTCGAATTATATTCGAAATAATAATTCACAGAAGTCGTAATATGGCAATACTAAATTTTCAGAAGCCCGATAAAGTTATAATGATTGATTCCACTGAATTCGAAGGGAAGTTTGAGTTTCGCCCTTTGGAACCAGGATATGGATTAACTGTTGGTAACGCTTTAAGGAGAGTACTGTTATCATCTTTAGAAGGATTCGCAATCACTTCAGTTCGCATTGAAGGAGTTGACCACGAATTCTCTACTATCCCTGGGGTAGTGGAAGATGTTACAGAAATTATATTAAACCTAAAACAAGTAAGGTTTAAAAGGCAAATTGATGAAATAGACAATGAAGCCGTTACAATTTCTGTTTCTGGACAAGAACAACTTACAGCTGGCCATTTCCAAAAATTTATTTCAGGTTTTCAAATTCTAAATCCAGATTTAGTGATTTGTAACCTTGATAAAAAAGTGAGTTTCAATATGGAACTTTCGGTGGAAAAAGGTCGTGGGTATGTTCCTGCAGAAGAAAACAAAAAAGCAAATGCACCTCTAGGTACTATCTTTACAGATTCGGTTTACACACCAATCAAAAATGTAAAATATAGCATAGAGAACTTTCGTGTAGAGCAAAAAACCGATTATGAAAAATTGGTTTTTGAAATTATATCAGATGGTTCTATACATCCTAAGGATGCATTAACAGAAGCTGCAAAAACCTTGATCCACCATTTCATGTTGTTCTCTGATGAGCGTATAACGCTAGAGGCAGATGAGATAGCACAAACTGAAACTTATGATGAAGAATCCCTTCACATGAGACAGTTGCTAAAAACCAAATTGGTAGATATGGATCTTTCTGTTAGAGCACTTAACTGCTTAAAGGCTGCTGAAGTTGATACCTTGGGTGATTTAGTATCCTACAACAAAAATGACTTGATGAAGTTCCGTAATTTCGGGAAGAAATCTTTAACCGAGCTTGAAGAGCTTGTGAATAATAAAGGTTTAAACTTTGGAATGGATCTTTCAAAATATAAATTGGATAAAGACTAGTACGATCCTTCACAGGAAATCTTAGTCTAAAAGAGAATAGTAATGAGACACGGAAAAAAAATAAATCATTTAGGAAGAAAAACGGCACACCGTAAGTCTATGTTGGCTAACATGGCGTGTTCCCTAATTGAGCATAAACGTATAAATACTACTGTAGCTAAAGCAAAAGCTTTAAAGCAGTTTGTAGAGCCTTTGATCACAAAATCTAAGGAAGATACAACTCACAACAGAAGATTGGTTTTCGCTAAACTTCGTCAGAAAGATTTCGTAGCAGAATTGTTCCGAGATGTTGCTCCTAAGATAGGTGACCGTCCGGGTGGTTATACAAGAATTATCAAACTAGGTAATAGACTTGGTGATAACGCGGATATGGCAATGATAGAATTAGTTGATTACAACGAGATCTACAATCTTACGAAGCCAGAGAAGAAAAAATCTACTCGTAGAGGTAAAAAGAAAGCTACAGAAGAAACTACAGCAACAGCTGAAACTAAAACTTCTGAAAAGAAAGCTGACAAAAAAGACGATGAAAAAGAAGACTAACAATGATTCTTTTCTAATCAAAATTATAAAAAGGGATAAGCCATTAAGGTTTATCCCTTTTTTTTTAAACATAAAAGTGGGAATTATATTTTTGGTTGCTACCATTTAATTAATTTTGCCACTCGAAGTTAAAAACTAATTAGTACCTGGAATATTATTATGAAATACCAAACAAGAAAAAAAGCGATCATTCTCTTGGCAGACGGTACCATCTTTCATGGGAAATCTGTTGGAGATAAAGATGGAAGTGCAGTAGGAGAAGTATGTTTTAATACGGGAATGACTGGGTATCAGGAGATATTTACAGATCCCTCGTATTTCGGACAGTTAATGGTTACTACCAATGCTCATATAGGTAATTATGGAGTAAAGGAGGAAGAAAATGAATCTGATAAGGCTAAAATCTCAGGACTCATCTGTAAGAATTTCAGCTATAATTATTCACGTCCCTCGGCAGATGGTTCCTTGTCTAGTTTTTTAGATGGAAGTGACCTTTTTGCTATTTCAGATGTAGACACCAGAGCTTTGGTTGCTTACATCCGTGAAAACGGAGCTATGAATGCAATTATTTCTACAGATGTAGATAATTTAGAAGGACTTAAAGAGCAATTGAAAGCGGTGCCAGATATGGATGGTTTGGAATTGGCTTCAAAGGTATCTACTAAAGAACCTTATTTTTTTGGAAATGAAAATGCTACCTACAAAATTGCAGCATTGGATATTGGTATCAAAAAGAATATCCTTCGCAATCTTTCTGAAAGAGATGCTTATGTAAAGGTATTTCCATTTGATGCTACTTATGAAGAAATGAGTTCTTGGAATCCTGATGGATATTTTCTTTCTAATGGTCCTGGTGACCCACAACCACTTAGTGCTGCTATCAATTTGACCAAATCAATTTTAGAGAAGGATCATCCATTATTTGGAATTTGTTTGGGACATCAAGTAATAGCCATAGCAAATGGTATTTCTACTTATAAGATGCATCATGGGCATAGGGGTATTAACCATCCGGTTCTGAATTTGAAGACCGGGAAAGGGGAGATCACTTCACAAAATCATGGTTTTTCTGTGGATAGAGCAGAGACTGAAGCGCATCCAAATGTAAAGATCACACATGTGTGTATAAATGATAATACAGTCGGAGGAATGGAGATCACAAATAAGAATTGTTTTTCAGTTCAATATCATCCCGAAGCTAGTCCCGGACCACACGATGCTAACTATTTATTCGATGAATTTATAGATAGGATAAAAGCTTCTAAAAATTAATTTTCTGTATGTCCGCTTTTGTTCCAGTAAATAGTTTTTTATTAATTAATTACAGGTTGTTACCGTCATGCTGAACTTGCTTCAGCATCTCAAATATGTGGTATAAGACCCTGAAGCTCCCGATGGTTCGGGACTGGGTGACGCGACCATTTCAGATAGGATAATTTGGTCACTGGACTCTAAACGGATATACAATTAATTTTCTTTAAAGCTCAAAAAAAAGGCCAAAAATATAATTTTCGGCCTTTTTTTTGATATTAAAATTAAGAATTCTTCAAAATAATCATGAATTCATTAATCCACCTATTTATGAATAAAATATTACTCTCAACATTTACATTCTTATTTTTAAGTTTCAACATTCAAGCTCAAGAAACAACTGACCAATTTTCCTTAAATTTTTTAATTCCTTCCGCAGAATATGAAGTAAGCACTTCTACCAACTCTACGGTTGATTTGATGCTTGGAGCAGGATTTGTTTATCATGATGCTTCCTATCTCGATAAGCCTGAATATGGGGTTTATCCACAATTTCAGGTACAGTATCGCCATTATTATAATTTGAAGAAGCGAGCTCAAAAAGACAAAAAAATCTCAGAGAACAGTGGTAATTATATTGCAGCTTCGGCTACTATTTCAAGTGGAGAACCTATCATTGGTGATATGCAACTCAACAAGGATTATAGTGGTTTTTTGGGACCTGTTTGGGGTTTCCAACGTGTTTATAATAGCAATTTCAAACTGAATTTAAATCTTGGCCTTGGAATGGGATTTACTGATCGTGAAGATCCTTATTTTGCTACCCATATAGGAATTCAACTTGGTTTCAAACTAGGAAAAGAAAAATAAAGCATATTTCAGACTGCATTCTATAATTGATGAGAAGAGTATAGAATTTTGATTTTAAACGTCTTTGGATAGCTACTCAAGATTTTATATTTTATTTCTTAATTTAGTAAAATTTAAATTTCACGTTTGGAGTTATTCCCGAAAACGATATAGTAAAAAATCCTACTAAATCTGATATAATTCCACTGAAAATGAGTCTTGTATTTGTATATTGTGATCTGATTTCTATAAAAATAAAATTTTAATTATGAGTATAATAATAAACATTCACGCCCGTCAAATTTTTGATTCACGTGGAAACCCAACTGTAGAAGTAGATGTATTAACTGAAAATGGTATGCTTGGTAGAGCCGCTGTTCCATCTGGAGCATCAACAGGCGAGCATGAAGCAGTAGAGCTTCGTGATGGAGGAAAAGCATATATGGGAAAAGGTGTTTCTAAAGCAGTGGATAATGTGAATAAAATTATTGCTGAAGAACTTCTGGGATTTTCAATTTTCGATCAGAATCTTATAGATAAGGTGATGATAGAAATTGATGGGACTCCAAATAAATCAAATTTAGGAGCTAATGCAATTTTAGGTGTTTCATTGGCGGTGGCAAAAGCAGCTGCTCAAGAACTTGGTTTGCCTTTATATAGATATATTGGAGGGGTAAGTGCAAATACGCTTCCTGTTCCTATGATGAATATCATTAACGGTGGTTCCCATAGTGATGCGCCAATTGCATTTCAGGAATTCATGGTAATGCCTGTGAAAGCAAAAAGTTTTACTCATGCCATGCAAATGGGATCAGAGATCTTCCATCATCTAAAAAAGGTGTTGCATGACAGAGGCTTAAGTACTGCAGTAGGGGACGAAGGTGGTTTTGCGCCAACTTTAGATGGAACTGAAGATGCTTTAGAAACTATTTTGCTTGCAATTAAAAATGCTGGTTATAAAGGAGGAGAAGATGTTATGATCGCCTTAGATTGTGCTGCAGCCGAATTTTACGTGAATGGTAAATACGACTACACGAAATTTGAAGGGGAGCAAGGTAAAATTAGAACAAGTGAAGAACAAGCGTCTTATTTAACTGAGCTTTCAGAGAAATATCCGATTATCTCTATCGAAGATGGAATGGATGAAAACGACTGGGAAGGATGGAAGTCTTTAACAGAGAAATGTGGAGATAAAGTTCAATTAGTAGGAGATGATCTTTTTGTGACTAACGTAGAGCGGTTATCAAGAGGGATCAAAGAAGGAATTGCAAATTCTATTTTAATTAAAGTAAACCAAATTGGAACTTTAACCGAAACTATCGCAACGGTAAATATGGCTAAAAATGCTGGGTATACTTGCGTGATGTCACATAGATCTGGAGAAACTGAAGATAATACTATTGCAGATCTTGCAGTAGCATTAAATACAGGTCAGATTAAAACAGGATCGGCTTCAAGAAGTGATAGAATGGCAAAATACAATCAATTATTAAGGATTGAAGAAGAGCTGGAAAGTGTAGCTTATTATCCTCAAATGAATGCATTTAAGATCTAAATGATTTATATATTATTTAATAAAAACCCTTTCTATTATGGAAAGGGTTTTTTTATGGCTCTTTTTTCTTAAAAAGCTGCCAAAATTATCTTTTAAGTGAGAAATTCCCGTTATAATAGACGTTCTTTTATGCGCATATTTTGTATTTTAGCATTCCGAAAAATTAATCAGAAAAAGTTTTAAAATATATGTCGAAAGTCGCTACGTTAGAGATAGATGGAAAGAAATACGAATTCCCAATTACTATAGGAACAGAAAATGAGGTTGCAATAGATATCAAAACCTTAAGGGGAAAAGCTGGTGTGATCACTTTAGATCCAGGATTTAAGAATACAGGAAGTTGTGAAAGTGCAATTACTTTTTTAGATGGAGAAAAAGGAATCTTAAGATACAGAGGATATTCTATAGAAGAATTAGCAGAAAAAGCTGACTTTTTGGAAGTGGTATTTTTATTGATTTTCGGGGAATTACCAAGTAAAGATGAATTAGGTAAATTCAAAGATGACATCAAGGCTCAAAGTGAAGTGAACCTTGATATGAAAAAGGTGATTAAAGGTTTTCCTTCTACAGCACATCCAATGGGAATGCTTTCTTCTTTAACAAGTGCTCTTATTGCTTTCAATCCAAAGTCTGTAAATGTAGATTCTGAAGAAGATATGTATAAGGCGATGGTTAAGATCTTGGCTAAATTTCCAACACTTGCTGCTTGGACTTTAAGAAGAAGAAACGATCAACCACTAGAGAACAGAGATAATAACTTAGGTTATGTAGAGAGCTTATTGAAAATGATGTTTCAAAAGCCAGGTGAAGAATATAAACTAAATGATAAATTAGTAGCAGCCTTAGATAGGTTGTTGATCTTGCATGCAGATCACGAGCAAAATTGTTCTACTTCAACAGTAAGAATAGTAGGTTCTTCTCAGGCAGGATTGTTTGCATCAATTTCCGCAGGAGTTTCTGCATTATGGGGACCACTTCATGGTGGAGCTAACCAAGCAGTTATCGAAATGTTAGAAGAGATAAAAGCTGATGGTGGAGATACTTCAAAATTCATAGCGAAAGCAAAAGATAAAGAAGATCCATTTAGATTAATGGGCTTTGGACATAGAGTGTATAAGAATTTTGATCCAAGAGCTAAGATCATTAAAAAAGCAGCAGATGAAGTGCTTGCAGAATTAGGAGTTGAAGATCCAATTCTTGATATCGCTAAAAGTCTTGAAAAAGCAGCTTTAGAAGATGAATATTTCGTAGAGCGTAAATTATATCCTAACGTAGATTTCTATTCAGGAATTATTTACCGCGCAATGGGAATTCCAACAGAAATGTTTACAGTAATGTTTGCTGTAGGGAGATTGCCAGGATGGATCGCTCAATGGAGAGAAATGAGATTAGGAAAGGAACCAATTGGAAGACCACGTCAAGTTTATATTGGTGAAGGTTTAAGAGGTTTCAAGGAAATTGATAATAGATAATATTTTGAAATTCATAAATTTAAAAAGCTTCATTTCACAATGAAGCTTTTTTTATATTTGCACAAAACAACCCAAAATGCTAAAACTGAATATTAAGAGTGAAACTTCCCCTTTAAAAGCGGTGGTATTAGGTACGGCTGTAAGCAATGGAGGTACACCCGAATATAAAGACGCTTACGATCCAAAGTCGGCTGAACATATCAAGGCAGGTACATATCCAATAGAAGAAGATATGGTTAAGGAGATGGAAGCTGTAGCTGCTGTATTCGAAAAATATAACGTAAAAGTATTTAGGCCGAAGATCATTGAGAATTACAACCAGATCTTTACAAGAGATATTGCGTTTGTTATAGATGATAAGTTTGTGAAAGCAAATATCTTACCAGATAGAGATGAAGAGATTGAAGCCATTAATCATGTGCTAAGTCAAATAGATCCAGAGAAGATCTTGACCATGCCAGAATCGGCACATATGGAAGGTGGAGATGTAATGCCTTATAAGGATTACCTATTGGTAGGCACTTACAAAGGTGAAGATTATAAAGACTTTATTACAGCAAGAACAAATATGAAAGGTGTAAAGGCTCTTCAGGAACTTTTCCCAAATAGAAAAGTAGTTTCTTTTAGTTTAAGAAAGTCCAATACAGAGGCAAGAGATAATGCATTGCATTTAGATTGTTGTTTTCAGCCCGTTGGGAAGGATAAAGCGATTATATATAAAGATGGTTTCTTAATTGAAGAAGAATATAATTGGTTGGTAAATCTCTTCGGAAAAGAAAACATTTTTGAAATCACTCGTGATGAGATGTTTAATATGAATTCGAATGTATTTTCAATTTCTGAAGATGTGGTGATCTCTGAAAAGAATTTCACCAGATTAAATGCATGGTTGAGAGAACAGGGAATTACAGTAGAAGAAGTTCCTTATGCTGAAATTTCTAAGCAAGAAGGATTACTAAGATGTACTACCTTACCATTAATAAGAGAATAAAAATTCCATGGAACAAATAACAAATACCGTTTTAATGGTTCGCCCTGTGAACTTTAGAATGAATGAAGAAACTGCGGTTAATAATTATTTTCAAGAAGAACTTCAGTTAAAGAATGAGGAGATCAATACAAAAGCTCAAAATGAATTTGATGCTTTTGTAAATAAGTTGAAGGCTGTAGGAGTAAATGTTGTTGTGGTAGACGATAAAAAAGAATTAGATACTCCAGATTCTATTTTTCCTAATAATTGGGTTTCCTTTCACCAAGATGGGAAAGTTGCTGTATATCCAATGTTTGCTGAAAACAGACGGAGAGAACGCAGAATGGAATTTTTTGAAGTTTTAGAATCTCAAGGTTTTAAAATTTCGGATGTTGTGGATTATACTGAAGCTGAAGCTGAAAAAGTATATTTAGAAGGAACAGGAGTTTTGATCCTGGATAGAATAAATAGGAAAGCATACTGCGCACTTTCTGTAAGAGCTGATGAAGAATTGCTTATTGAATTTTGTGAGGAATTCGAATATTCTCCAATTATATTCCATGCCTTTCAAGATGTAGAAGGTAAAAGACTTCCAATTTATCATACTAATGTAATGATGTGTGTTGCTGAAGAATTTGCAGTAATTTGTGCAGATTGTATTGACGACGCTAAGGAACGTAAGAGTGTCTTGAAACATCTAAAACAAGATGGTAAGGAAGTAGTTACTATTACTGAAGCTCAGATGCATCAGTTTGCAGGGAACATGTTACAGGTAAAAGGAGAAGGAGATAAAAAGTATTTGGTCATGAGTAATACTGCTCATAAAAGCTTAACAGCTTCTCAAATTAGAGCTATAGAAAAGCATTGTGAGATATTAAGTGCAGATCTTAATACTATAGAAACTTGTGGTGGGGGAAGTGCCCGCTGCATGATGGCTGAAGTGTTCTTGCCTAAGGCCTAAATATTATATTAATTATCGAAATAGAAAAATCCCTGAAATTTTTAAAAATTTCAGGGATTTTTGTTAACTGCCTGTTTTGTTTCCAATTGCCTAGTTTCCCTCTGAAAAGTTTCGTCACCTTGGCCGGAGATATCGGGATGTTTTAGGGTCTAATTCCTTCAAAAAATTGATACTGAAATCATTCCGATAATTGTCGGAACAGTATGAGGCTAATAGAGCTAAGTTAAAAGATGAAAATAAACTATTGGACCAAGTTGAGATAATCCTAGTTTTTACGATTTTTTGAAAAGGGTGCGTGTTAATAAGATCATTACAATTAGTGTAAAGAAAGCAAATGGGAGAGATCCAATAATAAGAAATTTCTGCATCGCTGTCAGCACATTACTGTCTGGCTTAATATTCCCTAAAACTATGATTGCTTCAGAAAAGATTAGGATTATAATAGCCCAGATCAATCGGTATCTTCTTTTTGGATTTTCGCTTCCCTTAGAAGTAAACATGCTAAGTACATAAATGGCAGAATCTACTGAAGTTACTAGAAAGCTAATAAGTAATATAACCGTTAAAACATTCGTGAAAATAGCCAATGGGTAATTGGAGAAGAACACAAAGAGAGACGTAAATACATTTCCAAATTCATTTTGATAGGTTCCCCATTGCTCTATTAAGTTGAAGGCCGATGTTCCAAAAACACTGAACCAAAGAAAAGTGCCTATAGAAGGAATTAGTAATACCCCTAAAATAATTTCTCTTATGGTTCGTCCTTTAGAAATTCTCGCAATGAATATTCCTGTAAATGGAGCCCAAGCCAGCCAGAACGCCCAATAGTAATAAGTCCAGTCTGTTAAGAATTCTTTTCCCGGATCGTAATCTCCAAGAGCCAAACTTAAGGGAACAAAGTCTATAATATAATGGTAGGTCGCTAACAGAAAGTTCTCTGCTATTAATACTATATCGCCTTGAAGAAATACAAAAAGCAGCAAAACGATAGTAAGATAAATATTCCAATTAGATAACCTTTTGATCCCTTTGTCTATTCCAACCCAAGCTGATAAAAATGCTACTGAACAGATTAATAATACAAGAAATAAAGTGAGCACCAAATTGCCGGCATCTTGATGTAATAAGTGACCTATTCCTCCTTCAATTTGAGTTGTTCCTAAACCAATAGCAGCAACCAAACCTGCCACAGTGGTTAGAATGGTTAAAAGGTCTATCCCAGAGGGAAGAAATTTAATTCGTTTAAAATGATGTAAACTAGTGCCTAACCTTATATTTCTATTTTTCACAAAGAGGGAATGACCTACAAGAATAGCAAACATGGCATAAAAAGCCCACGCAGTAAAACCCCACTGGTAAAAAGTATACTCTAAAGCAATTATTTCATTGGATTGCCCAGTTTTTATAGGCGGGTTAAGGAACATGTAAACTGGCTCTTGCACGCCTCTTAATAAAATTCCAGCTCCCATTCCGGCACTATAGAGCATCGCGATCCAAGACCATCTATTAAATTCAGGTGGGGCATCCCCCAAACGTTGTTTGCCAACTTTAGTAAATGCTAAAATGAGTAAGAAAACAACACATAACAACCCGAGCCAGAGATAAAAGCTACCAAACCATTCTCTTACCCATAAACTTCCATTTTCTATGAGAAAATAAAATGTTTCTGTAAACAAGAAAATATAGATAGCTATAAAAAGTAATAGAAAAGCAGAGACACTTAGAAGCAGGTTATTTCGGAGGTGTGATAAAAGTGATTTCAATAATTGTTTTTATATATTGATTAGCCTTTAGCGATTTTATTTAGCATTCCTTCAAAGATAAAGTAATGAAAGGGCAACATAGTATACCAGTATAACCTTCCCCATATTCCTCGTGGTCTAAACGTGGCAGTTTGATGCAGTATATTATCTTCATCGATTTCAAATTCTAACCAGGCTTCTCCAGGCACTTTCATTTCAGCAAATAATAACAATCTTCTTTTCTCCTTATCGGCTAACAAAACCCGCCAAAAATCTAATGAATCTCCAGAAGCTATTTCAGAAGCGTTAGTTCTCCCGCGTCTTAATCCAACTCCACCAAAAAGTTTATCGAAATATCCTCGAAATTTCCATAGCCAATTTCCATAATACCAACCTGTGTTACCACCAATAGCCCAAATACGCAGTAATACTTCTTCTGGATTTTCAACTTTTATAGATTGGGCATCTTTTAAACATCCAAACGTAGGGACTTGTATATATTTATTGAGATCTTTTTTAAATCTACCGCTGCTCATAGAATCTTTCCAGCTAGAGATCACCTGATTTTGTTCTATTTTATAAAAAGCAAGCTTGATAGCCTCTTTATAAGAAATAGGCTCAATGTTTAAAATTTCTTGTAATCGTTTATCATTGGTTATTACTTCTACCTTCATACTATCCACAAGATTTTGTGCAAGTTTATAAGATGTTGAAGTAACAAAATAAAGCCAATAAGAGGATATTTTTGGTGATAGGAAGGGGACGTCAAATATAAAAAGATTTAGACCTCGTGTCTCCGCGTACTGCTGCATCATTTGTTTATAGGAAATAATGTCTGGTCCACCAATATCAAAAGATTCATTATATGCTTTTTCCATGCCTATTACCCCGGTTAAGAATTGAAGCACATCTCTAATGGCTATCGGCTGGCATTTCGTTTTAACCCAACTAGGAGTAACCATCAAGGGTAGTTTTTCACAGAGATCTCTAATTATTTCAAAAGATGAACTCCCTGAACCAACTATAATTGCTGCTCTCAATACGCTAGTATTAAAGTTTCCCGTATAAAGGATTTCTTCAACTTTTTTTCTAGACTTTAAGTGTTTGGATAGTTCTTCGGTATTTATAATTCCACTGAGATAAATAACTTGATTGACGCTAGTGCCGGCCATTATCTCATTAAAAATTGTTGCCGCTTTTGCTTCTTGACTATCGAAGTCTGTGGTAGAACCAGACATAGAATGAATAAGATAGTAGGCAATATCAATATTTTTGATTGCCTCTGGAATCTTAGCAGGTTGCAGAAAATCTATTTCTACCACTTCAATTTTATCCAAAAGGTCCTTATTTTGGGAAAACCTTTTTTTATCCCTAACGGCGCAAACCACTTCGTGGCCAAGCTCTAAAAGCTGGGGTAATAATCTAAGTCCTATATAACCATTGGCGCCCGTAAGTAATATCCTCATTTCAATATTTGAATTAGGTTATAATTTAGGAATTAATTGTTTACTTTCACTTTAAACAAACAATAATATAAAATGAATAACACCCTTAAAATTGTTCTATTAATTGTTGGAGTTGTATTAGTAGGTTATGGCTTATACACTCTCGTAACTCCAGAAGTTGCTTTTGAAGCCGGACCACTTAAAGTTGAGGCACAAGGAGATCATACCCAATCTTATGCAATGATAGGTTTAGGGATTTTGTCACTTATTGGCGGAATTGCCTTTAATAAAAGATAAAAATTAGTCAAGGATTTGTCTTAATACGTTGATCGCCGAGGAACTTATGTATTCTATACCTATGGCAATCACTATAAAACCAATGATCCTTGATATTGCATTAATCCCTGAAGCGCCAAGGATTTTGACGATATAATGTGCGCCTTTTAAAACAGCAAAAGTGGCGAAACACGCAGCCAGGATTGCTGTTACAGTGATAACTCTTTCTTCTAAAAATTGATATTCCTGATGCATCCCTATTAATAAAGAAATTGAACCTGGCCCTGCAAGCATAGGGATAGCTAATGGAGTTAATGAGACCCCTTCCCTTTGATAGGCATCATCCTTAACTCGTTTATCCATTCCCTTGTGTTTAGAAAATGAACCAGTTAAAAGAGCAAAACCAGAACTCACAATTATAAGTCCGCCCGCAATTCTCAATGAATCTATACTTATCCCAAAAAACTGTAGGATATATTTTCCAGTAAAAAAGGAAATTATAAGGATTACCAGAATATTTATAGAGGTAAGAAGTGATGTTTTAGAACGCTCGGCAGGAGAGTCTTCTAGTGTTAATCCTACAAAAATCGGAACAGTTCCCAGAGGGTTCATTACAGAGAATAATGCAGCAAAGACATAAATAAATAATTCCATTTGTTTTTACAGCAAAATTGCTCCGAAGTTGAAGCTTTTGCGTTACCACTAAATGATGCTTGCATTAAATTTAGATGTTAGGATATTTAAAATTGTAACTCTAATGTTACCTGATATCTTCAATCTGCGGAAGTGCATTATCTGCCTTATAATCTAATATTTTTAGCATGAATTTATGGATTGCTGGATTGTCTGCTTTTATCTTTATAAAATAATGATCTTTATATACGGAGTATTCCTCAGATTTCCCCTTGTAAAGATTTAGTTTGTAATAAGGAATTATCAAAGCATAAGTTTCTAGTAAAGATCTAAACATTACTATAATCCCTTTTGGTCTTAGTTCTATATTACAAATATTAGTATTGATGTCTAATATCAATAAGTTGTGGATTTCTATACTGGTGGAAGTGATCTGTAATTTAGGAGAGCCGGAGCCATTTAGTTTTATCCGCTCTAGAAGTGTAAATGGCGTCCCAACTTCTTTGTTTATCTTTTCTTTAGTCTCTGACCTATTGTAGCTAATATTCAACAGCATTTTTCGCTTTTTTATAAAGATAGTGATTTGCTCTCAAAGCTCTAGAGCTTGCGGCTATTTTCTATTATCTTTGCCGCTTGTATTTTAGCCATAAAGATTAAAATTTACGAAGAATGAATATTCAGAATAAAATTGAGCAAAAAGTAAAGGAAGCAATTTCACATCTGCATCAAGTAGATCTGGCACAAGTAGAGTTTCAACCTACTCGTAAAGATTTTGAGGGAGATGTTACCGTGGTAACTTTCCCTATGCTTCGCCAAATTAAGACTAATCCTGTTCAGCTTGGAAATGCAATTGGGGAATATTTAGTTGAAAATGTGGAGGAAATAGTAAGCTTTAATGTGGTTCAAGGCTTTTTGAATATTGTGCTGAGCAATAAATTTTATTTAAGCTCTTTTGAAGCTATCGCTAATAATTCCGATTTTGGGAAAGCTGAGGTTAATGAATATTCTGACACTATTATGGTGGAATATTCTTCACCGAATACAAATAAACCACTGCATTTAGGTCATGTTAGAAATAATTTATTAGGATTCTCTGTTGCTGAAATCTTGAAAGCAAGCGGTAGGAGAGTCTACAAAACCCAGATCATAAACGATCGTGGGATCCATATTTGCAAATCCATGTTAGCTTGGGAACGATGGGGTAATGGAGAAACTCCAGAATCTACAGGATTAAAGGGTGATAAACTGGTAGGGAACTACTATGTAAAATTCGACCAAGAACATAAAAAAGAAATAGCTTCACTTATTTCTGAAGGTAAGACTGAGGTAGAGGCAAAAGCACAAGCTCCGGTCTTAGTTGCAGCAAAGGAAATGCTTATTAAATGGGAAGCTGGAGATGAAGAGGTGAAAGCACTTTGGGAAAAGATGAATCAATGGGTCTATGATGGTTTTGAAAAGACTTATAAAACCTTAGGAGTAGATTTTGATAAGAATTATTACGAAAGCAACACCTATTTATTAGGTAAAGATGTGGTTGCTGAAGGTATTGAAAAAGGAGTTTTCTTCAGAAAAGATGATGGTAGTGTGTGGATAGATCTTACTGAAGATGGTCTAGATGAAAAGATTGTTTTGAGAAGTGATGGAACTGCGGTGTATATGACCCAAGATATAGGTACTGCAATCCAGCGTGTAAAAGATTTTGCTATAGATGGAATGGTTTATACTGTTGGGAACGAACAGGATTATCATTTTAAAGTCTTGTTTTTAATCTTAAGTAAATTAGGCTACGAATGGGCAAATAACTTATATCATTTAAGTTATGGAATGGTCGATCTTCCTACGGGAAAAATGAAAAGTAGAGAGGGAACGGTTGTAGATGCAGATGATCTTATAGCTCAAATGACTCAAACCGCTAAATCCATTTCCGAAGAATTAGGGAAGTTAGGAGAATATTCTTCAGAAGAAAAAGAGGAGCTTTATAAAATGATCGGGTTAGGTGCTTTGAAATATTATATTTTAAAGGTAGATCCTAGAAAACGAATCTTATTTAATCCTGAAGAATCTGTGGATTTTCAAGGGAATACAGGTCCATTTATTCAATATACCTATGCAAGGATTCAGTCTATCTTGAGAAAGGCAAATCTGGAGACTGATGGGATGGAACTTCCACAATCTTATGTATTACATGAAAAGGAAAAAGAATTAATAAAGCAATTACAATCTTATCCAGATACTATTCAATTGGCTGCAGAGAATCATAGTCCTGCTTTAATTGCAAATTACACATACGATCTGGTAAAGGAATTCAACTCATTTTATCAGAATGTGACTATTTTAGGAACGCCAGATGAAGCAGAAAAGAAGTTTAGAGTACAGTTATCCAAATCTGTTGGTGATATTATTAAATCGGCATTTGGTTTATTGGGTATACAGGTTCCTGAAAGAATGTAAAAAAAAGATCCGTTCGAAAGAACGGATCTTAATAAATTATTATTTTGATAAAGCATCTAACTTAGTAATTCATCTATAAGATTAGGCGTTATGCACTTGAGTTTTTTCACTAGACTTTACTGCTAGATTATATATAACCAAACCAAAACCTATCTTATTAACGGCATCACCGAGGTTGTAAATTACATCTAGGTTTAGACCACCAAAGATACCATCGTACCATCCCGGAGTTCCCGCCATATATCCAATAGGATAAATTGCCCATCCAACAAGTACAAACCAGCATAGTGTTTTATGCGCTGATAGAACCGCACCTCCAGCATTTTCTGCGATTTTTTTAGCTTTACCAAGCCATATTTCATATACAATTGCGAAATACGCAATCCCTGAAATAAGCCCCCATAACCATGCATTTTCTCTGTCTATTGCTTCCCCGATATATCCGGTAACAAGCATAACTACAGAAAAAAGTATTAACTTCCACATCAGGGATTTTTTGGCACCTGCTACCTTCAGAATAAGGAAAAATTCAACGCACATTAAGGGAACGGTAAGCGTCCAATCTATGTAACGAAAAAATGTTGGTGATTCTGCAAATTCAGCCCAGTAGTCTCTCATGTAAAAATAATGTACTGCAGCAATAAATGTGATTAGTCCCGAAACTAAAATAGAAGTTGACCATTTTTTGTCAACCGATCGAATTGATAAGAAGAAAAACGCAGAAGCGGCCATCATAGCCATACACCCAACAAAGAATGTAAATCCTACATAATCGGAAGGATCCATTTTAGAAACCAAAGGTAAAAAGAGCAAAGTTTTCATAGCTTTTATTGTTTTGTTTAAGTAAATTTAAATAAAATTAAACAAAAATTGGATAATTTTTGTGGAATAAATAATTTTATTTATCAAATTTTGCATTATTATGATGTCAGGCCTGCATAGAGTGCTTTTAGTGATAACCTTATTCAGTTTTTGGTTCATTGGTTTTATTGACCATGCTGAAGCAAACTATCTTGGTATTTCATTGGTGCTAACAGTAGGACTTATACATGGTGCGAATGATCTTAGGATAATTGGAAAGTTAAATGGCAGCAATAGATTTAGTAAAAAAAAGCAGCTTAGTTTATACGTATTTATGGCACTCTCTACCTTTGTCATATTTTATTTGTTCCCGGTAACTGCTCTGATAATTTTTTTATTGTTCAGTTGTTATCATTTTGGAGAACAACATTGGTTAGAAGGTCAAGTTAAGAATTCCGGAATTTTACGTTTTTTTGCCTTTACTTATGGACTTTTAATTATTTCGATGATATTGAAGTTCAATAGTTCAGAAACTATTTTGGTCTTAAAAGATATTACGCATATCGAAATAAGTTCTTCATTACTTAATATTGTATTCTATATTTCAGCATTGATATTTTTAATTTTAACTTATTTATTGAGATCTGTTTTGTTCCCCAATTTTAACGAGTTCTTTAAGGAGTTTTTCCTGATTTTAATGCTGGGCGTCATTTTTAAGATATCAACCTTGATATGGAGCTTTGCTTTTTATTTTATTGTGTGGCATGCAATTCCTTCCTTATATTCTCAAATAAAGGTATTATATGGTAAAGGAAAAGGAAATGGGGTTTTGGCGTATTTGAAACATTCAATTCTCTATTGGTTAATATCTATTGTGGGGCTTATGATTGCTATTTTCTTTTTCAAAGAAAACACAACTTGGATCATTAGTATATTTTTTCCATTTATTGCTGCTTTGACCATCCCGCACGTTTTGGTAATGTCTAAAATGTTTGAAGAATACTCTTAGAAGCGCTAGATTCATTAGGGTTGGAATAGTACAAATCATTGCACTTAAATTAATTATCTTTCTATTTCGGGTATAAATCCATGTCCTAAGTTTAATTAAAATCAGAATTAACTTTATAATACCGTGGCTCGACTAAATGTATAAAGCCTCTCTGTATACTGCTGAAAGTAAATAATGTTATAGGTTGCAAGAATCTTTCCTAATTACCGCATTAATTGCTAAATTTGCACAGCCCATTTGGTGTCTATTTGAATAACGATTGAAGGAAAATATATGTTTGATAATTTAAGTGATAAGTTAGATAATGCCTTACATGTTTTAAAAGGACATGGGCAAATTACAGAAGTAAACGTTGCGGAGACTTTAAAGGAGGTACGTAGAGCCTTGGTGGAAGCTGATGTGAATTATAAGATAGCGAAAGAATTTACAAGCACTGTAAAAGAAAAAGCTTTAGGACAAGATGTATTAACTGCATTGAAGCCTGGACAACTTATGGTGAAATTGGTTAAGGATGAACTTACCCAATTAATGGGTGGTGAAGTAGAAGAGATAGATCTTTCTGGAAATCCTTCTGTAATCTTGATGTCTGGTTTACAGGGTAGTGGTAAGACTACTTTTTCTGGAAAACTAGCTAATTTCTTAAAAACAAAAAAAAATAAGAATCCACTTTTAGTGGCCTGTGATATTTACCGTCCTGCAGCGATCAATCAATTGCAGATTGTTGGAGAGCAAATAGGAGTTGAGGTTTTTAGTGATGTAGGGAATCAAGATCCTGTTGCTATTTCTAAGGCTGCAATTGCACATGCCAAGCAAAATGGGTTTAATGTTGTTATTATAGATACTGCCGGTCGTCTTGCTATAGATGAAGCGATGATGACAGAAATTCAAAATATTCATACTGCTGTTAAACCAGAAGAGACCTTATTTGTGGTAGATTCTATGACAGGTCAGGATGCGGTAAATACAGCAAAAGCCTTTAACGATCGTTTGAATTTTGATGGGGTAATCCTTACCAAGTTAGATGGTGATACACGTGGAGGTGCGGCAATTTCGATCAAATCTGTTGTAAATAAGCCTATTAAGTTTATTGGTACCGGTGAGAAAATGGATGCGATAGATGTATTCTATCCTTCTCGTATGGCAGATAGGATCTTAGGAATGGGAGATGTTGTTTCCTTAGTGGAAAGAGCTCAGGAGCAATATGATGAAGAAGAAGCTAGAAAACTTCAGAAAAAGATAGCTAAGGATCAATTTGGATTTGATGATTTTTTAAAGCAATTGCACCAGATCAAGAAAATGGGTTCTATGAAGGACTTGTTGGGAATGATTCCGGGAGCAGGAAAAATGTTGAAGGATATCGATATTGATGATGATGCTTTTAAACATGTAGAAGCGATTATCTATTCTATGACCCCTGCGGAAAGAAGTACGCCAACTCTTATCAATTCGGTTAGAAAGAAAAGAATTGCTGGTGGATCTGGAACTTCTGTTCAGCAAGTAAATCAGTTATTGAAGCAATTCAACCAAATGGGTAAAATGATGAAGATGATGCAAGGAGGCGGAGGCCAAAAAATGATGCAAATGATGAAGGGGATGAAATAGTCTAGTTTGCAGTCTTAAGTATGCAGCAGGCATTAATAAATAAGTATGAGTTTAAAAACCTTGATAGCTTATCAGAAATCTTTTAATCTGGCAATGGAGGTTTTTACTATTTCAAAAAAGTTTCCCAGTGATGAGAAATTTGCTTTAACCTCACAAATCGTAAGATCCTCTAGATGAGTTTGTTCAGCTATTGCTGAGGCTTATAGAAAGAGGGATTATGTAAAGCATTTTAAAAGTAAATTAACGGATGCAGATAGTGAAAATTCTGAAACACAATTATGGTTCGATTTTGCTCTAGCTTGCAACTATATATCTAATGATGATCATTCTAAATTACATGCTAAAAGTGAAGAGGTAGGAAAACTTCTAAATTATATGATTAATAATCCCGAAAAATTTGGGTGTTCCAAAACTATTTAAAGTTTGCCTACTGCAAACTGATAACTGCAATTAGAAAATATGACAATTCTCGACGGTAAAAAAGTAAGCAACGAAATAAAGGATGAAATTGCTGCAGAAGTTCAGCAAATGAAGAATCGGGGAGAGAAAGTACCGCATCTTGCAGCAATAATTGTAGGGAATGACGGTGCAAGTTTAACTTATGTGAATAGTAAGGTGAAAGCTTGTGAGCGAGTAGGTTTTGAATCTACTTTAGTGAAATTATCCAGTACAATTAGTGAAACCGAGCTTTTAAAGAAAATCAAAGAACTAAATGAAAATCCAGATATCGATGGGTTTATTGTCCAATTACCACTTCCTGAACAAATAGACACTCAAAAAGTATTACTCAGCGTAAATCCAGATAAGGATGTAGATGGATTTCATCCAACAAATTTTGGAAAAATGGCATTGGATATGAGTAGTTTTATTCCTGCTACTCCATTTGGAATTATTGAGTTACTTGAGCGCTATAATGTAGAGACTAAAGGAAAGCATACAGTAGTGATTGGGCGTAGCCATATTGTAGGTAGACCAATGAGCATCTTAATGGGAAGAAAAGGATTCCCTGGTAACTCTACGGTTACGGTAACGCACAGCTATACAAAGAACATTACCCAGATCACTTCACAAGCAGATATTATTATTACAGCTTTAGGTAATCCAGAATTCTTGAAGGCCGAAATGGTAAAAGATGATGTGGTTATAATAGATGTTGGTATTACAAGAGTACCTGACGAAACTAAACCAAGAGGTTATAGAATTACAGGAGATGTAGATTTTGAAAATGTAAGTAAAAAAGCCTCTTTTATAACTCCAGTTCCCGGAGGTGTAGGGCCAATGACCATTGCTATGTTGCTTAAAAACACTTTATTGGCAAGAGAAAACCATAGGTTGAGTTAGACAGGCATAGCCTCCCGAAAACAAATATGGAAGTGTGTTGATAAGATATCAAATTTTATCAGCTTATTAAAAGAGCAGATTATCACTAAATTATTTTAGTTTGTATAAAAAAAGAGCAATCCTTGGATTGCTCTTTTTTTGTATAAAATGGTTTTTTTATTCTTCAGATTCCAACTTCCAATCCAAATAATTATGAAGATCGCTTTCAATAAATCTTAAACCAAAACTCAATACGGCCAGATCATCTATGTATCCTAATCCAGGAATAAAATCTGGAATAATATCCAACGGATTTAATACATATAAAAATCCAAAGGCAATAGAGGCAATGGTAAACCATGGTACATTTGTATAGATTCCTTTTCTGTAATCTTTAAGCATTCCAAACATCACTTTAGCCAATTCTGTATATTTCTCTAACATATTAGAGCTAGTGATTTTTTTGGAAATATCTTCCTGTTTGTCCATCACCACGTCTACATCATCTCCATCGATCTTTGTGATCTCTTCATTCATGTATTCTTCGTCTATTTCTTCTACTTTTTTGCTAAATATATTTTTCATAATAAGTTTTTTATAAATTGTCGTTAATATTGCTGTATTCGGTTTTGTATATCTTTAATATAAGTAAAAATAAGGAGATAAGTAAGGGGCCAAAAATTAGGCCGATAAATCCAAAGAGAGGCACTCCTACCACCACTCCAAATAAAGTAATCAAGGGATGAACACTGGATAATTTTTCTAGAATATATAATCTTACCAAATTATCTGTAGATCCCACTACAACTACTCCATAAATAAGAATCGCAATTGCTTGCCATTCCATTCCTTGCGAGAATAACAAGATGGTAACTGGGAGAATCCCAATTGCTGTCCCTATAAATGGAATCATTGAACCTACTGCTGTTATCACAAACCAGAAAAATGGATCTGGAACTCCAAATATCAAAAAGCCTATTAATGCTATTATTCCTTGAATAATTGCCACCAAAGGTATTCCTAAAGCATTAGATCTTACGGAAAGGTCGCTTTCCTTTCCTATCAGATGGATATTGTCTGAAGCCAAGGGAATATATGATCCAAGAATATCATTCAGTTTTTCTCTACTAATTAGCATGTAGTAAAGCATAAAATACATGATCCCTATCGCTATAAATGCATTGAAAGTGCCTCCAGCAAAACTTTGAAGATTTGTGGAAACCCAACTTGTTATGGAATCACTATCTATATTACTGCTTATTTTGTAGCCAATAGACTCTTCAATTTTATTTATTTGCTCTTTGAAGGCAATTACCACCTTTTCTGAATTTGCAACAGCTTTGCCAATTTTAGAAGTTAGCATGATAACTATTAGTGAAATGGGTATTAGGATTCCAATAAACGATCCTACCATTAGTAAAGCTGCAGCATAAGCTTTTTTCCAGCCACGATCAACCAGCTTTTTCATCCATTTACGCAGAAGCACATAAAGAGTAACTGCGCCAAGAACACCAGATAAATAAGGAATTATCTCTTTGAAAATTAAGATTCCCAGAAAGGCAATAAGTAAAAGAACAAAAATCTGTCTTACTAGCGAGGAACTTAAGTTTTTCATGTATAATTTTTATTTAGCAAAAAGTTGATCTATTTTTTTAAAGGCTTTAAATTCCAATGCGTTTCCTGAAGGATCTTTAAAGAACATGGTTGCTTGTTCTCCTGTTTTGCCTTCAAATCGAATATAAGGTTCAATAACAAATTGAATCTTATTTCTTTTTAGTTTTTCAGAAAAATCTTGGAAAACATCCCATTCTAGTACCACACCAAAATGTGGGATTGGCACATCTTTTCCATCTACAGGATTACCTTTTCCTATCGGTTTGGGTTGGGGTTCTTGCACATGTATCACTAATTGATGGCCAAAAAAGTTGAAATCGACCCAGTGGTCACTGCTTCTGCCTTCTTCACAACCTAAGACTTCCCTATAAAAAACTCTGTTTTCTTCTAGAGTAGTAACTGGAATTGCTAAATGAAAAGGTTGAATTTTTCCCATAGTTTAATTATTTCTTAATGTGTTAATTAATTCAGATTTGGACATTTTAGATCTCCCAGGAATACCAACTTTTTTGGCTTGGCTGTACAATTCAGATTTGGTTCGGTCTTCATAGTCTTTCGCTTTACCACCTTTTTCTCCAGCATCAGGGGTATTGGCGATTCGTGCAGACATCTCCTCACTATATCCTTTCGCTCTCAAGGCTTCATATTGAGCCTCATTTTTGATTCGACTGTTTGAAGTTCCCATTTTTATCCTAAAAATAGAAAGTTCTATTTAAACGATCAGCCTTCTTTCAGCTAATTATGTGTTAAGATTTATTCCTGCGAGATTTTGATTTACCAGAAAATGTAGGAGATTCTTTAGGTTTAGTGTCCTTAGAATGAAATTTCTCTGCCTTCTCTTCGTCGTATTTCGGATTCCTTTTCTTTGGTTCTGGCGCCTTATAAGTCTTTATAGAATTAGTTACCATTTCATTAATGGTATTTAATTCATTTTCAGTAATATCTCTCCATTCCCCAACAGGAATGTCAAGTAAAACATTCATGATCCTTACACGTTTAAGACTTGTAACTTCGTAATCCAATGCTTCACACATTCTTCTAATTTGCCTGTTCAAACCTTGTGTGAGAACAATTCTAAAATCATAATTTCCTAATCGCTCTACTTCACATTTTTTAGTAACAGTATCTAAAATGGAAATTCCCATTCCCATTCTATCTATAAAAGTTGAGGAGATCGGTTTGTTAACCGTAACCACATATTCTTTTTCGTGATTATTACTGGCTCGTAATATTTTATTCACAATATCCCCGTCATTGGTCAGAAAAATAAGTCCTTCACTGCCCTTATCTAACCTGCCAATTGGAAAAATACGTTTAGGATACTTTATGAAGTCTATAATATTGTCCTTCTCTACACCAGAATCGGTGGTGCAAACAATGCCTACAGGTTTATTAAAAGCAATATAAACGGGTTTTTCATCTTGATTGATAATCGTTTTCCCGTTTACACGAACAATATCGCCCGGAGCTACCTTTGTCCCCATTTCTGGAACTTCACCATTAATAGTGACTCTACCTTGATCAATTAATTTATCTGCTTCTCTGCGGGAACAAAACCCGGCTTCACTTAAATATTTATTGATTCGGGTAAGTTGCATAGTATAAAAAGGATTAGGGTAGCAAAGATAAAGATTCAGCAATTATTAAGTTGCTCAATTCAATATTAATCTGTGCTACCCTAAAATTATTTATTATGCTTTCCTATTTTCTACCGCAACTTCATCGGTGTCCTTGCGATATTTAAGCATAGAGATACCTGCAATAAAAAATACAAATCCTAATATTGCAAGTGCCCAAGGATCCATAAGTGGGGCAATGCTTCCAAATATTCCCAAAACTCCCATTACTAGGGAAATTGCGCCTCCAATTAACATAATTACGGCTATAATCTTGATCATAATAATAGATATTGGTTAAGCGGTAAAGGTACTTAAAGAATTGAAAAATGATATATTATTAACATATTCTAAAGATTTAAAGCCTATAAAAGGATAATTTTTTTCAAAAATTCGACCTATTATCTTAATTTTTTGTGTAGTTTTTTACCAACTTACCATTAAATATTTTATTTTGGCATCGTCTGGAATTTGCGAGGCAGAAATTCTGGAATCTGTATCGTAGCGAAGGCTGGATGGAAGGTCCTTTTTGTCTATTGTCAGATATAAATTTAGTTCATCTATAAAAACCACAGCAGAATTCAAGGTGTTTTCAATTCTTGAGATCTCATAATTTTTAACGACATCTCCAAAAGTGCTTGCATTGTTAAGTCCTTTTGCAGTTTGAAATCTGGAATCCATGATCTGGATATAGCCAACGGTACTTGTAGAGTCAAATTGCTGAATTGGCTCTAGGATTAGCAGTGGTTTTCCTTCTTTGTCAAATATTTCTATTTCGCTGGTAGAATTAAAAAATTCACTTCCAGAATTTTTTCTAACAATGGAATCTTCACTGAAAACAGAATCTAATTGATTGATCTTAATTTCTTTTGTTAGTGAGCCTACTCTAGTAGTATCTATTAGAAATGGGTCGGAATCAGTACCACATGATATTAAACTAATTGTAATGCATGCTAATAAACTTAAACTTAATCTTCTCATATTCTTCTTGACTTTTATTTAAATGCTTTGTTCAAAATACTCATAACCCCTCTAATAAAAGTAGCACTTGTTAAAACTTTGACCACTGCACTTTGAGTTTTACTGGAGCTTCTTGATGTTCTTGAACTTGTTCGAGAAATTTTCTCTCTTTCTTCTTTTGCCTTCTCTTTTGCCTCTTCTTGATCTGCCCGAGCTATTTTTTGATTCAATAATTCATAGGCACTTTCCCTGTCAATCTCTTTATTATATTTAGAAATCAACCTAGAAGAACCTATCAAATCTTTTAATTCTTCTGAAGTTAAAACGTCCATCCTGCTCATTGGAGCTCTCATCATTGTAGCCGCTAAAGGAGAAGGTCTCCCTTTTTCGTCTAATGAAGAAATAAATGCTTCTCCAATACCTAACGAGGTTAAAACTTCTTTGGTATCATAATATTCAGAAATGGGATAATTTTCAGCAGTTAATTTGATCGCTTTTCTATCATTAGCAGTAAATGCACGTAAGGAATGCTGAATCTTTAAACCTAACTGACTCAATATTTCTTTTGGTACATCTGTTGGATTTTGGGTTACAAAATAAATCCCAACTCCTTTAGATCGTATCAGTTTTATAATACTCTCAATTTGATCCAATAATGCATCAGATGCTTCCTTGAAAATTAAATGTGCCTCATCTATAAAAAGAACCAATTCTGGTCTATCGCTATCACCTTTTTCTGGTAATGTCGAATATATTTCGGCTAGCAAGCTCAGCATAAACGTAGAAAACAATTTAGGTTTATCCTGGATGTCATCTAGCCGGATGATATTTATCATCCCGCGACCGTCGATATTTGTTCTCATAAGATCCTCTACCTCAAAAGAAGGCTCCCCGAAAAAGAGGTCGGCATCTTGCTGCTCTAAAGCAACGATCTTTCTTAAAATAGATCCAGTTGAAGATTTAGACATTCTACCATAATCCTTTTCAAATTCCTCTTTTCCATCATCTGTTGCATAGTGAATGATCTTTTTAAGATCCTTTAGATCCAGAAGAGGTAGTTGATTGTCGTCACAATATTTAAAAACAACGGCTAAAATCCCAGTCTGAGTATCAGAAAGGTCCAAAATACGCGATAAAAGAATAGGGCCAAATTCACTTACGGTCGCTTTTAAACGTACTCCGGGTTGTTCAGAAAGACTTAAAATTTCCACAGGAGAAGCTTGAGGTTTAAACTCAAAATTTAAAAGCTGATGGCGATCATCAATTTTTTCATGACCGGGAGATGGTTTTGCAATTCCGCTAAGATCTCCTTTAATATCCATCATTAGGACAGGAACCCCTTTTTCTGAAAGATTTTCTGCTAAAATCTGTAGCGTTTTGGTTTTCCCGGTTCCTGTTGCTCCGGCAATAAGTCCATGCCGATTCATAGTTTTTAAGGGGATCTTAATTTGCGCTTCCGGAATAGTTTTTCCGTCCAACATGGCAGCACCCATATATATAAAATCTCCTTTTGGAGCATATCCTTGCTGAATGTGCTCTATAAACTTGTTGGGATCTTTCATTCTTCTAAGTTATTATAAAATTAAACAGTTTCCTGTTTAATGAAATACTGAAAATTTAATTTCTACGACACGGCAGGAGATAACATGCTTATTGTCCCTTTATCTGCATCAATTGCTGCATTTATTCCATTTGGGATCGTAGAATTGTTATCTACATGACCAAACATTGCCCCAGAATAGGCAGGAATGCCCAAAGGTTTAATATAATGATCTATTACTTCTTCTAAAGTTAAAGAACCGTATCCGCTTCCTCCAGGATCACAATCGGTGCATTGTCCAAATACAAACCCGGAAATCTTATCTAAAACTCCAGCTAATTTAAGTTGGGACATCATCCTGTCTATCGCATAAATCTTCTCTCCAACTTCTTCTAGATACAAGATCTTATTTTCCCAATTTGGCAGGAAAGAAGATCCCATAATCCCAGTTAATACTGATAGATTTCCTCCAAGTAAAATCCCTTCCGCTTTTCCTGAAGTAATGGTTCGAATTCGGTTATTTACTTGAACCAGATTATTTCCTGTATCTTTTGTGTTTTCAAAAGTGAAAGCGTTCTTATTAAAAAGGATCTCTTTAAATATATTATAACTGAAGCTATTCCATGTAGAAATCGCCATTGGCCCGTGAAAAGTGACTAGTCCGGTTTTGGTATATATTGCCATATGGATAGCGGTAATGTCACTATATCCAATAAATATTTTTGGATTTTTCTTTATAGCATCGTAATCTATTTTATCCAAGATCCTCGCAGCACCAGATCCTCCTCGCAAAGCGATAATAGCATCTACTTCTGGATCTTTAAACATGTTGTTTAAATCTGCTGCCCGCTCCTCATCGGTACCTGCAAGATGCCCGTAATGTGAGTCAACATGCTCACCAAGTTTCACTTTTAAGCCCATAGCTTGAAAAGTCTCAACTGCAATTTCGTAGGGTTCAGACTCAAATTTATTAGAGGCCGGACTTATAATCCCGATAGTATCTCCTTCAGAAAGATGATTCGGGATTAATTCTTTTAGTGTTGTTGTATTTAATTCCGAAGAAAATGCAACAGGGGCAATAAATGAAGATAATCCTACTGCTAGACTACCTGTTCCTATATTCCTTAAAAAATTTCTTCTCTCCATTCTGGTATTGTGCTAGATATAATTTCGCTCTAAAATAAATAATTATCGGTAGGTTCCTCTAGAATTATGAGGTTTAATAAGAATTTCTAACTTCCAAAAACATTTTTTCCATTACTTTTTTAATTTCTGAAGAAGAAGCCACATAATTGTTGTTCATAAAACTGAAGATCATCAGGTTGCCAGATTTGGTTTTTAAATAACCACTTAGGGAATAATTATTTCGTAGAGAGCCCGATTTCGCAAAGATATAAGGTATGTCTGAAGCGTACCAGTTTTTTAGAGTTCCTTCTTTTCCGCCTGCAGGAAGGAGTTTAAAAAGTTGCTCTCTTGGTAGTTCCTCTAAGATCCTATCAAGAATAGTTACCAAAGTTCTGGGGGATATTAAGTTATAGCGGGATAATCCCGAGCCATCCACCCATTTAATTTGGTCTTGTAGATCATTAAAGTAAATAGATTGTATATGATCTATTGCAATATTTGTTCTTAAGCTGTCACTTATCTTTTCAGAAATAAGCAAAAGCAACTGTTCTGCTATAAAATTATCACTTTCTTGAAGCATTTCTTTATATAGACTGTCTGCTGCAATAGAATATATGGTTTGTATATTTTTATTCTGAATTTTCCAAGGTTTAGAAATAAGCGTCACAGGTTTATTTAATGTGTCACTAAGTAATTTAGCAGTCAATTCTGATGAGGTTTTAAAAGGGATGTTGGTTTCTAGGGCTTCAATTTTTGAAAGATTATATCTAAAAATATTAGCATCTACATCTCTTCTAATAGAATTGGAAAGCTCCTGATCTTTGATTAAAAAATCAGAAAAATAAGAAGGAGAACTTAATGGAAGCGGCTCGTTGAATTTCCATTTAAAACTCACCAGATTCCCATAAATAGGGAATTGAGAGCGCTCTGCAGAATAGGCATCATTATAATCGTCCCAAGCCCAACCTGAACCAAGGGGACGGTTAGTGATTGCTGAGCTTGCGAAATATAGGTCTTTAGAAGAGTTCTTTAAAAAGTTGAATACTTTAGATCCCTGTAAATTCGGATTTAAAAAACTTGGGTCGCCAGTGCCCCAAAAGACCAGAGAATCTGGAGTGGTGTAATATCTCATTCCAGAGATAGAATCTCCTAATTCTTTTAGTGAGGCATAAAATGTAAGCAACTTAATATTAGAGGCTGGAGTAAAGTACTTATTGGAATTATGCTCTATAACAAATTTCTTTTTGTCCAGATCATAAAGAGCGAAGCCAGTAAAACTTTGGTCAAAAACTTCAGAAGTAAGCTGTCTAGAGAGTTCTTTATTTAATTTACGAGAGCTAGAGCAAGAAAAAAGTATTGAAGTTATTAGAAGTATGGAAAAGGAATGTAGAATTTTTGATCTCACTAAAAGTGTTTTAGGTGGTGAAAAATAGTAACCTCAAAAGGGGCAACTCTTTTGGAGCCAAACTAGGTGCCGTCCTTCCTCGTCAATCTGTCCCGAATCATCGGGAGTTTCTGTGTCTCATTAGGTCTTACTAGGATGACGAAAAACCTAAATACATATGATTAAAAATTATTACAGGCAGACAAACGGATAATCCGTTAAATTATAACTTTTCCTTCTAAAAGTGCTCTTAATGCTTGAGGAATTTATTGATAAAATCACCTAGAACAAGGATTAATTCAATTTAAAACTAAGCTATGTTAGGTCTTAAAGAATAGTTATCTTTGCAGGCTATGATTACAGAAGATACAAAAGTGCTGGTGGACAAGGGTATAATGCTTCCGTTAATGGAAGAATTTTATACCATACAGGGTGAAGGATTTTATAAAGGAACGGCTGCTTATTTCATTAGAATAGGTGGTTGCGATGTTGGCTGTCACTGGTGTGATGTTAAAGAAAGTTGGGATGCCTCTTTGCATCCTCCAACTCATGTTGGGAAGATTGTGGAAAATGCCGTTTCTCATAGTGATACTGTTGTGATTACCGGGGGAGAACCTTTAACTTGGGATATGACGATTCTTACAGAGACTTTAAAAGCTCAGGGATGTAAGATTCATATAGAAACTTCTGGGGCTTATAAACTAACAGGGGTATGGGACTGGATATGTTTATCTCCTAAAAAAATAAAGCTACCTACAGAAGAGATCTATGAAGTTGCTAACGAATTGAAAGTGATTGTTTATAATCTTCATGATTTGAAGTTTGCAGAAGAGCAAGCTGCATTGGTTAATAAGGATTGTATTCTATATCTCCAGCCAGAATGGAGTAAGCGCGATTCTGTAATTCCTGTAATTGTAGATTATGTAATGAAAAACCCTAAATGGAAAGTTTCATTGCAAACGCATAAATATTTAAATATCCCGTAATCCCTTCCTCATTGAGGGTTTGATTATTTATGCTTACCTAAAACATTCAAATGGGCTGGATTTGGTTTTCAAGCTTATTTTACTTTCGAAATATCGGAACTTATCTCGTGGTCTTGTCCAAAGGATTTACAATAAAAAAACGCTTTCAACTCGTGAGGATAGAAAGCGTTTTAATTTTTAGCTTTTACTTTAATCCCTCATTGAGGGTTTAATTCCCCGTCCCGAACTATCGGGATGCCTCGAATTTTTAAAAGTATTTTCCTCCCGAACCATCGGGACATATCTCGTGGGCTTGCCCCGAGGCTCTTGATTTTAAAGCTTATTGAACTGCTTTAAATGGAACTTCAACGTATTTATCGTCCCAACCCATTAAAAGATCGGCTCCATCAGTTTGGGTTACAAAGGCCATAGAGAAAGATTCTATGGTTGAAGGTGCATTACGCACAGGAACTTTAATTCTTACTCTATCTTCTTGGTCGCTGTATTCATAAGCTCCCCAAGTATTTGTTCTGTTGTTAAGTATCACAGTCCATTCTTTTTCTCCAGGAATAGTGTAAAGTGTATAAGTTCCTGCTTCCACAACTGCATCGGCTACTTTCATGTCTTTATATAAAGTAAGCTCTGTAGCTTCGTTAGCACCAGTTCTCCATACTTCATTATACGGCACTAATTTACCAAAGATTTCTCTGTCTCTTTTTAGAGGTCTACTGTAGATAACCCTCGCCAATACTTCCTCAGCTTCATTTTTGTAAACTACCAAGTCCATTGGACTCACATCCATTTTATTGAAACTTGGAGCTTTTTTGGTAGTCTCTTGGGCATTTATTGGATTGCTTTGAAGCGTAAAGATTGCTATTACTACTAATAAGAATATTTTTTTCATAATTTTTAAATTGATTTAATAAGATAAAGGTACTGTTTCAACAAAACGGGGGTTGTTAATGAAGTCTTATATTTTTTAATTCCCCAAAGTTTTGACTTGACAGTTTATGATATAAATTTAATCTCATATATTTTCATATAGATGCTTATTTAATAATTTTAGTTATTAAATGTAACCAATTATTGTTTAATGGTTTTTATTCGTAAATGAATACTGCAAATTTGTTTAGAATTAAAACTTAAAATTATGTGTGGTATTTTAGCTGTAATAGGAAAAAAGGAAGATCAAGGCTTAGTTTCTCAACTTTCTAAAAGAATGAGTCACCGTGGGCCAGATGAAAGTGATGTTCATGTAACTGAGTCTGGAGCGATATTATGTCATGAGAGATTGGCAATAATGGATGTTACAACCGGAAAACAACCAATTCAAGGAACTTCTTCAGCATGGATGATTCATAACGGCGAAATATATAACTACCAGGCGCTTAAAGAAAATGAATTAAAAGATCACGAGTTTCGTACAACAGGAGATTCAGAAGTGATCGTGCATTTATATGAAAAATACGGGTATGGTTTCTTAAACAAGTTAGATGGGGATTTTTCTTTTGTGGTAGTAGATGGAAAAGACTTCATTGCAGCTAGAGATCCAATAGGAGTAAAGCCGCTTTATTATGGTGAAGATGCAGATGGCGCGCTTTGGTTTGCGAGCGAAATGAAAGTTTTGGCAGATCAATGTGTGGAGTTTCAAGCTTTTCCTCCTGGATATTATTACACACCAACAACTGGTTTTGTTCAATATTACAAACCAGATTGGTATTCCTTAGAAGATTGTCAGGAAGAAGCAGACTTAAAAAGATTGAGAGACTCTTTGATTGCTGCAACCAAGAAACGTTTAATGTCTGATGTTCCTTTAGGTGTGTTGTTAAGTGGAGGATTAGATTCTTCTTTGACTTCATCTATAGCGGCACGAATACTTAAAGAAAAAGGGAAAAAATTACATTCGTTCTCTATTGGATTGAATGAAGATGCGCCAGATTTGATCGCTGCTAGAAAAGTAGCAGATTTTCTTGGAACCGACCATCATGAAATTCATTTTACGGTTGAAGAAGGGATTGGAATTATCAAAAAATTGATCTGGCATTTAGAGACTTATGATGTAACTTCTATAAGAGCCAGTACACCTATGTATTTCCTTTCAAAAGCAATTACTGAAAAAGGTATAAAAGTGGTGCTATCTGGGGAAGGCGCAGACGAAATTTTTGGTGGATACCTGTATTTTAAAAATGCACCTTCTGCTGAAGAATTTCAGAAAGAAACAATAAGTAGAGTTAAAAGATTGTCTACAGCAGATTGTTTGCGAGCAGATAAATCTACCATGGCTCATGGATTAGAAGCCAGAGTGCCATTTTTAGACAAGGCTTTTTTACAAACAGCGATTGAAATAGCACCTATTCATAAAATGCCGTCAACACACGGAGGAGTGGAAAAGTATATTCTTAGAAAAGCTTTTGATACTCCAGAGCAAGCTTTTCTTCCAGATGAAGTACTGTGGAGACAAAAAGAGCAGTTTAGCGATGGGGTTGGTTACAGTTGGATAGATAGTCTTATAGAATTCACGAAGTCCCAAGTGACCGATTTGGAATTGGAAATGGCTGCATCAAAATATCCAGTTAACACCCCTTCAACCAAAGAGGCATATTTTTATAGAGAGATCTTTAACAGTTATTTTCCACAGGAATCTGCAGCGAAATCTGTAAAGAAATGGATTCCAAAATGGCAAAAAGATTTAGACCCAAGCGGTAGAGCAAGTTCAACTCACGTTGCGCAAACCAGTTTCATAGAAGCAGCAAAAGTTTGAGTTCCTTATCAACTAAAAAGCAGGGTTTTTCACAAAAATTGTTAATAACTTAAGGGTATTGAGGTGCGCTCCAAGCTAATAGGAGTAGGGGTTTTGTTATATTTGTCTGTTACATAAAAAGACAAACTTTAACAGAATCATATATGAGCGAAGAAGTTAAGAAAGACAGTTATTCGGCAGATAGTATTCAGGCGCTTGAAGGGATGGAGCATGTGCGCATGCGTCCTTCCATGTATATTGGTGATACTGGAGTAAGGGGATTGCATCATTTGGTGTATGAGGTTGTGGATAACTCTATAGATGAAGCAATGGCTGGCCATTGTGATACTATAAAAGTAATTATTACAAAGGAAGGCTCTATCACTACCGAAGATAACGGGCGTGGTATTCCAATAGATTTACATAAAAAAGAAGGAGTTTCTGCCCTAGAGGTAGTAATGACAAAAATTGGAGCCGGAGGGAAGTTTGATAAAGATTCCTATAAAGTATCTGGTGGATTGCATGGAGTTGGTGTGAGTTGTGTGAATGCGCTATCTGATCATTTAACTGCTACGGTTTACAGAGAGGGCGTTATCTGGCGTCAGGAGTATGAAAAAGGTAAGCCAATGTATCCTGTAAAATCTATTGGTGAGACAGATCTTAGGGGAACGGTGGTGACATTTACTCCAGATCCAAGCATCTTTCAGCAAACTACAGATTACAATTATGATACTCTTGCAAGTAGAATGCGTGAGCTTTCTTTTTTAAATAAAGGTCTTAAAATCGTATTAACAGACGAGCGTCAAGTAAATGAAGATGGAACTTTTTTTTCTGAAACCTTTCTTTCTGAAGAAGGCTTAAAAGAGTTTATAAAATTCCTAGATCAAAACAGAGATCCTATTATTTCTCATGTGATCGCAATGGAAGGTGAAAAGAATGATATTCCTGTTGAGGTTGCAATGATCTACAATACTTCATTTAATGAAAATTTGCACTCTTATGTGAATAACATTAATACTCATGAAGGGGGTACTCACTTAGCTGGTTTTAGAAGAGGTTTAACTACAACTCTTAAGAAGTATGCAGATGCTTCTGGGATGTTAGATAAACTGAAGTTTGAAATCGCAGGAGATGATTTCCGTGAAGGATTAACGGCTATTATTTCTGTAAAGGTAGGGGAGCCTCAATTCGAAGGTCAAACCAAAACTAAACTAGGAAACAGAGAAGTTACTTCTGCAGTTTCTCAAGCGGTTTCAGAAATGTTAGAGAATTACTTGGAAGAAAATCCAAGTGATGCTAAAATTATTGTAGAGAAGGTGATTCTTGCTGCTCAAGCCCGACATGCTGCTAAAAAAGCGCGTGAAATGGTTCAGCGTAAAACGGTAATGAGTATAGGTGGATTACCTGGAAAATTATCTGATTGTTCTGAGCAAGATCCTGCGAAATGTGAAGTGTATCTTGTAGAGGGAGATTCGGCAGGTGGAACTGCAAAACAAGGAAGAGATAGAGCTTTTCAGGCTATTTTACCACTTCGAGGAAAAATATTGAATGTGGAAAAAGCGATGAGACATCGTGTTTTTGACAATGAAGAAATCAAAAATATATACACAGCTTTAGGAGTTACTATTGGAACTGAAGAGGATAGTAAAGCCTTAAATCTTTCAAAGTTGAGATACCATAAAGTAGTAATAATGTGTGATGCCGATGTAGATGGTAGCCATATTGAAACTTTAATTCTTACTTTCTTCTTTAGATATATGAAGGAACTAATAGAAAATGGACATATTTATATTGCTACGCCACCTTTATACTTAGTTAAAAAAGGGCAGAAGAAGCAATATGCTTGGAGTGATAAGGAACGAGATGTTATTGCTGAAAGCTTTAATGGAAGTGTTCAAATTCAGAGATATAAAGGTTTGGGAGAGATGAATGCCGAGCAATTATGGGATACCACAATGAATCCTGAGTTTAGAACGCTTCGTCAGGTTAATATAGATAACAGTAGTGAAGCCGATAGAATTTTCTCTATGTTAATGGGAGATGAGGTGCCGCCACGTAGAGAGTTTATTGAAAAGAATGCTGTCTATGCGAATGTAGATATATAAAGATTTTAAGCCCACTTTTTAAGTGGGCTTTTTTTGTTACTAGTAAGTTTAAATTTACAATCTGAATTTTATTATTTTTATCCCCAATACAAAAAATTAACACTGTGAGAAACCTCCCAAAATCTATCTTGTTTTTATCACTACTCTTAGTGACTCAATTTTCAAAGGCTCAAGAAGATGTAAATCTTTTAATTAATGACATGCTTCTAATAGCTGAAAATTTTGCTGAACCTGGAGCAGAAGGAGCAACTTTGCAATCTAGTGCAGGCTGGTTTTCTTCAGCTTCAACTCTGGAAAAATGGCAAGTGGAAGTTTCGGTTCATGGAAATGCCTTATTTGTCCCAAGTTCTCAACAAGATAAAATAATTAATAATAATCAATTTAATAATTTAACAATAGTCGGGGCAAATAATGCACTGTTGCCAACGGTTTATGGTGGTGATACAGATGCTGCTTATGAAGGGTCAATTTTCGGACAGGATTTTGAATTTGATGCTATAGACGGCTTGGATAAAAGCGTGGTGTTGCATGCTTTTCCACAAGTAACAGTTGGATTGCCATATATGACAGAGATCGCGGTAAGATATTTACCTGAAATTTTTATAAATGATGTGGGAATAAGCACTTATGGAGTTGGGCTGAAACATAATTTCTCTCAGTATATATATAAAAGACTTAGAGAAGATGATTTTCAATTTGCATTGGTAGCTAATTACAGTAATTTCAAAGCAGATTATAAATTCACTCCTATAGATATACAAATTGCAAATTTAGATAGAATAGATGTAGATGCGAATATGTATAATGTTCAGCTAATAGGTTCTAAGCTTTATGATACTTTTGAAGTAATGGGTGGTTTTGGTTATACTAATTCTAAATTCGATTATGCATTTGGAGGTACGGGAGGGTCATTGCCTACTCTAAATAATCAATTAGGTGCTCTAGGAAATAGCGAAGGAAAATTTAAAGGTAATATTGGATTTAATTACTACGTTGATAAATTTAAATTTAGCACGGTGTTTTCTGCCAGCGGATTATTTAATGCAAATGTTGGACTTCATTACCGCTTGAATTAAAAGGACATTTAACCATTCCTTATTACTTAACTGTTACATAATTTGTATTTTCGTATAAAATCAATAATTAATATTTAAATCATATAAAATGAAAGTTACTATCGTTGGAGCAGGTGCTGTTGGAGCAAGTTGTGCAGAATATATCGCCATAAAGAATTTTGCTTCAGAAATTGTTTTAGTAGATATTAAAGAGGGTGTTGCTGAAGGAAAAGCAATGGATCTAATGCAAACTGCAACTCTTAACGGATTTGATTCTAAGATCGTAGGTTCTACTAACGATTATTCTAAAACTGCTGGTAGTGATGTTGTAGTTATTACAAGTGGTATTCCTAGAAAACCGGGAATGACAAGAGAAGAATTAATTGGTATCAATGCCGGAATTGTAAAAGAAGTTTCAGGAAACCTAATTAAACATTCTCCAGATGCTATCATAATTGTGGTGAGTAACCCAATGGATTCAATGACTTATTTAGTGCATAAAACCACAGGTCTTGCTAAAAATAGAATTATTGGAATGGGTGGTGCTTTAGATAGTGCACGTTTCAAATTTAGATTAAGTGAAGCCTTAGAATGTCCTCCATCTGATGTTGATGGAATGGTAATAGGTGGGCATAGTGATACTGGAATGGTGCCTTTAACAAGATTGGCAACAAGAAATAGTATTCCTGTAACTGCTTTTCTTTCTGAAGAAAGATTAAATCAAGTTTCTGAAGATACTAAAGTAGGTGGAGCAACCTTAACTAAATTATTAGGAACCAGTGCATGGTATGCGCCAGGAGCTGCAGTTTCTGCAATGGTTCAAGCAATTGCTTGCGATCAGAAAAAAATGTTCCCATGTTCTGCGCTTTTAGATGGAGAATACGGACTAAATGATCTTTGTATTGGTGTACCTGCAATTTTAGGTAAAGGCGGATTGGAAAGAATCGTTGAAATAGAATTAACCGATGCTGAAAAAGCTAAGATTAAAGAAAGTGCTGAAGGTGTAAAGAAAACGAATGATTTGTTGACTTTTTAGCAGTATTTCTATCATATTTCAGTGAAAACTGAATCTGAAAAAAGACCACTTTTTAAGTGGTCTTTTTTATTGTCAAAAAGTTAAATTTTTCAAAAAAAAATAATTGGCATTTGAATAATGAAATCCTATATTTGTCCGTTTTAAAAATTGACATTAAATAATAAAGAATAATGCAGAATAAAGGACTGATCAAGATTTTTGCGGTTTTATTTGGTCTGGTATGTATTTACCAGCTATCATTTACATTTATTGCCAGCGGAGTAGAGAGTGATGCAGAGGCATTTGCTAAGCAAAAAATAGGTACTAACGTAGAGGGATATTCTGTACTGCGAGATGTTGAAGAAGCTAGTTATTTAGATTCTATTGGTAATAACGAGATTGTTGCTGGAATTACTTACAACACAGCAAAAGATAAGGAGCTTAATAAAGGGCTCGATCTTAAAGGAGGAATCAATGTGATTCTTCAAATTTCTGTAAAAGATATCTTAAAAGGATTGGCTAACAATAGTAGCGATCCTGCATTTAATAAGGCTTTAGCTGAAGCTGATGCTGCACAAAAAGATAGTCAGGAAAATTATTTAGACCTTTTCTATGAAGCATTCGAAAAAAATGAAGGAGCTAAATTAGCTTCTCCAGATATTTTCGCCAATAAGACTCTTAGCGATCAGGTGAATTTTGAAATGACCAATGATGTTGTTAAACCTATTATTAGAGAAAAGGTTAGCGAATCTATAACTTCTGCTTTCGAAGTATTGCGTAAGCGTATAGATAAGTTTGGGGTTGCACAACCAAACATTCAGCGTCTAGGGAATTCTGGTAGAATATTGGTAGAACTTCCTGGAGCAAAGGACATCAGTCGTGTTAAAAAATTACTTCAAAGTACGGCTCAGTTAGAATTCTGGTATGTACATAAGAATACAGATTTCGGAAATTTCTTGATCAATGCAAATAACACACTTGCAGAAATGGTTAAGAAAGAAGATAAATCTGCAGAGAAAAAAGATACGCTTTCAGCTTCTGAAGAAGATGAGGAGATTGAAGCTTTACTTGCTAGCACAGAGGACACTTCTGAAGTGCAAACAGCAAACAATCCTTTATTGGATCTAATGGTTTCTCCAGGTTTCCAGGGAAGCCCTATTTTGGCTTCTTTTTCATCAAAAGATACCGCACAGGTTAGAGAATATTTAAATAAATCTCAGATAAGATCTCTTTTGCCTGCAGACCTACGTTTTACAGAATTTGTATGGGGAGTATCCAAAGATAATGTATCAGATCTTTATGCTTTAAAAGGAGATCGTGAAATGATTCCTGCATTAACGGGAGATGTTATTACAGATGCTACACAAACTTTCGATCAGGTAGGTAGAGTAGCAGTATCTATGCAAATGGATGGTAAAGGTGCTAAGATCTGGGAAGAAATGACTGGAAGGGCATATACTGAAAAAAGTAATATTGCGATAGTTTTAGATAACGTAGTGTATTCTGCACCAGGAGTTTCTACAGGGCCAATTAGTGGAGGTAGAAGTGAGATTTCAGGAGATTTTGATATCACTGAAGGTCAGGATTTAGCAAATGTACTTAGAGCTGGTAAATTACCTGCTTCTGCAGATATTATTCAGAGTGAGATCGTAGGTCCATCTCTTGGGCAAGAAGCTATAAGTAGCGGTCTGAATTCATTCCTTATTGCCTTAGCCATTGTATTGTTGTGGATGATCTTCTATTACGGAAAAGCTGGTCTTTTTGCTGATGTTGCTCTAGTAGTGAACATCATCTTTATCTTCGGAATTTTAGCCGGTCTTGGAGCGGTGCTTACTTTACCTGGAATTGCGGGTATCGTTTTAACTATTGGTATGTCGGTAGATGCGAACGTACTTATCTTTGAACGTATTAAAGAGGAACTGGCAAAAGGAAAATCGCAAAAAGATGCTATTAAAGACGGATTTAACAATGCGCTTTCTTCTATTTTAGATGCTAACATTACTACTGGTCTTACCGGTTTAATATTATTGATCTTAGGAACAGGGCCAATTAAAGGTTTTGCCACTACTTTATTAATAGGTATTGCAACTTCATTGTTTACTGCAATATTTATCACAAGATTATTCATTGATGGATACGGTAAAAATGGAAAATCGTTGCCATTTAGCACTTCAATTACCAAGAATCTATTCACCAACATGAATATCGATTTCTTAAGTAAACGAAAAATAGCATATGCTATATCTGGAATTTTCATTTTAATAAGTGTTGGATCTTTCTTTATGAATGGATTGAATCAAGGTGTAGATTTTATTGGAGGTAGAACTTATACTGTGAGATTCGCAGATGATGTAAATGCTTCGGAAGTTGAAAAAGATCTTATCGCTACATTTGAAAGTGCTGAAGCAAAAACCTTTGGTCCAAATAATCAGTTAAAGATTACCACAAAATACAAAGTTGAAGATGATGGAGAAGCTGTAGATACAGAAATTCAGAGAATGATGTACGATGCTTTACAACCGCATTTACCAACAGATGTCTCTTTCGATGACTTTACAGTAGGTTCCAACGAACGTGAAATTGGAATTATGAAATCTATGAAAGTAGGCCCAACAATTGCCGATGATATTAAAAATGATTCATTCTGGGCGGTATTAGGATCTTTAATCGTGGTATTCCTTTATATCTTATTGAGATTTAGAAAATGGCAATATAGTTTAGGTGCTGTTGCGGCAGTATTCCATGATGTATTAATAGTATTAGGTATCTTCTCTTTAGCATATAATATTATGCCATTTAGTATGGAGATAAATCAAGCATTTATTGCAGCAATTTTAACGGTAATAGGTTACTCCTTGAATGATACTGTGGTAGTGTTTGATAGAATTCGTGAATACGCGAATGAACATACCACCTGGCAAAGAAGTAAAATAATTAACAGTGCTTTAAATAGTACGCTTGGTAGAACAGTGAATACTTCTTTAACCACTATCTTAGTGTTGTTAGCTATCTTTATATTTGGTGGAGAAAGCCTTAGAGGATTTATGTTTGCAATGATTATAGGTATTATTGTAGGTACTTATTCATCCCTATTTATTGCTACGCCTGTTATGTTTGATAGTGCAAATAAAAAGGCAATTAGAGATAACAAAAAGAAAGAAGAAGTAGTTGCATAATTAATCCGCAAGTATTTCAATAATATAAAAAAGCTGTTCAGTAATGAACAGCTTTTTTTGTGTTTTAAATATTTCTCATAAAGCTTTAAACAGAACTCGTTTTAAGATCTTATTAGATAGTAGGATAGAGGATGAAAGATGCTGAAACGAGTTCAGCATGACGGCAGTTAAAATAGTATCGTCACCCTGTTCCGATAGCTCCTATGTTTGCATTTGGAATAAATTTCTAGTTTTACAGATATAAGTGAAAGGGGGTAAGAGTCAACCGATGGCTAGATAATCATAAGATATATCGACCGATAGATAGGACCTTATCCTTTTATA
>NZ_VORY01000053.1 GCF_007997295.1 Gillisia hiemivivida | reverse complement strand
ATGGATCTACGATGCAAATGGATCTTGTTCAGATGAAGAAAGCTTTGAGGTAACAATTACTAAAACTCCGGTTATAACTAATCCAGGTTCTCAATCTGAATGTGACAGTTATACTTTACCAGCCATATCAGGAAGTGACCTAAGTGGAACTCAAGCATATTATAACAACAGTCAAGCAAATGGTGGAACTGTAATCACGGGACCGATCACTAGCACTCAAACAGTATGGATTTACGATGCAAATGGATCTTGTTCAGATGAAGAAAGCTTTGATGTAACTATAAATGATACGCCTGTTGCAATAGCAATGGATGATTTAGAAGCTTGTGATTCTTACTCATTACCTGCTCTTGCAGCCGGTAACCAATACTTTACTCAAGCTGGTGCAAATGGAACTGAATTGTTTGAAGGTGATGTGATCTCTGAATCCGCAACTATATACATCTATGCAGCTCCAACAGGAACTTGTCTTGCAGCAGAGTCTGATTTTGATGTAACTATAAATGATACACCTGTTGCAATAGCAATGGATGATTTAGAAGCTTGTGATTCTTACTCATTACCTGCTCTTGCAGCCGGTAACCAATACTTTACTCAAGCTGGTGGAAATGGAACTGAATTGTTTGAAGGTGATGTGATCTCTGAATCCGCAACTATATACATCTATGCAGCTCCAACAGGAACTTGTCTTGCAGCAGAGTCTGATTTTGATG
>NZ_VORY01000013.1 GCF_007997295.1 Gillisia hiemivivida | reverse complement strand
TCAACAAAAAAGGACACTAGATGCAAATGCAGAAAGTATCCTTTTACAGACTAGCTTATAGCCGTCTTGAGTAACAAAAATAATAAAATAAAAGAGAAAACCTTTTGTTAGTTAACACAGAATCTATCGGGAGAGGAATCTCAATGAAAATTTAGAACTTCATTGAGATTCTTCAGGTCGTTGCACTCCTTCAGAATGACAGTTGATTGTCATTCCGACAAAGGAGGAATCTCAATGAAAATTTAGAACTTCATTGAGATTCTTCAGTTCGCTCCGCTACTTTCAGAATGACATTTTTTGAAAATATAACCTAAAAAAATCACTTCTTAGCATGTCGCTTTTCCAACACATCAACAATATTGCTTAAACCAAAACCTTTGGCTTTTAGTAAAATCATATAGTGGAAAAGCAAGTCGGCACTTTCATTCAAAAAAAGATCATCATTATCATCTTTTGCTTCAATAACCGTTTCTATAGCTTCCTCTCCCACTTTTTGTGCAATCTTATTCATGCCATCATCAAATAAGGAAACCACGTAACTAGCATCCTCTTTAGCTCTCAACTCCGGTGCTATCTCGCTTTTCTTCTTACGGTCTTCAATAATTCCTTCGAGCTCAGAAAGAAATCCAAAGTTTTGATCATTATTTTCTCCCCAACAAGTATCTGTTCCTTTATGACAGGTAGGACCATGTGGAATTACAGAAATCAGCAGAGTATCATTATCACAGTCATTCTTGATATTCACTACTTCTAAGAAATTTCCACTTTCTTCTCCCTTAGTCCAAAGTCTATTCTTACTTCTGCTATAAAAAGTGACTTTGTTGATTTCATTGGTTTTCAAAAAAGCTTCCTCATTCATATACCCCAACATCAACACGTTTTTTGTGTAATTATCCTGAATGATTACCGGTACTAAACCATCGTTATTTTTATTGAAATCTATTTCCATAGTTTTATATTTTCTTCTGAAGAATGATTAAATTCTTACTGGAATTCCTTTATTTTTTAATTCTTCTTTTAGATCCTTTATTTCGATCTCTTTAAAATGAAAAACACTCGCTGCCAAAGCGGCATCTGCCTTTCCTTCTATAAATACATCACAAAAATGTTGCATATTTCCAGCTCCACCAGAAGCAATTATCGGAATATTTAATTCTGTAGATAATCTTGCCAAGGCTTCGTTTGCAAAACCATTCTTGGTACCATCATTATTCATAGAGGTAAACAAAATTTCACCAGCTCCTCTTTTTTCAACTTCTTTAGCCCATTCGAATAAATTCAACTCTGTGGGAACCTTCCCTCCTACCAAATGCACAATCCATTCTCCATCTATCAGTTTGGCATCTATAGCAACAGTTATACACTGACTGCCAAATTTAGCGGCTAATCTATTTATAAGATCTGGATCTTTAACCGCGGAAGAATTAATGGATACTTTATCTGCGCCGTTTTGAAGTAGAATATCAACATCTTCTACAGAGGAAATTCCACCTCCAACCGTAAAAGGAATATTGATTTTTTCAGCTACTTTTAAAACCAAATTAGCTAAGGTTTTTCTTCGCTCTTCTGTAGCAGAGATATCTAGGAAAACCAACTCATCTGCTCCAGATGCTGCATAAATTGCTGCCAATTCAACTGGATCTCCGGCATCTCTAAGATCTACGAAATTTATCCCTTTTACAGTTCTTCCATTTTTGATGTCTAAACAAGGAATTATTCTTTTAGTTAACATAGTATTGAGTTATTTGTAATTCAAAATAAAGCCCTCTAGTTGCTTCATACTAATCTTGTTCTCATAGATAGCTTTTCCTATAATGGTTCCTTCACAGCCCATTTCTGCAAGCCTTGGAAGTTCATCAAAGGTTGAAATACCACCGGAAGCGATCAATTTAATAGCCTTGTCATTTCCAGAGGTTTCCGCAAGTATCTTCTCATATAGATCAAAAGAAGGGCCTTCCAGCATTCCATCTTTAGAAATATCTGTACAAATCACATACTGCAAACCATCTTTTAAATAATTATCTATAAAAGGGACTAATTCCTCTTTAGATTCTTCTAACCAGCCACTAATTGCCACTTTTTCATTTTTGGCATCTGCTCCTAAAATTATTTTTTCACTTCCATATTTTTCGATCCAGGAAAGAAATAAATCTCTATTCTTCACAGCGATACTTCCTCCCGTAATTTGCTGTGCTCCGCACTCAAAAGCGATTTCCAGATCTTTATTGGATTTCAGACCACCTCCAAAATCAATTTTAAGATTGGTGTTTTTAGCGATTTGCTCTAAAACTTTATAATTCACAATGTGGCTAGACTTTGCACCATCCAAATCTACAAGATGAAGAGATTTAATACCATGGGCTTCAAACTCCTTTGCAACCTCAAGTGGATTCTCATTATATATTTTTTTGGTATTATAATCTCCTTTAGAGAGTCTAACGCATTTACCGTCTATAATATCTATTGCGGGAATAATTCTCATTATACTTTTAAATTATAGTTCTAAAAAATTCTTTAAAATTTGCTCTCCTGCATTACTGCTTTTTTCAGGATGAAACTGAACTCCATAAAAATTATCTTTTTTCAGCGCTGTACTATATTTGACCCCATACTCTGAAGTTGCTATTGTTTGTTCACATTCGGCTACATAATAGCTATGCACCAAATACACATATTCCAACTCCTTAATATTCTTGAATAAAGGTGAGCTCAAATCAGAAATTTGATTCCATCCAATTTGTGGCACTTTAACTGAATTATTGAATTTTATTACAGGAGCCTCAAAAATGCCTAATCCATTAGTATCACCTTCTTCACTTTTGTCGCACATCAATTGCATTCCCAAACAGATTCCTAACACTGGTTGTTTTAAAGTGGGAATAAGTAGATCTAATTTAGATTGCCTAAGCATTCTCATTGCACTACTCGCCTCGCCAACTCCTGGAAAGATCACTTTATCTGCAGCTTTAATTTCAGCTTCATTACTACTCAAAACAGCTTCAAAACCCAACCGCTTAATAGCAAATTTGATGCTTTGTATATTTCCTGCTCCGTAATCTATAATTACTATTTTCATTCTTGGTACTTAATCTAGGATTCTCACCCATTAAATATTATAGCATCCCCTTTGTTGAAGGAAGGATCATCTTTTCCGTATCTCTTTTTACTGCCATCTTGATAGCTTTAGCAAATGCTTTAAAAATTGCTTCTATCTTATGATGCTCGTTGTTGCCTTCTGCCTTGATATTCAGGTTTGCTTTTGCTCCGTCTGTAAATGATTTGAAGAAATGGAGAAACATCTCTGTTGGCATTTTCCCTATCATTTCTCGTTTGAATTCGGCATCCCAAACTAACCAGTTCCTACCTCCAAAGTCTATAGCCGCCTGTGCAAGGCAATCGTCCATAGGTAAGCAAAATCCATAACGTTCTATTCCGAGTTTGTTTCCCAGTGCTAAACGGTAAGCTTCTCCAAGCGCAATGGCTGTATCTTCTATGGTATGGTGCTCATCTACTTCCAGATCACCTTTCACTTTTATCTCCAGATCCATTTGGCCATGACGTGATATTTGGTCTAGCATGTGATCGAAGAAATCTAATCCAGTAGAAATATCAGATTTTCCGGTTCCATCTAAATTAAGACGGATAAAAATATCTGTCTCATTGGTTTTTCGGTTGATTTCTGAAGAGCGTTCTTTCAGCTTTAAAAATTCATAGATCTTTTCCCAACTGGACGTTCTAATGGATATCGAATTATCAATTTCTTCCTGACCATTTTTCAACTCATCTTTTGCAAGCTCCTCATGTGTATCAATAAAAATCCCTTTCCCTCCAAAATTTAAGGCAAATTCCATATCTGTCATTCGGTCTCCAATCATATAAGATCCGGCAAGATCATAGTCTTCATTATTTAGATAATTTTCTTCCAATAAACCAGTATTGGGTTTTCTTGTTGGAGAATTATCCTTCGCAAAGGTTCTATCCATGAGAACCTCATTGAACACCACGCCTTCATTCGAAAACGTTTTTAAAACGAAATTCTGTATCGGCCAAAAAGCAGTTTCCGGATAAGCATCGGTTCCTAATCCATCTTGATTAGTAACCATTACGAATTCATAATCCAGCTCCTTTGCTATTTTAGTTAAATAAAATAATGCCTGAGGATAGAACTCTAATTTCTCTAAATTGTCTATCTGATAATCTTCTGGCTCATGAATCAATGTGCCGTCACGATCTATAAAAAGTATTTTTTTCATTTTTTTTCTTCTTATAATTAAATAAATTAAAATGTCACATCGAGCGGAGTCGAGATGTCTTAAACCCTTTCTACTATGCTGGTTAACAAAATAATTTTGCGCTTCAATCTAAACTTTTTAAAACCTTAATTAATTTCAAATTTTCTTCTTTAGTGCCTACCGTTAAACGCAACGTATTTTCACAAAGTGGTTGATTAGTTCGGTTCCTAATTACCACACCTTTATCTAAAAGTTGATCATATCTTTTTAACGCATCATCTACCTTTACTAAAACGAAATTAGCATCAGATCTATAGATCTTTTCAATAAATCCAACTTCAAGTAAAGCTTTAGATAACAACTCTCTTTCATTCAATATATCAGTTATTTCCCTATTTACTTCTGAAATATTTTGAAGCCGGTATTGAGCTCTATTCTGAGTTAATTCATTTACGTTATAAGGCGGCTTGATCTTATTTAAGATTGCAATAATTTCTTCTGAAGCATAACAGATTCCCAACCTAATTCCTGCCATTCCGTAGGCTTTTGAAAGTGTTTGGGTAATGATCAAATTAGGATATTTATCCAATTCTTCAATCCAACTAACTTGTTCAGAAAAATCAATGTAGGCTTCATCTAAAACCACAAGGCCTTCAAATTTCTCTAATATTTCAGTGATTTTATCTCTACTGAAAGAATTTCCTGTCGGATTATTTGGAGAGCATAAAAAGATCAATTTTGTATTATCATCTACTTTCTTGAAGATACCTTCAATATTTGGCTCAAAATCTTCAGTTAATAATACTTCTCTACTTTCTACATTATTGATTCCAGCTAAAACATTGTACATGCCGTAAGTTGGAGGCAATGTAATTACGTTATCTAATGCTGGTTCACAGAATGCCCTGTAAATAAGATCTAGTACTTCATCGCTCCCATTTCCTAATAGAATTTTATTGGTAGGTATCTTCTTGATCTCTGATAATTTCGATTTCAATTTCCTCTGCTGTGGGTCTGGATATCTGTTAACTCCGGTTTCGTTGGGGTTTTCATTCGCATCCAAAAAGATCATTTTTGATCCTACAGAGGTATATTCATCTCTAGCTGAAGAATAGGCTTTTAAAGCCAATACGTTAGGTCTCACTAACTTATTAATATCTATAATTTTCTCCATCGTTAAACAGATTTCAGCTTGTTTTCATTCAATTTCTTCAGCCGTAAACTTACTGCATTTTTATGAGCTTGAAGCCCCTCTGCCTCTGCCATGATCTCTATTGCCGGACCAATATTCTTGATGCCTTCTTCCGATATCTTCTGGAAAGTCATACTCTTCATAAAGCTATCCAGATTTACACCGCTGTATTGTTTTGCGAAACCATTGGTAGGCAACGTATGGTTAGTTCCAGAGGCATAATCTCCTGCGCTTTCTGGAGTATAATTACCAATAAATACGGATCCAGCATTGGTAACATTCTCTACATAGAAATCGTCATCTGAGGTACAAACAATAAAATGCTCGGGACCATATTCATTAATTATTTCCATCGCTAATTCTTTATTCTCTAAATAGATGAGTTTAGAATTAGCAATAGATCTTTGAGCCATTTCTTTTCTTGGTAATTCCTCTAGCTGAAGTTCCACTTCTCGCTCCACGGCTTCAATCATTTTTTCCGAAGTCGAGATAAGGATCACCTGACTATCTGAACCATGTTCTGCCTGGCTAAGAAGATCTGATGCAACAAAAGCTGCATCGGCAGTATCATCGGCAACCACTAGTAATTCAGAAGGCCCAGCTGGCATATCTATCGCAACATGGAACTTTGTAGCTAATTGCTTTGCTACTGTCACAAATTGATTCCCAGGACCAAATATCTTATAAACTTTGGGTACAGTCGCTGTCCCAAAGGTAAGAGCTGCAATAGCTTGAATCCCACCGATCTTAAAAATTTTACTTATTCCGCAAAGTGCAGCAGTATAGAGAATAACCGGATTGATCTCTCCATTATTATTTGGTGGGGTACATAATACAATCTCCTTGCAACCAGCAATGTTAGCAGGGGTTGCGAGCATTAGAATAGTTGAAAACAATGGTGCGCTTCCTCCAGGAATATAAAGCCCCACCTTTTGAATAGGACGTTTCTCCTGCCAGCAGTCTACTCCATTAGAAGTAGTTACTTCTACTTTCGGTGTTTTTTGGGCTTCGTGGAATTTTTCAATATTAGATTTTGCTAGTTGTATTGCATTCTTCAATTCTTCAGACACAGAATTATTAGCATTCTCAATTTCTTCAGTAGAAACTTTAAAATCATCTAATTTTATACCATCAAAAAGATCGGTATACTTTGCAACAGCAACATCTCCTTTTGCTCTTACTTCAGAAAAAATTTCGTTTACTGTTAACTCTATATCTTCTAGGGTTTGGGTTGGCCTTTTCAGTAAAGCTTCCCAATCTTCTTGCTTTGGCTTAAATATTTTATTCATAATCTCCAGAATTGAATTATAAAACCATTTTTTCTATTGGTGCAACTAGAATCCCTTCTGCTCCCAGCTCTTTTAGCTCATGTATGATCTCCCAGAATCTATTTTCCTGAATTACGGTATGAATAGAACTCCAGCCTTTTTCTGCCAATGGAAGTACTGTAGGACTTCGCATACCTGGCAATAAATCAATGATTTCCTCTAATTTATCATCTGGGGCATTCAAAAGGATATATTTTGAAGTTCTAGCATTTAGTACAGATTTTAACCTGAATTCCAGTTTGTTTAAGATCTCTCTTCTATCTTCAGAAATATTTGGAGCAACCGCTAGAATAGCTTCACTCTTCATCATCACTTCCACTTCCTTCAAATTGTTCTTAAATAAAGTATTTCCGCTAGACACAATATCACAAATAGCATCTGCCAAACCAATATTAGGGGCAATTTCCACCGAACCATTAATTATATGAAGATCGGCAGTGATGCCTTTTTTCTTCAGAAATGAATTCAAGGTATTTGGATAGGAAGTAGCAATTCTCTTACCGTCAAGATCTTCTATTCCATTATATTTAGCTGATTTTGGAACAGCTATTGAAACTCTACATTTTGAGAATCCCAGTTTTAGCGAATGAACAATATCGTCCCCTTTTTCTTCCAAAACGTTTTCTCCTAAAAATGCGATATCTACTACCCCGTCTCTAAGGTATTGTGGAATATCTCCATTCCGCAGATATAATACCTCTAATGGAAAATTGGAAGAGGTCGCTTTTAGTTGTTCTTTTCCGTTATCTATAGAGATCCCGGCATCCTTAAGTATTTTAAGGGAATCCTCATTTAATCTTCCTGCTTTCTGAATTGCAATTCTTAGTTTTTCTTTACTCATCTTTTTAATTTCTTAAATTTTAATCCCTCATTGAGGGTTTAATTCCCCGTCCCGATGATACGGGATGCCTCGAATTTTTAAAAGTATTTTCCAAGTCATACCTCGTGGGCTTGCCCCTTGGTTCTTGATTTTGAAAACCAAACAGGAAATAAAAAACCCGTTCGATTGCTCAAACGGGTTTTTTATATATGTTGAATTTACTACATATCAAAATCACCTCGCCAAAGCGCAGTAGTGAAAATGATGATGATGTAGTTGAATTGTTCTCATAATTAATGCAAATCTAGTACATTTTTTTAGAAACAAAAATACGTTTCGAAAATTTTATGACTTGATCAATCGATTTTTAGTTATTTCCAAGGATCAAAGGCATTCCACCTTCACCAGATCCAATTACTACTACCTTCGCATTAGACGATTTAGCCAACTCTACAGTTGCCTGAATACCTTTTTCTCTTAAGATCTTATCGTTCAACGAAGCACTAAGGATTTCATTGGCTTTAGCTTTACCCTCAGCATCAATTTTTTGACGTTGCGCCTCTTGTGTAGCCTTGGTCAATCTAAATTCATATTCTAGAGATTCTTGCTCTTGTCTCAATTTACGCTCAATTGCTTCCTTAATGTTTTGCGGAAGAGAAACATCTCTTACCAAAACTTCATTTACCTGAACATATTGATTTTTTAGTAGAATTCTGGTTTCTTCCAAGATCTCTCTCTGAATTGCTTCTCTTTTACTAGCATATAATTGTTCTGGAATATATCTTCCCACTACTGCTCTGGCAGCAGATCTAACTGCAGGTTGTAATACCCTTGCAACATACATTTCCCCTTTTTCTTGGTGTAAAGATCCTAGCTCTGCATATAAAGGCTCATACCAAACCGATACGTCTAGCTTTATTTCCAACCCATTAGAGGAAAGAACTTGCATCTTTTCTTCCAAAGCTTGTTGCCTTACTTCATAAACAATTACCTTGTTCCAAGGTGCTACTAAATGAAATCCTTCACCCAATGGTGGCTCAGTGGTAACAACTCCATCATCAAAGGTTTTATACAAAACTCCAGCTTCACCAGAATCGATGGTAATTGTAGATTTTGCGATGATAATAATTAAAATAACGACTAAAATTAATATTGGTAAGCCAATTTTAGGTAATTTATCCATAAACTTATTTTTTGTGATTATTAAATTAAACCGAAATATTTTCTTGTAAACCACTCGGTGCTAAGACTTAACACTAATAGGATCAATAAAAATTTCCATTTTATCAAAGGTACGTTTTTTTCACGGCTCTTTTGTACTGAAACAAAGCCTTTGTCCTGTGTTAAGTCTTGAATAATTTTTAGCTCCTCCCCTAGTAAAAAGGTTTGTCCGGAATTATTCTTAGCCAGAAATTCCATTTTATCAAAATTTGCGGACGAGAATTGCTGCTCTACATTATATTCCAAAACCTCAAAACTCCCTTGTTTCTGTATTCCCGACACCTCTTCCTTAATTGTGAATTCGTATTCTCCAGTACTAAGCGCATCTAAATCTACTTTATAAAAATTGGAGCTAGGCAGCATCTGAGCTTCAAATGTCTCATTAGAACCTAATTTTATAAGGAAAATATTAAGATTTGCATCTGGTGAAAAAACATAATTCTCATCAAAGAACTGTGCAGTTATTTTTATTTCGTAATTCTCTAAGTAAACAGGCTCCGATTCATAAGTTAACCGATCCCGCTTTTTAGTTGAGGATAAATACTGAACAAACTTGCCCCAAAAGTCATCTATAAGTTCAAAGCTTCCTCTTGTTCTATAATTATCTAATCTCCATTTCCAAGAATTCTCGCCAAACAGTACACCTGTTTTTAAAGTGTTTGTTTCAAATATGCTCAATAGTGGTTGCAGAGTGGCAATCCCCTCTATCTTTTGATACAGGAGAGTATTAGAATTTTCAGCAATTATATTTAAAGTTCCAAAGGAGTCTTCTATAGGAGGAAAATCCTCAAATCCAATATCTTCAAATTGGTATTGAAGGAAGTTCTTATTATAAATAGGAAACAGGTCTTGAGTTTGATTTGAAGTGTTTTTGGTGACATATTGTTGGGCTTTATTCAGGAAACCCCAATCTGTTTTGGTGCCTGTAATGATAAACCGATTAATTTTTCGCTTATCTAATTCTTTATAAACTGAATTAAACTTATTATTTGGCTGATAGATTATAACTAATTGATAATCATTTAATTCCAGAATATTAAAATTATCTATATCCTTCAACATTACCTCCCTTTGCTTATTGTTTTCAATAGATTTCTTAAGTGCTCCAAGATCAGGATGGGTAATATCAGAGAGCAAAAGAATATTAGTTCTTTCATCTATTACTTCTACCGCAAACTTTCTTTTATTATTAACCTCATTCTTTTCATTTTGAGAGGAAGTAATGCTCGCTTCATAAATTATTGTTCCAAGTTGTTTAGCGGTTAAGGTGGTATTTATAATTTCTGAAGAACTTTCTTTATCGAAATCTATGGTTTTACTAAAGAGAATACTGTTTCCTGCCTTTAACTGAAAATTAGTCTTTATAGCATCGTTCCCAGAATAATTAAGAAAAATCTCTACAGGAAATTGATTGTTTAAAAATGCGTATTTATTAATATTAAGAGCATTAATAGAAAGATCGAAAGTAGTTGCGGTATCCCCTGTTACAACAGAATTTAAATTGATATTCTCATTTAGCTTAAAGAACTCATAATCCTGTCCATAAGTTGAATTTCCATCTGAAAACAAAACCAGCGCAGTCGGCTTATCTTTGTATAACTTATTGATTTGAGCGATTGCATTATAAATATCTGTCTTGTTTCTATCGATCTTCAAGCTATCATTAGTTGCAATCTCAAGATCACCTCCAAAGTTATATGCTGAAATTTCAAACTGTGCATTCAATGCTTCATTCTTTTTTAATCTCTTGACCAAAGATTGAAGACTGTCTTTTTTTTCTAAATTCTCAATAGATTCAGATCCATCTATTGCAAGAACCAATTTAGGTTTTACCGTTTCAAATTCTGTCTGTTTAATTTTAGGATTTATAAGTAACACCAATAATGTGAAAATACTTATAAAGCGTATTGCTCCAAGAAAATAGGTTTGTCTACTCAGATTTTTATTTTTGAAGAAATAGGAAAAAAAAACAAACCCTAGCGCAAGAATTGCAGCTAGGGTTAAATATAAAATTGTTGCTATTGGCATTTATAAAAATTGAGTTCAGTAAATAAGTTATTTTATACCCGTTTTTTGTCATCTAGTTATTTCGTCACCCTGAATTTATTTCAGGGTCTCAGTTATTGTATTGATTCTTAGTGTAATGAGATTCTAAAATTCCCGAATCGTCTGGACAGAATGACGTTTTTTATCATTTTATGATACTTTACGGATATACAAATTAAGTAATCTAATTCACCGTTAAAAAATCAATTCCCCAAACATAGTGAGAGATTATTTCAATCCCGCAGATCTTCTAAGTAAGCATCCCACCATTTACATGAATCACTTGTCCTGTCACATAGCTACTTAAATCGCTTGCAAGAAAAACACATGCATTTGCGATATCTTCTGGGGTTCCACCTCTTTTTAATGGAATAGACTCTCTCCAACCTTCAACTGTTTTCTCATCCAGCTTTTCAGTCATTTCAGTTTCTATAAATCCTGGTGCTATCACATTTGTTCTAATATTTCTAGAGCCTAGTTCTAAGGCCATAGATTTAGAGAAACCAATTATACCAGCCTTAGAAGCAGCATAATTAGATTGTCCCGCATTTCCTTTAACACCAACCACAGAGCTCATATTTATTATACTACCTGAACGTTGCTTTAACATGGTCCGCTGCACCGCTTTGGTCATATTAAACACCGATTTTAAATTCACATCTATCACGGCATCAAAATCTTCTTCCGTCATTCTCATAAGAAGATTATCTTTGGTTATTCCTGCATTGTTGATCACGATATCTATCGCACCAAATTCTTCGGCAACATTTTTAATAAGTTCTTGAGCTTCTTCATAATTTGCTGCGTTAGATTTATAACCTTTAGCTTTTACGCCCAGACTAGTTAACTCCTTTTCCAACTCGTTAGCTGCGTTAACAGACGAAGCATAAGTAAAAGCTATATTTGCTCCGTGCTTCGCAAATACTTCAGCAATACCTTTCCCAATACCTCTACTACCACCTGTGATAATGGCATTTTTACCTTCTAATAACTTCATATATAATTTTTTAATCCCTCCTTAAGGGTTTTATAATTTCCGGAGGCATCCCCCGATTTTCAAAATAGTTTAAATCCTACATCACTTGAGTTTGTTGAGAGGTCGCGCACTAAATCTCTCAAAAAAATAAGGCTCAAAGATCATTGATTACAAGCATTAACAAAACTCACCTTGTTAATTAATTCAAATATAACAAAACCAAAAAGCAATAAAATAAAAAAACCTCTTGAAATTACTCATTTACTGAGGAATTAAGAGGTTTTCTTTAAATATATTGATATGTGCCTAACTATGCATTCACAGCGTTAAGAACTTCTGCTACTTTTTTACCAATTCCAGCTGGTGAATCTACAACATGAATTCCGTTTTCACGAAGTATCTCTTTTTTAGCTTGTGCAGTATCTTCACTACCACCAACTATTGCTCCTGCATGTCCCATTGTACGACCTGCTGGTGCAGTTTCTCCTGCGATAAACCCAATAACTGGTTTTCTGTTTCCATTAGCCTTGATCCATTGAGCAGCATCAGCCTCCAATTGACCACCAATTTCTCCAATCATAACGATACATTCCGTCTCATCATCATTCATCAACAATTCTACCGCATCTTTAGTTGTTGTTCCTATAATTGGATCTCCACCAATTCCAATTGCTGTAGAGATTCCCAAACCTTGTTTTACAACCTGATCTGCAGCTTCATAAGTAAGCGTTCCAGATTTAGAAACGATACCAATTTTTCCTTTTTTGAAAACAAAACCTGGCATAATTCCAACTTTTGCTTCTCCCGGAGTGATTACACCAGGACAGTTAGGTCCAACAAGTCTGCAAGGCTTATTTTTAATATAATTGCTTACTTTGATCATATCTGCAACCGGGATACCTTCAGTAATTGTAATAATTACTGCAATTCCAGCATCTGCAGCTTCCATTATAGCATCTGCAGCGAATGCAGGTGGTACAAAAATTATGGAAACATTTGCTCCAGTCTCTTCTACTGCTTGAGAAACAGTATTGAAAACCGGCTTATTTAAATGAGATTGCCCCCCTTTTCCTGGAGTTACCCCTCCAACAACATTGGTCCCATATTCTATCATTTGTTCAGCATGAAATGTACCTTCGCTCCCTGTGAAACCTTGAACTAATATCTTTGAATCTTTATTGACTAAAACGCTCATAATTGTTATAATTTTTGCTTTGCAAAAGTAGGTTTTTAAATAGAAACCTTAAAATCTTTTTATAAATTTATTGCCATAAAGGAAGCAAGGTTATCTGGAGAATCATCTGCCGGTTGGCTCATTTGATATCCTTTAAACATTTTACCATCTTTTATTTCCCAGATAGCCACCATGTGGGTCATAGGAATTTCTTCATCTGGATTCTCAATTGTTTTTGTAAAAAAGGTGATCCTAATGGTAACCATTTTATCATCTTGCAATAAATGACTTATTTCTGGCCTTATATATTCAAAAGACTTGCCCATTTCTGTACAAATTTCTTCTAAATCATTTACACTCATTTTATTGAAACCCGCACTGCTGTTCCAAAACAACTCTGCATCAGGATGAAAATGCTTGGATACTTGAGAAGGATCCTTATAAAATTCTGAATTATAAAATGATTCTACAAGGTGTTTTTCGCTTGAAGCCATATATTGCTATTTTAATTTATCTATAATTCCGGGTAGCTTTTTTACTGCTGCCATCTGTCTTAATTTTGTTCTAAATTCTTGCGCCGGAGATCCCCAATAACTTGTGTTTTCCTCAGTAGTTTTGGAAACCCCACATTGAGCCATCAAAACCGTGCCTTTTTTAATTGTAACATCGCTTCTTATTCCTACTTGTCCCCAAATACTTACTTCATCTTCAATAATTACACAACCTGCAATTCCTGTTTGCGAAGCAATCAAGCATTTCTTACCAACTATGGTGTCATGCCCAATTTGAACCTGGTTATCCAATTTAGTTCCAGCTCCAATGAAAGTATCACCAGAAACTCCTTTATCTATAGTGCACAATGCTCCAATTTCTACATCATGATCTATTACCACTCTCCCACTGGAAAGCAATTTATCATATCCGCTAGGTCTATTCTTAAAATAGAAAGCATCAGCTCCCAAAACCGTACCTGCGTGTATAATTACATTATTTCCTATAATGGCATTATCGTAGATACAAACATTAGAATGGATCACACAATTATCTCCAATTTTCACATTATTACCAATAAAAACATTTGGTTGAATAATTGTGTTTTCTCCAATTAGTGCAGAGTCTGCAATCTTAGAATCGGCTTTTTCAAAAGGTTTGAAATATTGGGTTAACTTATTGAAATCTCTGAAGGGATCGTCTGAAATAAGAAGTGCTTTACCTGGAGGGCATTCCACTTCTTTATTTATTAAAATAATAGTTGCAGCAGAATTCAAAGCTTTATCGTAATATTTTGGGTGATCTACAAAAACGATATCACCTTCTGTAACTACATGGATCTCATTCATTCCCAAAACGGGAAAATCAGGCTTACCAACATAAGTAGAAGAGATGATTGTAGCGATTTGCTGAAGCGTATGCTTCTGAGGAAATTTCATATTATAATTGAAACAATTGCGTTATTTTAAATTAGACCAAACTTAAGCGATATTCATTAAAAAACAAAAGTTAGGAACATTAATTATAAATGCTCCTAACTTTAATAAGTTATAATGATAATATAATAAAATTATTCTTTTACTCGCTCCTTGTAGGTTCCTTTATCTGTTTCAATTTTTATCTTATCTCCTTCATTGATAAAAAGTGGCACATTTACCTCTGCACCGGTTTCTACAGTTGCAGGCTTCGTTGCATTTGTTGCAGTATTTCCTTTTACTCCAGGTTCTGTATGGGTAACTTCAAGAACAACACTTGCAGGCATATCTACAGTAAGAGGCATGTTATCTTCAGTATTTATTAATACAGTAACAACTTCACCTTCTTTAAGAAGTTTTGGCATGTCTAAAGCATTTTCCAATAGCCGTATTTGCGTATAATCTTCAACGTTCATGAAGTGAAAAAATTCCCCATCGTGATATAAGAACTGGAACTTATGAGTTTCTACTCGGACGTCTTCAATTTTATGTCCTGCAGAAAAAGTATTATCCAAAACCTTTCCGGAGGTTACACTTTTTAATTTAGTTCTAACAAAAGCAGGTCCTTTCCCTGGTTTAACGTGTAAAAACTCTATTACCTTATAGATGTCATGATTATAACGGATACATAACCCATTTCTAATATCACTTGTACTTGCCATTATTTTATAATTTAATTTGAACTAAAATATCCTTTCATAATCCCACGTTGAGAATTCTTGATAAATTCCAAGATCTCGTCACGTTCTGCTGTTGCTTGCATCTCTGCTTCAATTATAGCAACTGCTTGAGAATTATTATAATTTTTCTGATACAATATCCTGTAAATATCTTGTATCTCTCTTATTTTTTCAACATTAAAACCACGGCGTCTAAGCCCTATAGAGTTTATCCCTACATAAGAAAGAGGTTCGCGTCCGGCCTTTACAAAAGGCGGCACATCTTTTCTTACCATAGATCCTCCAGTTACAAAGGCATGGTTCCCAATGCTACAATATTGTTGTATTGCAGCCATTCCTGCTAATATCACATAGTCTCCAACATTAATGTGACCTGCCAATGTACTATTGTTTGAAAAGATGCAGTTGTCACCAACAATACAATCATGGGCGATATGGCAATAAGCCATTATCCAACAGTTCTTACCAACCACGGTCTTCATTCTATCTTTAGTCCCACGGTTAATAGTCACACATTCTCGTATAGTTGTATTATCCCCTATCTCTGTTGTGGTTTCCTCGTCATTGAATTTCTTATCCTGAGGTACTGCGGAAATTACTGCTCCAGGAAAAATACTGCAATTCTTCCCAATTCTAGCACCTTCCATAATGGTTACATTAGAACCTATCCAAGTTCCTTCCCCTATCACCACATTATTATGAATAGTAGTAAAAGGCTCTATAACAACATTTTTCGCGATTTTTGCTCCAGGATGTACGTAAGCTAAAGGCTGATTCATAATGACTTATTTATTTTTTACAATTTGAGCCATCAAAATAGCTTCAGTTACTAATTTCCCATTTACATAGGCATATCCTTGCATTTGGCAAATTCCTCTTCTTATTGGAGCCAATAATTCTAATTTAAAGATCAATGTATCTCCCGGAACCACTTGCTGTTTAAATTTCACATTATCTATTTTCATAAAAAATGTAAGATAATTTTCTGGATCCGGAACAGATTTCAAAGCTAAGATCCCTCCCGTTTGTGCCATTGCTTCCACTTGTAATACCCCTGGCATTACTGGTTTCCCTGGGAAATGACCAACAAAAAAAGGCTCATTCATCGTAACATTTTTCATTCCAATTACACATGTTGGTGTAAGAGAATAGATTTTGTCTACTAACAAAAATGGCGGACGATGCGGCAAAATATTCATGATGTCATTTACATCCATCAATGGTGCCTTATCGAAATCTATCTTTGGTACATTATTTCTGCGCTCTGTCTTAATAATTCTAGCTAATTTCTTAGCGAACTGAGTATTTACCTCATGCCCAGGTTTTGTAGCAATTACCTTTCCTCTAATTCGAGTACCAATTAAAGCAAGATCTCCAAGAACATCCAGTAATTTATGTCTAGCTGCTTCATTTGGATAATGTAATGTGAGGTTATCCAGAATTCCGTTTGGTTTTACTGAAATGTTATCCTTTTTAAAGGCAGTTCTCAGTTTAGCCATTGTAGCTGGACTCAATTCTTTATCTACATAAACAATTGCATTATTTAGATCTCCACCTTTAATAAGGCCATGCTCTAATAATGTTTCAATTTCATGTAAAAAACTGAAAGTACGTGCATCTGCTATTTCAGATTTAAAATCTGATAATTTATTTAGAGTAGCATTTTGGGTTCCCAGAACTTTGGTTCCAAAATCGACCATCGTAGTCACTTGATAAGTTTCTGATGGCATTATAATCAACTCACTGCCAGTTACATCATCTTTATAACAAATAACTTCATTTACAATAAATTCATCTCGTTCCGCTTCCTGGGCTACTATTCCTGCTTCCTCTAATGCTTCTACAAAAAATTTAGAGGAGCCATCCATGATTGGAGGTTCAGATGCATTGAGCTCCATAATAACATTATCTATTTCTAGACCTACACAAGCTGCAAGCACATGTTCTGAAGTTTGGATAGTTATTCCATCTTTTTCAAGATTGGTACCACGCTGTGTATTTACAACATAAGCAACATCTGCTTCAATGATAGGTTGGTTTTCCAAGTCCATTCTCTTAAAAACATACCCGGTGTTTTCAGCTGCAGGTTTAAAGGTAAGTGTAACTTCTTTACCAGTATGAAGTCCGACCCCTTTTAAAGAGACCTCATTCTTTATGGTTTGCTGTTTTGAAAGGATTTCACCCATTCTATATTTTTTTTTCTATTTTATTTAATCTATTAACTATTTTCGGAAGATTTTTGAAGTGAACGTAAGATTTATTGAAATCACCATATCCAAACGCTGGTGATCCTTGAATTACTTCATCATCTGCTATATTTCTTCCTATTCCAGACTGTGCCTGAATTTTAACTCTATCTCCAATTGTTAAATGACCTGCAAAACCAACTTGCCCACCGATCAAACAATTTTTACCGATTTTTGTTGAACCAGCAATCCCCGTTTGTGCAGCAATTGCAGTGTTATATCCTATTTCTACGTTATGAGCAATTTGAATTTGATTATCCAGTTTTACACCACTTCGTATAATAGTAGAGCCTAATGTCGCTCTATCTATAGTTGTGCCTGCTCCAATGTCTACATTATCTTCTACAATTACATTTCCTATTTGAGGTACTTTATGATACTCCCCATCATCATTAGGGCTAAAGCCAAAACCGTCTGCACCAACTACAACTCCGGCATGGATCACACAGAATTTCCCAATAGTGGTTTCTGAATAGATCTTAACTCCTGGAAAAATGACTGTATTATCTCCTATAGTAACATTATCTCCTATATAAGTGTTTGGATAAATTTTTACATCATCTCCAATTTTTACATTCTCACCTATATATGTAAACGCTCCTAAATATATGTTCTCCCCAAAAGTTGCAGACGCTGCAATAAAATTAGGTTGCTCTATTCCTGTTTTATTCAATTTCACCTGATTATAATATTCAAGCAAGGTAGAAAAGGCTTTATATGGATCTTTAACTCTAATTAAAGTAGTCTCGATTTCTTGATCTATGCTAAACTCATCACTAACTATTGCTATAGAAGCATTAGTAGAATATATGTAAGAGGTATACTTAGGGTTGCTTAAAAAAGTAAGCGAACCTTCTGTACCTTCTTCAATTTTTGCCAACCTATCAACTTCTGTTTCGGGATCCCCATCAACAGTACCATTTAATAACTCGGCTATTTGTAATGCAGTAAATTTCATTCTCGCAAAAGTAAAAAAAATTGTTAACGTATGGTCTTAGGATAACAGATATAATATTTAGTTACTTCTGTGGATAGTGCAACCAAGTTTAATTGGTCTGAAGCTTTAGCCACATCACTAATCTTTCCATTTCTATGTAATATCTGAATCTTGTCATTTTCACTTGAATAAGCAACATTGGAAATCTCACCACTAAACACAAAATAATTCGCTTCTTCTTCGGTTATAGAATATTTCTTCTGAAGTGGCAGCGCATACTTCTTGAGCTTCTCTGGATTGATCTTTTTCTTTTTCAACTTCACTTTCAGCAGATCTCTATTAAGTAACATCTTACATAAATTACTCAGCACAAAATCGTCATATTCCATCCATTCTTTCATTGCTGAAATAATATCGTAATCATCCAACTTAGCAAATGTTCCTAATATATCTGAATCAAACTTGTCTAAAGTTACTTTATTATGTAAGAAATATGATAAAGCTGGGCTACTAGTTAAGTTTTCTCCACGTTCAATTAACTCCTTAGCTCTCTTTAATACTCTTATTAATAGCTGTTCTGCAGCAACACCCGTCTTATGAAGATAAACTTGCCAGTACATTAATCTTCTTGCTACCAAGAATTTTTCTACAGAATAAATTCCCTTTTCCTCAACAACTAAATGATCATCTACCACATTTAACATGGTAATAATTCGCTCACTGTTAATATTCCCTTCGGGTACCCCAGTATAAAAGCTATCACGCTTCAAATAATCCAACCTATCCATATCTAATTGACTGGATACTAACTGATTCATGAATTTTCTTGAATAGCTGCCTTTGAAAATATCGATTGCCAAAGTTAAACTTTGGTTAAATTCGGTATTCATTTCCTCCATAAATAAGAGGGAAATACACTCATGAGAAACACCTTCTACAATGCTATGCTCCATAGCATGAGAGAAAGGTCCGTGCCCAATATCATGCAACAAAATAGCTATTTGTAAGCCTTCTTCTTCTTCAGCATTTATCTCAATCCCCTTAAAACGAAGTATCTCTATTGCTTGTTGCATTAAATGCAAACCACCTAAGGCATGATGAAATCTTGTGTGATGTGCTCCAGGGTAAACTAAATAAGACATTCCCATTTGTGAAATACGGCGTAATCTTTGAAAATAAGGATGTGCAATAATCTTAAAGATACGTTCCGATGGAATAGTAATAAAACCGTAAATTGGATCGTTAAATATTTTGAGTTTTGTTCTTTTGGTCAAGCTTAAAATCCTTTAGAATTATAACAAAGATACATATATGATGTCCAAAATGGACACGTGATAACTAATAGCAAGAAAACAGCAAATTTATTAAGCTGTGTTTTCCTATAAATTCAATTTAAATGAATAAAATAAAAATACTTTGGGCAGACGATGAAATCGACATGCTTAAGCCACACATTATTTTTTTAGAATCTAAAAATTATGAAGTAACTACCTGTAGAAGTGGTACCGAAGCGATTGAACAAATAGACACTCAGAATTTCGACATTGTTTTTTTAGATGAGAATATGCCGGGGTTAACAGGATTGGAAACTTTATCTGAAATAAAGGAAAAGCGAGCAGATATGCCAATCGTAATGATCACTAAAAGTGAAGAGGAATATATAATGGAGGAAGCTATTGGATCTAAAATAGCCGACTACCTTATAAAACCAGTAAATCCGAATCAGATTCTTTTAAGTTTGAAGAAGAATTTAGATCACTCCAGACTAATAACTGAAAAAACAACTTCTAACTATCAGCAAGAATTTCGTAAGATCTCTATGGATATGAATGACGTTAATTCTTTTGAAGGATGGGCAGAATTATATCAGCGACTTATTTATTGGGAATTGGAATTAGAAACTATTGAAGATAGTGGAATGTTCGAGATCTTAGAATCTCAAAAGCTAGAAGCCAACAATCAGTTTTGCAAGTTTGTAGATAAGAACTATCCAGATTGGTTCGACAAAAATGCTGAACCTCCTATAATGTCCCATACTTTATTCAAAGAAAAGATAGTTCCTGAAATCAGTAAAAGTCAGCCTACATTATTGATAGTGGTGGATAATATGAGGTACGACCAGTGGAAATCATTTGAACCCACAATAAACAATTACTATAAGAAGGAACAAGAAGTACCATTTTACAGTATACTTCCTACCGCAACCCAATATGCGAGAAATGCTATTTTTAGTGGATTGATGCCAAGTGATATGGAAAAGTTGTTCCCAAACTATTGGCTTAATGATACTGAAGATGGAGGAAAAAATATGTTTGAAGCAGAATTTTTAGAATCCCAATTAAAAAGATTGGGATTAGATATAAAATCAGAATACCATAAAATCACAAGTCTCAAAGCAGGGAAAAAGCTGGTAGAAAATTTTAAAACACAAAAAGAGAACGATCTAACTGTAGTTGTTTATAATTTTGTAGATATGCTTTCGCATTCCAAAACCGAAATGGAAGTTATCAAAGAATTGGCTTCTAACGATAAATCCTATAGATCCTTAACACAAAGTTGGTTTAAGAACTCTCCATTGCTAGAAATCATTCAGCAAGCGCAACAATTAGGATTCAAATTGATCTTAACTACAGATCACGGAACTATCAATGTAAAGACACCATCTAAAGTAATAGGAGATAAAAACACCAGCTTAAACCTAAGATATAAGACAGGAAAAAGTCTTACTTATGAGAATAAGGATGTTTTGGCTGCAAAAGATCCAAAGAAAATTCACTTACCCACCATTAATATGAGCAGTTCTTTCATATTTGCGAAAGGAGACTCCTTTTTTGCCTATCCCAATAATTATAATTATTATGTTAATTATTTTCGAAATACCTACCAACATGGAGGGGTTTCTATGGAGGAAATGATCATCCCATTTGTGGTCTTATTGCCTAGGTAATAATAAATTACATATCTTTACAGAGCCTTAAATCTAATTTTGAATGACGTTAACCTACGAGCTATCAGAAATTGATAGAATAGCTGTGCAAATACTTTCCGAAGTTAAAAGCAAAACGCTTTTATTTTATGGGGAAATGGGAGCAGGGAAAACCACTCTTATTAAAGCGCTTGTAAAAGCCCTTGGTGCGTCAGACTTGGCGTCCAGCCCTACTTTCTCGCTAGTTAACGAATATCAAACAGATCAAGGGAAGATCTTCCATTTCGATTTTTATAGAATTGAAGATGAAATGGAAGCTTTAGACATGGGTATTGAAGATTATTTGAATCTCGATACCTGGAAATTTATTGAATGGCCTCAAAAAATAGAAAAATTATTAGATGAGGATGTTCAAAAACTGGAAGTTTTGACCCTAAATGAAGGGACGAGAATGTTAAAGTTTTGTTAATGATTTCAGTAAAACGTCTAAACTCTGCGCGAATAGCGGTGTAAGAAAAATAATACAAAATGAGCCCATTTGAAAGGTGGGATTTTATATTTTTCGTAATTCAGCGGAAGATGATGATTTTTAGCTTATTTTTGACAAGTAAAATAGTCAAAAATACAGGCTAATTTTGTCTCGAAAAAAGGTGCAAAGATACGATTAAGGCGTTTAATATTAGCATATTATAATGTTATAGGTTTGTTTCAGAAATCAATACGAAACATAACTTTAAAACCTATACTTATGAAAATCAAAGCTATCTTATTCGCAGCAGCCATTTTTGGTGCAACTTTTTTTGTAACTTCAACTACAGAAAACGATAATAATAATGACCCAATACAAAAACAAGCTGTTCAAAAATCGAAGATCCGTATTCCTACTAACGGGTAGTCTTATAGGATTTTCAATAGCTTTTTCACCATATATTTTTTATTTATACGAAATTTTCCCAAGCGGTCCCGTTTGGGAAAATTCTTTTTTTACCTACGAAAGTAAATTTTATGAAGATGTAATGACCGCAATGTGGACATATTTGGGAAAAATAACTCCACTTTTCTTACTTCTTATATGGTTTTTTACTTGTAAACATTGGTGGTATCATTCAATTTTGATCCCAATTTGCATGTATGTTTTCCAAATTATTAGTACTATATATGATGATGTATATATGGAACCTACTGATTTTATGGATATTGATGGTTTAATTTATTTAGCTCCTTTTTTTATAGGAATTCTTATAATCGTTTATTTGGTTCGAATACAAATATTTGATAGAATCTATGGAATTGATCTTAGTGAATTAAATGAGACTGATGTTTCCGTTTTCTCTAAATCAATGTCTACCAAGGAACAAAATGAAATAGATAACGTCCGGCATCAAGGTTTTAATTTTAGACCAGAACCAACTGAAGATTACTATCGTAAACTTTAATTAAATAACACTTCTTTATTTGCCCAAAAATGTTGTAATTTGAATCTTTTGTACAACTAAAGGCATGATAGACAAACCATCTCCATTTACCAAAGAACAGTTAATTCCGCAGGAAGAAACTCTCGAAATTTACAAGCATAAAGGAGAGCTATTTATTGGCATCCCCAGAGAAACCTCTTATCAAGAAAAAAGGGTGTGTTTAACTCCAGATGCTGTAGCGGCTATTACCGCTCATGGGCATAGAGTAATTATCGAGTCTAATGCCGGGAAATGGGCAAGATTTAGTGATAAAGACTATTCTGACGCCGGTGCAGAGGTTACAAAAGACACTAAAAAAGTATTCTCCTGCCCTACTATTCTTAAAGTAGAGCCACCTTCTAGCGAGGAACTGGGAATGATCAATCCGCAAACTACTATAATTTCTGCATTGCAATTAAAGACTCAATGCAAAGAATATTTTCAAAAACTAGCAACCAAACGAATTACCGCGCTTGGATTCGAATTTATAAAAGACGAAGATGGGTCGTATCCTGCAGTTAGAGCCTTAAGTGAAATTGCTGGGACGGCTTCTGTTTTAATTGCTTCAGAAATAATGAGCAATTATTCTGAAGGGAACGGTTTAATGTTTGGAAACATTAGTGGAGTTCCACCTGTAGAAGTGGTTATTTTAGGTGCTGGAACTGTTGGGGAATTTGCTGCACGTTCTGCAGTTGGACTTGGAGCAAATGTAAAAGTTTTTGATAGCAGCCTTACCAGGTTACGAAATATTCAAACAAATATTGGAAGGACTCTTTACACGTCTACAATTCAACCAAAAAACTTATCAAAAGCCTTAAGAAGATGTGATGTCCTTATTGGTGCTGTTAGAGGAAAGAATCGTTCTCCTATCTTGATTTCTGATGAAATGGTGCAGACCATGAAAAATGGTTCTATTATTATTGATGTTAGTATAGATATGGGCGGTTGTGTGGAAACTAGTGAGGTCACTACCCACGATAAACCTATCTTTAAAAAACACGGTGTTATCCATTATTGTGTGCCCAATATTCCATCTAGATATGCCAGAACAGCTTCAGTTTCTATAAGTAATATTTTCACTCCGTATCTTTTACATATTGCAGAACAAGGCGGTCTTGAAAATACTTTGAGATATGACAAAGGTTTGCGAAATGGATTGTACTTTTACCACGGAATTTTAACTAATAAATCTATTGCAGACTGGTTTGATCTTTCTTACCGGGATATCAATTTACTTATATTTTAATTTATGAATTTTATTCAAAGACTAGGGTTTTTCTCTGTGGGTCTAATCATGGGTATTGGTATGCTCATGTTTTTTCTAGGAGGTAAAAAAGCTTCTTGTGACTACTCCCCAAATGCCAGAACCCTTAAAAACATAAGAAATAAAGATCGTGTATTTTCTGAAAATGCTCTTACCTATTTCTCCAATAACAATCTAGATACTTCCGCAGTTACCACCATATTAAAGAGCGGAAATGTAGATTTCGGTAAAAGTGATACTAAGAGAGCGCGTTGTAAGGTATATTTCATTTCTGAAGAGTTAGAATCTGGAGAATTTGAAATAGAAATCGAGAATTGCAAGAATAAGGCAATTATTAAATCTGTGAATAAAATTCAATAATTCTCACTTAATACTAAAGAGATCCCTCCTCATGTCGGGATGACAAGAATAAACTGTCATTCAGAACAAAGTGAAAAATCTCAACAAACTCAATGCTCTTTAACTAGAGATCCCTCATTGCTTAGGGATGACAAAAACAAGCTGTCATTCTGAACGAAGTGAAGAATCTCAATGGAGCAGGAATCTTTTAGTAAAATGAGTTCCCTCCTAGCGTCGGGATGACAAGAAAAAACTGTCATTCAGATCGCAACGCAGTGGAGCGAAGAATCTCAACGAAGCAAAATTCAAATCAATAAGAGATCCCTCCTCAGGTCGGGATGACAAGAATAAACTTTCATTCAGAACAAAGTGAAAAATCTCAACAAACTCAATGCTCTTTAACTAGAGATCCCTCATAGCTTCGGGATGACAATACTTTGTCATTCAGAGCGCAACGCAGTGAAGCGAAGAATCTCAACGGAGCAAAATCCAACTTAAAAAGAGGTCCCTCCTCGCGTCGGGATGACAAGAATAAACTTTCATTCAGAACAAAGTGAAGAATCTCAACGAAGCAAAATAAAACTCAATAAGAGATCCCTCCTCACGTCGGGATGACATACTTTGTCATTCAGAGCGCAACGCAGTGAAGCGAAGAATCTCAACGATGCAAAATCCAACTTTAAATGAGATCCATCCGCACGTCGGGATGACATACTTTGTCATTCAGAGCGCAACGCAGTGGAGCGAAGAATCTCAACGAAGCAAAATTCAACTTTACAAGAAATTCCTCCTCAGGTCGGGATGACAATACTTTGTCATTTAGAGCGCAACGCAGTGGAACGAAGAATCTCAACGAAGCAAAATCCAACTTTAATTTGAGATCCCTCCTATCGTCGGGATGACATACTTTGTCATTCAGAGCGCAACGCAGTGGAGCGAAGAATCTCAATGAAGCAAAATTCAACTCAATATGAGATCCCTCCTCAAGTCGGGATGACAAGCTATCGTCAAGCTGAACTCGTTTCAGCTTCTATTTTATTTAATAGTCATTCACCATGAGATCCTGAAATAAATTCAGGATGACGTAATAGTGCGATTTGTCATTCAGAGCGCAACGCAGTGGAGCGAAGATCTCAACGAAGCAAAATTCAAATCAATAAGAGATTTCTCCTCAGGTCGGGATGACAAAAAAAAGCTGTCATTCAGAACGAAGTGAAGAATCTCAATGGAGCAGGAATCTTTTAGTAAAATGAGATTCCTCCTATCGTCGGAATGACAAAACAAACTGTCATTCAGAACGCAACGCAGTGGAGTGAAGAATCTCAACAAACTCAATCCTCTTTAACTAGAGATCCCTACTCAGATCGGGATGACAAAAACAAACTGTCTTTCTGAACGAAGTGAAGAATCTCAATGGAGCCGGAATCTCTTTAAAAAAGAGATCCCTCCTACTGTCGGGATGACAACGAAACTTAAAGAATCTGCGCTGCGTGATCTTTAGTTTTTACCTTGGTAATAATTTCTTCTATCAGTCCCTTTTCATCTATCACAAATGTGGTTCTATGAATACCATCATATTCTTTTCCCATAAATTTCTTTGGTCCCCAAACTCCATAAGCTTCTATCACTTCCTTGTCTTGATCTGCAAGCAATGGAAATGGCAATTCATATTTATTTTTAAAATTAGACTGTTTCTTTTCAGTATCGGCACTCACGCCTAATATCTGATATCCCTTTTCCTGAAACTGTTCCCAATTATCCCTTAAATTACAAGCTTCTGCCGTACAACCCGGAGTACTGGCTTTTGGATAAAAAAACAAAACAACTTTTTTTCCTTTAAAGTCCTTCAGGTTTATAACATTTCCATCCTGATCTTTTACTGAAAACTGCGGAGCGGAATCTCCTACTTTTAATTTTATCATTATTCTTATTTTAGCTATAAATTTAAGCATTATGAATAAGAAGGAAAAGGTTCAGTTCGTTATAGATACGTTAAATGAAATTTATACGGAAGTTCCTATCCCATTGGATCATAAAGATCCTTATACTTTATTGATCGCTGTACTTATGTCTGCACAATCTACAGATGTAAAAGTGAACCAAATCACTCCTTTGTTATTTGAAAGAGCAGACAATCCTTATGCTATGATAAAATTATCTGCAGAGGAGATTCGGGAGATTATAAAACCTGTTGGATTATCCCCTATGAAGGCAAAAGGAATTTATGGACTTTCCCATATTCTAATAGATAAATACAACGGAGAAGTTCCAAAAAGTTTTGAAGCTTTAGAGTCATTACCAGCAGTAGGCCATAAGACTGCAAGTGTAGTGATGTCTCAAGCCTTCGGGATACCCGCCTTTCCTGTAGATACTCATATTCATAGGCTAATGTACAGGTGGAATTTAACCAACGGTAAAAATGTGGTTCAAACTGAAAAGGATGCTAAAAGATTATTCCCTAGAGAACATTGGAATAAACTACATCTTCAAATTATTTATTATGGAAGGCAATATTCCCCTGCTAGAGCATGGAATTTAGAAAAGGATATTATCACAAAAACCATAGGAAGAAAGCAAGTTCTTGATGAGTATTACAAGAGGAAATTAAAGTGAGAATTTGAAATTCCCAAAAGCAATTCGACTTTTTTATAAAAAAAAGACCCGCTATAAAGCAGGTCTTTTTTTATCTAATTTAAAATTGTCTCGAAGCTCAACTGCTTATACTTAGTAATACGCAGAGCTTTAGAATAATTTAAAAGGAACTGCAGGGTTTCCTTTTTAGGGTTTAATGTGTTCAATTGTTCTCCTTTCGAAGGTTTAGTGTAAAGGTGCTTCATTTGCTTAACTTTTAGTTAGTTTAAATGAAGAACGTATTTAAAGCACTCTTATTGTAAATTAATTTGTTAAAATCAAGTTATGTTTTTCAATTAATTTTCTCAAATTAATCAACGCATAGCGCATTCTTCCTAAAGCAGTGTTGATACTAACCCCCGTGCTTTCGGAGATCTCTTTAAAACTCATGTCCTTATAGATACGCATAGTTAATACTTCCAACTGATCTTCTGGTAGCTCTTTGATTAATTCCTGAACATCAGATTCAATTTGATCTTTAATTATTTGTTTTTCAATATTTAAATCCCCGTCACTCAACACAGAGAAAATATTAAAATCCCCATTGTTCTGGAACATTGGCATTCTTTTATTCCTTCTGAAGTGATCTATCACCAAATTATGCGCAATCCGCATCACCCAAGGTAAAAATTTACCTTCTTCATTATATTTTCCTCTTTTAAGGGTATTTATGACTTTTATAAAAGTATCCTGAAAAACATCGTCAGAAACATCTTTATCAAATACCTTCGAATATATGAAACTATATATACGTTGTTGATGTCTATTTATTAAAGTGGAAAGTGCTTTTTCATTCCCTTGAATATAATCTTGCACTAGCGCAGCATCAGTTGCCTTAATGTAATCCATAGTAGTTACTTTATTTTCGGGTATATAAGAATACCGTCAGGTTAGTTTTTTTAACTTAAAAAGTAACTTTATGCAATAGGCAATAGATTTTTAGAATGTTCGTTGATGCTCCAAATATAGCAACATATATTTTACATAAGCAAACTTAAAGCTTATTTTTTAACAAATCATATAGAATATGTTCACTTTTTACACTGCTTCTTATTGAGTACCTTTGCTTTTTATTTCGATAAGACAAATCCATGGCAGTAGATATTTCAAAGCTTAACCCCAAAGAAAACATAATAATTAAAGGAGCAAAACTCCATAATTTAAAGAATATTGATGTTGTAATCCCTAGAAATAAATTAGTTGTAATTACTGGACTTTCTGGTTCTGGGAAATCAAGTTTAGCATTTGATACGCTTTATGCTGAAGGACAACGCAGGTATGTAGAAAGTTTATCCTCTTATGCAAGACAATTTCTTGGAAGACTAAATAAACCAAAAGTAGATTATATAAAAGGAATTGCTCCAGCCATTGCAATAGAACAAAAGGTAAATTCTACCAACCCTCGCTCTACTGTGGGGACTTCTACAGAGATCTATGATTATTTAAAATTATTATTTGCCCGAATAGGCAGAACGTATTCGCCTGTTTCTGGAGATGAAGTTAAAAAAGACACGGTTACAGATGTTATAAATTATGTGAAGTCCTTTCCTGAAGGCGAAAAAATGTTACTGCTCTCCCCTATTCATCTAGAAAATGGAAGAATACTTAAGGAAAAACTGAATGTACTTTTACAACAAGGCTATAGCCGAATAAAAGTTAAGGAAGATGTTGTACGAATAGATGAAACCGATTTAGATAAATTAAATGCTGAAGATGTTTCCTTGGTGGTAGATAGAATTGTAACAAAGGATGATGAAGATTTTCAGAATAGATTAGCCGATGCTACGCAGGCTGCATTTTTTGAAGGAAAAGGTGAAATTTATCTTCAAAGTTTATCTGATAATAAACTTCGCCATTTCAGTAATAAATTTGAACTAGACGGAATCTTGTTTTTAGAACCTAATGTACATCTTTTCAGCTTTAATAACCCGTATGGCGCTTGTCCTAAATGTGAAGGTTATGGAGATGTTATTGGAATAGATGAAGATCTTGTTATTCCTAACACAGCTTTATCTGTATACGAAAATGCTATATTTCCTTGGAGAGGTGAAAGTATGAGTTGGTACAGGGATCAATTGGTTAACAATTCGCACAAATTTAATTTCCCAATCCATAAGCCATATTTTGAACTAACTCAAGATCAAAAAGATCTTATCTGGAATGGAAATTCCCATTTTGAAGGACTGAATACCTTTTTTGAATATTTAGAATCTAAAGCTTATAAGATTCAGAATAGGGTAATGCTTTCAAGATATAGAGGAAAAACTAGATGTACTGTTTGTAAAGGAAAGAGACTAAGACCAGAGGTTAATTACGTGAAAGTTGGTGGAGCTACCATAACAGATCTTGTAGAAAAACCTATAGATAAGGTACGGGAGTTTTTCAGTACACTTCAACTTAATGAATATGATACCCAAATCGCAAAGCGTCTATTAGTTGAAATTAATAATCGTTTGCTATTTCTTTCTAATGTTGGACTAGATTACCTAACATTAAATAGAAAATCGAATAGCTTATCTGGAGGAGAGTCTCAACGAATAAACTTAGCAACCTCTTTAGGAAGTAGCTTAGTAGGATCTATGTATATTTTAGATGAACCTTCTATTGGCTTACATCCCAGAGATACCAAGAAATTGATTGAAGTACTCAAAAATCTAAGAGATCTTGGGAATACAGTAATTGTCGTGGAGCATGATGAAGATATTATGCGAGAGGCCGATGAAATAATAGATATAGGACCCGAAGCTGGAACACATGGTGGCGAAGTAGTCGCGACGGGATCATTTAAAGATATTTTGAAAGCCAATTCATTAACCTCCCAATATTTAAATGATACCATGCGAATTGAAGTTCCGAAGAAAAGAAGAACCTCTAAACAGTTCGTGAAGCTTATTGGAGCCAGAGAAAATAACCTAAAAAATATAGATGTAACATTTCCTTTAGGTGTATTTACCGCGGTTACTGGCGTCTCTGGAAGTGGTAAAAGCACCCTGGTCAAGCAAATACTATATCCTGCACTACAAAAAAGTATAGGTGGATATGGAGAAAAAGCAGGGCAGTTTACAGATATTGAAGGGGAATATAAAAACACTAAATCTATAGAATTTGTAGATCAAAATCCTATTGGAAGATCTTCTAGATCCAATCCTGTTACTTATATCAAGGCTTACGATGATATTAGGAATCTTTTTGCTAATCAGAAATTATCTGTTATTCGCGGATTCAAAGCGAAGTATTTTTCTTTTAATGTAGATGGCGGAAGATGCGAAACTTGTAAAGGAGAAGGAGAAGTTACCATAGAAATGCAATTTATGGCCGATGTTCATTTGGAATGTGAAACTTGTAAAGGAAAACGATTTAAAAAAGAAGTTTTAGAAGTTCAGTTTGCAGATAAGAATATAGATGACGTTCTTAAAATGACCATTAATGAGGCGATTGACTTCTTTTCTGATAACGATATTCCAAAAATCACTAAAAAGCTTCAGCCTTTGCAAGATGTTGGTTTAGGATATGTACAACTGGGGCAGAGCAGTTCTACTCTCTCTGGAGGAGAAGCACAGCGAATTAAATTAGCTTCATTTCTTGTAAAAGGAACTACCAAAGACAAGGCGCTATTTATATTTGATGAACCTACTACTGGCTTACATTTTCATGATATTCAGAAATTATTGAAATCCTTTAATGCCTTGATAGAAAAAGGGCATTCAGTAATTGTTGTAGAACACAATATGGATCTAGTAAAATGCGCCGATCATATTATAGATCTTGGATTGGATGGAGGCGAAAATGGAGGATATCTAATTGCTGAAGGAACACCTGAAGAGGTTTCCAAGAATAAGAAATCTTATACAGCTCCTTTTCTTAAAGAAAAATTATAGAGAACAAATGCTTTTATATTTAAGTGGTAATCAATTTATAAAAAACATTCAAGTCGCTTAATATTTCGGTTTAATCAATAGTATAGGGGAAAACACCCAGATTTTGGCACGCAGTTTGTATTAGTTATACCGATAACGACCAACTAAAATTAATCTGTATTAACCTAAAATCGCCACCTATGAAAAATTTAGCACTTTTATTTACACTGCTGTTCGTTGGATGGTCGGCTTCTGCCGGTTCTACTGATAATTCTAGTTCTTTTCCATTTAATAATTATGGAGAGTCTTTCATATTTGTGGAAGGCGGTGTTGAATTCGCAGTTTATCCAAATGGAGAATTCGATTTTTATTACGATCCACAATTTTCAAGAAATTCAGTTCATATATCTGCCCCAACAGGTAATATCAGTTATAATTCAGGTTATAATTATGATCCTTACGTACAATATGATGATTATGGTGCTGTAATTCAAATAGAGAATGTACCGGTATATTATGACTATTACGGAAGAATCATCCAAGCTGGAAACATATTTATAGATTATAATAGACAAGGAAATATTTCTAGATTAGGAGGCCTGCACATTCAATATAATAGCTTCCAAAGACCAGTACATTATTCAGGATATATAAATGCGTATAATTCTAGATATGTATATCAACCTTGGCATAAATATTATGCGCGTCCTCACAATTCTTACAGAGTAGTTTATTACGAGCCTTATAGAGCTTATTATGAGCCAATACGTATGAATTATGTACAGTATAATACTTACTATAATAGCAATACATACCATCCTAAAAAGAAGAATGATTATTATAGACCAGGTAGAAGTAATAAAAATGTAGCCTACAACAGTGGAAGAAGAACTTCACAAAAAAGAAATTTAGAATCCGTATCTGGCAGATCATCAAGATCTTCAGCAAATGATGGAAGAAGAAGTAATGATGTTTCCGCAAGGTCAAGTAGAGATGCGAGTCGAAATAGAGTGATGGACAGAAGTTCAAACTCAAGAGCTTCTTCCAGAAAAGAAATTTCTAATAATGAAAGACATGAAGCTGCAGTAAGATCTAATAGAAATTCTTCGGATGTGGCAATAACAACACAAAGATCCAGCAGTGAGGGAAGAACTATTTCTAGAGACAGTAGAAGTTCCAATGCTCGTACCAACACTGCTACAAGTAGACCGCAGGAATCTAGAACTGTAAACAGAGCTTCTCAAAATAGATCAAGTAATACTGAAGCAAGAAGAACAAGTTCCCCTACTAGAACAGTGACATCCCAAAGAGGACGATCAACAAATAGTTCTTCAAGAAATGCAACAGCAGAAGGGTCACAAAATAATAACAGAAAAGATAGCGTTAGAGAAACTAAGAATACAGAAAATACAAGATCAGGAAGATCATCCTCTTCCAGAGATGATGCTAGAGGTTCTGTTAAGAAAAGATAAGGTTAAGTTTTTGGTTGGTTAGTTAGAAAATCTCCACAGATATTGAAAAATGTCGTGGGGATTTTCGTTTTAGGCTTGGCTCGATTTGGCCTTGATTTAAGCCACATTTCCCAATAGCTATCCACAGCTATATATTTCACTCTTGTCATCCCGACGTGAGGAGGGATCTCTCATCGAAGAAATTCTGTTCCTTTGAGATCCTTCGCGATGCTCAGAATGACAAGTGGAATAGTTCTCGGTTTAGGTTTACCATTCACTCTTGTCATCCCGACGAAAGAGGGATCTCTTTTAAACTTCAATCTTGCTTCATTGAGATTCTTCACTTGGTTCAGAATGACAGTCCTATAGGCTATAAGGAAATAGGGAGACGACTAGTCTAGTGACCTATTGGACAAATTTCTTCAATTCATTTAAAGTCAACCTATATCTTAATATACTTTCTTACCAACAGATTAATATCTTCAGAAAACCTAAATCTAAGCGCCACAAACCCATAAATAGCAGTTACTATTATAGATTTTAGAATGATATTTAAAATAGGGTGAAATGGAAACTCCCAAAAGTAGAAAATTGCAGTTAAGCTTGCCGTAAAGAATAATATATATACCGTTTTTAATGTGAAAGGCTGCATCTTAAATTTATTGAGTACGATCAATAATTTTGAAACATTGTACACAGCAAATGCCAAAAAGCTTGCAATTGCAGCACCAAGTATTCCATAAGCAGGAATTAGAATTAAATTAAAAACGAACGCCATTATAGAGAGTATAACTCCAAATACAAGCACTAATCTATAGTAATCTGAGTTAAAAAGAATACTATTATTATTACCCAACATATTATCAAACAACTTTACTATAGCTAAAAGCAGAATAATCAATGTGCTTATTTGGTATTCCTGAGGAATCAATAAATAAAGCTGATTAATATTTACAATTATTAGCACAAAAATTATGGCACTTACCACCAACAAGGTTAATGAGCTTCGCTTATATAGATCTTTTAAGGATTTCTTATCGTTGCTATTTAGCAAACTTGCTGTAAGAGGATGAATAATTTGATGCATCGCTTTTTGAGGTACAGAAATTACTGTAGCGATATAAACTGCAATTCCGTAGATAGCAACATTTTCTATTGGTAGATAATGCTCTATCATCACTTTATCCAGATCTAATAAAATAGTTGCCACAGACCCCGCAATGAGAATCAAAGCTGAATATTTTAAAACTGTATTATAATTACTTGGAAGTGAGAAATTAAATTTCGGCTTATATAATGAGAAAGCATACACTTGCATAGCGATAGCACGCAATACGAAAACCATAACCATGGCGTAAATAAAATATTCCACATTAATTATAGAAAAATACACCAAGAACAATAATACAGTAATACAAAGTCTATGAAACACTTCTTTCATAAAATTACCAAATACACTCTGATAGTTAATTTTAGACCATGCAAAGAAAACCTCAAAATAGGCCGTAGCAAATGCAATGATAAAGATGAGCCAGATATAAGGCTGTACCAGCTCATTACCCTCTTCAAAGTAAGCCAACAACCATTTATAACTTAAGAAGCCAACAAGACCCAATAGAATAGAAACTCCAATAGGTAAAAGCAATATAAGGTTCAACAATTTATCTTTTTCGTCTTTGGTTTTATAGGAGGTGTAAAATTTCACAAGGGTGTTATGAACTCCAAAGGCCATAAATGGCCAAACAAGATTTGCTGCAGATAATAAAAAACTAACAAGTCCGTAATATTCCTTTTCCAGAAAGTAGGTAAACAAAAAGAGCGTGTTAATTGCGCCGATCCCAAACCCAAAGTAGGTAGTTATCATGTTTTTAAAAGACTGCTTTATTATAACTCCCATTAGTTAAATCTAGTCTTTTAAAAGTTTAGCCAATTCTCCAGTAAGATTCTTTCGGCTATATTTTTCAGTATTTATGGCGCTTACATTTAATTGCTGGTTTTTGTATGATTTATACATACTCAAAATATGCTCTTTTAAACTGGTTTCTTCCTGATACCCAAAATAAGTTCCCGAATTGGTTTCTGCCAATATATTCTTCACATCCCAATCTTTTGGACCTAATGCTAAAATTGGGCGCTTTGCCGCCATATATTCAAAGAGTTTCCCTGGGATAATTCCTTTGGTTTCAATACTATCAATTTCCACTAAAAGCAATACCTGAGAAGATTGCTGAATTTTTTTCGCTTTGTTATGAGAAACATATCCTGGTAATTCTAAATAAGCCTCTAGATCATGTTCTTTAATAGAATCTAATACATCATTACTTAAAGTTCCAACTAATTTTAAAACAAGATCTTCCTTAAAATCTTTGTTTTCTGAAGTCAGCTCTTGCAGGACTTTCCACAAATTCTTAGGGTTTCTACCCGAGAGTAATGATCCAATATGTGCCAAACTGAATTTCTGATCTAATTCTGAAGAATTATCTTCAATAGAATCATATCCATTAGTAATTACAGTTACTGGTTTTAAGGTTTTGGATTGAAATTCTATTTTGGTTGCGAAACTTGTAGTTATAATATGATCTGCTGAAGTTAAAACCTCCGTTTCCAAAGCTATATGATTGGCTTCGGTTGAAGCAGATAATTTCAATTTTTTATGATATCCTATTTCTGTCCAAGGATCCCGAAAATCTGCAATCCATTTTAATTCAAGCTTTTTCTTTAAACCAAGACCAATAAGGTGTAAACTATGAGGTGGACCGGTGCTAATAATTGTGTCGATTTTATTTTCTGAAAGGTATTCAGAAAGAAAATTAACCGAAGGCTTGATCCAAAATTTTCGAGCATCGGGAATGAAGAAATTTCCACGGATATATAAGAACAGTTTTTGAAGAAAATTTTGACTTTTCGCTTCTTGAATAATTCCGCTGCTTATAGTAGAAGTCTCTTTTTTGGAAAAGATCTTAGCTAAAAAATAAGGCTCAAAAATTCGTTTTTTAAGTATAATTATTCCTTTTGGAATCTCTTCTAAAAGGCTCTTATCTATAATTGGATAATCGGGATTTTCTGGAATATAAACAATAGGCTCTATATCAAAATCCCGTAAATATTTTACAAATTTTAACCAGCGTTGCACCCCAGGGCCCCCAGCTGGTGGCCAATAATAAGTTATAATTAAAACTTTTTTCATAGTGGCACTTTAGAACCTACACATCAATATTGTCTAATCCTTTTTCCTAAAGGAAAAGTAAATTCCTCCAAACGTTAGAAGTCCAAGCAAAATTGAACTGGCAAGTGCAATACTACTTCCCGTTTTAATAACCTGTGGTTCAAATTTAAAGGTAATTGTGTGTTCTCCTGCCGGAATCTGCATTCCTCTCAAAACATAGTTCACATTGTAATGAGGTGTTTCATTTCCATCCACATAGGCATTCCATCCATTTTCATAATACATTTCAGAGAAGACAGCGAATTCCTCTTTAGAGGATTTAGATTTATAAACTAATTCAATTGGTTCTTGAGAGATCAGCTTTATGCTTGCAGTGGAATCTTGTGCTTTGCTCACTACTATTTCAGATTCCTTGAATTCAGAATTAATGATCGCAGTAGCGTTTAGATTTGTATCTGCCAGACTCAAAATCTCTTCATTTGCAGAATTTACCCATTTAATATTTTCAACAAACCATGCATTCCCCATTGCATTAGGGTTTTGCTGTGCAGTTGGTCCTTCCTCTGTTGGAACTATAATATACTTTACATTGAGCATATTAAGCAGCGACATATTATTTTTTGAAATGTAGAAATCGTAGAGGTCCTGGATTCTTCCAGGTTTGGCAGCGTGATAACCTCCAATAGAATTATGAAAATAAGAAGTTCTACCAGTATTAAATGGACTTTCAGCAAGATCGAAAACACGATAATGCCCTTTATCTTCTAGAATCATTTCATCTGCAGTAGTTTTCTGAAAAGGTTTGTTCATCACTCTTGCAGCAACAAAATCTTCATTGTTCACATATCTTCTATCTACTCCAACTAAGTCAAATAAGATCAAAAAGATAAAACCTACAATTATTAAATTCTTATTCGCAAGCTTTTTTAAATAAGCAAAGATAAATCCAGCAGCGATCAACACTAAAATAAGAGACCTAATAGCATCAGCTGTAAAAATAGATTTTCTATCTTCTTTCAAGGCTCGAACGAACTCTACTCCCATTTGCTCAATATAAACCGAGTCGCTTCCTCCACTAAAACTAAATAAAGTAGATTTTAGAACAAGTAGTATTAAAGCAAAACCAGCTGTAATTATGGTTGCCCAATTAAGTGCATAAAACTTCTCTTTGTCACCGTCAAAATTATTGAAGAGCTTGTGCAACCCAAAAACAGCAAGAATAGGAATACACAGTTCGGCAATAATCTGAATAGATGAAACTGCGCGAAACTTATTATAGAGCGGTATATAATCGATAAAGAACTCGGTAACAAATCCAAAATTCTTACCCCAAGATAAGATGATTGATAAAATAGTTCCTCCCACGATCCACCATTTTAATCTTCCTTTAATTAAGAATAAGGCAAAGACAAATAAGAAAATAATACTGGCCCCAATATAAGCCGGTGCTCCGACAAAGGGTTGATTTCCCCAATACGTAGGAGCATTCTCTGCAAAATCCTTTGCCTGCACAGGAGATGCACCCATGCGCAATAATTGAGCATACATTTCTGAATCTTCACCTAATTTTTCAGAACTGGAACCACCCATAAATCTAGGAATAAATAGATTTAATGTTTCAGTGATACCGTAGCTATATTCGGTGATATAGTCATAATTCAATCCCGCTGTTTCCTTTTGTTTTCCTTCCGAAGTAATGCTTAATCCAGTATCACCCCTAGTACTATATTGAGTGTATTCTTGAGTGGCTAATAAATTAGTAGCATTGGTTGCTATTGCTAATAAAACAGCCAGCGCCATTACTCCTAATGCTTTAAAGAAATGTGGTAATTGTTTTTTTCTGAAGGCATCAATTAGATAAACCAATCCCAAAACTATAACAAGCAGTAGTAAGTAATAGGTCATCTGGAAATGATTTGCTCCAATTTCCAATGCCATTGCAAAAGATAAGAGCAAAAATCCACCGATATATTTATTTCTGAAGCACAGTAATATTCCAGCAAGAACCATTGGCATATAGGCAATAGCATGTGCTTTGGCATTGTGTCCTACTCCAAGAATTATAATAAGATATGTTGAAAATCCGAAGGCTAAGGCGCCGAGAAAGGCAATTTTATAATCTAGTTTTAGGACCAGTAGAAGTATGTAAAACCCTATAAAATATAAGAACAGGTAATCTGCAGGCCGTGGTAGAAAACGTAAAACTGAATCTAACTTTTTAATATAATTATGAGGATAATAAGCACCTAATTGATAGGTTGGCATTCCCCCAAAAGCTGAATCTGTCCAGTAAGGTTCTTCTCCGGTTTCGGCTCTAAAGTCATTTTGCTCCTTTGCCATTCCGGTATACTGAACTATATCACTTTGATAAATTTCTTTACCTTGGAGAACAGGACTAAAATAGGCTAGAGAAATAATGAGAAAACCAAAAACCACAAGAATATGTGGTAGAAAACCTTTTAAGGATCTAATCATAGATAGAATTTAATAGGAACGAAAATTAATCAATTTCTTCGAAATCGATGTACTCCCCTACTTTTTTATTGGAATTACTTGATTTTGGTTTATCTGAATCTAAATTAACTTTTCCCTTCTTTTGAGCTTTGGGAGCAGCTTGGCCATTGAATTGTTGTTGGAACTTTTGTCCAATTCTTTTAAGGAACCATTTTAAGATCAATGGTCCAAACCATTTTATAAAAATTTTAAAACCGAAATATATAAACAGAATTATTAATACGGTTTTCAAAATACTTTCGAATGATGCTTCGTGCATTTGTATATAGTTTATGCAAAATTACTATTATGATGAGACAAATTGGGTATCTATATCCATAAAAAAATAATAAAATCTTCTATATTTGACCGGACTAACAACAACTTGTATGAAATACTTTCAGATCAAAATATTTACAATCATTTTATTTATCACATCCGGTTATTCAACCTATGCGCAATATACTGAAACTATAAATTCCAACAGACCTGGAGCATCTCAAGGCGCATTTTCTGTAGGAACTGGAGTTATACAGATAGAGGCCGGTGGATACTATGGAAATGATGATCATAGCTTATTACGTACGAGTACAGATATTTTAGGAGCCGATTATTCTCTGCGTTATGGATTGTTCTTTGAAGCTTTAGAAATTAGTTTAATAGGTTCTTTTGAAGATGAAACAAAATTCATTAGAATTGGTGCAAATGAAGTAGAGTTCAAAACCCGTAATTTTAAGACCAATACATTGGGTGCGAAATACTTGATATTTGACCCAAGTAGAACTATAAGACCAGATAAACCAAATCTTTATAGCTGGAAAGCTAATCAGAAATTTAAATGGAAAACTTTGATCCCAGCTGTATCTCTATATGCTGGAGCTAATTTTTCACAGGCTGATAATCCATTTTTATATGAGGGAGAAAAGTCTATAACACCTAAAATCGCGTTAATAACCCAAAATAACTGGCCAGGAAGTTGGGTATTGGTAATGAACCTTATTTTAGATAAAATAACTGAAGAATTCCCTAGTTATACTGGAATTGTAACCCTCACGCATGCTTTCACTCCAAAATTTGCAGGGTTTCTGGAGTACCAGGGAATTGTAAGTGATTTTTATGCAGATGATATTGCAAGAACTGGAGTGGCTTATTTGTTAACAGATGATCTTCAATTTGATATCTCTGGATTGATCAACTTTAAGAATACACCAGACAGATGGCAATTAGCTGCCGGGGTTTCATATAGATTGGATTTACATAAAAAAGAGGAATATTTAGACGATTCTTATGAAGGGGACAGAAGGAGAAAACGAACTGAGAAACGGGAAAATATTGAACCTGAAATTGATGATCAAAAATAAAAATCAAGAACCTCGGGGCAAGCCCACAAGGTATGTCCCGATGGTTCGGGAGGAAAATACTTTTAAAAAATCGAGGCAAGCCCGCCTGAATGTTTCGGGCAGGCCTCGGGGAATTAAACCCTCAATGAGGCATTAAACAAACAAAAAAATCCGCTATAACAGCGGATTTTTTTGTTTCATAACCTAAAAGCTAATTACTCTTCTAAAGAAGCGGTAACTGCTGCAGATAGTCTTTTGTATGTTCCGTTCTCCAATCTTTCTCTAATAACAGAGAAAGCAGTTAAAGTAAGCTCTATATCTTCCAATGTATGTGTAGCAGTTGGGATCATTCTCAATAAAATCAATCCTTTTGGGATTACTGGATAAACCACGATAGAACAGAAAACACCATGATTTTCCCTAAGATCTCTAACAAGAGCCATCGCTTCCGGAATACTTCCTTTTAGATAAACTGGTGTTACACAACTTTGAGTGGTTCCTATATCGAACCCATTTTCTTTTAATCCACTTTGTAATGCATTTACATTTTCCCACAATTTAGCCTTTAATTCAGGCATTGTTCTAAGCATATCTAAACGCTTTAAAGCCCCAACAACTAATTGCATTTGTAAGGATTTTGCGAACATTTGAGAACGTAGATTATATTTCAAATAATCCATGATCTCTTTATCTCCGGCGATAAAAGCACCTGTACTTGCTAAAGATTTTGCAAAAGTTGCAAAGTATACATCAATATCATCTTGAACCCCTTGCTCTTCTCCTGCTCCTGCTCCAGTAGCTCCTAAAGTTCCAAATCCGTGAGCATCATCTACGAAAAGTCTGAAGTTATATTTCTTTTTAAGCTCAACAATTTCTTTAAGTCTTCCCTGCTCTCCACGCATTCCAAAAACACCTTCAGAGATTAAAAGAATTCCACCTCCTGTTTGCTCACATATTTTTGTTGCGCGTTGCAAATTCTTTTCGATACTATCCATATCATTATGCATATAGGTAAAACGTTGACCTAAATGCAATCTTACTCCATCGATAATACAAGCGTGAGCATCTACATCATAAACAATAACATCTTGTTTAGATACTAATGCATCAATAGTAGATACCATTCCTTGGTATCCAAAGTTTAAAAGATAAGACGCTTCTTTATTTACAAAAGAAGCAAGTTCATCTTGCAACTTTTCATGAAGGTCTGTATGTCCACTCATCATTCTTGCACCCATTGGGTAAGCAGAACCATATTCGGCTGCAGCTTCAGCATCTACTTTTCGTACTTCAGGATGGTTTGCTAGACCTAAATAATCATTGATACTCCAGGTAATTACTTCTTTACCACGGAATTTCATTCTATTAGAAATTGGTCCTTCCAGCTTTGGGAATACAAAATACCCTTCAGCTTGTTGCGCCCACTTCCCTAAAGGTCCCTTATCCTTATATATTTTATCAAATAAATCTCTCATAGATTTTTTTTATTTACAAGTTGCAAAAGTACTGAAATACAACTCAATTTTACAATAATAATATTTAACTACTCCCTCCCACTATTAAACCTAAAAGCATCCTATAAAAAGGATGCTTTTAGGTTTAATATATTATAAAAGGTGCATCCTTATTTTATAATTTCAATTGGCTGCGATTCTGCTTCTCTTTTAGAATCAAAAAAGCCTTGTGCCTCCATCCAGTCATCACTATAAATTTTACTCATATATCTAGACCCGTGATCTGGAAAAATAACAACTACTTTACTATTCTCATCGAATTCTCCTTGCTCCTGCAATTGTTTTATTCCTTGCATTGCCGCTCCACTTGTATATCCAAGAAACAATCCTTCGGTTCTAGCGAGTTCTCTAGCAGTATGAGCACTATCTTCATCGGTTACCTTTATAAACTCGTCTATAATATCGAAATCTGTAGCAGATGGTATTAAATTCTTACCCAAACCTTCAATCCTGTATGGATATATTTCATCTTTATCAAAAGCTCTGGTTTCATGAAATTTCTTCAACACAGATCCAAATGCATCTATTCCAATAACACGAATATTAGGGTTTTGTTCTTTTAGAAATTTTGCTGTTCCAGAAATTGTTCCTCCTGTTCCACTGCAAGCAATTAAATGAGTTAGCTGCCCCTCTGTCTGATTCCAGATCTCAGGCCCTGTTGTTTTGTAATGAGCTTCAATGTTTAGTTCATTAAAATACTGGTTGATATACACCGAACCTTCATTTTCCTGATGTAATCTTTTAGCAACCTCATAATAAGAGCGTGAATCATCTGCAGGAACATGTGCTGGACATACATAAACTTTGGCTCCCATTGTTTTGAGCATGTCTATTTTATCATTAGAAGATTTAGAACTTACTGCAAGAATACACTTATAGCCCTTAATAATACTAACCATTGCAATACTAAATCCAGTATTTCCAGATGTAGTTTCAATAATAGTATCACCAGGTTTTAATATTCCCTTTCTTTCTGCTTCTTCAATAATAAATAAAGCAATTCTATCCTTAGAAGAGTGTCCAGGATTAAAAGATTCAATTTTAGCGAAAAAATCTCCACTAAATTTTTTGGTAATAGAACTCAATCGAACTAAAGGAGTATCTCCAATTAATTGCAATATGTTATCGTATACCTTTTTCTTTTCTACCATAAAATGAAATTCTTTAACCAATTTAGGGATTAAAAATTTATTCTTAAATGTTAAAACAATCTTAATCCCAAAAACGCCCAAATTTAAGGCAAATTTTTTAATTACTCGGTAATTCCTTCCAAGTCTAATAAAAAGGCATATTCTTCTGCTACTTCTTTTAATGCTTCAAATCTACCAGATGCACCTCCATGTCCTGCATCCATATTTATATGAAATAACAATTTATTATTATCAATTTTTAATTCTCTTAATTTAGCAACCCATTTTGCTGGCTCCCAATATTGAACCTGAGAATCATGTAAACCAGTTGTAATAAGCATATTAGGATAAGACTGTTTCTCAACATTATCGTATGGCGAATAAGTCAGCATATACTTATAATATGCTTCCTCATTTGGGTTCCCCCATTCATCATACTCCCCAGTAGTAAGAGGTATTGAATCATCTAGCATGGTAGTTACTACGTCTACAAATGGTACTGCAGCGATGATTCCATTATAAAGTTCAGGAGCAATATTTACAACAGCTCCCACCAATAAACCACCAGCGGAACCGCCCATTGCGTACAAATGTTCTTCTGAAGTATATTTTTGGTCTATTAAATACTTTGAAACATCTATAAAATCTGTAAAAGTATTCATCTTTTTAAGCAACTTTCCATCTTCATACCAAGCTCTTCCAAGATACTCTCCCCCTCGAATATGAGCAATAGCATAAACAAAACCTCTGTCCAACAAGCTCAAGCGCACACTAGAAAAATAAGGGTCTATTGTAGAACCATAAGATCCATAAGCGTATTGTAATAAAGGATTAGAACCATCCATTTTTAGATCTTTCCTGTAAACAAGAGAAATAGGGATTTTTGTTCCATCTTCGGCAGTGGCCCAAACACGCTCTGATTTATAATTTTCTTTATTGAATTTTCCTCCTATTACTTCTTGTTCCTTAAGTACAACTTTCTCTTTAGTAGCCATGTTGAAATCTATAACAGAGGTGGGATTGTTTAAGGAATTGTAAGTATATCTTAGTATATCTGTGTCGAAATCTGGATTTATACTGGTATAAACAGTGTATGTTTCATTATTGAAGGGTAGATAATAACTTTCATCTGAGTGCCATTTGGTGATCTTAATTTTATTTAAGCCATCATTTCTCTCGCTTATCACAAGATAGTGCTCAAAAATATCTATATCTTCCAATAAATAATCTTCCCTGTGCGGGATTACCTCAACCCAATTTTCTTGTCCGGTTTTATCTTCCGGAGTCTTCATTAATTTAAAATTAGTTGCACCATCTTTATTAGTTAAAATATAAAAGGAATCTTCAAAATGCATGATACCATACTCTAAGTTTCTTTCTCTAGACTGCACTATTCTAAATTCGCCATGAGGATTGTCTGCCTCTAATATTCTATATTCACTGGTTAAGGTGCTATGACATCCAATTATTAAATATTTTTTAGATTTAGATTTGTAGATATAGGTGTTATAAGTTTCATCTTTTTCTTCAAACACTAACTGATCCTCGTTGGATTTAGTCCCCAATACATGTTTATAAATCTGATTGGAACGTAAAGTTTTATCGTCTTTTTTAGTATAAAAAAGGGTTTTATTATCGTTGGCCCAAGTAGAACCTCCAGTAGTGGTTTTTATTTTTTCTTTAAGGATCTCTCCTGTTTGAAGATTTTTAACCTGAATAGTATAATTTCTTCTACTTACGGTATCTACTCCAAAAGCTATCAATTTGTTGTCTGAACTCACATTTAATCCACCCAAACTGTAATATTCATGTCCTTTAGCCATCTCATTCACATCGAATAAAATTTCCTCGGGGGCATCTAAACTTTCTTTTTTTCTGGAATATATTGGATAGTCTTTGCCTTTTTCAAATCGGGTTAAATACCAATATCCATTTAATTTGTATGGAACAGATGAGTCATCTTCTTTGATCCTAGCTTTCATTTCATCAAAAAGATCTGACTGAAACTGCTTGGTATGTGCAGTCATTTGCTCATTATATTCGTTTTCCTGCTCGAGATAACTAATAACTTCTGGATTCTCTCTATCGTTCATCCAATAGTAATCGTCGTTTCTTATAGTATTATGAGCTTTTAATTCTTTGGCAATCTTTTTAGCCTTTGGAGGATAAATTTCAGTTTTCAATACAGGGTAATTTTGTGCTATTATATTAGAATTCACAAAGGTAAGGCTTCCTAATAAAAAAAGTATGAGTCTTTTCATTTTTAGTATTATATCGTCTCGTAAATTAATAAATTTGTATTTATTAATTAATAAAACAAAAAACTATGTTTGGAGATATGATGGGGATGATGAATAAAATCAAAGAAACCCAAGAGAAAGTTGAAGCTACAAAAGAGCGCCTTAAGACTGTATTGATAGGTGAGCAATCTAGCGATGGTCTCTTAAAAGTAACTATTACAGCAACCAGAGAAATTAGAAATATTTCTATTGCAGATGAGCTATTAGAAGATAAAGAACAACTAGAAGATTACCTGGTATTAACTTTGAACAAAGCAATTACCAAAGCTTCAGATATCAATGAAGCTGAGCTTGCTGCTGTTGCTAAAGACGGAATGCCAGATATTCCTGGTTTAGATATGCTTAAATAATTAAAGGCTTCAGAAGAAACCTTTTCCTATTATGAAATGGAGCCAAATGAAATACAAGTAGTATCTCATTTGACTCCATTTTTATTAAATTGTTATAATACTAAGCTTCTCCCCTAGCTGGATAATCTTCATTTAAAATAAATGAAATAGATTTTAAAAGGTCATCGAATTTTGGTCTTGCAAACGGCATACTTTGTATTGAAGCCGCATAGAGTGTTCTATCTGGTTTAATTAAAAACAAAGCTGGTTCAAAAAATACATCTGGCTCTTTATCGCTGATTCCTTCAGAAACAAAAAGATCCCATTTTCTTGCATTTTCAATAGAAAAATCAAAACCAATAGTTAATTTTTCAATATCCCATTTCGTTGTAGTTTCTTCTGCTAGTGACCCCGTATTGGAACTTATACATACTACATTTACACCTTTATCTCTAAACTCATCTATTTTAGAATTCAATTCTTCTAAATAAGATTTACAAACTGGACAATGTAAGCCTCTATAAAAAACAACCATCGTAAAATTCTTAGGTTGCTGATCACGAAGATTCCATGTCATTCCATTTACCGTATCTATTATAAGTTCTGGAACTTCTTGCCTTGGTATCAAATTCTTCATATTCTAGCTAATTTTATTTGTTTGAAAAATATAGAAATTAAAAGGTTTAAGCCTCCTTCATTTTTATAATCTTCTGTTAACTTTTATATAATCTAAAATTGAATCTCACTCAGCACTCTCAAAAATTTCTGATGTTGTTCTTCAGAATAATCTAAATGGGTAACAATTCTAAGCTTTCCGTGGCCCATATTGCTAATTCTAATATTTTCCTTCTGAAGCTGCTTCATGAAACTCTCCTCATTAGCAGCATCCTTTAAGTAAAAGATCGCGATATTAGTTTCTACAGTTTCCACCTTTAGAATATAAGGTAAAACAGCTAAAGTATTTCCTATTTCTTTCGCCCGTTTATTGTCATCGGCTAATCGTTCCACGTGGTTATCCAATGCGTAGATACCCGCTGCTGCCATAAATCCAACTTGCCTCATCCCGCCTCCAAGCACTTTTCTAACTCTTATGGCGTTTTTCATAAGATCTGAATTTCCAATTAACACAGATCCCATTGGAGTTCCAAGTCCTTTAGAAAGACATACAGAGATCGTATCGAACAACTTCCCGTATTCTTTAGGAGATTCTCCCTTTGCAACCAATGCATTAAATAGTCTTGCCCCATCTAGATGTAAACCTAGGCCATGTTTATTACAAACCTTGCGAATCTTTTTGATCTCTTCCAGATCGTAACATGCGCCCCCACCTTTATTGGTGGTGTTTTCCAAACAAACCAAACTCGTTAACGGACTATGGTAAAAATCTGGCGGATTGATATTCTCTTCTACTTGTGCCGCAGTGATCATTCCACGATCTCCGTCTACCAATTTACAGGAAACGCCACTATTAAAAGAAACTCCTCCTCCTTCATAATTATAAACGTGAGCCCATTTATCACATATTAATTGCTCGGCTGGTTGTGTATGTAATTTAATTGCTGCCTGATTGGCCATACTTCCTGTTGGAAAAAACAAAGCTTCATCTTTCCCAAACATAGTGGCTAACTTCTTTTCTAACTCATTTACAGATGGATCTTCTTTATAAACATCGTCTCCAACTTTTGCACTCATAATAGCCTGCAACATTTCTTTTGTTGGACGAGTAACTGTATCGCTACGTAGATCTATTTCCTTCATATATTTTTTTCTGAATAAATTTTTAGTCTTGTAATTTTCTAATTATAACTTCCAATTGGCGACCCATCAGGAATTTCTGGTGCCTGAATCATTGGCTTAAATAATTCTGGGTCTTTTTTAAACTGTTCAATTTCCCTTAAAAGTTGCGATCTAAACACCTCGTTGTTTGAATTTGATTCTAACCAAGATTGTAAAGAGTTAATAACAGAATTAGTAACGGCCTTCACTTGCGGAATAGACCCCTTATTCACAGCCAAATTAAACAGATACTGTAAAACATTGTAATTTATCGTGTTTTGAACTTGCTGCAAATATGAGTCTTTAAAAGTCTTTTTAAGGGTGCTATTAATTAATTCTTCCAATACTTCGTCTAAACCCAATTGAGAATTATCTAAGGTTTTTTGCTGAATTAGTCTGGCGGCTCTTTCTGGATGAAGCAAATATTGCAAACTAAGCACACTTGCCGTTCCTGCAGCTCCAAAGGCATCAAAAGCAACACCAGTATTACTCTTGAAAGATTCCCTGCTCCTTCCAAAGCCATAAGCCCTTGGTGGAAATAGTTCCAACTTATCTTTCGGAATAGCTAAAACTTCAGCATTTAATGTATTTAAATATACAGAAAGTGCCTTTCTTTGATCTTCAACAGAAGCTGTTTTTACGGGTTTTTGTGTATCCCCTTTTACAGCATACGAATAATCCAAACCTCCAATAACTTTCGAAACCGCTTCGGTTTGATACCTATGCAGAAAATATAATGGAACAAACACATCTTCTAAAGTTGAATAAGCTTCTCCAGTTCTTATATTATCTACAGAAAAATTGGAAATGGCTTTCTTTCTTATTTCTAACAAGTCTTTTAAACCTTCAGTAGGAGAACTTCCATTATCCCATAAATGCCCGAAAGCATTAGCTCCTCCAGAAGCTCTTGCATCACTATCTGTTATAAAACGAAGTTTTTGATCGTCAGCCTCAGCTAAGACTCCATTTAAAAAATCACTTTCATTTACTTCAGAAGGAAGATCTGCATAAGAATATTTTACCGTGATCTTATCCCATGCTCCAACACCAATACTATAAGCATCATCAACCACGATCTCATCATTTTCAAGTTTAAATTGAGGATGCGGGTAATCCATAACCGAAGAATTTTCATTGGTACTCGCTGCAAAATTATGAGCAAACCCCAAGGTATGTCCAACTTCATGAGCAGACAACTGACGAATTCTGGCAATTGCCATTTCCATCATTTTATTATGATTTTTATCATTTTCAGCAAAAGGTTTATTCAACAGTGCTTGAGCGATCAGAAAATCCTGACGAATCCTTAAACTCCCTAAACTTACATGTCCTTTAATGATCTCTCCAGTTCTTGGGTCTATAACACTAGCTCCATAGCTCCATCCTCTGGTAGATCTATGTACCCATTGTATTACATTATATCTCACATCTAACGGATCTGCTCCTTCGGGCAACATCTTGACCTGAAAAGCATTTTTGTAACCTATTGCTTCATAAGCTTCATTCCACCATCTGGCACCATCTAAAAGTGCAGATTTTACTGGTTCTGGAGTTCCGGGATCCAGATAATATATAATGGGCTCCACCGCTTCACTAATTTCTTTACTAGGATCTTTCTTTGCTAAACGATGCCTTGTAATATATCGCTTTTCTATAGGCTCAAAAACAGGTGTGGAATAGTCTAAATAAGAAATATAGATCGCTCCGCTTCTGGGATCGAATGCTCGTTTTTTATATTTATCATCAGGTAATTTTACAAAGGAATGATGTTGGGTTACAGTTATAGAATTATTATTAGGTAGTACTTCTTTAAGGGTCTGGCTTGTTGCTTCTCCATCAAAAGTTAATAAAGCTTCAAATTCCACATTTTCTGGAAAAGCCTTGGTTCGGTCTAGAGATAATGCACTCTTAGATTTATTTAAACTAAAACTCCCATGGTTCCCACTTTTTAATCTATCAGAAACTCCATGAGCATCTTCCATTAAAAAGGGAGTAAAATCTATAATGTAGGTATTGCCTTTTTTCTCTTTAATTTCGAATCCATATAACACGGAGGTGGCGAAAGCTTCCTCTACACTCTTTTTCTCCAAAGCATTTTCTGTGATAGCTATATATCTTAGGTTTGGCTGTATTAAAAGCAATTTATTCCCTGCCTTAATAAATTTAACAACAGCTTCATTACCTAACTGCCCTCTATCCAATCCAACATCATTAGATCCAATTCCTGTGGTTAGAGAATGAACATATAAAAATTCAGTATCCAGATCCTTTACCTCTAAAAAGATCTTATCCTCTTTCTCGGAATATTCAAAGTTGAAAAAACCTTTGTATTTCTGAAGATTTTCTTTATCTGATGAAGTTTGGCTGTAAAAAGAGCTTGTAATACTGAGGAACAGGAAAATAGCTAAAAATGGCTTCATAGAGTGATTTTAAAAGTTGTCTAAAACTATAAAATTATTGTAAAATAGTTTCAAGAACCTATGTTTAATTCTATTTTTACTGAAATTAATAACAGATATGATCACTTCAGAACATATAAAAGATCTTAGAGATCGCCTGGTAGCGTTAAGGAGGTATCTTTGACGTTGATGCCAAACAGATAGAAATCTCCAATTTAGAGGAGAAGACATATGCCCCGGATTTTTGGGACAATCCTAAAAAAGCAGAAACCCTAATGCGTGATCTTAACGCTGAAAAAAAATGGGTAGACGATTATTTAGCTGGTGAAACGCTTGTTGAAGATCTAGAGGTTATTTACGAGTTCTATAAGGAGAAAGAAGCCAGTGCAGAGGATGTAGAAAATAGACATGAAAAAGCGCTGGGATTAATTGAAGATCTCGAGTTTAAAAATATGCTTTCTGAGGAAGGTGATAACTTAAGCGCAGTGCTTCAAATTACTGCGGGTGCAGGAGGAACAGAAAGTTGCGATTGGGCGGAAATGCTCATGAGAATGTACCTTCGTTGGGCTGAATCTAAAGGTTTCAAACTTAAAGAGCTAAATTATCAAAGTGGTGAATCTGCCGGAATTAAAACAGTCACTATAGAGATTGAAGGTGAATATGCTTTTGGTTGGTTAAAAGGTGAGAATGGCGTGCATAGATTGGTACGAATCTCCCCATTTGATAGTAATGCAAAAAGACACACTTCTTTTGCCTCGGTATATGTGTATCCTCTTGTAGATGATAGCATAGAAATAGATGTAAATCCTTCGGAGATCTCATGGGAAACGATGCGCTCTTCTGGTGCTGGTGGACAAAACGTAAATAAGGTGGAAACTGCAGTTAGGTTGCGTCACGCTCCTACCGGGATCGTTATAGAAAATTCTGAGACCCGTTCTCAATTAGAGAACAAAACAAAAGCGATGCAACTTTTAAAGAGTCAGCTGTACGAGATCGAGCTTCAAAAGCAACAGGCGCAACGTAGGGAAATAGAAGACTCCAAAATGAAAATAGAATGGGGATCACAAATAAGAAATTATGTGATGCATCCCTATAAATTAGTGAAAGATGTTCGCACGGCAGAAGAGACAGGAAATGTAGATGCAGTCATGGATGGTGCTATAGACCCATTTTTAAAGGCCTATCTTATGATGATGGGACAACGGCATGAAGATTGATATTCTGTTCCCTATTATTGAAAAATTAATTTTAATTGCGTATTTTAAGCTCAACGTATGATCACAGTTTATCATAACCCCCGATGCAGTAAATCTAGAGAAGGATTAGCATTAGTTCAAAGTTCAGGAAAAGATTTCTATGTAAGGGAATATTTAAAAACTCCATTATCTGAAGAAGAGCTGGAGAAATTAATTGCAAAGCTTGGTATGTCTCCCCTTGAATTGGTAAGAGCTAACGAAGAAATTTGGAAAAAAGAATTTAAACACAAAGAATTAAGTAGCGAGGATATTATGCTGGCATTAATCAAATATCCTAAATTAATTGAAAGGCCTATTGTTGAAGATAAAGAAAAAGCAGTTGTAGGAAGGCCTTCCTCAAAAATAAGTGAACTATTATCCTAATTGGGATTTTATATAATTATTTAAAATGCTGAACATGAAATTAAAAAATAGAATACAACTATTAGGGGTTTCTACTATTTTGGTCGGAGGCTTTGTTTTTGCACAAATGTATTTCCACGATAAAAATTCTAAGGAGATTAGAGAGATCGCTTTTGAACTTGCTTCAGAATGGAAAGAAAAATTGGGCCTTACTCCAGAACAAACAAAAAAATTAGAGGCTACTATTATTGAATATACAATCCATAAAAATGAGATTATAAATTCAAATAGGTCTCAAAAATTCATAATTAGAGATCTTAAAATCACACAGCAAAAAGAATATAAAAAGTTAAGAAAATTCTTGACAAGTGCACAATTCACTGCCTATGTAGGAGTTAACAAAAAAATCTCTAATGAATTAATGGATGCATAAATGCGTTATAAAGTTTAAGGCTTATTTAACAATTGTCTTTTAAACCTTCTCTTTCTTATTAGGTCTAACAAGAAAAGATTGTTATGACCTTCAAAAGAATGATACTTTTCAGCTTTTTGCTGATTTTTTTTATTTCCGGCCCTTACTCGGGCTATTCTCAATCCAAACAATATACAATTTCAGGAAAAGTATTAGATGATGCTTTAAATGTTCCTTTAGAATATGCTACGATTGCAATTAGCAGACCCAGTGATCCCGAATTCTTAGATGGTGGGGTTACAGATATAAACGGAGAATTTTCAATAAAAGTTCCACCTGGAGTTTATAACATCACAATTGAGTTCATATCCTATACTCCAAAAAGTTTTAAAAATCAAACTGTAGAATCCGATTTAGATCTTGGAAATATCGAATTAGGGATAAGTTCTTCTAGTTTAGATGAAGTGGTTATTCGTGCAGAAACCACTCAGGTAGAGGTTAGATTAGATAAAAAAATCTATAACATAGGGAAAGATCTTACTACCAAAGGAGGGACTGTAAGCGATGCATTGAGCAATGTACCATCTGTGGCGGTAGATGTGGAAGGATCAATTAGTCTTCGAGGAAATGAAAACGTTCGTGTTTTAATTAATGGAAAACCATCTGCCTTGGCTGGTTTTGGTTCTACAGATGTATTAGGACAACTTCCAGCAGAGGCTATAGACCGTGTGGAAGTTATTACTTCTCCATCCGCAAGATATGATGCTGAAGGAACTGCGGGGATAATAAACATCATCCTAAGAAAGGACAAAACTTTAGGTTTTAATGGCTCTGTTTCTACTAATATTGGTTATCCGGATAGCTATGGAATTACTGCCAATGTTAATTTAAGAACAGATAAATACAATCTTTTTAATACTACCGGATATAATTATAGATCTGGTCCGGGAGGTGGAAATTTTGATACTCGTTATTTCCAAGGAGATTTCGGTAGAGTTTTAGAAAACAGAGATTATGATCGTTCCAACAAAGGTTTCAACACCAATCTGGGAATGGAATATTATTTAAACGATAAATCTTCTATTACAGCTAGTACCTTTTTTAGATATGGCGATGGAGAAGATATCACCACCAACCTCACACAGAAATTTCAGAATAACGCTTTAGCTCAAGAAACACTAAGACGTGAAGTAGAATCGGAAGAAGATAAAAGTTTTCAGTTTTCATTGAATTATGTAAATAGATTCAATGAGGAAGGACATAAGTTAACTATGGATTTTCAATACGCACGTGATGAAGAAGAAGAGCCTGCTTTTATTACAGAAAATGTTAGAATAAATAATACTGCTGAGGAAAACCCTTTTTTAGCTTCAGAAGAAGTTTTCACTAAGGAGAAGCAAAATGAATATTTAATTCAAGCAGATTACGTGCTACCAATTGGAGAAGATTCACAATTTGAAGCAGGTTTCCGTGGGAATTTTGAAAATGAAGAAACAGATTACAATTTAAATATTGAAGATGAAGCTACTGGTAGATTAGTTAGAAATGATACGGTTTCAAATATTTTTGATTATACAGAAAATGTCAATGCCCTTTATACCCAATACGGAACCAAATTTGGTGACTTTTCATTTTTACTAGGATTAAGATTAGAGAACACACAACTAAAAGGAACTATAGATACCGAGTTTTCTGAAGAAGATCTGGTAAATACATTTGGTTTTGATATTGATACCGATTTTGATAATAACTACTTAGGGCTTTTCCCTACAGTAAATTTAATTTACGAACTTGCTGAAACCGAAAATGTTACGCTTGGTTATAACAGAAGGATAAACAGACCTAGAGGTTGGTTGATTAATCCTTTCCCATCACGTGCCAGTAGAACCAATGTTTTTCAAGGAAATCCTAATCTAAATCCATCCTATGCAAGCGCTTTTGATCTTGGATATCTAAAACGATGGGACAAAATAACTCTAACTTCTTCTGTATACTATCAATACGAAACAGATGCCTTTGAAAGAGTACAACAAGGAACAGGAGAATTCTTTGAAGGAATAGAAATTATTAGAACTATTCCAATTAACCTTGCCACCAATGAGCGTATTGGAGCAGAAGCCGGAGTATTATACAATCCTGCAAAATGGCTAAGACTTAATGGAAGTGTGAATTTCTTTCAATTTAAAACTGAAGGAGATTTTAATGGAATAGATTATGGCGCGAAAAACAACAGCTGGTTTGGAAGATTTAGCTCTAAAGTTAGTTTGCCTGCAAATATAGACTTTCAAACAAATGCTTTTTATAGAGGCGCTCAAGAAAACGCTCAAACACAATCTGATGGTATCTTTTCTTTAGACTTGGCGTTAAGTAAAGAAATATTCAAGGAACGTGCTACTTTATCTTTTAACGTAAGAGATTTGTTGAATTCGAGAAAGAGAAATTCTTTAACTACTACAGATCGTTTTATACAGGAAAGCGAATTTCAATGGAGAGAAAGACAATTTACACTTACATTGATCTATAGGTTCAATCAAAAGAAAAGAGATCAGAATAGAAACAGACAAAATGGTGGAGAAGATGATGGAGGAGACTTCGAAGGATAATCTCTAAAACATATTAAAAAAAAAGGTTGCCAAAATTGGCAACCTTTTTTGTGGTATATATTTATAGTATAACTATCTCTGTAAAAATGAAAAGAATAAAAATCTTACGACTTTAATTCTTTTTCCTTTTTTCTTTTTTCTCTCATTTCCTTAAGCATTTCCATAACAGATCCGCCTATCCAATAAGGAACAATTGCTACTAAAAAAATCATTAGCCAAAATCCCATGGTTAAAATAGTTAAAAAAGCTATAAAGCCTAAGTATTGATCAAATTCGAACATATTTTCTAAAGATTTTTAAATCTAAGCAAAGATAGTAAGTCTTATTGCAGTCTTCCAAATAAAATTTGATTTTTTAGATTAAACTTCAATTTTTTGATGAATCCAACTTTAATAGAGGATTCTATATAAAAACTTAAAAATTTTGTATAAAATTTAAAGAAATAAAAAACTTGAAACTGTAAATTTGTAATCTAATCGAAAAAAATTATGGACTACAGAATAGAGAAAGATACAATGGGGGAAGTGAAAGTCCCTTCAGATAAGTTGTGGGGAGCACAAACCGAACGTTCCAAAAATAATTTCAAAATTGGCGCAGCAGGCAGTATGCCTTTAGAAATAGTATATGGTTTTGCCTATTTAAAGAAGGCAGCAGCCTTTACTAACTGCGAACTTGGAGCTCTACCTGTAGAAAAAAGAGATTATATAGCACAAGTATGTGAGGAGATCCTAGCCGGAAAACACGACGATCAATTTCCTTTGGTGATCTGGCAAACTGGAAGTGGTACTCAGAGTAATATGAATTTAAATGAAGTGATCGCTAATCGTGCGCATCAACTTGCTGGTAAAACTATTGGAGAAGGAGAAAAAACACTTCAGCCAAACGATGATGTGAATAAATCACAATCTTCTAACGATACCTTTCCAACCGGAATGCACATTGCTGCCTATAAAAAAGTGAGTGAAGTTACTTTGCCAGGAATTCTGAAATTGAGAAATACCTTAAAAAAGAAATCTGAAGAATTTAAGGATGTAGTTAAGATTGGACGTACCCATTTTATGGATGCCACTCCCCTAACCCTGGGACAGGAATTTAGCGGGTATGTTGCGCAATTAGATCATGGAATTAAAGCTTTAGAAAACACACTTCCTCATTTAGCTGAGCTTGCGCTAGGTGGCACTGCAGTAGGAACTGGATTGAATACCCCAAAAGGATATTCTAAAAGAGTGTCTGAATTTATAGCAAAATTTACTGGACTTCCTTTTGTTTCTGCCCCGAATAAGTTTGAAGCCTTAGCTGCACACGACGCTTTCGTAGAATCTCATGGTGCTTTAAAACAATTGGCAGTTTCCTTGAATAAAATTGGAAATGATATTAGAATGCTTTCCTCCGGACCTAGAAGTGGAATTGGAGAAATAAGTATCCCTGCAAACGAACCTGGCTCTTCTATTATGCCTGGAAAAGTGAATCCAACGCAATGTGAGGCATTAACTATGGTTTGTGCACAAGTTATGGGGAACGATGTTGCAATAAGCGTAGGTGGAATGCAAGGTCAGTTTGAATTGAATGTTTTTAAACCAGTTATGGCCGCTAACTTCTTACAAAGTGCTCAATTAATTGGAGATGCCTGTGCCTCTTTCGATGAGCATTGTGCTCAAGGTATTGAGCCTAACAAGAAAAGGATCAAAGAACTTTTAGACAATTCCTTAATGTTAGTAACTGCTTTGAATACTAAGATTGGATATTATAAAGCTGCAGAGATCGCAAACACAGCGCATGCTAACGGAACTACCTTAAAACAAGAAGCTGTGAATTTAGGTTATGTTACTGAAGAAGAGTTTGACGAATGGGTTAAACCAAAAGATATGGTTGGAGGATTGAAGTAATTTGATTTTTCAATTCGATACAATACAAAAGGCTGCCTTGAAAGAGGTGGCTTTTATTTTTTAGCAATTTGTCAGGTTGAGCCTGTCGAAGCCGCTCTAGAGCTGAGCACATTTCGATAGGCTACCATTGACGTAATTTCAAGAATCTGGAATACTCTCCCTCTGGTCGGTAAAGATCTGTTTAATTTTTAAGATTGTTCATTTTTTTGCGTGTCCAAAAAAACGAACCAAAAAAAGGACACTTTTTTGTAGGTGTTTCCAATTATGCTACCGCATAATTGGAACCGTACTTCCACGGCTAAATTTTCTCCAAGGCTTCGAAAATTTTACGCCGTGGAACTACTACACTTGCAAAAAAGAATTTCTTTAGAAGATAAACCTACTAGGAACAATCATACGTAAAAAACCTACGCTAGATAATTTTTTTTATCACGGGTCTCAGTGTGACAGTTAAGTATTAAGTTGTTTTCATTTCAAGAGAGTAGGAGTCTCAATAAAAAATTTGAACTTCATTGAGATTCTTCAATCTGTTTCACTCCTTTCAGAATGACACAAGAAGAGATTTGTCATTCCGACGGAGGAGGAATCTCCGTAAAAAAACTTGAACTTCATTGAGATTCTTCAATCTGTTTCACTCCTTTCAGAATGACATTAGGAGAGATTTGTCATTCCGACGGAGGAGGAATCTCCGTAAAAAAACTTGAACTTCATTGAGATTCTTCAATCCGTTACACTCCTTTCAGAATGACACAAGAAGAGATTTGTCATTCCGACGGAGGAGGAATCTCATTGAATTTCAGACACATAATCAATAACCTGGAGGCAAGCCTCGGGGAATTAAACCCTCAATGAGGGATTAAAAAATGAAATTCTTCGATACTTTTCAATTCTCATCTCAATGCGGAATATAAAAAAAGCCTGCTTCAAATTGAAGCAGGCTTTTTAATATCTATAATTCTGAATGCTACTTAGCGTAGTACTTTTTATATTTCCAATAAGACACACCACCTAACAATGCTACCCCGGCAACTGCATAATAAATAAATGTTGGGGTGATCACTTTATCTCCGCTTGCATAAGAATGCAAACCTGCTAAATAAAAGTTAACTCCAAAATAGGTCATCATAATACTGGAGAACGCAATAATAGCCATTAAATTAAAGAACCATCTGCTTCTTAATCCCGGCACTAAACGCATGTGTATCACAAAGGCATATACCATAATACTCACTAGCGCCCAAGTCTCTTTTGGATCCCAGCCCCAATATCTTCCCCAACTTTCATTGGCCCATTGTCCACCTAAAAAGTTTCCAATGGTTAGCATTACCAATCCAACGGTTAAGGCCATTTCAGTAATTATAGTGATCTCTTTAATATTCAGTTTCATTTTTGCCTTATTCTTATCGGTTGTAAGAATCATAAGTATAAGCGAAACTGCACCTAAGATCATTCCTAAGGTGAAAGGACCATAACTACCTACAATAACAGATACGTGTATCATTAACCAATATGAATCTAGAACTGGTTGTAAATTTGCAATTGCAGGATCCATCCAGTTCCAGTGAGCGATCATTAGGATCATAGCGGTTACAAAGGAAGTGGATGCGATTGTCAAAAAGCTTTTTCTTCCGAACGCCAAACCAAAGAACATTGTAGCCCAGGCAACGTAGATCATAGACTCATAAGCATCACTCCAAGGTGCATGACCAGAAATATACCATCTTGCAGCAAGTCCCAAGGTATGTACAATAAATAATATTAAGATCACTACTGCACTGGTTTTGATCAAAGTTCTAATAATCTTAGAATCTTTAAAGATCTGTGCAACTACCAGAATTAACATGATCAGACCCGCGAACATATACCACATATAGAGGTTTCGGAAAATATCATATTTATTATAAAGCACTTCTGCATTTATCTTTTCTTCTGATGGCATAACATCTGCTCCAAATTTTTTCTGATATCCTGTTATACTTCCAAGCAACTCATCAGACTTTGTATAATCTCCTGAAACTCTAGAATCCCGAAGGGTATTCATATAAATTGGTAAGATCTGTCTTGCATACACAGAATCCATCCCCGTTAACTTAGATTCTGGTACTTCAGGAAAAGAGATCCATTTATTATTCTCATCCTCTGGAATAGGGAAAATCCTTAAGACTTTACCTTGTAAAGCATTATAAAGTAGATTTACTTTTCTGTCGGTTTCTATAAAATCTTTCTGAAACTGATTAGGAACACTTGCCTTATAAGCACCTTCTAAATAAGGAGAAAGCTTATAGGTTCCTGAAGCATCAAAGAAATTTGTTAGCGCAAGATATTCCTCATCTACATTTACACCTGCAATATGCCTAATACTATCATTATTAGGTTTCACGTAAATTAAAGGAACATTATACCATAAAGCCGGATTCTCGGTCATGGAGATCAGAATCTGATCGGCATTTAGCCCTTCGTAAGAATCTTTCTTGCTAAGTTTTCTTAATAATTCTGAAGAAAAAGTATTTGCCGGCTTCATTCTTCCACCTGCATCCTGAATAACCAATTTCCCAAACTTTGCCGCATGCTTTGCATCTACAGCAGTACTCTGGATTATAGAGTCTACTCTTTCTTTATTAGAAGTAACATGGGCATGATCATCTTCTTGAGTATTCTGAGCAAATCCAGAACTAAAACTCAAAAACAATACAGCTATTAAGCTTAGTGCTGCCTTCTTTTCCTTCACTTTATCTAACATGACCTTCAAATTCCCGAATCTACTTCCTCTATCAAATAGGATTAACATAAGACCAGTGTATAATAGAAAATACCCGATATAAGTGATCCAAGTTCCCCAAAAATCGTGATTTACAGAGAGCACGGTTCCTTTTTCATCTGGATCAAAAGAGGCTTGGAAGAATCTATATCCTTCTTTATCCAAAACATGGTTCATAAAAATCTCGTAGGGTTCTGTGCCTTTATCGTCTATTACCTCTACCTTACTTTTAAATGCTGCGTAACTTGGAGTAGGGTTATTTTCGGTTCCAGGATATTTATCGGCTATAAAGTCATTTAATTTGATAGAAAATGGCAATTCCATTTCTTTAGAGCCATAATTGAGATAAATATCTAATCCCCCAACCTTTAGATTCTTTGGAGGACTCACAACTCCTTTTCCACCCAACATGCTAATATTCTTAGATTCCCCTCCAGAAGTAACTTTTAGTGTAACTGCATTCAGCTGATTTTTTGCTTTTACTTCTGTAGGAATAATATCATAATTTCCCCTTGCCATTGGTTCGGGAATTACAAACTGCATCCCACCAATATTGTATAAGGACCTTAACATTAAAGCTTGTGTACTATCTGCTATTACCTCTCCTTTAAATTGATCTGACATTCTCATGAAATCTCCTTCAAATGGGGATCTTAATTGATAGGTTCCCTGTTCTTCATCAACTTCAATATTAATAGCGCCTTCAGTAGGTTTGTTTAGTGTAAATAACGTATTATGAATATTGGCTATTTCACCCTCTTTTAAATAGTGATCGTGTCTGGCTCCATCACCTGCTTCAACAATCTTAAGATAATTATCACCATTTTCGGCTAAAATTAATCCTTCCTCTGCTCCATGGATATAGTTAATCACCTCGATATCTACTTCCTGACTGTTGAAATCAGTATTAATAGCTATATCATTTTCTGTTTCCGGCGCTAATAGAACTGCTTCTTCCACTACTCTTCTTCGTGGTTCCCCATCTATTTCTCCGTCTAAATAAACGGTTAAATAAGTTCTTTCTGAAAGAAATGAACTGGTGGTTTCTCCTTCACGAATTGGCATAATACCTTCGTAACTGATATATCTGGTTACAAAAGCACCAACTAAAATTAAAATAAATGAAAGGTGAATTAATAGGGAAGACCATTTTTCGCGTTTATGCATCCCATATCGGATGATATTTCCGCAGAAATTGATAACAAAGAAAACCATGATTCCCTCAAACCACCAGGTATTATAAATCAATACTCGAGCGGTCTCTATGGTGTACCAACTTTCTATGAATGTTCCCAGAGCCATTGATATGGCGAAGACAATGAACAAGACTGCCATAATTCGGGTAGAGAATATAACAGACGCTATTTTATTTTGCATTTGGAGTACTTTAAAACGATGCAAATTTAACTATTTTTAAGGAGTTTGCGAGCTTTAAAGACAAGCAATTCCACTGATCAATTGTTAATTTTAAACCCGGAAATTTTGGTATTTTAGCAAAATGAAGCGAATTGTACTTTTTGGCACTGGAAATGTAGCAACTCATTTATTTGAGGCCTATAAAAATTCCGATAATTTTAAGATCATTCAGGTATATAATCATGCTTCAGAAACACTTCAAGCTTTCAAGGATCAGGTAGCTATTACTACAAATCTTGATGAAATAGCTCCTGCAGATATTTATATTTTTGCTTTAAAGGACGATGTATTAGCTGAGCTAAGTAAAAAAACAAAAGAGACAGATGCTTTGGTATTACACACTTCTGGTGCAGTTTCTAAAGAAGTACTCAATAAATTCAAAAATCACGGGGTGTTTTATCCGCTTCAAACATTTTCTAAAAACAAGGAAGTAGATTTTTCTAACATCCCTATTTGTATTGAAGCTAATACTAAAGCAAACACAAATTCGCTCAAAGAATTAGGTTCAGAAATTTCAGAAAAAATATTTGAGATCTCTTCTCAACAAAGGAAATCCCTGCATGTGGCTGCTGTGTTTGTTAGCAATTTTGTGAATTTCCTTTATACAGAAGGAGAAAAAATATGTCAAGATAATCTGATCCCTTTTGAAATATTGCACCCATTAATTCTAGAAACTGCTTCTAAAGTAACAAAAATGAGTCCTTTGGAATCGCAAACAGGACCCGCAAAAAGAAAAGATCAAGATGTTATAAATTCTCATTTAGAATTACTTAATGAGGAACAACAAAAAATATACTCACTTTTAACCCTATCTATTCAAAACCTCCATGGAAAAGAATTATAAAGAATATTTAAATCATGTTAATACGTTCATTTTTGACGTAGATGGCGTACTCACCGACGGAACCATTCAGGTAAATACTGCAGGCGAATTATTGCGGACAATGAACATTAAAGATGGTTATGCTTTAAAAACGGCTGAAATGGCTGGGTACAATGTATGTATAATCTCTGGAGGCAAAAATGAAGGAGTTAGAAAACGCCTGAGAGATCTTGGTATCACTAATATTTTCCTTGGAGTAGCAGATAAAGTTGAGCAGTTAAAAGAATTTATGGATATCTACGATGTAAACCCAGAGCACGTTCTTTATATGGGCGATGATATTCCAGATCTCTACGTAATGAAACTAGTAGGAATGCCTTGCTGTCCTCAAGATGCTGCTGCAGAGATCAAAGATATTAGTCGCTATATATCTCACAAAAAAGGTGGGAAAGGTTGTGTTCGTGATGTAATAGAACAAGTTTTAAAAGTGCAGGGAAAATGGCTTCTAAACCATGACGCATCCAAAGGCTAGAAGATAAAACTTTACAATTTAAAATTGGTTTAATTTAAATGATCCTATGCTATTAGCATTTTTGAAATTGGTGAGAGCTCCAAATCTATTAATGATACTTTTCACACAAGTCCTAATTAAATATGCTCTGTTTAATAGTTTTGGAATAAGCATTACTCTTAGCGGCTTAGGTTTTTCTTTATTAGTTCTAGCAACTATATGTATTGCTGCTGCAGGAAATATTATCAATGATATCTACGACCTGGAAACAGATAGAATTAATAAACCCGAGAAAGTGCTTATAGGCACAAAAATTTCAATCAATACTGCTAATACGCTGTATATTGTATTGAGCATTGTAGGTGTAGGTTCAGGCTTTTATCTTTCCAACGTCATTGGCAAACCCGGATTTTCCGCAATATTCATCATTATCTCTGCGCTACTTTATCTCTACGCTACCTATTTAAAATACATTATGGTTGTTGGGAATCTGGTGATTAGCGCTTTGGTAGCTTTTTCGATCATTATCGTAGGACTTTATGACCTATTACCAGCCATTACTGCAGAAAATCAACAAACACAATCCACTATTTTCTCCATCATTTTAGATTATGCGCTATTTGCTTTTCTACTGAATTGGCTTAGGGAAATGGTGAAAGACCAAGAAGATATTAAAGGGGACTATAAGGCTGGTAGAAACACACTTCCCGTAGCAATTGGATCAAAGCGAGCTAATTTGGCAATCTTCCTTGTTGGATTATTACCTTTAGCTGCGATAATCTATTACCTATATAATTATTTATTCGAGAATTTATGGGCGGTTTTATATGCCTTAATCTTTATTGTAGCTCCTTTACTTTACTTCTTGATAAATATCTGGACTGCAGAAACTAAAAAGGATTATTATAAACTCAGTTCCTTATTAAAAATAATCATGCTTCTTGGGATAGTATCCCTTGGGCTTTATAAATTCATATTACTTTAAATTATGCTGAAGGAAAAACTAAAGAATCATCACATCATATTAGCATCAGGATCTCCCAGAAGGCATCAGTTCCTTAAAGATCTAAAGATCCCATTTATAATAGATGTAAAAAATATAGAAGAGATATATCCTGAAAACCTAAAAGGCTCAGAAATAACCGACTACCTATCTGAACTTAAAGCAGAGGTTTTTAAGCGAGAATTAAAAAAAGAAGACATCTTAATCACAAGCGACACCATAGTTTGGCATGAAAACAAAGCTTTAGGAAAGGCCGAAAACACAACGGAAGCCTTTGAAATGTTAAAGTCTATGTCCGGTAAAAAACATGAGGTAATTACTTCTGTAAGTTTTACAACAACTGAGTTTCAGAAAACAGTGAACGCTTCTACTATGGTAACATTTAAGGAATTAACTAAAGAAGAGATCGATTTCTATATTTTGAATTACCATCCCTTGGACAAAGCTGGCTCTTATGGAATTCAGGAATGGATTGGTTTAATTGGAATAACAAAGGTAGAAGGAAGTTACTTCAATGTAGTTGGACTGCCTACGCATTTAGTTTATGAAACCTTATTGGAAATAGCTAGCTTATAATAAATAAAACTTGTTTGAATTCAATATTTAGTTTCATATTTAAAAATTGTTAGACAAAGGAATGTCAGGTAGTCCTTAGTCAAGCTCAGAATAAACTATAGTCGAAATCTAATCATTTTGCAGAAGGAGTTCCCGACTGCGAGCGAATTGACAAAAGAACTATAGCTATTATATTATAAAAGAATTAGTTAGCTTTATAAAAATTCAGTCATTAAACGACTTTCCTATAAAAATCATATAATGAGATCTAATTATTACCTACTTTTTTCTGGAATTATCCTTCTGGTCCTTTTATCTGGATGCAGAGATACTTCTTCTGATGAAGTTGTACTTCCCGAACGAAACCTTTCAGAAGAGTTTAAATCGTATTGGTTCAATGGTGAGGCAGAGATCACTTCCTACAAATTAGATCAGTCCAGATATGGAGAATCTAGGGAAGGAACTGCGGTGCTAATATATGTTACAGAAGAATTCCTAAGAAAAGCTCAGGTTAAAGCCAATGCCAAGAGCGATAAGACGATCCCAATACTTAAATTGAACAGTACAAAGAAGTTCAACACAGGGATCTACCCATATTCAATTATGCAGAGCACTTTTTATCCTTTGGAAGGGAAATCGCATGCGTTAAAGATTTCTGCATCTATCCAAGAATGGTGTGGTCATGTATATATGCAACTTAATAACAGAGATGTTTTTAAGATTAATTCTCACTCTTATTTTGAAGGAGAAGCAGATCAAGATCTTGAGTTGTCCAAAACACATTTGGAAAATGAGGTATGGACTCAACTAAGAATAAACCCAGAGCTCTTACCTACGGGAGACATCAGCATGATTCCATCTTTTGAATATTTGAGACTGGCCCATCAGGAAATAAAGGCATACAATGCGCTAGCCGAATTCTATCAAGATGGAGATTGGAGTGTTTATAAAATAAGTTATCCTGAGCTTAAAAGAAATTTAAAAATCTATTATTCAAATATAGCACCCTTTAAAATTGAAAAATGGCAGGAAGAAATAGAAGTAAATGGAAAACTATATACTACTACTGCTACAAAAATGAATGAGATAAAATCTGATTACTGGAATAAAAATTCCAATAAAGATTTACATTTGCGGGAGCAACTGAATTTAAATTAATGAAAGAACTTTTCTTAATATACAAGAACGAAATAATATACACCACCATCATTGTGGTATCGCTGCTAATTATTCAATTCACAATGAAAAAAGCAGCTCACAGAGTTGGGAAACAAAGTGAGATACACATTAGCCGCACCCGCTTAATGCTCAAATACATTAATATTCTAGTCTCCTTAATTGCTGTATTTGCACTTGCGTTCGCATGGGGAATTGGATACAAAGATCTTTCACTAATATTCTCCTCTGTTTTTGCTGTTATTGGAGTGGCATTGTTTGCTATTTGGTCAATACTTAGCAATGTCACATCAGGAATAATTCTTTTCTTTTCCTTCCCTTATAAAATTGGAGATAAGATAAGAATACATGATAAGGACGCTCCTATTATTGGTGTGATAGACGACATCAAGGCCTTTCATTTACATATTATAAATGATGAAGGTGAATTGGTGACCTATCCAAACAACCTGATTTTACAAAAGGCAGTATCCCTTATAAAGAAAGATGTTTATCTGGATGAAGGGAAAGACAGCCTCTAGATTGCGATGGATTAAAGGCTAAGAACACCTTAGAAATTTATATATTTGAAACTATTGAAATCAATATTTTCTCATGCGTAAATTTCTCCCGTTTATTTTCTTTCTTGTAATTATTTCTGTACAAGGACAAGCTCCCAAAAATTTAAATTCAGCAGAAATAGATCAAGCTCTTAAAAAGTTGAACTTTTTAGGCTCTGTTCTTTATCTTGCTGCTCATCCAGATGATGAGAATACAAGACTTATCTCCTACTTATCTAATGAGGTTAATGCCCGTACGGGATATCTTTCTATCACTCGCGGTGATGGAGGACAAAACCTGATTGGTCCTGAACTAAAAGAACTTTTAGGAGTTATTAGAACCCAAGAACTATTAGCTGCCAGAAGAATAGATGGTGGTGAACAAAGATTTACCCGGGCTATAGATTTTGGTTATACAAAGACCCCCGAAGAGTCCATGGAAATATGGGATAAAGAAGTGGTTCTGGGAGATGTGGTATGGGCAATCCGTACTTTTAAACCAGATGTGATCATTAATAGATTCAATCACCGTACTTCTGGTGAAACTCATGGGCAGCATACAGCTTCAGCCTTGTTAGGTGTGGAAGCTTTTAAGCTTGCGGATAATAAAAGCGCATATCCTGAACAATTAGATTACACCGAAACTTTTTCCCCTACCCGACTCTATTTTAACACTTCTCCATGGTTCTACGGAAGTCAGGAAGCTTTTGATCAAGCAGATAAATCTAATTTTATTCAGTTTGATACAGGAGTTTATTTTCCTTGGAATGGATTATCCAATCCGGAAATTGCAGCATTAAGCCGAAGTCAGCATAGATCCCAAGGTTTTGGTAGTAGCGGAAGCAGAGGTAGTCAGATAGAATATGTAGAATTAATAGATGGAAAAGTACCGGAAACAAAAGGTGATATTTTCGCAGGAATTGACACTTCTTGGAATCGGTTAAAAGGCGGAGCAGCTATTGGCGAAATTTTAAAAGAAGTAGAAGAAAATTATAATTTCAGAGATCCTTCAGAGAGTTTACCTAAATTGATTGAAGCTTATAAATTGATGCAAGATCTTGAAGATAGCTACTGGAAAAACATTAAAACTTCAGAGATAAAAGATATTATTTTAGCTTGTAGTGGATTATATATTGAAGCTTTAAGCAACACTCCCTATTCGGCTACCAATCAATCTATTGAAGTTAATTTTGAAGCAATAAACAGGAGCAATATTCCTGTAGAACTTTCTTCTGTATCGGTCTTACCAGGAAGTCCTTCTCTAGAGCCTAACAAAGTTCTTAGCAACAACGAGAATTGGAATGAAAAACTAATCTATACCATCCCAAAAGATGCAAAATACACCTCCCCTTATTGGCTTAATAAAACACCAAATTTGGGAACTTATGTTGTAGAAGATCTAAAAATAGTAGGGTTACCTGAGACTCCACGGTTGACCAAAGCGATCTTCAATCTTAAATTTTACGATGAAATAATCTCTTTTGATAAAGAGCTGGTTTACAAAACTACAGATCCGGTAAAAGGTGAAGTATATCAACCTTTTGAAATAGTTCCTCCCGTAACAGCCTCATTTAATGATAATGTTCTTATTTACACAAACGGGGAGGCAAAACAAATTGAATTGACGGTAACTGCAAACCAAAAGGATGCCATGGGAAAATTGAGCTTAAAGGCTCCGGGGACCTGGAAAATTGAACCAAAGGAAACAAATTTCGATATAAAGAATAATGGTGGTACTGCCACATTAAGCTTCATGGTAACTCCCCCAAAAGAACAAAGCGAGACCAATTTAATTCCTGAGATCACTTTTGAAGGTCAGGTTTACTCGAATGAAATTATTAAATTAGATTACGAGCATATCCCTTTACAAACCTTAGTCCTACCCGCTAAAACAAAACTGGTAAAATTAGATATCAAGAAAAAAGGAGAATTGGTTGGCTATATAGATGGCGCAGGAGATGTGATTCCCGAAAGTTTAGAGCAAATTGGGTACAAAGTAATTAGGATAAACCCAAATGACATAAATGCTACCTCCCTTGCAAAATTTGATGCGATCGTATTAGGGATTCGTGCATATAACATGGTAGAGCTTTTAAAATTCAAACAAAAAGAACTAATGAAATATGTTGAGAATGGCGGAACGCTAATCTCACAGTATAACACAAATCGCGGACTGGTATTAGATAATTTAGCACCATATAAGTTAGAACTTTCCAGAGATAGAGTGACTGAAGAAGATGCAAAAGTGGAGTTTTTAGATCCGCAGCACCCTGTTTTAAATAGTCCAAATAAGATCACCCAGAAAGATTTTGAAAATTGGGTACAGGAGCGTGGTCTATATTTTTCAGATTCATGGGCTCCCGAATTTACTCCTATCTTCGCAATGCATGATAAAAACGAGGCAAATAGCAAAGGAAGCTTGCTTATTGCCAAATATGGAAAAGGGCATTATATCTACACAGGTTTAAGCTTTTTTAGACAATTTCCCGATGCTGTTCCTGGTGCTTTCAGGTTATTTGCTAATCTTATCTCAATTGGAAAATAAATGGAAACTCCAAAAAAATATATCTGGAAAAAATCTTATTCTATAGTGCTTCTAGCCAATCTGGGCTATATCATTTTATTCTATTATCTAATGAATCTCTTCTCCTGATATGCAATTAATAGATTGGATCATTTTAATAGGAACACTTGCTTTTATAGTAATTTATGGAGTTTACAAAACAAGAGGAAGTCAAAGTGTAAAAGATTATATTGGGGGTGGTAAGGATTCCCAATGGTGGACTATTGGACTTTCCGTTATGGCTACACAGGCCAGTGCAATTACATTTCTTTCAACTCCAGGACAGGCTTATCATGATGGAATGGGCTTTGTGCAATTCTATTTTGGTCTTCCAATTGCCATGGTGGTTATCTGCATGGTTTTTATACCAATCTATCATAGGTTAAAGGTTTATACCGCTTATGAATTTCTGGAGTCCAGATTCGATCTTAAAACCAGAACATTAACGGCATTACTATTTTTAATTCAGCGAGGATTATCTGCCGGAATTACCATTTTCGCACCAGCTATTATTTTATCGGCAGTATTAGGATGGAACCTTACTACACTTAATATAATTATTGGAGTGTTAGTTATTATCTATACTGTTTCCGGCGGTACAAAGGCTGTAAATGTAACTCAGAAGCAACAAATGGCCGTGATTTTTGCCGGAATGTTCGCTGCATTTTTTCTTATTATTCAATACCTCCCTGCAGATATCAGTTTCTCTATTGCTTTGGACATCGCAGGTGCTAGTGGAAAACTGGATATTTTAGATTTCTCCTTCGATCTGGATAATAGATATACAGTTTGGAGTGGAGTTATTGGAGGAAGCTTTTTAGCACTATCCTATTTCGGGACAGATCAAAGTCAGGTGCAGCGTTATTTAACAGGGAGCTCGGTACGGGAAATGCAACTGGGACTCATCTTTAACGGGATTTTAAAAGTGCCTATGCAATTCTTTATTCTTCTTGTAGGGGTTATGGTATTTGTCTTCTATCAATTCAATACAGCTCCCCTCAATTTTAATCCGGCCGCTCAGCAAGCTGTATTGGAATCTGAATATTCCGAAGAATATCAACAGTTGATGGTAAAAAATGAAGATATTCAGCAGAAAAGACAAGAGACCAGTATTAGATACGGTAACAGTTTAACGAGTGCTTCTAAACAAGAACGAGAGCTTTACAAATCTGAACTTCTAAGACTTAATTCTTTAGAAGAAGCCAACAGAGAGGAAGCAAAGACTCTTATAAGCTCTGTAAGTGAAGATCTGGAAACAAATGATAAAGATTATGTCTTTATCCATTTTATACTTAATAATCTTCCAAGAGGTCTTATTGGCTTATTGCTGGCTGTAATATTATCAGCAGCCATGTCATCCACTGCTTCAGAATTAAACGCGCTGGCCTCTACCACAACAATAGATCTTTATAAGAGAAATGTTTCTGAAGAGAAATCTGATGAACACTATGTAAAAATGTCTAAATGGTTCACTTTAGGATGGGGGCTGTTGGCAATCCTTTTTGCAAGTTTCGCAAATTTATTCGATAATCTTATACAATTGGTAAATATCATCGGTTCTATTTTCTACGGAAATGTTTTAGGGATATTTCTGCTGGCATTTTTTATAAAACATGTAAATAGTAACGCTGTATTTATAGCTGCCCTTATAACCCAAGCCGTAATATTATTAATTTATCATCTGGAAGTGCTTCCTTATCTATGGCTTAATCTAGTAGGATGTGCCTTAGTCATGATATTGGCACTTATTCTACAACGTATAATTCACTCTCCGGATAAAACAAGTAATTATGAGATCTAAAACATTTAATTGGGGAATATTAGGTGCAGGAAAAATCGCTGCAAAATTTGTTCAAGACCTCTCGACAGTCCCCGGAGCAGTTCTATATGCAGTTGCCAGCAGATCTATTGATAAGGCCGAAGAATTTGCTGAAAAACATGAAATAAAGGTTTCTTACGGCAGTTATTTAGAACTAGTTGAAGATGAAAACATAGATATTATCTATGTTGCAACTCCACATACATTTCATTTTGAACATTCTATACTTTGTTTAGAACATAAAAAAGCCGTTCTCTGTGAAAAACCCTTCGGTATAAATTTAGGGCAGGTGGAAACTATGATCTCTATGGCCAAACAGAAGAACGTCTTTCTTATGGAAGCCTTATGGACTCAATTTCTCCCACATTTCCTGTTTGTGTTGGATCTAACTAAGTCAAAAAAATATGGAGAATTACTTGAGCTCAAAGCAGATTTTGGGTTTAATGCTCCATTCGATCCAGAAAAGCGTATCTACAATAAAGAACTCGGTGGAGGTAGTTTGATGGATGTGGGTATTTATCCAGTTTTTCTATCATTGTCTTTATTAGGAAATCCTGAAAATATTGTTGCCGAGGCAACTATTGGCAGCACTGGAGTAGATGAAAATTGTACTATACAGCTCTCCTATTCTAATGGTGTTAAAGCTAAACTATACAGCGCCATAAATGAAACTACACCAACAACTGCAACCTTAAGTTTTGAAAAAGCTTCGGTGATTATTAATGGTAGGTTCCATGAACCCTCCTCTGTGAGTATTCAAACTAATGGAGAGCTTGAAACCAAAGAATTTCCGGTAACTACTCATGGTTATAATTTTGAAGCTGCTCATGTTCAAAAAATGCTGGAAGAAAATAGGACTGAAAGTGACTCAATGACGTTTGAAAAAAGTAAACAGTTAATTTCAATGCTCGATCGCATTAGAAAGGAAATAAACCTAGAATATTAGGCAAATAAAAAAAACCCACTCTTCAGTGGGTTTTTTATTATAAGATTTTAAGTGATTTACATCGCTCCCCATTCTTTTAAGGAATCTTTATTCATCTTAACATAATCTGCATTTTTAGCTTTTTCGGCAAGTTGCATAGATTTTTGAGCACTAGCAATAGCTTCTTTTTTCATACCTAATTCAGCTTCTATTAATGATCTTCTTCTCCACATCCAAAATGCATCTTCTTGCATTGCAGTTGCTTTCATGATCCATTCATGAGCTTTCTTTAAATCTTTACCGCTCTCTATGTAAAAACTCGCAGCTGAATAATAATCGTTAGCACCAGGACCATTCATAACCTTTTCTATGCTTGCCAAAGTTTTAACATCGGTTGGCACTTTAAATGCTAATGTTGCTGTTGTGTTAGACCATACAAAGTCTAAAACTGCGCCATCATTGGATATTTCATTTACAAAGATTCCAAAAGATTCCATAGAAGAAGGCATAGTTTTTACTTTAGCAGTTGCTTTTAGAGCTACCTTAGAATCATCCCATTCTTGTGGATTTCCCCAGTTGCTTGCATCATTATAGAACATTACTTCCCAAGAATCTTTATTTGGAATAGTATAGATAGCATAAGTACCTTTTGCTAACTTCTTCCCACCTATTTCAACACTATCGCTAAAAGTGATCTTTGTGTTCGCATTTGCACCCGTACGCCAAACTTCCCCAAAAGGAACTAGTCCTCCAAAGATCTCACGACCTCGAACTGCTGGACGAGAATATTCTAAAGTCACATCTGTAAGACCTACTTTTTGTTCAACTTTTGCAGATGGACTAGGCTGTGGGGCTTCAATTTGTGCAGAAGCGCTCAGTGCGAATAATCCAGCACACATAAATAAAAATACTTTTTTCATAATTTTTCAGTTTGTTGATTCCTCAAATATACACAAACTTTCCTGTTGGATAAGCTGAATAAGATTTCCATAAATTAAATTTTGTTTAACAGTATAACTTTTATCTTAAACAATAAATAGTGTAATTTTATCCTGAAATTAGAAGCCATGAAAATTTACACAATGCATACCAAGCAAAAATTACCTATTACACTAAAAGAAGCTTGGAATTTCCTGTCAGATCCTAAGAATCTAAAGATCATTACTCCAGATTATATGGGGTTTAATATACTTTCCGGCGCAGATAGACCAATGTTCGCAGGTCAGATCATCCAATACATAGTTACTCCTATTGCAGGTATAAAAACAAAATGGGTAACAGAAATCACTCATGTGAGTGACCTAAATTATTTTGTAGATGAGCAGCGATTTGGGCCATATGCCTTATGGCATCATAAACACTTCATTAAAGAGATTGAAGGTGGAGTAGAAATGGAAGATATAATAGATTATAAATTACCTTTTGGTTTTCTTGGGCAACTTGTGCAGCCCTTTTTAGTTGCACCAAAATTGAAGGAAATATTCGATTATAGAAAACAAAAGTTAACGGAGCTTTATGGTGAATATAAAAATCCATCTCAAAATAAAGGAACTCTTAAACAAGATATACTAAATTAGAAATCATGAAGAAAAATATATTATTTATTGGCGGCTCTTACGGAATTGGACTTGAAGCGGCTAAATTATTGGCCAAAGACAATAACCTAATTATTGCCTCAAGAACATCAGAGGAATTAAAAGATATAGATGCCACACATTTGACCTTTGATGCTTCTAAAGACGATATAAAAGATTTGGAACTTCCAGAATCTATAGACGGATTGGTTTATTTCCCAGGAAGCATTAATTTAAAGCCTTTTAAAATGTTATCTCCAGAAAGCTTTCAAGAGGAAATGAATTTAAATTTTTTCTCTTTGGTAAAAGTGGTTCAAGGCTTACTTCCTAAACTTAAAAAATCTGAACAAGCAAGCCTGGTATTTTTTAGTACTGTAGCGGTAAAAGTTGGGATGCCATTTCATACTAGCATCGCAGCAGCTAAAGGCGCTATTGAAGGCTTTGCAAAATCTCTGGCAGCAGAATACGCTCCATCGTTTAGAGTGAATGTAATTTCCCCTTCTTTGACGGACACACAATTGTCTGAAAAATTATTGTCAAACGATGCAAAACGAGAGAAAATGGGAGATCGTCACCCTCTAAAAAGAGTTGGGACACCAGAAGACATTGCGAATGCAGTTGATTTCTTGATTTCTGAAAAAAGTAGCTGGATGACAGGGCAAATCATAGGAATAGACGGTGGTCTCTCTACTATAAATGTAAATTAATGAATAAAAAAACAGCTGTATTTTGGTTTCGAAGAGATCTTAGGCTAGATGATAATGTTGGATTTCTTCAAGCTTTAAAAGGAGAATTTCCTGTGCTGCCCATATTTATTTTTGATTCCGAAATATTGGATGATCTTCCTAAAAATGATGCGCGACTCAATTTCATATTCGATACCCTGCAAAAAATGCGAAAAGAACTTCAGACAAAAGGAAGCTCTCTTGCTATGTATTTTGGGAAGCCAGCGGCTATTTTCAAGGAATTATTTGACCAGTATGACATTCAGAAGATCTACACCAATAGAGACTATGAGCCCTATGCAAAACAACGCGATGAAAAGATCGAGAAATTAGCAAGTGATAATAATGTTGAATTTCTAACTTTTAAGGATCAGGTGATCTTCGAAAAAGATGAAGTTGTAAAAGGTAACGGAGATCCATATGTGGTCTATACTCCTTATATGAAATTATGGAAGGCCGAATTTAAAAAAATAGAGCTTGAAGTGCATTACACCTCTCAATATTTAGATAATTTAATCCAAAATTCAAGGCTGCCAAACTTAAGTCTGGGTGATATTGGTTTTGAAGCCTCCACCCAGAAAGTGCCAGATTATGAGGTCACTCCTAGCCTGATTCAAGACTATGAAGCAAAGAGAAATTACCCTGCTAAAGATGCTACCTCCCATCTTGGGCCACATCTACGATTTGGAACTGTAGGGATCCGGAAAATTATGAAGAAGGCGATTTCTGAAAAGAATGAGATCTTTTGGCAGGAACTCATATGGCGTGAATTTTTTATGCAGATATTATATCACTTTCCAGATACACCAACAGATGCCTTCAAAAAAAAATACGATCGTATAGAGTGGAGAAATAATAAAGAAGAGTTTAAAAAATGGAAAACCGGAACCACCGGCTATCCAATGGTAGATGCAGGAATGAGACAGTTAAATGAATCTGGTTTTATGCATAATAGAGTAAGAATGCTGGTTGGCAGTTTTTTATGCAAGCACCTTTTAATAGATTGGCGCTGGGGAGAAGCTTATTTTGCTGAAAAACTCCTGGATTACGAAATGTCTTCTAACGTTGGTAACTGGCAATGGATTGCTGGAAGTGGCGTGGACGCCGCACCTTACTTCAGAATATTTAATCCAACTACTCAGATAAAGGATTATGACAAGGATTTAGAATATATTAGAAAATGGATTCCAGAGTATGAATCATTCGATTATCCAGAAAAAATGGTAGATCATAAAGAAGCAAGGGAAAGAGCGCTTAGCGTATATAAAAAGGCTGTTTCAGCTTAATTTGCAGGGAGTAGTGAGTAGTGAGTAGTGAGTAGTTAATAGTTAGTAGTTAGTAGTTAAGTTAACTATAAATACACTATCCCGATAAGTTAAAAATTAAAGGCTTAGATTTTTTTTAAAAATATTTAAAAAAGATATTATCTAACCTTGAAACAAATTACAAATGGGATAATTGAAGTAATTAGTATATCCTCAAATTTTGACTGCTCAGTATGACAAGTTTGTGAGTGTCATCCTGAGACCCGTGATAAAAAAAATTATCTAGCGTAGGTTTTTGACGTATAATTGTTTCTAGCTGATTTATCTTCTTAAGAACTTCTTTTTTGCAAGTGTAGTAGTTCCACGGCGTAAAATTTTCGAAGCCTTGGAGAAAATTTAGCCGTGGAACTACGGTTCTAATTATGCGTTAGCATAATTGGAAACACCTACAAAAAAGTGTCCTTTTTTTGGTTCGTTTTTTTGGACACGCAAAAAAATGAACAATCTTAAAAATTAAACAGATCTTTACCGACCAGAGGGAGTGTATTCCAGATTCTTGAAATTAAGTCAATGGTAGCCTGTCGAAGGATCTTTTATATTGAATTATTCTTTTCGTACTGCTTTTTAAATGGGACTTTTTAAGAAATCTGGTTTTGTCTTTTTCCCGAAGATTTCGCAGATTTCCGCAGATTTTTTTCTCAGTTTATCATTTTTCTTTAAACCTAGACAGGCATTTCATTATAACCCAATAAAAAACTTCAAATAACAACTTAGGGTTGATATTTATATGAAAGCAATTAATTGGTATCAAATAATTTACGTGCTTTTTCAAGATCTTCAGGAGTATCTATCCCAATCCCTTTAAAATTAGTTTCCACCATTTTTATGCTTTTCCCATATTCCAGATATCTGATACATTCAATCTTTTCTGTAGCTTCTAATTCAAGCATTGGTAAACTATAAAAATCCATAAGTGCCTCTTTCCTGAAGGCATATATTCCAATATGTTTAAAATAGGTGACTCCAGAGGTAGTCTCTCTTGGATATGGGAGCGGGAACCTTGAAAAGTAAAGTGCAAGATTATCTTTATTGGTGATCACCTTCACATTATTTGGGTTGGAGATCTCATCGCTATCCATCATCGGAGTTTTTAGAGATGCCAGATCAATGGTTTTTTCAGGATCGTTCCTAAAAACCTCTAATAATTTACGTAAACTTTCTTCATCTATAAGTGGTTCATCTCCTTGCACATTAACCACAATATCCACATCCATATTCATTACAGCTTCGGCAATTCTATCACTTCCACATTCATGTTCTTTAGTGCTTTTTATACTTTTGCCATGATTACTTACAATTTCATTGTGAATAATATCGCTATCTGTAACCACATACACTTCATCAAACAAATTAGTATTTAGTGCTGCTTCATAGGTTCTTCTAATGACCGTTTTACCATTAAGATCTTCCATTAACTTACCCGGAAACCGAGATGCTTCAAATCTTGCTGGGATCATTGCTATTATTCGTAGTGAGTTGTTATTTTCCATTCTTTTTATGAATTCGTTTCAATTCTAATTATCAGTAAAAAAATCATCCTTAAACCCTATTAAGTAGAGTTTATCAGTTGCTCGGGTTACCGCAGTATAAAGCCATCTAAGATACTCTTTATCTATTCCATTAGGCAAATATGGCTGTTCTATAAAGACGGTATGCCATTGTCCACCCTGAGATTTATGACAGGTCATCGCATAAGAGAACTTAATTTGAAGCGCATTAAAGAACTTATTATTCTTCACCTTCAAAAACTTCTTGTATTTGGACGTTTCTTCTTCATAGTCCTTCATCACTTCTTGATATAATCTATTGCTGTCGTCATAGGTTAAAGAAGGCGTATTGCTTTCTAAGGTATCCAAGATTACAACAGTTTCAAAAGCGGCCATTTTTGGATAATCTACCATTTGCACTTTGACTTCAGCAAAACGAAATCCGTACAATTCTTTAATAGCAAATATCTCTAACACCTTCACAATATCCCCGTTGGCAATAAAACCAGCTTCGGAAGTGGGTTTTACCCAGAAATAATTATTCTTGACCACCATTAAATAATCTCCGGAAGAGATTTCTTCTTCCTGAAATAAAATTCTGGATCTAATTTGCTGGTTGTATTGATTAGCACGTTTATTAGAACGAACAATGATACTGGTATCTTCATGCCCTAAATTATCATACGAATCCTGTATTGCATCCAAGATCTCATCTCCATCTATTAATCTAACCAGATCTGCTTTTTCTGTAAGCTTAAATTTGAAGGATTCATAAAACTCTTCAGCCAGAGATTCCCTAATTCTAGTAGCATTTAAAAGGATATCACTTTCTTCGCTCTGCCTCACCACTTCATTCAGTTCTATATGTATCACTTCCTTGTCATAATCCCGACCTAAAGATTGCTCCATAAGCGCAGGACTTAGATCTAACTTCACTGGAGGTAATTGCGCAGTATCTCCAATAAAGATCAACTGACAATTTTGACCTGAATCTACATATTGAATAAGATCTGAAAGCAATCCTTTATTCTCGAACAACTTGGAATCTTGATCCTCATCTGGGATCATAGAAGCTTCATCTACAATAAATACTGCATTCTTATGCTTATTTGGTTGTAATACGAATGTGACTCCTGCTCCACCGGTCTTCTTCGGAAAATATATCTTTTTGTGAATAGTCTGAGCTTCTTGGTTTGAATATAAAGATATCACCTTTGCAGCTCTTCCGGTTGGAGCTAATAAAATACCCGCTCTTTTTATCTTCCAAAGGTTCTTTACAAGGGAACTTATGATGGTAGTTTTACCAGTTCCGGCGAATCCTTTGAGTAAAAACAGCGAATTTGGCTTGGGATTCACCACATAAGAAGCTAATTGTTGTAATGCAATATCTTGTTTTATTTTTGCCTGAAATCCTAACTCCTTGATTAGCAGTTTATAAAATTTATCGGCTGTAATGGTTTCCATAGGCTATCTTGCAAATCTCAAAGATAACAATGGATTTTTAGGGCAGAAACTTTTACGAATAAAAAAAAATTGTAGATTTGCGAGGAACTCTAATAACTAAAAAAGTCAACCGCATGAAACTTGTCATTCAATTAGTCCTTTGGATTGTGATCATCTTCTTGGGATACATGGTGTTTAACGCAGTGTATGAGCCAATTCAATTTAATAAAGTTAAAGAGAAACGTTACGCCAAAGTAGTTGATCGACTTAAAGATATTCGTGCTGCACAATTAGCGCATCAGGAAATTACTGGAAATTTCGAAAAAGATTTCGATAAATTGATAAGATTTATTGATACTGCAGAATTTACTCTTACACAAAGAAGAGATTCTACCATTATGGATGAAGAGTACAGAAAAACTTTCGGAGTAGATAAACTTAAGGATATTATAATCATAGATACCTTGGGAACAGCCTCAGTAAAAGATTCTTTATTTAAGAATTCTACACGGTATAAAGAAATGATGAAGGTGCCTGTAGATGGTGTAGATGCCAAATTCAGTATGGATGCTGGTACTGTTCTTAAAAATGACAATAAAATCCCTGTTTTCGAAGCAAAGGTTGCGAAGAAAGTGGTACTACATGATCTAGATGAAGATCTGCTTATGGCAGAGAATCAAGTGATTTCTGTAGAAGGTGTAAATGGACGATTCATCAGTCTAGGTTCTATGACAGAGATTAAGACTGAAGGTAACTGGCCAACAGCTTATGATAATAACTAAGAACGAGAAACAAGATATATTTAAGATGTCCATTCAGGTTCGCCTGAATGGATTTTCTTTTTGTATCCTAAATTGTAGCAACAACGAAATTACTTGGTACAAAAAGATCGATCTAGGCAAAGAACAAAGCCCTGTCGAAATTTTAAAGGAAATTGAAAAGCTATATGCTGAAGAAACTAATCTTCAAACTGAGTTTCTAGAGGTAATTGTTCTTTTCTCGAACAATTTATACACCGTAGTTCCAGAATCCTTTTTTATTGAAGAAGAAGCCTCTACTTATTTGAAATTCAACACCAAGATTTTAAAAACAGATGTCGTAGCACATGATATGTTAGCTCACGGGCTAGTAAATGTTTATATTCCATATACCAATATCAATAATTACTTTTTTGATAAATATGGGGAATTCGAATTTAGAAACAACATTTCTGTTCTTATTGAAGCTGTATTAGCTAAAAATACTGAGAGTAAAAATGCTCAAGTTTATTTAAATGATTATTCCAGTTATTATGATCTTGTCATCGTTAAGCAAAATAAATTACTACTCGCCAATACTTTTCAGTACGATACTAAAGAAGATTTTATTTACTATTTGTTGTTTACTGCAGAACAATTGCAAATAGATCCTTCAGAATTTAATCTTTGGTTATTAGGAGATATTTCAAAAAATTCAGATAACTTCAACATAGCTTATACTTATGTTAAATATATAGATTTCTTAATCCCCGCTTTTAATTTTACATCTAAATTGGAACAATCTGAAACATTTCATAGAGAAGCTTTTTCTCTTTTAAAAACTCTTAAATGCGAATAATATCCGGCCAACATAAAGGAAGAAGAATTACGGCTCCTAAAAAACTGCCCGTAAGACCAACTACCGATATGGCTAAAGAAGGTTTGTTTAATATTCTGAACAATAGCTTTGACTTTAATAAATTACATGTATTAGAATTATTCTCAGGTTCTGGAAATATTTCTTACGAGTTTGCCTCTAGAGGTGCTTTGACTGTAACTTCTGTAGATGAAAACATAGACTGTATTAAATTCATCAAAAAAACAAGTGCAGAGTTGGATATGGATATTACTCCAATTAAAAGTGATGTTTTTAAATATTTAGAAAGAGCTCCAATAAAAGCAGATATCATATTTGCAGACCCTCCTTATGATTTTGATGATGCACAATTTAAAAAAATTGTAGATCTTGTATTCGAGAAACAATTACTTAACGAGGATGGAGTTCTTATAATTGAACATTCCAAGCATACCAAAATGGATAAGGTAGAACATTTTGATGTGGGTAGAAGATATGGAAACTCAGTTTTCAGCTTTTTCAAAATTAATCTAGAAGAATGAGTGATTTAATCAAATCTGTGAAATTAGGTTTTACAACCTTAGACTTCTACAAAAATTATGTGATTTCTGAGGTAAATGAAGAGGCTGTTTTTAGTCATTCCCAATTTATGGAAGTGGTTAATAGATGTAGGGAGTTTTATGTTGAAAAAAAGTTTGTTTATATCTCAAGGAGGATAAATAATTATAGTGTAGATCCAACAGTGTATTTAAAACTCGAAGAGATTAGAAAAAATTTAATTGGTATTGCCATAGTAAGCAATAAGGTTTCTTCAATCAACATGGCTGAGTTCGAAAAAACTTTTTCTAAAGTAGACTTCAAGATCTTTTTAGAATTAGATGAGGCCGCAGAATGGGCCGAAAATTTATTCCCTCATTGAGGGTTTAATTCCTCTAGGCTTGCCTCGAATCTTTAAAAGTATTTTATTGCCGAACCCTCGTGGATTTGCCTCGAGGTTCTTGATTAAAAAAGTAGGCCGATAAGCCGGATTCTGTTTCCCAATCTCCGAAGAGAAAGTGATCCTTATCATTTATCTCATATTCTTGTTACCAAGAATCTTTAGCTGCCTACCCTCCAACAACGGGCGAGCAACCCTTAAATGCCGGTATACATGGCATTGCACCGCATAGAGTTTACCTGGTTTCACTACAGCTTAACCTGTACATACTTTCTGTTGCACTTGTCCTAATCTCACGACTGGTGGGTGTTATCCACTATGCTGCTCTATGGTGTCCGGACTTTCCTCCACACCGGGGGTGTGGCGATAAGGTGGCCTACTTTCACGCAAATATACAGCAGCATTTTAAATCTAGCATTATTAAAGCACCGCAGAATTATAGATTAATATTCTTGATAAAAAACAAGAAATAGATTTACATCTTCGGGATGGTATTTCTATATTTGTTTTTCAAAATTTATCTATGGAGCATTTTGTTGTATCGGCACGTAAATATCGCCCACAAACTTTTAAAGACGTTGTGGGACAGCAAGCCATTACTAACACGCTTTTAAATGCTATAGAACATAATCACTTAGCACAAGCATTACTTTTTACCGGGCCACGAGGAGTAGGAAAAACTACTTGTGCGCGTATACTTGCCAAAATGATCAATCATGATGGCACCCAACAACCAGATGAGGATTTTGCTTTCAATATTTTTGAACTCGATGCAGCTTCCAATAACTCTGTAGATGATATTCGGAATCTGATAGATCAGGTTCGGATCCCACCACAGGTTGGAAAATACAAGGTGTATATTATAGATGAGGTACATATGTTATCTACCTCTGCTTTCAATGCTTTTTTGAAGACTTTGGAAGAACCACCAAAACATGCCATTTTCATTCTTGCTACTACAGAGAAACATAAAATAATTCCAACCATTCTTTCTCGTTGCCAAATATTCGACTTTAAACGGATCACGGTTACCGATGCTAGAAAATATTTGGGATACATCGCAGAGCAGCAAGGAATTGAAGCTGAAGAAGAAGCTTTGCACATTATTGCTCAAAAAGCCGATGGCGCAATGCGAGATGCCCTTTCTATTTATGATAGAGTAGTTAGTTATAGCGGCGCTAAATTAACCAGACAAGCAGTTACAGAGAATTTAAATGTATTAGATTATGAAACCTATCTAAATATTACCCAGTTAATATTGGATAATGATATTCCACAGTTGCTGGTAGATTTCAATACTATTTTGTCTAATGGATTTGATGGACATCATTTTATTTCTGGAATAGCATCCCATTTTAGAGACCTCATGGTTTGTAAGGATCAAAAAACTATAGATCTTCTTGAAGTTGGAGAAACTGCTAAGGCCAATTATTTTAAACAATCTCAGCAAACTTCCCATTCCTTTTTATTGAAGGGAATAGAAATGGCTAACGATTGTGATCTCAAATACAAAGCAAGTCGAAATCAGAGGTTATTAGTTGAATTATGCCTTATGCAGCTTGCCTCTATCAATTTTGATGGAGAAAAAAAAAAGTCTGAACCATTCATAATCGCTCCAGAGCATTTTAAGGATGCGAAAGTTGCTTCTGTTTCAATTCCTACGGAAGCAAAAAAAGTGATCACCGAAAATGAATTTTCTGAAAATGCAGAAACCACAACAGCCTCTGCAATTATTCCTTCGGAAGAAAAGAAAGAGCATACAAAATCAATAGATACTCCTAAACCTACCAGTGAATCTAAAGAAGAACTAGAACTAGATACTCCATCTAATCAAATTACTCCAGAGACACCAAGCACAAAGGAAAAAACTCAGGAAGATCGATCTTCAACAGAAGTGAAGCCAAATTCTGAACAGGCAATGCCTAAAAAAGTTTCGGGTCTATCTATAAAAAGTATCAAGCAGAAAAAAGAGATCCTTGCCAAAAAGCATGGAGAAAAGGTTGTTACAGCTGAGGTACTGGACGAAGCCATAAATGAAACGCAATTACATGCCGCCTGGGATGAATATATACAAAGACTAAAGCATAGAGGTGAAAAAATTCTGGCTTCTATTATGGAAACAGATATGCCAAAGCTAACCGATAAGGTGGTTTCTATAGAGTTACCGGCGGATACTATGAAAAATGAATTAGAAAGACATACTCATCCTTTGATGAGCTTTCTAAAAAAGAAACTTCAAAACACTTTGATCACCCTGGACATACAGGTGAACGAACAGGTAGCAAAGAAGTATGCCTTTACAGACATGGAAAAATTTAATAAGTTGAAAGAGCAAAATCCGTTATTGGAGAAACTCCGTAAAACTTTTGATCTAGATATATAATTATGCTTGGCTTAAAACTACCTACAGACCCACGTTGGGCTTCTATTGCAGAGAAAAATTTAGAAGAAATTCTAACAGATCATGCTTATTGCGAACAAAAAGCTGCCTCTACGGCAATCTCCCTAATCGTTTCCTTTCCTGAATATTCCGATCTGGTTTCAGAAATGACAGCTTTAGCAAGAGAAGAGATGGGCCATTTTAAAATGGTTCATGATAAATTGCTGAAAAGAGGCTATATAATGGGGCGGGATCGTAAGGATGAATATGTGCTTCAGTTGCTCAAATTCTTCCCTAAAGGAGGTTCTCGTGGTACGCAGTTGGTACACAGATTATTGATAGCTGCCCTTATTGAAGCTAGAAGTTGCGAACGTTTTAGATTGCTTTCAGAAAAATTACAAGAAGAAGAGTTAAGGGATTTTTACAGGAACTTAATGGTAAGTGAGGCTAATCACTATACACTTTTTCTCAACTTTGCCAGACAATATGGAGACCGAAAAGAAGTCGATCAAAAATGGAATGATTTACTAGAATTTGAAGCCGAAGTCATGAAAAGCTTAAGCAAAACTCAAAGTATTCACGGTTAGCAAATCAAGAACCCAAGGGCAAGCCCGCGTGCTATCTGCCGATCCTTCGGGAGGAAAATACTTATAAAGTTAGAGACTTCTCGATAGCCATGCGTACGGTGAAATAGACCCTCAATTAAACATTATATCTTTTCCTGATAAAGTGATTTTATGATCCCATCTGCCAATCCAATTTTAGGAACGTAAATGCGCCTTGCCTTGGTCCATTTCATAGCAGAAAGATAGATTCTTGTTGCAGGTATAATAACATCTGCACGGTCATCATTTAAATTCAATTCTGTAATTCTTTCTTCGTAAGTAAAGGAATTTAAGAGTTGATAATAAGAACTTAGATATAGATAACTAAGAGGTTTACCAATTGCCTTCCCACTACTTTTAAAAATATTATTAATGTTCCCACCAGATCCTACCAGATCTATTCTATGATAATCTTTAGTAACGGCTTTGACCCATGTTTCCACCTCTTCCCAAATATTAGGCTCAGTAATATTTTTAAGCAACCTAACCGTCCCCAATTTAAAGGATCTTGAGGTAATAGCCTCCCCATTAGAGTACAAGGTAAATTCTGTACTACCACCCCCAACATCTACATAGAGATAGGTCTTATCAGTCTGAATAAGAAGATTAAGATCTGTAGTAGCAATAATAGCTGCCTCATGGGTGCCATCTATAATTTCAATTTCTATTCCAGTTTTTTCTAAAACTTCATTAGCAACATGTACCCCATTTTCTGCTTCTCTCATTGCTGAAGTTGCACATGCTTTATACCTTTCGATCTTATGAGATTTCATTAATAATTGAAAAGCCTTCATGGTATCTATCATTCTCACCTGATTTTCTTCAGAGATCATTTTAGTCATGAAAACATCTGCTCCCAACCTTATTGGCACCCTTACTAATGATGTTTTTTTAAAAATAGGCTCTTTTCCCTCTTGCTCTGTTATTGTTGAAATTAATAACCGAACCGCATTGGAACCTATATCTATTGCTGCATATTTATGTTGTGTAATCAAACTTTTACTTCTTCTAATTTTTGTTCATAATACTCGTAGAGTGCATATTGGGAACGCACTGCAGGAAATTTCTTCTCCCTATAGGCATTATCCTGATTTGCACTTAAAACACGAGCCTTTACATTATCATTCCAACTTATCATAAAAGTCTCCAAGATCTCATTTTTTATGTCCTCATCGTATATAGGACAAGAGACTTCTACCCGATAATCCATATTTCTAGACATCCAGTCGGCAGATGAAATATAAACCTTCGGTTTGCCATTGTTCTCAAAAATAAAAACCCTTGGATGCTCTAAGAATTTATCTATAATACTAATTGCTTCAATATTATCGCTCATTCCAGGAACACCGGGAATTAAGGAGCAAATTCCACGTATTATCAATTGGATCTTAACACCTGCCCTGCTGGCTTCATATAGCTTATCTATAAGTGTATAATCAGACAGACTATTAAGTTTTAATTTAATACCCGATTTTTTACCACTTTGAGCATTTTCGATCTCTGTGGTGATAAGTTTGACCAAAGCCATTTTAGTATAATGTGGCGATACCAATAAATGCTTATACCTGCTCACCTTATAATTGATCTCAAAGAAATCAAAAACCTTATTTATCTCTTTTAATACTTCCTGATTTCCTGTAAACAAAGTATAATCTGTATAAATCCTGGAAGTAGACTCATTAAAATTCCCTGTACTTATAAAGCCGTATTTATGAAGTTTACCATTCTCTTCTCGTTCTATTATACAAGTTTTACAATGAACTTTTAAACCAGTAACCCCAAATATCAATTTCACCCCTTCCTTCTGCATTTGCTCGGCGTACTTAATATTTGCAACTTCATCAAATCTTGCTCTTAGCTCTATTTGTACAGTTACTTTTTTACCATTCTTAACGGCATTTATAAGAGAACTGGCAATATGCGAGATCTTGGCCAGTCTATAAATAGTTATTTTAATAGATCTTACTTTAGGATCTAAAGCAGCTTCCCGTAAAAATTTAACCACATACGCAAAGGTTTGATAAGGCGCATAAAGCAAGTAATCCTTTTTTGCGATCATTCCCAACAAACTTCCTTGAAGCACTAAACCTTTTATTGGAAGTGGATCTATTGGAGTATAAAGTAATTTATCGTCGCCAATATTTGGAAAGTTCATATAATCCCTTCTGTTATGGTATCTACCTCCGGGAATAATACTATCAGTAGAGTCAATTCCCATTTTTCCCATTAAAAATGCGAGGGTGTCTTCTCCAATATTCATATCGTAAACAAACCTAACGGGATCCCCTTTTAATCTGTCTTGTACGCTTAAAGTTATCTTTTCTATAAAACTCTTACTTAAGTCACTATCTATATCCAATTCGGCATCTCTAGTGATCTTTATCATATGGGCAGTAACGCTTTCATATTCAAAAATGTTAAAGATGGTTTTAAGATTAAATCTTATAAGATCGTCTAACAAAATAATATATTGTTTTCCATCTTCCATTGGAAGTACAACAAACCGATCTATACTTCTAGGGATTTCAATTAAAACGTATTTCTTTTCATGGATATGCCGATTCAATAATTTAGAAATTCCTTGTTGAGGAATCTCCTCCTTCATCACCATTTTTACCGCCAAATATGCAGCACTATCCTTCAAGCTTGGTATATCTACCAGATCATTTAATATAATAGTAACTAATGCAGGGCTTACTTTTGATAGAAAATAATTCTTTATAAAATCTTCTTGTGATTCTGAAACTTGTTTTTCGTTGATGATATAAATATCATGATCCTTAAGTTTTTCCTGAATACTATGGAGCACCTTTAAACTTTCTGACTGGTGTTCTATAACAATTTGGGTGATCTCTTCCAAAAGTTTACTAGCTTTGATCCCTCCCAAAACACTTTTGGCACTTTTACCTGCAAGATCTATTCGTTTTATAGTTGCATATCTCACTTTAAAGAATTCATCTAAGTTATTAGAAAAAATACCTAAGAATCGCAGTCTTTCAATAAGTGGAACAGACTCATCTTCTGCTTCTTGAAGAACACGCGCGTTAAACTGAAGCCAGCTAAGCTCTCTATTGATGTATTGGTTGTTACCCATTAATTTTATCGTAAATTTTTAGGAAATAAACTTAGAATAGTTTTTCCGTTTTTGAGGTTTTCCCAACTATTAGTTTCAAAATCAATAACTGTTAATCCTGTTGTAGGCACATTATCTACGTAAGAATCTCCAAGCTTATTTACCAGATTTGTCATTGCAGGATTATGTCCGAAGACCATTAATTTATCTATTCCTGGATCACAATTCTTAATTTGAGAGTATAAATCTCCACTATCAAAAGTGTAGAGTGAAGTTATAATATTGAAGTGTTTATCTTCAATAGCTAATTCACTTTTAAAGATGTTCGCAGTAGACAATGCTCTAACTGCCGGGCTAGACCAAACAGTTACTGGTTTCTGAAAAAATGATGAAAAAGACTTCGCTACAAGCAAACCATCTCTTTCGCCTCTTTTCTTAAGAGGTCTTTTATCATCTGGCAAATTATGTTTCCAAGATGATTTTCCGTGTCTTACAAGTATTAGCCTTTTCATAATTATGGTGCTAAGCGTTTAAAACTCCAATTTTTTCTTTCTTTAGTATACACTATCCGGTCGTGTAATCTATTTGGTCTTCCCTGCCAAAATTCAAAACTTATAGGCTTCACTAGAAAACCACCCCAAAACTCGGGTTTAGGAACCGGTTTACCTTGAAATTCTAAAGTTAATTCTCTCAGCGTCTTATCTAAAACTTCTCTTGAAGAAATTTCTGAGCTTTGATGAGATGCCCATGCTCCCAACTGGCTTTCCCTTGGTCTAGAATTAAAGTATGCGATTGCTTTTTCTTCGGAATCCTTCTCTGCTATGCCTTTTATTATCACTTGCCGCTCTAGTTCTGGCCAAAAAAATGACAAGCAGGTATATGGATTAGCTAATAATGATTGAGCCTTTTCTGACCCATAGTTGGTATAAAAAATAAAGCCTTCTTCATTATATTCCTTTAAAAGAACAATTCTATTCTTAGGAAACCCATCCAATCCAATACTAGAGATATTCATAGCATTAACTTCTGAAGAAGTTTCTGCATTCTCCATTTCTTCAAACCAAACTTTGAATTGTACAAAAGGATTGATAGCTATATGCTCTTCCAACAATTCTCCCTTGTCGTAATTTTTACGATAATCGGCTAAATTTTTACTCATTCATTTCGCTTTTACGCAATTTACAAGTTTTGCAGATAATACATTAGACTCCTATTAAAAGTTTAAAAAAAAGTTTAATTAATCACTTACAAAAAAACAGATTGTTAATAACCTTTTGATAACTAAAACCTAGCTTAACTCCTTGTTAACATAGTGTTTTTTATCTATTTTTCCATTGATTATGTCTAAAAAATTGCTCATTAATATTTTGTAAGCATTGCTTCCTCTATGTTTGACGAGGATCAAGATTTTCCCCAAAGGATTTTGCTCTTTAACCTACAATAAACTATTTGTTAATCAATTAATTTAAAGTAGCCCCACATGTTTACACTAAGCGCTGCTAATTTAGCCCCAACTAAATTAGCCAATCTCTCTCTTGTCAAATTCACACTAATTGTCATCTCTATCTTTTCTTTAAGCAGTTGCTCTGTTCCTGGCATGCTAGATTCAGATAATTACGGTAGAAATCATAATGTATATGCTGTAGATTTCAATCCAAAAGACCTTAATAGTATTACCTTATATGAAATGAATGAAGGTGACTGGGCGGATATGGGGAAGATCAAAAATAATCCAGCTGCAAAATTTCAAATTACATTAGAAGGTGATTTTTTAATTGTTCAGGCCAATGACGAGTCAATGGATGTTCCAACCTATCAAACCTGGTTAAATTATGCAAGACAAGAATTGGGATATACTGAAGATTCTGAATATGATGTTTTCAATACTGTTGAAGAAGGATGGATTTACGAGATAGATCTGAAGAAATTCCCATTAATTGAGGGTAATATGCATCGCTTATTGATGTATGAAAGAAAGTAGTCTTACAAAGACTATATAATTAAATGATAATCTAAAAGGTTAGCATTTTTTGATTAAATAGTCTCAAAAATGGGGTAAATCCCTTATTGTATATTTTATTTTCCCTTTCAAAATGAAAGGTTTTGTCTTCAGAAATGGGTGAAAACTAGTATTTTATGTTATCAATTAATGTATTTAATCCCGTATAATTGGTATTTAATCTAAAATATTGGGAATTTCTTTTTTTAACAACCTATTATAATAAATTTACTTCATATTAGTGCATATATCAAATTGTCTCAAATCGATTTGTAAAAGATTCCCCCCACGAAATCTTCTGTATTCAATATAATTTGTTGCTCCCCTAAAGAGGACAAATTGTGGTTAAGCCCCAAGCAAAATCACTTCTATAGTTACAAAATTTAAATTAATCATTTATTGATGAACCATTTCTTAATTGGATTATGGGGATTCATATAAAATTTTAGTACTAATTCAAAAGTGTACATTATGATTTGGAAAACTACTTCGCCAAAATTTGAAAATGCAAAAAGATCCTTTCGAGGACTATCTTCCATTTCGCTTCCATTTTCTAAAACTCTAATCGTCCTATTAATTTTCTCTGGATGCTTTTTTAATTTTTCTACTGCTTATTCACAGGTATTTGTACCTGATGGTGATTATACTGCTTCAGAATATGCAGCAGGTCAAGTGAAAGATATTAAGCTTGGTTCCAATAACACTTGCGATGTTCAGCAAGTGTATGCAGTTGTTAAATCTGACACTAATGGGCCTTACTTATTACTTGGTCTTTTCAATGGAAATAATGGTAGTTCGATCTTCAGATATTATTTAGATACTGACCCTAGTCTGGACTTAGTTTCTGAAACATATAAATCGAAAGTTTATCCTTTTCCAGGAGCTGATGTTGTTTTACAGATTGATGCAAATGATTCTTCAACATTGGTTTATAAATGGAATGGGACAAATTTAGTTTTAAATAATGTGAGCGGCCTTATAGCAGAAGTAGGAGATTTTGCTCCAAATGATGGTAAATTTATTGAAATAAAGGTGCCTTTATCTGGTAGTGGATCGGTGATTGATTTATGTGATCTGGCTGAAGGCGGTGTTATTAACCTTGGTTCCTATTTATCTTTCAAGGGTGGTAATTTAAATTCTGCACCATGTGGTGGTGAGAGCATTGATTTAGACATTAATGTTAGTGGAACTATTTCTGGGGAGGCTACATATTGTTCAGGTAGTCCTAATTCCACAACTTTAACTCTTACAGGTAATTTTGGCGCGGTTGAGAAATGGCAAAAAGATGAAGGTGCAGGATGGGTTGATATAGCTAACACTACTACTACCTATGAAGCTTCTAATGTTAACGTTACAACTAGTTATCGGGCGATAATTTTGAATTCAAATTGTCCTGATAAAACAGTTGAAACAGGAAGTGCTACTATTACGATAAATACTTTGGATAATGCTACTTTTAGTTATTCAGCTTCTTCTTATTGTAGTGATGATAATGACCCAACGCCAACCGTTACTGGTGTTAGTGGCGGTTCATTTAGTTCTACTTCAGGATTAATTATAAATTCTACTTCCGGAATAATAGACGTAGATGCGTCTATAGCAGGTTCATATACTATCAAATATTCAACAGCTAATGCGGGAACTTGTACAAACTCGAATACACAAGTAATAACAATAACTAAAACTCCGGTTCTTACCAATCCAGGTTCTCAATCTGAATGTGACAGTTATACTTTACCAGCCATATCAGGAAGTGACCTAAGTGGAACCCAGGCATATTATAACAACAGTCAAGCAAATGGTGGAACTGTAATCACGGGACCGATCACTAGCACTCAAACAGTATGGATCTACGATGCAAATGGATCTTGTTCAGATGAAGAAAGCTTTGAGGTAACAATTACTAAAACTCCGGTTATAACTAATCCAGGTTCTCAATCTGAATGTGACAGTTATACTTTACCAGCCATATCAGGAAGTGACCTAAGTGGAACTCAAGCATATTATAACAACAGTCAAGCAAATGGTGGAACTGTAATCACGGGACCGATCACTAGCACTCAAACAGTATGGATCTACGATGCAAATGGATCTTGTTCAGATGAAGA
>NZ_VORY01000012.1 GCF_007997295.1 Gillisia hiemivivida | reverse complement strand
TTAAATGAAACAATCAGTTTGCAAAGACGAAAGTCAAATCAGTTAATTGCCTTATGAAGTTACGTAAATATCTGTAATAAAATGATTCACCGAATGATTCACCAGACTTATGTATTTAAATGATATTATTTGATATCATTAAAAACAAAAAACACTGATAATCAAGAGATTAACAGTGTTTTGGTGGGTTTTGATACCCATTTGGTCGGGGTGGCAGGATTCGAACCTGCGGCCTCCTGCTCCCAAAGCAGGCGCGATAACCGGGCTACGCTACACCCCGAATTGGTCATCTATATTTCTTTTTGCTCCTCAATTAAGATTCACTAAAAAGAGTGTGAATATTCATATTTGTCAAATATTGACCCAACAATTAAATTGCGGTCTTCCCGCTGAAGGCGGGACGCGATAACCGGGCTACGCTACACCCCGATGGTTATCTAACTAATAAACAACAAGTGCTTATCTTCATAGCGGCTGCAAATATAAGAATAACTTTTAATCTACCTACACGCAATTAAATTTAAATGAATTATTTTTATCTTATATTAATTCCTGTATTTCTATTAAAATCAGAATTCGATTTTTATTATCATTCAAAAAACATTCTCATGAAATTCAATTTCCTTATAATTAATGTTTTACTCTTAGTCTTTTCTGCCTGTGCACAAAAAGACACCACTATAGAAGCCAGCACTTATACTTATTCTGTTGAAACTGTAGTAGAAGATCTTCAAATTCCGTGGGGATTGGCATTCCTGCCAGATGGGAGTATGTTAATCACGGAAAAAAGTGGGGAGTTGATCCTATTTAAAGATGGTGCCAAACAAGTAATTACAGGTGTTCCCGAAGTTTATAACAGAGGGCAAGGTGGGTTAATGGATGTTGTTTTGCATCCAGACTATAAAAATAATGGCTGGATCTATATCTCCTATGCTTCTCCTGAAGGGAATGGAGATGGAGGAAATACCGCTATTATGCGTGCAAAATTAAATGGAAATGAACTCATTCAAAAGGAAGTTCTTTATAAAGCTAACCCAAATACTACAAAAGGCCAGCATTTTGGTTCTCGAGTTGCCTTTGATAAGGAGGGTTATTTATATTTTTCAGCGGGAGAACGTGGGGAAAGAGATATTAATCCGCAGGATATCACCCGAGATAATGGGAAGATCTATAGATTAAATGACGATGGGAGTATTCCTGCCGGCAACCCTTTCGTTGATGAACCAAATGCCAAAAAAGCCATTTATAGTTACGGACATAGGAATCCGCAGGGAATGATCCTTCACCCAACTACTGGGGAAATCTGGGTACACGAGCATGGCCCAAAAGGCGGAGATGAAATAAACATCATTAAAAAAGGCGCGAATTATGGCTGGCCTGTGGTAACCTATGGACAGAACTATAGCGGAACTTCTATTACTTCAGAAACATCCAGACCAGACATGGAAGGTCCTATTTATTACTGGATCCCATCTATTGCTCCAAGCGGGATGGTCTATGTTACTTCAGATAAATACCCACATTTAAAAAATAATTTGTTAATTGGTTCTCTAAAGTTCCAGTATTTAGAACTTGATATTCTTGAAGACGAAAAAGTTGTGAAAAGAGAACGATTGCTTGAAGGGATTGGAAGAGTGAGAGATGTAAAGCAAGGACCAGATGGGTTTATCTATGTAGCGGTAGAAGGTCTTGGAATAGTAAAATTAATAACCATGGAAACTAAAAAATAATTTATGAAGTTACTGCCTATACTAATTGCAGCAAGCCTATTTGTGTCTTGTAATTCAGGAAAAAAGAAAGATCAATCCAATGTAAATTCAGAGAAAATTACTATTTCTGACTCTCCCGTTCAAAAGAAAGTTTCAGAAAGCTTTAAAAGAGGAGAAGAGGTTTTCTCAAATTTTTGCGTAACCTGCCATCTACCAAGTGGAAAAGGAATACCTGGCAATTTCCCACCATTAGCAGGATCAGACTGGTTAACAGATAAAAGAACAGAAAGTCTTAGAGCTATAAAATATGGTTTATCTGGCCCTATCGTAGTGAATGGAGAAAATTACAACAATGTTATGGCCGCTCAAGGCTTGAGTGATCAGGAAGTAGCAGATGTCATGAATTATATCTCTAATTCTTGGGGGAACACCTCTAAAAAAGAAGTGACAGTAGAAGATGTGAAAGCGCTCTCTAAATAAAATTTTATAATCTATTCACCTATTCTAGATAAACGGGGGAAATCTAAATTCAATAAAAATGATGGACCGCTCCCCTATTTCAAACTAATAATTAACTTTGCGTCAAAATATTTATAGATGCTTATTATTGGAATAGCCGGTGGTACCGGTAGTGGAAAAACCACGGTTGTGAGTCAGATCATTGAAGAATTAAAGAATGAAGAGGTAGCTGTTATTTCTCAAGATTCTTATTATCAAGATACCAGCCATTTATCTTTGGAAGATCGTGTGAAGATAAATTTTGATCACCCTAAATCCATCGATTTTGATCTTCTCGTTTCTCATCTTAAAGAATTAAAAAGCGGGAATTCTATAGAGGAACCTGTATACTCCTTTACAGAACATAATAGAACGGGGGAAACTGTAACAATTCAGCCTAAAAAAGTGATTATTGTAGAGGGTATTCTTATTCTTACTCATGCAGATATTCGTGACATGTTCGATATAAAGATCTACGTGCATGCTGACAGTGATGAGCGTTTAATTAGAAGATTGAAACGCGATATCAACGATCGCGGAAGGGATCTGGATGAAGTTTTATGGAGATATCAAACCACCTTGAAACCTATGCACCAGCAGTTTATTGAGCCTACTAAAGAGTTTGCAGATATCATTATTCCTACCAATAGATATAACAATGTGGCGGTAGATATTGTTCAAACAATCATCAAGGACAGATTAGCGTAATTTTGTATCTTTAAATCTTATGAAACTAAAGGAGCTTCGCAGTAAAAAATGGTTCAAGTTTATTAGCAATAAATACGTGCTGATCTTACTTATTTTTGGGGGCTGGATGCTATTTTTAGATAGTAACTCTTGGATGATCCATAGAGAACTGGATGAAGAAGTAAATAAGCTAAAAGTAAATAAAGAATACTACCAAAAGGAGATCTCTAAGGATAAAGCTATCATAGAAAATCTCAACGATTCTTTTGAATTAGAAAGCTACGCCAGGCAACACTATTACATGAAAAGAGCCAACGAAGATATTTATATCATCCATTACGATACTATAGACTAAGCAACCCCTTGGTTTTACATATTATATTTTTAAAAAATAAATTATGAGTCACACCTTATTCAACGAATTCCAAGAAGTTTCTGCCAAAGAATGGAAGCAGAAAATTCAATTCGATTTGAAAGGAGCAGATTATAATGAAACCCTTATTTTCCATAGTAAAGATGGGATTTCAGTAAAACCCTTTTATACTGCTGAAGATCTAAAAGATCCTATCTCTGTTGCAAATCCAATTTCATGGAATGTCTGTGAAAAGATTTATGTTGCTTCAGATATTAAAAGCAATGAAAAAGCTTTAAGAGTATTAAAAAAAGGAGCGGAGAGTTTATGGTTTGTTATCTCTTCTAAAGAATCAGACTTTAAAGTCCTATTCAAAAATATAGAGCTAAACGCTATTCCTATCTATATTTCATTTGAATTCCTTTCTGAAGAATTCCTTAATTCCTTAATTATATTTTTAGCAGGAAAGGATCATCAGATAAGTTTACAAATAGATATTATCGGAAATTTAGCACGTTCCGGAAACTGGTATCAAGACCTGAAAAAGGATCATGAGATCTTGAACAAAATAGTTGTTAAAGCTGAAGATTTTAAATCGGCAATTAGCGTAGATGGTACTTTATATCAAAATGCAGGAGCGACCATCCCACAAGAATTGGCCTATATGCTGGCACATGCAAATGAATATTTGAATCATTTTGATAATGACGAGAATATTAAAGCTGAAACTAAGCTTCAATTTTTAACTGCTACAGGGTCTAATTACTTTTTCGAGATCGCTAAATTGAAAGCACTTCGCTTATTATATGCAAGTCTAGCTTCAGAATATAAGATTTCCGAAAAATGCAGCATTTTAGCTCAGCCTTCAAAAAGGGACAAAACCTTGTACGATTATAATATAAACTTGCTTAGAACCACCACGCAAAACATGAGTGCCGTTCTTGGTGGTGCAGACGAAGTTTATAATTCTCCTTACGATGCAATTTACCATAAGAATAATGAGTTTGGAGACAGGATTGCGCGCAATCAGCTATTAGTGCTGAAAAACGAAAGTTATTTCGATAAGGTTTCCAATGCTTCAGATGGGGCTTATTATATAGAGACCCTTACACAACAATTCGCAGAAAAAGCCTTGGAGATCTTTAAAGAGATAGAAAATGGCGGTGGATTTTTGAAGCAACTTAAGGAAGGGATTATTCAACGAAAGATTACTGAAAGTGCTGTTAAAGAACAGGAACTTTTTGATTCTGGAAAAATCACACTTGTTGGAACCAACAAATTCCAGAATCCGGATGATAGAATGGCAAATGACTTAGAATTATATCCGTTTCTAAAAATGAATCCAAGGAAAACATTGCTTCAGCCAATTTTAGAAAAACGCATTGCAGAAAAATCGGAGCAGGAAAGACTGAAAACAGAATAATAACAGCGTTTATATAAACTCAGTGGCAAGCCTCCGAGTTAATTCCCGATAAGGATCGGGAAGATAATAGTTTTAAAAATTCAAGTATCCCGATAAATATTGGGACAAAAATTAAACCCTCAATGAGGGAAGCATATTAAAATGTCTAGAAAAAATCTTCAACATATAAAACTTAAGAAAGAGATTTCTCCAAGTTCTTCGAATAACAATTCGGATAGCACTTTTATGACGGCAGAAGATATTCCGCTTAAAAAAGTGTATTCAAAAAGTGATATTGAAGAAGCAGAGCATTTAGATTTTGCAGCTGGAATAGCGCCTTATTTACGCGGACCTTACAGCACTATGTACGTAAAGAGACCTTGGACCATTCGCCAGTATGCAGGTTTTTCTACTGCTGAAGAAAGCAATGCTTTTTACAGAAGAAATTTAGCAGGAGGCCAGAAAGGACTTTCTGTAGCTTTCGATCTACCAACACACAGAGGTTACGATAGTGATCATGAACGTGTGGTTGGAGATGTTGGAAAAGCTGGAGTTGCAATAGATTCGGTGGAGGATATGAAGATCCTTTTTGACCAGATCCCGCTAGATAAAATGTCAGTTTCAATGACCATGAATGGTGCAGTGCTTCCAATTATGGCATTTTATATTGTGGCTGCAGAGGAACAAGGTGTAGATCTTTCTTTATTATCTGGAACAATTCAGAATGATATTTTAAAGGAATTTATGGTGCGTAATACGTACATCTACCCTCCTACTCCATCCATGAGAATAATTTCTGACATCTTTGAATACACCTCTGCAAAGATGCCGAAATTCAATAGCATTAGCATTTCAGGATATCATATGCAAGAAGCGGGAGCAACTTGTGACATTGAATTAGCATATACCCTAGCCGATGGTTTAGAATATATTAGAAAAGGACTGGAAGCCGGAATGGACATAGACAGTTTTGCACCAAGACTTTCTTTTTTCTGGGCAATAGGAATGAATCATTTTATGGAGATCGCCAAAATGCGGGCAGCTAGAATGCTTTGGGCTAAATTGGTGAAACAATTCAATCCTAAAAGCGAGAAATCTTTAGCTTTAAGAACACATTGCCAAACAAGTGGCTGGAGTTTGACCGAGCAAGATCCCTTTAACAATGTTGCAAGAACCTGTATAGAAGCAGCAGCAGCAGCATTTGGTGGGACACAATCTTTGCACACAAACGCTCTTGATGAAGCAATTGCATTACCAACAGATTTTTCAGCAAGGATTGCCAGAAACACTCAATTATATCTTCAACAAGAAACAAATATCACCAAAACTGTGGATCCTTGGGCGGGGAGTTTTTACGTAGAAAGCTTAACTTATGAAATTTCCCAAAAGGCCTGGAAGCTTATTCAGGAAGTAGAAGAATTAGGTGGAATGACCAAAGCAATTGAAGCTGGAATTCCTAAGCTGCGCATTGAAGAAGCTGCAGCAAATAAACAAGCGAGAATAGATAGCGAGACCGATATCATTGTTGGAAACAACAAATATAGATTAGAAAAAGAAGATCCTTTAGTAACTTTAGAAGTAGATAATCAAACGGTCCGCTTACAACAGCTGGAAAGGTTAAAGCAAATAAAAGAAAGCAGGGATCAAGAAAAAGTGACTTCCGCATTTAAGGCCTTAACTAGTGCTGCCAGAAACAAGGATGGAAATTTGCTGGAATTAGCAGTATCAGCTGCTAGAGAAAGAGCTACCTTGGGGGAGATCAGCGATGCTTTAGAGGACGTTTACGGAAGATATAAAGCGAAAATTCAAACCTTTAGTGGCGTTTATTCAAAACAAATGAAAGACAACGTATCCTTTATTAAAGCTAGGGAGCTAGCCGATAAATTTGCGGAACAAGATGGAAGACGTCCTCGTATCATGATTGCAAAAATGGGTCAGGATGGCCATGATCGTGGAGCAAAAGTGGTTGCCACAGGTTATGCCGATCTTGGTTTTGATGTGGATATTGGGCCTTTATTCCAAACTCCTGCAGAAGCTGCAAAACAAGCTATGGAAAATGATGTTCATATATTAGGAGTATCTTCATTGGCTGCAGGGCATAAAACATTAGTACCACAAGTAATTGAAGAATTAAAAAAGCATGGCAGAGAAGATATTATGGTGATCGTTGGTGGAGTTATTCCATCTCAAGATTATCAATTCTTATTCGATGCCGGAGCTGTCGCTGTTTTTGGCCCGGGAACTAAAATAAGTGAAGCTGCCATTCAGCTTTTAGAAATATTATTAGATTAAATAACCAAAAAGTATGCAGTCACAGTTAGCACTGCCAACTGAATACTAAAAACTGAAAAACATGGATTATACTAAAAAAATGCTTCGTGACGATGCCTTGAAAGGGAAAACGATCGTTGTTACCGGTGGTGGTAGCGGACTTGGAAAATCAATGAGCACATATTTCTTAGAATTGGGTGCAAATGTTGTAATCACTTCCAGAAATCTGGAAAAATTAGAAAATACTGCAAAAGAATTAGAAGCTGCAACTGGAGGTACTTGTTTACCCTTACAGTGTGATGTTCGTCATTATGACCAAGTAGAAGCTATGCTAGAAGCATCGGTGGCTAAATTTGGAAAAGTAGATTCTTTGTTGAATAATGCAGCCGGAAACTTCATCTCTCCAACCGAGCGATTAAGCGCAAACGCCTTCGATACTATTATAGATATTGTTTTAAAAGGAAGTAAGAACTGTACTTTGGCTTTTGGAAAACATTGGATAGACAAAAAAGAAGTAGATAAAACTATTTTAAACATCGTAACTACCTATGCCTGGACAGGTTCTGCTTATGTGGTACCAAGTGCAACCGCGAAAGCTGGAGTTTTAGCTATGACGCGATCATTAGCTGTAGAATGGGCAAAATATGGAATTCGTTCTAATGCTATTGCGCCGGGACCATTTCCAACAAAAGGAGCTTGGGACAGGTTATTACCAGGGGATTTGAAAGAGAAGTTCGATCTTGCTAAAAAAGTTCCCTTAAAAAGAGTTGGAGAACACCAGGAACTGGCAAATTTAGCGGCCTATCTAGTGTCCGATTTTTCTGCTTATGTCAACGGTGAAGTTATCACTATAGATGGTGGGGAATGGCTAAAAGGAGCTGGACAATTCAACTTATTAGAAGCAATTCCGGAGGAAATGTGGGATCAACTTGAAGCTATGATTAAGGCTAAGAAGTAAAAACAAATAAGGATTTTTACCATTAAAATAGACTAAGCAGTTTCGGAATTATCTGAAACTGCTTTTTTAGTGGAAAGATTTCATGTTAAACAATTAAAACATACAGGTAATCAACTTATAAACAAGTATTTATATTTAATATTCGAGAAATAAAAAAAAACGTAACTTCCTCTTATTATTTTTCTTAGCTGCCCTACTGGTTAATTTAATTTTATAAAAAAAACAAGTAAAACGAGTATGAAAAAAATTGTGATGAATTCTATCGCTGCCCTTTTGTTCATTTCCGCCGGAAATAGCATAGCACAGGTCGACAGTAAAAATGAAGTAAAAAAACTTCCCTCGGAAAACATTCCTACAGATCCTAATGTAAAAATAGGCAAGCTGGAAAATGGTCTCACCTACTACATCCGGAACAACGGTAAACCCGAGGACAAGGTGGAATTACGCCTTGCCATTAATGCGGGGTCTATCCTTGAAAATGAAGATCAGCAAGGACTTGCTCACTTTGTGGAGCATATGAACTTTAACGGAACTAAAAACTTTGAGAAAAATGAACTTGTAGACTACCTACAAAGTATTGGGGTGAAATTTGGTGCCGATCTTAATGCGTACACAGGTTTTGATGAAACCGTTTATATTCTGCCAATTCCAAGTGATAATCCAGAAACCTTGGAAAAAGGCTTCCAGATCCTTGAAGACTGGGCGCACAATGCGTTAATGACAGATAAGGATATCGACGAGGAACGAGGCGTTGTTATGGAAGAATACCGACTTGGACTTGGACCAGATAAGCGAATGATGACAGAATATTTACCTAAACTTATGTACGGGTCTCAATATGCTGAAAGACTTCCTATTGGAAAACAAGAAGTTATAGAAAACGCCGATTATGAAACGGTAAGAAATTATTATAAAGATTGGTACAGGCCAGATTTAATGGCTGTAGTAGCAGTAGGAGATCTGGATCCCGAAGTGATGGAACAAAAGATCAAAGATCATTTTTCAAAACTTATACCGGTTGAGAACGCTCGGGAACGAAAAGTGTTCGATCTTCCAAATCACGATGAAACTTTTGTTGCAATAGCTTCAGATAAGGAAGCTCCATTTAGCCAGGTACGGGTTTATTACAAAGACCTTGAAAATGCTGAAGATATAGTTACAACCAATGATTACAGAGATCAGTTAGTTAAAAATCTTTTCTCTACCATGATAAATAACCGTTTGGACGAACTTCGAAATAGTGCAAATCCACCGTTTACCTATGGATTTTCAAGCTATGGGGGAACCTATGCAAGGTCCAAGAATGCATACCAGTCATTTGCAATGAGCGGAGCCGGCGAGCAGTTGAAATCTCTTCGCGCTTTACTTGAAGAAAACGAACGTGTAAAACGTTATGGCTTTAATTCGGGTGAACTGGAAAGGGCTAAAAAAGAGTATCTTGCCCAGTTGGACCGTCAATTCAAAGACCGCGACAAGCAGGAAAGTGGTAGGATAGTTGGCTCCTATGTGAGTCATTACTTGTCCAATTCTCCAATTCCTGGAATTGAATGGATTTCTCAATTTGCCAGCGCTAACCTACCTGGAATAAAGCTGGAAGAGGTAAATAAACTTATCAATGATTTTCTTCATGAGGAAAACAGGGTAATCATTCTTACCGGACCAGAAAAAGAAGATATTACTCAGGTAAAAGAGGAGGAAGTTCTAGCCATGCTAAAAGATGTTGAGAATTCTGAAATTGAACCTTATCAGGAAACAGACATTCGCGAGAACTTAATTACCAATGCTCCTAAGGCTGGAACAATTACAAAAGTTGAAAGCAATGATAAAGTTGGATTCAAGAAGCTGCTTCTTAGCAATGGCGCGACCGTAGTGTATAAAAATACTGATTTCAAAAACGATGAAATTTTATTTTCTGCATATAGCCCTGGTGGAACCTCGTTGTACTCAGATGAAGATTATCTTAATACCGGATTTGCCAATAGCGGCTTAGCTGAAGCTGGTATTGCAGACCTCTCTCTAAACGATATGAGTAAAATGATGAGTGGGAAGTTGGTTTCTGTTAGCCCAAATATCGGAAGTATTTCTGAAGGTTTTAATGGATCCTCGACGCCTCAGGATTTGGAAACTTTGTTCCAGATGGTACATTTATATTTTACAGATCTTAATAAAGATGAAGAAGCTTATAATTCATTTGTGACCAAGCAGAAAAATTTTCTTGGAAACTTATTATCCAATCCTAATTTCTATTTTCAAAATGAGCTCGGAAAATTTAGAAACGAAGGAAATCCCCGTTACTTAGGGTTTCCAACTCCTGAAGCTTTTGACAGCCAAGACTATGATCTTGCCTATGAGAAATACAAGGAACGTTTTTCCAATGCCGGAGATTTCACCTTCTACTTTGTGGGTAACATTGATGAAGCAAAATTAAAAGAATTTGCCTCAACATACCTTGCCAGTTTGCCATCCAGTGGTAAAAAGGAAGAATATAAGGTATCGGCATTTAGAGAAGTTAATGAATATCGCAAAAAGGTAATAAATAAAGGTACCGACCCTAAAAGTCAGGTTACTATTTTGTGGAATGGGGAAACAGATTATAACCAAGAAGAAGATTTTGCCCTTGGAGCATTGGGAGAGGTTCTAACCATAAAACTAGTAGAAAAACTTCGTGAAGAAGAAGGTGGAGTATATGGTGTTGGAGCCAGGGGAAATATGTCTAAAATTCCTTATGGATCTTACAACTTCAGCATTTCTTTCCCTTGTGGACCTGAAAATGTAGATAAATTGACTGCAGCCGCTTTAGCTGAAGTCGAAAAAATTAAAAAGGAAGGTCCTTCAGAAAAGGATATGGCTAAAATAAAAGAATCCCTTTTATTGAACAGAAAAGAAAGCATTAAGCAAAACCGTTTCTGGTTAAACCAACTTTCTGCTGCAGATAGGGAAGAAAAAAACATAAATGAACTGTTGCGATTTGAAGAAAAAGTTGCTGCACTCACGGCTAAAGAAGTAAAGGATGTTGCCAATACTTTTTTAAATGAGAAGTATCTTTTAGGTATACTGATGCCGGAAGAAATGGAATAAGAGAATAAAACCTAATTTAAAACCTGACAGGAATAAACCTGTCAGGTTTTTTTGTTCTAGACTGAATGTAAACCAATTACCTTAATTTAAGCCTGTTTAAATCTAAGGGGGCGTAAGTTAATTGAGCCTAGATTTAGGAGAAAATCGCATTCCCTATATATTAATGTATAAGCTGTTAACAAAATCATTTTCTAAACCTGTAATAAATTGTATTTTTACCTTCTAAAATAGAATACAATTAATGGGTAAAATCATTGCTATTGCAAACCAAAAAGGAGGGGTCGGTAAAACGACTACTTCAGTAAACTTAGCAGCCTCCTTAGGGGTTCTTGAAAAAAAGGTATTACTAATAGATGCAGATCCTCAAGCCAATGCAACATCTGGTTTAGGGATAGATGTAGAAGCTGTAGAATTAGGAACTTATCAACTTTTAGAGCATTCTTGCAAAGCCGAAGAAGCTATAGTAAAGACTAATTCTCCCAATCTTGACATCATCCCATCTCATATAGACCTTGTAGCTATTGAAATAGAATTGGTAGATAAGGATGAGCGGGAATACATGCTTAAAAAAGCTATCACCCATTTAAAAGATACTTACGATTATATCCTTATAGATTGCGCGCCTTCTTTAGGTCTATTAACATTGAATGCTTTAACTGCTTCAGATTCTGTGATTATTCCTATCCAATGTGAGTATTTTGCACTAGAAGGTCTTGGAAAGCTTCTAAACACCATTAAAAGTGTACAAAAGATCCATAATGATAAGTTAGATATAGAAGGGCTTTTATTAACCATGTACGATTCTAGATTAAGACTCTCTAATCAGGTAGTAGAAGAAGTTCAGAAGCATTTTAATGAAATGGTATTTACCACAATCATTCAAAGAAACGTGCGTTTAAGTGAAGCCCCTAGTTATGGGGAGAGCATTATAAATTATGATGCTGCAAGTAAAGGAGCCAGTAACTATTTAAGTCTGGCACATGAAATAATTAAGAAAAATAGTTAAGCGATGGCGAAAGCTACCAAAAAGCAAGCATTAGGACGTGGACTTTCAGCCCTTCTGAAAGATCCCGATCACGATATAAAGTCTGCAGAAGATAAAAATGCCGATAAACTTGTAGGTCACATTGTTGAACTGGAACTTACTTCCATAGAAGTAAATCCATTTCAGCCAAGAACAAGTTTCAATGAAGAATCCTTACGGGAATTAGCCTCTTCCATTAAAGAATTGGGAGTTATCCAGCCAATTACCGTTAGGAAATTAGATTTTAACAAATTTCAATTAGTTTCTGGAGAACGAAGATTTAGAGCTTCCAAACTTATTGGTCTAAAAACTATTCCTTCTTACATACGTATCGCAAACGATCAGGAATCTTTGGAAATGGCATTGGTAGAGAATATCCAACGCCAAGACTTAGACCCCATTGAGATCGCAATTTCTTACCAACGATTGATCGACGAGATAAACCTGACTCAGGAACAATTAAGTGATCGGGTTGGAAAAAACAGATCTACCATTGCAAATTATTTAAGATTGCTAAAACTAGACCCGATCATTCAAACAGGAATGAGAGATGGATTTTTATCTATGGGCCATGGTAGAGCAATTATCAATATTGAAGATCCACAAATTCAGCTAGATATTTACGAAAAGATCCTGGAACGTTCCTTATCTGTTAGAGATACAGAGAAATTGGTGAGGGAATTAGCTGGTGGAGACACAAAGAAACCTGCTCCAAAAAGCCCAAATCTTTCTCAGGAATACAAAAAGGGTATTAAAGAGTTTTCTGAATATCTCGGAGCCAAAGTAGATATCAAGATCGCTTCAAAAGGAAAAGGAAAGCTTATCATTCCGTTTACTTCAGAAGAAGATTTTAATAGAATCAAAAAAATGATCCAGGGTGAATCTTAAATATCTATTAACTGCGCTTGTCTTTTTTATGGTGACTACTATTGTAGTGGCGCAAAAAGACAGTTTGCAGATTAACACCAATCAAGATACTATTGTAGAAACCAAAAAGGATTACAAGGAATATAACCCCCTTGCACCAGCTAAAGCTGCATTTTTCTCTGCAATCTTACCCGGCTTGGGACAAGCTTATAACGGGAAATATTGGAAGATCCCTATTGCTTATGCCGGTCTAGGTGTAGGTATTTATTTTTATTTGGAAAACGATAAGCAATATGATAGATACCGTAATGCTTATAAAAGAAGACTTGCTGGTTTTAAAGACGATGAATTCTACGTAAATCCGACAAATCCTAGAGTTTCTACAGATGCTTTGATCAGAGCTCAAAAATTCTACCAACGGAATAAAGAAATTTCCTTATTAGTTACTGCAGCAATTTATGTTCTAAATATCATAGATGCAAACGTAGATGCCCATCTTCAGCAATTTAATGTGAGCGAAGATCTCTCATTTAAACCTGCCGTTAATTTTGATGAGTATTCTGGGAAGACTCGATATGGTTTATCTTTAAATTTTAATTTCTAATTATGAAGATCGCACTTTTAGGTTATGGAAAAATGGGTAAGACCATTGAAAGAATAGCGATAGAAAGAGGGCATTCCATATCACATAAGATAAATGGAGATATAGAAAACATAGACCTTTCTGAAGCCCATGTCGCAATAGATTTTAGCATCCCAAAGGCGGCCTTTACAAACATAAAAACTTGTATAAACAATAAGCTCCCTGTAATATCTGGAACTACAGGATGGTTGGAGAATTACGAGTCTGCAGTCAAACTTTGTGAAGCTGAAAATTCAGCTTTTTTATATGCTTCGAATTTTAGTATTGGTGTGAATTTGTTTTTTGAACTAAATGAGAAGTTGGCTAAGATCATGGATCCTTTTCAGAATTATTCAGTAGAAATCGAAGAAACACATCATCTTCAAAAATTAGATGCTCCAAGTGGTACTGCTATCAGTTTGGCACAACAAATAATTACCAATTCCAGAAAAACGGGTTGGCAATTGGATCACGCAGAAGAAAATGAAATTCCTATTACCGCAAAAAGAGAAGAAAACGTTCCCGGAACTCATACAGTTTCTTACAGTTCAGATATCGATTCAATAGAAATTAAGCATACGGCTCATTCTAGAGAAGGCTTTGCCTTAGGTGCTGTTATTGCTGCAGAATGGATTAGAGATAAAAAAGGGGTGTTTTCTATGAAGGATGTCCTTCAAAATTTGACATAAAGCAAGCACCTCCTTGGCCCGCCCGAACGCTACGGGAGGCCGGCGAGGTATATAAATCAAGAACCTCGGGGCAAGCCCACGAGGTATGACTTGGAAAATACTTTTAAAAATTCGAGGCAAGCCTCGGGGAATTAAACCCTCAATGAGGGATTAAAAAATATTATTAAAAATTGACGCATCCGGATAGCTATCGGAACAGGAGTTTTAACCCACAATAGGGATAAAATGTAACGGTACCGGTTTTTTAGACACTTATACGCTAAACTTAAGATATATGACTATTACGCAGTGGTTCTTATTTTTCCTGATCATTCAGGTGATTCATTTTCTAGGAACTTGGAAATTATATGTAAAAGCAGGACGACAAGCTTGGGAAGCTGCAATACCAGTATACAATGCCGTAATTTTAATGAAAATAATCCACAGACCATGGTGGTGGACTATCTTATTATTTATTCCTATTGTAAACCTGATCATGTTTCCTGTAATTTGGGTTGAAACTATTAGAAGTTTTGGGAAACATAGTTTGATGGATACTATTTTAGTGGTAATTACCTTTGGATTATATATCTACTATATAAATTATTTGGCAGATGTAACTTATATCCAAGATAGAAGTTTACACCCTAGAACTGCTGCTGGAGAATGGATAAGTTCTATTCTATTTGCAGTGATTGCGGCAACTTTAGTCCATACCTATCTTATTCAGCCATTTACAATCCCTACTTCTTCCTTAGAAAAAACATTGCTGGTAGGCGATTTTCTTTTCGTTAGTAAATTCCATTACGGAGCTAGAACTCCTTTAACAGCTGTGGCTTTCCCTATGGTTCATGATACTATTCCGGTTTTAGGAGTGAAATCATATCTAGAAAAACCTCAGATTCCATATTTCAGATTACCGGGCTTCGAAAAAATTGAACGCTCAGATATCGTTGTTTTTAACTGGCCAGTGGATACAATGAAAAACATGTTTTTTACAGATAAATACTATTACAAGCCAATAGATAAGAAAACGAATTATGTAAAACGTGCTGTAGGAGTTGCCGGGGATTCATTAAGAATTGTAGATGGTAAGATCTTTATTAATTCTGATCCACTTAAGTTACCAGGAAGAGCAAAATTGCAGTATAACTATTTAGGAACTTCTAAAGGAAAAGGCTTTGATCCTTACTATCTATATGAACGTTACGATATTACAGATCCTACTAGATACTATCAAAATTCCAATAAGTTTGTGATCAACCTTACAGAAGAGTCTTATAAGAAATTCAAGGATCATCCTAATGTTGAAACTCTTGAACGCATAATCGATTCGGCTGGAAATAGGGAATTAGGTCTTTTTCCCAAGTCTAAAAGTCTATCATGGAATAAGGATAATTTAGGCCCGATCTTTATTCCGAAGAAAGGAGCGACCACTAAATTAAATCTGGAGACTTTACCTTTCTATAAAAGACTTATAGAAGTATATGAAGGATCGGAATTAGGAATTGACAATAAACTGAGCGTAAATGGCACACAGGTGCTGCTTAACGGTCAACCTACCGACACATATACCTTTAAGATGGATTATTACTGGATGATGGGAGATAATCGCCATAACAGTCTTGACAGTCGTTATTTTGGATTTGTACCAGAAAATCATGTAGTGGGAAAACCTGTATTTGTTTGGTTTAGTTGGGATACCAATGGAGATGGTATTATGAATAAGATTCGTTGGGAACGCTTATTTACAACTGTAAGTGGAGACAAAGAGCCTACTTCCTATTTGCCATATTTCTTAATTGGACTTCTTGTTTTATTCGGTTATAATTTCTTCAAGAAGAAAAGAGATTCATAACTAGCAAATAGTAATCCTAATGAAAGAGATCTTAGTAAGTCTTCCATATTTTGGGCCTATCTCTCAGTTTAAGGAATTAGTAAATCCACTTAAAGTTTGGGTTGAGAAAGAAGATAATTTCCAAAAGCAAACCTATCGCAACCGAATCTATATTTATGGAGCGAACGGAAAGTTAAGCTTGAATATTCCTATAAAACACTTGCCAAAAACCAAAGTTAAGGTTCATCAAAAATATAGCGAGGTTAAAATAGATAATGATGACAAGTGGCAAAGTGTACATTGGAAATCTCTGAAATCTGCTTACCAAACCTCTCCCTTTTTTGAATTTTATGAAGATGAACTTTCCCCATTATTTAGGAAAGAATATCTAACACTATATGAGTTTAATAGGGATTGTCTTGAAACCGTGCTGGAATGTCTTCAGGTAGATCTGGATTTTGAATACACTTCTGAATATAATAAACAACCAGAGAAGATAGCTGACCATCGGAATTTGATCAATGCCAAAAGCAGAATATCACTTCCAGAATACATACAGGTGTTTCAAGAAAAACATGGCTTTATATCCAACCTCTGTATCTTGGATCTCCTTTTTAATGAGGGACCAAATGCGGTAGCATTTCTAAAAACTATGTAGTTTTTTTACCAGCTTATAGTTGAAAATATTGGATAATGATCTGATAATTTCACAGGAAACACCTCAAAAGTCTGTGTTGTCAAGCCTTCATCTATCATCATAAAATCAATTCGGAGTGGAAAATAACTTAAGTTGAAGGTCTTCCCAAAGCCACTACCCTCTTCCTGAAAAGCGTCTTTAAATCTATCACCCTTAACCAGCTTGTAAATATAAGAGAATGCAGTATTATTAAAATCTCCCAAGATCAAGGTCTTGTAAGGAGATTTCTCCACTTCGGCCATCATCATTTCTGCTTGTTTTTGCTGAAGCTTAAAACCATAGCCTATTCTTCCAAATAGCTTTTTAGAATCCTCTTTTTGAAGATCGTTTATTCCTGGTTTTATATTTAGGGATTGAAAATGAACATTGAAAATACGCAGCGTATCTTCATTCTTAACAACATCTACAAAGATCGCATTGTTATTTCCGTTTTCGGGAAAATCTACGGAATGGGTATTTATAATAGGATATTTTGAAAAGATCGCGGAGCCAAATTCTGAGCCACCATCTTTCAGCTTTATAAATTTATAAGGATAGCTTTTCACCATTCCGGAAACTCCAACGAAATGTTCTTGCGTCGCTAAGATATCTGGATCTTTTTCAGCAATAAAACTGGTGATCTTTTCTGGGATCTTATCATCTTCTACCCATTTATAGGCATTGAACATCCGCACATTATAACTCATCAAGGAGATACTGTTTTCTCCTTTAGTTTCTGGCTCACTCGAAAATTGGATCCAGGAAAGTACATAATTATAGCCTAGCAATAAAACTATCAAAGAAAGCAATAGCTGTCTTTTAAAACGAATTGCCCAAAAGAGCAAAAAAATGAAATTAAAAAGAATTAGCAATGGCACCCCTAAGCTGAGTACAGAAAGTAAAGGAAATGTTTTTGGAGGTACGTATGGTAATAGGTAAGAGAGCAATAGCGCGAACGCCATAATAGAGTTCAGGATAAATATCAATTTATCCAACAAGCCTAATTTCCTCATTTAATTGTCTTTACCGGCATGAAACAAGAAATCTTTCTCCTGTTTAGTTAAACTATCATACCCACTGGTGCTTATCTTATCTAGAATAGCATCAATTTTTTGTTGTTTTTCATCCTTATTGATGATTGGAACTTTTGTTTTATACGGGCTTGCTCCTTTTTTCTTATAAACAGTTTTCATTATGGGTTTAGACTTTTTTGAGGAGTCAAATAAGGAAACAAACCAATTGATCAATTTCTCGAAGCCACTTCCTATATCATTTCCCATTGCTAATTGCTTGGTATACATATATCCAAAGAAAGCACCTCCTAAATGCGCAAAGTGCCCACCCGCATTACCAAATGGAATTTGAATAATATCTATTACTACCAGAAAAGCAGCGATATACCAGAACTTTATAGATCCTATAAACATCAACCTGATCCTCATATTTGGGACCTTTGTTGCTACCCCAACCAAAACAGACATCACTCCAGCAGAAGCTCCTACTAAATAAGATTTTCCTGTAGCTTCAAAAGCAGGAAATAGGTTATAGCTCAACATATAAACCAAAGCACCAATTATAGCACCAAGGAAATAAAAAGTAAGCAGTTTTTTTGAGGAGAAATAACTAAGGAAATATATACCTGCATAATAAAGAATAAGCATGTTAGAGAGAAGGTGCCAGATTCCTGAATGCAAAAATGAATAGGTAATTATAGACCAGGGTTTAAAAATAAATTCTCCTAGCTCTTTTGGAAAAACCAACCACTCAGTTATAAAATTGGAAGGAAGGTTAAAAAGAAAAGCGATAGTTTTGAGCAGAAAAAAAAGGATAAATACCAAAACATTTATCGCAATCAGTTTTTCAACCACTGTTGCTGTTTGTAATTTATATCTGAATTTATCTGCTGGTCCCATTAATCCCACCTATTTTGTTCAAATTGATTCTTTTTCCAATACCACATCATAATAAACCCAAATAGGGCTCCACCTACGTGTGCAAAATGAGCTATTCCTCCACCAAACAAGGAGTACCCGGTAACCCCGGAGAATAGATCTATTGCAATTAATATAGGGATAAATATCTTTGCTTTGATAGGAACTGGAACGAATAGTAAAAATAATTCAACATTTGGAAATAACATACCAAAAGCGACTAAAACTCCATAAATTGCTCCAGAAGCTCCAACTGCCGGAGTATTATAGGCCGTAAACATACTTTCTAAGGTGTCTTTAGAAACACTACCTAATATAGAGGTATTATACTGCCCGGTTTCCAATAATTGCTGAATGTCCATGGGATTCATTCCCGCATCCACTAATGCATTATAACCAGATTCTACATGAAAATAATTAACTAACGAGTGTATTATTGCAGCTCCAATCCCACAAGAAAAGTAAAAGAATATAAATTTATTCTTCCCTAACATTTCCTCTATAGGACCTCCAAAAGCCCATAATGCATACATATTAAAAAGGATATGCATAAACCCACCATGCATGAACATGTGAGTAACAACCTGCCAAACTCCAAAATTTTCATTTTGAAAGAACCAAAGGGAAAACAATTTATAAGTATAATCTCCGATGAACATAGTGCCAACAAAAAATATGGCATTTATGATAATAAGTATTTTAACGGTATCTGTAATTCTTCCCATTTACATGAATTTTTTTTCCAGTTCTTCCACTGGCAAGGTAATAAAAACAGGTTTGTTAAACGGGGTTAAACTCGGCTCTTTACAAGCAAATAAACCATTAACAATATGCTGTTGTTCTGTAAAATTTAACAAATTCCCAGACTTTACCGCCATACTCTTTGCTAAAGATTTGGCAAGCAGATCTGTATGAGAAAAATTGTTTTCTGGTACTTCATTCTGAAAATCTACCAGAAGTTGTTCCAGTAACATTTCTACTTCACTTTCAGAAATAGAAGTTGGAATCCCTATAATTTCTGCGGAATTAGATGTTATTTCTGAAAATATAAATCCGGTTTGTTCCAGTGAATCTTTAATGCCTTTCAATAATTCAGTTTCCTGTTGATTAAACTGAAGCACCAATGGAAATAATAACTGCTGACTCACAGCTGCTGAAACTGTTATACTCTTTAATAGTTCTTCGTATAGAATTCTAGTATGCGCTCTATGTTGGTCTATTACTAACATTCCATTTTTAAGCGTGCTAATAATAAATTTCTTATTTAACTGAAAAGTAGAGCTTTGTGCTTCCTCAGTTTTAGAAGCACCAAAAAGATTCCCTGTTACTTCCTCACTTTCAAATTCTATTTGGCGAACATCTACATCGTCGTTTCCAATAGTTTCAGATTGTAGGCCAGTGTAAAGACCTTCCCAACTAGAAGATTCCTTTTTGAAATTACTTTTAAAATTAGAAGAAGTTAGAGCTTCATTTTTGAATGGATTAAAACTTCTATCTACTTCTACTTGAGGAGTAGAAGCTCGTTTATTTTCATAATTATATGGCGTATCCAGATTTGGATCTCGCTCAAAATCCAACACAGGGGCAACATTAAATTGTCCCAAACTATGTTTAATTGCACTTCTTAAAATGGCATATAACGCATGCTCATCGTCGAACTTAATTTCAGTCTTGGTTGGATGAATATTGATATCTATACTCTTAGGATCTACCTGAAGGTATAAAAAGTAGCTAGGATAAGCTCTATCCTTCAAGAGACCTTCAAAAGCAGCACTTACAGCATGATTCAAATAAGGGCTTTTGATAAACCGATCGTTCACAAAAAAGAATTGCTCTCCTCTGGTACGCTTTGCATATTCTGGTTTCCCAACGAAACCGGAAATTTTCAAAATTTCTGTCTCTTCGTTTACAGGAACCAATTTTTCATTGGACTTTCCTCCTAAAATATTGGTAATACGTTGCCTGTAATTAGAAGCGGGAAGATTAAATAATTCCCCGACATTATGGACTAACGAAAATGAAATTCCTGGATGTGCTAATGCTACCCGTTGAAATTCATCTATGATATGACGGGTTTCTACAGTATCCGACTTTAAGAAATTTCTTCTGGCAGGAATATTATAAAATAGATTCTTAACACTTATAGAAGTTCCTTTTGCGGTTACACAAACTTCCTGAGAAGTAATTTCGCTTCCTTCAATTTTTATGCAAGTTCCAACTTCATCTTCCTCTCTTCTGGTTTTTAGTTCCACATGTGCAATTGCAGCTATAGATGCTAATGCCTCTCCCCTAAATCCTTTGGTTTGAAGTTGAAAAAGATCTTCAGCTGTTTTAATTTTTGAAGTGGCGTGGCGCTCGAAACTTAATCTGGAATCGGTGATGCTCATCCCGGAACCATCGTCTATCACACTAATAAGGATCTTCCCAGCTTCCTTGATATATACCTGAATTGTAGAAGCTTTCGCATCTATTGCATTTTCCAGTAATTCCTTAATAACAGAAGCAGGCCTTTGAACTACTTCCCCAGCAGCAATTTGATTAGCCACATGGTCTGGCAGTAGGTGAATAACATCGGTCATGGAAAATTACTTCGAAAAGATGGATAAATCAAAATCTATGATCCATAAGAAAATTAATATCAAAACGATAATAATATAGATCACGCGCTTATTAATCTCGCGATTACCTCTGGTTCTACTGGAACTTCGTGCATCTGCCCATTGTGCGCCGAAATCATTAGAATTTGTGGTGTTTTTATATTTGTTGAATTTGGAATCGAAGTCGTAAATATTCCCTGTGTCTTTTCCTTTATAATAACGGGGAGTGTAATTATAGCGGGTGTTCTTCTTGGATTTATAGAGACTGAATTTCAAAATACTCGGTGTTTCTTAATAGAACTTCAAATTTACTTAAAAAGCGAGAGAAAAGAAAGCTTGTTCAAGCAAAAAGAAAAGAACAAGAATAATGCCGAAAGATCTAAGTTTTAAAACTTGGCGTCTATTCTTAATTGTGCCATTTTAATGGCTGTTACTGCAGCTTCAGAACCTTTATTTCCAAATTTACCACCGGAGCGATCTATAGCTTGCTGCATGTTTTGATCTGTTAGCACACAAAAAATTACAGGGATGTCATTTTGAATGTTTAGATCTTTGATGCCCTGAGTTACTCCTTGGCAAACAAAATCGAAGTGTTTGGTTTCTCCTTCAATCACACTTCCAATGGCAATAATAGCATCCAGCATATCGTAGCTTTGCTGCATTTTTTTACAACCATAAATAAGCTCGAAGCTTCCTGGAACATCCCAACGAACAATGTTTTCGTTAATCACTCCATTTTCCTTCAAGGTATCAAAGGCACCTTTAAAAAGTCCTTCGGTAATATTTTCATTCCATTCGGCTACAACAAGACCAAACCGGAAGTTCTTAGCTTCCGGCATTTGGCTTTTATCGTATTCGCTAAGATTTTTTCCTTGTGTTGCCATAGAAAATCTTTAGTTCATTGCTTCCGACTTACCTAAATAGATAGCCACTTGATTTGCTTCTGGAGTATTCGCAAATTCGTTTTTAATTCTATTTAAATATTCAGCAGCTTGTTCACCTTCACCCAACTGGATAGCAGTAATTGCAGCTTTTAGTAAAAATCTAGGCGTAGTAAATTCGTTAGAACGCATTGTTGCAGCCTTCTCGTAATAATTTAAAGCTTCTTCAGGCTGATCTAACTGAAGAAATGCATCTCCCATACCACCAACTGCTAAAGCAGATAAGATCTCATCGTCACCATCAAAATCTTCTAAATGATCTATAGCTTCCTGATACTTATTGGTGTTCAAATATGCAAATCCAGCATAGTAATGTGCAAGATTTCCTGCATTTGTGCTTCCGTAGTTATCTATGATATCAAGGAAACCATATTTTCCTTCACCACCATTTAATGCCATAGTATACAAAGAATCACTCTCTGCACCTGTTCCAGCTAAAGCAGTGTCAAAATATTGTTGAGCTTGAAACATTTCGTTAGAAGCTTCTAATTCTTTAGGCTCTTGAATAAAACGTTGCCATCCTAAATATCCTAAAGCAACAACAGCTGCCAATCCTACAATAATATAGATCCATTTTTGATTTTTTGCAACCCACTCTTCTGTTCTACCAGCACCTTCATCTAAGGTGTTAAAAACTTCTGCGGTTGTAGATTCCTCCTCTACTTGATTCTTTCTTTCTTCCTTAGTAGACGGTTTAGAACCTTTTTTCTTGTATGTAGCCATAAAATTGGTTTAATGAGTCGCAAAAATAAAATTTTTATTCTTATTTGAAAGGGAAATTATTTCTTATTTTTTAATAGTTTCTGTGTGTTTCTATTACCTTTATAAAAATATAATTAATAATTATTAAGCTGAATACCAGCATTTTATGTATCTAAAAACGCTTTCCCTAGTCAATTATAAAAATTTAGATTCCTCCAGTTTTGATTTCGACTGCAAAATAAATTGTTTTGTAGGTAGAAATGGCGTTGGAAAAACCAATATTTTGGATAGTATCTATCATCTATCTTTTGGGAAGAGTTATTTCAACCCAATTACCAGTCAAAACATCAACCACGACGCCGACTTCTTTGTTATTGAAGGCTCCTTAGAAAAAAATGAGCGGGAAGAGCATATCTTGGTAAGCGCCAAACGCGGACAAAAAAAGGTGATCAAAAGAAATAATAAACCATACGAGAAATTTAGTGAACATATAGGTTTTATTCCTGCCGTAATGATCTCTCCTGGCGATCGCGACCTTATTATTGAAGGCAGCGATACCCGAAGAAAATTTATGGATGGTGTGATCTCCCAAAGCGATCAGCTTTATTTAAATTCATTGATCTCCTATGGAAAAGTGCTCGCCCAGAGAAATGCACTCTTAAAATATTTTGCTGCAAATGCGAAATTCGATAGGGACACCTTGGAGATTTATAATGCGCAACTTACAGAGTTTGGAAATATCATTTTTGAAAAGCGAAAGGCATTTTTAAATGAATTTATCCCGATCTTCAATAAGCGCTATTCAGAAATTGCTAACAATCAGGAGGAAGTAAGCCTAGAATATAAGAGCCAATTATTTGAAAGATCCATTTCAGCTTTGTTGGAAGATAATCTTCAAAAAGACATGCTCCTTCAATACACCAGTGTAGGTTTGCATAAAGATGATCTTAGTTTTGAGATAGATGGGCACCCTATTAAAAAATTTGGTTCTCAGGGCCAACAAAAATCCTTTCTTATTGCATTAAAGTTGGCGCAATTCGACTTTATTAAAAAAGTGAGTAAGGTAAACCCGATACTATTGTTAGATGATATTTTCGATAAGTTAGATGAGCAACGCGTCGCACATATAATAACGCTGGTTGCTACGGATGAACTGGGACAGATCTTTATTAGCGATACGCATGCAGACAGAACCGAAAAAGTGATGATAGAAAGCAACCAAACCTTTAAAATATTTAAACTATGATGAGAATTAGTATGCTTTTAATTCTAATGATCTTTTTAAGCAGTTGTAATAATAAACCTGAAGATCATTTAGAACATATTAATGGCTATTGGGGAATCGAAAAAGTTGAATTCACAAAGGATTCAGTTCGGGATTTTAAGATCAATGAAATAGTAGATTATATAGAAATCGTTGATAGCGTAGGATTCAGAATAAAAGTGAAACCACAATTTGATGGTACTTATATCCCGGCCGGAGAGCCAGAAGACATACAAGTGAAAATTGAAGATGAAAAAGTGGCACTATATTATTCTACCCCTTTTAATGAATGGAAAGAAATTATTGTAGCTTCCAAAGAAGACGAACTTAGTTTAAAAAATGAGCGAGGATTTATATACCATTACAAAAGGTATAAACCTTTAAAATTAGATCTGGATGAAAAAGAGAATGAATGAGAATATGAAGTTGAGTGAGGCATTAGAAAGTTTTGTCTCTTCAAATAAGCTTCAGAAAGGATTAGATAAAGTAAACGTAAAAGATGTTTGGAATGACCAAATGGGACCTGCAATTGTAAAGTATACCACCGCCATAAAGCTAGAAGGCAGCACCTTATTTATTCAACTTAGTTCTTCTGTATTGAGGGAAGAGTTGAGTTACGGAAAAGAGAAGATTATTAAGAACTTGAATGAAGCTCTTAAAAAGGAATTGATCACCAAGCTGGTGCTTAGATAAGTATGAAATAATTATGCCACCCTGAGACCCGTTTTTGAAATAATTTATCTAGCGTAGGAAATTGACGTATGAAAGATGCTGAAACTCCAGATGCTTCGGGACAGCATGACGGAAGTTAAAACCAGTATCGAGAAAATGATTTGAAATATATAAAGCAAAAAAGCCGTTTCATTTCTGAAACGGCTTTTTAAATTCTATCTAAAAAGTTCTAGAATAATTCTCTTCCTGCAAAGTGAAAAGCAGCTTCAATATTAGCATTCTCATCGCTATCACTTCCGTGAACTGCATTTTCTCCAATAGAAGCAGCATATTTCTTACGGATAGTTCCTTCTGCAGCTTCAGCTGGATTTGTAGCTCCAAATAAAGTTCTAAAATCTTCTACAGCATTATCTTTTTCCAATACAGCAGCAACAATAGGTCCTCTTGTCATGTATTCTACTAATTCCCCAAAAAATGGACGTTCGTTATGAACAGCATAAAAAGTTTCAGCATCTTTACGAGACATCTGAGTTAATTTCATTGCAACAATTCTAAATCCTGAAGTATTAATAAGTTCAAGGATCGCACCGATGTTTCCGTTTTCAACTGCATCGGGTTTAAGCATTGTAAAAGTTCTATTCTTAGCCATGTTATGGTTTTTAAAATTTTTGCAAAAGTACGCATTTGAACACTTTATGCAAGATTATCTTTTTCTTTTATGATTATTATAGATTTTTATCTCTCCATAACCTTGGTGTTTAATATTTGTGCCAGTATTAATAGTTTTCCTCGATAAGGTACTATTATTGATGTATCTATAAACCTTAGGTTTGCGGAATCTCTTAATGCCTTTATCATTAATATTTAAGAAGACTTACTTTTACAATTTTAAAAAACCCTTAATAAATGAATATTAAAACCCCAATAAATCAGGTCTCCCTAACAAAGTCCACTTTAATTTTCTTTCTCAGCTTTTTATTGTTTTCATGCTCTAATGATGATTCCTCAATCCCATCAGAAGAAACTGAAGAAATCATAGAGCCTCCTTTAATTCCAACTGCCTCATGTGAAAATGGAATGGCTGGAATTTATCCTTGCAAGGATTATGATCTAATGGCACATATGAGTCTTTCTGAATTTGATGCTATCTCTGCAAACGATTCCTGGGGATGGACAGATCCTAGCACAGGGAAAGAATATGTTTTAATGGGGCTTGGAAATGGTACTGCATTTATAGATATATCCAATCCTACAAAACCCGTTTATCTAGGGAAATTGGTTTCTCAAACACCTCCTGCTTTGCATCGGGACATCAAGGTATATCAAAATCATGCCTTTGTTGTAAGTGAGTCTGAAGGTCACGGATTGCAGATCTTTGACCTAACTAAACTAAGGAATGTTGCTAATGCCCCTGCTACGTTTCAAGCAGATGCTACTTATAATGAATTTGGACATGCACATAATATTGTGATCAACGAATCTACAGGCTTTGCTTATGTCGTAGGCTCTGATACTTTTGCTGGTGGCCCACACATTATTAATATCCAAAACCCATTGAATCCAACCTTCGCGGGAGGTTATGCCTTAGATGGATATAGTCACGATGCACAAGTTGTTACTTATAATGGACCAGATACAGATTATATTGGTAAGGAAATCTATATTGGAAGCAATGAAAATGAAGTTGCTATTGTAGATATTACCGATAAATCCAACCCGAAAAATATTTCATCAATTACTTATGAAAATGTGGGATACACCCACCAAGGTTGGTTGACAGAGGATCAGAAATTCTTTTTAGTGGGAGACGAGTTAGATGAATTAAAATTTGGAAATAATACCAAGACCTTCATTTTAGATTTCACAGATTTAGACAATCCAAAATCACATACAAACTATACGGGTTCCTTACCCGCTATAGATCATAATGGATATGTTAAAGACAATTTGTTTTATCAGGCTAACTATACTGGAGGAATGCGAGTATTAGATATTTCAGATATTGAAAACAAAAACATAAGCGAAGTAGGGTTCTTTGACAGTTACCCTTTAACTAATTCTAATGATTTCAACGGAGCATGGAATGTTTATCCTTTTTTTGAAAGTGGAAACATAGTAATAAGTGATATAGATAATGGTCTTTTTATTGTGAAGAAAAAGAAATAGATGTATTAATCTCTTTATAATATCACAATTTCAAATAGCACTATCATCATCATTTTATAAAATATATATTTTGTAATTTCACCATCAAATTTAAAGTTTGCATCAGCAGTTTTTATAATAGAAAATTTCTCAACGAGTTTGATTTTTTTTTGAAATTGGAATAGAATATTTCACCTTTGCTGTAATTGCGCTTTAATTGGAATTAAAATATGATTGAACAAAGCATTTTAGAGATCACCTCGGACCTATCAACGGCCAACAACATTGTAATAGTACCGCATAAAGGACCAGATGGAGATGCTATTGGATCTTCACTTGCAATGTATCATTTCCTAAAAGGAAAAGGACACGACGTTACAGTGATTGCTCCTAATGATTATCCAGATTTCCTAAAATGGCTGCCGGGACAGGAGGACATCATGATCTTTGAAAAGGATTATATGCTATGTAAACCCCTGATCGCTAACGCAGATATTATCTTCACCTTAGATTTTAACGATCTTTCAAGAACCGGTGATATGCAGGATTCTTTAATAGAAGCTGAAGCCACCTTTATAATGATAGATCACCACCCAGAACCTTCTACATACGCACATCACACGTACAGTGATGCTACTATGAGTTCTACTTGCCAAATGGTGTATCAATTTATAGACAAATTAAGAGCTGTCAAAAGTATCACCCCAGAAATTGCGACCTGTTTGTATACTGGAATAATGACAGATACAGGATCTTTTAGATTTAGATCTACTTCTAGTGAAACCCACAAGGTAATTGCAGATCTTATTAAAAGAGGTGCCGATAATGCCAAAATTCATCAGCAAATCTATGACACTTCTTCTGAAAGCAGATTGAAGTTATTGGGTGTAGCACTTCAAAACCTAAGAGTAAATAAAGAATTAAGAACAGCTTACATAACCCTTTCTCAGGAGGAATTAGATCAAAATAACTTCAGAAAAGGAGATACCGAAGGTTTTGTGAATTATGGATTATCACTAGAAGGAATTATTTTTGCTGCCATATTTATAGAACATAAAGTAGACGGAATTATTAAAATAAGTTTCCGTTCTAAAGGGAGTTTCAATGTAAATCAATTTTCCAGAGCTCATTTCCAAGGAGGAGGTCACATAAATGCTGCAGGTGGAAAAAGCGATATTTCTCTAGAAGACACCATTGTTAAATTTAATAGCGTGCTTCCAGAATATAAAGAAGACTTAGGTTTATGAAGCTAAAACTTTTATATATAATAGCATTAATACTAGGTGTAATGGGATGTAAATCCCCGGAAGCCAGAAGACCTGTTACCCAAAATTCGGGTTCATTTATCAATGAATCTATCCAAAGAAATAAAAAACTGGTCGCGAAGGAAGAAGCGATTATTCTCAAAATGATCCAACAGGATTCTACTCAAGATTATATTGCTTCCAGCAATGGTTTCTGGTATTACTACAACAAAAAATCTACAGATTCTTTAAATGTTGAAATGCCGGAATATGGTGATGTTGTTAGATTCGATTATAATATAAAAGCCTTGGATGGAAATTATATCTATGATGTTGGGGAAATTCCCACAAAAAGATATGCTATGGATAGGGAAAATCTTTTCGGAGGTTTAAGAGAAGGTTTAAAACTTATGAAGGAAGGCGAAACCGTCACTTTTATCTTCCCTTCTCACAAAGCATTTGGTTATTATGGTGATAAAGATAGAATTGGTACCAATATCCCTATAATTACAGAAGTAACATTACATTCGATTACCCAAGAAATAAATACTAATAAATCTGATAATTAATTAATATGAAAAGATTAAGCATGCTTTTGGTTTGTGCCATTCTACTTGGCCTAGTAAGTTGTAAAGAGGATTATCCAGACCTTAAAGACGGTCTTTATGCCGAATTCAACACTAATAAGGGTTCTTTTATAGCTGAACTCTATTATAAAGCAACACCTACTACAGTTGCCAACTTTGTTTCTTTAGCCGAAGGCGATAGTCATAAAATGGTAGACAGTACAGCTAAAGGTAAAAAATATTACGACGGTCTAATTTTTCACCGCGTTATAAAAGACTTTATGATCCAAGGTGGAGATCCAACCGGAACAGGAAGTGGAGATCCTGGTTATAGATTCCCAGATGAAATAGTAGATACTTTAAGTCATACTTCAAAAGGAACATTATCTATGGCCAATGCAGGACCTGGCACTAATGGAAGTCAGTTTTTTATCACCTTGGCTCCCACTCCTTGGTTAGACGGAAAACATACTATTTTTGGTGAAGTTATGGAAGGACAAGCGGTTGTGGACAGTATCGGAATGGTTAAGACTGTTGCCAGTGACAAGCCAGAACAAGATGTAGTTTTAGAAAGCGTAAAGATTATCCAAAAAGGAAAAGATGCTAAAGATTTTAAAGCTGCGAAAACATTCGAATCTAATTTGGCAGACGCTAAAGTTAAAGAAGAAGAAGTGGAAGCTGCTAGATCTGAAATGAAAAAAGAGAACACTTCAAAATTTATGGCTCTAAAAGAAGAAGCTAAAGAATTGGAAAGTGGCATTAAAATTCATTACCTAGAAAAAGGAGAAGATGTGAAAATTCCAGAAGGATCTATGGTAATGGTAAATTATGCTGGATATTTTGAGGATGGTACTTTATTTGACACCAGCTGGCAAGATGTTGCTGAACAAAATGGAGCACTCAATATTGCTAAAAGAGATCAAGGCGGATACCAACCAATGCCTACAAAATATGGTCCAGATGCACCTATGATACCTGGATTTCGGGATGGTATAGCTGCGATGAATGTTGGAGACCGTGCATTGGTTTTTATTCCTTCCCATTTAGGATATGGAGAAAGAGGAGCTGGCGGAGTAATTCCTCCAAATACTGATCTAATTTTTGAAATAGAAATAGTAGAAATTCAGAAATAAACTCTGATTTTCATAATATTAAAAATCCCGCTTCCAATATGGAGTGGGATTTTTTTTGTATCTCATTGTCATAAGCTTGTCATTCCGACGAAGGAGGAATCTCATTCAAAACTATGTACTTCGTTGAGATTCTTCAATTCGCTACGCTACTTTCAGAATGACATTTTTTGTCATTCCGACGAAGGAGGAATCTGAATGCAAACTATAAACTTCACTGAGATTCTTCAATTCGCTACGCTACTTTCAGAATGACATTTTTTGTCATTCCGACGAAGGAGGAATCTGAATGCAAACTTTGAACTTCACTGAGATTCTTCAATTCGCTATGCTACTTTCAGAATGACATTTTTTGTCATTCCGACGAAGGAGGAATCTCATTTGAACTATGAAGTTCATTGAGATTCTTCAATTCGCTATGCTACTTTCAGAATGAAATTTTTTGTCATTCCGACGAAGGAGGAATCTCATTTAAACTATGAAGTTCATTGAGATTCTTCAATTCGCTACGCTACTTTCAGAATGACAGGTAAAAGCAATTGTCATATTGAACTTGTCGAAATATGAAATCAAACCCTTTACTGATAAAAGGTTTCGACAGGCTCAACCTGACATCTGTACTTACTAATTATTTCTTCGGAATATTTTTAAGGATCTCTAAAACGAATTTCCAATATTTCTGTGAAGAAGAAATACTAGCACGCTCATCTGGAGAATGCGCTCCTCTAATGGTTGGACCAAAAGAGATCATATCCATTTCTGGGTAGTGACTTCCAATTATTCCACATTCTAATCCTGCATGACATGCAGCCACATCTGCTTTTTCATTGAATAATTTAGAATACAAATTATCTAATACTTCTAAAATATCAGAATCTCTGTTTGGTGCCCAGCCTGGATAATCACCAGAAAGATTTACTTCACAGTCAGCAAGTTCCAAACCGGCTCTTAAAGAGTTTGTAAGATCGTCCTTAGAGGACTCTACAGAAGATCTTGTTAGGCATTTAAGGTTTATGCCTCCATCTTTAATTTCAACTTTTGCTAAATTATTAGAAGTTTCAACTAAACCTTCAATCTCTGGACTCATTCTAAATACCCCATTGTGTAAGGCATAGATAGCTTTTAAAATGGTTTCCTGAGTATCTGGATCCATAACCTTCATTGAAGTCTCTACCTTAACAAGGTCTAACTTCATATTTGGTTCCAGCTTTGCGAATTCAGTTTTAATAGCTTCAAAATCCTCCATTAATTCAGACTCGAAAGCTTTGATCTGGAAATCATCTATTAATACCACAGCTTCACTTTCTCTGGGGATAGCATTTCTAAGTCCTCCACCTTTTATTTCAGCGATACGAATTCCGAAGTTCTCAGAAGCATTGTACAACAAGCGATTCATCAATTTATTGGCATTTCCCAATCCTTTGATTATGTCCATTCCGGAGTGTCCACCTTGTAAACCATTCAAAGTGACCTTAAAAGCACTCATATCTTCTGGAGCATCTTCTTGGGTATACTTCCTAGTTGCAGTTACATCTACTCCACCTGCACAACCTATTCCTATTTCATCATCCTCTTCAGTATCCAGATTTAAAAGAATATCTCCTTTCAACATTCCTGGTTCTAAACCTTTAGCACCCGTCATTCCAGTTTCTTCATCTATAGTAAATAAAGCCTCGATAGCAGGATGTTCTATTGTATCACTTTCTAGTATCGCCATAATAGTAGCAACCCCTAACCCGTTATCTGCACCTAATGTAGTTCCTCTTGCTCTTACCCAATCTCCATCTACATACATTTCGATTCCCTGAGTATCAAAATCGAATTTGGTATCATTATTTTTCTGATGCACCATATCTAAATGAGACTGCAATACCACCGCTTTTCTATCCTCCATTCCTGCGGTTGCCGGTTTTTTAATTATCACATTCCCAACTTTATCTACAAGCGTTTCTAATTTGAGTTTATTTCCAAAGCTTTTTATAAACTCTATTACCCTTTCCTCTTTTTTAGACGGTCTGGGAACCTCATTAAGATCGGCGAATTTATTCCATAAAACTTTAGGTTCTTGTGCTCTTATTTCTTCATTCATAGTATTAATATTTGGTATATTCACAAAGATATTGGTAATTCACAAACCACGAAATTTTTAGCAGCATATTAGAATTTATTTAGGAAGTGAAAAACAAAACAAGCCTCATTTTAGCCATTTTATTGCCAGTACAAATTATTGCTATTAAAATAATTTCGGCGTATCCAACTTTTGTAGAGACTTGGTACAGCACAGGACTCTATCCTTATATCGCTAAAATAATGCGATTCTCTCTTGGGATTTTCCCTTTTTCTCTTGGTGATTTGCTTTATACATTTTTTATTATCTCCATATTCCGATGGATATATCTCCGATTTAAAACTAAGTTCAAAGATTTTAGAAAATGGTCTTTAGACCTACTTGCTACTTTTTCTATTATCTATGCTTGTTTCCATATTTTTTGGGGCTTCAATTACTATAGGCTTCCACTGCACCGCACCTTAAAGATCAAAAACACTTATACTACAGAAGAATTGATTCTTTTAACAGAAACCTTAATTAAAAAATCGAATCAGGTACATACTGGTTTAGTGGATAATGATTCTCTTAAAGTTGATTATAAATTTAAAAAGACAACACTCTTCAGAAAAACAATTGAAGGCTATGAAAGTTTAGGAAAAGATTTTCCAAAATTAACCTATCAAGGGAAAAGTTTGAAGCGTTCCTTATATAGCATTCCGCTAACATATATGGGTTTTAATGGGTATTTGAATCCGCTTACAAACGAAGCACAAGTTAATACTCAGATCTTAAAATATAAGATCCCTACAACTGCAAGTCATGAAATAGGTCATCAGTTAGGATTTGCCAAGGAAAATGAAGCCAACTTTATTGCCTGTTTAGCCACTATGAATCATCCTGACCCTTATTTTCAATATTCAGGTTTTACTTTTGCATTGCGCTACTGCTTAAACGAGCTTTATGTCCGAGATCGAATAAAGGCAGATGAACTTTTAAAAACAATACATCCCGGTATTTTAGCCAATTATAAAGAAGTGAGGGATTTCTGGGAAATACATAAAAACCCTTTTGAGCCCATTTTTCAAGTTACTTATAATGGTTTCCTTAAAGCCAACAATCAAGTGGAAGGAATGAAAAGCTATAGTTATGTGGTCGCATTACTCGTTAATTATTTTGACGATGTGGAGAATGCTTTCTAAGCCAATTTATCGTTCCACAAATAATCCTTAAATTCCGCTTTCTAATTTTCAAAAGCAAACTACTTTTAAACAACTAATTTTATGAGATTAAAATTCCTACTCTTATGCCTAGTCTTTTCTTCTGGGTTAAACTTGTATGCGCAAGATTACTTTCCAAACAATGATGGTGTAAATTCTAAAAATACCAATTACACCGTTTTCAAAAACGCTAAAATTCATGTAGACCCTAACACTATTATAGAAAATGGGATGATCGCGGTTAGAGAAGGTAAATTGACTGCTGTTGGCAAGAGCATAGCAATTCCTAAAAACAGTATCGTTATAGACCTAAAAGGCAAAGCGATTTATCCATCTTTCATTGAGATCTACAGTGATTTTGGGATGAAAAAACCAACAAAAGCTGAAAGCGCGAACGGACAGCCACAATATAATGCAAGCCGAGAAGGCTATTACTGGAATGATCATATACGTCCCGAAACAAATGCATTGGAGTCTTTTACCTTTGATAAGACCGAAGCAGAAAAATTTCAGAAAAACGGATTTGGAGCGGTGAATACTCATCTTGCTGATGGAATTATGCGTGGAACCGGAATGCTGGTAAGCTTGAATGCTGAAGGGTCTGAAGGAGATCGTATTTTAAAAGACAAATCGGCTAATTTTCTTTCCTTCGATAAAAGTGTAAAATCTATACAATCCTATCCTACTTCTATAATGGGTGCTATGGCATTGTTAAGACAAACCTATATAGATGCAGCATGGTATGAAAAGGGGAATATTTCAAACAAAGATCTGGCATTAGAAGCATTAAATAGAAACAAAACCTTACCCCAGATTTTTAAGACCGATAATTTATTAGATGAATTAAGAGCCGATAAAGTTGGAGATGAATATGGGATCCAATATCTCATTTTTGGAAGTGGAAATGAATTTGAAAGAATTGCTGAAGTAAAGAATACCAACGCCACATTTATTATTCCTTTGGATTTTCCCGAGGCTTATGATCTTGAAAATCCATTTATGGCAAGCAACGTGAGCTTGCAAGATATGAAGCGATGGAATCAGGCTCCAACTAACCTGATGCAGCTTGCCAAAAACAATATCCCTTTTATCTTAACAACACAAAATTTAAAAGATGAAAAGAAATTTAGGGAAAACCTTTTAAAAGCTATTTCTTATGGCTTAGATAAAAAGAAAGCACTTGCGGCTTTAACTACAACTCCAGCAAAATTTCTAGGAGAAGAAAATAAACTTGGGGTAATAAAACAAGGCGCTTGGGCGAATTTTTTAATTACTTCAGGAGATATTTTTGACAAAGAAACGGTACTATTTGAGAACTGGATACAAGGTCAAAAAGTGGTTTTAGAAAACATGAATACCGTAAATCTTGAAGGTAAATATTCTTTGGCAGTAGACGGAAAGAAGTATGATCTGGAAATTACAGGAAAACCAAATTCTCCTAAAGCCGAAGTGAAATTGGGAGATGCAAAGATCAAATCTAAGTTATCTTATACAGATACCTGGATGCAATTATTATTGTCGTCGCCAGATTCAACCAAAACTGAATATACAAGATTGATTGCAAAAGTAACTGATGACACTAATATAATAAATGGCCGAGCTATTTTAAGTAATGGTCAAGAAACTTCGTTCACTGCCTCCAAATCTTTAGATAAATCAAAAGAAAAGGACGAAAAGAAAGAAGATAAAAATGACAGTATTCTTCCAATTGTGTCCCTAAGCTATCCAAATATGGCATACGGTTTCAAGGAACTACCAAAACAAGAAGATATTTTATTTAAAAATGCAACTGTCTGGACCAATACTGAAAAAGGGATTCTGGAGAAAACAGATGTTTTAATAAAAGACGGAAAAATCGCTGAAATCGGAGCAAATATTAGTTCTGGAAAAGCGAAAGTTATAGATGCTTCTGGGAAACATTTAACTACCGGAATTATAGATGAACATTCCCATATTGGAGCTTCTGCGATTAATGAAGCAGGGCAAAACTCTTCAGCAGAAGTAACTATGGAAGATGTTATAGACCCTACAGATATCAATATTTATAGAAATCTTGCCGGTGGTGTTACATCAATTCAGCTATTACATGGTTCGGCCAATCCTATTGGAGGGCGTTCTGCGATCATGAAATTAAAATGGGGCTCAAATGCAAAAGATATGATCTTTCCAGACTCCCCTAAATTCATAAAATTTGCGCTTGGGGAAAATGTAAAACAATCCAATTGGGATAGTAAAAGCAGGTTTCCACAAACAAGAATGGGTGTAGAGCAGGTGTTTACAGATTATTTTAGTCAGGCGAGAGATTATGAAGCAGCTAAGAAAACCGGAAATTACAGGAAAGATATAGAAATGGAAACCTTGATCGAAATTCTGAATGGCGAACGTTTTGTAAGTAGTCACTCGTATGTTCAAAGTGAGATCAATATGCTTATGAAGGTTGCCGAAGCTTTCGATTTTAGAATTAACACGTTCACCCATATTTTAGAAGGATACAAGGTTGCCGATAAAATGAAAGAACATGGTGCGGGAGCATCTACGTTTTCAGATTGGTGGGCTTACAAATACGAAGTAAAAGACGCTATTCCTTATAACGCAGCAATAATGCATAATGCAGGTCTTACTGTTGCTATTAATAGTGATGATGGAGAAATGAGCAGAAGATTAAATCAAGAAGCTGCAAAAAGTGTAAAATATGGAGGGATTTCTGAAGAAGAAGCTTGGAAATTTGTGACTCTTAATCCTGCGAAATTATTGCATATCGACAATCGCGTTGGAAGTATTGAAACTGGCAAAGACGGAGATGTAGTTTTATGGTCTGGAAATCCACTTTCTATTTATAGCAAAGCTGAAAAAACGCTTATTGAAGGAACTGTTTATTTTGATATTGAAAAAGATAAGGAACTTCGAAAAGAAATTGCTCAGCAAAAAAATATGCTAACGGGACAAATGCTATCCGCGAAGAACGGGGGAGCAAAAACACAAGCTGCTACCAAAAAAGAAGATCAAAAAATGGGTTGTGACACTTTGGAAACTTACTAATATTGAAAAAGATGAAAAGATTAAATATATTATTTATACTGGGAATTTTAATAATTACTAGTTCAATAAACGCACAGCAAACTCCTGCTGCTTCACAATCTGAAGCCATCACTATAGTTGGAGCTACAGCGCATATTGGGAATGGAGAGCTTATAGAGAACAGCCTTATAATTTTTGAAAATGGAATCTTAACTCAGGTTTTAGATGCTACCACTACAAAAATGCAATACCGCGGGACTATTATAAATGCTGAAGGCAAGCATGTGTATCCAGGTTTTATTGCACCTAATACTACACTCGGTCTAGTAGAAATTGCGTCTTTGAGACCTACAGACGATGAAGACGAAATTGGTGAAATGTTGCCACATATTAGAAGCTTAGTGGCCTATAATGCTGAAAGTCAGATCGTTGAAAGTATGAGGCCAAATGGAGTTTTAATTGGAGAAATAGTTCCAAGAGGAGGAACTATTTCTGGGACTTCTTCTATTGTTCAGTTTGATGCCTGGAACTGGGAAGACGCTGCAATAAAGAAAGACAATGGATTACATATTAATTGGCCAAATAGCTTTAAACGAGGAAAATGGTGGTTAGGTGAAGAAAGAGGTTTGAAGCCAAATGAAAAATATGCTGAAGACATTTTAAAACTATCACAATTCTTCAATAATTCCAGAGCTTATATGGCGGGAGAACAAAAGCAAGAAAACCTGCCTTTTAAATCTATGGAAACTGTTTTTACCAATGGAAAAAAGGTGTTTGTTCATGTAGATGGAGAACGTGAAATTGTGGATGCTATTCAGTTTAAAAAAGATCAGAATTTAAAAGATATGGTTATTGTGGGTGGATATGATGCAGTAAAAGTTGCAGATCTAATAAAAGCTGAAAATATAGCTGTTTTAGCTACACGTCCTCACAGCACTCCAAACCAGGATGATGAAGATTATGACTATAATTATAAACTGGCAAAGCTACTTAGTGATAAAGGAATTTTAGTAGGATTGGAAAGCAGCGGACAAATGGAACGAGCCAGTACCCGAAACTTGCCTTTTTATGCAGGAACCGTTGCAGCAAGTGGAATGGACAAAGAAGAAGCCTTAAAACTGATCACCTTAAACAATGCAAAAATATTAGGAATAGATGATAGATTAGGAACTTTAGAGAAAGGAAAAGATGCGACTCTTTTTATTAGTGAAGGTGATGCCTTGGATATGAGAACTAATAAGTTGACAAAAGCATTTATACAGGGAAGAGAATTGAGTTTAGAAAGTCATCAAACTGAATTATATCACCGATATTCTGAAAAATATGAAAATCAGAAAAAAGAATAGTTTTGAAAACGTTTCTGAATATTCGAAATTAGAAAAAGGTTGTCATTCAGAGCGCAACGCAGTGGAGCGAAGAATCTCAACGAAGCAAAATCCAACTCAATAAGAGATCCCTCCTAAGGTCGGGATGACAAATAGACATCGGGACAGAATTTAAATTATTTTCATTTTTAATCAAAAACCTCTGATAATTTCAGAGGTTTTTTAGTTGTAACTATCAATAAGTATTTATTTTTACAGGATGATCAAACAAATATCTAGCGCACAGAATCCGGCTGTTAAAAGACTGCTTCAGCTTCAGGAGAAGTCCCGAAATAGAAAAAAAGAAGGTGTTTTTATAGTTGAAGGACTTAGGGAAATTCAGCTTGCTTTTAAAGGAAAATTCATTTGCGAAGAATTCTTTTTTTGTGATTCTTTATTTCCCGCTGAAGGATTGAGAGAACTGAACACGAATACTAAAAACAAGCCTTTGATTACTGAGCTCTCTAAAGATGTTTATGAAAAGATCGCTTATCGTGGTAGCACAGAAGGGGTGATGGCTTTATTTAGATCTAAAGAATTATCTCTGGATTCGCTTCAGCTAAGCTCAAAGAATCCATTATTGTTGATTGCTGAAGCTCCTGAAAAACCAGGGAATATTGGAGCGCTCTTAAGAACTGCAGATGCTGCGAATGTGGATGCTGTAATCATTGCCAATCCCAAAACCGATCTTTTTAATCCTAATATTATTAGATCTAGTGTAGGTTGTGTTTTCACAAATAACATTGCAGTTGGAACTACTTCAGAAATCATCAGTTTTTTAAAGAAACATAAGATCTCTATTTATACTGCTGCACTACAAGCTTCAAAAAATTATTCTGAAATAGATTTTACTAATTCTTCAGCAATAGTTGTTGGAACTGAAGCAACAGGCTTAAGCAAAGAATGGATAGATCATTCTACTCAAAACATCATTATTCCTATGAGTGGAGAAATAGATAGCATGAATGTATCTGTAGCGGCTGGAATTTTAATTTTCGAAGCCAAACGCCAACGAGGTTTTTCCTAGTAAAACTGAAAGTAGCATCATTTATGCTAATTATCGTTATTCATTCAATTATATCACATATATTAATCTTTTTCTCCAAAAAAAATATTCTACGTGAGCGCTGAAATCTTATTTTATATAATTGTTACAATCATTTTAATCGATTTTATAATCGATAAAATTTTAGATTCTTTAAATGCAAGTCGGTTTAACGATCCAATCCCAAAAGAATTGGAAGATGTATATGATGATGCAGAATATCGAAAATCTCAGGATTACAAGAAAGAGGTATATAGATTCGGTGTAGTTTCTTCTGCTTTCTCATTGATTATTTTATTGGGTTTTCTCTTCTTTGAAGGCTTTGCATATGTAAATGAAGTTGCTGGTAGTTTTACTGAGAATCCTATTTATAAAGCCTTAATTTTCTTCGGGATAATCATGTTTGCCAGTGATATACTCACACTTCCCTTTTCCTATTACAGCACCTTTGTGATCGAGGAGAAATATGGATTTAATAAAACCACAAAGAAATTATTTGTATTAGATAAATTGAAATCCTGGGGTTTGCTGATCATCGTTGGAGGTGGAATTTTGGCATTGATCGTATGGTTCTACCAATTAACTTCCACCGATTTTTGGTGGTATTCCTGGATCATGGTTACTGCTTTTATTGTGTTTACCAATATGTTTTATGCAAAGCTCATTGTTCCACTTTTCAACAAACAATCTCCACTTCAAGATGGATCGCTTCGGTCTAAAATTGAAGCCTATGCCCATGAAGTAGGTTTTCAGTTAGATAATATTTTTATAATAGATGGCTCAAAGAGGAGCACTAAGGCAAATGCCTATTTCTCTGGCTTTGGTAAAGAAAAGAGGATCACTCTTTATGATACACTGGTTAATGATCTTAGCGAAGAAGAAATTGTTAGTGTTTTGGCGCATGAAGTAGGACATTATAAGAAAAAGCATATAATTGTAAATCTACTGGCTTCCATATTAACCACAGGATTAACTCTGTGGGTATTGTCCATATTTGTTGGAAATGAGTTACTCTCTCAAGCCTTAGGAGTAGAAAATCCGAGTTTTCATATTGGGTTGATCGCTTTCGGGATTTTATACAGTCCTATTTCAGAAATTACTGGTTTGCTAATGAATTATTTATCTCGAAAATTTGAATATCAGGCAGATGATTTTGCTAAAAACACTTATAATTCAGAATCATTGATTTCCAGTCTTAAAAAATTATCCAAATCTAGTTTAAGCAACTTAACCCCACATAAAGCTTATGTTTTTATGCATTATTCGCACCCAACCTTATTACAGCGAATTAAAAACTTAAGCTCTTAGTTTGTAGTTGTTTCTTTACAATGTTAATCGTAATTTTAAGCTATGACAGAAGCTGCAGTAGTAAAAGAAAATAAAGAAATTGCGCGCCAGTATAAAGAATTGTTACGCATAAGTTACAGATCCCTATCTAAAGAAGATAAAAATTTAATTAGATTGGCATTTGATACTTCTGTAGAGGCGCATAAAGATCAGCGTAGAAAATCTGGAGAGGCTTACATATTTCATCCTATCGCGGTTGCAAAAATAGTTGCTTCAGAAATAGGATTGGATGCTACTTCTATTGCTGCCGCATTACTTCACGATGTAGTAGAAGATACCACGTATTCTATAGAAGAAATTGAAAAGATTTTTGGTAAAACTGTTGCGTTAATCGTAGACGGACTTACCAAGATCTCGCACTTACAGCAACAACAAGATAAAGATGTTTCTCTACAAGCAGAAAATTTCAGAAAAATGTTGCTTACCCTTAATGACGATGTTAGGGTAATCATCATTAAAATTGCAGACAGGTTGCATAATATGCAAACTATGGATGCTATGAAACCGGATAAACAGGTTAAAATAGCTTCAGAAACACTATATATTTATGCGCCTCTTGCACATAGAATTGGTTTATATAGCATTAAAACTGAACTTGAAGACCTCAGTTTAAAATATACAGAACCTGAAGTTTACAATGATATTCTTCAGAAAATTAGAGAAAGTAAACAAGAGCAAGACGCATATATTGATGCATTTACACAGGTTATAAAAGACTCTTTAAACCAAGAGCAATTAGAGTATACTATTAAAGGAAGGCCAAAGTCTATCTATTCTATCTGGAGAAAAATAAAGACTCAAAATATCACTTTTGATGAAGTCTTCGATAAGTTTGCCGTTCGTATAATCTATAAAGGTGATATAGCAAATGAAAAGTTCTTAGCCTGGAAAATATACTCGATAGTAACTGATCACTTTAGACCGAATCCTATTCGATTACGGGATTGGATCTCTTCACCTAAATCTACTGGTTACGAAGCTTTGCACATTACTGTTATGGGGCCTAAAGGAAGATGGGTAGAAGTCCAGATTAGAAGTGAGCGAATGAATGAAATAGCCGAAAAAGGATATGCGGCTCATTATAAGTACAAACAAGGCGTCGAGCAGGAAGAAAAGACCATGGAAGAATGGTTAAACAGATTACAGGAAGCTTTGGAAAATTCTGAAGCCAATGCTGTAGATTTTGTTGAGCAATTTAAACTGAATTTATACGCCAAGGAGATCTTTGTATTTACTCCACAAGGAGATCTAAAATCTTTGCCAAAGGGAGCAACTCCTTTAGATTTCGCATTTAGCATACATACGGCCATAGGCCTACATACTCGTGGTGCGAAGGTAAATAACAAATTGGTACCGCTAAGTCATGAATTAAAAAGTGGCGATCAAATAGAAATCATCACTTCAGACAATGCAAAGCCCAATGTTAACTGGTTAGACTATGCAAGCACGGCTAGAGCTAGAGCTAAGATAAAATCTTCGTTAAGAGAAGAGAAAAAAGAACTTGCAGAAGAAGGTAAAGCTGTTCTTGCAAGGAAGTTAAAATCCCAAAAACTCAGTTTTAACGAGAGTATGATTAATGAGTTGGTGATTCACTTCAAATTAAAAACCAGCTTAGATCTCTTTTATAGAGTTGGAATTGGGAAAATAGATAATAAAAGTTTAAAGGAATTTACAGCCAATAGAAGTAATGCTTTTGTGAGCTACTTTAAAAATAAGATCAGAAAAGCACCTGTAGCAGAAGATCTTAACAAAGAAGAGATCACCTCCAAGTACGATCAGATAGTATTTGGTAAGGAAGAAGAGGTTCTTGATTATAAATTAGCTAATTGTTGTAACCCTATTCCCGGAGATCGGGTGTTCGGTTTTATTACTGTTAGTGAAGGAATAAAAGTTCATAAAAAGGATTGCCCCAATGCCATTCAGTTTCAAAGTAATTATGCCTATCGAATTATTCAGGCAAAATGGATAGATTCGTCACAACAAGATTTTAAGGCGGTCATAAATTTAAGAGGAATAGATAATTTAGGATTGGTTAGTGAGATCACTAAAGAAATTTCAAAAAGCATGAATGTAAATATGCGAAGTATTAATTTTGATAGTGCAGATGGTGTATTTACTGGTAAAATAACTGTTATTGTAAAAAACAATTCGATCTTAGACACACTAATAGAACATCTTAAAAAAATAAGTGGGATAGATAAGGTGTCAAGAGAATAAACCAATACCTTTGCAAACGAAGCAATATTATGAGCAAGAAAAGTGGAAATAAGAACGATCAGGCTGTAGTAAAGAATGTATTTACCAAATTTTTGGAAGATAAAGGGCATCGTAAAACCCCGGAACGTTTTGCTATTTTACAGGAGATCTATAATAATGAAGAGCATTTTGATATTGAGTCGCTTTATATTAGTATGAAAAATAAGAAATATAGAGTGAGTCGAGCCACCTTATATAATACTATAGAATTGCTTTTAGATTGCGGTTTGGTGAGAAGACATCAATTCGGCCAAAATCAATCGCAGTATGAAAAATCTTATTTTGATAGGCAACACGATCATATAATCTTAACTGATACAGGAGAAGTAATAGAATTTTGCGATCCTAGAATTCAAAGTATAAAACAAACAATAGAAGAAGTTTTTAATATTGAAGTTTCTAAACATTCTTTATACTTTTACGGCACAAAAAAACAATCAACTAATTAGATATTTATGGCAGTAGACTTACTACTCGGATTACAATGGGGAGATGAAGGAAAAGGTAAAATTGTAGATGTATTTACCAAAAAATATGACATAATCGCTAGATTTCAAGGAGGGCCAAATGCAGGTCACACTTTGGAATTTGATGGTCAAAAACATGTTCTTCACACGATTCCATCCGGGATTTTTCATAAAGACACCATAAATCTTGTTGGAAATGGGGTGGTTATAGATCCTGTTATTTTCAAAAAAGAACTTGAAAATCTAGATGCTTTCAAAACGGATTATAGAAAAAATCTTTACATCTCAAGAAAAGCTCACTTAATTCTTCCTACTCATAGGTTGCTAGATGCAGCTTCTGAAGCTTCTAAAGGAAAAGCCAAGATTGGCTCTACACTTAAAGGGATTGGACCAACTTATATGGACAAGACTGGAAGAAATGGGATTCGTGTTGGGGATCTTGAACTGGACAATTGGAAAGAAAAATACAGATTATTGGCAGACAAGCATGAAGCTATGATAAGCTTCTATAATGTAGATGTACAATATAATCTAGCCGAATTAGAAACAGAATTTTTTAAAGCTGTTGAACTATTAAAAACCTTGAAGTTTATAGATAGTGAGCAATACTTACAAACAGCACAAGAAGATGGGAAATCTATTTTAGCTGAAGGTGCTCAGGGTTCTTTATTAGATATAGATTTTGGTACTTATCCTTTTGTGACCTCTTCTAATACCACTGCAGCAGGAGCTTGTACAGGACTAGGAGTAGCGCCAAACAAAATTGGAGATGCTTTTGGGATCTTTAAAGCATATACTACCAGAGTTGGAAGTGGCCCCTTCCCTACCGAGCTTTTCGATGAAGATGGAGAAAGAATGGGTAGAATTGGAAATGAATTTGGAGCTACAACAGGGCGTCCAAGAAGATGTGGATGGTTAGATCTTGTTGCGCTAAAATATGCAGTGCAAATAAACGGGATCACTCAATTGATCATGATGAAAGGGGATGTACTAAGTGGTTTTAAAACTTTAAAAATATGCACTTCTTATGAATATAAAGGAGAAGAAATTACACATTTACCTTATAACATAGAACCGGAAAATGTTACTCCTGTGTATACAGAATTCAAAGGCTGGAAAGAAGATCTTACTAAGATGACTGAAGCTTCCGAACTACCAAAAGAATTTATGGAGTACGTGAAATTTTTAGAGGATGAATTAAAAACTCCTATTTCTGTAATTTCTGTGGGACCAGATAGAAAGCAAACTATCCATAGATAGTTTCATTTAATATATTAAATAAAAAAATGCCTTTCATTTCTGAAAGGCATTTTTAATATAAATCAAATCTAGCTTAACTTCTAGTTATCACTATCAGTCTTTATAAACAAGCTTGCAATAGCTGTTGCAGTTTCACCAGTCATTGGCTCATCAAAAGATTGAGATACTGATGTTGCACTAAATCCAGTTGCAGCTACAAGATCTACACCACCTTGTGATATATTCTCTTCACCATCATATACTGCTTGTGTAGCTTCTGGCATTCCTGGTCCTCTATTGTTAAGAGTAATCCATCCTAAAGCATTATCGTTTAAGGTTTCTCCTAAAACAAATGCTCTTAACCTTCTAATTTCAGAAGCATGCTTTGCCTCTACAGAGTGAATTTGTAGCGCAGGTGTTAAAAAAGCAGTTCCCATTAAATTTGGGGCTTGTCCCTTATAAGCTCTTACTCCAGTATCCTCAAAAGCTTGTGCTAATGCCAACAACTGAGCGTAAGCTGTTTCTTGCCCAATTCCATTTTCATTAAATGGATCAAACATTCCACCTACAGTAAAATCAAATTCTGGTGATTCTACAGCAGCATCTCCCAAATTTGTTTTCAAAAATTCTACGTGAGCTGTCTCATGTTTAGAAATCTGGTTGTAAACATCTTCTGGTCTTCCAGCAGGAAGCACTCCAGAATCTAAAGCTCTAATGTAAAATTCAGCTTCCAGATACTCAAGGGTTAATGCAAGGTTTAAGGAATCTATAGGAGTATTCCCATTTGTTTGTGCAAAAGCTTTTCCTGATCCTGCAGCCATTCCAAAGGGAATTGCAGCTAATGCAGCTTTTTTTCCTAAAGAACCAAATGTTCCAAAAACATCTCTTCTAGAGGAGACCTTTTGAGTTAAGCTTTCCGAAGTAAATTCGTCTAAAAATTTTATAATATTCATAATGTTGTTTTTTAAGTTTAAATTAGATTATCCTACCATAGGTGCTGGTAAGTTGTTTGCCGTAAATGGAGTTGTAAGAAATCCTGTTGCTACAACAGCTGCAAGTACATCTGCAGGGGGAGTTGCAGGGTCTAAACCATTTGCATCAATTACATCATCTCCAGCAAATTCTGTATTCCCTGGTAGGTAAATAGATCTAATAGCAGCAGCATGACGCGCCTCTACAGATACGATTTTACCCGCAATTGTAAGGTAAAGTGGAAGTTCTATTCTTGCACCTGCTCCATTGTATGCAGATACTCCTGTATCTTCCAGAACTTGAGCAGTTCCTAAAACAGCATCTCTACTACCAAAATCTACACCACTAAAGTCAAATTCTAATTCTGGTAATACTTTACTCATATCACCGCCTACTGCTCCTGTGATTGCAGCCTTAAAAAATTCACGATGAATTACCTCGTGATCATAAAGATCTTGTAAAATCAATTTTTCTTCAGGATCAGCACTAGCGAAATAAGATCCTGCGATAACTTGGGTATAAAATTCTGCTTCAAGCTGCTCTAATGCATAAGCATAATTTAAAATACCTACATCTCCGCTTCCTAAATCGAAAGGTTCTCCAGGTGTTGGAGTAACAGGGCCTGAAATGTCATCGTCATCGCTACATCCGTATAAAAGTAGGCTGGAACCAACTACTGCCAATCCTCCCATTTTTAAAAATTTTCTACGCGAGTTATTACTTTTTGAGTGGGTTTCCGAAGATACTTCCACTTTCATCATTGGTTTTTTCATAATTAAGTTTTCTAGATTATATCCAAACTTACGGGAGAAAGACAGATTCGGTTTTAAACAGAGAGTTAATATTTCCTTAAAGCAATTTTATAACTATTAATTATAGTTAAAATTTAGAAAAGTTTATGAGTATTAGCTATTCTCTAACATTTCTAGGCATTCCTTTTGAAATCAATTTAATGGGGATCTATTCTTTAAGAATTATTCAAATATCTTCAGTTTAAATTATTTTTAATTAACCAGCTCTATCATTATATGGCTTTTCCTTACTTTTGATTCAAATTATTCAGTTTGAAAAAATCCACCTATTATATAGTTACCTTAATTCTATGTTTTTGCTGTAATGGTAACTTCTATGCCCAAACATCCAAAAAAATAGATTACACCAGTGATAGAACGTTGAAAGATGAAAACAAATATCCCGGCGCCATTATCTTGAGCAAAGTGACCAATCAGGTTCATTTTATTCATGAAGGGATAGAAATATGGTGTGATCAGGCAATTCACTACGACGAAGCGAATTTTTTTAAAGCTTATGGAAATGTGAGGATGCAGCAGGGAGATACCGTTACCATGCAAAGCAAGTATGCAGAGTATAATGGAACTACTCAGTTCGCCTTTGCGAGCGGTAATGTAAAAATGAGCCGCCCCCAATCTTCCATAGAAACAGATACTTTATTCTTTGATAGAGTAAAACAACAAGCCTATTACAGGAGCGGCGGAACTGTTCGCGATACTGCCAGCGTGCTTACCAGTAGAATAGGTAGGTATTATATGGATCAGGATAAGTATTCATTCCTCAGCGATGTAAAAGTAACCAACCCTAAATACACTATAAATTCTCAGCAATTGGATTTCTATTCAGATAGTGGTGCTGCTTATTTATATGGACCAACAACTATAGTAAGTGAAACAAGCACTGTTTATTGTGAGCGTGGATTTTATGACACCAGAGGGGATGTTGGGTATTTTGTAAAAAATTCCAGAATAGATTATGAAAACAGAGTTCTTGAAGGAGACAGCTTATATTTTAATCGAGCTAAAAGTTTTGCTTCAGGCACAAACAATATTAAAGTAACCGATACTTTAAATAACAGTTTAATAACTGGTCATTATGCTGAAGTCTATCGCGAAAAAGATTCTGTCTTTATAACCAAGCGTGCTTTAGCTGCTACAATTCAGGATAAGGATTCTATATTTATTCATAGTGACACGCTAATGATCACAGGAAAACCAGAAAACAGGATCGTAAGAGGTTTTTACAATGTTAAGCTCTTTAAAAGTGATATTAGCGGAAAAAGTGATTCTATTTATGTGAATCAGAAAAAAGGAATCACGAAGCTTTTAAATATTGGGAATGTGCCTTCAACCTCTGTTTCTACAAAACGAACACCAGTAATTTGGTCAGATAATAACCAGATGACTGGAGATACCATTCATATTCTAAATAATCCTGTAACAGAAAAACTTGATTCTCTCAAGGTCTTTTATGATGCATTTCTTATTCAGAAAGATAGTATAGAAGGTTATAATCAAGTAAAAGGAAAAGAACTCACTGGATTATTTGTTAGTAATGAGCTGTATCAGGTAGATATCATAAAAAATACTGAAACTATATATTACAGTAGGAATGAGGAGAATGAATTGCTAGGAATTAATAAAACATTGTCTAGCTCTATAAAGATCCTTTTTGAAGATAAAACAATTCGAGACATCTATTATTACAAACAAGTAGACGGTACTCTTACGCCCCCTGAAGAATTTCCCTCAAATGCAAGAGAACTACCCGGCTTTAATTGGCGTGGAGAAGAACAGTTATTAGAAAAATCTGATCTATTTAAAGGCGAAGAACCCCCAAAATTAACGAAGATCAAAGGCATACCCTTACCCGAGGAGCAAGAGGACTTCTTTGATGAAACTAACGGAGAACCATCCTTATTGAATGAGAATTCCAGATTAACTCCAGATGATCTAAAAGACACCAAAGTTGATAGTTTAGGAGTTCCTATAAAAAAAATTGATTCTCTTTTATTAGACAAGAAAAAAAAATTAGAGAAAAAGAAGAAATCTGGAAAAGGAACTACTAAAATTTAAGATAGTTGAAAGAAGATTTTTTAAAATATCAAGCGCAAACTACTCCGCATCCCTTAGCTATGGAAATATCTCATGCTAAAGGCTCCTATATTTATTCAATACAGGGGAAAAAGTATTTAGATTTTGTAGCCGGAGTTTCGGCATGCAGCTTAGGGCATTGTCATCCTCGTGTGGTAAACGCTATTAAAGATCAAGCCGAAAAATATTTACATGTGATGGTATATGGTGAATATGCCTTATCCCCTGCCGTTGATTTAACCAAACTTCTCGCCAAGAAATTACCAAAATCTTTAAGCAAAACATACCTCACTAATTCTGGAACCGAAGCTATTGAAGGTGCTTTAAAATTAGCTAGAAGATCTACAGGAAGGTCTGAAATAATTGCAGCAAGAATGGCCTATCATGGAAACACAATGGGTTCCCTAAGTTTAATGAGCTTTGAAGAGCGGGTCGCTCCTTTTAGACCTCTTATTGGAGACGTTAGCTTCCTAAATTTTAATGCTGAAGAAGATTTTCAAAACATTACAGAGAATACCGCAGCAGTAATACTAGAAACTATCCAAGGAGGTGCCGGATTTATAGTTCCCAAAAATAACTACTTACAAAAACTAAAATCACACTGTGAACAAGTTGGCGCGTTGTTGATCTTAGATGAAATCCAGCCTGGCTTTGGACGTACTGGTAAATTATTTGGATTTGAGCATTACAATATGGTTCCAGATATTTTAGTAATGGGAAAAGGCATGGGTGGCGGGCTGCCTATTGGCGCCTTTACTGCTTCAGAAAAAGTGATGGATACCCTAATGGACAATCCGAAATTGGGACATATCACCACATTTGGAGGTAACCCTGTAATTGCCGCAGCAGCATTAGCCACTTTACGAGAGATCACAGAATCTGACCTTATGGCAGAGGCTCTTCAGAAGGAAAAACTATTCAGAGAACTCCTTATACACCCACTTATTAAAGAAATCCGTGGAATAGGACTTATGCTGGCTGTGATAACCACTTCAGAAGAAATGGCGACTAAAATTATTTTGAAAGCACAAGAGAAAGGTCTAATTTTGTTTTGGCTTTTATTTGAAAAAACTGCCATTAGAATAACCCCTCCCTTAACAATTACAAATCAGGAAATTAAAGAAGGATGTGGCATTATTATTGACATTTTAAACGAAATTGAAAGTCAATTCTAACTTGTTAATTACTTTGTTAAAAACAATATAGATACCCTTACAGTTCATGTGTTATCCTTTATAACTTTAGTACTGTAGAAATCACGTAATCCCCAGTGTATGCAATTAAGCCATAACGAAGAAAACAATTTCTCACTTACCCGTTTTGAATCTATGCTAAAAACAAACGATGTGTTGTTTTTTGATTCAGAAGAATTTGAGGATATCATTCACCATTATTTGGAGAATGGAAAGATTGCATTGGCTAAAAAAGCTGTGAAATTAGGATTGGCACAACATCCCACTTCCACGAACCTGAAACTATTTAAAGTTGAGATCCTCGTATTTGAGGATAAATTGGACTTAGCAGATGGTCTCTTGAACGAACTACATACTCTGGAATCTTCCAATGAGGAGATCTTTATTCAGAAAGCCAATATTTTTTCCAAAAGAGATGATCACAAAAAGGCGATCCAAATGCTGGAACTTGCCCTTGAAATAACTCTAGATACCGCAGATGTCTATTCCTTATTAGGAATGGAATATTTATTCTTAGAAGATTTTGAAAATGCCAAGCTAAGCTTCATGCAATGTTTAGAGGCAGATGAAGAAGATTATTCTGCGCTATATAATATCATGTATTGTTTCGATTTTCTGGAGCAAAAAAATGAATCTATAGATTTTCTAAATGCGTTTCTTAACAAGAATCCATATTGCGAAGTTGCATGGCACCAAGTTGGAAAGCAATATTTTGACCTTAAACAATTAGATAAGGCTTTAATGGCATTTGATTTCGCCATAATTAGCGATGATTATTTTATTGGGGCTTACCTTGAAAAAGGAAAGGTCTTAGAGAAATTAGGTAGATATAATGAAGCAATAGAAAACTATAACATAACCTTAGATCTAGATGATCCCACCTCTTTTGCTTACTTAAGAATAGGTAAGTGCTTTGAGAAATTAGGCATGGACGAATATGCTTTGGAAAATTATTCCAAAACCGTTCATGAAGATCCTTTGTTAGATAAAGGATGGATTGCAATTACCGATTTTTATTTCAAGAAGAAGAATTATCAAAAAGCACTTTATTATATTAATAAAGCAATTAATATTGACGAGGAAAATGTGCTTTATTGGAAGCGTTTTGCTAAGATCAATAGCAGGCTTAGTTTCTTTGAAGAAGCGGAACGCGGGTATCAAAAAACTATTGAGCTTGGTAATTATGAGCTAGAAACCTGGATTAGACGTTGCGACATACTTATTAATCTTGGCGAATATGAAACTGCAATTCAAAACTTAATGCAGGCAGTAGAATTTTATCCTGATTCTTCAGAAATTGAATATCGATTAGCTGGCTTATATTTTAATTTAAATGAAGGCGATAAAGGATATTTCCATTTAAATAACGGACTTAAATTAGATTCTGAATATTATATTATTATAGAGGAGCTTTTCCCACAAATATTCAGTAGAAAAAGCGTGAAAGAAATTATTAATTCTTACCTAAAGACATCCTGATTTTTTAATTACTTTTGAAAAGAATTTTTTAATCCCTCAATGAGGGTTTAATTACCCGTCCCGATAGCTATCGGGATTCCTAGAAATTTAAAAGTATTTTCTTCCCGAACTATCGGGAATATTTTGTGGGCTTGCCCCGAAGATCTTGATTATATAAAAATGCAAAGAAGCTTAAAAGATTACCTTACAATTACTCTTAAAGGAATGGCAATGGGTGCTGCAGATGTAGTTCCGGGAGTGTCTGGAGGAACTATTGCATTTATTACAGGCATTTACCAGGAACTAATTAATACCATAAGTGGGATTAATTTAGGCCTGATTAAAACTTGGAAAGAGCAAGGTTTTGCTGCGATGTGGAAAGAAGCCAATGGTTCTTTTATAGTTGCTCTTCTCTCTGGAATTTTGATCAGTATATTCACCGTAATGCGTTTAACCAATTATTTATTGGAAGCGCATCCGATAATGATCTGGTCCTTTTTCTTCGGACTTATTCTAGCAAGTATCTGGTATGTAGCTAAACAAATCCCTAAATGGAATTTTAAAATTGTTCTAGCCTTGATAATAGGTGCCGCAATTGCAGTTTACATTGTAACCTTACCTCCTATGGGGACAAATACTAGTCTTTGGTTTTTATTCTTGGCTGGTTCCATTGCTGTTTGTGCTATGATTTTACCAGGTATCTCTGGAGCTTTTATATTGGTGCTTTTGGGATCTTATAAAACGATAACAGAAGCTGCCCACGATTTCGAGTTTAAAACCCTAGGTGTAGTTGCTTTAGGTGCTATTGTAGGACTTTTATCCTTTTCCCGTGTTTTAAAATGGCTATTTGATCACTATAGCAGTATCACTTTGGCTGTTTTAACAGGTTTTATAGCTGGCTCTCTAAATAAAATATGGCCATGGAAAGAAGTTCTAGAATCTAAACAAATAGGAGAAAAGACCATTATTCTCAGGGATGCATCGGTATGGCCAACTAATTATCAAGGTGAATCGCATATAATTGCTGCTATTGCATTAATTCTTGCAGGATTTACTTTAATTCTTATCTTAGAGCGCGTAGCCAACCAAAAACCAATCGCTCAAAATGCAACAAACCAGGACCTTTAGTGACAAAGTATTTCTAGTACTTAAAGGTTTAGCAATGGGAGCCGCAAATAAGGTTCCCGGAGTTTCTGGCGGAGTTGTAGCATTTGTTGCCGGCTTTTACGAAGAATTTATATATTCCCTTCAAAAGATCAATTTTAAAGCTTTTAAACTGCTAATAAATGGCAGATTTAGAAGTCTCTATCATTACGTAAACGGGAAATTTCTAGGTCTTCTAATTCTAGGAATGGTGATAAGCTATTTTAGTGTTTCCCAGTTGCTAGACTTTTTAATTGTTCATTTTGAGCTCTATGTTTGGGCTTCCTTTTTTGGGATGATCATAGGATCCATTTACTACATAAGTAAAGAATTCAAAAACTGGTCTAGACGAAGTATTACCTTTATGATGATGGGTGTTGTTGCAGGGATCGCAATCAGTTTTTTGGAGCCTGCCAGAGAAAATGATAATCTTTGGTTTGTTTTTATTTGCGGAATAATTGGCGTTTCGGGAATGACACTCCCAGGACTCTCCGGCTCTTTTATTCTAATCCTTCTTGGTAATTATGTGTTACTGCTGGTAAATTCTGTAAATGCCTTATATGATACCATAGGAGATATATTACTTATGGATTTCTCCTTTGTAGATAATTCGCAAAGAATACGTTTACTGCAGGTGCTTGTGGTCTTTTCTTTAGGATCTTTAGCAGGACTCGTCTCGCTTTCACATCTGTTAGGATTCGTTCTTAAACGTTATAAAAAAGAAACCTATGCCGTTATCATCGGGTTTATCACTGGCTCTTTAGGGGTGGTTTGGCCTTGGAAAGAAAAGGTCTATAAGCTAACTGCCGAAGGCAACTTCAGGCTAGATATTCATGGAAATAAAGTACTGGATAATTATGACAGATATTTTCCAATATTTACCACTTCAGAAACCTGGATCGCAGTCTTTTTCATTATAATTGGTGTTTTTATCGTTTTAGGTTTGGGTTGGTATGAAAATCGAAATAAAGCAGTATGAAAATCTTTGGACTCATTGGAAAGAATATCGATTATTCATTTTCCAGAACGTATTTTAATCAGAAATTTTCTTCTGAAAAAATCGAAGCAACTTATAAAAATTTCGATCTAACAGATATAACTCAATTCCCAAAGCTTCTTAGCGACAATCCTGGGATTAAAGGTTTTAATGTTACTATCCCATATAAAGAAGCTATTATCCCATTTTTAGATGAAATAGAGATTACTGCAAAAGAAATTGGAGCTGTAAATACAATTAAAATAAAGCCCGATGGAACATTAATTGGCTACAATACAGATTTTTTTGGTTTTTCTGAAGCTCTTAAACCGTATTTAAAACCACATCATACCAAAGCATTGATCTTAGGAACCGGAGGTGCTTCTAAGGCAGTTTCTTATGCACTTCAAAAATTAGGTATTGAAGCAACCTATGTATCCAGATCTAAATCTTCTCACAACCTTATTTATTCAGAAGTAATTCCAGAAATTATGGAGGAATATACGCTGATTATTAACTGTACACCACTGGGAACTTTCCCTAATATCGAGCAGTACCCTCCTATTCCAACACAATTACTTACGTCAAACCACTTGGTTTTCGACTTAATTTATAATCCTTCGCATACAAAATTGATGAAACTTGCGTTACTTCAAAACGCGGAAGTTACAAACGGACTAGCTATGTTAGAGTCTCAGGCAGAAAAAGCTTGGGAAATCTGGAATCAGAAATTTTAACACGCCTATTCTTTCAAGCCATAAAATGATATAAAACCTTGTTAGGTTTTTACGGAGTTGTTATCTTTCAGAAATTAATATTTTGACGAACCTTAACATTGAAAAATATGTCTCAGCAAGAAAATGAAAACATGAAGAATGACGACCTCCCAAAAGAAGATAAAAACACTTCTGAAATAATTGCTTCCGCTAGCAAAGACATTACTTCAGAAAAAAACAAGGAGAGCAATGAAGATGAATCCAAGGAAAATTCATTTTCAGATTCTGAAAAATCCAAACAAACTACTTCAGAAAAGGAAAAGTACGAATTGGAGAACGCAATGGTAGATGAAAGTGAAACTCTTGGCAAGTCCTCTGAAACTAAAGAAAAAGAACACGAACTTAGCAAAGATCAAGATCTGGAAGATGAAGAAGAGGAAACTCCGGTATCAACAGAAAAGAAAAGTGTTCAATCTGAATTTGAAGATTCTGTAGCAGAAGATAGCGAGGACGAAACAACTACGGAACGTCACGGAATTGAGAAGAAGGATTTCCATGCAATGACAAAAGAGGCCTTGGTTGCAGAACTGGAACAACTTATAAAGTCTCAGAAAATTCAGGCAATAAAGGAGCATGTTGAAGAAATTAAAGCTGAATTCAATGCTAAGTTCGATGAAGAACTAGAAGAGAAAAAAGAAGAATTTCTAGCAGATGGTGGAAATATTATAGATTTCCATTATTCTACCCCAATTAAAAAGGAGTTCAATTCTATATATTTTGATTATAAAGAAAAAAGAAACAAGTACTATCAGCAACTAAAACAAGATCTTAATAAGAATCTAAATCTTAGGTTAGAGATCATAGAGGAGCTGAAAGGTCTTTTGGGAGTAGAAGAAAATATAAACACAACCTATAAACATTTCAAGGAATTACAGGACAAATGGCGTACTGCAGGTGCTATTCCTAGAGATAAATACAATACGGTCTGGAACACTTACCATCACCACGTTGAGAATTTTTATGATTTCCTTCATCTCAACAGGGATTTTAGAGATATGGATTTTAAACATAATCTAGAACAAAAATTAAAGATCATAGACCGTGCAGAAGAGTTAACTCTTGAAACAGATACCAATCGTGCGTTAAGGGAATTACAAATGCTGCACAAAATGTGGAAGGAAGAACTTGGCCCTGTTGCAAAAGAATTCAGGGACGATATTTGGGATCGTTTTAGTGAAGCTACACGTAAAATTCATGACCTAAGACAGTCCTATTATGATGATCTAGAAAAGACATTTGAAAAAAATCTTGAGTTAAAACAAGAGATCATAGAAAAGTTAAAGGCAACTGCAGAAACTAATTTTAGTTCACATAACCAATGGCAACAAAAAATAAAGGAGATAGAAGTTTTAAGACAATCCTTTTTTGATGCTGGTAAAGTTCCAAGAGAAAAGAATGAAGCCACTTGGAGTGCTTTTAAACAAGTAGTAAGACAATTTAATCGTAATAAGAATGCCTACTACAAATCCTTGAAAAAGGAGCAATATGAAAATCTCAATAAGAAAAAAGAGCTAATTCAGATTGCAGAAGATAATAAGGATAACGAAGATCTTAAGGCGACTATGCCTTTGATGAAAAAGATACAAACCGACTGGAAAAAGGTTGGACATGTGCCTAGGAAGGATAGTGATAAGGTTTGGAAACAGTTTAAAGCTGCTTGTAATCATTTTTTCGACAAACTTCATAAATCAAGTAATGAAGAAAATGAGGAAGAATCTAAAGCATTCGATCAGAAAAAAGAATTATTAGATTCTTTAAAAGCTATGGAATTTGAGGGTGATAAGAAAAAAGATCTCCCTAAGATAAAAGCGGCTATAGAAGAATGGAAGAATATTGGAAAAGTACCTTATAATAAACGTTTTATTGAAGGGAAATTCAATAAAGTCCTGGATCAATTATTCTCTAAACTGGATGTAGATCATACCAAGGCTGAGATGATGAAGTATGAAAATAAAATTCAGGCTATTAATGATTCCGATGACGAGAAAAAATTGCGAAATGAGCATTATTTCTTGAGCAAAAAAGTGGAAGAAACAAAGGCAGAGATCCGTCAGTTAGAGAACAACTTGCAATTCTTTTCTAATGTAGATAACGATAATCCTTTAGTCCAGGCAGTTCACAAGAATATAGCAGAGCATAAAGAGCAATTAATTATCTGGAAAGAGAAATTACAAAAAGTGAAGTCTTTATATTAACAGAAAATTATTTTATAATTAAAAAGGCGAAGTTTTAAAACTTCGCCTTTTTGTATTTGAGCCTATTTTTAAAGGGACTTAGCTTCTTCCCAAAAAACATCCATTTCTGCCAAACTCATATCGCGTAATGGCGTATTTCTTTCATGTGCTTTGCCTTCAAGATACTGAAAACGTTTTATAAACTTTTTATTAGTACGTTCTAAAGCATTTTCCGGGTTTATATTGAGGAACCTGGCATAATTGATCATAGAGAACAGCACATCTCCAAATTCAGCCTCCATTTTATCTTTATCGGCTACATCCACCTCGTGCTGTAGTTCCTCTAGTTCTTCCTTTAGTTTTTCAAAGACCTGTTGGGGTTCTTCCCAATCGAATCCTACACCGGCTACTTTCTCTTGAATTCTACTTGCCTTTACTAGGGAAGGCAAGGAAACAGGAACTCCTTCTAAAACACTTTTTTTACCCTCTTTTAGTTTTAGTTTTTCCCAATTCTGTTTTACCTCTTCTTCACTTGCTACTTTTACATCTCCATAAATATGTGGATGCCGTTCAATAAGCTTGTCACAGATACTATTTGTAACATCAGCAATATCAAACTCACTTTTCTCGCTTCCAATCTTTGCATAAAACACAATATGCAATAGAATATCGCCCAGTTCTTTCTTTATTTCCTCAGAATCATTGTCCAATATGGCATCGCCCAACTCGTAAACTTCCTCTATGGTAAGATGCCGCAGAGACTCCATAGTTTGTTTTTTATCCCAAGGACATTCTGCCCGGAGCTCATCCATTATAGTTAAAAGTCTGTCTATAGCTTTTAATTGATCTTGTCTTGTATTCATAATGATGCTTTTTGTAAAAATACAATTGTGAATTTATTTCTGAAGAGAAATATTTCAATAAATAGCATAAAAAAGCAGCTTTAAAATATTTAAAGCTGCTTTTTTATATGATAAAATCTGTAATTTATTCCTCCTCGCCAGAAGTAGTTTTTTCTTCTGAAGTTGCTTTATCTTTCTCCTCTACAGAAAAATCGGTAAATCCATTACTGATCAATAAATTATACCATTGGATCACTTTTTTAATATCGCTTTGATATACTCTATCTGAATCGTAATCTGGTAAGACTTCAGAAAAATAAGCTTCTAATTCTTTCTTTGAAGCTTTCGCGCTTATTGCTTCTTTTCCATCTTCCTTTTCAAACATTTTCTGAAAAATAGTACCTAAAGGAACTTCTTCAGTATATGTATAAATAGCGATCTCACTTAATAAACTTACGTTATGCCGCACATTCACTGCGATCTTTTTCTGATCTATAATAGATTTAGCGATAAAACCACCTCTAGTCTGTGCTGATAACTCATATAATCCCGGTTTTCCGGAAATTGATAAAATTTTTTCTAAACCCATATTGTGTTATAAATTTTGGCTGACAAATATCACATCTCTGCTTTTAATATCAAAAGGATTAACGTCCTTTTTTCATAAGTGGAAAATGCATTCTATAATCAGCATGTACTTTTCCTTTTGAGATATTTGTCAATTTTCCTTTAATTAAACGTTTTTTTAGACTGGATAGTTTATCTGTAAACAAGATCCCTTCAATATGATCATATTCATGCTGAATTACCCTTGCTCCTATTCCTTCGAATGTCTTTGTATGAGATTTAAAATTCTCATCCAAATATTCGATTGTAATGGTAGGTTTTCTAAAAACATCTTCCCTAACATCTGGGATACTTAAGCAACCCTCATTGAATGCCCACTCTTCCCCTTCTTCAGCAATGATCTTTGGATTGATAAAAACCATTTTCATTTCTGCGAGTTGTGCATTTTCTTCTTCACTAATATTTTCGTCATCTGCAAATGGTGAAGCATCTATTATAAACAATCGAATAGCTTTATTTACTTGCGGTGCTGCTAAACCAACTCCGGCGGCCTCATACATGGTTTCCCACATGTTTGCAATAAATTCTTTTAATTTTGGATAATCTTCCGAGATCTCAATTCCCTTCTTCCTTAACACAGGATCTCCGTAGGCTATAATGGGTAAAATCATTTTAAAATAAATATTGAAAGTTTGATATTGAATTTTTAAGAATATAAATAAGACTGTAAAATTATGGTTGCGCTTATTTCGTCTACTAAGGCCTTATTTTGTCGTTTTTTCTTTTTTAGTCCGCTATCTATCATGGTTTTAACTGCCATTTTTGATGTAAAGCGTTCGTCCACTCTTTTTAATTGCATCACTGGAAACTTCAGCGTGAACTTTTTGATAAATTCTGAAATTGCAACTTCACTTTGCGAAGCAGAATTATCCATTTGCTTAGGTTCCCCTATAAGAACTAATTCCACATTTTCAGAAATAAAATAAGATTCCAAAAACTTCATTAACTCTCTAGTATCAACAGTAGTGAGACCTGAAGCTATAATTTTCATTTCATCAGAAACTGCAATGCCCGTACGTTTTGTACCATAATCCAAGGCCAAAATTCTTGCCATAGTAAATTTTAAGCAAAGGTAAGGTTTATATCCCTATGCATCCAAAAATTGGTGTGAAGCAGTTATATTTGCTAAAAACTATATACAATGCAATCATTAGAAACTCAAATATCAGAAGCCTGGGAAAACAGGGAGCTATTAAAAGAAGAATCCACTATAAATGCCATTAGGAAAGTGATCAATCTTTTGGATGAAGGAGAATTAAGAGTCGCTGAGCCTACAGCTAAGGGTTGGCAGGTTAATGAATGGGTTAAAAAAGCGGTTGTGCTTTACTTCCCTATTCAAAAAATGGAAACTTTAGAAGCAGGGATTTTTGAATATCATGATAAAATGCCCCTTAAGAGAGGATATAAAGAAAAAGGAATTCGTGTAGTACCAAATGCAGTTGCGAGACATGGGGCCTATATTTCTAGTGGAGTGATCTTAATGCCGAGTTATGTAAATATTGGTGCTTATGTAGATGAAGGAACTATGGTAGATACTTGGGCAACTGTTGGTAGTTGTGCTCAGATTGGTAAGTTTGTTCATTTAAGCGGTGGAGTTGGAATTGGAGGAGTTCTTGAACCTCTACAAGCAGCCCCGGTGATTATTGAAGACAATGCTTTTATTGGTTCGCGTTGTATCGTGGTAGAAGGAATAAGAGTAGAAAAAGAAGCTGTTCTAGGAGCAAATGTAGTACTTACAGGTTCCACTAAGATCATAGATGTTACAGGAACAGAACCTAAAGAAATTAAAGGATATATTCCTTCCAGATCTGTAGTGATCCCGGGAAGCTATACCAAGAAATTTCCTGCAGGTGAATTTCAGGTTCCATGTGCATTAATCATCGGAAAAAGAAAAGAGAGCACTAATAAAAAGACGTCTTTAAATGATGCTTTGAGAGAATATAATGTAGCTGTTTAAAAAAAGATGTTTTCCTCAAAAAATTCCCCAATGAAAATATTAGTGATTCAACAGAAAATGATAGGAGATGTCTTAACATCTTCTATACTCTTTGAAGCACTTAGAAATGAATATCCCAATGCAGAATTACATTATCTGGTTTATGCCCATACTACACCCGTGCTGGAGCATAATCCGTTTATAGATAAGATCCTTCATTTTGATGAAAACACCAAAAAAGCGATTCAATTCACCTCTTTTCTGAAAGAGGTGAAAAAGGAGAAATATGATGCTGTGATAGATGTTTATGCTATGTTGGGATCTGCAATCACCTCTAAATATTCCAGAGCAAGTATTCGAGTTTCTTTTAAAAAGTGGTACACAAAGCCCTTTCATACCCATCATTTCAGTAGAAATATCACATCACAAACCAACGCAGGACCAGCGATAGAAAAGCGCTTAAGGATGTTAGAACCTATTCTAAAAAACATTCCTAAGGAAATTAAGCCCAAGATTTACTTAACGGAAAAGGAAAGATCAAATGCCAAGGAAAGCTTAGCTTCAGCAGGAATTGTTGATCGTAAATTATTATTGATGATCTCTGTATTGGGAAGCACCGATTCTAAAACATTCCCTTTTAAGTATTTAGCTGAAATTTTAGATCTAATAGCAGCAAAAACAGATGCACAATTCCTTTTCAATTATATTCCAAAACAAAAAGAAGATGCATTAAAAGTTTATGAGCTGTGTAATGCTCACACTCAAAAATCGATTTTTTTAAAGAGCTTTGGACACGATCTTAGAGAATTTTTGGCACTAACCTCTCATTGTGATGCCTTAATAGGAAATGAGGGCGGTGCTGTAAATATGGCCAAGGCCTTAAATGTTCCTACCTTTGCGATATTCTCACCAGGAGTTCCTAAAGAAAACTGGAGTATGTATGAAAATGGTACAACAAATATTTCTGTTCACATAAAAGATTATCACCCAGAGTTGTTTGATAAGTACTCCGCTAAAGAAGTGAAACAGAAATCAAAAGAATTGTATAATCTATTTCAGCCTTCCTATTTTGAAAAGAAACTATTAAATTTCATAACCCCTTATCAGTAAATGAATTATCGTTTTTTAATTTATATAAGTCATACTTACGCATTGCCTATAGGTGGTCCACTTCAAAAAGAAATTTTGAGGCAAGGATATGAAGTGAAGTGGTTTTCAGATCAAGAATATACCAAAGTATATTTTCCGGAACAAGGAGAACTGCTAGATTCTATAGAAGATGTGATTTCTTATAAACCGGATATTGTATTAACAATTACCGATAGTTTGGCAGATTTTATACCAGGAATAAAAGTTCAGATTTTTCACGGGTTTTTAGCGAATAAACATAGTTTTAAAAAAGGCCATTTCAGAATTAGAGGATTCTTTGATCTTTATTGTACCCAAGGACCTTCTACCACAGGACCTTTCAAAGAATTACAGAAACAACACAAGCATTTTGAAGTGATAGAAACAGGATGGTCTAAAGTAGACCCATTGTTCCCTATAGAGAGGAATTCTATCGAAAAACCGGTAATATTAATCTCCTCTACCTTCTCTCCTAAATATAGTTTGACGTATGACGAAGAGGTAGTAAATGAAATTGAACGATTATCTAAAATAGGAAAATGGGAATTCAAGGTTGTTTTACATCCAAAACTGGCTAAGGATAAGATTGAAATTTTCAAAGCCATACAGAATGAAAATCTAACCTATTACGATACCACAGATATAATACCCCTCTTTAAAAAGGCAGATATAATGTTTTCTGACACAACCTCGGCCATTACAGAATTCATTCTTCAGCAGAAACCAGTGGTCACTTTCAAAAACAATAAACCCGGTGAACATTTTATTGATATTGCTGAAGTTTCTGAAATTGAAGACGCCATTACCAAAGCTTTAAGCAGACCGCGACCTGTAATGCTAGCAATTCAGAATTATATTGATGTTACTCACCCCTACTCCGATGGAAAATCCAGCCAACGAGTAATAAATACTTGTATTGAGTTTTTAAATAGCGATAGATCTTATCTAAAAAAGAAACCTCTCAATTTGATTAGGAAATTCAAAGTGAGAAAACAGCTAAATTATTTCAAATTATAAATTAAGATAATTCAGCTGCTGAAATTGGCTACTAGCTTAAATAGCTATTTTTTATAAACACCAATATAAGTTTTAAGATCTTTATAGTGCCGCTTAGAAGTAAACTTCAATCTGTTTTTAAAGCTCAGAAATCTCCAAGAATTAAAGCTGATTAAACTTTCAATAATCTCTGCAGTTCTTTCCTTTGAAATATGGAATTCATAGAGTTTTATAGGGTTTACATTACCGTAACCAGAAAATCTGTTCACCTTATTTTTGGAGTGAATAACACTTAACCAAAGTCTCTGATTTTTAATTTTGGTCATGTTTTTCTCATACTTCCAGGAACCATGACGTTCTCTAAACCAAACTGTCTTAAAATCATCCTTCTTTTCTATAAGACTAATAAAAGGATTATTCAATTTCATTAGAACACCCAATCGAGTATTTTTTCCTGTTTCCAAGGTATAGCCATCAATTATATCGAGTGCGTGATGATCTTGTTTTTCAAAATAACTTTGGATAACCTCTGTGTAATTTTCGTGGATACAATCGTCATTATCTAGACGAGAGGTAATAATGTATTCTTCGGAATCGAGTTCTTTTATATTCTTAACGATTTCAGGCAAAAAGTTAGTCATTCCATCAATAAAAAAGGGTAAAAAATTCTCGTAAGACTTTCTATATTCTTCCACTTTTTGCTTGTAAACCTCCGGTGTATTAGTATCAAAAAAGACTAACCATTTAAAGTTTTGATTGGTTTGATTCTTTACAGAACTAAAGCAATAGTTTTCAAAAAGGTCAAAACGCTCTTCTAACCATTCTTCTGTAAGGACTTTGTCATTATTTTTTGTGGTAGTCCAGTCTTCAGCTCTTAAGTTAAAGCGGGTAAGAATATAATGTTGAAACATAACTTTTATTTATAATATAGATTTTGATTTCCTTTTTTAGACCTTCTACAAGCTAAGTCTTTAGGTATACACTATAGTTTGAATTTTTTCTTCAACCTTTTTTTTCTGAGATGATTCTCCTGAAACTTTTTGGTATAGAACCACATTTTCTCAAATACTTCGCTACTATCCTTTTCAATTAATTTCGAATACTCGTTTGCCATAACTTCCACCATTTCCTTTTTTGGAGTTAAACGGGAAAAGTTTTTCATGCGATCATCAAAATTCATTTGTTTAAAATTCATCCTATTCAAATCTACAAGAAAGAAATCATAAGCATTCTCTTTAATCTGAATAAGAGTATTTCCAGGAGAATGGTCTAAAAATTCTATTTGATTTTCATGAAGTTTATAGGTGAAACGGGTAAAGGCACGCAATATCTGCTCATGATCCTCAAATTCTGGATTGGTAACAAGTTCCCTATAAGTTAGGTCGTATTCCAAATGTTCACTTATATAATAACTCTCATTAAAAAGGACAGATGAGTTATTTTCAGCATAAGCGATAGGAAGCGGTGTGCCAATTTTTTTAGATATTAAAGTTTGGGCATAACTAAAAGATCTCTCTGCTTTAGATTTTCTTAAAAACCTATAAACTAACTTATTAATTGCATTTGGAATCTTAAAAGATTTAATATTGATCTTAATTCCAATTAAGTCAAATACTTTAATACTATTACGCTTGCCATCATTGACATGCATACCCTTGCGATTAAAATTTTTAATTAATTGAAGAATCTTATCTTTTGACCCTTGGTAATTATTTGAAATGACAATCTTCATTTTTAAAATTATCTTTTCCGAAAATTATTTACAACTTGCCACGGTGGCATATTGGAGATAACGTATATCCAATTGAGTGAACAAAAGAGGAATATTATAAAGGTAAGGCTTAAGAGATCTACTCTTATTAATTCCCTCGTGAACCTTAACTTTATAACCTAAACGATCATACATTTTTAATATACTTTTACTGGTAAAAAATCGCAGGTGTGTTTTATCCATTACTCCAGATCCCTCATATTCCCAATCCTTATTAAACAATAGTTTAATAATTGCATTATGATAACGTATATTGGGAATGGAACTTATAACAACCCCATCAGGTTTTAGAAGGGTTTTTATTTTTTCGAGAACCGTATATGGGTCAACCAGATGTTCGAGCACATCATTGAAATAAACAACATCAAAATAATGTTTTGGTAATTTATCAAGATGGTCTTCACAAGGACCAAAATAGACTTTATCTAGCACTTTTTCTGCCCTAAGTGCTTCTCCCTTCATGTATTCTATACCCCAAACTTCCGCGTTGGTCCTTTCTTTGATAACTTGGGCAAAAGAGCCGTCTCCACATCCTATATCAATTACTGCATTTGTATCCAGCGGCAAATATTTCAACATTTCAAAACGAATGTTGCTGTAATAACCTTCTGGTTTATTTTCGTAATCCATATCCATTTATAATTAATTCAAAACTAATTTATTATATTCCCTTATCAAGTGTTAAGATTTTAAACACAAAATTTAATTGAAAAATTTTGATTTATCGTCTTTTATATAAAAACCAGTAGTTCTGTAAGCTGCAAACTTAACATAATTAATTAAATCAACATTCGACTTTGCAATATCATAAAAAGGAAACAGTAATTTATTAAGCTTGTTTTTCTCTCTTAAATTATTGATAAAACGGGTTCTCTTTTTTAAACGCATTGTTTAAAAAGATATCTGGTATTTTGAATAATTTTATATCAATCATCATTACATCAAGATCAAAAAGTTTAATTTATTTCTAGCACCTTTCCTTATCCATGCTCCCAAATTAAAATTTTCTAAATAAATTAGATTTCCCCTACGATCCTTAAAAAGCTGTACTAATTTAATTTTCATCCCAAAATTTATACTCCAAATTTAATATTATATTCGTGACCCAATCAGAATTGACAAAATGAAAGTTGCTATTGTAATCCCCGTTTACAAAAATAAATTATCCAAAACTGAAGAATTCTCTCTAAACCAGTGCGTTAAAATTTTAGGTGATTATGATATCATTTTAGCTTGCCCCAGTGGGCTAAATCCAATATATCAAAGATCAGGTGTGAAAATAGAGGAATTCGACCCTGATTATTTCCAAGACATCCAAGGATATAATAAGCTTATGTTGGAAAGCCACTTTTATGAGCGATTTTTAAAATATGATTATATCCTACTTCATCAATTAGATGCTTTTATATTTCGGAATGAGCTTATTTCCTGGTGCGATAAAGGATACGATTATATTGGAGCCCCATGGATTGCTACTAATTCGATTATCTCTAAAATACTTCAACCGTTTAATTCTAAAAGTATAAAGAGAAGAAAACCTATTTTCTTTAAAGTTGGTAATGGAGGTTTGTCTTTACGGAAGACAAAAACTTTTTTTAAAATATCAGAAAAATTAAAAAATGACATTAAGATCCAACTAACTGAAAAAAAACATGAAATTTATGCTATAGAAGACGTATTCTGGTCTTTAAAAGTTCCAACCCTTTTTAGTGATTTCTCTATCCCAAATTATAAAGAAGCTTTGAAGTTTGCGATGGACAGAAAACCAGCTTTGTCATTAAAAATGAACAATAATGAACTACCCTTTGGATGTCATGGGTTCGACAAGCCTAAGGTCACAGATTTCTGGAAACCAATTATTGAACGAGAGTATCAAAAGAAATAGTTCTCAGCTCTATTTAAATTTTCTAAATCTATTTTTAATATTGGCGAATCCATCTTTAATAGCTTCAGCCATAACTATACCTAGCCTATATTTTTCAGTTGTATTTCTAAACATTGAAAAAGAACTTTAATATATTGAGCTTTAAATATGTAATTTTGTAGAAATAGTGACACCTATCTAGATATTTCAAATTGCAGATTCAATTACCGCAGCCGCATTTTACAATACGAAAAGTAAATCTTTCATGAAAATCCTTCATATCTCCGCAGTGAAAAGTTGGGGTGGTGGTGAGAACCATATAGAGAACCTTTGCAATGAGCTTCATCAAATATCTCCTTCAACACAGAATACTATTTTATGTTTAAAAAATGGCCTTTTTTATAAAAAGCTTCAAAATTCAGGAATATCTTTTGAAACTGTTACAATTAATTTCAAAATGGATCTAAGATTCTGTTTTAAATTGATTGAAATCTGTAAAAAGCAAAAAATTGATCTCATACATATTCATGATAGTACGGCCTTAACCTTATGTATTATGGCAGATCATCTATATAATTTGCCCTCATTTATCTTCAGTAAAAAAACCACATTTCCAATAAGGTCACGAAGACAAACACTTTATAAATACAATTATAGAAAAATAAAAAAAATACTTTGTGTTTCTGAGGCTACTAAAGCCATTACTAAAACGAATGTGAATGATCCCAACCTATTAGTATCAATCTATCATGGTACAAATGTCAAGGGTTACAATTCTAATAATACAATAGACTTAAAAGATCAATTTAACATCGAAGCAAATAAACGGATCATTGGAAATATTGCGAATCATAATTGGCCGAAAGATCTAGATACTTTTATTAAAGTTGCTTATAATTTAGTACACGAAAGGGGGATTAAAGACTTTCATTTTGTTCAGATTGGTAATTATACCACAGAAACCCCTGCTCTTATTGAAAAAATAGAAAGATTAAATCTATCTGATTATATCACTTTAACGAATGTAATTCCAAATGCATCTTTTCTAATTCCTCAATTTGATATTTCTTTGGTTACCTCTAAAAGTGAAGGTATTCCACAATTTATTTATGAATCTTTTCTAAACAAAGTCCCTGTAATAAGTACAGATGTTGGGGGTATTTCAGAAATCATAGCGCATGGAATAAATGGATTTTTGGCTCCTTCGGGGAATTACGAAGTACTCGCAAATCACATACTCGAACTATTAAACAACCCAGAGTTGATCGAGAGATTCATAACTATTTCATATAAAAATGTTCATGAAAAGTATACTACTGAAATGATGGCAACAAAAACATTACAAGAATATAAATTAGTTCTCAATGGAAAATAATATAAAACAGGAAATAGAAAACACTCTTGAAGTTTTAAAAAAGGGAGGGTTAATCTTATATCCAACAGATACAGTTTGGGGAATTGGTTGCGATGCAACAAACCCGGAGGCAGTTGCAAAAGTTTACAAGCTCAAAAAAAGAGAGGAAAAAAAAGCGATGATCTGTTTGGTTAACTCTGTGAAGATGCTTGAACAGTACGTAAATAAAATTCCCAATATAGCATATGATCTAATAGATTTCGCGGTTAAGCCTACCACCATCATCTACGATGATCCTATAAAAGTTGCAAATAATCTAATTGCAGAAGATGAAACCTTGGCAATTCGAGTGGTAGCCGATAAATTCTGCGAACCATTGATCTATAAATTCAGAAAAGCATTGGTGTCTACCTCTGCAAATATTAGTGGAGAGCCAACTCCAAAATCTTTCTCTCAAATAAGCCCGGAAATTTTAAAAGGTGTAGACTATATAGTAAATTTGCAGCATTCAAAAACATCAGACCAACCCTCCTCTATTATCAAAATTGGTAAAGATGGAAGTGTTAAAGTGATTCGACAATAAGATATGCCTAAAAATACAAACTACAAGTCAGCTTTAAAACATCCCATTTTTAAGATCATCTCTCAAGCAGCAGAGAATTTAAATCTGGAAAGTTATGTAATAGGCGGATTTGTACGAGATTTTCTGCTTGATCGTGGAGAACCAAAAGATATAGACATCGTTGCGATTGGAAGTGGTATTGATTTAGCAACTGAAGTATCCAAGTTGTTACCCAATAATCCCAAGATCCAGATTTTTAAAACCTATGGCACTGCAATGCTTAGAGCTTTCGATCTAGAGATCGAATTTGTAGGTGCCAGAAAGGAAAGTTATACAGAGGATAGTAGAAACCCGGTTGTAGAAAACGGAAGTCTTGAGGACGACCAGAGAAGACGGGATTTTACTATAAACGCCTTAGCATTGAATTTAGGAGAGGCAAATTTTGGAGACTTAGTAGATCCATTTAACGGTATCGAAGATTTAAAACAACAACTACTTCAAACTCCTCTAGATCCAGATGTCACTTATTCTGATGATCCTTTAAGGATGTTAAGAGCAATACGCTTTGCGACTCAACTTCATTTCAAAATTGAACCGAAATCATTGGCTTCAATTTCTAAGAACAAGAACCGAATCAAGATCATTTCTAAAGAGCGGATTATAGACGAGGTCAATAAAATTCTTCTTTCAGAAAAACCATCTATAGGATTCGCTTTGTTGCATAAAACGGGTCTCTTGCCTATAATTTTTCCGCAGTTAACTGCTTTAGAAGGAATTGAAGAAATTGAGGGGCAAAAACATAAAGACAATTTTTGGCACACGCTGGAAGTGGTAGATAATATTTCTGAAAACACAGATGACCTTTGGTTGCGATGGGCAGCACTATTACATGATATAGGAAAAGCGCCAACCAAGAAATTTCATAAAAAGATTGGATGGACCTTTCATGGGCACGAATTTGTAGGTTCTAAGATGGTCTACAAGCTTTTTAAGCAAATGAAAATGCCATTGAATGATAAGATGAAACTGGTGCAGAAACTCGTTTTAATGAGCTCCAGGCCTATTGTTATTTCAGATGAAAATGTAACCGACTCTGCAGTAAGAAGATTGGTTTTTGATGCTGGTAACGATATTGAAGATCTTATGACACTTTGCGAGGCAGATATCACCACCAAAAACCCAAAACGATTTAAGAAATACCATAACAATTTTAAAAAGGTTAGGGAGAAGATAAAAGAAGTTGAAGAGAAAGACCATATTCGTAATTTTCAGCCACCGGTTTCTGGTGAAGAGATTATGGCTTTTTTCAATTTAAAGCCATCCAGAGAAATTGGAATTATTAAAGAGGCTATAAAAGAAGCAATTTTAGAAGGAGAAATTCCAAATGAATATGAGGCTGCCAAAGCCTTTATGCTAAAAAAAGGAAAAAAGCTTGGTTTAAAATCTGTAGGTTAATTTTTTGAAACTTACTAGTTGATTAATACCATCAAAATAGTTCTTTTGTCAATTAGAGCGCAGCCGAGAACTATTGGGATATAAAATTTAGGTTTCGAATTTATCCTGTATTGAGCGAAGTCGAAATGCTCAACCTGACATTCGAAAGACTAATAAATATTGAATACGAAACTATCGACTGACATCTATGTATAATATTCAAAAGTAACATTTAACGCTTAATTCATATAAAGTGTATAGAAAATTTATAAAAATCTCGCTGATTCTGGTTTACTTGGTAATCGTTGCCGGAGCGATTGTCCGCATGACAGGATCTGGGATGGGTTGCCCGGATTGGCCAAAATGTTTCGGATATTATATTCCTCCAGTTGAGATCACTGAGCTTCAGTTTCAAGCAGATAGAACTTACAAAAAAGGTCAGGTTATCATCGTGGATGAAAGCTTAATGACTGCCGAAACAGATTTCACTACCGGATCTTCATATAACCCAAAGAATTGGGTTAAATATACCAAACACGATTATGCGATTTTTAATCCTTGGCATACCTGGATAGAATATATAAATCGGTTGTTAGGGGCTTTGGCTGGGCTTGCAGTTTTGATCATGGCATTTTTATCTTTAAAATACTGGCGAGAAAACAAGAAGATCACCTTGTTTTCATGGCTATCTGTATTTCTAATGGGTTTTCAAGGATGGCTAGGGGCAACAGTAGTATATTCTGTCCTTTCCCCTGTTAAGATCACCATACACATGGTAATGGCTCTCGTTATTGTTGCGCTCATTTTGTATTTGCTTCATATTTCAAAGGCCAAATCTCAAACTAAAATTGGGCTAAAAAGCTTCAGGAATCTCACGTTTTATGCTGTTATTTTGACATTAATTCAAATAATTCTGGGAACACAGGTAAGAGAATTTGTAGATGAACAAATAAAAATTATTGGTTATAGCATGCCAGAGCAATGGCTTTCCGAACCTTCGGTTATATTCTACATCCATAGATCTTTTTCAATTTTAGTCCTTGTTTTGAACCTCCTTATCTGGTGGCAAAACAAAAAATTAAAATTAGGATTCACTAAAGTAAATTGGGTATTAGCTATTATTGGTTTAGAAATTATCACTGGGATCGCAATGTATAATTTCGACTTTCCAGCTTTATCTCAGCCCTTACATCTAGTAATTGCAACCTTATTATTTGGGGTACAGTTTTATATATTATTGGAAGCTTTGCGTGCTCCTATTCGCATAAAAAGTTTGTAACTTTGCCCCCACAAAAATTATCATAATGGTTTATAGATTTAGAGTTATTTTGGATGCACAGGATGACGTTTTTAGAGATATTGAAATTTTAGAAGAGGACACCTTGGAGGATTTTCATAACTCTATCGTGAATGCTTTTGGTTTTGATGGAAATGAAATGGCCGCTTTTTATATTAGTGACGATGAATGGAATCAGGGTGAAGAAATATCTCAGTTCGATCTTGGCGAAGAACTCGATTCTGTTAGGTTAATGAATGAAACCACTTTAGACAGCGTAGTTTCCAAGAATCAAAGAAAACTGATCTATGTTTACGACTTCCTAAGCATGTGGACTTTCCTTATTGAATTGGCAGATATTGCTGAAATTGAAGATGGTCGTGATTATCCAAACCTAATGTATGTCCATGGACAAATACCTGCCGATGCACCAGACAAAGAATTTGTAGCCGATAAGAATGAGTATGATGAAGACTCCGATTTAGATCTGGATAATTTTGATGACCTGTCTTATGACGATATTTGGAATTAAGCCTTCGGCTAGGCTCAGGGTGACTTTTCTGGCCTAATGTTCACTCAATTACTGAAAACCAAGCACTAAACTTTTCTTTCATTATTAATATCTGAATATTACTTATGATCAATCTATATAATGCGCAAATTGAATCTCTTTCTATTCATAGAGTTGGGAACAAAAGTAGAAACGAAAATATTTTCCTTTCTGGTGCTCCTTTTGAGCTGAATGATGAAATTACTCCATTGATCAAAGAATATTTTTTAAAATCTTTCAGAGAAAAGGAAGAGAATTATTACCAGTTTACTCATGAAACAGATCTAGAATTCAACGAGCTATATAATTTTACAAATCAAATTTTTGATGCTCCAGATACAGTACATGAGGTTTCAAAGAAAATAACAACTTTGTTATTTGAGCAATCTTCCCATCCTCATATCAAAAGTGGAGAAGTGTATGTTGTTTATTTTGAAAATATGCTTTTGGATAATGAAAAGGTTTCAGCAATTGGGATCTTTAAATCTGAATTAAAACATGATTTCCTTCAGTTTCAAGAAAAAGGTTCTTTGTTAGAAATGGTAATTCAGCAAGGGATCAATCTTCAAAAAATGGATAAAGGAGCCTTGATCTTCAATAAAAATAGAGCTGAAGGCTACAAGATCCTTTCTGTAGATTCTAACAGATATGACACTAAATATTGGTTAGAAAACTTCTTAGGGGTTGATGTGTTGGCAGATGAAAATTTCTACACAAAGAAATATCTTAAGTTTTGCCAGAACTTCGCAAAAGATGTAGTTCTTCCTGCTGAAGACAAAAAAGAGGAAGTAATGTTTATGAACAGAAGTGTAGATTATTTTGCAAAAAATGACTCCTTTGAAGAAAACAACTTTTTAAGTTCTGTAATAGATAATCCAGATCTTATTCCAGAATTCAAAAATTACAAACAAGAGAAGGCACCAAAATATAAGATTGAAGATCTTACTGAGTTCCCAATTGCGAATGCAGCGGTAACTTCAGCAAGAAAATCTATTAAGAATACTATCAATCTAGATACCAATATTCAGATTAAAATGGATTTTATCAATCCGGAATCTGCTCAAAAATTTATTGAAAAAGGTTGGGACGAAGAAAAGCAAATGTATTACTACTTAGTTTATTTCAATAAAGAAGAAAAGAGTTAAACTCTTCTCTTCTTTATATTTACATTTTCGTAATTTCTTTTTACAAATTCCAATGCAGTTCTTAAGATTTGCCCCATTGTCTTAGCTCTCTTAAATTTCATATCATTGGTAAATAAATAGAGGTCTTTTCTAAGCATCTTAACATTTTTAGGAGTAGAAACATGATCGTTAATCATACACCTAACCAATTCCTTAAAACGGGATTGTGCATTGATCATTCGCTTAGCAAGTAAGGAGCGCTCTTCCTTTCTATATTGTTCAATAGAACTACTTTCTAATTTTTCGGTTACCAACTCAACCATCTTAAAATTCTCCTTAAAAAATTGCGGACGGTACACTTTTAAATTACCTTCATAACACTGCTGATCGAAATCTATAGCCCGAATAGTATATTCCACATGATCAAAATCGTGGGTTGGGATCACTACATAATTGTAAGAACGCATATCGCCTAACAAACGAATGGTACATCGTTCATTAAATTTCACAAATTGTTTAGCGATCTGGGTTTTGGCGCGATCATTACATAGTGGCAATTTCTCCTGAATAAAAACATCTCCTGGTATTCCAGCAATATGCTCCTCAATTAAGGTTTCTTTATATACCAGAAAATTGATCCTGTTTGGAGAGAGTATGTGTTCGAACTCTAAACCATAAATCCTGGAAGCATCTGCTATTTTTACATAAAAATAAGTAAAACTATCATTTAGAGTATTTCTTACCCGAATTCTGAAGGGTTTAGAATTTCCAAAAGTGCAATAATCTATAGCATCAATATTTAGATAAGGCAAAGAATCGTCACTCCCATCGGAATGCAAAATGGTATAAACTTGCTTTAAAGATTCATCAATTTCTACACGCTCGCTATCAGAATAATAGCAACGCACCCAAAGTGTATCTTCATCATTTTGATCGTAAACAACAATGGATCCAGAAAATCTAAGCAGATCGTCATAAAAAACATGGATTGTAGTAGCTCTGTTATATTTCTCCAAATATTTATGTAAACGGTCATTTACAGGAAAGGAAGGTTTTTTCCTGGACATTAACTTTTCTTCCATTCTTAGGATTTTTTCAAAAATACATTATCTGTTTCACTTCTGAAGTAACAAAACGTTAACTTCGACGTCCTATTAAAAAATTCATAATAATTTGGAAACAATTCTTACTATAAATCAGCTTACCAAAAAATATGGAAGTTTAACTGCGGTAAATAATCTCTCCTTTACAATTAAGAAAGGGAATGTTTATGGCATTTTAGGACCAAACGGGAGTGGTAAATCTACAACCTTAGGAATGGTTCTAAATGTAGTAAACAAGACCAGTGGAGATTTTCATTGGTTTGACGGATCTGATTCTACCCACACAGCATTAAAGAAAGTAGGAGCCATTATAGAACATCCTAATTTTTATCCATATATGACCGCCTCACAAAATCTTGCATTGGTATGTAAGATCAAAGGGGTATCCAAAAATAAGATCGATGAAAAACTCGAGATAGTTGGATTGCTGGAACGTAAGGATAGTAAGTTCAAAACTTTTTCTTTAGGGATGAAACAGCGCTTGGCCATCGCTTCTGCCCTATTGAATGATCCTGAGATATTAATTCTAGATGAACCTACCAATGGATTAGATCCTCAAGGGATCCATCAAATTAGAGAGATCATCAGGAAGATCGCATCTATGGGAACCACTATTCTCTTAGCATCTCATTTATTGGATGAAGTAGAAAAAGTTTGTTCTCACGTAGTGATCATTAGAAAAGGAATAAAACTGTATAGCGGAAGAGTTGATGAGATGAATGCCAGTCACGGCTTTTTCGAGCTAAAAGCAAATGACCTTGTTAAGCTTCAGCAGTTATTGGAAGAACATCCTTCTATTGGAAAGATCACGCTAAACGAAGATTTATTGACTGCCATTTTAGAAGAACCTATGGGAGCTGATGATTTAAACTCATTTCTTCATCAAAGAGGTATGGTACTTTCCTATTTGGTAAAGAGAAAGGAAAGCCTAGAAGAACAATTTTTACAATTAACCAACGAAACTGCACTTTAAATGTTACGATTATTAAATATAGAATTACATAAATTAAAATATAGCAGATCGGCTAAGATCCTTATTAGCACCTATTTTATTTTAATCACTTTCATCGCTTTGATCGCTTCTATTGAATTTGATTTGGGGCCTATACATTTTAGATTGGCTGATCAAGGGATCTTTAATTTTCCTTTTATCTGGCATTTCAATAGTTATATAGCGGCAATTTTAAAGCTCTTTCTTGCAATAGTAATAGTTTCTATGATGTCTAATGAATACAGCCATAGAACTTTGAAGCAGAACCTTATTGATGGGTTGAGCAAAAAAGAATTTGTCTTATCAAAATTTATAACTGTTCTTTTGTTTGCTGTGATTTCAACCTTTTTCCTAATGATTGTTTCACTTATTCTAGGATATTCATTTTCAGATTTCACAGAATTGTCCATAGTTTTTTCAGACATGGAATATATAGTGGGCTATTTTATTAAGCTTCTTGGATTTTTTACATTCTGTATGTTTATAGGAATTTTAATTAAACGATCCGCTTTTGCTTTAGGTTTTCTATTTATCTGGTGGATCTTTGAAAATATTCTATATGGAGTATTGAATTTCAGATTGTTCAGAGATAGTGACATTCCAGAAAACATTATGCAATTCTTTCCGCTTACTGCAATGAGCAATATAGTGATTGAGCCATTTTCTAGATTAAATTTTATTAAAACAGCAGCTAGTCAAATTGGAGAAGAATTAGATAAAGATTATGGCGTGCATTGGTATCAATTGTTGATCGTAATTGTATGGACAGTTATCTTCGTCTATTTATCGCTTGCCTTACTAAGAAAACGAGATTTATAAATAATTAACTCGGTTTTTTTTGATTGAGCTATGAGAAAAGGCATTTTAAACTTCGTTTTTATTTTGTGCTGCACATTCAATTTGTGGTCGCAAGCCAGCATAAATGATTGTAGTGGTGCCATAAAAGTTTGTGGAGATGGAGCATTAAGCACCAATGCCAATGGAGTTGGGATCCAGGAAATAAGTGGTTTAAATTCTTGCAGCAGCCAAGAAAATAATAGTATCTGGTTAGAAATTGAAATCACTAAAAGTGGAACTCTAGGTTTCGACTTAATTCCCACCCGATCTGATATTAACGTGGATTATGATTTCTTTATATTTGGTCCGAATGCAACCTGTGGAAATCTAGATTTTGCTATACGTTGTTCTACTACAAACCCTCGAGCTGCAGGCCTCACGGATAATCATACCGGTATGCGTGAAGATGAGGTCGATACCAGTGAAGGTCCTGGTGAATTGGGAAATAGCTATGTAAAGTCCTTAAATGTTTTGCCCGGTGAAACCTATTTTATTGTAATTGATAGACCAGAAGGTTCGAGTCCTTTTAATTTAAACTGGACAGGAAGTTCAACTGTTGGATCATTCCCTTTTCCTGAGGGTCCAGATGTTAATTCTGCTTCAGATTTAGAAAAGTGTAATGCCAGCGGTATAGAAAGTTTTGATGTTTATACTACTCAACAGGAAATAACTACTCAAAATCAAACAAGCACAAGCTATCATGAAGACTTGGCAGATGCAATAGATAACTCCAATCCCATTACCGGTTTATACACTAGTTCAACACCAAGAAAAACCATTTACGCTCGCGTAGTAAACGATTTGACAGGTTGTTATAAAATAGTAGACTTTGATCTAATTATAAATGATGGTCCAATAATAACTCCAAGCTACGATTTGCAATTATGTGATCTCGATTTTAATGGAGAAGAAAATGTGCAGTTATTATCCTTAAATAGTGAAATTTTAAATGGTCTCCCTAATAGTGATTTTGCTATCAATTATTTTGAAAACATTAGCGATGCTAGAAGTAAATTGGATGCATTACCAAATAACATAACAACACCCGGGCAACAAATTTTCGCGAGAGTTGAAGAAATAAATAATGAAGAATGTTATAATCTTTCTGAAATAAATCTAATTCTGAATACCCCACCACAAATAGAAGATTTTAATATTGCGCAAGCTCAGGTTAATGCAAACAGCAATACGATAAGCTTAAATCTTGGTAATTCTGAAGGTTATGAGTATTCCCTAAATACTATAGCTGGCCCTTATCAAACGAGCACTATTTTTCAGAATGTAGAATCGGGCTTTGTAACTCTTTACATACGCGATAAAAAGCAATGTGCCATTATTTCTACCAGTATTGCAGTGCTAGGTTACGATAACTTTTTTACGCCTAATAATGATGGCATTAATGACCTCTGGTTAATTAAGGGAATAAACAAACTAACAGAAGGAAATGATTATATTTCTATATTTGACCGCTATGGCAAACTCCTTAAGCAGTTAGGTGGAAATGAAATTGGTTGGGATGGAACCTCCAATGGTTACGATTTACCATCTGATGATTATTGGTTTAAAGCTACCCTGAGAAATGGTCAAGAATTTAGTGGCCATTTTAGTCTTATAAGATAAGAGCATGACACCTATTTGAATAGGCAAGATTTTTGCTTATTATCGTGAAGCTAAGAAAAAGATTCATGAAATTCGAAATAAAATCAGATTACAAACCTACGGGAGACCAACCTCAAGCAATAGAAAAGTTGGTTTCTGGTTTAGATAAAAATGAACAATATCAAACCCTTTTAGGGGTTACAGGTTCTGGAAAAACCTTTACAGTGGCTAATGTCATTGAAGAAGTTCAGCGGCCTACCCTTATTTTGGCACATAATAAAACCTTGGCTGCACAACTTTATTCAGAATTCAAACAATTCTTCCCGGATAATGCTGTGGAATATTTTGTTAGTTACTACGATTATTACCAACCCGAAGCATTCATCCCATCCTCAGGAACTTATATAGAAAAAGATCTCTCTATAAACGAAGAACTTGAAAAGCTTCGATTAAGTACTACTTCTTCTCTATTGAGCGGAAGACGGGATATTATAGTTGTAGCATCAGTTTCCTGTCTTTATGGTATTGGAAATCCTGTTGAGTTCAAAAAGAATGTTGTTTCTATAGAAAAAGATATGCATATCTCCAGAACTAAATTACTTCATCGATTGGTACAAAGTTTATATTCCAGGACCGAAGCCGATTTTAATCGTGGGAATTTCAGAATAAAGGGAGATACTGTAGATGTCTTTCCTAGTTATGCCGATAATGCTTTTAGAATTCACTTTTTTGGAGATGACATCGAGGAAATTGAAGCATTTGATCCACAAACCAATGAGGTTTTGGAGAAATACGAAAAATTGAATATCTATCCGGCAAATATGTTTGTTACCTCTCCAGATGTGCTTCAAGGTGCTATAAGAGAGATTCAGGATGATCTTGTTAAACAAGTCGATTATTTCCAAGATATTGGAAAACATTTGGAAGCAAAGCGGTTGGATGAACGAACGAATTTTGATCTTGAAATGATTCGGGAATTAGGTTATTGTTCAGGAATCGAGAATTACTCCCGTTATCTGGATGGAAGGCTACCAGGCACAAGGCCTTTCTGCCTTTTAGATTATTTCCCAGATGACTTTTTAATGATAGTAGATGAAAGTCACGTTACTATACCGCAAGTCCATGCTATGTATGGTGGTGACCGTTCCAGAAAAGAGAATCTGGTAGATTATGGATTTAGATTACCCGCCGCAATGGATAACCGACCTCTTAAGTTTGAAGAGTATGAGGCTTTACAAAATCAAGTTATCTATGTGAGTGCTACTCCTGCCGATTATGAATTACAGAAAACCGAAGGGGTTTATATAGAACAGGTAATTAGACCGACAGGACTGTTGGATCCAATTATTGAGGTTCGTCCGAGTCTCAATCAGATTGACGATCTAATTGAAGAAATTCATATTAGAACAGAAAAAGATCAACGGGTTTTGGTTACCACCCTTACCAAAAGAATGGCTGAAGAGCTTACAAAATATCTTACCCGTATAAATGTGAGATGTAGATATATTCATTCTGATGTAGATACTTTAGAACGTGTAGAGATCATGCAGGATCTAAGAAAAGGGATCTTCGACGTACTTATTGGTGTAAACTTGTTAAGAGAAGGTTTGGATCTACCAGAAGTTTCTTTGGTAGCTATATTGGATGCAGATAAGGAAGGTTTTTTAAGAAGTAATAGATCATTGACTCAAACTATTGGACGTGCTGCAAGGCATTTAGAAGGAAGAGCTATCATGTATGCAGATAAGATCACTAATAGTATGCAAACAACAATAGATCAGACCAACTACAGACGGGAAAAGCAAATTGCATATAATACCAAACATAATATTACCCCAACGGCATTGGTAAAAAGTATAGAAAGCTCTCTGGTTAAAAATAAACTAGATCCTTATGTAATAGAAACTGCTCCTACTCTAAAAGCAGCCGAAAAAGAAACAGAATATTTCAGCAAACCTCAGTTGGATAAACGTATACGAACCAAACGAAAGGAAATGGAAACGGCCGCTAAAGACTTAGACTTTATGACCGCTGCTAGACTTCGAGATGAAATTAAAATGCTACAAGATAAAACCAAAGCGTTGAGTTAAAAATGACATTTGGGATAATCTTTATTTTTTTTATCAATTCTTTTGTAAAATACTAAATATCAATCACTTAATTTAATATCTTTAAAATTCATTCTTCAGATTAACCCTATTTATTCTGGCGGTTAATTGTGATACAGATGAAATATTATGTCTTTTTTCTATTGTTTATGCCTTTTTTTGCTGTTTGCCAAGTCGGTATAAATACTTCTTCTCCCAAAGCTCAATTAGATATCGTTTCAAATTCCCCTGATTCTCCACTGGGAATTGACGGAATATTGATTCCAAGGATATATAAATTCCCAACAGATTCTCCCACTAAAGACCAGCATGGTATGCTAGTCTTTTTAAATTCTACATTACCCATTCCAAAAAGTGGGTTTTACTTTTGGAATAATGATTTGCTAAAATGGGAAGCTTTATCTGGAAATGCTTCAGAAAATTTCTATAAACCAGCTACAACAGCAAGTCCTAATAACATTACTGATCCACTTTTTAGAAATGGAAATGTTGGAATTGGAACCCAAGATATTACTTCAAAATTACAAATAGCCTTAAACTCTTCCGCAGATGCAGCAATTAAGAAAGGACTGGAGGTAGATAATAATAATCCAACTGTAGATAATCTTACAACCTATGGAATAATTAGCGACAATCGTAGTGCAACGAATGGAAACAAATATGGGTTCAAAAACAACGTAGGTGGAGTTGGGAATGGGATTCATTATGGCTTTTTTAATGAAACTTATCAAAATACAGGAACCAATGATATTTATGGGATCTTCAACAGGGTGGGAATGACTTTGGGTGCTAAAAGCAGCAATTTTGGGATCTATTCCATTATAGGGAATGAGACAAGTCTTGGAACCATTTATGGCTTATATAGTGTTGCAATAGGAAGCAGTACTGCAAAAGTTTTTGCGGGTTACTTTGTGGGAAAAGTCGGAATTGGAATGACTCCACAGGACGAGTATATTTTCCCGGCTACAAGAGGAAGTAATCTTCAAATTTTAGCTTTGGACAATACAGGGAACTTAAATTGGACATATCCGCATTTTGAAAATTATATTTCCACAACAAGTACTATAGGGGACTATGTTATTACAGATGAAGTTGGCACTTTGAGAATAAACAACGATGTCAATCAGTTACTAATTCCCCCTGCAAACATTAACAAAGGAAGAATTATAAGATTGATGGGGTGGGATGGGATAGGCACTAAAAATCTGATCTTTTCTAATGCAGATAATTTGTATGATGTTAAAACAAATTCAACAATTACAACGATTGGCGCTAACCAACTGTACACCATTCAAAGTGCAGGGAATAGGTGGATCTTACTGGATAGATAAACAGGCTTCGAAGGGGTAATTGATATAATCTAGATATAAAATCTTACCATTTCCTGCCCTCACCAGTTTTCTAAATGTTCTGCGCAGAATTTTTGACTCCTATAATTCCAACATTGAAGCTTTCTAATTCCGATTGAATTTAAATAAATGAGCAAAAAAGATAGTAGCCTTTGATCATCATTTCATTTAATTAATTTCAAATATGATATCCCACAAAGTATCATGTTTTTAACGTCACGCTGAGACCCGTGATAAAAAAATTCATCTAGCGTAGGTTTTGACATATTATGGTTCCTAGTAGGTTTATCTTCTTAAGAAATTCTTTTTTGCAAGTGTAGTAGTTCCACGGCGTAAAATTTTCGAAGCCTTGGAGAAAATTTAGCCGTGGAAGTACGGTTCTAATTATGCGGCAGCATAATTAGAAACACCTACAAAAAAGTGTCCTTTTTTTGGTTCGTTTTTTTGGACACGCAAAAAAATGAACAATCTTAAAAATTAAACAGATGTTTACCGACCAGAGGGAGTGTATTCCAGATTCTCGGAATTACGTCAATGGTAACTAGTTTCAGGGTCTCTTATTTGGGGTTACGAAAAATACGCCAATGGTAATTTGATTCAAGGTCTCATCATAAAGTTGTTTCTATTCAATAACAAAACGAGATACTGAATTATTCGGTGCTTAGGTTCTAAGAGACCAACCTCGCTTTGTTACTAATCGCGGATATACAATAATTCAAAAATTAAATATGAAATTAAATATGAAATTAAATTCGTTTTCCATTTTTCAAACCGAATTAAATATCAGCGAATTAACAGGCTTTTTGCCATTATGCTATATGTAAAGTTTAAATTAATGTGAAGTATGTAAGAGTCTAATTCTTAAAATGCTATTTTTAAATTTTGAAAACTAGCTTATGAAAAAACTATATTATCGTAGCCTTTCCTTTTTCAATATAATGGAAAGCAAAATTGCTTTTTACCCTACAGTACTAGCTTTATTCGGTATCCTTTTCGCCTTTTTATTAATGTATTTAGAGAGTTTAGGAATTTCCAAATACCTATTGAAAGCAGCTCCAGTTTTAGTAGTGAACAATGGAAGTACAGCCTTGACAATGCTATCTGCATTTATTTCAGGGCTTATTTCGGTTATAGTTTTTAGCTTTTCCATGGTGATGCTCTTATTAAGTCAAGCCTCCAGTAACTTCTCCCCAAGATTATTGCCCGGACTAATATCAGATAAAAAACACCAAATTATTTTAGGAACCTACCTATCTACAATCCTTTACAACATCTTTATTCTATTTTCAATCCAACCTACTGGAAATAAATATCAAATTCCCGGATTTTCTGTGCTAGTGGGGGTTATAGGTACCGTAATTTGTATCTATGCCTTCATCTTTTTTATTCACAATATTTCTCAGTCCATTCAAATAAGCAATATATTAAAGATGATTTACACAAAATCTAAAAATAGATTGGACGAAGTGATTGAAAAGGAAGGCACACATTTGGCTCCTTTCCCGGATAGTGAGGACTGGTATGAATACGAGTCAGAAAAAAGTGGTTATTTACAGAATATCTCTTATACAAATATGATTGATTTCAGTATAGAAAATAACACTCAAATTCATTTTATACCCTTTAAGGGCAACTTTATCTTGAATGGGATTCCGTTATTTAGATCCAAAATTGAGCTCAAAAAAGAGCAAGTGGAACAAGTTTTAAATAATATAAGTTATGCTAGAGAAGAATTGGTAGAAGACAATTATATTCTAGGTTTCAAACAATTAACTGAAATTATTTTAAAAGCAATGTCTCCAGGAATCAACGATCCTGGAACCGCAATAAATGCCATAGATTATCTTACAGAATTATTTGCCCTAAGAATGCAAAAAAAAGATATCAATATAATTAGAAGAGATGAAATTCCTTATATAAAGGTTAAAACAATAGATTTTAAGGATCTTCTTTATCAAGTTATGGTGGCACTTAGAACGTATTGTAAGCATGATGTTATACTAAATCAGAAGCTATTGGTGATGTTGCATTATTTACTTCATCAGGAAACCTATAATGAGGATTACTATGACTTTATAAAGGACGAAGCCACACTCCTGTTATCCGACGCCAAGAAAGCCATTACAAATTCTGTAGATATTGAAAGACTTACTAGTTTAGCTGAATCTTTTACATTCCAATTAAATGAGGCTGCTGAAGATGAATAAACAATTTTACTTAGGATACATTTTTCTTGTTATTCTTTTATTAGTTGAGGTTCCAACTCAGGCCCAATCCTCAGCATCAAAAAATGTCTCTACTTTTTTAATAGAGCCACCACAGCTGGATACTCTAAAAAAGATATGGGTTTATTTACCAAAATCCTATACCTCCCAAACTAAAAAATATCCTGTGTTGTACCTTCAAGATGCTCAGAATTTATTCGATATCTCCACTTCTTTTGTTGGCGAATGGAGAGTAGATGAAACTTTAGACAGTTTAGGTTTAGATCTTATTGTTATAGGCATAGAGCACGGCAATGATAAGCGTATTGATGAATTAACACCTTTCCCGCACCCAGAATATAAGGGAGGTCATGCTGATGCTTATTTGCGGTTTATTACAGAAACCTTAAAACCAAAAGTGGATTCCCTATATAATACTTCAACAACTACTGAAAACACTTTTATTGGAGGAAGCTCTTTGGGTGGCCTTTTCTCCTATTACGCTACTTTAAGACATCCAGATGTATTTAGTAAAGCAATAGTCTTCTCCCCTAGTTTTTGGTATTCTGAAGATGTTTTCAGTTATGTTGAAAGTATAGAATCTGAAGACATTGAGGATTTACAATTCTATTTTAGAGCTGGAGAAAATGAAAGTGAAACGATGCTGCCACTCATGTTTAAAATGAAAAAATTGCTTTCTTCTAAGCTAGCTTCAGACACACAAATAAATATCGATTCTATTCCGGATGGGGAGCATAATGAAAAACTCTGGGCAAAATCGTTTCCTGATGCTGCACTTTGGCTACTAGATTTAGAAAAGTGATTTGAAAGATTTAATAGATATATCAAAAAAGCCACTAATTCACGAATTAATTAAATTTAATTCGTGAATTAGTGGCTTATATTTTATAAGATGAAAGTTAACTTATATGAATCTCATTAACTTTAAGGCAAAATTATGCCTTCTTAGATTTCACCCATTCTTGCACCATTTCTTCTAAAACATTCAATGGTACTGCACCATTAGTCAGTACTACATCGTGAAATTCCCTAATGTCGAAATCTTCACCTAATTGAACCTTGGCTTCTTCTCTAAGCTCTACGATCTTATTCATCCCGATCTTATAGGCAGTAGCCTGTCCTGGCATTACAATATGTCTTTCCACCATTTTCACACAATCGCTTTCTGCATTTGGTGTATTCTCTTTATAATAAGCAATACCTTCTTCTCTGGTCCACTTTTTAGCATGAATCCCAGTATCTACTACCAATCTACATGATCTCCATAGTTCCATGGCCAATCTTCCAAAATCTGAATATGGATCTTTATAAAAGCCAATTTCTTTGGGAATCAATTCACTATATAATCCCCAACCTTCTGTATATGCTGTATAAGATGAAAATTTCCTGAACATTGGGATGCTATCTAATTCCTGGGCTATGGCTATTTGCATATGGTGCCCTGGAATTCCTTCATGAAAAGCCAAAGCTTCCATTTGATAAGTTGGCATTGCACTCATATCATACAAGTTTGCATAATACGTTCCAGGTCTGGAACCGTCTATAGCTGGCTGCTGATAAAATGCCTTCCCTGCACTCTTCTCCCTGAATGCCTCCACCGCTTTTACTACAATGTCTGCCTTAGGTTTTGTTATGAAAAGCTCATTTAATTCACCCTTCATATTATTTATTAAGCTTGTAGCTTCTGCCAAATAGCGTTTTTTGCCTTCGGCAGTATTTGGATAGTAAAATTGCTTATCTGTTCGCATAAATTCAAAGAAATCTTGTAGAGAACCTTTAAATCCGGTAGCTTTCATGATCTCTTCCATCTCTCCATGGATTCTGCTAACCTCACTTAAACCAATCTCATGGATCTCGTTTGCCGTTAGGCTAGTGGTAGTGATCCTTTTAAGCCGATTGTTATAATAATCTTCTCCCTTAGGAAACTTCCATGCTCCATGATCTGTTGTAGCACGTTGTTGTTGATCTTCTAGTTTTGCAATTAAATTTTCGTAGCCTTTTCTTACAGAAGTATTCAGAGCATTTTCTGCCTTATTAATAAGAGTTAATTGTTCTTTCTCTGTTAGTTCAAGGTTTTTCAACTTGCTTTTAAAATCTTCCAATAAAGTACTTACTTCCTTAGAGTTTGTAAAAGGCTTTCCCTCAATTACATTTCGAGAATCCTCAATCACTTTTTCAAAAACAAATTTTGGAGGTACGATCCCATTTTGTTCTCTCACTTTTAATCCTTCAACAATTTGCTCCATCACTTTGGGTATACCATTCAACCTTTCTATATATGCTTCAGCATCTGCCAAAGAATCTATACGGTGCATATTGATTAAGAAAGCTGGGATTTCAGAATGATATCCGTGCATTTGATTTATAGGGTAATTATAAAAACGGTAGTCATAATCTGCAATTTCTTCTTTCAATCCCTGCTTAGCAAGTCTATAGCTCAATTGCGTGCTTTTATCTAAACTAACCTGATCTACATTTTTCTCGAGATATTCTAGACGCTTTTTAGCTTTCTCTAAATCATCTGTATATTTTTGAGAAGAAAAATCATCCCATTTACCATAATCGGTTTTTCTACCTAACATGGTTTGCATCATAGGAGAATCTGCTACATCTTTTTCGAATTCGGCATCGAAATATGCATTTAATTCAGCTGAACTCTTTTCAATTTCAGAGTCGGTTATATCTTTATCTGAAGCATCTTCTTTACAAGAAACCATTACTAATATAGACAAGAGAAGTAATATACTTTTTATTCTAAATTTCATTCAATCAAAATTAAAGTGATTTGTAATTTATTTTATAATGGAAAAATCCTTGATTTCTATTCTTTCAATACCATAAATTCAACATAAGAATCTCCGAAAACAGTATGTGTTTGCTTTTTAAAATCTTCAGCTTTTGCTTTAAAAATATTTGGAACAAAAGTTTGAGGGTTTAGATCTATTAAAGGAAACCATGTGCTTTGAATTTGTATTTGAAGCTTATGTCCCTTTTTGAACGTGTGATTCACATCTTGTAACATAAAAGAAACTTCCGTCTTTTTATCTGCTTCAAAAGGCTCCGGATTTTCAAAACTATTTCTGAATCTTCCTCTCATAACTTCACTACGCACCATCATATGATAGTTGCTCATTTTAAGATAGGCCTGAGTTTCTTCTGTATCTTCAGCATCTTCGGGATACACGTCAATCACTTTTACTACCCAGTCTGCATCTGTTCCTGTTGTGGCAACATTTAAATGGGCCTGAATTGCTCCAACTAAACTCATATCTTCTTCTAGAATTGGAGTTTCAAATACCAAAACATCTGGTCTTCTAGCAGCAAACCGCTGATCATCTGTCATATATTTTCTTGGTGTGAACACCATTTTAATATCTTCAGAATATGGAACTGGCTTTTTAAGATCGCTCACAAAAGATACTTCAGTTTCTGAAGCAGATTCTGTTAGCGTTTCATCTGCACCTAAATACAACTTTTTGGTAGTCGTTTGTTTTGGAGGCCATACTTCAAAACTATCCCATTGCATGTTTCCAGTATCATACACATAAGCTTCGGGTAAACCAGAATCTTTGGTGCCAGATCCTTTAAGAAAGTGATTAAAGAATTTAGTTTCAATATTCTTCTGGAAATTTTCAGAAATATTATCTCCAAAATATACATTTCCAATTGCCTGTCTTTCAGTTTGTCTGGCCCAATCTCCATGGCTCCACGGTCCAAACACCATAGTATTATAGTTATTACTATTTGCTTCAATATTTTTATAAGATTCAAAAGGACCATATAAATCTTCAGCATCAAATAATCCACCCACTATCATTACCGCTGGTTTGATATCTTTTAAATGCTGAATTAATCCTCTGGATTTCCAGAACTCATCATAACTAGAGTGATCCTTTAATTGAGTCCAGAAAACATTATCTTCCTTATAGTATTTATCTAAATTGGTAAGCGGACCATTATCTAAAAAGAACTGATATTGATCTTTAGATTTCAACTCTGGAAATTTATACCAGGCAGTATCTGAAGGGGTTGATTTTTCATATCCAAAAACAGCTGTTGCTCGCCAGTAGCTCAATAAATAAGCCCCGTTATGATGAAAATCATCAAAGAAAAAATCTCCAATTCCGGCTTGTGGTGAAACCGCTTTTAATGCTGGATGTGCATCTAAAAGTGAGTACAAAGCATAATATCCAGGATATGAAATTCCCCAAGTTCCTACTTTCCCAGTATTGTTTTTTACGTTTTTAACAAGCCAATCTATAGTTTCATAAGTGTCACTGGCTTCATCTACTTCTTTTCCTTTTTTCTTCGGAATATAAGCACGCATATTATCATAAACTCCTTCGCTCATCCATCTTCCGCGAACATCCTGATATACAATGATGTTCCCTTCTTTCATAAGGAATTCGTTAGGCCCAATTTTAGATCTGAATTGATCTTCCCCATAAGGTTGAGAGCTATATGGAGTACGTTGCATTATAATAGGATACTTTTTAGATGTGTCCTTTGGGGAATAAATAGTGGTATGCAGCTTAATACCATCACGCATCTTAATCTCTACTTCTTGTTTTGTGTAATGATCGGCTACTTTGTAATCTTCTTCAGTTTGAGAATAAACGGAAAGGGATAGAAAAAGGCTTATTATAAAAATAAGCGGGGAAAGGGTTAATTTCATCTGGTTATATTATTTTGTTATTAATAAGACATAAGCGATTCGCCAATAATATTTTGGTTATAAACCAAAAAAAGCAATTGCTCAATTCATAGTTTCAGATTTTAAAACCTAAATATAGAGAATAAAAACCTCGGGACAAGCCTACGAGCATTGAATGGAAAATTACTTTTGCAAATTCGATGCATCCCGATAGCTCCCAGTAAGAGAAAATGAACCCTCAATTGGGGAATAACTCCGAACCAAAAGAATCTAAATATTACTCTGTTTCAACTTTTTGGACACCTTGATTTAGCCAGGCTAAATATTCCTTTTCATTAGGAGTGTAGCCAATAGGAGAATTTAATAGATTTAGATCTGTATCCAAAAGCACATAGAACGGCTGTGAATTATTTTGAAAGTTCACGGTTTGGAATGTCGCCCATTTATCACCTATTGTCTTTATCTTTTTTATACTTCCGTTAGCTCTAACATAACTGAATTGCTCCTGTTGAGGCAGATCTTCCCTATCATCTACATACAAAGAAATTAGCACATAGTTATTCTTTAAAACTTCATAAACCGCAGGATCGCTCCATACCTGTTCTTCCATTTTTCTGCAGTTTACACAAGCCCATCCTGTAAAATCTATCATTATAGGTTTATTCTCCTGTTTGGCAATTTCTAAGCCTTTTTCCCAACTCTTATAAGCTTTTAGACCTAATGGACCCTGAGTATCCTTTTCGTAGATACTATAGAACAACGGTGGTGGAAAACCGCTTAGTAACTTAAGGTTTGCAAAGGATGAGTTGCTTAAGCCCGGGAATAGATATAGCACAAATATGAAAGTTAGTGCTCCAAAACCAAATCTTGTTTTAGTTAACTTCTTCTTAGGCCCGTCATGCGGGAATCTTATTATACCAAATAAATAAAGCATTAATCCTATTGCTACTAAGATCCAGATCCCAATAAAGATCTCCCTTTTTAAGATACCCCAGTGTTCAACGAGATCTGCATTAGATAAGAATTTGAAGGCTAAACCTAATTCCAGAAACCCTAAAACTACTTTTACCGTATTTAACCAACCTCCACTTTTAGGTAAAGAATTTAGCCAATTTGGGAATAATGCAAACAAGGCAAATGGTAATGCCAACGCAAGACCGAAACCACCCATTCCAAAGGATAATTGAGTTGCTCCTCCATCACTACTTAAAGATCCTCCCAACAAGGAACCCAGGATTGGCCCTGTACAAGAGAAGGACACCAAAGCAAGCGTTAAAGCCATAAAAAAGATCCCGACAACTCCGCCTATACTGGACGCTTTATCGTCCATCTTACTACTCCAGCTAGTTGGTAATGTTATTTCGTAATACCCAAAAAATGAAAAAGCGAATATTATAAAGATCACAAAGAATACAATATTCAGTGTAACATTGGTGGATATATTATTTAAGATCTCCGGCGCAAGACTATCCAATAAATGGAAGGGTAAGCTGAGTAATAAATAGATCAAAAAGATAAAGAGACCATACAAAATGGCATTCATTAATCCTTGCTTTCTGGTTTTAGCTCCTTTTGTAAAAAAAGAAACTGTTAAAGGGATCATAGGAAATACGCAAGGAGTAAGTAAAGCGATCAAACCTCCTAAGAATCCTAAAAGAAAAATGTTTAAAAATCCATCCTTATCTTCTACTTCAGGTTTATACGCATCCCATCCTTGTAGATCTAATGTAAGATCCTTAGTTTTTTGAATATCTAAAGGGGTGATCTCTTCGTTAGCATAGCCTTTATTTACAGAATTATCTGCGACAGAGAATTGAAATGGCACTACATCTGGAGGTAAACATTTGCTATCGTTACACACCATAAATTCAACCTCTACTTCTATCACTGCATCTTTGTCCAGTACTTTAATAGTTTGAAAGAATGTTGCTTCATCTTCAAAATACTTGATCTCCATGCCAAATACCGCATCAAAAATGGTTGGTACATTTGGTTCTGAAGTTTCTCCAACCAATTCAAAGGCTACCCCAGGATTAGTGAATGTGAAATTTGTTGGAATTGGCCCTCCTTCTTCAATATCCTGTGCATACAAATGCCAGCCCTTTTCTAATTTAGCGGTAAAACTGATTTTATAAATACTATCATTTTCTTTTTCCAAATGAGAATCCCAAGAAATAGGCTCTTCAAATTGAGACTCTTCATCTGCAGAGGTAAATACTTGGGAGAAAGAAGAAAGGGAAACGGCTAAAATTAGAAGTAGTGACCAGAAATATTTCATACAGTGAAGGTGATTTTTAATATTTTTTGAGATGGATCGGTAATGGCAAACCTGTTGTCTGCTCTTCTATTTACAATCCAAACAATATCTTTTCCAGAGCAAAGCAACCAAGTACTTTCCTTCTCGGGTAAAGATAATTTATTGTCGTTAAAAAAGTCGCTTATCTTTTTCTTTCCTTTCATTCCAAAAGGAAAGAAAATATCGCCGGTGTTCCATTTTCTTAAGACCAGCGGAAAAGTGAGTTTTTCTTTATTTAAGTAAACACAATTGGGGGCAGTTTTAGAAATTTCTTCAACTTCAGAAAGTGAGAATCTTCCAATGGGTAGCATTACAATATCTTCACCTTCTTTTATTAGATATTCCACTTTTTTCTGTTCAGATTCTTTTTCAGTAAGGATCAAAACATCTCTATCCTTTATCAATCTATGGGACTCAGAATAAACTAGCTTCCCAGGTTGTGCATCTAATAACTGGTAAACATCTTCCCATTCAGTAAAACCGAAGGTCTTCAGCAATTGATACATTACTGCTTTGGTATTGGGCAGTTTCTTAAGAAAATTTATATTGAGATTATACCCATACATCGTCTTCGAAACTACTTCAGGATAGATCAAACCTATATAATCCTCAACAAGATTTAAACTATCATTCAAATGAGACTGCGTATTGGCAAAACCATCTAATAACTGCGGATTCAATTCTTCCAGCACAGGAACAATATCATGTCTTATCTTGTTCCTAAGATATTTATTAGATGCATTGCTACTATCTTCCCTCCATTTTATTTTATGCTCTTCAGCATAAGCTTCTATTTCCTTTCGTGAAAAAGGTAAAATTGGACGGATCACGCTGTTGTTAACTGCTTTTATCCCCGTAAAACCTTCTAAGCCACTTCCCCGAACAAGATTAATAATAAAGGTTTCCAGATTGTCATTAGCATGGTGAGCCGTTAAAATATAGTCAAATTTTAATGAGGTTCTTAGTTCCTCAAACCAGTGATATCTTAGTTCTCTGGCTGCCATTTGTATAGAGATCTTATTATCTTCAGCATAAGCCATGGTATCAAAATTCTCAATAAACACCTCTACCTCTAATCTTTCAGCCAGATCCAGAACAAATTCTTCATCGGCATCACTTTCAGCATCACGAAGATTGAAATTGCAATGGGCAATGGAAAAGTTCAATTTTGCCAGTTTGCAAAGATGAGCCAAAACCACGCTGTCTACTCCCCCACTTACTGCCAGCAAAAGTTTGCTTTGACATAAAAACGGGAATTCAGATTTCAGGAGATTTTTAAAAGCTTTTTCCATAGAAATCAAAGATAAGAAATAAGCCTGTTTTAAGACTTGGCAAAAAGAGAACTTTTGAGAAGATACTAGCTAAGCAGGTTTTTAAGACCCAAGAGCTTGCAGCATTGCCTTTGCCTTTAACTGACATTCCTCGTATTCCTGCTCTGGAATAGATCTAGAAGTAATTGCACCTCCTACAGAAAAAGACACATATTTTGAGCTTGCATTGTAAAGGATACTTCTAATTACCACATTAAAGTCAAAATCGCCTTCTGGAGTAAAATAGCCCACGGCCCCACTATAAAGTCCGCGTTTACTTTCTTCTAGGTCCTCTATAATTTTCATTGCTGAAATTTTTGGAGCTCCTGTCATGCTTCCCATAGGAAAAGTAGCCTGAAGAACTTCTACAGGAGTGCAACCCAATTCTAATTCTGCTGAAATAGTGGAAATTAGCTGATGCACCTGTTTAAAGGAATACACTTTACAAAGTTCATCTACTTGTACACTTCCTTTTTTGGCTACTCTGGAAATATCATTGCGAACCAGATCTACGATCATTACGTTTTCTGAAAGTTCTTTTGGATCTTTAGACAACATTTCAATAATCTTGTTATCCTCCTCTTCATTTTCAGCTCTTCGGGCAGTTCCCTTTATGGGTTGGGAGATCACTTTGTTCCCCTGCTTTTTTATATATCGTTCCGGAGATGCCGAAAGCAAATAGTAATCTTCAAGTTTTAAAAATGAAGCAAATGGCGGGGAAGAAATTTCATTTAGATTCTGAAAGACCTTTGCAGGATCTATAGCTCGATTCTTAGCAAAATATTCCTGACAAAAATTAGCTTCATAAATATTGCCGCGATGAATATGTTCCAGCATTTCTGAAACTTTTTTGATATATTCATCTTTTGAAATTCTTGGTTGGATAGGCGAAGCTTCTTTTTCTTCTTCAGAAGTGATACCGTTTGAATCCAGTTTTAACTGAAGTATTTCTTCATAATCTGAAACCATCTCATCATCAACCATTTTAAGGTATCGGAATTCAACTTTATCCTTCCCCACCAAAATTAATTTTTGGGGCTGAAAAAAATAGAGATCAGGAAATTCCAAACCATCGAAGTTTTTCGAGCTTAAATTCTCCAGATCATTTTTGAGATCGTAGGAGAGGTATCCAAAGATCCAATCTTTGGTGATCTCTTGATATTCTTTTAATTGTTCAAAAGCACCATGATGATCAGTTTTTAAAGCGGTAAAAGCCTCCACAGCAAGTACTGCTTCAAAGTTGGAGGCAGTTTGCGGATAATTATTACTGTCTAACCAAGCTATTTCGTGGAATTGGGAACTCCATTGAAAAAGCTTCTGTTTGAATGATGATGAATCTTCTAATATAAATTCGGTTGTAGTACGCACTTAGTCTTCAATTTCATGCGCAAAGGTAGTCAAGACATCTTCAATCCCCATATTCAACACTTCATTTTGAACAGAATCGTTGTCAAAATTATCGTTGAAAGAAGGAAAACTAAAGCTCTCAATTACTTGACCTCCGAATCTTGAAAGGATCCCTTTAGTATATTCCAATGAGGAAGCTGCACCACGAGCTCCGGGAGAAGTACTTACCAAGAGAATTTTTTTATCTGCTAGGAAGTTTTTATCCAAACGGGAAAGCCAATCCAGAATATTCTTAAAAAATGCTGAAACAGCTCCATTATGCTCATTTACAGAGATCATCAAGGCATCATGTTCAGAAATCAGATTCTTTATAACCTGAATATCCAGAGGAAAGCCATTGGCACTTTCTTTGTCTACACTGAACATCGGGATATCATACTCCATTAATCGAATTATCTTTATATCATGTCCATTTATTCTATTGGCGATATGTGTAATAAATTCATGATTTATAGATGTACTGCTATTAGAGCCTGCAAAGGCCAAGATCTTTTTCATAAGTGAGTTATAAGATTATCAAAAATACCTAAATTAAAGGGATAGTTTAAAAATGAAGTGCGTTAAAAAACTGTTTATTATCCGTTAAGAGTATTTCCATAGCTTTTTTATCTTATTCCTTAGCTGCAAAAGGTATCTTTGCAGCTAATTAAAACAAACTCAAGTTGACTTTTCAGGATCTTAATTTAAATACCCCATTATTAAATGCGTTAGAAGATTTAAAATTCGATACGCCTACACCTATCCAAGAACAAGCATTTTCTTCTATAATGTCTGGGAAAGATGTAGTTGGGATCGCACAAACGGGAACTGGTAAAACATTTGCATATATGTTGCCTATTCTTAGAATGCTAAAGTATTCTGAACAAAAAAATCCGAGGGTTTTAATTTTAGTGCCAACCAGAGAATTGGTGGTACAGGTAAGAGAGGAGATAGAAAAGTTAACCGCCTACATGAACACGCGTGTTACGGGTATTTATGGGGGAACCAACATCAACACTCAACATTCAGATCTGTTACAAGGTTTAGATATTATTGTTGCTACTCCTGGTAGATTATACGATCTTATCTTACGCCGAGCAGTACAAATGAAATCTATTCAGAAATTAGTGATAGATGAAGTAGATGTAATGTTGGATCTTGGGTTTAGATTTCAAATAAATAATATTATTGAATTGCTTCCGCAGAACAGACAGAATATTATGTTCTCTGCAACCATGACTGAAGCGGTTGAAGAAATTATTGACATTAGCTTTAAGCAACCTATTAAAATTTCGGTTGCAATTAGTGGAACTCCACTAGATAATATAGAGCAACGTGGTTATAAAATAGCGAACTTTCATACCAAGGTGAATTTCTTAAAAGATCTTTTGAAGGACAAAGAAACTTATACCAAGGTACTTATTTTTGTTGCCTACAAACGTTTGGCAGACAGGTTATTTCAAAGTTTGGCAGAAGAGTTTCCAGAGGAATGTACTGTAATCCACTCCAACAAAACCCAGAATTATAGATTGCGAAGCATCAAACAATTCGGCGAAGGTTTTTGTAGAGTTCTTGTTGCAACAGATGTAATGGCACGTGGACTGGATATAGAAAATGTTTCTCACGTAATCAACTTTGATACTCCAGAATATCCAGAAAATTATATGCACCGAATTGGTAGAACCGGGCGTGCAGAAAAAGAAGGAATTTCTTTTCTTTTATCTACAGAAAAGGAACAAGACAATTTAGAGAAGATCGAGAACCTTATGAATATGCAGGTGCCTCAATATGAGCTGCCGGAAAATATAGAGATATCAACTGTTCTTATTCCAGAAGAGCAACCTAAAATCTTCGAGATCAACAACCCAAATAAAAGAGGTGATGAAGATGCACCGGGTCCTGCTTTTCATGATAAGAGTGAGAAAAACAGTAAGGAAAATCTTGGAGGATCTTATAGAAGAGAGATCGCTAAAAAGTATAAGAAACCTCAAACCAGAGGAGATAAGGGCGCTAATAGACGTCATAAAAAATAAGAATTTAACTTTTTAATGATCTGTTTTTATGAAAAATGTAGCAATACATAGATTGGAAAATGAATTATTAAGCGTGAATGTAAAATCTATTGGTGCTGAACTTTGCAGCATAGTAAATAAACTTAATGGCAAGGAATACATTTGGCAAGGAGATCCTGCTTTTTGGGCAAGCCATGCTCCTATTCTATTTCCTATAATTGGGGCGCTTAAAGACGACACCTACTTTTTTGAAGGAAAAGAATATCACTTACCAAAACATGGTTTTTTTCGAAATAATAATGCTGTAATTCTTAAACGTGAAGAAAAGGATGAGCTCACTTTTAGCCTTAAGTTTTCTGAAAACACCTTAAAAAGTTATCCCTTTAAATTTGAATTGGAAATCAGTTTTTTACTGAAGGGAAAATCTTTGGAAGTAAAACATGAAATCTTTAATCTGGATACAAAAGAAATCTATTTTTCCATTGGAGGGCATCCCGCATTTAACGCACCTCTATTTCCCGGAGAAACTTATGAAGATTATTATCTGGAATTCGACCAAAACTTAGACCTTGAAACCCATTTTTTGACTGCAGATGGTTTGATCTCCAACAAATCTGAATCTGTATTAAAAGATGAAAATAGGATTAATTTAAGAAAAGACCTTTTCGATAATGATGCCCTAATTTTTAAAGAAATTGCTTCGAAAAAAGTCAGTCTTCGTAGCGAACATTCAGGAAAGATCTTATCGGTGGAATATTCAGATTTTGAGAATCTAGGGATTTGGGCTAAACCCAATGCCCCGTATGTTTGTATAGAACCTTGGCTGGGAATTGCAGATTTTGCAGATACCGATCAGGATCTAAAAAATAAAGTAGGCATTAATAAATTAATGCCTACTCAAAGTTTTTGTGCTAGCTATACTATAGAGATAGCCTAATGCTATGTTTTAATTTCTGGTTTTCTTCTTTGCAGCTTTAGCAGCACGCTTTTCTTTTAAACTCAACACAGGTTCTTTCTTTGCTGAATTTTTTGAAGGGGATTTTTCTTTAGCCATGATTTCTTGTTATTATGAATAATAGAATAAAAGTAACAAAAGTTTTGTTAGGTTGTATCACTAATTTCCTAAGCCTTCTATTTTCATCCAGATGTTAGTCTGGACTTGTCGAAGACTAATTCATTCGACACTTCTATCGACAAGCTGAACTTGTTTCAGCTTCTAACTTAATTTAATCTTCACTCGTGGAAGATCCTGAAATAAATTCAGGATGACGTTTTGGTTTATTTTTTCAAGCTCAATGTGACAAAAACGTAAACCAAAAAACCCTAATAATCCAAAGATCATTAGGGTTTTTAATATTTAAATGAACTTAGCCTTTAAACATGCAAAGCTCTATCTCCTGTAGCTGCTAGCGCCGCTTCTTTCACTGCTTCCGCATATGTTGGATGCGCATGACTCATTCTTGCTATATCTTCAGCAGAAGCTCTAAACTCCATTGCTGTAACCGCTTCAGTTATAAGATCGGCTACACGAGCACCTATCATATGTACTCCTAAAACCTCATCGGTCTTAGCATCGGTTAATATCTTCACAAATCCATCTGTATCTCCACTTGCACGAGATCTACCTAAAGCTCTCATTGGAAATTTCCCTTCTTTATAATCTACACCAGCTTCTTTTAATTCTTCTTCAGTTTTACCAACTGCAGAAACTTCTGGCCAAGTGTAAACAACACCAGGAATTAAATTATAATCGATATGTGGTTTTTGACCAGCGATCAATTCAGCAACCATAGTTCCTTCTTCTTCCGCTTTGTGGGCTAACATGGCTCCACGCACTACATCTCCAATTGCATAAATATTCTTCACATTGGTCTGTAAATGATCGTTCACGGCAATCATTCCGCGATCTCCCATTTCAACTCCCGCAGCTTCCGCATTCAATCCATCTGTAAATGGCCTACGTCCCACAGAAACTAAACAGTAATCTCCTTTGAATTCAACTTCATTTCCTTTCTTATCATCTGCTTTCACAACGATCTCATGGCCATTGCGCTCTACAGATTTTACTTTGTGGCTTACATTAAATTTCATCCCTTGCTTCTTAAATACTTTGGTAAGCTCTTTAGACAAAGCGGAATCCATACTTGGGATTATTCTATCCATATATTCTATAAAAGTAACTTCAGATCCTAATCTGCTATATACTTGACCAAGTTCTAAACCTATAACTCCACCCCCAATAACGATCATATGTTTTGGGATCTCCTTCAGTTTTAATGCCTCAGTAGATGTAATAACACGTTCCTTATCTAAATTGATAAATGGCAAATTAGCTGGTTTAGATCCTGTCGCAATAATGGTATGCTTGGCTTCTAAAGTTTCTTGTCCGCCTTCAGTTTTATCTACAATAATATGAGTAGCATCTTTAAAAGACCCCACTCCTTCAAAAACATCTACCTTATTCTTATCCATTAAAAATTTCACTCCATCACAAGTCTGAGAAACTACAGAAGATTTTCTCTTCATCATCTGCTCTAAATTCACCTTAACTTCACCTGTGATCTCAATTCCATGCTCTTCAAAATGCTTCACAGCATCTTCATAATGGTGTGAAGAATCTAATAAAGCCTTGCTAGGAATACATCCTACGTTTAAACAAGTCCCCCCTAAAGTGGAATATTTTTCGATAATCGCAGTTTTCATTCCTAGTTGTGCGCAACGTATGGCAGCCACGTATCCTCCGGGACCAGATCCAATTATTACTACATCATATGTACTCATAAATAAGTTTTTTAATGGTTTTTTTTAATCGGAACAAAAGTACGACTTAAAATAGCAATGACCAATATGGAGTGAAGAGTTAGCAGTTAGCAGTTAGCAGTTAGCAGTTAGCAGTTAGCAGTTAGCAGTTAGCAGTTAGCAGTTAGCAGTTAGCAGTTAGCAGTTAGCAGTTAGCAGTTAGCAGTTAGCAGTTAGCAGTTAGCA
>NZ_VORY01000011.1 GCF_007997295.1 Gillisia hiemivivida | reverse complement strand
ATCAAAATGATCCACTAAGAATTGTGGCAATACAAGCTTAATTAAATCTAGGTAGTTATCCAAACCTCTTTTTTTGGCAAATATCGAACTACATTTTCAATTCACACACAACTTTTGAGATTGATCCTTTTAGTCCCAACAATTTATGTCCTAAGTTTCCAGAAAATATTGGATAAAAAATAAATCCGGTAACTATTGAAGCCAATGCTGAATAAAGTACATGTTCCACTGAAACTTCCCTGTTCAAATAATCATCTACCGAGTTTCCAAGTATATTATAATATATTAAGGTAATTATGAGATATATAATTCCTTCTAACAAATGTGCTAAAAGGCGCTTTACTTTAGACGCTATTTTATATTGAGATTCGGGAGTTTGCTCCATGATTCCTAAATTATATTTTAAGCTAAATAGAGTGCGAAAATATCATTTATAAACCAATACCCCTATTTAAATTTAAACAGCTGTTAAATTGAATATTCTGATCCCAAAAAAACAATTTAAATCTATCATTAATTCTTTTGTTTAATTATTTAACGAAATAATTAAACATTTTAACATTACTTCAAAATTATCACTCAAAATTTTATGTAGATTTGTTTTTATTATTTCAAGCTACCCCATGGAACAGGTTAAACAGAATTTCAGCATAAAAGATTTAGAACACCTTAGCGGTATTAAAGCCCATACTATTAGGATTTGGGAAAAGAGATACAACATTCTTACTCCCAATAGAACCGAAACTAATATTAGAACCTACGATCTGGAAAGTCTACAGAAAATTTTAAATGTGACTTTCCTGAATGACCATGGTTACAAAATTTCCAGAATCGCAAAATTAACTGATCCCGAAATTGGAAAGATGGTAAAGGAAGTGGCCTCTACTGCAAGCGAAGAAAATAGAGCCATTAATTCTTTTAAGATTTCTATGGTTAATTTTGATTCTAATTTATTCCATAAAACTTATCTCAATCTCTTAGAATCTAAGAGTTTTAGAGAAATATTTTTAGAGATCTTTATTCCTCTATTAAATGAAATAGGTCTTTTATGGCAAACAGATACTATTAATCCTGTACACGAACACTTTTTAGTAGGATTAATAAAGCAAAAACTATATCTAAATATCGCTCAACTGGAAACATCTGGGGACTATAATGGTAATGAACTTTATGTTCTTTTTTTACCAGAAAATGAGATTCATGATCTAGGAATTTTATATTTAAATTATGAGCTTAATTTTCATCATAAAAAGACCATTTATCTTGGACCTAGTATGCCTTTAGACGATATGAGGTATCTTTTAGAAATTCATCCAAACCCAACTTTTATAAGTTATCTCACCACTGAGCCTAGAGAACTTTCTGATTTCCTCAAGGAGTTTGATGCTGTTTTATGTAAAGATAAAAAAATGGAACTGAATCTTTTTGGAAGTAAGATCCAATCTGTAGATCCCAATAGTTTTTCAAAAAACATCAAGATATTTAAATCTATTCCTGAGTTTGCTAATCAATTTTCAAGTTAATGAGTAAAACGGTAAGTATAATAGGTTCTGGTTTCGCATCTCTTGCTGCGGCTTCTTACTTAGCAAAAGATGGATACGATGTCTCTGTTTACGAGAAAAATGCGGACTTAGGAGGACGAGCAAGACAACTTAAAAAGGATGGATTTACTTTTGACATGGGGCCTTCTTGGTATTGGATGCCAGATGTGTTCGAGCGTTTTTTTGCCGATTTCGGTAAAACTCCATCAGATTATTACACCTTAGACAAATTGAATCCAGCTTATAAAGTTTTTTTTGAAGGCGGAAAGAGCATCACTATAGAAGATACTCTAGAAAAAATTTATGTGGCTTTTGAAAAAGAGGAAAAAGAAAGTTCTAAGAAACTTAAAAAATTTATAGATCAGGCGCAGAGCAATTATAATATAGCTATTAAAGATCTTGTATATAGACCGGGCGTATCACCATTAGAACTTATTACTCCAGCCACAATTAAAAAACTTGGACAATTTTTTGGAACTATTGCTGCAGATGTTCGTAGTGAGTTTAAAAACAAGAACCTTATTCAAATATTAGAATTTCCAGTTTTATTTCTAGGCGCTAAACCTAGCGATACGCCATCTTTCTATAGCTTTATGAATTATGCCGACTTTGGTCTAGGTACATGGCATCCTAAAGGAGGAATGAATTTAGTAATCCAAGGTATGATCTCTTTAGCAGAATCTTTAGGAGTTAAGTTTCACACTAATGCTTCAGTAGAAAAAATAAATGTTTCTGAAGGAAAAGCAAAAAGTATTACTATAGATGGAAAAGAAGTAGCATCAGATATTATTTTAACAGGCGCAGATTATCATCACAGTGAAACTTTATTAGAATCTAAATACCGTCAATATTCTGAAAAGTACTGGGAGAAAAAGATCTTTGCTCCCTCCTCTTTACTTTTCTATGTTGGTTTCAGCAAAAAACTAAAAAATATCGAGCATCATAACTTGTTCTTCGATGTAGATTTTGAAGCTCACGCGAAAGACATTTACGATGTTCCTAAATGGCCGAAAGATCCACTTTTTTATGCAAATTTCACCTCTGTAACAGATGCTAACACTGCGCCAGAAAATTGTGAAAATGGCTTTTTTCTTATTCCATTAGCTCCAGGCATAGAAGATACTGCAGAATTGAGAGAAGAATATTTTGAAAAGATTATTACTAGATTCGAAAAACTCTCAAACCAAAAGGTAAAAAAATTCGTTATATTTAAAGAATCGTTTTGCGTAAATGACTTTATTAAAGAGTACAATAGTTATAAGGGAAATGCATACGGAATGGCAAATACCCTTTTACAAACTGCCTTTTTGAGACCCAAATTAATGAGCAGCAAAGTAAAAGGTTTGTTTTTTACCGGACAACTTACCGTTCCTGGTCCAGGAGTTCCTCCTGCACTTATTTCAGGGAAATTAGTGTCTGGTCTCATTCAAAAAGAATTTACAATATGAAATCGATTTTCGACACAGTTTCTCGCGCTTGTAGCCAGACAGTAACTAATTCGTATAGCACTTCGTTCTCGATGGCTACAAAAATGCTAGCTCCTTCAATTAGGCAAGATATTTACAATATTTATGGATTTGTAAGGTTTGCAGATGAAATTGTAGACTCATTCCATGACTACAATAAAGAACAATTACTAGAAGATTTCACTCAGGATCTTTATAAAGCAATAGACCGTAAAATAAGTCTGAACCCTATTTTAAATTCTTTCCAGGAAACGGTACACAAGTATAAAATAGAACCTGAGCTTTATAATGCATTTTTAAAGAGTATGAAATTAGATTTACATAAATCTACCTATCTAACTCAAGAAGATTATAAAGAATATATTTATGGTAGTGCAGATGTTGTGGGTTTAATGTGTTTAAAGGTTTTTGTAAAGGGGGATAATAAAAAATATGACGAATTAAAAGATTCTGCCATGAGTTTAGGATCGGCCTTTCAAAAAGTTAATTTTCTGAGAGATTTAAAAGCAGATTTTGAAGATCTAAGCAGAAGTTATTTTCCAGACACAAATTTGGCCGCACTAGACGAAGTTAGCAAACAAAAGATTATTTTTGAAATTGAAGAAGATTTTAACGCAGGATTAAAAGGCATTGCTAAATTACCAGTAGAAGCAAAATTTGGAGTTTATACGGCCTATATTTATTACAGCAAACTACTACATAAATTAAAAAAAGTACCATCTCTGGAAATTAAGAATAAACGCATAAGCGTTCCTAATTACCAGAAAGCCGGATTGCTTGCAAAATCTTATATCTCATATAGGTTAAATTTAATATAATGGAACTCATATTTTGGATCGTAATTTTTATCGCAACCTTTTTAATGATGGAAGGTATGGCATGGTTCACTCATAAATATATAATGCATGGTTTTTTGTGGAAATTGCATCAAGACCATCATAAAAAAGATCACAGCCACTGGTGGGAAAGAAACGATCTCTTTTTCGTTTTCTACGCCATAGTTAGTATCACATTTATTCTTTTATGGAGACTCGAAGGTCTCTGGATAGGTTTACCAATTGGATTAGGGATTCTCGCCTACGGAATTGCATATTTTATGGTGCATGATATTTTCATACACCAACGATTTAAAATATTTAGAAATGCTAATAATAAATATGCAAAGGGAGTTAGAAGAGCACACAAAATGCATCATAAACATCTAGGTAAAGATGAAGGAGAGTGTTTTGGGATGCTTTGGGTACCTTTCAAATATTTCAATAAATAAATTCGTATACAAACACCCATTAATTAGTGCCACAAAAATTCGATTATATTATTATTGGAAGTGGCTTAGCAGGACTTCAGTTAGCATATACATTTGGTCAAGATCCTTTCTTCAAGAAATCAAAAATTGCGATCATAGACCCTTCTAAAAAAGAAACCAACGATAAAACATGGTGTTATTGGGAAAAGGGTGCTGGGAAATGGGATGAAATTATTACAAGTTCCTGGAACCAGGGTAAATTTATTTCTACAGAAGCCAACATAAATCTAAATCTAGATCCCTATTCTTATAAAATGCTGAGATCTTTAGATTTCTATAATTTTGTAAAAGCGGTATTAAAAGACAAGTCCAACTTTCACTTTATTTTAGACCAGATCGAAGAGATTGATGAAAAAAATTCTATCGCATTAGGCAAGAAAGAAAACTATACTGCAACCCATTTTTTTGATAGTCGAATAAATTCCGGCTATTTAGAGGATTCAGGTAGCACCAAAATTTTTCAGCATTTTAAAGGCTGGCACATCAAAACAAGTTCTCCTGTTTTTGATAAATCCACTTTTACAATGATGGATTTTAGAATAAAATTTCCGGATAGCACAAGTTTTACATACGTTTTACCTTTAAATGATTGTGAAGCATTATTAGAATATACGTTTTTCACCCCCTTTCTTACCGAGGAGTCTATCTATGATACATATCTAAAATCCTATATTAAGGATATTCTCAATGTTGAAGAATATGAAATTATTGGAACCGAAAAAGGAGTAATTCCTATGACCGACTATGATTTTCATGAGGCTAGTAGTCCAAAAGTGACTAAAATAGGAACTGCTGGTTCTTGGGTAAAAGGATCTACTGGCTATTCATTTAAACATACCGAAAAAAAAATAGCGCAATTAATTGAAAATATTAAAACTGGGAAAGATCCTAAGAAAGGCTTAATGAATGCTCGGTCTAGATGGTATGATGCTATTTTTCTAGATGTCTTAAACAGAAATAATGAGCATGGGGAACAACTTTTCACTAAATTCTACTCTAAGAATACTCCTCAAGAAATATTCAAATACTTAGATGAAGAAACGAATCTAACAGAAGAGCTAAAAATAATGTTTAGTCTATATGATTCACAGTTTGTTCGCTCATTTTTCAGAAAACTCTTCTAGTAGAAGTTTATCTATTGTTTTTCTAAGACTTTCACTATTCCAATCTGCTGCGCCAATCTTTTTAATAACAATAGCGCCATCTTTATTTATTAAAAATGTTGTTGGCAGTGTATTCCCATTTAAAGGATCTGGAGCCTCACTTAAGGGTCTGTATGCAGGTAGTGAATAGTTCTTTCGGTTTAAAAAACCTCGAACTGTTTCATGATCTTCAGAAGAAACAAATAAGAATTCCACTTTATCCTTATAATCTCGATATAGCAACTCAAAACTTGGCATTTCGGCGATACAAGGAGGACACCAGGTAGCCCAAAAATTAACAAGAACAACTTTGTTCTTTAAATCTACAAACTCTAATCTATCCTTATTGTTTTTTTCCAGAACCCACTTATAGTCTACAAGAGATTCTCTTTCCTCCTCTGACGTTACAGAAGGACTAAAAGCCAATAATTTATTTACAAAGATTTGTATGGGTTTACGGGTACCGGGAATGATCATCGCAAGAATTATTACAGCAATAATTATGTTAGACCATTGATTTTTAAAAAGCTTCATCTTAAAATATTCTTGTAACTATTGGACTCAAAAATTAGTCCCAAAGTTACTATCTATTTATCTAGATTGATTAATTTTTTGTTCAATTTAAACAATTCCATTTTTAAAAAATCTATAGCTTCTTCCATATTCTGTATTTTCCCTTTAGAAGCTATCTGGTGGTGAGGTAGTATTACGTTACTAATTTTACCTCGCACAACCATCGCTTGGTATATGTCAGATTTACGTATTTTTTTTAGTTGTTCTGTTTCGAGTTCGTTATCGCTTTCTAGAAGAAGATAATCTGTGTTGTTATCTAATCTAATACGTTTAATTAATATACCGCTTTCGGTCACTAATAAAATCAAAGACCCATCTAAAATATTATCTATTTTAGGTTGATCTTGACAAATTAAAACGTCCCCGGAAAGAAGGGTGGGTGTCATGCTATCACCAGATACTTCAAATAATTTTTGTTCAAAAGCTGGATTAAACCCAGGAATTCGATACCAGTCTGCAACTTCGAAACTATTCTCTTCATGAAAATTTTTGATAAAACCTGCATGTGCAGATGCTTTTATAAGCGGAATAAATCCGTTTGTTGGATCTATCCTAATCAAAAACCTTTCTCCTTTTAAAATAAAATCTGTCGTTACTTTATAGAGTTTGCTTAAATTAATAATATGGTCTACCGCTATCCCGTTTTGAGAGTTTTCAATTAAAGAATATGCAGCTTGGGATATATATAATTTTTCAGCCACTAGAGATTGAGAAAAACCATTTTGCTTACGTAAAGTTTTGAGTCTTTCACCAATAGATAATCTCTTATTCATCATAAATTTTCTTTTCTAATAAGTGAGGTTAATTGTTGGGAATTTAAGACGAAGGTCGACTAATAAAACGTAGGGGATTATGTTTATAATGAATAATAATATAATGCACTGAGAGTAGGACTTGACGCGTTAATTTTTTGTTAAAAAAATATTTCAAATAAGAGAAATTATCGATTTATTTTAATTTTAAATCGACATTATATAATAATTTGTTATTTAAATACCCGTAAATAATTATATATCAGTCAATTAAGTTGTACATTGGAACAATACTGAAAGATAATCAAGTTCTTAATGAATTGTTAATTTTACTTAAGAATCTAATGCTTTAACTTTCAATGTTTTTAAAGCTGATTTTCAGAAGCTGAAGAATCCATTAAAGAAAAATTGATTGAGCGATTGTAGGGTATTGCTCGGTCATATAAGAAGCTCGGAGAAATTTTTCCGAGTTTTTTATTTGTTTGATTATCAATATGATAACCAAATATATAATTAGTTGTGATTACTTTAAATATTTATCGGTTATTGTAGGTTGCACCACTTATATGTTAATTGTTTGTTAAAGCCTAACAATGCTCTATTGTAGCTTATTAAATCCCTAAATTTATTTTTTAATCGCATAGCGATTTTAACTGATTTTGCAACCCCTACCTTCTAAAATCAGTTTATTTCGAATTAAACACTATTCGAGATTAAACATAATTACATTATTTTATATGTCGGTGTATACAAAGTAATTCGTGTATATATTTTTTTGTGTGTTTAATATAATTGATACGCAAGCTTGTCTGACTTTGATAATTGGTTGGTTAGTTAATAGTAGGGTATTGACTTTCCTAACTAAAGAACCCCGGAAAATTAATTTTCCGGGGTTTGCTTTTTATAAAATGTAAGAGTATTACTTACTAGTTATGCATTGTTTTGGATCTTTATCAAGTTCAATGCAGAACCTCGTTTAAACCACTCTATTTGAGAGTCGTTATACGTATGGTTTGCTTTAAAAGTATCCTTACTCCCATCTGCATGCACAACCTCTATAGTTAAAGGTTTATCTGGTGCAAATTGAGCTAGATCTACTAAGTTGAAAGTATCATCTTCTTGAATAAGATCGTAATCCTTTTCATTTACAAAAGTGATTCCTAACATTCCTTGCTTTTTAAGGTTAGTCTCGTGAATTCTTGCAAAAGACTTCACTAGTACAACCATAACCCCAAGATGTCTCGGCTCCATGGCTGCATGCTCTCTAGAAGACCCTTCTCCATAGTTGTGATCTCCCACTACTATAGTTGAAATTCCGGCAGCTTTGTATTTTCTAGCCACTGCAGGTACCCCATCGTACTCGCCAGTAATCTGGCTTTTTACGAAGTTTGTCTTTTTATTAAAAGCGTTTATAGCTCCAATAAGCATGTTATTAGAAATATTATCTAAATGCCCTCTAAATCTTAACCATGGTCCAGCCATAGAAATATGATCTGTAGTACATTTTCCAAAGGCTTTAATAAGTAATTTTACTCCTGTAAGATTCTTACCATCCCAAGCTTCAAAAGGCTCCAATAATTGCAAGCGCTCACTATCTTCAGCAATCTTAATCACTACAGCACTTCCATCATCTGATGGCGCAACATATCCAGGATCTTTAACATCAAATCCTTTTGGAGGAAGTTCTATTCCGGTTGGTTCATCCAACATCACTTCTTCCCCATCTTCATTTAATAATTTATCTCTGGTTGGATCAAAATCCAATCTTCCAGAAATTGCTATTGCAGCAACCATTTCTGGAGAACCCACAAATGCATGGGTATTTGGATTCCCATCTGCTCTCTTAGAAAAGTTTCGATTAAAAGAATGAACTATAGTATTTCTTTCATCTCCTTTTCTATCACTTCTATCCCATTGTCCTATACAAGGACCACAAGCATTCGTGAAAATGGTAGCATCCAAATCCTCAAAGATCTGAAGCAATCCATCTCTCTCTGCCGTAAATCGAATAGTTTCTGAACCCGGGTTAATACCGAAATCTGATTTTGCTTTTATATTTTTGTCTACCGCCTGCTTCGCAATAGAAGCAGCTCGTGTTAGATCTTCATAAGATGAATTTGTACAAGAACCTATAAGACCCCAGTCCACCTTTAATGGCCAATCATTCTCTTTAGCTTTATCTCTCATTTCAGAAATAGGAGTTGCAAGATCTGGTGTAAATGGACCGTTTAAGTGAGGTTTTAATTCAGATAAATTAATCTCGATCACTTCATCAAAATATTGTTCTGGATTTGCATAAACTTCATCATCTCCAGTTAAATGCTCTCTAATTTCATTCGCTGCAGCAGCAACATCTTCTCTATTCGTAGCATTTAAATAACGTTCCATAGAATCGTCATAGCCAAATGTAGAAGTTGTAGCTCCTACTTCAGCACCCATGTTACAAATAGTTCCTTTTCCTGTACAAGACATAGATCGAGCACCTTCACCAAAATATTCAATAATTGCACCAGTACCACCTTTAACCGTTAGAATACCAGCTACTTTCAAAATAACATCTTTAGCAGAGGTCCATCCAGAAAGTTTACCAGTTAACTTAACACCAATCAGTTTTGGGAATTTTAGCTCCCATGCCATACCTGCCATAACATCTACAGCATCTGCACCACCAACTCCAATGGCCACCATTCCTAATCCACCTGCATTTACAGTATGAGAATCTGTTCCGATCATCATTCCTCCAGGAAAAGCATAATTTTCTAGCACTACTTGATGTATGATTCCCGCACCAGGTTTCCAAAATCCAATTCCATATTTGTTGGAAACAGATTCTAAAAATTCAAAAACTTCATGACTCGATTTGTTTGCTGAAACTAAATCTATTGCTGCTCCCATTTTCGCTTGGATCAAATGATCACAGTGAACAGTTGTAGGTACTGCAACATTCTTTTTTCCAGCTTGCATAAACTGAAGCAAAGCCATTTGCGCAGTAGCATCCTGACAGGCAATTCTATCTGGAGCAAAATCTACATAATCTTTACCACGTTTGAACGCTTGGTTAGAATCTGCATCCCATAAATGGGAATAAAGTATTTTTTCTGAAAGTGTTAAAGGTTTTCCAACAACTTCTCGCGCTTTATTTACACGATCTGCCATTTGACTATAAACCTTTTTAATCATATCTATATCGTATGCCATATTTTATTTGATTTTATGTTCTAAAAAAGTCTTGCAAATTTACGAAATCCAATCGAATTTTAAAAATTAGAACTAAATTTGAAGTATTATTGCGCATTACATAATTAACCAACCATTTAAGAACAGAAATTTATTAAATTGGCAATTTTGAATGATTAAATTGTTAAATCAACAATTAACGAATGCAGCTTAATTCGAAAATGATGGTTTTAACATTCTCTTGAATAAATAAACAGTAGGTGCAAAAGCGATGAGAAAAAACATGGACAAGATCCAAAATGTTTTATCCAAAATTGGTTTTTGAATCATATCTACCAGTATAACTGCCCAAAAGAAAACCAAGAGAAATAATCCAAGCCAAAATAAAGACTCAGCATTTGTAGCATGTTGGAAATAGTAAATTGCGCAGAAAAAATAAATCACATAAAAAGCTATGCTTACAACAATTCTATTTTTTATTAAAAACTGAATCATGTTAAAATAAAGATTTAATAATTTGATCTTCTGTGATTCCTTCTGCTTCAGCTTTATAATTTCTTATAATTCTATGCCTAAGAATTCCAGATGCAACTGCTTGTATATTTTCTATATCGGGAGAGAATTTTCCATTCAAAATAGCATGTGCTTTTGCTGCAAGCACCAAATTTTGTGACGCTCTAGGTCCCGCTCCCCAATCTACATAATTCTTTATAATCTCTGGGGTAGCTTCTCCATTTGGTCTACTCTTGCCTACCATTCTTACCGCATATTCAATTACATTATCTGGCACCGGCACTCTTCTAACCAATTGCTGAATCTCTGTAATTTCTGAAGCTGAAAATAAAGGATTTACAACCTGCTCTATATTAGAAGTAGTTGCTTTTACTACATCTACTTCTTCTTGAAAAGAGGGGTAATCTAAATTAATAGCAAACATAAATCTATCCAATTGAGCTTCTGGTAACGGATAGGTTCCCTCCTGCTCTATTGGGTTTTGTGTTGCCAGAACAAAATAAGGCAAACTAAGCTTGTAATGATTTCCCGCAACAGTCACAGAACGTTCCTGCATGGCCTCTAGCAAAGCTGCCTGAGTTTTAGGCGGTGTTCTATTTATCTCATCGGCAAGAATAATGTTAGAAAAAATAGGACCCTTAATAAATTTAAAATGCCTGTTCTCATCTAAGATTTCCGAGCCTAAAATATCACTTGGCATAAGATCTGGAGTAAACTGGATCCTTTTAAAATCCAGCCCCAAAGCTTTAGCTATGGTATTAACCATAAGAGTTTTTGCCAAGCCGGGAACACCTATCAATAATGCATGACCTCCGGAAAAAATTGATAAGAGGATTTGATCTATAACTTCCTCTTGACCAACGATTACCTTCGCTATTTCTTTTTTAAGAAGTTGATGTTTATCAACTAAATTTTCTACAGCGGTGACATCAGACATTTTTGTGTTTTATTTTTTTAACCAATCACGATCAAAAGTACAATTACGGAATTTACCGTTGATCTTAATATAGGTATTAGCTATTTTTTCGTTTTGCCATTCCCCTATTGCCTCAAGTTGTTTATTTTGAAGTGCCAATCCCTTGATCTTCATATAATCTTGCACAAAATCTGCATCATGCGCCTTATACCTTTTATTAACGGTGATAATTTTATAGAAAATCTTTCCTGTACGTTCTTGGTCTCTTAATACTAATGAAACATCACCTTCATTTAAATTCACGACTTGCTCGTAAAGTTCTGGATCTATTTTGGTAAGTTCAAATCTAGTATCCCCGTTTGTAGGGTTTATTAACTTCCCGTTATTTGCCGCGGTTTGCTCTTCATCTGAAAATTGTTTTGCAGCAGCTCCAAAGGTGATCTCTTTATTTAAGATTTTAGCTCTTAAACTATCTACTTCAGCCTTCGCACTTTCTACAGTTGCGTTGGTAACATCTGGAATCAACAATATATGTCTGATCTCAAGATTTTGTCCAATCACTTTTTCAACTTTAATAATATGGTATCCAAATTGTGAAGCAAATGGCTCACTAACTTCCCCTTCTTGTAAACTAAAAGCAGTGTCTTTAAAATCTTTATCAAGACCATCTTTTCTAGTGATCACCATTCTACCACCATCGCTACTAGAACCTGGATCTTGTGAGTAAAGCACAGCTTTAGTTCCAAAACTCGCGCCATTATCTACGATATCCTCTCTAAATTGCTTTAGCCTATCTATTACCTTTTGCTTTTCACTTTCAGGAACTTCAGGTTTAATTATAATTTGAGAGATCTCTACTTCATCCCCGAAATATGGTCTTTCTTCCGCTGCCATATTATCAAAAAATGAGCGAATTTCTTCTGGAGTAATTTCCACTTTCTCTATAATACTCTGTTGCATTCTTTTAGAAAGTTCCTGCTGCTTGTTAAGCTCAAATAATTCATTTCTAAAATCATCTTCAGAATCTCTTTTGTAGAAATTCAACACCTTTTGCATAGAACCAACTTGTCCCACCATTTGGGTGATTTGTTGATCTACATAATTTCTAACTTCAGCATCAGAAACCAGAATACTATCCTGGATTGCGTGGTGAGCATATAATTTATTTTCTAATAAACTCCCGGCTAACTGGCAATCTGTAATATCTTCAGTAGAAACACCTTGACTTTTAAGGTCTTTGTACATTAGGTCCACATCGCTCTCTAAAACCACATAGGCTCCAACAACCGCTGCAATACCATCAACTTTATATCGCTGAAATTCTGCCGGCTCCTCCTTAACTTCAACCACTTCTACAGTAGGTTGAATCGCGGTACTATCTGTTACAATTACTTCCTGTGCTTTAACATTGCTATTAAACCCTATTAAAAGGGTTCCTATAGCTATACCTTTAATTATAAATTTCAAATTGTTTGTTTTCAATCGCATCTCTTGTTATATCTTTTTCTAATTCTTTTACCAAATTGGCTTTCCGCTTATTAAGCAGAATCTGTTTTATTGTGGAAACCGCATATTCTAGCGGGGCTTGGTCGTTCCTTAATAACACGTCATTTACATACACCAAATATACCTCTAATGAATCTTCAAGCTGAAGAAAATTTGACTTTTTTAAAAGTTGAGACTTATTGCCATCATTTAAAGGAACTATTCTATTATATACAGATTTAGTACTTACCCAAACCGAATCATTAAAGGAGTAGGATTTAAACTGAAGGGAAATCTTATCCAGCTCAGCTCTGTCCTCTTCATTAAACCTAATGAACTTCCTTTTCACATCATCGAAATCTAGATTAGTATTCAGGTTAATAAATCTCAATTTCACAAGATCTTCATTCAGTCTGAAATTCTCCAGATGCTCATTGTAATATTCTTCAATTTCGTTCTGATTGAAAGTGGTGTCCAGTCTCTTGGCAACCATAGCATCTGCATAGGCTTTACTATAAAGTTCGTTTTTATAGTTACTTACCAATTCATCAAATTCCTTTTGTTGCTCAATACTTAAATTAAATTTTGCCTTATCTATTAGTAATTGCTGAGTGGCCCATCTTTTAATAAAATCGTTTACCATCAAGGTACTGTCTTCCTTAGAAACCCCTTCCCCAACCAAGGATTGAATGTCTTCTATATACAAATAGTTTTCATTAACCCGAGCCACTACTTCTTGTTCTTCTGCAGTTTGAAAATAATTACAACTTTGCAATAGGATTACGCAACCAAGGGATACTATAAATTTCGAAATATGATTCTCCATTGTAGGCAAATAACTTTAATAATAAAATGCATTTTCAATTAAAGCAGTATGACCTGAGTATTATAAAAATACAGCCGCAAAAATAATAATTCCTTAAGCTTATACAAGCTATAATGTGTAAACGATTCAAAATACGGGAAATTATGCCCTTCAAAATTAATTTTTCTGAAGTATCTTAGAAACTAAGCTAAAATGATACCAATATGAAATATTCAAAAGAAATTATCATCGATCTACCTAGGGAAGAAGTAATTGCCAAAATGGAAAATCCTGAAAATTTTAAGCATTGGCAAAAAGGCTTTATTTCCTACAAACATCTTAGCGGAAATCCAGGCCATGTAGATGCCCGTTCTAAATTGAAATATAAGATGGGAAAACGTGATATAGAAATGGTAGAGACTATAGAAAAAAATAACCTGCCTAAAAAGCTGTTTATGTCTTACGATGCAAAGGGAGTATGTAACAAACAGAAGAATTATTTTGAAGAAGTTGGAAACAATTCGACCAAATGGATATCAGATAATGAGTTTGAATGTTCGGGTTTCATGAAAATAATTGCAATTTTGACGCCGGGGTCTTTCAAAAAACAAACCTATATGTATATGAAAGATTTTAAAGCCTTTGCCGAAAATGGTAAAAGTGTCCTAAATCAATAAAAATAATGGAGAGACAAATTAAACTTATCTGGGATTTTAGAGGTCCCGAAGCACTACATATAGCTAAACACCATGAGATCCATTTAAAGGATTTTATTAAAGCTGAAAAAATTACTGATCGAGATCTAACAGGATATGAAGAAGTAAATGATTTACATGCTATTGCATATTGGGTTATTATGGAGTCTGAGATCAAAAAATATCGGGATGTATTAAAACCCAATAGAGCAACAGTTTATGAAAAGTGATCTTTTTAGGATTAAACTTATAATTATTTGATTGTCTCTATTATATTTGAAAAAATAAAAAAATCATGAAAAACGTTTTACTGGCCCTAGCCATTTTTATTACAAGCATTAGTCTTCAAGCGCAAACTAAAGTAGGAACTATAGATGCAGAATATATTCTTTCACAAATGCCTGAGGTTGCAGCGGTTGATGAAGGCTTAAAAGCCTATAACACCAAACTTCAGGAAGACGTGCAGGCAAACATTGTGAAATACGAAGAATTAGTAGCAAGTTATCAAACTAATAATTCCACATTTACTGAGGAAGAAAAGTCAACCAAAGAGTCTGAAATTATTTCAATTGAAAATGATATCAAAAATTTTAGACAGAAAGCTACCGTCCTTATGCAAGTAAGACGCAACGAATTAACACAACCTCTTTATTTGAAAATTGACGAGGCTATGAAAGTTATTATTACAAATGAAAAATACACTCAAATCTTCAATACAAGTGTGAATGGCTTGGCCTATTCAGACGAAAAGTATGATATTACCGATGCGGTGATGAGAAAGTTAGGTATAGAAGCTCCAAAAGAATAGTTTTAATTGGATTCAATAAAAAAGAGTGCTCCAAATAGAGCACTCTTTTTTATTGAAATAGTCTCAGTTTGAACCTATAGAAACCAAATTTATATTTCGACAAGCTCAATATAACAAATATCTATCTACTGTAATTTGGAGATTCATTAGTGATTGCAACATCATGAGGATGACTTTCATTAATTCCAGAAGAAGTGATCTTTACAAACCTACCGGTCTCTTTTAAAGTTTCAATATCTTTTGCTCCGCAGTAACCCATTCCTGCTCTTATACCTCCAACAAATTGATGGATGCTTTCCTCTAGCTCTCCTTTGTATGGCACTCTACCAACAATTCCTTCAGGAACTAATTTCTTAATATCGTCTTCTACATCTTGGAAATACCGGTCTTTGGAACCTTGTTTCATAGCTTCAACAGACCCCATTCCTCTGTAAGACTTAAATTTTCTACCTTCATAAATAATAGTCTCTCCAGGAGATTCCTTAGTTCCTGCAAGTAAAGATCCTAACATTACACAATCTGCTCCAGCTGCAATTGCTTTAGGAATATCTCCCGTATAGCGTATTCCACCATCTGCAATAACAGGAATTCCAGTTCCTTTAAGTGCGGCTGCAACTTCCAATACTGCAGAGAATTGAGGGAATCCTACTCCCGCTACAACTCTTGTGGTACAAATGGATCCAGGTCCAATTCCAACTTTTACAGCATCGGCACCAGCATCAACTAAATATTTAGCAGCTTCAGCAGTTGCAATATTTCCCACAACTACCTCTAAATCAGGAAATTTTGCCTTTATATTTTTTAATACCTCTACTACTCCTTTGGTATGTCCATGAGCAGTATCTATTATAATTGCATCTACCCCTGCTTTTACCAACGCGCTAGCACGTTCTACAGAATCTGCAGTAACACCAATAGCTGCTGCAACGCGAAGTCTTCCGTAGCTATCTTTATTTGCATTTGGTTTTAGGGTAAGTTTTGTAATATCACGAAAAGTAATAAGTCCAATCAATTTATCCTGATCGTTTACTACTGGTAACTTTTCAATTTTATTTTTTTGTAAGATCACCTCAGCTTCTTCTAGCGAAGTCCCTTCAGAAACAGTTACTAAATTTTCTGAAGTCATTACCTCAGCAATTGGCCTGTCATTGTTTTTTTCGAATCTTAGATCTCTGTTAGTTACAATACCTAGCAACTTTCCGTCTTCATCAATAATTGGAATTCCTCCAATACTGTGCTCCCTCATGTTGTTCTTGGCATCGATCACCTTAGCAGATAGAGGTAAGGTAACCGGATCTATGATCATTCCACTCTCCGCACGCTTCACCTTACGAACCTTCAAAGCTTGCTCCTCTATGCTCATGTTCTTATGTAAAACACCTATACCGCCTTCTCGAGCCATGGCAATAGCCATTTTACTCTCTGTAACCGTATCCATAGCAGCGGATATTATTGGCACATTAATAGTGATGTTTTTTGTGAATTTTGAGCGAATACTTACGTCTCTTGGTAGAATTTCGGAATATGCAGGAACCAATAATACGTCATCGTATGTAAGGCCTTCCCCAATGATTTTGGAATTGTTTGCAGTCATAGCAATTAAAGATTTAATTGCGTGCAAATATACGTAATTTAAAACAAGGAAATAGTCTGAAAATCAGCTAATCTTGAATTTATTCGGAAAAAAATATTCAGCATAAAGAATACAGAAAACCTCTTTAACCAATTTTACAACTTTATTTGTAATGTTGCATACCATGTTATTGGTTGGGCCGGAATAATTCCAGGACCAGGATAACCTGTGGCTCTTCGAGTAAAATAAGAATTATCCAATAAATTGTTTATTCCCGTCTCCAGTTTAAATTTTCCTAAACTATAAGATGCTGAAAGATCCATTATTCCATAAGCAGGAACTGCTCCTTCTATCCCTCGATTATTTTCCGATTTTACCTGTGGAGCATTCGTTGCATCTGTAAACTGACTCGATAAATAGGTATACTGTAAACCTGCAAGAAAATTCTTGTAACCAAAGTTCAAACCTGTTTTCAAGTTGACCTTTGGAATGAATTCAACTTCATTTCCTTTCACGTTGACCTCCTCTGAACTGGTGTACTCAGAGTTTGTAAATGCTGCATTTACAAAAGCACTCAACTGATAGTTTTTTGCAGACTGAAAAAAGCTATTTCTTATATTCCATTCGGCAAATGTTTCAAGACCATAAATAAATGCGTCTCCTATATTACCTCTAAACCTAACAAGTCTGCCGGTCTCCGCAAGTTCCCCTTCGGCGTTAACTCGCTCTTCAGGTCTGAGTACTTCCCCAATCCTGCCATTATATTTCAATGCGAAAACACTCGCATCATAGGATAAGAAGTCTTTTAACTGCCCGCGAATACCAATATCTGAAGTAAATCCTTCTTCATCATTAATGTTTTCATCTACCTGAAAGCTTGGATTTACAACTCTAATATCACTAAATGTAACCGACCTGTAGTTTTGTGAAAAGTTAGCATAAAGCTCATTTGAAGCATTTAAATTATAACTACTTCCAACTCCAAGCAGAATAAAATTTCGTTCAAATTTTCGATCATCTTCAATAGTCTCATTCAACAAAGTATTTTCTGCGTTATCCTTTATTATATTTTTATAAAAACCATCGGACTCGGTATTGATATACTCAAATCTGAAACCTGGAGTTACTGAAAAATTATTTGTGATATTAAAAATATTCTCACCAAAAAACGCAAGGTTTCTATTTGGAAATTCAAATACTGATTGTCTTTCGTAGTCTGGATATTCTGCTGTTGCAAAATCAAAATCTGGCCCTACTGTAGCACTACCTGCTCCTTGCTGCTGTTGGTTGGAAGCCTGATAATATTTACTTCCCAATAACAGGACTGATTCATCTTCAAACAAATCATATCTGGTCAAAACTCTGGCTTCAGCTCCCCAGTTGGAAAAATCATCTACCAACAACTCCCTCGGCTCTTCAGGATCATCAGCCTGTGCTACTCTGTTTTGTCTAAATCCTAAAGCCTTACGTGTGGCATCGAGACCAAAAACGTTCAAACTAAAATCTGTCTTCTCAGAAAATTTGTGTTCCAGCTTCAGTGCAAAAAGATTCCAGTTTACATCAAACCAATTGCGGGAACGATTGCTGAAATCAGGATCATTATAAAATTGAGAATCTGTTAATCCTCCTGGTTGCTGAGCTAAATAGTCTAAGTAGGTATATTCAAAGCTAATGTTGGTGTTTTCATTAAATTTCCACCCTAAATGTGCGAAGGCGTTATGAGATTCATATTCTGAATTTGGCCTGAAACCTTTACCGCCCTTATAATTATAATAAGTATAATAGCTAAACTTTCCTATTGTTCCGCTAAGGCTATTAAAGCTGGTAAAAAGATCATAAGAGCCTACAGATTGACGGGAAATGAGCTCTATCTCTTTATCTGGCACAGGATCTTTAAATCTGAAATTTATTAGACCCCCAAACTGAGTACCATATTGTAAAGAGGCTGCACCACGAACTACCTGAATTTCTTTCAAAGCTTCTGGAGGCGGAGTATAATAACTTTCCGGATACCCCAACACATCAGCAGAAATATCATAGCCATTTTGCCGTGTATTAAAATTCTGCGTTCTATTGGGATCCAATCCCCTACCACCAATATTCAATTGTAAACCGGCATCTCCGTTATCGTAAATATTCAATCCCACAACCTGGCTATAGATCTGTCTTGCATTATTTGCCGCCAGATTTGCAGATACTTTATCCATTACCACCACCTCACTTTTCTTTCCCGCATAGATAGCAGTACCCTCTACTTTTCGCAATTTTCTTAAAGCGAATATCTGCTCTCTTCTATTGGTGATCATTACTTCATTAAGACTTTCTGCCAGTGGAGAAAGTTCAAAATTGATTTTAGTATTCCCAGTTATAGTTAACTCCCGTTCTATGATCTCATATTCGTAACTAAATACCGCAAAAACATAAGTCCCCTCTTTTATGGAATTAAATTCAAATTCTCCATTTTCATTAGCTACAGTTGGTTTTCCGGTGGTCTTATTCCAAATTTCGGCATTTGGAACAGGCTGACCGGTTTCTGAAGAAGTCACTTTTCCACTTAATGAATATTGGGCATTCACAAACAGGCTAAAAAAGAAAAATAAGCTAAAGACCTTTAATTTCATCATAAAATGGTAAAATGAATGTTTTGTGTTTAAAAGAGTCGGCAAAATTAAGCAAATTAACATCGGCACCTATATAGGGCTTACTTTTTCTGCCATTAAGACCTACATAACTTTCTACATAGACTTCAATATTGCTATGACCTTCTTTTCTGAAATGATCTGCAAGAAAATGAGCGTATTGTAAAATAAAATCGGGTTGAAAAGACATCTGCTTTTCTTGAAATGGAGTAAGAAAATCTGAATTATTCACATAGAATCTTTTGCCGGAATCTGCATCTACAACTTTAAATTCGGCATATCCCGCTTTCTCCATTAGCATTACTCGCCATGAGAATCTAAAGCCTTCTTCTGTCCAGAATAGTTCGTTGGGATACAGTAAATATCGCCAAGGAAATAATAATTGAACAAGGAAAAATATAGCAACAACCGAAATTTTAAATTTTCTATTTCCTGGTTTACTAAAGAGTAACTTATTATTATCAAATTTCACTTTACTTATATTGAACCATGAAGAAATCTTATTCAAAATTTGGTGATGTACCTGTGGGCTGAAGAATATTAGGGCACTAATTATCATGATATAAGGAAACATCCCAATAGGAAATAAAACCCGTGTGAGTACGTGAAAAACGATCACAGCCAAAAACGCTACAAACCGCGTTCTTTTGTATAATAATAAAAAAGGTATTAAAAGATCATAGAGCATACCGCTCCAACTGAAGGCATAAGGAACCCATTCCTGTTGCATAAGATCTCCAAAGAAAGGCAGATCATATTTTGAAGGGAGCCAGATCTTTAATGGCATAGCATTAATTAACCAATCTGAATTAAGTTTAGCCAGACCGGCATAGAAATAGACCATTGCAAGCAAGAGCTTAATTGAATCTATGCACCAGCGTGGAATTTTTTGAAAAGCTTTTCCTGAATTCCTCCACGCATCTAAAGAAAAGTAGGAACTCGCCGGTAAAAAAATTAGTAAGAAGCTAAGAATACTTATAAAATAATAATGGTTTAAATAAGTGGTCTTGTCCATTAGTTCTATATAGGTGAAACTAAGGAAAAAAGTGATGATAGCAATTCTATATTTATAACCTATCGCAACAAAAAAGGCTGCGGCTCCACATACTATAAAAAGCAAATAGGTGAAATCGCCAAGCGGTTTCACCCATTCAAATCCATAATAACTAAAATGAAATTTTGGAGTTATATAAAGTTTTTCAATCCATCCATTCAGATAAAAACGTATAATACTGGCCAACATCATTATTCCAAAACCTATGCGAAAAACTGCTAATGGAGCGGCATCGGTATAAGAATTAAGATATTTTGTTATGGACCGCCTCATCTGCTACCTACTAATCTCCGTCTGAGTCTACGTAGTTTATGCTGATTGAAAGCGCCTGAACCATATCTAATTTTAATAGAACCACCCCTTTCTGAAGTTCATCAAACGCAACCAGCATCAATGTATTATTTGTTTGTACCTGACTTTTAAAACTAGTATCGAGATTACTAGCCTGAGAATTGATTGTGCCAAACTGGCTAAGAATATCATTTGCTAGATCACCTCTTTCCAGAAATTCTAAATACTGCTTATAGCTCTTACCGGTCTGACTGGCATTAAAATGTTTTCCGTTGAAAAAATCCTGGGTTGTTTTTAAAGCTTGCAGATAAAGTTTTTTAGAAAGATCAACTGAATAGTATGCCTCCACATTAATTGGAGAAGGTGTTCCAGTAAATGCACCCGCTGGATAACCTATCTTCCCTGATCGAAGAAAAGTCTCATAATACATGATGAATTTATTGGTAAACTTATCTACAGAACCAGTACTCGAAGAACTTGTACTACTAACAAATGTATCTCTATAATCACCTTGCCAAGAAGAATTCACTTCTGTAGTTAGTGAGTTTATTCTTTTGGAAACATCTAAAAGATAATTTCTATAGTTTTCAGAAGAATATTTGGCAACTATTTCAGCATCTGTCTCTCCTAGGCCATTCAACAGATAATCCAGTGCAGGAAAACCCTGCTTTGTAAAGCTGGAAGGCAATTCTAAATTATGCGAACCACTAGCTATCTTACTTTCAACTTCTGAAGTCGCCAGTGGGTAAGTATTTAGAAACCTTCTGTAACTTAACTCCTCTGCTCTACCAATATCAAACATTGCAACTGTTTGAAAATCGAGGTAAGAACTTTCGAATTGACTTCTTAAGGCAACCAGGTTTTCTTCAGAAGGGTTTGAAGTAAAAGCAATTGTAAGATCTTCTAATTGCTGAGTTGAACTTTTGAAATTATCAAAAGACGGAACAATTATATTGTCGGCCCAATTCTCCAACATCGCTCCGCGATCAAAAGTATTGACCTCATTGTTTCCACTACCTTCATCTTCTGAAGAGCATGCAGTAAAAATCAAAGAAGCAAAAATTAAAATTCTAGAAAATTTTTTCATAATTAAAAATATTAAAGACCGGAGCTTATAAAAATAATGCTCCGGCTAATTGTTTTATTCTGCTGCATCAGCAACACTAAATCCAAAGGCCCCTGCGATCTCTTCAGAGATGCTATCCAATGTTTCTGGAGTTACATCCCAAAAACCATTTCCTTCTAATAATTGCTCCTTGTACATAGCTACCTTTTCCTTTGATATGTATGGCATGTCAGTACCTGGATTATTAGTAAATCTAAGACTGTATATGAAACCGAAGCCTTCTGAAAGCTCATGAAAAGCAGCTCCTTTATTATCTTCAGCTAAAGCAGATTTACCTCCTTGAAGATAATGTACCGCTCTTACTGCGATCACTTTTGAAATATTCTCCTGAATAATAGCAACCTGCTCATCACGGGTTTGATAATCTCCTGCTACAATTGCCGCCCGACCTGTTTTAAAAGCTTCAAAAGTACTTTCCGCTAATCCGGCAAAGTTCTCATTAGCATCAACCTGACCTAAATAATTGAAAAGTAAACGATCGTCACTTTCATTTAATTTCGAATTAGGATTAGCAGTAGGGATAGAAGGGTCACCATAAAGGTATCCATAAGCCTCATCCCATTTATGCTCCATGGTAGTATAAAGCTCTCCTTCTTCTAGAACCTTTGCATCGTTATTTGAACGGTTATCTGCTTCATCCAATACAAGTTTAGACAGATAATTATTAAGGATCTGATCTGCAAGGAATCCACCTATTAAACCTTTAGCAAATGCCTGATTCAACTCAAGTCCTTTCTCATTAACGTAACGTACACTTGAACCCTGAGCAATTTGCCCGGAAACACCGGCTTCCGCCAAAACATCTTTATTTTCCTTTACAGTAGTGAACTGCCCAGAAATATAAGAATCAAAATCATTTTTAATCTCTGAACTTTCTACAGTATTTGCAGAAAAATATAGACTTGAAGCAGCTACTTTAGATTTTACACTTTTTGAAGATTCATTTAGGCTAGCATTTTCAAACGGAGAGTTTTCATTGGAAAACATGTTCAATAATAATTCTTCTGAAGCATTATCAAAGTCTGTAAAGTTAGAGAATAACTCCGCGGACATTTGTAATCTTGTAGTCTGACCATTATAGTCTACTGTAGAACTATTATCTCTTTCGAAGGTGTAATTTACAGGAGTTTCAATATTATTAGCTCCGGGCTTAGGGGTGTCATCAGATGTACATGAAAGCAATGTTAGGCTTCCTATGATTGCTGATAAAAATATTTTTCTCATCTTCTTTTATTTAGACTGATTTAAAATAGTGATTAATTTCGAGTGCAAATATATACACGAAATCCAATTTCACAAAACTTATTTAGATTAATTTTAAATAATATTTAGCAATAATAGTCAGGAGAAGTATCGATAATATTAATGGTAAGCAGAGAATATTTTAGTTGCCTCATTATATGAAGATTCGAAGCTGGTCATTTTAATATTGGAATCTGCTTTCTTAGCATTGAAGTAGGAAAGCATTTTTTCTGTAGGCATATTCCCTGTTAAATCGTCTTTTGCCATAGGGCAGCCGCCAAAACCTTGGATGGCACCATCAAACCTTCTGCAACCAGCAGTATAACCTGCATCTATCTTTTCGTGCCACTTACTTGGAGTAGTATGTAAATGTGCACCAAATTCAATATGTGGATATCTTGGAATTAAATTAGAAAACAAATAAGAAATTATTTCTGGGGTGCTACTTCCAATAGTATCCGATAATGATAGTATACTTACTCCCATCTTAGATAATTTTTCTGTCCACTCTCCCACTATTTCCACATTCCATGGATCACCATAAGGATTTCCAAATCCCATAGATAAATAAGCAACCACTTCCTTATCTGAAGCATTCGCAATTTCCAAGATCTGTTTTAAAGTCTCTACAGACTCATCGATGGTCTTATGGGTATTACGCATCTGAAAGTTTTCAGAAATAGAGAACGGGTAACCAAGATATTTGATCTCGGGATGTTTAGAGGCATCTTGAGCGCCTCGGACATTTGCGATAATCGCAAGTAATTTACTTTGAGTTGCGGAGAGATCTAATTTAGATAAGACCTCAGCAGTATCTATCATCTGTGGAATAGCCTTTGGAGAAACAAAACTGCCAAAATCTATAGTATCAAAACCACACCGAAGAAGCGACTGGATATATTGAACTTTCTCTTTTGTAGGGATAAAAGATTTTATGCCTTGCATTGCATCCCTGGGACATTCAATGAGTTTAATTTTATCCATGCTCAAAGATACTATTTTAGCAATTATATAAAAATAAAGAAGAAATATGTGAAGAATGTAAATCCAAAGGGAATTAAGTCCTGAAAATTAAGATATTGCAAATATTCTCAGAACTATATCAATATCAAAATTCCTATTCCAACAAAAACCACCACCTGTATCCATTTCAAAAACACACCCGATCTTCTATGCTGCATTAAATATTCAGAAATTTTACCGGCAAGCAATGCTACAGCTCCAAAAATCAATAAAGCCTGCAAAATGAATAGGAAACCTAGTATATAAAATTGAAGAATAGTATTACCCTCAGGTTCCCATAGAAATCCTGGAAAAAAGGCTAGAAAGAAAATAGTAACCTTAGGATTTAAGACATTCATTATAAATCCTTGACGAAATAAATTTTTAGAGCTTTTTTGAGGAACCCCATCAATCGCAATAGAACTATCACTTTTAAAAACCTTATAGGCTAGAAAAAACAAATACAAGGCGCCGAATATCTTAATTAAGCTAAATAATATTGGGGAAGCTTTAATAACTGCAGAAACTCCGAATGCTACAAGGCTAGTATGGATAAGAATTCCAGAAACAAGACCTAATGTGGTTGCAATCCCAGCCTTTTTCCCATTAGAAATACTTTGTACCAATACATAAATTATATCTGGGCCTGGAGATAAGGTTAATAATATTGAAGCTGTTAAAAAAGGAATAAGTTGTAGTAGCACTAAAAAATGGGTTTACTATATTTTATTAGTTGAAGATAAAATAGCTTTATTTATCTCTTTTATCAATCCCGGACCTTCATAAATAAAACCTGTATAAAGCTGAATTAAACTAGCTCCAGCTTCTAGTTTTTCCAGCGCATCTTCGGCAGAATGAATTCCTCCAACTCCTATAATAGGGAATGCTTTATTGCTTTTTTCTGAAAGAAAACGAATTACTTCCGTAGATCTATGTTTTAATGGTTTCCCACTTAAACCACCCATTTCAATTTTATTCTTAGACTGAAGCTTATCTCTGGAAATAGTAGTATTAGTAGCAATTACTCCTGCAATACCTGTAACTGAAACAATTTCTATAATATCCAGAAGCTGATCGTCTGAAAGATCTGGCGCAATCTTCAAAAGAATTGGTTTTGGTTTGGGTTTCGATAAATTTAATTGCTGAAGTGTATTTAATAATGCTGTTAAAGGTTCCTTATCCTGCAGGGCACGAAGATTTGGAGTGTTTGGAGAACTAACGTTCACCACAAAATAATCTACGTAGTTAAATAAAGCTTCAAAGCATATCTTGTAATCTGAAACAGCCTCTTCATTTGGTGTGATCTTGTTCTTTCCTATATTGCCACCAATTAGAACATTCTTATTGGTTTTCAATCGTTTAACTGCTGCCTCAACCCCTTCGTTATTAAATCCCATTCTATTAATAATAGCCGAATCTTCCTTGAGCCTGAACAATCTTGTCTTATCATTCCCCGGTTGTCCTTTTGGAGTAACAGTTCCTATCTCCACAAACCCGAAACCTAACTGATCTAATTCCTTGTATAAAACTGCATTTTTATCGAAACCTGCAGCCAATCCAACCGGATTTTTAAAGGTTAATCCAAACACCTTTCTCTCCAATCTTGGATCATTCATCTGAAACTTGTTTTTCAACAACATTGAAACCCCTGGTATCTTAAAAAGGAACTTAAGTGCATCAAAGGTGAAATAATGAACCTTTTCAGGGTCAAAATTGAATAAAAGAGGCCTTATCAGGGATTTATACATAGCTGGACAGTTTGTGCAAAAATAGCTTATTTAGTAAAATTGAGGCTATTATATTTACGGACTTTGGAATACTTGCCAAATAAACTTCTAAAAAATATGAATAAAAAAAGCAGCCCGAAGACTGCTTTACTAATTTAAGTATTTGTTTTTATTTCAATGTAAAGGCTACTCTGGCAAATAAAAATCTACCACCAATCCCAAATTGTTGAGCTCTCCTAGACCAGTCGAAACGTCCATCACTTCGGTTATTAAACTCGGCTTTTGCTCTATCTGGATACACATCTAATAAATTATTAGCTCCTACTGTTAGTGTCAATGCTTCAGAAGCTTTATAACCAAGAGATAGATCTGTCACTATCTTGGAACTAAACACTTGTTGGTTAGCTATGGTTGTAGATGCTTCTGTAACCTCCCCAAAGAAAACATTCCTTAAGAATACATTAAATTTTCCAGCCGTTAAGCTATTGGTAAGGTTCACTTTTGTTCTTGGAACTGCTTCTTCTAAATATACTCTACTATCTTCCGGAAAGTAGGTACCAACTAATTCTGCACGTCTCAAAATATCGGAAGAATTTATATCTCCTACTTGTTTTGTTTTTGAAAGTGTAGCTGCTAGATCGGATTTCAAAGTAAATCCATTATTAAAAGTTGCATCATGAGTTAATACTAGATCCACACCTTTAGATTCGGTATTTATTGCATTGGCAAAAAAGGAAGCTGCCGTTGCGTTAGCTTGATTCAACAAATTAAATAGTTCTAATTGAGCACCAACGTATTCACCATCAGCATTTTTCTTAGGCTCAAACTGACCTGTGTAAACCACTCGATCATCTATTGCTACAAAATAACCATCTACAGTCAAAGATAAATTAGCATCTGGAATTTGTGCAGTAAAACCAACACTTAAACTTTGTGAAGTTTCTTCTTTTAGCTGAGGGATCCCTAATAATTTGGCTGCGCGACTATCGTTTGTAAATGTTCCTACTTCTTGTGGGTTTCCGTCATTATCAAAAATTGTGGAAGTCGAATTAAAATTTAACTGATGTAATGAAGGGGCTCTAAAACCAGTATTTACAGCACCTCTAATATTAATGTTATCTGTTAATTTATATCTTGAAGATACTTTAAAATTAATAGTTGAACCAAAATCTGAATAGTCCTCAAATCTAGTGGCGAAAGTCATTAAGAATCGTTCTGTAAGATCTGCTTCAATATCAAAATATCCCGCAATACTGCTTCGCTCACGAGACAATTCATTTTTCGGACTGAATCCTGGAAAAACTTGAGATCCTCCTGGTCTTGCCCTACCGAAGAAATCTGTTGCTGGAGATTGTGACGCCATCGTTATAGGAGTCCCATTCTCGGTATACTGTTCATAAGAACCTCTCTCACCTGAAACTATCTCATAATTCTCCAATCTATATTCTGCTCCAAAGGCCACATTCACACCAGAAAAGAAATCTTCATAAAAATTGGAAATATCTAAGTTGGTTGTGTTTTGAGCAAAAGAGAATCCTCCAGCATCAAAAGTAGTTGGACTGGCTTGTTTTAAAGATGCATTAGAAGTATTAGATATCAAATACAAAAATTCATTTCTCCCCCAGGTGTTACTGAAATCTACTTCCCATTCTCCAATTTTTCCACGAATTCCGGTAGCGATAGATTTGTCATTTATCTTAGAATTGATCTCTGGTAAGAATCCGTTTATATATATAGGTGTATAGGTTCTATTTTGATTTGGCAATCTGTAAAAACCGGCAGAATTCCCTCTTCGAGAACTTATTCCCGCAAAGGAATATAATTCGGTCCCTTCATCATCTAATGGCAAAGAGAAGTTAGCAAAAAATCTTCCACCTCTTAGCGCAGATTGTCCTACTCTCATATTGTAATCACTTCTTTCTTGTCCACGAGTATTCAATTCGTCTTCGGTTACATCAAAGTTCAAAAGTGTTTGCAAAGTCTCCCTATCTGGAGCTGCATTAATATCGTCTTTCAATTGCTGACTGAAATAGGAAACTCCTTGTGCAAATTGCTGGATTTGCCCATTAGTTAAATTGGTAATATCTTCTCCAGAATTAAATGCAACATTTTCCACTGCATTGTATCCCTTAAAGATTTCGCCTTCCCATTCCTTCATTCTGCTGTAATCTTCACGATAATCGAAATCTCCAGAGAATGTAATGTATCCGCCATTCTCCCCTAAACCTATCCCATAACTAGCAGCAACATTTACTGTTTCACCATCTACACCACCGGTTTGATCGTTTGCATTTTCAGTAAAATTAGCACCAGTTGTAACAGAAAGATCCAGTTCATTTATGCTTTTATTTAATACAATATTTATCACTCCTGCAATAGCATCAGATCCGTATTGAGCTGAAGCACCATCTCTTAAAACCTCTATTCTTTGGATAGCTACAGCTGGAATTGCATTTAGATCTGTTCCCACACTTCCTCTACCAAAGGTTCCATTCACATTGATCAAGGAAGAGTTATGTCTTCGTTTTCCATTTATCAAAACCAAAACCTGATCTGGTCCCAATCCCCTTAAAGAAGCAGGATCTATATGATCTGTTCCATCTGAAATTGTTTGGGTATTAGACGTAAATGAAGGTGCTACATAATTAAGCATCTGATTTAAATTAACCTGTGGCACTGCAGAAGATAATTCTTTAATGTTCAGAACATCAATTGGAACAGTAGATTCTACAACAGTTCTATTTGGATTACGAGACCCTGTTAGCAAAACTTCACTTAGAGCTAATCCAGATACCATAGTTACATTCATGCTTGCACTTTGTATCTCAACTCTTTTGGTGTCAAAACCCACAAAAGAAAAAACCAAGGTTTCACCCATGGCTGCTTCAATATTAAATTTTCCATCAAAGTCTGTTATGGTACCTTTATTAGTACCTTCAATTGCGACCGAAACTCCACCTAATGGCTGCTCCTGATCGTCTACAACTGTTCCTGTGATTTCTTGTGTTTGAGCTTGAATTCCCAAAGTGAGAAAAAACAAACAACACATTAAGTGAAAATTCTTCATAAGTTTATATTTTTGGTTTAATTAAAGATAGCTACGAGATATTTAACATACTGTAGATCAACATTTAACTTATCACCAGCTTATTAACATTACTACATATAAATTATCAAACATTTAAAATGATTTCAAAAAATAACATTATAGAAAGGTTTATCAGTTATGTAATTATAGATACTCAAAGTGATCCGGACAGCAATAAAACTCCGAGCACAGAAAAGCAATGGAACCTAGCCAACAAGCTTGCAGTAGAGCTTAAGAAAATTGGAATGGAGGAAGTGGAAATTGATGAAAATGCCTATATCATGGCTACTTTATCAGCAAATGTTGCACATGACGTTCCAGTAATTGGCTTTGTATCTCATTTTGATACTTCTCCAGATTTCACAGGAACAAATGTGAAACCTCAAATAATAGAAAACTATGACGGGAAAGATATCGTATTAAATAAGGAGCAGGATATCATTCTATCTCCAGATTATTTTGATGATCTTTTACAGTATAAAGGTCAAACTTTAATCACTACAGATGGAACCACTCTATTAGGTGCAGATGATAAAGCAGGAATTACCGAAATAGTAACTGCTATGGAATATTTAATTAATAATCCTCAAATTCTTCATGGGAAGATCCGCATAGGATTTACTCCAGATGAAGAAATTGGGAGAGGGGCTCATAAATTTGATGTAAAGAAATTTGGTGCAGCTTGGGCTTATACAATGGATGGTAGCCAAATTGGCGAATTAGAATATGAGAATTTTAATGCTGCAGAAGCTGTTGTTAAAATTAAAGGGAAGATCGTGCATCCTGGATATGCCAAAGATAAGATGATAAATAGTATGTATATCGCTCAGGATTTTATTAATTCATTACCAAGATTAGAAACTCCAGAGCATACTGATGGTAGACAAGGGTTTTTCCATTTAACTGATATAAAAGGAGATGTAGAAGAAACCATTTTAAAATATATAATTCGAGACCATGATAAAGATCATTTTGAAGCTAGGAAGGAAATGATAAGCAATCTCGCACAGGAAATCAATTCCCAGCATGAAAGGGAAGTTATAAATATCGAAATTAAAGATCAGTATTATAATATGCGGGAAAAAATAGAGCCAGTAATGCATATTGTAGATATAGCTGAGGAAGCTATGAAACAACTTAACATCACTCCGCATATAAAATCAATTAGAGGAGGAACAGATGGATCTCAGTTAAGTTTTATGGGCTTACCATGTCCAAATATATTCGCCGGAGGGCACAATTTCCATGGAAGATATGAATATGTCCCTGTAGAAAGTATGCAACGAGCAACAGAAGTTATCATTAAAATCGCAGAGCTCACTTCAGAAAAACATAAATAATTTCAAGAATGGCTAAAGCTGAAAATGTAGAACAGTATATTAACGCTAATCCGAAATGGGAAAAGCAATTACAACAACTAAGAAAATTACTCCTATCCTGTAATTTAACCGAAACCATAAAATGGGGCTCCCCGGTTTATTCTAAAGATGGTAAGAATTTAGTTGGAATAGCTGCATTCAAGAATCATTTTGGATTATGGTTTTTTCAAGGAGCATTACTTCAGAAGAATACTAAATTATTGGTAAATGCTCAGGAAGGAAAAACCCAAGCAATGCGACAACTTAAATTAGATGAAACTTCTAAAATTGATCTTGACATTTTGAAGAAATATATTGAAGAAACCATCTTGCTCCATGATCAAGGAAAAACAGTAAAATTAGTCGCTCCCAAAAAAGTTCAAATTCCAACAGAATTAAAACAAGCACTGAAGAATAACTCAGAACTGCACAAGGCCTTCACATTACTTACACCCGGGAAACAAAAAGAATATTCATTATATATTATCGAAGCTAAACGAGAAGTAACCAAGCAAAATAGGATGGAAAAAATCAAACCAATGATACTGGAAGGAATTGGGCTAAACGACAAATACAAAAATTGTTGAACAAAAAAGGAGCAAATTAAATTTGCTCCTTTTTTAATATATTGTCTGTATTTTATCCTTAGAAATAGCAGCTTCCACCTTTTCTGCGTCTAGTTTTGTTTTCGGAATCCCATAGTTTTAAAGTAAGACTAACTATAATTTGATTTAAACGTGGATCTTTTATTGTAGCATTATTGATTGTGAGAATAGGAAAAAGAAGAATTGTATTTGATTCAAAATTAACACTAGAGGTTTCAGCTGAAGATAAAGAATAATCATATCTTACATCTAATCCAATACTTCCAAATTCAACCTTCGCACCAATTTGTGCCGAAAATGGAGTGTTTTGTATAACAACCTGAGGTGGATCATTTAAAGGTTCAAGCCTCTCTATAGTAGATGAAATTATGTTTTTGTAAGCTACTCCAGCATAAATATCTAATGGACCATAAATATTATATCCGACCAGAAGAGGAGCACTAAATTCTTCAACTTCAAATAAAGATGGTCCCTGAGGAAATTCAAAATTTGACTCTAATTTAGAATAAACCAATTCAGGTCTAATAAAAAATTTACCGAAATTAACTTGTACCCAACCTCCCCCATGAAATCCGATTTTTCCCTCAGCAGTAAAAGTTTCTTCTGTATATCTTCTAGGAGTAAAATTAGAATGTTCACCTTTTATCTCACCACCATAAGTCTTATTAATCCCTCCTTTCAATCCAACTTGAAATTGTTGAGCATTCATTTGTGAAATAGAAAAGCTAGTTAAGCTTATTAGGAGGGCGATAACTAATTTATTCATAGGAAAGAGGTTAGTCTAAAAAGTGGCTATTGTTGGTAAATATATTATTTTAATAGATATTACAAAGTTGTTTCTTCTGATAAACGCTTCAAAAATAAAAAAATTATATAAATCTTAAAGTTATGTAAAAATAAAAAGGTTGTTTCAAATATCGAAAACTATTTTCAATATTTGAAACAACCTTTTTAAAAGAACTATTTTTTTCTAGTGAACTATAATTGCATCAGCATTTCCATCAGGATCGTTTGCAACTGTACCATCTGTACTTGCAGCACCTAAAAGAAGTACTCCTGCAGCGTGAGGAGAAGCCATAGAGGTTCCGCTTATTGTATTGTATCCACCATCTTTCCAGGTTGATTTAACAGCAACACCCGGAGCAGCAAAATCTACTGGAGGGTTTCCGAAGTTAGAAAAACTAGCCCATCTATCGTTTACATCCATGGCAGAAATGGTTACTATATTAGTTCCATTAACTCTAGCTGGTGAGCTATTATTAGCATCACTACTTTCATTACCTGCAGCCAAAGCGAAAATGATTCCGTTATTAGAGGCAGCCAAAATTGCATCATCTAAAGCTTGTGAAACTGGTCCACCTAAACTTAGGTTTGCAACATCTCCATTGTTTCCGTTAGCACCAACATAATCTACTCCTGCAATAACACCCGAGTAAGATCCACTACCTGTACTACCTAACACTTTAACCGGAATAATTGTCGCTCCAGGAGCTACACCAATTACCCCGAAACCATTATTTAAAGCTGCGATAGTTCCTGCTACGTGAGTTCCATGACCATTCCCATCATCTGCAGATTTACCATCTTTTCCAGAAGTAAAAGCATTAAATGCCCGAGAAGCATCAACGTTTAGATCTGGGTGATCTAAGTCTACCCCAGAATCCACTACAAAAGCAACATTAGTTCCTGTATATCCGGTAACTCCATTTACTCTTAAGATACCATAAGGCGTTTCTTGTGTACCTCCTCCTCCAGTTCCTGGATCTGGTTCTCCACAAGGACCTCCTTTTGGTGTTCCACATGGTGGTGCAAATGTTACGATTCTATCTTGTTCTATATATTTAACACCTTTTTTATTTTTTAAAACTTCTAACTGAGCTTTATCTAATTTTAAAGTTGCCCCGCTAAGCGCGTTACTATAAACATTTACAATTTCTGCAGAAACCGAAGCTTCAGATAAGAATTTTTTAGTTTCTGAAAACATAGCTTCCTGTGCTTTCGTGTAATTGTTTGGATATTTTGAACTCACATTATCAACAGCTCCATTCTGAAAAACAACTATATACTGTCCTTCAATATTTAGAGCGTCGAAATCAGCATCGGTCTCAGTAAAAGCTTCAGATTCGGTAGATGTGTTTTGATCCTGAGTACAGGAATAAAAAAGTGCAGAAGCAGCTAATACAGCAACTCCTATTTTAAGTTTAGATTTTAACATTTTTAATTAATTTTTGGTTAAAAATAAGTTAATAGTTGATTCAAATCTAGACTTTTAAATCATTAAACAAAAAAAATCTCCAGTTGATACTAGAGATTCATATTGTTATTTAAAGAAATAAAATCAAAAACGTAGGATTTATAGTACGTGTCGGAAATATGTTAAATTTTATTTTTTCCTAATTAGATATTTGATTTTCAGGCATCCACTTTGTAATTCCACCATCTAAAATATAAATTTGTTGAAATCCAAAGTTTTCTAGAATTAGGGCAGCTTTATCAGATTTATCTTCAGAAGTGAAATATATGGCAATAGGAGATTTCCTATCTAGCTTATTTAAATCTTCTCTTAAGCCCTCATTATCAATTATATTCTCTGCATTTACCAAATGTGATTTTTTGAAATCTTCTTTGGATTGAATCTCACTTTCCTCTGCAGGATTATACCGGATATGAGTATTTACTTCGTCTCCTGTAACTACTTGTATTTCCTTCCCTTTAGACTTTACACAGCCTTGCGAAAAAATAACAATAATCAATAAGCTAAAAAAAAGTTTGATCATTAGTAGAAGATTATTTTTCTATCTCACCATCCCAATCGGTAATACCACCCATTAAGTTGTAAGCACTATCGAAACCTTGTTGTTTCATTAAAGCACAAGCCTGAGCACTTCTAGCTCCAGATCTGCAATACACATAGTAATTCTTAGATTTATCCAATTTCTCGATCTCATCTAAAAATCCTTGTCCTTTGTAAATATCTATATTAGTTGCAGTTGGGATGTAGCCTTCAATAAATTCTTCTTCCGTACGCACATCGAGAATTACGGCATTTTTATCGTCGGCAACTTCTTTGGACCACTGATCTTGTGTAAGGTTTTTCATATTTATGATTTTTATGCTTAACTAAAAGTAAATTGAAATGTAAATATAATGTAAAGGAAATTATTTAGTATTTCAGAATAGAAAAAATAAAAAAATTATCATCTCTTATTTTACCGTCCACTTTTAAAGTTTATTGGTTCAAACAATTTATAGCCTTTTTATGGAAATAAATTCTTAACAAAAGTTTTAGTTTAGGTAGAAAGATATGAATTACATTTGTATATACAAATATTGTAGAAACAAATGAAAATAGAAGATCTTATTAAAACAGACCAACCACTTCCACCTTCCAGGAAGCTGCTTCTTAGCATTTTACATACTACCAATCTGATAAATGATAACATGTCTGAGGCATTAAAACCTTTCGATATTAGCATTCCACAATTCAACGTTCTTAGAATATTAAGAGGGCAGAAAGGGAAACCAGCTAATTTATCTACAATTCAGGAAAGAATGGTTAGTAAGATGAGCAACACTACACGAATTGTAGATAAGCTTATCACAAAGGAATATGTAGAAAGAGTGGTTTGCGAAAAGAATCGCAGAAAAGTGGAAATAACAATTACCTCCGAAGGATTAAATTTTTTAAATGAAATAGATCCAGTTATAGATAATACTGAAGCCATGCTTACAGAAAGTTTATCTGCTTTAGAATTAGAATCGCTAACAAATAATTTACAAAAATTATTAAAATAAAAATTATGAGTACTTATATAGACGACTTAAACTGGCGATATGCAACTAAGAAATTTGATATCAATAAAGAAGTTTCATCTAAAGATCTTCAAACCTTATTAGAAGCTATTCAGCTTACGGCATCTTCTTATGGATTACAACCTTATGAGATTATAATTATAAAAGATGCTGCTTTGAGAGAAGAATTAAAGGCACATTCTTGGAATCAAACACAAATTACTGATGCTTCCGAAGTGATTGTTTTTGCCAACAAAACCCATATTACAAGTAGTTATGTAGATTCTTATTTACAAGATATTGCACAAACTAGAGGCCTTAAGACTGAAGATTTACAAGGTTTAAAAGGAATGGTGGAATCTACCATCATGAAACTAAACCCAGAAGACCAAAACACTTGGGCAGCAAAGCAAGCTTATATAGCATTGGGTAATTTATTATCTGCGGCAGCAAATCTGAGAATAGATACTTGCCCTATGGAAGGTTTTGATGCTGCGAAGTATGACCAACTTTTAAACTTGAAAGAAAGAGGGCTTACTACTGCTGTAATTGTAACTATTGGATACAGAAGTGAAGACGATCAAACACAATTTGCAGCAAAAGTTAGAAAAAGTAAAGAAGATTTAATAAATAAATTATAAACCAAAAAAAAGAGAATTGTTATGAAAAAGAACTTATTAAAAGGAGCTGCGGCTTCAGTAATTGTATTAACAACATTAGCATTTACAACTATGAAAAAAGAGATTAATATTAAAGAAAGCAACGTAACCTGGACGGGTAAAAAAGTTACAGGATCGCATACAGGAACTATCCAACTAAAAAGCGGATTCTTCCATATGGAAGATCAAAACTTGGTTGGTGGTGAATTTGTGATAGATATGACAAGCCTAACTAATACAGATCTTTCTGGAGAGAATAAGCAAAAATTGGAAGGACACTTGAAGTCTGAAGACTTTTTTGGAGTAGAAAAACACCCTACTGCCAAATTAGTGATCACAAGTGTTGCTTCAAAAGGAAACGGAACTTATGGAGTTGTTGGGAATCTAACTATTAAAAACATCACTAAACCTATTACTTTCGATCTAGAGATGAAAAATAATGTTGCCAATGCAAAGTTATCTATAGATAGATCTAAATATGATGTAAAATATGGCTCTGGAAGCTTTTTTGACGACTTAGGAGACAAAACTATCTATGATAATTTTGATCTTGAAGTAAATTTAAAGTTCTAAGTATTAATTAATTTCAACAGAAGCATCATTTTAGAAAAAACCTTTGTCAATTCAACAATGATACTTATATTTGGACCAATGAAAAATAATACAGTACATACTTGGTGGTGGAGTAGCTTACGTCAGAACGTCGTGAAGTAACACTGCTATAGTATTTTCATATACAAGGCTTGTCTCACGACAAGCCTTTTTTTGTTTAATTTTTTTCGAAACAATAACATGTATAAATTAAAGACCACTTATAAAAAACTTCTTGCAGATACCCTTACTCCGGTGAGTGTGTATCTTAAAATTCGGGATAAATACCCCAATAGCCTACTTTTAGAGAGTAGTGATTATCATGCAAACGATAATAGTTTTTCTTATATATGTTGCAATCCCATTGCTTCAATAAAAATAAAAAACGGACAGATCCAGGAACTCTATCCAGATGGTTCTAAAAAAGTAACGGAGATAACTCCTGAAATTAAGGTTTCAGAGGCAATACAAAATTTCTCCTCTTTATTTCAAACCGAAAATTCAAATTTCAAGTTTATAAACAACGGACTGTTTGGATATACTGGATATGATGGGGTTCAATATTTCGAAGATATTAAGATAACCAAAAAGAAAGGAGATCTTGAAATTCCTGAGGTTTATTATGCAGTCTATCAGAACATCATTGCCATCAACCATTTCAATAACGAAGCATATATCTTCGATCATAACTTTAATTCAGAAAGCAAATTAGAGGAAATTGCTCAACTCATAAAAGTGAAGAATTTTGCGAGTTATAATTTCAGAAGAGACCTTGCTCCTATCTCGAATCTTACCGATGAAGAGTTTATGGAAAATGTGAAATTAGGAAAGAAACACTGCCAAAGGGGAGATGTTTTTCAGTTGGTGCTTTCACGCAGATTTACACAAAACTTTAAGGGAGATGAATTCAATGTATACAGAGCCTTAAGAAGTATTAACCCTTCTCCTTATTTATTCTACTTCGATTATGGTGATTTTAAGATCTTCGGAAGTTCTCCAGAAGCACAATTAGTGGTTTCTAATGGAAAAGCGGAGATACATCCTATCGCCGGAACTTTTAAAAGAACCGGAAATGATGAGCAGGATGCCGCTTTAGCTAAAGAATTATCTGAAGACGATAAAGAAAATGCTGAGCATGTGATGTTAGTAGATCTCGCCAGAAATGACCTTAGCCGACATAGCACTAATGTAAAAGTGGATAAATACAGAGAGGTTCAATTCTTCTCCCATGTTATTCATTTAGTAAGTAAAGTAACTGGAACAATAAACAAAGATGTTGGTACCATGCAAATTGTTGCCGATACTTTTCCTGCAGGGACGCTTAGTGGTGCACCAAAACATAGCGCGATGACCTTAATTGAAAAATATGAGAATGTAAATAGAAGTGCTTATGGAGGTGCAATTGGTTTCATGGATTTCAACGGAAATTATAATCAAGCCATTATCATTAGGTCCTTTGTAAGTAAGAATCATCAATTACATTATCAGGCAGGAGCAGGAATTGTTTCTGAATCTAATGAAGAAAACGAATTGCAAGAAGTGTTTAACAAGCTAGGCGCATTAACTCAGGCAATGGAAATTGCTGAAGAAATTTAAAATGAAAGTGAACGAAAATAAGAACATAGACGCAAAGATCGAGTTTCAAACTAGCAAGAGAACCTCTGTTTTAGTTATAGACAACTACGATTCTTTTGTATACAATTTGGTGCATTATCTGGAAGAATTAGATTGTGATGTAACTGTAATTAGAAACAATGAAGTTGATCTGGACATGATCGCTAAATACGATAAGATCTTGCTTTCTCCCGGCCCCGGTATACCAGATGAAGCTGGTTTACTAAAGGAGGTCCTCATTAAATATGCTCCAACAAAAAGTATTTTAGGAGTTTGTTTAGGTCAACAAGCAATTGGAGAAGTTTTCGGAGGAAAATTGATCAATTTAGATTCGGTTTTTCATGGGGTTTCTTCAAAGATCAATGTTACAGTAGATGACGAAAGCTTATTTTATCATTTAGACAAAGAACTTATAGTAGGGCGCTATCATTCCTGGGTAGTAGATCCAAATTTACCCGGATCATTGGAAGCTACTTCTTTCGACGAGAATGGGCAAATAATGTCCCTACGCCATAAAGAATATGATGTAAAAGGGGTTCAGTTTCACCCGGAATCGGTTTTAACGCCTATGGGAAAACAAATTATGAAGAACTGGATCTTAGAAAGCGGAAAATAACCGACGAAATGAGCCATAAAAAAACCTCAATACCAATCGAGATGATTATTGGCGAATTATATCTGTACGTTGAAAAAAATAAATCTAAATAGATGAAACACATACTTAATAGATTAATAAATCACGAAACCATTTCGAAACAAGAAGCCAGAGAAGTTCTGGTGAATATTTCGAAAGGAGAATACAATGAGAGTCAGATTGCTGCATTTCTAACGGTGTACATGATGCGAAGCATTACCATAGATGAGTTGGAAGGATTTCGAGACGGGCTTTTGGAGCTGTGCCTTTCTGTAGACCTTAGTGCTTACAATGCTATAGATCTTTGTGGAACCGGAGGAGATGGAAAAGACACTTTTAATATTTCTACGCTATCTTCTTTTGTAACTGCAGGAGCAGGAATAAAGGTTTCCAAGCATGGTAATTATGGAGTTTCTTCCATAAGTGGAAGTTCGAATGTAATGGAATATTTGGGTGTTAAATTCACCAATAAAGCTGATTTTTTAGAACGTTGTATAGATAAGGCTGGGATATGTGTATTGCATGCGCCTCTTTTTCATCCAGCTATGAAAAATGTTGCTCCTATAAGAAAATCTCTTGCGGTAAAAACCTTTTTCAACATGTTGGGACCTATGGTAAATCCAGCATTTCCAAAGAACCAATTAGTGGGCGTTTTTAGTTTGGAATTGGCCAGAATGTATGGATATCTTTATCAGAACACCGATAAGAATTTCACAATTTTACATGCTTTAGATGGTTATGATGAGATCTCATTAACCGGAGCTACAAAAACAATTTCCAATGCTACTGAAGGAATTTTAGAGCCTTCAGATTTTGGAGTAGAAACTTTAAATGCTTCTGAGATATCTGGTGGAGATTCTATTGAAAGTTCAGCTAAAATATTTTTGAATATCTTGAACGGAAAGGGAACTACGCCTCAAAATAATGTGGTTTGTGCCAATGCAGGAATGGCAATTGCTACTTCCACAGGATGTTCTCCTAAGGAAGGTTTTCTGAAAGCTCAAGAATCTCTAAATTCTGGAATGGCGCTGAAATCTTTGAAGAAATTACAAGAACTTAGTGCTGTATAATTATATTGAAATTTATAAAATGAATATTCTAGATAAAATTATTGCTGATAAACGAAATGAGGTTAGTCTAAAAAAACAGCTGATATCTGCTGAAGATTTAGAGCGTTATCCGCTTTTCGGTCATATAACCAATTCGCTAGCAACAGCATTAAAAAACAGCTCTAGCGGAATTATTGCAGAACATAAACGTAGATCACCATCTAAATCTGTGATCAATCAAGATCTGAATGTGCAAGATGTGGCTTCAGGATATGAAAATGCGGGTGTTTGCGGGATGTCGGTACTAACAGATGGAAAATACTTTGGTGGCGCGTTAGACGATCTTATTTTAGCCAGAGCATCGGTAAAAATGCCTTTATTGAGAAAAGAATTTATTATTGATGAATATCAGATTATTGAAGCTAAGGCTCACGGAGCCGATGTAATTCTACTTATTGCTGCAGTATTAACTCGAGATGAAATAAAATCTTTTTCTGAATTAGCCAAAAGTTTAAACTTAGAGGTGCTTTTGGAGGTTCATAATTTAGAGGAATTAGAGAAATCTATCATGCCTAGCCTGGATATGTTAGGGGTGAACAATAGGAATTTAAAGACCTTTGAAGTGAGTACGGATATTAGTAAGCAACTTTCAGAAAAGATCCCAAGTGATTTTGTGAAAGTTTCAGAAAGTGGAATTAGCAGTGTTAAAGTTATCAAGGATCTAAAAAATTACGGATATCAAGGATTTTTAATTGGTGAGAATTTTATGAAAACCAATTATCCTGGAAAAAGTGCATCACAATTTATTCAAGAATTAACAAGCAATTAAAATGAAGGATCTCAAACTGAAGATATGCGGAATGAAGCATTCAGAAAATATTCTGGAAGTTGCAGCTTTAAATCCAGATTATCTTGGATTTATCTTTTATGAAAGATCTCCTAGAAATTTTTCAGGAGACATCCCTGATATAGATCCAACCATCAAAAAAACCGGCGTTTTTGTAGATGAAGAAATCGATTTTGTTTTAGAGAAAGTTGAAAAACACAAGTTCAGAGCGATTCAACTTCACGGAAAGGAATCAGCTGAATACTGTAAAAAATTAAGATCAGCCTTGGCTCAGAATAATTCCGTAGAACTAATAAAAGTGTTTCCCGTCAAGGAAACCTTCAATTTTGAAGAACTTAAGGCTTATGAAGGCATTGTAGATTTTTTCTTATTCGACACTCAAGGGAAAAATAAAGGCGGGAACGGAATAACTTTCAATTGGGAGCTTTTGAAAGATTACCCTTCTTCTACTCCATTTTTTCTTAGTGGAGGAATTGGGGAAGATGAACTTCAAAAGATAGCGGAGCTTTATGCTTATTTCGAAAAAAGCAACAAGTCGCATTTGCTTTTTGGAGTAGATGTGAATAGTAAATTTGAATTGAAAGCAGGCTTAAAAGACACGAATACATTAAAAATATTTAAAGATAATTTGGGTTTTAAAACTCAAGCATAAAATATATATTATGACCTATCAGGCAGACGAAAAAGGCTATTATGGCGAATTTGGCGGAGCTTATATCCCGGAAATGCTATACCCTAATGTAGAAGAATTAAGGCAGCAATATATACAGATAATGCAGGAGGAATCTTTTCAGAAAGAGTTCAAAGATCTTCTGAAAGATTATGTAGGCAGACCTACTCCATTGTATTTTGCTTCCAGATTAAGTGAGAAGTACAATACCAAGATCTATTTAAAACGTGAAGATCTTTGCCATACAGGAGCTCATAAAGTGAACAATACGATTGGGCAGATCTTAATGGCAAAACGTTTAGGCAAGAACAGAATCATTGCAGAGACCGGTGCAGGACAGCATGGTGTTGCTACTGCTACGGTTTGTGCCTTGATGGGAATTGAGTGTATTGTGTATATGGGCGAAATAGACATTGACCGCCAAGCTCCAAACGTGGCAAGAATGAAACTGTTGGGCGCTACAGTTATTCCGGCAAAATCTGGAAGTAGAACCTTAAAAGACGCAACCAACGAGGCCATTCGAGATTGGATTAACCATCCGGTAGATACTCATTACATTATTGGATCTGTAGTAGGACCTCATCCTTATCCGGATATGGTGGCACGTTTTCAAAGTGTGATCTCCGAGGAAATTAAATCTCAACTTCTTGAAAAGGAAGGAAGAGAAGCTCCAGATTATGTGGTTGCTTGTGTTGGAGGAGGAAGTAACGCCGCTGGAATTTATTATCATTATTTAGACAACCCAGAAGTGGGAATCATCGCTGTGGAAGCTGCTGGAAAGGGAGTTCTTTCTGGTGAAAGTGCTGCAACTTCAGCTTTAGGAAAAGAAGGCATAATTCACGGGAGTAAAACCTTATTAATGCAAACGCAAGATGGACAGATCACCGAGCCGTATTCAATTTCTGCAGGTTTAGATTATCCAGGGATCGGACCAATGCATGCCAACCTTTATAGAACTGGAAGAGCTGAATTTATATCAATTACCGATGAAGATGCAATGAAAGCCGGACAAGAATTAGCCAGATTAGAAGGGATAATTCCAGCCATTGAAACTTCACATGCTTTAGCGATTTTCGAAGACCGAAAATTCAAGAAAGATGATATTGTAGTATTGAATCTTTCGGGACGTGGGGATAAAGATCTTAGTACATATATCGATTATTTTAATTTATAATTTAACAACCTAGATCATTTTGTTGCCATAGTAATAGGAACATGTCAGGAACTATTTTACTAGACACTGAAATAATTCCGATAGCTACCGGAATAGTGTGACGATTGAAAATATAAAAATTTAAAAATGAACAGAATTCAAGAAAAATTACAAGAAGACAAAAAGCTTCTTTCCATATATTTTACAGCGGGTTATCCCAAATTTAATGATACCGTCTCTATTATTCAAGATCTTGAAAAGAACGGTGTGGATATGATAGAAATTGGATTGCCTTTTAGCGATCCATTAGCAGATGGACCAACCATTCAAGAAAGCAGCACACTAGCTTTAAGAAATGGAATGACCACAGAAAAGCTATTTCAGCAGCTAAAAGATATTAGAAAAACAGTGAATATTCCCTTGATCATCATGGGGTATTTTAATCCGATGCTTCAGTACGGAGTTGAAGAATTCTGTAAAAAATGTGAAGAGATCGGTATAGATGGATTAATTATACCAGATCTTCCAGTGGATGTATATTCAGAAAAATATCAAGCTGTATTTGAGAAATATAACCTCATCAATGTTTTTCTAATAACTCCTCAAACTTCAGCAGAGCGAATTGGATTTATAGATTCGGTTTCTAATGGATTCATCTATATGGTGAGTAGCGCAAGCGTAACGGGAACAACATCTAGTTTCGGGAATGACACTAAGGATTATTTCAAAAGAATTTCAGGAATGAATTTAAAGAATCCTCAGATCGTAGGTTTTGGAATTAGCGATAAGCAAAGCTTTAAGGAAGCTACCGAATATTCTAATGGAGCCATTATTGGAAGTGCCTTTATTAAGCAGCTTACAAAAAATGGAGTGGAATCGATTTCAGAATTTGTTAAAACTATTAGATAGCTTTAACCTTACTGTAACAAGGCATTAATACATTTTGTGATTGATTTTCTTTATATTTAAATGAATATAAAAACAAATATCATGGAAAAAAAGTTTGAAAGAAAATCCGAACAAACAACGCCTACCAACCCTACTGGGGATAGAAATCAAAAAACCAATAAGGTAGATATAGACGAAAAGACAATTAAAAAACAGCAAAACAAAAAGTAATTATGGGGAGAGGAGATAAGAAAACCAAACGAGGAAAAATAGCTTTAGGAACGCATGGAAGATTGAGACCTAAGAGAGGAAAGTTTAAAACTAAACCAACCACTCTTGCAGATCAAGATAAAAAAGAGCTGAAATAAACTCGGTTAAACCTATCTAGAAATACCCATTATATTGAAGGATTCTAAAATCAATAGTATTGAATTTAGGATCCTTTGCTTTTTTAAACTTATAAGAATCCATACTTCCTATTGCCCTGTTGGCAGAACCTGAGGGCGCTGTTAAGGATACTGTGTTAATTAATCTTCCATCCAGCAAGAATTGATGCACTCTGGGAACTTCATTGGAAATAACTTTAAGTTTAATCCCTTCTCCCAGTTCTCTTAAATGTCTTCTAAAAAAATATTCCGGGCCATTCTTGGAATTTCCTCCCGTAAAAAGTAAGGTTTTAATAAGTGGATTCTTTCTAAGTATATTTGTTAGATCCCTTAATTCCACTTCTTTCATTCCCAGATCTGAAGCATCAATCTTGCTTCTTCTGCTACTCTCCACCACATCACAAATCCCAATTCCCCTCTTTATTAAAAACTCTTTTCGCTGATCTATTGCAGCTTCGGTGTTCTCATACTTTAAATTGAGATCGAATAATTTATCTAGGATTGGCCATAAAAAACCATCCCTACTTCCGTAACAAAAATTTACATCATCATGTTTTAGATACCCAGTTGTAAACCTAGGAGGTGGCAAAGTGCCTACAATTAATTTGGTTGCATTCTTCGGAATAAATGGTTTGTATGGATGTGTATGATGAAACATTTTAATTCTGTGTAAAGCATTTTAAATTGAAATGAACGTCATTGTGAACTTGTTTCAGAATCTCATAACATTGTAAATCAATGTATTAAATTGAGACCCTGAAATAAATTACCATTGACGTATTTTCAAAGTTACTCCGAATAACAGACCCTGAAACAAGTTCAGGGTGACGATACCGGTTTTAACTTCCGTCATGCTGTCCCGACGCTTCGGGAGTTTCAGCATCTTTCATACGTCAATTTCCTCCGCTAGATAATTTTTTTATCACGGGTCTCAGGGTGACGAGAGATCTCTATTATTTCAAAAAACGGATATATAATATCATTTCTCAATTTACTTCATAATCACTACCAAATCATCTGCAAAGACCATTCTACCCTCTGGTAAGACAACTCGGTCTATTTCTCCATCGGAATTCGCTGTGATTGTTGTTTCCATTTTCATAGCTTCAATAATAAATAAAGGCTCATTCTTTTTCACTTTTTGACCCGCCTTCACCAATACAGATGCAAGGGATCCTTGAAGAGGAGCTCCAATTTCATCATCATTGGCCTTATCTTTTTTCTGATGAACAACTTTCTCTACTTTAATAGATTTATCCTGAATTTGAACTGCTCTGGTTTGTCCATTTACTTTAAAGAATATTTGAACCATTCCATCGCTATCTGCTTCTCCTATAGATAAAAGTTGAATTAAAAGGGTTTTTCCTTTATCCATCTCTACTATGATCTCCTCATAAATTTCCATTCCATAAAAGAAATTCTTGGTTGGTATGTCTATGACATTTCCATGATCTTTATGATGATTATAAGCATCTGTAAAAACCTTTGGATATAATTTATAGGATAAGAAATCTGTCATGTTAAGCTCTCGGCCCATCCCATCCTTGAAGGTTTCTTTAAATTCTGCCAATTCCTTATCAAAATCTATAGGTTCCAAATGCGCATTTGGTCTTTCTGTAAAAGCCTCTTCATCTTTTAATACGATCTTCTGAATTTTTTCAGGAAAACCACCCACAGGCTGCCCAAGACTTCCTCTGAAGAAACTTTTTACAGACTCCGGAAAAGATATATTTTCTCCGTTCTCCAACACATCATCTATAGTAAGGTTATTGCTTACAAGATACTGAGCCATGTCTCCAACAACCTTGGAGCTAGGAGTTACTTTCACGATATCACCAAAAAGCTCATTAACTTCAGCATACATTTGTGTGATCTCATGAAATCTATTACTAAGTCCTAACGATTCTGCTTGTGGTTTTAGATTCGAATATTGCCCACCTGGAATTTCGTGTTTATAAACAGCTGCCGATCCCGCTTTAAGTCCGCTTTCAAATGGATAATAATAACTGCGAACTGCTTCCCAGTAATTGGAATATTCGTTCAGTTTATCCATATCAAAATCGTTTGCACGACTTTCAAACTTCATCATTTCTACAATTGAATTGAAATTTGGCTGTGAGGTTAATCCTGAAAGTCCACCCAATGCCACATCTACCACATCTACTCCAGCTTCTATCGCTTTTAAATAGGTTGCTGCCTGAATTGAAGAAGTGTCATGTGTATGTAAATGAATAGGAATATTAATCCTAGATTTTAATGCCGAAATTAATTCCTCTGCAGCATAAGGCTTTAAAAGCCCTGCCATATCCTTAATTCCTAAGATATGTGCTCCGGCATCTTCCATTTGTTTTGCCAGTTGCACATAATACTCCAAGGTGTATTTGGTCCTGTTAGGATCTAGAATATCGCCGGTATAACAAATAGAGGCTTCTGCAAGTCCGCCAGTATTCTTTCTAACATATTTTATACAAGGTTCAATAGATTTCATCCAGTTTAATGAATCGAATATTCTAAAAACATCTACTCCTTGCTCCCAAGATTCTGTCACAAATTTCTCAATAAGATTATCTGGATATGCAGTATAGCCTACTCCATTGGAACCTCTCAATAACATTTGCAACAAAACATTTGGCATTGCTTTTCTAAGCAATTGTAAACGTTCCCAAGGGTTTTCTTTTAAATACCGAAGACAAACATCGAAGGTTGCTCCTCCCCAAACTTCCATTGAAAAAACATTGGAATGGTTTTTCGCAAAACCTTCTGCAACCTTCATCATGTCATAGGTTCGCATTCTGGTGGCAAGTAAACTTTGGTGCGCATCGCGCATTGTAGTATCTGTAAACTGAACCTTTCCTTGATGTCTTAGCCAACGCGAGAATTTATCAGGTCCCAGTTCTGTAAGTATATCTTTGGTTCCTTTTGGATACTCTCCAAATTCATCAAACTTAGGCACTTTAGGAATTAAGAACTTAGCTGAAGGATCCTTCACTTTAACATCTGGATTCCCATTAAGGGTCATATCTCCTAAAAAGCTAACAATTTTATTCGCTCTGTTTCGTGGCTCCTTTATTTTGAACAGATCTGGATTCTTATTGATGAAATTAACTGTAACATTCCCTTCTCTAAAAGTAGAATGTGCGAGGATATTATCTAAAAATGCCATGTTTGTCTTCACCCCACGAATCCTAAACTCTGCCAAAGCACGTCTCATTTTCCTACAAGCACCATCTAATGTTCTACTACTTGCAGAGACTTTTACCAACATAGAATCGAAAAATGGAGAAATTGTAACACCTTGATATACACTACCTGCATCTAGGCGTATTCCAAAACCTGCGGCACTTCTGTAAGTAGTAATCGTACCATAATCTGGCTTAAAATCGTTTTCCGGATCCTCGGTTGTAATTCTACATTGCAAAGCAAAGCCATTGATTTTCAAACTTTCCTGACTCTCAATTTTAATTTGTTCGTCAGATAATTTATAATCGCCAGCAATAAATATTTGGGCTTTTACTAGATCTATACCTGTAATAATTTCGGTTACAGTATGCTCTACCTGTATTCTTGGGTTTACCTCTATAAAATAGATCTCTCCATCTTCTACCAAAAACTCTACGGTTCCAATATTATTATAGTTTACCGCCTTACAAATTGCGATAGCATACTCGTATAATTTATTTTTTGTTTCTGAATTTAACCCCAAAGATGGAGCAAACTCGATCACTTTCTGATACCTACGCTGTACAGAACAATCTCTCTCAAACAGGTGCACCATATTTCCATGGTTATCTGCTACAATCTGAATCTCGATATGCTTTGGATTCTCAACAAATTTTTCTATAAAAACCGTATCATCTCCAAATGCATTTCCCGCCTCTCGCTTAGATTCTGGAAATGCCTTTTTTAATTCATCTTCTTCTCTAATTACACGCATTCCACGTCCACCTCCACCAGAAGCAGCTTTCAGCATTACAGGATAACCTATTGATTTTGCTTCTTTTAAAGCAATTTCTATGGAAGTAAGTGCTTCTTTATTACTTTTTATAATTGGAACATTATTAGCAACAGCAACTTCTTTTGCCATTACTTTATCTCCCAAAGATTTTAATACTGAAACCTTAGGACCTATAAATATGAGATCATTCTCTTCACACTGTTTTGCGAATTCAGCATTTTCAGAAAGAAAACCATAACCGGGATGAATGGCGTCTACATTATTTTTTTTAGCAACCTGAATAATTGCCTTGATATTTAAATAAGGTTTTAGCGGATCGTTATCCTCGCCTATCTGATAAGATTCATCGGCTTTGTAGCGGTGTAGGGAATACCTATCCTCGAAAGTGTAAATTCCTACCGTTTTTAATCCTACTTCTGTACATGCACGAAAAATACGGATGGCTATCTCTCCTCTATTCGCTACTAAAACCTTTTTGATCTTCATTTTATAATTCTGAATTAAAAATTAAATAATATCTCAGTTCTGAAAGTTATTAAATAATATAGGTACGCTGCAAACAGATTAGAGAATTACAAGGAATTCTTAACAGAAAAAGCTACCCAGGTGGTAGCTTTTTAATTATTCTGAAAAATTTGGATGCTTAACATCTCGAATTCCCTCGATCTGAAACAAATTGTCATCCTGAGACCCATGATAAAAAAAATTATCTAGCGTAGTAAATTGATGTATGAAAGATGCTGAAACGAGTTCAGCATGACGGCAGTTAAAACAGTATCGTCACCCTGAGACCAGTGATAAAAAAAATTATCTAGCGTAGGAAATTGACGTATGATGGTTCTCAGCAGATTTATTGTTTTAAGAACTTCTTTTTTGGAGTGTAGTGCTTCCCCAGCGTAAAATTTTCGAAGCCTTGGAGAAAATTTAGCTGGGGAAGTACGGTTCTAATTATGCGGTAGCATAATTGGAAACACCTACAAAAAAGTGTCCTTTTTTTGGTTCGTTTTTTTGGACACTCAAAAAAATGAACAATCTCAAATATAAAACAAATCATTACCGACTAGAGGGAGCGTTTTCCAAATTCTTGAAATCACCTCAATGATAACAAAACGCGTATTAAAAACTTGCAAAGAATCAGGTGTGTCAATTATCTATAAATCAGTAACTTATGTAATACGTCAATGGTAACTTGTTTCAGGGTCTCTTATTCGGAGTAACTTTGAAAATACATAGCGAAGAATCTCAACTAAGCAAGATTGCTCTATAAGAGGGATCCCTCATTGTATTCGGGATGAAATTTTGCGTATTTCTTAGATCTGAATATAGAAGTAGATATACTGCTTATGGTTCACATGGATAACTAGGAAGTTATTACCTTGTAAATACCAACTCTGTATCGTTCTTGGTTTCCGCTTCGCTGAATTTATAGCCATCATAGTCAAATCCTTTCAATTCTTCTACTGAAGCTACTTCTTTATCTACAATATATCGCACCATAGAACCTCTAGCCTTTTTAGCAAAGAAGCTTACAATTTTAAGTTTCCCCTTGCTGAAATCTTTAAACACTGGAGTGATCAATTTGCCTTTTAATTTTTTACTGTCTACCGCTTTATAATATTCGTTGCTTGCTAAATTGATGAAAAGTTCTTCTTTTTCCATCTCCTTATTTAACGAATCTGTCACTTTCTTTTGCCAAACTTCATAAAGGTTCTTTTTGGAATAAAGGCCAAGATCGGTTCCCATTTCCAGTCTATAAGGCTGAATAAGATCTAATGGTTTCAAAACTCCATACATCCCAGAAAGTATCCTTAATCTATCCTGAATAAAATCTATTTTCTCAACAGGTAAAGAATACGCGTCTAAACCTGTGTAGACATCACCATTAAAAGCATACATGGCAGGTCTTGAATTTTCTTTAGTATGTTCTTCCTGAAAATCTTTGTATCTCCCGTAATTGAGCTCTGCCAGCTTATCGCTAATATCCATGAGTTTAGAAACTTCATCTTTAGACATGCGAGACATTTTGCGGTTGATCTTGATTGCAGTATCTAAGAACTGAGGCTGTGTACCTCTTGTGGTAGGCAATTTGGTTTCAAAATCGAGACTTTTAGCCGGGGATAGAACAATTTTCATAAAGATTTGATTTTTTTATTTCAAAGATAATTAATTCTAAATAACCCTTTTACATTTTAACTCTATAAGGGTTTGGAACCCTTCTAGGGTTATATGGGTTAACGTTAAAGAAGTCACTCCAACAAAAAACTGTTCATTTCCTCTAAATTTTGTTTCCTGTTATGATAATGCTTAAAATTATCACGTCCATCAAAAAGCACCAAAACCTCATCCCTTCAAATCCTGGTGTTATTCAAAGAAAGAATACTTTTATAAGAACTCCAGGGATAATCCCGAAAATCTTCCTGTACTTTATGATGAGCCAGATTGTTATGAATATAGAAAATCAACTTCCTGAAATATTCTTCAGATTCAATCTTTTTTCTTTTCAGGTTTTTTTCAAAAAGACTTCCTGAATGCGAATAACGCTTATTGATAGATTGGGCATAAGCATTAAGGAAATGTGAAAATTGATGGGGAGCAGACACTATTTTTGGTTGTTCCACAGTTTACTAACTAAAATCGGAAATACTTATTTCCTCCGGTTCTTTTAAATAAATAAGGAAATGGAAGTGGTTTCGCATTAAACACTAAGCATAGGTTCTAGCTATGGGATGAATATACTTATAATATAAACTTAAAAAGTAACGATAATTTTCAGGCTCATGAAATATTGCATCCCTGTTATTGCCTCGATTAAAAATTGGTAGTAATACCCTGGCAATAACAATTCCTTTTCCATAAGTAAGTGTTTAATGCTTTAGCCTTGAATGGTTCTTGACGCAACATATTAAATATAGGGATATAAATCATCATTGTTGATTTTAACCCTTTAAGGGTTTGAAACCCTTAAAGGGTTCTTTGAAGGGTTAAATGAAGGTTTTTTTGCGTGAGGGATTGAGGCGTTGTTGGAGCTCTCCCGATTTTTATCGGGAAGCGACCGCCGAAAGCCCGACCCCATTTTTATGGGGGCACGCCCTAAGAATCCATATAATCCTTCTGATTTATAGAATATTTACGCCATTTCTCTATACATTCCTGTATGTCTTGTGGAACTTCTGAATCGAAACTCATCCATTCCTTAGTCTCGGGGTGAGTAAACCCAAGAGTTTTAGCGTGTAATGCCTGTCGTGGAAGCACTTTAAAACAATTGTCTACAAATTGTTTGTATTTAGTAAAAGTGGTCCCTTTTAAGATCTTTTCTCCGCCATAACGCTCATCGTTGAACAAGGTGTGTCCAATATGTTTCATATGAACTCTTATCTGGTGAGTTCTTCCGGTTTCCAACTTACAGGAAACCAAAGTTACATATCCAAAACGCTCTAAAACTTTGAAGTGAGTTACCGCAGGTTTCCCTTGCTCCTCCTCATCGTTCATATAAACGGTATTCTGCAATCTATTTTTTGGATGTCTTCCTATATTTCCTTCAATTTTTCCTTCATCCTCCTCAACATTTCCCCAAACTAAAGCGATATATTCCCTAGAACTGGTCTTTTTAAAAAACTGTTTGGAAAGGTGGGTCATAGCAGTTTCGGTCTTAGCAATCACTAACAATCCACTGGTGTCCTTATCTATCCTATGCACCAAACCCGGCCGTTCGCTGCTGTTATTTGGTAAATTATCTATATGGAAAATAAGGGCGTTAATAAGTGTACCACTATAATTTCCATGCCCAGGATGCACTACCATTCCTGCCGGTTTATTGATCACCATTAGAGAATCATCCTCATAAACTATGTTTAGCGGAATATCCTCAGGAGTAAGCAAAAACTCATAAGGTGGATGTTCGAACATTACCTGCACCACATCTCCAGGTTTCACCTTGTAATTAGATTTTACTGGTGTAGTATTTACGTAGATATTACCATCTTTGGCTGCTTTCTGAATTTTACTCCTAGTAGCATTTTCAATATAGTTCATAAGGTATTTATCTACCCTAAGTGGCTGCTGCCCTTTATCTGCAGTGAATTTATGGTGTTCGTAAAGATCGTCGTCTTGAGTATCTTCCAGTTCTGGACCTATTAATTTAGAATTCGTCATTGTTTTCATTATCATTATCGATACCATCTTCATCGATGCTATCATCTTCATTTAAATCTCCACTATATCTCCCAGAACCATCCCCTAAGACCAAATCTATTTTGGCCGTTTTCATAAGTTCTTCCCCTGCTTCCACCAGTTTCCCTTTGTGTCTCAATTCCAAAACTGCATCTTTTGCAATGTCTGGTTTATAGGTAACAGACCCAATTTCAAAGCCTAGAGATCGTAATGTAGGTTCTACTTGTCTTCTTGTTCTACGTATAAGATCTGGAACCATTACTTTTCCATATCCCGAAGGATTTAAGGTGAGGTATATTTTTCTATTTTCCTTTACAAATTTTCCGGGTTGCGGCACTTGATCTATCACAGAGTATTTTGGATACTCTGGATTAAAATTAGCCGAATCTAAAATTTCATATCGAAGATCCAATTCCTCCAATGTAATCTCTACCCTACCCAAAGACTGTTTTGCCAAATCTGGAACTTGAATACGTTCATCCTGATTTGTGGAATGATCTAACCATTGCATAGTTAGAAATGCTAGCAGCACAAGTGCTACAATTGCTAAACCTATTTGAATTAAAAAGGTTTTGCTGAAGATAAATTTAAATAGGCTCATAAATTATTTATAATAGGCAAAGATATAAAAACGTAGGGGTTTTGGTAGCACCCACTATTAGTCATATTTTTGTTAACGTAAATTAAAGCTGTTTATTTAATATGAAGAAAAGAATCGCGATCGCCATGGGAGGGTATTCCAGTGAATACAGGATCTCTATTAACAGCGGAAACGTAGTTTATAAAAATCTAGACCGTTCTATTTATGAGCCCTATAGAGTTCATATCATGCAAAATGAGTGGTTTGTAGTGGCAGATGATGATACTCCATACCCAATAAATAAAAGCGATTTTACGGTAAAAATTAAAGATAAGAAAATCCAATTCGATTGTGTTTTTAATACTATCCATGGAACGCCCGGAGAAAACGGACTCTTGCAAGCATATCTGGATCTCGTAGGAATTCCACAAACCTCCTGCGGATTTTATCAGGCAGCGCTTACCTTCAATAAAAGAGATCTTATAAGTGTTTTAAAACCCTACGGAATTAAAACTGCATTGAATTATTTCCTGAATCAGGGAGACGAAGTTGAAGTTGAAGAGATCATAAACAAAGTTGGATTACCATGCTTTGTAAAAGCCAATAAGGCAGGTAGTAGTTTTGGAATTACCAAGGTAAAAGCTGCTGAAGACTTAGAACAAGCCGTAAAAATTGCACTTAAGGAGGATGACGAAGTGATTATTGAATCGTTTTTAGATGGGACTGAAGTTTCTGTAGGGGTAATCATGTATAAAGGAAAGATTTTAGCATTGCCTGTCACCGAGATCGTTTCTGAAAATGAATTTTTCGATTATGAAGCTAAATATTTAGGTAAGTCTGAAGAGATCACCCCAGCTAGGATTTCTAAAGAACAAACTAAAAAAGTGCAAAATCTGGCTAAATTGATATACTCTAAATTAAAAATGAAAGGATTTACGCGTTCAGAATTTATCTTTCATAACGACGAACCTCATTTTATAGAGATGAACACTACACCGGGGCTCAGCGAAGCTAGTATTTTGCCTCAACAAGCCGAAAATGCAAAGATCAGTTTACCTCAGCTTTTTGGAAGCGCTATAGAAGCTGCCTTAAAGGTTCATTAATTCTGAACTTAGTGTAATTAGCTATATTTGTTATACATCACAAACAAAACTTCATGAAAAGAGCAGTTTTCCCAGGGTCTTTTGATCCCATAACTTTAGGTCATGTAGATATCTTGGAACGGTCACTACCACTTTTTGATGAAATTATTCTTGCAATTGGAACCAATTCCGATAAAAAATATATGTTCTCTTTAGAAGATAGAGTTCGGTTTTTAGAAGAAACTTTTAAAAATGAACCTAAAATAAAAGTGATGACCTATAAAGGTCTCACCGTAGATTTCTGTAAAAAGGAAAATGCAGCTTTTATTCTTAGAGGCCTAAGAAACTCTATTGATCTAGAATTCGAAAAAACCATAGGTCAAACCAATTATAAAATGTCTGGGATAGAAACCGTTTTCTTGATCTCTTCTTCCGGGAAAGGGCATATTTCTTCTAGTGTAGTACGAGATGTTCGAAAGAACGGTGGTGATTTTTCTTTTATGGTGCCTGAGGTGGTTAAATAGAAAAGTCTCTAGGGTAGAACATTGTCATTCTGAAAGAAGGGAAACGGATTGAAGAATCTATACTAAGTGATATTATTACGTCATCATCGAAGAATCTCATTATCACGAAGACTTCTATTCTGGGTAGTTCTGATAATGAGAATAATCGCTCCCTTCCCTTAGGGAAGGGCTGGGGATGGGATGAGTTTGTATGAGATTCCTCCTGTCGTCGGAATGACAAAGCAGAAACCATTCGTGAATTCGTGGCAATTGAGAATTCTTAAACAGAGATTCCTCCTGTCGTCGGAATGACAAAACAGAAACCATTCGTGAATTCGTGGCAATTGAGAATTCTTAAACAGAGATTCCTCCTGTCGTCGGAATGACAAATTACTGTCATCCTGAGCCTGTCGAAGGATCTCAGTTATACAATATTATTCATTAGAACACATAGTTCAACCCAACACCTACAAAGTAATTCCTTGGATTTCCAGGATAATAATATCGTGGAGCTGAATTTCCAAACCCCACTGCATTTGGCAATACACTAGAAGCATATTTTTCATCCAATACATTATTGATCCCCGCAGAAATATTAGATTCTAAATTTTTAACGATTTTAAAATCATATCGGGCTTTTATATCCAATACCTGATAATTTTCTGTGCTCAAAGAATTTGCATCATTCAATAGTATTTCTCCGACTGCTAAGAGATTGGTGTAAATGGAAAAGTTCCTTCCATAATTTAATTCAAAGCCTGTGTTCAAAGTACTTTTTGGAACTCCAGGCAAAGTGTTTCCGCTAAAATCTATATCTCGATTAATAAATTCTTCAAATTCAAAATAATTTAAAGCAGCATTGAAGTAAGATTGAATTTTAATTTTAGAGGACAAATCAAAATTATATCTAATAGTAGTTTCAATTCCGTTATGGTTTGTCTTCCCTGCATTGATCCCTACATATTGATCTTCGGAGATTCTTTGAGCCACTAGTAAATTTTCTATCTGAATAGAATACAAAGCAACTTCTGTATATAATTTATTATTGAACCAATTGCCTTTAAAACCTACTTCATAGTTTATTCCAGTCTCCGGTTTCAGATCGGTATTTATTTGTCCTTCCGGAGTTAAGGTTTCTTCAACTGTTGGAGTTGAAAACCCATGACTTATAGAAGTATATAAATTTTTTCCTTTTTCAATTTCATAAGACAAGCCTATTCTTGGAGAGAAGACCGTTTTAAAGCTATAATCTCCCGACTGATCTATTTCATCTTGAACAAAAAGATCTTTTAAGCTATAATTAGTAGTATTCACATTGAAACCGGTTTCCAGATTTAAATTCTTAGAAAGTTCCAAATTTAGCTGACCAAAGAAATTAGCATAACTTCTGTCCTGCTCATTATTGCTCAAAAGAATTCCTAACACGCTGCCACGATCTTCAAAATCCTGATATAAGTTCTCAAAAGTTTGCATATTATACCACTCTTTGTAATACTCGGCACCAAAGCTTAATTCTGAAGCTAGTTCAAATACATCCATTTTAAGATTAAATTTGGTTCTAGCTCCGGTTGCCACTCTTTCTTCTTTTAAAATATTAAAAGGTCTTGGCTCATATGCATCTCGAAAATTCACGAAGATGCTCGTTAAATTTGTAAGACTGTTAGATAAGTGGTGTAAATAGGAGATCCCAAGCAATCCTCTCTCATAAGATTCAAATCCTTTTGAACTTCCCCATGTAAAAGCGGCTTTTTCAGGGTCATTCAAATAATCGTTTTCATTTAGGGAACTCGGGATAAATGCTTTTAGTTTTGTAAAATTCCCGAGAAAGGAAAGCTTGTTTCCATTTTCAGTAAAAACGTTGGCATTAATTAATCCTGATTGTCTTTTATAAGAGCCATTTTCCCTGTAACCATCACTTTCCAGATCACTGAAACTGGCAAATAAAGAAGTATTCTCTGTTCCATGAGATGCCGAGATCGTTTTTTTATTAGTATCAAAACTACCTACTTGTGAAGAAATTCCAATTTGGGTTTTATTTATTTCAGCATTACCAGCATACATATTGATTACTCCGCCCAATCCAGCTCCAAATATACTCGAGGTAGGACCTTTAATAATTTCAATCTTAGAGATGGCTTCAGAATCAAAATCATCCAAAGTTAATTCTCCTTCTCCGGTGGTTAATGGAATCCCGTTGAAATACGCCTGAATTCTATTGGTACTATATTGCGAGCGAGCGCCAATTCCCCGAATATTTAATTTGGTTGTATTCAAAGCTCCCTGATTTACATAAACTCCAGGAACGGTATTGAAGACTTGAGCGAAGTTGAAATCATCTTTTTTCTGAAGATCTCCACTAGTTAAAATACTTATTGCAGCTGGAGTACTCTGTAATGTTTTTGAAATAAGAGCTCCATTTACAATTACTTCGGAAAGATTTTCTCTGGCCGGAATTAATGAAATTGTAAAAATCGAATCAGGTACTCCTTCATATTTACCAGAAAGATATCCCAGCGCTGAAATCTCCAACGAGATACTAATATTTTGAATTTCTATTTCAAAGTTCCCATTCGAATCAGAAAAAGCAACAACTTCAGAAGCACTTTCAAAAACCTTTGCATTTTCGATTGGTTCTGACGTTGTGGCGTCAACTATTTTACCTTTTACCACTTGTGCTGAAGCATCAGCAATACTAAATAGTAAGATTACAACAAAAATAAATTTCTTCAATAGTAGGTGTTTTATTCTGCAGAAACTTTCCAGATCACATTAGAGTCATCATCATTTACCAATAAAGAACCATCAGGCAGCGTAGTTACGCCAACAGGTCTTCCATGTACTTCTCCCGTTTCTTCATTTGCTATAAATCCTGTTAAGAAATCCTCTGGTGGTTGTGGTTGTCCATTTACAAATGGCACAAAAACAACCTTATATCCAGATAGCGGATCTCGGTTCCAGGAACCATGTTGACCTACAAAAGCGCCATTCTTATATTTTTCAGGAAAAGCATCCTGCGTATAGAATGTAAACCCTAAAGAGGCCGTATGTGGTCCTACAGACACATCTGGCATAATAGATTTTTCTACTAGATCATTATGCGGGTTGTCTTCCCATCGAGGATCTTTAATTTGTCCATAATAAGAATATGGCCATCCATACCATCCTCCTTTTTTTACACTTGTAATATAATCTGGCACTAAGTTGTTACCTAATTTATCTCTTTCATTAACCGCAGTCCACAGTTCTCCGGTAACTGGATTCCAATCCATCCCAACTGGGTTTCTAATTCCGCTTGCATAAACCTGCTCTCCAGAACCGTCAGGATTAATTTCCAATACCCCTGCTCTTCTTACTTCTTTATCCATGCCATATTCTCCAACATTACTCGCAGAACCTACAGAGATATAAATTTTACTGCCATCTTCATTTGCTAGCAAGTTTCTTGTCCAGTGATTATTATACCCTCCAGCCGGAAGATCTACAATTTTTTCACCTTCAGATTCTAGCTTTAGATCTCCTTCTTTGTAGGGAAATCTATATAGACCATCTGTATTGGCAATATAGAAATAGTCACCTAAAGCCAACATCCCAAAAGGCTGATTTAATCCCTCTTTAAAAGCACCGCGATGTTCAAAAACGCCATCTTCATCCTGATCTCTTAAAATAGTAACCCTATTAGCACTATTTCTTGTATTAGATTCTACAACGAAAACATCATTATTTGGTGCTACATAAGTCCAACGTGGATGCTCAAATCCATCTGCAAATATTTCTACTTTAAAACCTTCTGGCGCTTTTGGCATTTCTCCTTCTTTCCATCCAACAACTTTACTTACTTTTTGGATAGACTTGGAGTGAAATGGAGCCGGGATCTCTAGCTTCCCAACTGCAGTTTCCACTATATTTGCAGGACGTTGTGACAACTCCTGCTTCTCTTGCTCATTAAATTCCTTTACCCCTTTCATTTGGGCGCAGGAGGTTAAAGCAACCCCAACAAGTAGCAAACTAAACGTAATATTTCTCATAGCTTTTTAATTAAAAATTAAAAATAGGTTATAATTTAAATGCATTAAAATATTATGTGAGCATTAGGTTTACTTTAACTACTTTCATAAAAACAAGCTCCAATATAATAGTTTTGGCTACCGTTGCAGTTTTAACTAAGTTTATAGCGTAAAATGGATTATTTCTTATGAAGAAAATTTTTATAGTCTCCCTAGTAGTTTGCGTTTTTGTCTCGTGTGATTTATCTAAATATAAGCTAGTCAAGGAGTATGATTTTGAGACAGTTTTCGAAAAATCAGATGGAACACAAACCCCTACTTATCCAGAAATTATAAACTATTATAAGGAATTAGATGATGCCTATACATCTATCCAGTTGAAAGAATTCGGAAAAACCGATAGCGGTGAACCTTTACATTTAGCAGTTTTTAGTCCTACTGAAAATTTCAACTTTGATGAAGTTAGAGAAAAGTACACCATAATTTTAATAAATAATGGCATTCATCCCGGGGAAAGCGACGGCATAGATGCCACTATGATGCTTTTTCGAGATTTAGCGCAGGATTCTATTACAGTACCAAATAATACCATAATTGCAACTATTCCCGTGTATAACATTGGCGGTGCACTTAATAGAAATTCCAATACGAGAGTAAATCAAAATGGACCTGAAGAATATGGCTTTAGAGGGAATGCCCGTAATTACGATCTTAATCGTGACTTTATAAAAGCCGACACAAAAAATACCAGGAGTTTTTCTGAGATCTTTCATAATGTGAAACCAGATGTTTTTGTAGATACTCATGTAAGTAATGGTGCAGATTATCAATATACGCTCACCCATCTTTTTACACAACATAATAAACTTGGCGGAGAATTAGGAGATTATCTTAATGACAAGATGATGCCATCTTTGCAGGCTTCCTTATGGGAAAATGAATGGGATATTACGCCTTATGTAAATGTTCATAACGATGTGCCGGAAAAAGGATTTACTCAGTTCATGGATACTCCAAAATATTCTACCGGCTATGCAGCCTTATGGAACACTTTAGGACTAATGATAGAAACTCATATGCTTAAGCCATACAAAAAGAGAGTTATGGGGACTTATAGAGCTTTACGATCTATTATAGATATTGTTGAAAGGGATAGAGAAAAGATTAAAGATCTTAGAGCCAGAGCACAGAGAAAATATTTAACAGAGCGTTTTTACCCAGTGAATTTCAAAGTTGATAGCACAAATATTAGCAAGCTTCAATTTAAAGGATACGAAGGAGAAGTAATTACAAGTGAAGTTACCGGAAGCTCTAGGTTGAAATATGACAGAACAAAGCCTTTCAAAAAAGAAATAGACTATTATAATAATTTCGTTTCTCAAGACCAGATTGAAATTCCAAGGGCATATGTTATTCCGCAAGGCTGGTGGAATGTTATAGATATTTTAAAAACCAATAATGTGGAAATGACCCCATTTAAAAAAGACACTACTATGTTGGTGGAGATCTATAATATTGAAGATTATAAAACCTATCCAAACCCTTATGAGGGACACTATCCTCATTTCGAGACTAAGATAAGCTCCACAAAAGACAGTATTAATTTCAGAAAAGGGGATTTCTATATAAAGAGCTTTCAGCCTTCTGTTCGCTATTTACTGGAAACACTGGAGCCAACTACTTCAGATTCGTTTTTTAATTGGAACTTTTTCGATACCGTTCTTGAGCAAAAAGAAGGATTTTCACCATATGTTTTCGAAGATCTCGCGAAAGAACTACTAGATAAAGACCCTGCTTTAAATGATGAATTTCAGAAAAAGAAGAGATCTGACTCGGAGTTTTCCAAAGATTCTTATGCCCAATTGGACTGGTTGTATGAAAAATCTGAGCATAAGGAAAAAGCCTATTTACGCTACCCTGTCTTTAGGGTGAGTCGTTAAATATTCTTTTGGGAATAATAATTTAATGTTTGCATAGGATTTTGTCAGTGCTTTTTGAGTCTTAGCAAAATTCTTCCATTTTGCTTTTTTGATCCCTTCTGAATGCTCAGGAATTAATTCACCTGTATATGAAGTTTTCATCTCATACCAATGGGTCACCTTCAATCTATATTTATCTTTACGTTTGAAAATATGATAGGTTTTTCTAATGAATCTCACAATTTCAAGATCCTGAACACCGGTTTCCTCCTCCACTTCTCTTATAGCAGATTCTTCTAGACTTTCAGACTTTTCGGTCTTCCCTTTCGGCAAGTCCCATCGCTTATTACGGTAGATAAATAAGATGTCTTTATTTTCATTAAAGACCATTCCGCCAGCAGCAGTAACAACAGGAAGTTTTTTTAGAAGATGCTTAAAAAGCTTTTCTTCATTTTTATGATAAAGATTCACATATAATAATTCTCCATCATTTATTTTCTGGATAATTTGTTTCAGCTTGACCGTTTTAATCGGAAAGGCACTGTACTTTTCACCTATTTCTTTCTTAGTTGAAAGAATAATAGGGATATCATTTACAAAAACTTTATACATTTGCATTATGATTTTAAATAAAGAGACAGCAATTAAAACAGCTGAATTGCTGTTGCAAATTAAAGCAATTAAATTAGAACCGCAACAACCTTTCACTTGGGCCAGTGGTTGGAAATCGCCAATCTATTGCGATAATAGAATAATCCTTTCATACCCTATTATTAGGAATTACATAAGAGAACAATTTGCTAAACAAATTGAGGATCTTTATGGAAAGCCAGATGTGATAGCCGGAGTTGCTACCGGAGCCATAGGTATTGGTATGTTGGTGGCAGAGTATATGAGTCTTCCTTTTGTTTATGTAAGACCAGAAGCTAAAGGCCATGGAAGAAAAAACCAGATAGAAGGACATTTGGAGAGCGGACAAAATGTAGTGGTAATTGAAGACCTAATTAGTACCGGCGGAAGCAGTATTAATGCGGTAAAAGCCTTAAAAGAAGCCAACGTGAACATAAAAGGTTTACTTGCAATCTTTACTTATGGTTTTGATATTGCTGAAGAAAATTTTAAAGAAGCAAAGGTCGATTTACATACCTTGGGGAATTACGAGCATTTAATAGAAACTGCTTTAAAAACGAATTACATCAATGCCGAAGAGGCAGAAACATTAAAAACCTGGAGACAAGATCCCAGTAAATGGAACCAATAATATGAATTTAGAAAGTCCAAAAGTTACCACAAAAAAGAGTCAGCAAGAATTATATAATTTTCTAATTGAAGTAGAGAATTACAAACAATTAATGCCAGAAAGTATAGAAAAATTTGAAGTTACCAAGCCTAACACATTCCTTTTTGGTTTAAAAGGAATGCCTGAAATAGAATTGGCCATAAAAGAAACTGTAGAACCAGAATTAGTTGTTTTAGGATCTACATCAGATAAATTCAATTTTTCATTAAATATTATTATCGAACAAAATGGCGATAATAGTGATGCTCAATTATTGTTCGACGGGAAATTCAATGCAATGGTGGCAATGATGGCAAAGAGCCCACTAAAGAAATTTATCACTACACTTAGCGAAAACATATCTACTCTTTAGAAGAGCAATTTAAGCTCCTTAAGATCGAAAGTACGTATTTCTTCATCTTCAACTTTTAATCTAAGAAGACCAGATGGGGTGACCCCTAAGATAATACCAACAATAAAGCTTCCATCTTTTAATTGAAAGGTGGAAGCTTTATTATTTCGAAATAAATTAGCTTCATAATCTTCATGAACATTTTCAAAAAACGACTTATCCTTAGATACTATCATTTTCTCAAGCTGCTCTAAAACATTGGAGAGAACTTCTTCCGTAGAATAAATGGTTCCAGTAAGATTCTTTAAAGAAGCTGCTTTAGGAAGATCTGGGAAGTGAACTTGATTAATATTAAGTCCAATCCCAATAATACTAGCACTTATAACATTGTTTTGCAAAATATTCTCAATGAGCACGCCACCTATTTTGTAGCTATCTGCCATAATGTCGTTAGGCCATTTCAACTTTAAATTGTTAATTTTCAATTGCTTTAACGCCTTAATAATTTGCAATCCAACGGCCGCACTAATCAAGAATTGGTCGCTAATTTCCACACTTGGTTTAGGGTAAATAACACTAAAGGTCAGGTTTTCTCCCGCATTAGAAACCCATGATGCTCCACGTTGTCCTCTCCCAGAAGTTTGATTGCTGGCAACAATACAAATTGAGGAATCATTTTTATTCGTATTAAACCATTCTCTTGCCAATGAATTAGTAGACTCGGTGGCATTAACTTTGATAATATGCATATATAAATGTAGTTAAGAATGGTGTTAAATGTTTATTGTAACAGACCATTAAAAAGACTAAAAAGTAATAACTTTGCGTAAAGAAATAAATTTAATGGCAAAAAAAGAAACGAACAACGATCAACTTATTGCTCATATCATAAAAGGAATAGAAGAAGTTAAAGGAAACGATATTGATATTCTTGACTTAAGGGAAATTGAAAACACTGTTTGTGATTATTTCATTATCTGTAATGGTACTTCAAATACACAGGTAAATGCCATTGTAAGCTCCGTACAAAAAACCGTAAGCAAATCTTTAAAAGACAAACCTTGGCATATAGAAGGAAGTGATAACGCCGAGTGGATCTTAATGGATTATGTAAACGTAGTAGTTCATGTATTCCAGAAACACATTAGGGAATATTATGATATTGAGAGTTTATGGGGAGATGCAAAATTGACCTCGATCGAAACAAAGTATTAAAAAACTAATTAAAGAAGAATGGCGAAGAAACAACCAAATAAAAAAATAGAACCTAAAAAACCTAAATTTAGTGCATACTGGATTTATGGGGCTATTATTATTATATTTTTAGGTATCAATTTTTTTGGTGGATCAGGGTTCAATGAACCAACAAAAACAAATCCTGCGGAGTTTGAAAGCTACCTGAAGGATGGTGATGTTAATAAAGTAGTAATTGTAAATAAAAAAATAGCTAAGGTTTATTTAACTGAAGAAGCTAAAGCCAAGGAAATTCATAAAAAATCAGAGGATGGCGAATTATTTGCTACTGGTGATTCCCCAGATTATAGCTTTGAATTTGGAGATCTACAAAATTTCGAAAATCAAATTCAAGAAGTAAAGGCTGAGAACAACTTAAATACTTTTGTGACTTATAACACAGAATCTAATGTGTTTGGTGAGATCATTCTAACTTTGTTACCATTCGTTCTAATCATCGGAATTTGGATATTCATAATGAAAAAAATGAGCTCTGGTGGTGGAGGTGGTCCAGGAGGACAGATCTTCAACATCGGAAAATCCAAAGCAAAATTATTTGATCAGAATACCGATGTTAAAACTTCATTTAAAGATGTTGCCGGATTAGAAGGTGCAAAAGAAGAAATTCAGGAAATAGTAGACTTTTTAAAGACTCCTGAAAAATACACCTCTCTAGGTGGTAAGATTCCAAAAGGTGCTATTTTAGTAGGTCCTCCGGGAACTGGTAAAACTTTATTAGCAAAAGCGGTAGCCGGTGAGGCAAAAGTGCCGTTTTTCTCTCTATCTGGATCAGATTTCGTAGAAATGTTTGTAGGTGTAGGTGCTTCTAGAGTACGTGATCTTTTTAAACAAGCAAAGGAAAAATCTCCTTCTATTATATTTATAGATGAGATTGATGCAATTGGTAGAGCCAGAGGAAAGAGCAATATGTCTGGATCTAATGATGAACGTGAAAACACCCTAAATCAGTTACTAACTGAGATGGATGGTTTTGGAACCAATACGAATGTTATTGTTATTGCTGCAACCAACCGTGCAGATGTATTAGATAAGGCATTAATGAGAGCTGGACGTTTTGACCGCCAAATCTATGTTGATCTACCAGATGTAAGAGAACGTAGAGAAATATTTGAAGTTCACCTTCGCCCTATCAAAAAAGTAGCAGACGAGTTAGATATAGAATTTCTTGCTAGGCAAACTCCAGGATTCTCTGGGGCAGACATTGCAAACGTTTGTAACGAAGCGGCTTTAATTGCTGCTAGAAAAGGAAATAAAGCAGTAGGAAAACAAGATTTTCTTGATGCCGTAGATAGAATTGTTGGTGGTCTTGAAAAGAAAAATAAGATTATTACTCCAGATGAGAAAAAAGCAATTGCTTATCACGAAGCTGGACACGCCACTGCAAGCTGGATGTTAGAACATGCCGCACCTTTAGTAAAAGTTACCATAGTACCAAGAGGGCAATCCTTAGGGGCAGCATGGTACCTACCAGAGGAAAGGTTAATCGTACACCCAGAGCAAATGTTAGATGAAATGTGTGCTGCTCTAGGTGGTAGAGCTGCTGAAAAAGTCATCTTCAATAGAATTTCTACAGGTGCGTTAAGTGATTTAGAAAAAGTTACTAAGCAAGCTAGAGCAATGGTTACTATTTATGGATTAAATGATAAGATAGGAAACCTTACTTTTTATGATTCTTCAGGCCAAAGTGAATACAACTTCACAAAACCTTATAGTGAGAAAACTGCTGAACTTATTGATAGAGAGGTATCAAATTTAATTGAAACTCAGTATCAAAGAGCAATTGCATTATTAGAGGCAAATAAAGATAAACTGTCTCAATTAGCAGATATTTTGCTGGAAAAAGAAGTGATCTTTAAAGACGATCTTCAAAAGATATTTGGAAATAGACCATTCCCTGAAAAGGAAGAAATTCCATTGATCGCTAAAAAATCTGATCCCAAAGATGAAACTTCTGAAGACAGTGAAATAGAAGAAGAATCTCCAATAAATAAATAATTATATAATCCTTAGTAAAAAATCTTAATTTACCTTAGTGTTAAATTAAGATTTTTTACCTTTGGTTTAAAGGTGATATAAAACCCCGAATTCTCAATATGAGTCTATTTAGAAAATTCTTTAATCCTAAATCTAAATCAGACAAAGGTCAGGACAAGCCAGAAAATTCTGACCGTGGCAAATATATGCCAGATGTTAAATTACCAACCGATGAGCGATTCATGCTCAACTTCAAAAATAACGGTGGTAAATTCCTTTATTGTGAAAATGAAGAAGAAGTTACAGCTGCCTTTGACAATATTCTATTGGAAAATGATTGGTACGAACAACCAACTTGCTGTTTTGACTCTAACCTAAAAAAAAGGTTCGATAAATTTAATTTAGAATTCAACAAATCAGGAGATTCTGCCTTTTTTCTCTCAACTTGCGAATATTTAATTGCAAATGACGGCTCTATTTTGATTTCATCCAATCAGATAAAGGAGAAGAGATTTAATGAACTACCCCAAAATTTTATAATATTAGCCTCTACAAGTCAGTTAGTTGACAACATAGGAGAAGGCTTAAGAGGAATTAAATTTAACAACAAAGAGAGGATCCCTTCCAATATTACCACCATAAAAAGTTTTGAAACTCAAAAAGAAGGTAATTTTATGAGTTATGGAAGTAGCACAAAAAACCTATATTTGATGCTTCTGGAAGATTTATAAAATATGAGGGAAACTATTATTAGGGCAATTTCTGGATTACTATACGTATCCATTTTAGTAGCATCAATTCTATCTTCAGAATTGATCTTTATTGGCCTTTTCTTTCTTATTGGATTTGTTTGCTTATTGGAACTAGAGAAACTTTTAAGGTTAAAAAGCTATGCTTTATATGGAGTACATATCATTTTATTTTTCCTTTTCAGTTACCTGAAATTCAATTCAAACGCAACCTTACTCCTACTAGTCATAACCATCTTCGTAAATTTATTTTTAGTTAAAGATTTACTTTTTATTAGAACAATACCTGTATTTGAAAAGAAGAAATACATTATTCTCATATTCTATTTAATCTCTTCGATCATATTTCTCACCTTGATACCTACCTATTCAGGTAAATTTAACCCGGACTTAATAGTTGGCGTCTTTGTACTTATTTGGACAAATGATACTTTTGCATACCTGGTTGGTAAGAATTTTGGAAAGAATAAATTATATGAAAAGATCTCTCCTAACAAAACCATTGAAGGTTTTTTGGGTGGAATGGTATTTAATTGTGTTGCCGGATACTTCTTATTCTATTTCACCCGTTATCTGAATATTGAATTCTGGTTGGGATTAGCCATTTTATTGAGTATTTTTGGTACGCTAGGAGATCTTATACAGTCTAAATTTAAACGTCAGGCTGGAGTAAAAGATAGTGGAAAGCTAATGCCGGGTCACGGTGGATTATTTGACAGATTGGATAGTATCATATTTTCCAGTCCTTTTGTTTATGCTTATTTATTGATAATAAACTATGTTTCATAAAGAAGGTTATAAGATCATGATTTTTACTGCAATTTTATTAATTGTAGTAAACATAATATCCTATTTAAACGTCAACGTTTATTGGGTAAAATTCTCTATACTAGCGGTAAGCATATTACTCTTTCTATTAATTTTACAGTTCTTTAGAAATCCTAAAAGGCCTACTCAGTTAAATGATGCTACTGTGGTTTCACCTGTAGATGGGAAAGTTGTTGTGATAGAGGAAGTAATGGAGAATGAATATTTCAAAGATAAACGCTTACAGGTTTCTATATTTATGTCTCCGATAAATGTTCACGTAACTAGACATCCTATTGGTGGCTTAGTGAAATTCAGCAAATATCATCCAGGAAAGTTCTTGGTTGCATGGCATCCAAAATCTAGTGAAGAAAATGAGCGAACTACGGTAGTTGTAGAAAACAACGTTGCCGGAGAAGTGCTTTACAGGCAAATTGCAGGAGCTTTAGCAAAACGAATAGTTAATTATGCTGAGGAAGGTCAAGAAGTGATTCAAGGAAGCGACAGTGGATTTATAAAGTTTGGATCTCGCGTAGATGTATTTTTACCTATTGGAACTAAGATCAATGTAAAATTGAACGAGAAACTTAAAGGTGGAGTAAGCATAATTGCCAATCTAGATTAATTATATTAAAATGTTAAGTTCTTCAGATCCAAAATTTTTAAAAGCTTATGAAATGGCGAGCAATACCAGTTTGAAATTTCCTCCAGATATCATGCTTCATTTTTATGCTTACTATAAGCGAGCAACAACCTTGAATGGATTCTACACTACTAAAGATGACGAGGATATAAGAAATGGCTTTAAAGCGAATGCCCTTGTACAAGTAAAGCAACTCTCACAATTGGAAGCCAAACAGAAATATATAGAAATGGTAGAAAAACATATTGGGCAGATATAACTACTTGCCCAATGATTATTTTTCTTTAATCCCTCATTGAGGGTTCAATTCCCCGAGGCCTGCCTCGAATTTTTAAATGTATTTTCCAAATCATACCTGGTAGGCTTGCCCCGAGTTTCTTGATTTCTTTCTGCCACTATTCTAATCCAGCCAAACTAGCCTTTAACATTTGAATTTTCGCTTCAGCATCTGCTTGCTTGGCTTTTTCAACCGCAACAACAGCTTCTGGAGCATTCCCTACAAAACGTTCATTTGACAGTTTATTTTGAACAGATTTTAAAAATCCTTCAGTATATTTTAATTCTTCCTGAATTTTCCCCTTTTCAGCTTCCACATCTATAGCACCTTCAATTGGGATAAAATATTCGTTGGACTTCACTCTATAAGAAAGAGAACCTTCCACTTGCTGATCTACATATTCCAGATTAGATACATTTCCAAGCTTCGTGATCACCTCATTAAAAGTAGTAGAGGTGTTCTCATTGTTCAATATCTGAAGCGATATTTGATCCTTAAAAGATATATTTTTAGATTTTCTGATATTTCTTATTCCCGAGATCACTTCCGAAGCAAAAGCAAATTCCGAAATAATAGTAGTATCAACTGTTAAGGCTTCAGGCCATTTAGATATAATTAATGCTTCTTCTTTAGTTCGAGTGTCTAATTGTTGCCAAATTTCTTCTGAAATAAATGGTACAAAAGGATGCAATATCTTTAAATTATCTTCCAAAATTGCAATCACTTCTTTATAGGTTTTCTCATCTATAGCCTCTCCAAAATTTGGTTTAACCATTTCCAGGAACCAAGAACAGTAATCGTCCCAAATAAGCTTATAAGTAGACATTAGGGCATCACTCATTCTATATTTAGAGAAATGATCTTCTATTTCTAATAAAGTCTGTTGAAACTTAGCCTTATACCACTCTATTGCAATCGCCGAAGATTTAGGTTGCTCTATGGCGCTATCGATCTCCCAACTTTTTAGTAATTTAAAAGAGTTCCAGATCTTATTTATAAATCCGCTTCCTTGCTTACAAAGATCTATTTCAAACATTAAATCGTTCCCGGCAGGAGAACTAAGCAACATTCCAACTCTAACTCCATCTGCACCATATTCATTTATAAGCTTTATAGGGTCTGGAGAATTACCAAGAGATTTAGACATTTTTCGTCTTTGTTTATCTCTTACGATCCCTGTTAAATAAACATTTATAAAGGGTTTTTCACCTCTATATTCATAACCAGCTATCATCATTCTGGCAACCCAAAAGAATAAAATTTCTGGGGCAGTAACTAAATCATTTGTTGGATAGTAATAATTTATTTCTGGATTGTCTGGTTCTAGAATCCCATTAAACACACTCATTGGCCATAACCAGGAAGAGAACCAAGTATCTAAAGCATCAGAATCTTGTTTGATATCTAGAAGTTTAAGCTCAGCATTATTTGTTTGTACTTTTGCTTTTTCTAGAGCTTCCTCTAAAGTTTCTGCAATTACAAAGTCATTTTTACCGTTTCCGTAATAATATGCTGGGATTTGCTGCCCCCACCATAATTGTCTTGAGATGTTCCAATCCCTCACGTTTTCCATCCAATGTCTGTATGTATTTACAAACTTATCTGGAACAAGATTGACCTCTTTATTAAGCACAGCATCTAAAGCAGGCTGTGCCAGTTCTTTCATTTTCAAAAACCACTGATCGCTTAACTTTGGCTCTATAACTGCACCAGTACGTTCGCTAGTTCCTACTTTATTGATATGAGTTTCGGTCTTGATTAAAACTCCTAAACTCTCTAATTCTTTAACAATCTCTTTTCTAGCCTCGAACCTGTCTTTCCCTTGGTAGTGTAATCCAAATTCATTTAAGGTTGCATCGTCATTAAAGATATCTATCACTTCCAGGTTGTGGCGCTCTCCTATTTCTTTATCATTGATGTCATGAGCTGGAGTAACTTTTAGACATCCTGTACCAAATTCTACATCTACATAATCGTCTTCTATAATTGGAATAGCTCTATTGGCTAATGGAACTATCGCTTTTTTACCCTTAAGATGACTAAAACGATCATCGTTTGGGTTTATACAAATAGCAGTATCTCCCAAGATTGTCTCTGGGCGGGTTGTAGCTATAGTTACTGTCTCCTCACTATTTTCTATTTTATATGTTAGATAGTAAAGGTTTCCTTGCTTTTCCTGATAAATAACTTCTTCGTCGGAAAGAGTTGTTTTCGCTTCTGGATCCCAATTCACCATCCTGTAGCCTCTATAAATTAGGCCTTTTTCATACAGATCTACAAATACTTTTATCACTGAAGCAGACATATTCTCGTCCATCGTAAACTTTGTGCGTTCCCAATCGCAAGAAGCTCCTAATTTTTTTAGCTGTTCAAGGATAATTCCACCGTGTTTGTGGGTCCAATCCCAAGCATGCTCCAAAAACTCTTCCCTAGAAAGATCGTTTTTGTTTATACCCTCTTCCTTTAATTTAGCTACAACTTTTGCTTCTGTAGCGATAGATGCATGATCTGTTCCAGGCACCCAACATGCGTTAAAGCCTTTTAGTCTTGCTCGTCTTATAAGAACATCCTGGATAGTATTATTCAGCATATGCCCCATGTGCAACACCCCCGTAACATTAGGTGGAGGAATAACAATGGTATATGGAGTCCTGTCATCTACCTCAGAATGAAAATAACCTTGCTCCATCCAGTAGTTATACCATTTATCTTCTACCTTTTGGGAATCGTATTTTTGGGATGTTGACATAATTGGTCTAGTTTTTGAAAATATCTGCAAAAGTACTTATAAGTTGAAGACTATAAAAGAAGTAGTTTTGCTTATATGTTTTTGAGTTTATTCAAAACAAGTTACCTTTACTTAATTGAAAATTAGAAATTATGAAAAAAATCATTTCAATATTAATACTGATAGTAACTGGTTTTTCTACTATCAATGCCCAAAATACTGCCAAATTTGAATTCAAGTCTGAACTTATAGACTACGGGGATATAGAAAAAGGGAGTGATGGCACAAAAGTTTTTCATTTTAAAAATATAGGCTCCGAGCCCTTAATTATTGAAAACGTCTATTCCAGTTGTGGGTGTACCGTACCTACATGGACTAAGGCTGCAATTGCACCAGGGAAATCTGGAGAAATTCAGGTAAAATATGACACTAATCGAGTTGGACCAATTAGAAGAACAATAACAATTTATTCTAATGCAGATGAACCAACAAAAGCGGTAAAAATAAAAGGAAGAGTTCTAGATCCTGACGAAAAATCTTAATCACAAAAAAACTCTCGAGAAATCGGGAGTTTTTTTTATAATACTCGTTTCAGTTCGAAACGGATATCTAATAACACGCCATTCCTTTTTATCTTCAATTTAATAGTTTTTCCCTCGCCAGAACTAAACATTTTACTTATTTGTGAGAGTTCATAATTGTATGCAGCTTTCTTATTGATGGTTTCAACTAAATCTCCAACCTTTAATCCTGCCAGAGCTGCAGGCGAATTAGGCCTTACTTCAGCAATAATATATTGTGGCTCCAACTTAAATTTAACCTTAGAATAACTCTTATAAACAACCACCCCTTTAAATGCATCTTCAGATTCACTAAATACTGGAGAGTTGTTATTTTCAAAATCCTTCACAATAGTATATCCTTCATGAGCAAGCACAATACCACTCATATCATATTCAAACGGCTCTCTAAAATTTTTGTTAGGTTTTAACCTTAATCGCTTATTCTTATAATCGAAAGTAGAAGTGAATCGTTTTAAAACCTGAAAGCCCAAGCTTCCATTACGGGACTTATATGTTGAAACCCCTGCAAAATACAAAGTGTCTGGAAAACTTGCAGTCACCCCGTCTAATTGGAATTTTCCTAGTTTTAAGTTATTAACCCTAGCTCGTTTTCCATAAACACTACCTCCCATTCCAAATCCCAGAAAATCTTCAAAATTTTCATCAGGGATCTCAATCCCTAAATCGGGGGCTTCAAAGATCCAAAGAGCATCCCCAGATCCACTATCTATCAAAAGATCCATAGGGAGGAAACCTTTATTCTCTATACTCACCAATGCCTTTATATAAGGTTTGTTTTTATGAAACACCAAATCAAAATCATCACAACGCCTACATTTCTTATAAACATAAGAATCTATATTATAAGCTATAAGTCGTTCTTTTGTGTAACTGAATTCAACGACAAAATCCTTAAAAAAATCATATCCAATAATTCCATGAATAGGCAAGCCTAGCCTATTAGAAAGGCTGATGTCATGATCATAAACTATATAAACGGTGAAATCAGAATGTGATGCAGTCCCAACACGCACAGTATTTCCCGTGGATTTAATAGCAGTGATCGCCTTTCCTTCTCCCCAGCCCCGAAGTAAAATATCGGTTGCATTTTTTACATTCAAAGAATCTTTTTCTTCTAAGCTAAATATGATAGAAGATTCTACACCAGTATCGAGTAAAAATGTAAGTTCCACCCCATTTATTTCTAAGGGAATAACAACAAGATCGTTTACAGATTGAAATGAAAGATCAAATTTATATTTCCCTTCATCTATTTTAAAAACGCCTTGAGCTTTAGAAATATTGAAAAAGCATAAAAAAACTAACAATATGTAAATAGGGCATGACATGTTTTTATTTAATTTACGAAAAATATGAGCATAAATGACAATCCTAAAAAATTGAATTCTGCATTATATTTCGCATTTTTGCAATGAAAAAACAAAAAAAGTTATGCCTAAAATTTCAGTTAAAGGTAATTCTATGCCAGAATCACCAATTAGAAAGTTAGTTCCCTTTGCAGAAGCAGCCATTAGAAAAGGCCGGAAGATATATCAACTAAACATTGGACAACCAGACATAAAAACCCCGTCGGTAGCACTAGATGCTGTTAGAAATCACAATATAGAAGTTCTTTCTTATAGCCACTCAGCCGGTTTTGAAGGATACAGAAATAAATTAGCCAATTATTATAAGAATCATGACATTCCTGTTGATGGTGAACAAATAATAATTACCACAGGCGGTTCTGAAGCATTGCTTTTTGCCATGGGTAGTATTACCGATATTGGGGATGAAATTATTATTCCAGAACCATTTTACGCAAATTACAATGGTTTTGCTACTGCTTCAGGAATAAAAATTGTTCCTGTTGAGTCTAAAATTGAAACAAATTTTGCCCTCCCTCCTATTGCTGATTTCGAAAAATTGATCACTGCCAAAACCAAGGCGATATTAATATGTAATCCGGGGAATCCTACAGGATACTTATATACTAAAGAGGAAATAGATCAATTAGCCGAAATGGCAATTAAACACGATATCTTTTTGGTAGCAGATGAGGTTTACAGAGAATTTGCTTATGATGGTGCAAAACACCACTCAGTAATGAGTATTGACAAATTGAAAGATCACGCGATCATGATCGATTCAGTCTCTAAAAGATATAGTATGTGTGGCGCTAGAATTGGATGCTTAGTTTCTAAGAATAAAGAAGTTATTCATACTGCAATGAAGTTTGCACAAGCCAGATTAAGTCCTCCAACATTTGAGCAAATTGCTAGTGAAGCAGCATTAGAAACTCCTCAGAGCTACTTTGATGATGTTATAAAAGAATATACTTCCAGAAGAAATTTACTTATTGCAGGGCTAAAATCGATTGATGGAGTAAAAGTTGCCACTCCAAAAGGAGCCTTTTATTGTATTGCAGAATTGCCAATTAAAAATGCCGATAATTTCGCGAAATGGTTATTGGAGGAATATCAATTAGATAATGAAACAGTAATGGTTGCACCTGCAGCCGGGTTTTACTCTACTCCAAATACAGGTTTAAATCAAGTTAGGATTGCTTATGTTCTTAAAAAAGAAAATCTTGAAAGAGCAATAGAAATATTGAAAAATGCTTTAACAGTTTACAAAGACTAATGAAGGTTTCCCAAAATGCTTCTTTAAAATCTTATAACACTTTCGGAATAGATGTTAAGGCAAAAAACCTAATCTCTGTTGATAGTGTAGATGAGTTGATCTCTGTACTTAAAAAAAACGATACTGAAGATCTTTTTATATTAGGAGGAGGCAGCAACATGTTGCTTACCCAAAATATAGATACCACGGTAATTCATATAGATATTAAAGGTGTTGAAGTTGTTAGGGAAACTGAAGAATTTGTTTTTGTGAAATCTTATGCTGGTGAAAACTGGCACGAATTTGTTTTGTATACTCTTGAAAATAATTGGGGCGGACTAGAAAATCTATCACTTATCCCAGGAAATGTAGGCACCTCCCCTATCCAGAATATTGGGGCTTATGGCGTAGAGCTAAAAGATCACTTTGTATCCTGTGACGCCCTTGACATTCAAACTTTAGAAGTTGTAAATTTCACAGCAAAAGAATGTGAATTTGATTATAGAAATTCTATTTTCAAAAATAAGGTTAAGGGGAAATATATTATCACCAATGTGGTTTTCAAATTAACGAAAGCCAATCATAAACTGCTCACTAGCTATGGTGCAATTAATGAAGCATTAGCAGAAATGGGGGTAAATAATGTAGGAATTCGGGATATTTCTAATGCTGTAATTAAAATTAGGCAACAAAAATTACCAGATCCTAAGGAATTAGGAAACAGTGGAAGTTTTTTCAAAAATCCAGTGATAAGCAATAAAGAGTTTGAAGTATTAAAGGAACAATTCCCAGAAATACCAAGTTATAATGTGGGAGAAGACAGTATTAAAATACCTGGAGGATGGTTAATAGATAAAGCTGGATTAAAAGGATATCGGGAAGGAAATACTGGTGTACATAAAAACCAGGCTTTAGTATTGGTCAATTACGGAGAAGCGACAGGGGAAGAAATACTGAAGTTATCACGTAAAGTTCAAGCAGAGATACTTACCAAATTCAACATTTATCTAGAACCGGAAGTAAATATTATTTAAAATAAAAAAGTCCCGCAATTGCGGGACTTTTTCTAAACTAGATTTTCTTACTAGTTATGATTTCTTCATTACAACAGCGTCAATAACATGTACAACTCCGTTAGAAGCATCAACATCTGCTTGAATTACTGTAGCGGTTTTACCGTTACCATCCTTTAGCATGATCTTATCTCCGCTCATCATTGCAGTTAATTCAGCACCTTCAACAGTCTTAAATTTATAAGTCCCGTTATTGTCTTTAATGGCTTTAGCTAAATCTGTAGATGTAATTTCACCTGAAACTACATGATACTTCAAAACAGCTTGCAAATCTGACTGATTTTCTTTCATCATTAAATTATCCAAAGTAGCTTTTGGCACTTTAGCAAATGCATCATTGGAAGGAGCAAAAACAGTAAATGGTCCTTCATCCTCTTTCATCATTGTTGCAAGTTCCGCAGATTGTAGAGCACTAACTAGAGTGCTTAAATCTGCCGTAGCCATAGCTTTTGCAGCAATACTATTAGATTGCATTTCCATTTTTTCTTGTTCCATTTTCATGTCAGCTTCTCTTGTAGCCTCTTCTTCAGCTTCCATTCTTTCCATTTCCATTTTCTCTTCCTGCTCTTTTTTCTTATTATCTTCACAAGATGTAAAAGCAAATACCGATAAAATGGCAACTATTAATAAATGTTTAATTTTCATAATTTAGTTTTTGTGTTAATTAATTGATGCAATTTAGTTCGGATTCCACAATTATTGCACATTTAGCAATTAAAGTTTAGTTAAAATTTGCAAAGGTTATACTAATCTATGGATTGGATTTTTTTTGACCTTTTTTTATCCGTATTTTTGCATCATTAATAAACCGTTATGGAATTACTTCTAATTACAATAGTATTATTAGGCCTTGCTTTTGCAGGAATAGCAATAAAGATCTGGGCGAAAAAAGATGGGGAGTTTGCAGGAACATGTGCTAGCCAAAGCCCATTCTTAAATAAAGATGGAGAAGCATGTAGTTTTTGCGGAAAATCACCAGACGAAATAAAAGATTGCTCAGATTCCAAAAATTAGGAATTTTAAAACATGGCAATATTTTTACTAGGATTTTTTATTCTGATTACACTTGTCAATATCCTATTCTTTATAGGATATTTTAGTTTTGCCTCCGCAAAAGAATCAACTTCCAATGCTACCCCTCCAGTCTCAGTAATTGTATGTGCAAAGAATGAAGCAGAAAATTTAAAAGACTTCATTCCCTTTATCCTTCAACAAAACTACCCAAATTTCGAAGTTATTCTGGTAAATGACGCTTCTGTTGATGACACTTTGGAAGTGATGGAACATTTTGAAGAATTAGATTCTCGTGTTCGTTTGGTAAATGTTCAAAACAATGAAGCTTTTTGGGGTAAAAAGAAATATGCCTTAACCTTAGGGATCAAAAAAGCAAAAAATTCTACTTTATTATTTACAGATGCAGATTGTAGACCGGAATCCAACATGTGGATCTCTCAAATGGCCTCAAATTTTCAACAAAACAAAACAATTGTTCTTGGTTACGGAGGATATTTAAAAAATAAAGGGTCTTTTCTGAATAAACTTATTCGATATGAAACTTTATTAACAGCAATCCAATATTTTTCATTTGCCAAATGGGGTATTCCGTATATGGGAGTAGGAAGAAATCTCGCATATACCTCTCAGGAATTTTATGCTCAGAATGGTTTTGCAACACATCTACACATTAGATCTGGGGACGATGATCTATTTGTAAATCAAGCAGGGACAAAAAAAAACACTGTTATTACGTTTAACAGAGCTTCTATAACTAGAAGTATTCCCAAAACAGACTTCTCCGCCTGGATACTTCAGAAGAGAAGACATGTTGCCACAGCAAAATTTTATAAAAAGAAGCATAAATTCTTATTGGCATCTTTTTATGTATCTCAAATTGGTTTTTGGATCTTGCTTATATCCCTGTTATTATTAAATATACATTGGCCTATTGTATTAGGGATTTTCATATTAAGATTGCTCATACAGTATACCGTTTATTACAAGTCTGCTAAAAAATTAGATGAGATGGACCTTTTATGGTTAATACCATTTTTGGAAGTATTTTTAATCTTCACGCAATTAAGTATCTTTAGCATGAATGTTTTTTCAAAACCAACCAATTGGAAATAAATAGCGAAGTTCTTTTAAAGGAAATTGAAAAAGCTAAAAAAGGAGATCAGGCAGCTTATAAATATTTGCTGGATAAATTTTGGGTGGAAGTTTATAGTTTTCAATTAAAAAGAATAAGAAACGAAGCAGATGCAGAGGATATTACCATCCAAACCTTTTCTAAGGCTTTTGACAAACTAAATAGTTTTAATGACAATTATGTTTTTAAAACTTGGCTTATCACTATTTCCAAGAACATCCATATAGATCTTTTAAGAAAAGAGAAAGCTTCTATTAGAGCTAATACTTCAGACACCAATATGGAATATGTTCATGAAATTATGGACGAAACACCATCCATGGAAGACATTTTAATAAACGAACAACATTTAGCTCAACTATTAAGTGATATTAAAAAGTTAAAACCAACGTATCAAGAAGTTATCAATCTTAGATATTTTCAGGAAAAATCTTATAAAGAGATCGCGTCCCACCTTGAGGAACCTATGAGTAATATAAAAGTAAAACTCTTACGTGCTAAAAAATTGCTCGCTCAAATAATAGAATCACATAAAGCTTAATTCTACTTTTAAGACTATTCTATTCAAGTTACCCAATTCATCATATTATTGTATCTTTGAACTATAGATTTTTGATATGACAACAGAGACTTTAACTACCCCAAAACGCACTCCGAAACCAAAATGGTTACGCGTAAAGCTTCCAACCGGAAAAAAATACACAGAACTTAGAGGACTTGTAGAAAAATACGACCTGCATACTATTTGTACTTCTGGTAGTTGTCCCAATATGGGTGAATGTTGGAGTGAAGGAACTGCTACATTTATGATCTTAGGAAACGTATGTACAAGATCATGCGGATTTTGTGGAGTAAAAACAGGAAGACCAGATACTATAGACTGGGATGAACCTGAAAAAGTTGCAAGATCTATAAAGCTTATGAAAATTAAGCATGCTGTAATTACCAGTGTAGATAGAGACGATATTAAAGATATGGGTTCTATTGTTTGGGCAGAAACTGTTAAAGCAATAAGACGAATGAATCCTGAAACAACTTTGGAAACCCTTATTCCAGATTTTCAAGGAAATGAGAGAAATATAGATAGGATTATTGCTGTAAAACCTGAAGTGGTTTCCCATAACATGGAAACGGTAAAGAGACTATCAAGAGAAGTTAGAATTCAGGCAAAATATGAACGCAGCTTACAGGTTTTAAAATATTTAAAAGATCAGGGTATTGCCAGAACCAAATCTGGAATCATGTTAGGATTAGGGGAACAAGAAGATGAAGTAATACAGACACTTAAAGATCTTAGGAGTGTAAATTTAGATATCGTAACCATTGGTCAATATTTACAGCCTAGCAAAAAACATTTACCTGTTAAGCAATTTATTACTCCAGATCAATTTAAGAAATATGAAACTATAGGTTTGGAATTAGGTTTCCGCCATGTTGAAAGTGGAGCATTAGTGAGATCTTCTTACAAAGCTCAAAAACACTTAACTTAATCTCATTTCTTAAAATAGAATGTCAGAAAAAATTAAAATTGGAATTAATGGCTTTGGCCGTATAGGTCGTAATTTATTTAGACTTTTAATTGATCACCCCAGAATTGAAGTTGTTGCAATTAATGATATCGCAGATGCTGCCACTTTAGCCCATCTACTAAAATACGATAGTATTCATGGCCGGATCAAGGCTGAAATTGAGCATGAAGATTCCAAAATTTTAATAAATAATAAGGAAATTCCTGTCCTGAAGCATCTTCATCCAAAAGATATTAACTGGAGCAAATACCAAGTAAATATTGTAATTGAAGCATCAGGGAAATACAAAAAACAGGAAGATTTACAATTTCATTTACAAAAAGGTGTAGAAAAAGTAATTCTTTCGGTTCCACCAGATGACGATACTATTAAGATGGTGGTATTAGGAGTAAATGAGGATATTTTAGACGGAACTGAGCAAATAATTTCCAACGCCTCATGCACTACTAATAATGCTGCTCCAATGTTAGATGTGATTCGGAAGAATTTCGGAATAGAACAAGCATATATTTCAACCATACACTCCTACACTTCAGATCAAAATTTACATGATAAGCCCCATCGCGATCTAAGAAGAGCTAGAGCTGCGACTCAGTCTATTATTCCCACAACCACTGGTGCAGCCAAAGCACTTACTAAGATATTCCCTGAATTTAAAGATGTGATTGGTGGATGCGGTATAAGAGTACCAGTACCAAATGGTTCATTAACAGACATGACCATTAATATTTCCACAAATACAACGATAGAAGAAATAAATGCTGTTTTCAAAAATGCATCAGAAACCTATTTAAAAGGAATACTGAGCTATACTGATGAGCCTATAGTTTCTATAGATATAATTGGCGATTCACATTCATGTGTTTTTGATTCAGGAATGACTTCTGTAATTGGAGGAGGATTAATTAAATTGATTGGTTGGTACGACAATGAAATTGGGTACTCGAGCCGGTTGAAAGATTTAATTTCATTCGTCGCAAAGAAATAACTATATTTATCATCATTAAGTACCAGCCATTGCCCCAATGAGGAAATTATTATTTTTAATTGTTAGCCTTTTTTGTTTTAATTCAACGTTTGCTTTTCAAGAAAAAAGTGAGTTAGAAATAGATGAAATAAACACTAAGATTATTGAATTATTAGGAAAAGCCGAAATTTCTATTAATGTTCTGAATTTTGAGAAGGCTCATCAGCAATTAGACACTGCCTTAGAACTTTCTAACCAAATAGACAATAAGAAATCTATTGCACTATCCAGTAGCATACTTTCCCAATTACTATATATTCGCCATGATATTCCAAAAGCGATCATAGAACTAGAAAGAGCAATTTCTATCCAATTAGAAATGGACGATAAAGAAGGTCTTGCTTATAGTTACTTAACCTATGCTAAACTTTTTAATTCTGCGAACGCACCAGAAAGAGCAATAAAATATTTGAACTTAGCTCAGGAATATTATGAAGAAAAGAATCAAATTGAATTTCTAGGTATCGTTGAACTCAATCGAGCCATGATCACTCTAGGAATTAGCCAATCCAAAGAAAACTTAAACCTAGCATTAACCTATTTGAATAATGCAAAAGTATATTTAAAGGATAGTGACAACAATTATGAACTTTCCAGATTATACTATTATAGGGCAAGAAATTATTTATTATTAGAGGAAATCAACCAAGCTGAACTAGAAGCTTTAAAATCTAATGAAATTGCAAAGGAGAACAATTTAGGAGGAATGGTGATGTATTCTTATGATTTGTTAAGCCAGATAAAGGAAGAGCAAAGAAAATACAGCCAATCCTTAAGTTATCTTAAGCTGAGTAATAATGTAAGGGATTCTATTTTCGATATTAGTAAAGAAGCATTGGCAGTTGATGCCAATACCAGATATGGGGTAGATGCCATGCGAACCAATATGGCAGAACTGACCGAACAAAATGCAGAGCAAGAAAAATCTTTAAAGGTAAATAAGCTAACCACTATCCTAAGTGTTGCTCTTATAACCATATTATCTTTACTCACCTTATCTCTATATAAAAACAATAACTTAAGAGCCAGAGCTAACGATCTTTTACAAAAGAAAAATGATGAATTAACTCTTGCCAAGGAAAATGCAGAAAAAGCATCATTAGCAAAGGCACAATTCCTTTCCACCATTACACACGAGTTAAGGACACCTTTATATGCAGTTACTGGACTTACCCATTTATTATTGGAAGAAAGCCCAACCGAAAATCAGAAGGAACATTTAAATTCTCTGAAATTTTCAGGGGAATATTTACTTTCTCTTATTAATAATATTCTCGATCTTAATAAGCTTGAAGCTAAAAAAGTAGAAGTTCTAGATACTTCTTTCAATTTAGAAAAACGAATTTCGGATGTATTGGTAGCTCTCAAAAATTCTGCTGATGACAAGAAAACAAAATTGCACTATTATTTTGATCCTGACATACCTAAAAAGCTAAAAGGAGATCCACTTAAAATCTCTCAGATCCTTATTAATCTAATTGGTAACTCCATAAAGTTTACAGAGGAAGGTGATATCTGGATAAATGTAAACAGGGTAAATCAAGTAGGTCAATCAGTATTCCTACATTTTGAAATAAAGGATACAGGCGAAGGAATATCTAAGGAAAAACAATCCTCTATTTTTGAGAACTTCACGCAAGGTTCACTTCAAATAAACAGAAAATTCGGAGGGACTGGATTAGGTTTGTCTATTGTAAAGAATTTACTAAACTTAATGAATAGTGAGATCTATTTAGATAGCGAATTTGGAAAGGGTTCTACATTTAGCTTCGACTTAAAATTTGAAGCATTCGAGCAAGCAGAAGGTGTAGCTGTATCTCAGCTAGCGAAAATAGCGCCCTTGACCAACGATATAATGCACAATAAAAAGATCTTGATTGTTGAGGACAATAAGATCAACCAAATGATTACACGGAAAATCTTAGAAAAACATAATGTTATTTGCGATTTAGCAGATAATGGTACTATTGCTGTAGAAAAGGCCTCAAACAACTATTTTGATCTTATTCTTATGGACATTCATATGCCTGGAATTAGTGGAATAGAAGCGACTGTTTTAATTCGTGAATTCGATGATAAAATTCCAATTGTAGCTTTAACAGCGGTAACCTTAGATGAAAATTTAGATGAATTTTATTTAAATGGGTTTACAGATATTATTCCCAAACCTTATAAAACAGAGGAGTTTTTCGCTAAAATAAATTTCCACTTATCTAAAAGAAAAGTTACTGTTTAAATCTTGGCATGCAGTTTGAATATATAGGTTTAGTAGAAGTATATAAAAGATATATAGTTTGAATTAGCCAAATAGAAAAAATGAGATGCATCGTGCATCTCATTTTTCATTTAGGCATTTAAAATAAAGCTTTTTATCGCTTTATTAAAGCTATCAGTATTCTGAATAAATTTCATTTTAATAGGTAAATAGAACAGTCGCTCTAACCCTACGTCCCCCTTTAATCTCATAAAATCCTTTTCTGTAGTAATAACCAGCTTGGATTGAGCGATTTTTTTTATTTCTTCTGAAGAAAAATTATGATGATCGGGAAATTTCAAATGCTGAAAAGAAATCATAGAAGCATTTAAATATTCACATAAAGAATCTGGATTCGCAATTCCCGTTACCAATGTTATTTCCTTATCAATTAATTCTTGAAGCCCTATTTCCTTAGTTCCATTAAAAACATAGTCATTATAACTTATATAACTAAAAAATAACTGCTGATAGTTTCTCAGTTTTAATTGGCTTCTAATGCTTTCTTGCTTCTCTATGCTTATATTATATGGGCATTTTGTGACTACTATAATTTTTGCTCTTCCTGCACCTACTACAGGCTCTCTTAAATTACCAGTTGGTAACATAAAATCGTCTTGGTATAGATCGTCATATTTGGTAAGCAAAATATTTAAACCTGCTTTCACTTTTCTATGTTGTAATGCATCATCTAATAATATAAGATCTGGATTATGCTTCTCCCGGAGCTTAGCTATCCCCCGTCTTCTATTCTCATCTACAGCAACAATTGCATCCCTAAACTTATTTTTAAACTGAAGGGGCTCATCTCCAACATTAGTAGCGCTATCAGCTATAGAAACCAATTTAAAACCTTTGGTTTTTCTTCCATAGCCTCTGCTTAATGTCGCTACCTTATTATCTGGAAGTAAAAGCTCTAATAAATATTCTATCATAGGAGTTTTTCCCGTTCCTCCAACACTTAAATTTCCCACACAAATCACAGGAAAAGAATAAGACATAGCTTTAAATACCTTTAGGTCATACAGCAAATTCCTAATCAACATGACTAGACCGTACATTAAGGCGAAGGGAAAAAGGAATTTTCTTAGGATACTCATCTTAGCGAAAGTATAATATTTATATTTGAATTAAAATAGTAGAAGATGATTATTGCAGAGGTTATAAAACACTTAGAAGATTTTGCTCCCATCGCCACCGCCGAGGATTTTGATAATGTAGGTTTATTGGTGGGAGATGCAACGACAGCTCTAAAAGGTGTTTTGGTAACTCATGACACTTTAGAGGAAGTGGTAGAAGAAGCAATAGCTAAGAATTGTAACTTAATAGTAAGTTTTCATCCTATAATTTTTTCTGGACTTAAAAAGCTGAATGGAAAAAACTATATAGAACGTGCAGTTATTAAAGCAATAAAGAATGACATTGCTATCTATGCCATACATACTGCACTAGATAATCATCATTTGGGAGTAAATAAGATCATGTGCGACAAGCTTGGGCTTCAAAACACCAAAATATTAATTCCGAAGAATGGAGTTATTAAAAAGCTCACTACCTATGTTCCAAAAGAGCAAGCAGATGAGTTAAGAAAGAAATTATTTGAAGCTGGTGCTGGAGCTATTGGGAATTATGACGAATGTAGCTTCAATATTTCTGGTACAGGAAGTTTTAAACCTAATTTGGTTTCTAATCCCACTATAGGAAATAAGAATGAAATTCATTTTGAAGAAGAAATTCAGATAGGAGTAATTTTTCCGAAGCATTTAGAAAGTAGGATCTTAAAAGCACTTTTCAAAAACCATCCTTATGAAGAGGTAGCTTATGAACTAATCACTTTAGATAATTCACATCAGCAAATGGGAATGGGAATGATTGGGGAACTCCCTGAGGCAATTGAAGAAGTTGAATTCCTTTCTTTAGTGAAGAAAACATTTAAAGCAGATGGGATAAGACATTCCAAATTATTAGAAAAGAAGGTAAAGAAAATAGCAGTCCTTGGCGGAAGTGGAAGTTCTGCGATAGATGCTGCAAAAAGTGCAGGTGTAGACTTCTTTATAACGGCAGATCTTAAGTATCACGATTACTACAGAGCCGAACAAAAACTAGTGGTTGCAGACATTGGTCACTATGAAAGTGAACGATACACAAAAAACCTATTACATTCGTATCTTAGTAAAAAAATTAGTAATTTTGCGATTATTTTAGCGAATACAAAAACGAATCCCATCAAGTATTATTAAATATGGCAAAGAAAACCGAGGTTACTGTAGAAGAGAAGTTAAGAGCATTGTACGATCTTCAGTTAATTGACTCTAGAATAGATGAAATTAGAAATGTACGTGGTGAACTTCCTTTAGAGGTAGAAGATTTAGAAGATGAAGTAGCCGGATTAAATACACGTATACAAAAGCATGATACAGATCTAGAGGTTATTGATAACGATATCAAAACTAAAAAGATCCTTATCGAGGACGCAAAAGCATCTATTAAAAAATATGCCGAGCAACAGAAAAACGTCCGTAATAACCGTGAATTCAATGCGCTTAGTAAGGAAGTAGAATTTCAAGAACTTGAAATAGAACTTGCAGAAAAGCACATCAAAGAATATAGAGCTTCTATAGAGCATAAAAAGGAAGTTATTGGGCAGACCAGAGAGAAATTGGAAGATCGTCAAAAACACCTAGTGCACAAAAAGGGAGAATTAGATGAAATTTTAGCCGAAACTCAAAAAGAGGAAGACATGCTAACAAAAAAATCTAATGATTTCGAAACTCAAATTGAAGACAGACTTATTACTGCTTACAAAAGAATTAGAAATAATGTAAAAAATGGTTTAGCTGTAGTTCCCGTAGAAAGAGGAGCTTCCGGTGGATCTTATTTTACTATTCCTCCACAAGTTATTGTTGAGATTGCAAGTCGAAGAAAAATCATTACAGATGAGCATAGTGGTAGAATCCTTGTAGACGAGGAATTGGCCAAAGAAGAACAAGAAAAAATGGTAAAAATGTTTTCTAAGTTTTAAGGCTACTTTTTCTAAATAATTCTAGGGTTTAGAATAATTGCAGATTATGCGATTATTTTAAACCCTATTTTTTTGGAGTAAATTGATTAACACCAATTTCACACAAACTCCTAAATAAATAGATAACTTTATTAATAATATAAACACCCCCTATATATGAAAGTCTCCGTTGTTGTCCTTTTAGGAATTACTCTATTAGTTGCTTCATGTAAAGACTCTAATACAGAATCTGTTTCTGAAGACAAAGAGAAAACAAATTCTGAAATGAAAACGGAGAAAAAGGAAAACTCTGACACGTATTCTCAAACTGAAGAAACATCTAGAGATACCGAAGCTTCAAATTCAAATAGCAATTCTGAAACTTCCAAAAAAACTACAAGCGAAGACAAAACTAAGCAGAATATTCAAAATTCTAATCTAAGCGGGACTTATATAAAAACGGGAGAAGAAATAGATAATTCTTGCACCTGCTACTGTGTAAATATTAATTATACGGCCAATTCTGAAATGTGTTTAACCCCATCTAAAATTTTTATTAATACAAGAATGGTAAAAGAGAGCAATAATCTAACTAACATCTTCTTAGTGGCACCTTCTTCTAAAAATACTGAAGGAAAAGATATTCCTTGGTCTAAATTCGACACAAACACACCCATAGCAAACATTACTTCTAAAGGAAATGGGGAAATAGAGTTAGATTGGTTAGGTTTCACGATGAATGGAGACTTAGCTATAGATTATGCTATTCTTGGCAAAAAAACATTAGAAGGAAACTATAAAAAGAAATAATATGAAATCTATTTTATTACTTACATTTTCACTGATTATATCATCTTGCGGAAATGGAAACACTAAATCTGCAACAACGAATTCTGAAATTGCAAATGCTGAACCTGTAGAAGCAACCACTCAAGACAATATGGCTAAAGCGTATTTCGCTAGCGGATGCTTTTGGTGCGTAGAAGCTATTTATGAAAGTGTAAATGGGGTGAAGGAAGTGGTTTCAGGATACTCTGGCGGACATACCGAAAACCCGACTTATGAGTCTAGTAATACCGGGAGAACTGGACATGCTGAAGCTGTAGAAGTGATCTACGACCCCGAAGTGGTGAGTTTTGAAACTTTGGTAAAAGTTTTCTATGGCTCTCAAAACCCAACCCAAGTAAATGGTCAGGGTCCTGATATGGGATCTCAATATAGATCTCTAATCTTTTTTCAGAATGATGAACAAAAGGAAATAATCAATACTGTTTCTACTGAAGTAGCTAAAAATTACGATAAGCCATTAGCTGCTGAAATTTTACCCTTTCAAAAATTTTGGGTAGCAGAAGATTATCATCAAAACTATGAAAGATTACATCCTGAAAACCCATACATTCAGAATGTATCTATCCCAAGATATAATAGGTTTAAAAAGAAATTTCCTAAATTATTGAAGCCTAATGCGCATTAATATTTCAAAAAAACTTAAACAAGAAAAAGAGGCATTAAGCCTCTTTTTCTTGTTTAAGTTTTTTATATCGTAGAATAAATATATAATAGCAGGATTAATAATCGCTTATTCTCTTTACATCAAGAATACAAGTCTTTTATTTTTGGTCCATAAATCTTAAAACCATTATCTTTTTTTATCTGCCCTTCATTTTTTTTGCTCGTCCAAAAGAAACGAAGCAAAGAAAAAGACGCCTTTTTTTAAGGAATTTTTTGGCGAAATAGCCAAAAACCATGCTGAAATTCCCGCGGAACAACGATTGAAAAAATCGTCGCTCCTGAATCTCGGGAATTTCAGCATATATTCTGCAAAAAAGGATTAAACAAAACTAACTTCTGGATAGTAGTGAAAATTATATGATTGAAATTAGTAATAAATTATAGCTGGTCATCCTATTCCTATAGCTATCGGACTTGATTCAACATCTCATCCTGTTATTGAAAATCAACTACTCTATGATGAGACCATGAAACTCTCGAAAGCTATCGAGACGGGAATTAAACCCTCAATGAGGCTATAAAATCAATGCTTTGTTTTTTCTAAAAAAGATTCGATAAGATTCAAGATCATTTTTGCAACTTCAGGAGATTCCCATTTTTCTTCAATATTTTCAATTTGCATCACCTCATCCATGATTTCCCTTTGCTCGTCGCCAATTGCCAGCGCATCGGCATATGGTTTGTTTGAAAAAGTAACTCTGGAATACAAAGGAATCCATTTTTCAGGATGTTTTTCAGCAAAGTGCTTTTCTATTTTCTTCCTAAGTATAAATTGTGGATTTGCAGTTTTACTGCTCATCTCCACAAAATTCCTATAACTTAATTCTGCAATAGCATCTGCATTTGGTTTTCTACTTTTTTGATATTCCTTGAAGATCGTTTCCCAATCGTCGCCATGCTTCTCAATAAGATCATCTAAGACAGAAATATCTTCGAATCCCGCATTCATGCCTTGTCCATAAAAAGGGACGATAGCGTGAGCAGAATCGCCCACTAATGCAACTTTATCCCAATAAGTCCAAGGATAACATTTCATAGTTACCATTGCACTCGTTGGATTTTTAAAGAAATCTCGTGTCAAATTGGAAATATCCGATTTAATATCAGGGAAATATTTACTGAAGAATTTTTCTGCATCTGCTTCGGTCTCAATTTTCTCAAAAGAAACTTCCCCTTCAAAAGGCATAAATAGGGTACAAGTGAAACTACCGTCCAAATTAGGCATTGCTATAAGCATAAACTCGCCTCTGGGCCAAATATGAAAGGAAGCATTATCTAGCTTATGAGATCCATCTTCATTAGCAGGAATTGTTAATTCCTTATAACCAACATCTATAAAATTTTGAGAGTAGTTAAACCTACTGCTTCGCTGCATTTTATGGCGAACTCTAGAAAAAGCACCATCGGCACCAAAAACCATATCAAATTGATATTCCTGCCATTCTGCTTTTTCAGACTCTCCCGTATAAATTTTGGCTTCGGCAAGGTTTACATCCCAAACTTTTTCTTCAAATCTAAATTTAGCACCTGTTTCTTCAGCAAGATCAATCATCTTCCTATTGAGGACTCCTCGGGAAATAGAAAAAATTGCTTCTCCTTCTTTCCCGTATTTCTGAAAATATACCGGTTTGTCGTTTACATGTAACGCCCGTTTATCTAATGGCAAGGCGATTTCGCGTATCTCCTCTTCTATTCCCACTTTTCGCAAAGCGCTCCAACCCCTATTAGACATAGCAAGATTTATAGATCTACCAGAAAATTCTACTTTCCTTACATCTTGTCTACGATCAAACACCGTAACCTCATGGCCTCTTTTTCTTAAATAAATGGCAAGTAAAGAACCTACTAATCCGGAGCCAATAATGGCAATATCTTTAGTTTTCTGCATTAATTCTTATAGGTAGATAACCTCTATATTTCAAAAAGTCGTCTAATTTGAAATTAGAAAATTCATGATTCAAAAATACAGATTAATTCTCAATTGATTTTTTTAATACATGTTTCATTTAATATTCTTGCCAATCAAAACATTCGGACATACACTACCCAAAACCCCATTCTAGATCAAGAGTCATTAAAATAAAGTTAAAAATCACCTCAATTACAATTTGTTTAACACCTGTTAGGGAATGCAACAAGTAACTTTAATTTTTTAAACATTAAACAATGAAAGAAAGTCAACCCATATTAGAAACGTATCAATTGGAAGATCTCACTCTCAAAAATAGAGTGATCATGGCTCCAATGACAAGAAATAGAGCAGATAATAAAGATCGCGCTCCAACAGATCTTCATGTTGAATATTACAAGCAGCGCAGTGGGGCAGGTCTTATTATCACAGAAGGTTCTCAAATTTCTGAAAGAGCTGTAGGATACATTAATACCCCAGGAATTTATACCGAAGCTCAAACTGAAGGTTGGAAAAAAGTTACCAAAGCCGTACATGAAGAAGGTGGAAAGATCTTTATACAGCTGTGGCATTGTGGTAGCATGTCCCATCCAAAATTTCATGATGGCGATAAACCTTTAGCGCCCAGTGCTGTAAATCCAAACGAAAAATCTTACACTCCAGACGGTTTTGAAGATACTGTAGAACCAAAAGCGATGACACTTGTTGAAATCAAGGAAACGGTTCAAGAATTTAAAAAAGCAGCACAAAAAGCAAAGGAAGCAGGATTTGATGGAGTAGAGATACATTCTTCCAATGGGTATTTGATTCACCAGTTTTTCAATAAAAATTCAAATACAAGAACCGATGAATATGGAGGAAGCATTCAAAATAGAGCTAGGTTCTTTTTTGAAGTGTTAGATGCCATTAATGAGGTTTGGGATGAAACAAAAATTGGATTAAGATTAAATCCTTCTTTACATGGAATATTTGGAATAACTGCCACAGAGGAAACAATTCCTACATTTGATTATATTGTAGAGAAGTTGAATGCCTATAAATTGGCTTATCTGCATTTATCTGAACCATTTACCGATGTTAGTAAAGTAGATTTTTTGGTTTCTGAAATCGCTAAGCACTATCGTCCAATTTATAAAGGGACTTTAATGATAAATGGAGGTTTTGACCACGACAAAGGAAACAAGGTGATTAAAGATGGCCATGCCGATCTTGTTGCGTATGCAAAATTATTTATCTCTAATCCAGACTTACCGAACCGATTTGAAAAAAATGCCGAATTAGCTAAATGGAATGAAGATACTTTCTACACCCCGGGAGCCAAAGGTTATACAGATTATCCAAAATTAAAGGAAGAACCCGTGAATAAATAATTAGTATATATTAATAATCTAAAACTACAACAATGAAACAAGAAAAAATAGATCAATTAAAAAGCATCTTAAATAAATTAGAAGATATTAAACACAGTCAGGAAAGTGTTATAGATAAAATTAACCACGTAATTACGGACCTTTTTCAACACCCCGACAAAAAATTGGAAAAGGCCATGGAGGATGCTCATCAAAAATCCTCAGATAACGTAGAGTCTGTAAATGAAGTTTTAGAAGAACTTGAGATGAGAATTAATAAAGCTGAAAATGAAAACTAAGATTTTGAATGTTTAAACTTAATGAAGCAAAAATATTGGAAAAGTTAGTCTAAGCTCTACTAACATTCTTTTTAATAAGTCGTTAAAGATTGTTTGACAGGTATTTCTTGATTATAAAAGATGAAGAAAATTTATTTTAAATTCAGAATATTTTAAGAGGTTAGTTAAACACTCGTTAAAATAGCTTAGATTAGTTAGTGCTTTTCATAAATTCGTATCGAAATCTAATCAGATTATTAATTAAGGAATGTGTGCTTTTTAGATTTATCTAATTGTATTGTATTTCTTAACCATTTAATCTATAACCATTAATAAGCAGCAATTGTGCTGCACTAAACAACTGACAATATGAAAGATTTAATTTGGCTAATCGTAGTACTACTAATAATTGGATGGTTAATAGGATATTTTGCCTTTCCAGATTTAGGTAGTATCATCCACATTTTAATCGTGATCGCAGTAATACTTATACTGTACAAACTTCTCACTGGAAGAAGTTTGTAATAAATATATAAATCTTAGAGAGCCCTTTGAAATTCAAAGGGCTTTTTTTTATGCTTTATTTTTAAATACCTCAATAATACCTACTTTTAATTAAAATTTTGAATTATGAAAAAAATATTTACTCTATGTCTGCTTGCTATCTTTTTAGTTAGCTGTAAAAACGATTCTCAGAAAAAAGAGAAATTAGATGAATCCAGTGTTGAAATATCTTCTGAAGAACTTCCTATTGCCGAAAAAATTGCAAATGCCAATGGTATGGAGAAATTCAAAGAGCTAGAGGAATTGAACTTCACATTCAATGTGAAATTAAATGACACATTACGTGCTGAAAGATCTTGGAAATGGTTTCCAGAAACCAAAAAAGTAGAGCTCACAGAAGAAGGTGAAACAATTGCTTACACCCAAGGAGATAGTTTAACCGAAAATGCATTGGCTGCAGATCAAAAATTCGTAAACGATTCTTACTGGTTACTGTTTCCATATCAATTAATGTGGAGTGATTATGAATCTACTTATAATGAAAAAGGAGTAGCACCAATCAGTAATAAGGAAATGCAAATGCTTACCGTTAATTATAAAGGTAAAGGTGGATATTCTCCAGACGATTCTTACCACCTCTTTCTTGGAGATGATAATATGATCAAGGAATGGACTTATGTTTCTTCAACAGGTAGAGAACTAACTACTACCTGGGAAGACTACGAAACTTTTAAAGGCATTCCTATTGCAAAAATGCACAAATCTGCAGATAGTAGCTTTCAGCTGTATTTTACAGATATTAAATTCAAATAACTCAGGATTTGTTAATTTTTGAGTATACCCTTCTTCAAGATCTGTCCAAAATTGTACATATCTTGAAAAGAACAGTAAAATGGTGCAGGAGCCAAGCGGATAACGTTTGGCTCTCGCCAATCTGTGATCACCCCATTCTCCATTAAGAAATTAAAAAGCTCTTTTCCTTCACCGTGAAGAAAAACCGATAATTGAGTTCCTCTCTCCTCTTGCTTAGAAGGTGTTATAATTTCGAAACTTGCATCCACTTCCTTATCAATTTCATGTAAGATAAATTCAAGGTAAGCCACAATTCTGTTTCTTTTTTCAATAAGTGCAGGCATCCCTACCTCATCAAACATTTCCAAAGAGGCTAAATATGGAGCCATTGCTAAAATTGGAGCGTTGCTAATTTGCCAGGCATGCGCATTAGGTTCTGGCTGAAATTCTGGTTCCATTAAAAAACGACGTTTCTTATTATGCCCCCACCATCCTTCTAATCTGGTGATATCCTTTTTATCGTGATATTTTTCATTGATAAAACAGCCAGACGCATTCCCTGGACCAGAATTCATATATTTATAACTACACCAGGCCGCAAAATCCACTCCCCAATCGTGTAATTTTAATTCAATATTTCCAGCGGCATGAGCAAGGTCCCAACCTACTTTTGCGCCAATGGAGTGTCCAGCCTTCGTTATAGTCTCCATGTCCAAGACTTGCCCAGAGTAATAATTAACCCCTCCTATAAGTACTAAAGCGCATTCGTCTCCTACTTCTTCAATTTTCGCAAGTATATCTTCCGTTCTAAAATGATGTTCATTCTCACGCTTCTCTACTTTTACTACGGCTACATCTTCTGTATACCCATGAAATTTAACCTGAGATGCTATCATATATTGATCGCTCGGGAAGGCTTTTTCTTCACAAATTATTTTGAATCTTTTTCCTTCAGGTTTGTAAAAAGTAGCCATCAATAAATGAAGATTTACCGTAAGAGTATTCATCACTGTAATTTCACTTGGTTTTCCTCCTACCACTTTTCCTAGTTTAGCTGAAAAACGTTCATGGTAATCCCACCAAGGCTTTTCCGCATAAAAGTGACCCTCAACAGCCAAATTCGCCCAATCTTCCATCACCTCATCTACATATTTTTTAGCAGATCTCGGCTGAAGTCCTAAAGAATTTCCAGTGAAATAAATCACTTCTTTTCCGTTTACTTTCGGAAAAATGAACTCATTCTTATAAGAAGCTAATTTATCTTCATTATCTAATTTTTTAGCAAAGTCTAGGGTGTTTTCAAATCTCATAGCACTAATTTAATGTAAAAATACCACTAATATTCAGCTACTAAAATTAACAATTCTTAATTCTTGAGGTTTTACGAAAGGAGATATGTTTAAATTTGCTGTAAAATATACAACCATGCATTTTCTTCCTGAAGCCATAGATGATTATACCGTTTCTCACACCCAAGCCGAGCCTGATATTTTAGCGCAATTAACCAGAGAAACGTATCAGAAAATCTTGCAGCCTCGAATGCTTAGCGGACATTACCAAGGGCGTCTACTTAGCATTCTCTCTAAAATAATTAATCCATCAACCATATTGGAATTAGGAACTTATACAGGATATTCGGCAATTTGTTTAGCTGAAGGTTTAAAGGAGAATGGAGAAATTCACACTTTAGATGTCAATGAAGAGTTGCAATCTATTCAGAATAAATATTTTGAGCTTTCTGGTTATAGAGATAAAATCCATCAACATTTAGGCGAAGCTTTAGAAATTTTACCAAATTTAGACATGAAATTTGATCTTGTATTTATGGATGCAGACAAGCCTAATTATCCTGCTTATTTCGATCTTATAATAGATAAATTAAATCCTGGGGGTATTTTACTTACAGATAATGTATTGTGGAGTGGCAAGGTGGTAGAAACCTTAAAGAAAGATGACGTGTCTACGAAAGCGCTTTTAGAATACAATAAAATGGTAGCAACAGATGCTAGATTAGAAACCGTGCTATTACCTATAAGGGATGGATTGAGCTTAAGCCGAAAGAAAGCTTAATAGAATCTTTTTCCTGCTAAAAGATATAATTCATAGAATATATAGCCAAAGATCAAACCTACTATCCCACCTACTAAAAGGTCTAAAGGATAATGAACACCAACATAAACTCGGCTTAAAACAAATATAATTGGCCAGATATAAACTACATATATCCACTTATATTTTTCTCTTAGACTTAGCACCACAAAAGTAGTAACAACGAAAGAAGAGGAAGCGTGTCCTGAAAAGAAGCTGTAATTAGTTGGGGTTTGTAAAATTCTAATAATATCCAATAATTCGGGATCATTATTAGGCCTAAGTCTTACTGCAATACCTTTCACGAAATTAGTGAACGCCAAGGTGGTAAGAAATGAGGCTAATAAGAACGCAGAATTGAAAAGAGCTTTCTTCTTGTGAAAAGCAATAAAAAATAGAATAAAAAAAAGAATATATAGAGGTATCCAATGTTTGATATTGGTCGCGAAGATCCAAAAACTATCGTATTCTTCAATTCCAAGACTATTTAAATAAATAAACAGTTCCCTGTCCCATTTATTCAACTGGTCTAACATTAAAACCTACGTTTTATAGATCCTGTTATTTCGTCTAAGTCCTCTTTTACTTTGCTGATTTCATTTTTAACATCGTTGGAGACATCTTTATTAATACCTTGTTTATCGGCACTTTTAGTAATTTCACTTTTAATGTCGTTAGAAGCATTTTTTAAAGTACGCATACCTTTACCTAGACCTCTAGCGATGTCTGGTATTTTATCGGCACCAAAAACCATGATTAATATAAATATTATAAAACCAATTTCGGCACCACTTATAAATAATGGAATAGTTATCATAGGAACAAAGATAATCACAATATCTATTAAAAAAAGAAGCCGACTCGTTAAAGTCGGCTTAATTTATTTTTCTGAAGAATTACTCTCCATCTTCTTTCTTAAACTGTTCAAATTTGCTGTCTTTAGCTTCTTGAGGCCAGCTATTATTATCTAGATTCACATCGGCAGTTTCCATGTTAGGATCTATTACTACTTTAGTAATCTCCTTATCACTTGCAATTGCTTTGCTAACTTCAGAATCATTCTTTCTCCAAACTTGTACTGGATAGGTTACATTTTTAGTAGTTCCATCTGCATAGGTGAATTCAACTATCAATGGCATTACCAAACCACCCGGCTTATCGAAAGTGATCTCATAAAAATATTTAGGAGACTTCATTTTCGCACGCTCTTCAGCAGTAAAATTATCCATTAAATATTCCTGTAATTTTGGAGCATTTTCTAGAAGGCTCTTAGATTTCATATCTTCAGAATATTCATCACTTCCTTCTTCTACTACATATACCAAATCCATACTTTCTGGATCTGTAACTCCATAACGTTCTAACATCGCTAAACCTTCTTTGGTCGCTTGGTCTGTAACGAAATATTTCTTTACATTTTTAACTCCTATATCTACATAGTCTGTACCATAGAACCAACCTCTCCAAAACCAATCTAGATCTACGCCAGAAGCGTCTTCCATAGTTCTAAAGAAATCTTCAGGGGTTGGATGCTTAAACATCCAACGTTGTGCATAGGTTTTAAAAGAAAAGTCAAAAAGCTCATGCCCCATTACTGTTTCTCTTAAAATATTTAATGCTGTTGCAGGCTTTCCATAGGCATTGTTTCCTAATTGATATACATTCTCTGGATTAGACATGATAGGAGCAATATACTTTTGATCTCCCTTCATATAAGGAACAATTTTAGCAGGCATCCCTCTTCTTGATGGATACGCAGTTTCTGGTGAAATTGCTGCAGGATATTCTTTCGCAAAATCCTGTTCAGCTAAATATTGCATAAAAGTATCTAAACCTTCGTCCATCCAACCCCACTGACGTTCATCAGAATTTACGATCATTGGAAAAAAGTTGTGTCCAACTTCATGGATAATCACACTTATCATCCCAAATTTCACACGGTCACTATAGGTACCATCTTCTTCAGGACGCCCGTAATTCCAGCAGATCATTGGATATTCCATCCCTTGATTCTTTGCATGTACAGAAATTGCTTTATGATATGGATATTGGAAAGTATGCTTAGAGTAAGAAGTTAAGGTTGTAGCTACTGCTCTTGTAGAATATTCCTCCCATAAAGGATTCCCTTCTTTTGGATACATAGAAACAGCCATAACATCTTTCCCCATAACATCTACATTCATCATGTCTACCACAAATCTTCTTGAAGTAGAGAATGCAAAATCTCTCACCATAGTAGCCTTAAGCTTCCATGTTTTCTTTTTGTCTGAAAATTGTTTCTCAGCAGCTTCTGCTTCAGCCTGAGTAACAATAATTACAGGATTGTCGTAAGATTTTTTAGCTTGCTCATACCTTTTCATCATGTCTTTGGTATAAACATCTTTTCTATTCTGAATTTCACCAGTTCCATCTAAGATATGATCTGCAGGAACAGTAATATTCACTTCATAATTACCAAATGGAAGCGCAAACTCACCGTTACCCCAAAACTGCATATTTTGCCATCCTTCTACATCATTGTAAACTGCCATTCTTGGAAAGAACTGAGCGATTACATATACATTGTTCCCGTCTTCAGGAAAATGTTCGTATCCAGATCTAGCTCTATCGGTAACATGATTATTTACATTATACCACCATTTAATAGAAAATGAAGTGCTCTCACCAGCCTTTAAAGGTTGTGGCAAGTCTACACGCATCATTGTAAAATTAATACTGTGAGCAAGAGCTTTTCCATCTTTAGTAACAGACTCTATATTGAAACCACCATCGAAAGACTCGTCCAAAAATTGATTTGCAAAAGTTCCTGGCTGATTAACTGCAGCTATACCACTACCGTTCTTCTCTAATGCTGCAGAATTTTTGGTACGGATATTCTGATCTAACTGAACCCATAAATATTCTAAATCATCTGGGGAATTATTATGATAGGTGATTGTTTCTACCCCGGTAAGCTTTTGAGTTTTATCATCTAACTCAATGTCCATTTTATAATCGGCTTGATTCTGATAGTATGCCGCGCCCGGGGCTCCCGAAGCTGCTCTGTATTGATTTGGAGTTGAAAACTCCTCATAAAGTTGTTTGAATTTGTTTTGATTGGTGTGGCCCATTTCCTTTACTTCTTCCTTTGGAGCTTCAGTTTCCTGAGCATACATTCCAGTAGAAAGAACTAAGAAAAATACCAACATGGCAGATTTAAATTTTCTCATTTGTACTTTGTTGTTTTTTAATGTTGATAAAAATAAGTATTAATTATAGCCTTACAATTCAATTGTTAAAATTTAACACATCTTCCTGCTTGGCTTTATTAAGGATCAAGCTTTTGGTTGAACCTTTATAGTTAACGTGCACTAGATTTTTTTGCTCGCTAAACATATCTGTTAGAATTGCATTTTTGACTTCTATTTTTTTGAAGGCAGTGATTTTTGGAATTTCTAAATAAAGCAAAAGCATATCATCCTCATATTCCTTTCCTAAATAATTGACTTCGGTTAACCTTCCATCTATCTTAACTTCAAGTTTATCATTCAGATATTTTTTCAAATAGTTTGGAACAGAAGAACTTTCGTTGGTTTTCCTTAACCTGATATTTTTGTCATATCTAGTTTGAAGTAAATCTTCCATGTCATCTATAAAAACGCGGGAAATTATCTGAAGGCTGTGAGCTTTCTCATTGTATTCAATTTCTGTAACACTTACGTAGAATTTATGCGCTACTGAGAAAGACATTAACATTAAAACACAAATAATGGGTAAGAAAAATTTGATTTTCATAAAATATTAAAAAATTAAGGAGATATCATAAAGACACCTTATTAGTCTATAAGTAACCTAAAAGCAAAAAATGTTCCAAAAAGAGAGAATAAATTTTTAATAATTATTCAAGAAAGAATATAAGTGGTTGTAAATAAATAATTTAGCTATAAATAAAAACTAAATTTGAAGGAATCTGCAAGAAGTATAAAAACTAATTAAGCCCCAATTTGCTCTTGTTATAAATTTTGCTTTGTTCTATCAAAAATTCGATCAAGGCAAACTGATTTTTAGGTTTCACCAAGATTACTCCCAATCCATTATCATTTGCATAATATATAAAATCATCTATAAAATCCTTTTTAATCGTCAAGGTTTCAGTAAAGAATTTCTCGTCGAAAAGTTAACGTAAATGCGCTATTATATCACTATTGTTTTTGTATTTATCTAAATTCAGTTTTATCTCAGGTGGTTTCGGATCTGGAAGTATTGGGCTAAGTATTAATTCAATAATTCCTATAACATCAGCACCGGGAAGACCTGGCCGCTGGCCTAATGCTAAATTTAAAGGAGCCTTTTGAGGATCGATTATATCCGATTCAAAAGTCATGTTGTTTATGTCCCCAATTGAGAAATTTACCGGCAAATCCCGAACAATTGGAATCTGGGCGATATCTGTATTAATATTTCCAGTAAGAGCTACATTACTAATATTTACTTCAGCAAGAACATTTAAATCTTCAACCAAAACGATATCCAATACCCCATTATGAATAATTTCTGAAGTAATGAGTATTGTAACATTTTTATATTGAACGGAAGAAAACAAAAGTTCATCATTTTCTCTCACCAAAATCTTATAAGATCCAGAATCTGAATTTACCGTTCCGGTTTTTTGAGTAGTATTTATGAGATGTATAGATGCTTCTTCCAGAAAAGGGGCAGAAACGCGGCCATTTAATTGGGTGTTTTCTTGAGCTAACAATGGGGAAACAGTAAATAATAGTAGGGTTATTACTTTTAGATAGGTTCCTTTAATCATTTCTATTTTTAACATTAGTTAATTTTTACTCAATTGCAGGTTATAGTTCCTACTCTGCCGAATCAAAAATTCAGTTACCGCAATTTTATTGGATTGTTTTATAAGCTCGTTCAAGCCTTGATCTATAGCGTAAAATATAAAATCATCTATAAATTGCTTTTCTACCTTCAGTATATCAATAAAAAAATCCTCTTGAAACAACTGTTTTAATTCCTCATTAGAAGCTTTACTTAAAGATACAAAAGCAAGAAATTTGCGCTCTTTTCTATTAAACATTCCATCTATCGAAATACTGGCCCCACCAAGCGCGAGCCCCATTATTTCATTACTCTCAAATGCTCTGTTTCTTGGAGCTTCTAAAGGATCATTAATATCTGCTTCAAAATTCATATGTTTAATATCACTTAAACCATAATTTAGAGGAAGATCATCTAAAACCTGCATGTTTGAAATATCTGTATTAATATTTCCAGTAAGAGCTATATTACTAATATTTACTTCAGCAAGAACATTTACATCTTCAGTTAAAGCCACCTCTAAAAAGCCACTTTTTATGATTTCTGAAGTAATTACAACTGTGATATTTTTATATTGAATAGAAGAAAATAAAAGTTCATCATTCTCTCTCACCAAGATCTGAAAAGATCCAGAATCTGAATTTACCGTTCCGGTTTTTTGAGTAGTGTTTATGATATGTATAGATGCTTCTTCCAGAAAGGGTGCAGAAACGGTTCCTTTTAACTGGGTATTTTCTTGACCTAACAAAGGTGTAACCGTAAATAGTAGTAGTACAAATACTTTTAGATAAGATTGTTTTTTCATAGTGACACTTTGTGCAGCGATTAATTTTGACTCAATTGCATTTTATATTTTTTACTCTTTTCCATTAAAAATTCAATTAAGACTAGTTTATTTGAATTTTCAAGAAGAATACTCAGCCCTTGATCTTCTGCATAAAAAATAAAATCTTCTATATAGTCTTTTTCCAACTCCAGGGTATTAACGAAAAAATCTTCCTGAAACAATTGTCTTAACTGTTCACTGGAAGTTCTTACAGGACCTTTATATACTCTAACTGGAGTCTTTTTTTTAATACCTAGAAGATCAGATATCGCCCCAGGTAATCCCATAATATTTACTCCAGGTTGCATTATCGTATTACTTTCAAACGCTCTGTTTCTTGGTGCTTCTGCGGGATCATTAATATCTGCCTCAAAGGTTATGTTTTTAACATCTCCAAAATTAATGTTTACAGGAAGGTCTACAACCTCCATATTTGCTATATCTTTTGCGATATCACCGGTAAGATTTATATTACTAATATTTACTTCTGCTAGGACATTTAAATCTTCTTCCAGCACAACATTCAAAACACCTTTCGATATGATTTCTGAAGTAATGATTACATTGACATTTTTATATTGAACGGAAGAAAACAATAATTCATCATTTTCTCTCACCAAGATCTTATACGATCCTGAAACTGAATTCACCGTGCCTGTTTTTTGTGTAGAATTTATAATATGAATGGAAGCTCCTTCTAGGTGAGGTGCTGAGACATTTCCGCTAAGTTGAATGTTTTCTTGAGCTATTAGAGGAGAAATAGTTAATAATAGTAGGGCAATTACTTTTAGATAAATTTCATTTCGCATACTATTTTTTAAGATGAAGGTTAATTTTTATTCAGCTGCTTTTTATATTTTTTGCTCTGCTCCATTAAAAAATCAATAAGATCTAATTCATTTCCCTTTCTTAACATTTCTTCATCCAAACCATTTGTATCTGCATATAAGATAAAATCTGAGATGTTTTCTAAATCAATATTAAAATTATCTTTAAAGAACTGGTCATTATATAGTTGTCTTAATTCAACATCTATTTCTTCATAAGAATTAGAATATGGATTAGAAATATCATTTTTCTTGTTAGATATTAACAAAAGCTTGAAGAGATTAACAAAATTGATGCCATTTACTAATCTGGTCTGATTAAAAGCCAAGGCCTGATTTTTTGGTGCCTTCCCAAAATTCGCTACATTCTCTACATTGGCAAATTCACCTTGTGGGATACCAACCTCAATATTAACAGGTAACTGGATCACTTCTAATTTTTCTACATCAACATTCAATTCTCCAGTGAGATCATATGGAGAAACCAGCACTTCTGGGAGTCTATTTACCAGCTCACTCACATAGATATTCAATTTTTTGCTTTCCAGAACACGTTTATCTATTACCACCAAAAATTCCTGAAACTGAACAGCAAAAAACTTAATACTGTCATTTTCTGCAACAGCAATAGTAAATTTTCCTTCAGAATTAGAAATTGTTCCTTCCTTAGAATTAATATTAAAAACACTGATTCCTTGGGGGTCGTCCCCTACAGGAACTTCAATAGAGCCACTTATATTAATTCTATCATTAGATTGCGCATAGGCAAACTGCACGAAAAAGAAGGCAAAAAATAGGTAGGTAAGTTTTTTCATAGAAATGATTTATTTAAAGAAACAATTTAAGACGAAATAAATATAACAAGGTTTACTTAAACTTTGGTTAAAGCGTCACAATACTTAAATTTACAAAAATTAGTGAATGAAAAATGCCATACTAGCAAGTACTTCAACCTTGCACGGTCAACAATATTTAGCTTACTTATTGCCAGAAATTGCTAAGTTATTTAAAAATTGTGATGAAATAATTTTTATTCCCTTCGCCAGACCTGGAGGAATTACACATGAGGAATATACCTCTATAGCAAAAAAAGCTTTTGAAACTATTTCTATAAATGTAAAAGGATTACACGAATTTAAAGATAAAGAGCAAGCTCTAAAAGAAGCTAAAGGCATATTCACAGGTGGCGGAAACACTTTTTTGTTGGTGGATAAGTTACATCGCAATAATTTGATGATGCCTTTGCGAGAACAAATTTTAGCGGGAACTCCTTATCTTGGCAGCAGTGCAGGAACCAATATTGGAGGTCTTACAATGCAAACCACTAATGACATGCCTATAATATACCCGCCAAGTTTTAAAACATTGGGAATTGTTCCTTTTAATATAAATCCGCATTATTTAGATCCAGATCTTAATTCGAAACACAAAGGTGAAACTCGTGAAACCAGAATCAAAGAATTCCACACTATAAATACACAGCCAGTTGTTGGTATTAGAGAAGGAAGTTGGTTAGAAATTAAAGGTGAAAATATTACTCTAAGAGGCAGTCTTTCTGCAAGGATCTTTACAGTTGGCAAAGAACCAAAAGAATTAGTCTCCAATAGCAATCTCTCTGAAATTATATAAAATGGATTATCAAAAGATTCTCAATACTATTCATGAAGATACAAGCTATCACAATGCTATTGGTAAGGTTGCATCATATATTCCTGAACTGGCAAAAGTAGATCCTAAAAAATTTGGGATGCATCTTTATTGCCGAAATTCTGGTCACTATTCTTTTGGGGATAGCCAAGAAAAATTTTCTATACAGAGTATTTCCAAGGTTTTTACTTTAACTATGGCAATGCAGATCCTAGGAGAATCCTTATGGGAACGTGTAGATGTAGAACCATCTGGCGACCCATTTAATTCCTTGACCCAGTTAGAGTATGAACAAGGTGTTCCTAGAAATCCATTTATAAATGCCGGAGCATTAGTAATTGCAGATATTTTGGTGTCTAATTTAGATGATCCCAAAAACGATCTTTTGGAGTTTGTAAGGAAACTTTCGGGTAACAATGAGATAAATTATGACCTTAAGGTTGCCGAATCTGAAAAATCCACCGGGTATAGAAATTATGGTTTGGTAAACTATATGAAGGCATTAGGAAACATTAAAAACGATGTTGAACCCATATTAGATTTCTATTTTCATCAATGCTCTTTAACAATGTCCTGTGAGGAACTGGCAAAGGCTTTTATGCTATTTGCGAACGAAGGAAAATTATTAGGGACCGAAGAAAAAATTATTTCAAAAGAAAGGGTTAAACGTATAAATGCTTTGATGCAAACCTGCGGATTTTACGATGAAGCAGGCGAGTTTAGTTTTGAAGTCGGCTTACCCGGAAAAAGTGGTGTTGGTGGTGGTATTGTTGCTATTCACCCTTCTCAGTTTTCTGTCGCTGTATGGAGCCCGATTTTAAACCCAAAAGGCAATTCTGAATTGGGAATGGCAGCCTTGGAAAAACTGACCACACTCACGGGATTCTCTATTTTTTAGAATAGTTCAAAGGAGTAAAGTTAAAAGTCTTCCCTAATCCCAACCCCAGCCCTTCCCAAAGGGAAGGGAGCCAATGAATTCCAGATATCAAATTACTCAACGCGAAATAATAACTTTTAGGGAGAAGTATAAAGAACTAGGGTTAAAAGTCTTTCCTCATCCCAACCCCAGCCCTTCCCAAAGGGAAGGGAGCAAATGAGATCTAGATATTAGAATCACTCAACGTGAAATAATAGCATTTAGGGAAAAGTATAAAGGACTAGGGTTAAAAGTCCTCACTCATCCCAACACCGGCCTTTCCCAAAGGGAAGGGAGCCAATGAATTCCAAATATCAAATTACTCAACGCGAAATAATAACTTTTAGGGAGAAGTTCAAAAAAGCAAAGTTGAAAGTCCTCCCCTTCGGGGAGGATTTAGGAGGGGATGATCACGAAAGGTTAGAGCGAAAGACCGGTTTCCCTTCGACTAAGCTCAGGACAGGCTTCTCACGGATCAATCTCAAAAGTTGTGTGTGAATTGAAAATGTAGTTCGATATTTGCCAAAAAAAGAGGTTTGGATAACTACCTAGATTTAATTAAGCTTGTATTGCCACAATTCTTAGTGGATCATTTTGAT
>NZ_VORY01000010.1 GCF_007997295.1 Gillisia hiemivivida | reverse complement strand
TAAAAAGTCTGGAAGGTAAAACAGAGAAACAAAAAAACCACTATAAGAAAAAAGAGCTAAAAAGATATGTTTGGGCGATAGCTAGACTTGGTGGTTGGAAAGGGTATGAAAGCAAAAGACATCCAGGGATAACAACCCTATGGATAGGATTGAAATATTTTAAAGCCGCAATGGAAGGGTGGACCATTCATAAAGATATGTCCACACGATAGGACGCTTCGGGAGATTCAGGATCTATTCTTTTATAAAGCTGAAATATGTTTAGGTTGAAGATTTTAGCGTTTCAAATCTTTGCTCATAAAAATAAGTTCCGAAAAATGCCAGAGTTGCAGGAATCACCCAACCCAATCCATATTCAGATAAAGGAATATAAAGCTGAATGTTTGAGAACAAATCTTCAGAAACCACATATTTCAACGCATCTGGAAGGCTAAAAAGTGCTGTTGCGATTACGGTCACCATCATAACCGATCTAGTTCTAAAATCCGCAGGCATTACATTCAGCAAGATTAAAACTATAGTTAGTGGATAAACCAACAACAATACTGGGAGCGCAATTTCAATGATTGCATTTACAGATAATGCCCCAATTACAATACCTAAAAAGCAGGCCAAAAATACAGTGATCGAATAAACGTGTGGTTTCTTAATTCGCTCTGTCATAAAATCGGCTGTTCCAGTTACAATTCCCACAGCAGTAGTAAAACAAGCCAAGGCAACCAATATTGCGAGACAAATTTGGGCAAAGCTACCCAAGTTAAGAAGACTGATACCCGATAATAGTTCCGTACGTGTTACATCCTGAGGGAATTCTGAATTCACCATTGCTCCGTTAAAAATAAGTCCGCCGTACACCAAAAATAAACCCAATCCAGACAAAATTGCTGCAGTGGTAATTAGTTGATGGATCTCTACAGGAGAATCATAACCCTTCAGTTTTACTGAAATAATTATCACACCACCCACTACTAAAGATGCAATTGCATCGAAGGTTTGATAGCCTTCAAAAAAGCCTAAAAGGATTGGGAGCTCAGTTAAATTAGTTGCCATAGGCTTATATTCAGTAAAGAATCCCGAAAATATAATAGCCAATAACAACATTAAAATAGCAGGCGTTAAGAATTTTCCAATGTTATTTATAACGGTGGATCGTTTTATTACAAACACAAAAACCAGCAAGAAATAGATGATGCTTGTAGTAAGCGGGGAAATATCAAAAAATGGTGCGATAGCAATTTCATGAGTAACCGCTGCAGTTCTAGGGCCAGGCAAAGCCACACTAATTATATAGATAAACATACAGAAGATCAAACTAAAAATGGGAGAGATCTTTTCAGCAAAACTGAACATACTTCCTTGTAGTCTGGCATGGGCAAATATTCCCATTAAAGGCAATCCTACCGCTGAGATCACAAATCCTAAGGCAACTAAATACCATTGAGAACCTGCTAAAAAACCTAAAAAAGGAGGTAAAATTAAATTTCCGGCTCCAAAGAATAATGCAAATAGGGCAAAGCCAACTATTAAACCTTCTTTATTGAATTTCATCTATTTAGACTATTTGTATTTGGCTCGTCGATTGCGATTCACCTGCATTCTTTCCAATTGAAAGTTATAATTAGTTACGGCTCATTTAATATTGCCAATTAAATTATTATAATATATTGTGGAAATGATACAAATGTATAAAAATACCCCACTCTTTTACAGTTCTAAGGGAACAGGAAATCCCTTAGTTCTTTTACATGGCTTTTTAGAGAGCAGCTCTATTTGGGATCCCTTTATTGACAAGCTCTCAGAAAAAAGACAAGTGATCACCATAGACCTTCCCGGACATGGAAAATCAGGGAATTTTGGAGAGACACACAGCATGGATTTGATGGCAGAGGCGGTATTAAATATATTACAAAAACTTGAAGTTAAGGAAGTTACCTTAGTTGGACATTCTATGGGTGGTTATGTGAGTTTGGCTTTCTGTAAAAAATTCCTTATAATGACCAAAGGACTTGTGCTTCTGAATTCTACACCAGAATCAGATAATGAAGAACGCAGAAAGAATAGAGATCGTGCTATTAAGATTTTGAGAAAGAGCAAAAACTCTTATATAAATATGGCAATCTCCAATTTAGTAAGTGTAAAAAACAGGGAATTATTCCCAGAAGAGTTGGAAAAATTAAAGAAAGAGGCTTTAAGCTTTTCAGAAGAAGGAATTATAGCAGCTTTGAAAGGTATGAAAATTCGTACAGACGAAACTTCAACATTAACTCTCTATAACGGCCCAAAATACATCGTTGCCGGAGTTAATGATTCTATACTTAACTTTTCTGATGTTGAAATAGTTGCAGATAAAACAAACTGTATCTTCCTACCCCTTTCTGGTGGGCACTTATCCTTTATAGAAAACAAAAGTGAATTAGAAAAATTTATGTATTTCATCGATTAAAAGACACTTTGTATCGATTAATTAACTTTTTTTTAATACTTTTAAATTTGCAAACAAGAAAAATAGCTTATATGAAATCAAAATCCCCGAAATTATTTTCGTTCGCAGAAGCATATTGCAGCATCTTCGGACATAAATTAAAAGTGTCTAAAAATGTTACAGATCATATTCACGAATATCAATGCGCTAAGTGTAGAGTGGAAATGACAGATACCGCAAATGGCTTACTGGCAAAATTAACCCCGAAATTTAAAGAGACCAATAAGTTTTTAGCTAATTTTTATAAAAGAAGAAGTAGGAGAAGACAGCGTCAGTTTGCAAAAGCCTCTTAATCTTCCGCATCCTTTTCCATCGCATTCCAACCTTTAGCTATTAAAGGAATCTTGGTATTGTCTCTGGTTATTAAATGCATTCCTTCATTTTCTTCTGTCATATGACCTATTATTGAAAAATTAGGATTCGCCTTGATCTTTTCAAAATCGGTTTGAGAGACTGTGAAAAGCAATTCATAATCTTCACCACCGCTTAATGCAATTGTGGTGCTATCTATTTCAAATTCCTCACAAACTGAAATTACAGTTGGATCCAATGGAATTTTATCTTCAAACAGGTTAACTCCCGTTTTAGAATTTTTACATAAATGCATGATTTCAGAAGATAAGCCATCACTTATATCGATCATAGAAGTAGGTTTTACTTCTAAAGATTTAAGTAAGCCTGAAATATCTTTACGAGCCTCCGGCTTCAATTGTCTTTCAATTAAATAGGTGTAGGCATCAAGATCTGGTTGTGAATTTGGATTCACCTTGAAAACCTCTTTCTCACGTTCTAAGATCTGCAAGCCCATATAGGCCGCCCCTAGATCTCCAGTTACTACTAAAAGATCATTTGGTTTTGCGCCGTTTCTATAAACTACATCCTCTTTATCTGCAACCCCTATTGCGGTAATACTAATTAAAAGCCCTTTTGTAGATGATGTGGTATCACCCCCAACAACATCTATATCATATAATTTAGCAGCTAGTTCTATTCCAGAATACAACTCTTCTAAAGCTTCTACAGGGAAACGATTTGAGCAAGCAATTCCAACAGTAATTTGAGTTGCCACGCCGTTCATGGCATAAACATCAGACAAATTTACCATCACTGCTTTATATCCTAAATGTCTCAAAGGCATATAAGCTAGATCAAAATGCACACCTTCTACCAACAAATCTGTAGTAAGGATAGTTTGCTTTCCTTCAAAATTTAAAACAGCAGCGTCGTCTCCAATTCCCTTGATAGTTGATGGTAATTTACTATCAAGATTTTTTGTTAAAAGGTCTATCAAACCAAATTCCCCTAATTCTGAAAGTTTTGTTCTACTTTGTTGACTATCTTCTATCATGATCGTTTAAATTTTAGAATGTGCAAAATAACTGAATATTCTCTCAAAAATCGTTGTTTTAATAGCATTTGTGATTTTAAGATAGTGTAAAGAAAGCTAGTTCCTCATGGATTTACTGAGCTAAAAATAACGAAAAAGCTCATTAGACTTGCCTATATCTCTATTCTTAAAACATATCCCGCAGCTATGGTAAACCGCTTGTTTTGTAGTATATTTGCAGTCAAATTATGACTAATCTTTTAAGTATGATAAAGGTAAGCGAAGACGCAAAAAAAAGGATATCAATGCTTATGACCGATGAAGGTTATAATGCTACAATTGACTTTGTACGCGTAGGTGTGAAAAGTGGAGGTTGTTCAGGTTTATCTTATGAATTGAAGTTTGATAAATCTCAACTAGACGACGATAAACTTTTTACAGATAATGATGTGAAAATTGTTGTCGACAAAAAAAGTGTTTTATATCTGGCAGGAACAATTCTTGAATATTCTGGCGGACTAAATGGCAAGGGTTTTGTATTTAACAATCCGAACGCAGAAAGAACTTGTGGATGTGGTGAAAGTTTTTCACTGTAAAAGAGTTAAGAGGCAAAGAGAAAAGAAGTGAATGGAGCGGTTTAAAACTTTTGAGGACTTGGAGGTATATAAGAAATCCATTTCGTTTACTGTGCAGATTTATGAATTATTAAAAACCAGCAAATTAAGCAAAGAGTTTGCTCTAAACGATCAGCTAAAAAGAGCCACTCTTTCTATAACAAATAATATTGCTGAAGGATTTGAAAGAGATTTTGATAAAGAATATATCAGATTTCTATATTTTTCCAAAGCTTCAGCTGGAGAAGTAAGGAATATATTAAATGTGATGATGGAGGTTAAACTAATTGATGAAAAGAGCTATTTCGAATTGAAAAGTTTAATAATTGAAATTTCAAAACAATTATCCAATTACATTAATTTTATTAGAAAGAGAGCTAGTTTAATTTAACTTTTTCGCTTTTTAACTTATTAACTGAAAATAAAAATATGGCATATACTGAAGATGATTTAAAGAAGGAGCTTGAAACCAAAGAGTATGAGTATGGCTTTTATACCGATCTAAAATCGGAAACTTTTCCTATTGGTTTAAATGAAGATATTGTTCGAGCTATTTCAAAGAAAAAAGACGAGCCAGAATGGATGACCAATTGGAGATTGGAAGCATTTAGAATTTGGCAAGAAATGACCGAGCCAGAATGGGCAAATGTCCATTATACGAAACCAGATTTTCAGGCTATCTCCTATTACTCGGCACCACAAACGGTAGACCCAAATAAAACATTAGACGATGTAGATCCAGATCTATTGGCGATGTACAAAAAATTAGGGATTTCTGTAGATGAGCAAAAGAAAATGAATAATGTTGCAATGGATATTGTAGTAGATTCAGTTTCGGTTGCTACAACTTTCAAAAAAACCTTGGGAGAAAAGGGAATTATTTTTATGAGTATTTCTGATGCGATTAAAGAACATCCAGAACTCGTTAGAAAATACCTTGGGACTGTGGTTCCACAGAAAGATAATTTTTATGCAGCTTTAAATTCAGCTGTATTTAGTGATGGTTCTTTCTGTTATATTCCAAAAGGTGTAAAATGCCCAATGGAACTTTCTACTTATTTCAGAATAAATCAAGCTAATACCGGGCAATTTGAAAGAACTCTTTTAGTTGCAGATGAAGGTAGTTATGTAAGTTACCTAGAAGGCTGTACTGCTCCTTCCAGAGATGAAAATCAATTACACGCTGCGGTTGTGGAGCTTATTGCTTTGGACGATGCAGAGATAAAATATTCTACAGTTCAAAACTGGTTTCCTGGTAATAAAGAAGGAAAAGGTGGAGTTTATAATTTTGTAACCAAACGTGGAATTTGCGAGAAAAACGCAAAGATCTCATGGACACAGGTTGAAACTGGATCTGCGGTTACTTGGAAATACCCATCATGTATTCTAAAAGGAGATAATTCTATAGGTGAGTTTTATTCTATTGCTGTAACCAACAATTATCAGCAAGCAGATACTGGAACTAAAATGATCCATTTAGGGAAGAATACTAAAAGCACCATTATCTCGAAAGGTATTTCTGCTGGGAAATCCCAAAATTCTTATCGAGGATTAGTTCAGATAAATAGTAGGGCAGACAATGCTCGAAATTTCTCCCAATGTGATTCCCTGTTAATGGGGAATGATTGTGGAGCGCATACCTTCCCATATATTGAAGTGAAAAACAAAACTGCTCAAGTAGAGCATGAAGCAACTACCAGTAAAATTGGAGAAGATCAAATTTTCTATTGCAATCAAAGAGGTATAGATACAGAGAAAGCAATCGCACTTATCGTGAATGGTTTCAGTAAAGAAGTATTGAACAACTTACCAATGGAATTTGCAGTAGAGGCACAAAAATTATTGGAAATATCCCTTGAGGGATCTGTTGGATAAATCGAAGAATGAAGAAGTTTCTACTTTTAATAAGCGTTATTTTAATTGCTGTTGCATGTGATAATGAGCCTGAAAAGCAGCCTGAAATGGAGATTACTGAAAAAGTAATGGACAGTATTCAGGTATATCAAGGTGATTTTATCTCTGTTGGAAAAATGGCAGTCTTAAAAGGCGATAAATTCGTTTTTCAAGTGAAAATGGATTCTGTTGCTTTCAAACTAACAGACAGCCTAAATGCTTTCAAAAAAGGTGAAAACAGCATTATTCCAATAAAAGTTAAAGGGCAAGTTAAAGATAATGTACAAGCTACCGGTTATTCAAAATTAATTGAGATAACCGAAGTGGTGGATATAATGGCGAAACCCATTATAGAAAATGAATAAATAATTTATCCGATTTTTTCGGTAAAATATAATAAACACATGCTTAAAATAAAGAATTTAAAGGCCAGCATAGAGGATAAAGAAATCCTTAAAGGAATTAATCTAGAAATTAATCCAGGAGAAGTACATGCTATCATGGGACCTAATGGCTCTGGGAAGAGTACGCTAGCTTCTGTAATTGCTGGAAAAGAAGAATATACAATGACAGGTGGTGAGATCTTGTTTGAAGGAGAAGATCTTGCAGAATTAGATCCTGAAGAAAGAGCTCATAAAGGTGTTTTCTTGTCTTTTCAGTATCCAGTAGAGATCCCAGGAGTTTCAGTAACAAATTTCATGAAAGCATCTCTCAATGCACATAGAAAAGCTCAAGGATTGGGAGATATGCCTGCTAAAGATCTTTTGAAGATGATTCGGGATAAATCTGAAGCATTAGAAATAGATCGTAAATTCTTATCTCGCTCTCTAAATCAAGGATTTTCTGGTGGGGAGAAAAAGAGAAATGAGATCTTCCAGATGGCAATGTTAAATCCTAAGTTAGCGATCTTGGATGAAACAGATTCTGGATTGGATATCGATGCTCTTAAAGTTGTTGCTAATGGTGTAAATAATTTGAGAAGCGAGAATAATGCAGTTTTATTGATCACGCATTACCAACGATTATTAGATTATATAGTTCCAGATTTTGTTCATGTAATAGTAGATGGAAAAATAGTGAAATCTGGTAATAAAGAGTTGGCTTACGAATTGGAAGAAAGAGGTTACGACTGGGTGAAACCAGAGAAAACAGTTTAATAGAGTTTCATTTTGCAGGTTTGAGGTTTGAGGTTATTGAAGCTTAAATCGGCATAAATTTATTAAATCATGGCTTCCATTAAAAATTTTGAATTTGTAGAGATTTGGAATGAGATAATTATAATTTCCAAGTCAACCGATTTAAAATTAGATTTAATAGATCAAATAAAAGTGCTTCGGGTTCTGTAATGGACAATATTGCTGAAGGTTTTGAAAGAGATGGAAACTTGGAGTTTAGACAATTTCTATCTATAGCAAAGTTCCGCTGGAGAAGTTAGATCACAGCTATACAGAGTCTATGATTCTGAATATATTGATGAAGAACATTTAATGAGATTAAAAAATGATTATGAAAGGCTGAGTAAAAAAATTGCCAATTTCATATCATATTTAAATAAAAAAGATTTTCAAGGTGTAAAGTTTAAAACTTGAAACTTGAAACCTGCCTTTGGGCAGAAAACTAGATACGCGCACAATGGAATTAAAAGATAAATTAATATCCTCCTTTATGGCTTTTGAAGAAGCTTTTGATGTGGATACAGATATACATCAATTAAGAAGCGATGCCATTAAGGAATTTGAAACTTTGGGTTTTCCATCTAAAAAGGATGAAGCCTGGAAATACACTTCTCTAAATTCGGTATTGAAATATGATTATAGCGTATTCCCTAAAAAGGAAGATGCTATAGACTATAAGGATATTAAAAAATATCTTATTCACGATATCGATTCTTACAAATTGATCTTTATAGACGGGATTTACTCATCTCATTTATCGCAAACTACACACGATAAAATAGATGTTTGCTTAATGTCTTCGGCTTTAAGCAAGTCTAAGTATAAACCGGTCATAGAGAACTATTTCAATAAAATAGTTCCGAAAAATAGTGGGTTAAACGCATTGAACACTGCTTTTTCTAAAGAGGGTGCATTTATCCATATTCACGATAATAAGTCGGCAGACAAACCAATTCAAATAATCAATTTTTCTACAGGTAATGAATCGGCATTATTGGTTCAACCTAGAAATCTTATTGTAGTTGGAGAAAATTCTCAGGTTCAAATTATAGAAAGACACCAGAGTTTAACAGATCATCCTGTTTTTACCAATTCTGTTACCGAAGTTTTTGCTGAAAAGAGAGCTATTGTAGATTACTATAAAATTCAAAATGACAGAGATTTTGCTTCGTTAATTGATAATACTTTTATTGAACAAAAAGAAGAAAGTTATTGCTATATGCATACATTTTCTTTCGGTGGAAAATTAACCAGAAACAATTTGAATTTTTATCAAAAAGGAGAACGTTCTGAATCTACTTTAAAGGGTATTACGATAATTGAAGGTAAGCAACATGTAGATCATAATACTCTTGTGCACCATACTGCACCTAATTGTGAAAGCCACCAAGACTACAAAGGCATCTTCGCAAATAATTCTGTAGGTGTTTTCAATGGTAGGGTTTTAGTAGATAAAGACGCACAAAAGATCAACGCATTCCAGTCCAACAATAATATTTTATTGGATGATAAAGCTACCATCAACTCGAAGCCTCAATTAGAGATCTTTGCAGATGATGTTAAATGTAGTCATGGTTGTACAATTGGACAATTGGATGATGATTCTTTATTCTATATGCGTTCCAGAGGAATTCCGTTAAAAGAAGCTCGTGCCCTTTTAATGTACGCTTTTGCTAATAATGTATTGGAAAGCGTGAAAATTCCAGAGATTAAAAAGAGAATTACGCATCAAATTGCGCTTAAATTAGGAGTTAAATTAGGTTACGATCTTTAATCCCTCAATGAGGGTTTAATCCCACGTCCAGATAGGTACCGGGATGCCTCGAATTTTTTAAAGTGTTTTCCTCCCGAACCATCGGGAAATACCTTGAAGGCTTGTCCTGAACTTATTGATTTAGGAATGGACTTTATATTATTATTTCTTAAGACTAAAATTTAATCCTTATGAAAGCTGTTGCCAATAAATTGCCCTTAGATATCGAAACTATCCGTTTAGATTTTCCAATCTTGAAAAGGAAAGTAAATGGGTATCCTTTGGTATATTTAGATAATGCAGCGACTTCACAAACACCCCAGCAAGTTATAGATGTAATTGTAGATTATTATTCCAATTACAATGCTAATATTCACAGAGGGGTACACAGTCTTTCTCAGGAAGCGACAGATAAATATGAATCTGCAAGAAAAAAGATTCAGCAGCATTTTAATGTGGCCAATTCTCATGAGATCATCTTTACTTCTGGAACCACGCATAGTATTAACTTAGTGGCGAATGGATTTGCTCAAGAATTAGAAAAAGGGGACGAAGTAATAGTTTCTGCATTAGAACATCATTCTAATATTGTGCCTTGGCAAATGCTATGTGAAAAAACAGGCGCCATTTTAAAAGTAATTCCAATGACCCAAGAAGGGGAACTGGATATGGAGGCTTTTCACAAATTGCTTTCAGCCAAAACTAAAATGGTTTTTGTAAACCATGTCTCCAATGCTTTGGGAACCGTTAACCCTATTGAAGAGATCATTGAAGCTACCCATAAAGTCGGAGCTGCTATTCTAGTAGATGGCGCACAAGCTGCACCACATATTAAAGCAGATCTGCAAGCTTTAGATGTTGACTTTTATGTGGTTTCTGCTCATAAAATATGTGGCCCAACAGGAGTTGGAATGTTATACGGAAAAGAAAAATGGCTAAATAAATTACCTCCTTATCAAGGTGGTGGTGAAATGATTGCTACAGTAAGTTTCGAAAAAACTACCTATGCAGAGCTTCCTCACAAATTTGAAGCCGGAACTCCCAATATCTGTGGAGGAATTGCTTTTGGCGCAGCGATAGATTACATGAATGCTATAGGTTTTAAAAACATTGCTGCATACGAGCATCAATTACTAGAATACGCGACCAAAGAACTTCTTGAAATTGAAGGAGTAAAGATCTATGGCACTTCAAAAGAGAAGACTGCCGTAATTTCTTTTAATATTGAAGGGCTTCATCCTTATGACATTGGTACCATAGTAGATAAATTAGGTATCGCCCTTCGTACAGGTCATCATTGTGCTCAACCGATTATGGATTTCTATAAAATTCCAGGTACTGTGCGCGCTAGTTTCTCTTTCTACAACACTTTTGAAGAAGTAGATCTTTTTATTGGCGCTATTAAAAAAGCGAAAATGATGCTTCAGTAGCGTAGCTATAAATCATAAAAAAAACATTGCATTTAAACATCTTTTTTTATTAGGTGCTTGAAAGGCCCTTTCAAAATGTTCAATGGAGTTCTCTAATTAGCTGATAGTTTTTGTATTTTAACTCTTCAATTAAAATAATTTCATTTAAAACCTCCCATTATGAAACTTATACTCCTACTTCTATTCCCCATACTAATGGCTGAAACCTGTTCTCAAAATAATGAACAGAACAATGAAATAAGCTTTATATATGAAACGATGACTCGTGGTTCTCGAGCTAATTACACTTTGACGCAAGAAGATATTAAAGTAGTTAGAAACATGGGTGGCGAAACTAAGGCTTCAGAAAAAATGACGTCTAAAGACTGGGATAACTTAATAGAGAAAATGAAAGAAATAGATGTCCCTAATATCAGTAAGTTAAAGCCGCCAAGTGATAAAAGAACTTTTGATGGTGCCGCGCATGCCGTTCTAACTATTAAGAAGGGGGACCAGGTTTATAGGTCAAATTCTTTCGATCATGGCAATCCGCCTTCAGAGTTAAAATCATTGGTTAAAGCTATACTAAGATTGGGAGAAACAGTTGAATAGCAAATCTCGTTATTGTACTTTTGCATAAAATATCAGGTATGACAATACAAGAAATACAGGAAGAAATTGTTGATGAGTTTTCTATGTTCGACGACTGGATGCAACGATATGAATATATGATCGAGTTAGGGAAATCCTTGCCTTTGATCGAAGAGAAATATAAAGTTGAAGAGAATTTAATTAAAGGCTGCCAAAGTAAAGTTTGGGTACATGCCGATTTAAATGGTGATAAACTGGCTTTTAGTGCAGATAGCGATGCTATAATTACTAAAGGAATTGTAGCTATTCTTATTCGTGCCTATTCCAATCAGCATCCCACAGCTATTTTAGAAGCAGATAATAAGTTTATAGATGAAATAGGTTTAAAAGAGCACCTTTCTCCTACCAGAGCTAATGGCTTAGTTAGTATGATCAAGCAATTAAAAATGTATGCAATCGCATATCAAACGCAATTAGATTAAAATGGAAACAGAAATAAACACTCAGGAATTGGGCGAAAAAATAGTAAGAGTTCTAAAATCTATTTACGATCCAGAGATACCTGTAGATATTTACGAACTTGGGCTTATCTACGACGTAATGGTAAATACAGATTACGATGTAAAGATCTTGATGACCCTAACTACGCCTAATTGTCCCGTTGCCGAAAGCTTACCGAAAGAAGTAGAAGATAAAGTGAAGACTTTAGATGATGTAAAGGACTGTGAGGTAGAGATCACTTTCGATCCACCTTGGACTCAGGACCTAATGAGTGAAGAAGCAAAACTGGAACTTGGAATGCTTTAATAATTTTCAGCGATAATTGAAATTTTTAAAATAACCTATGTCTACAGAAATAATTAATAGAGTTGCCAATAGTAAACTAGTCACTTTTGATCTGGAAGATTTCTATCCTAAAGGGGAGCGGGTGCTTTTCGATATTAAAGACTGGCTTCTTGAAGGATTAGTGCTGCGCGAAACTGTATTTAGAGAAAAAGCATTGGCCCATGATTGGAGCAAATACCAAGACAGCTATGTTGCTTTGCTATGTTCTACAGATGCGATAATACCAGCTTGGGCATATATGCTACTAGCTACACATTTACATCCTTTCGCTAAAAAGGTGGTTACAGGTGATCTTGAATTACTAGAAACCGTAATCTATACCGAAATCATCAAGGATTTGGATGTTTTTGCTTTAGAAGGAAAACCGATCATAGTAAAAGGTTGTTCCCACAAACCAGTACCAAAAAATGCATATTTATTATTAATAGAAAAATTACAACCTGTTGCTAAAAGCATATTGTACGGGGAGGCATGTTCTTCTGTTCCATTATTTAAACAAAAAAAAGCTTAGATAAAATGAAGAAATTATTACTTGCCTTAGCGGTATTTGTTACTGCTTCGTCTGTAAATGCACAAGACAAAAAAACACAAGATGTACCACCTAATGGATGGTCTACAAATGGAAATGTGCAATTGTTATTTAATCAGTCTGCTTTCAATAAAGAATGGACAGGGGGAGGAACCTCTAGCATCGCAGGAAACCTTACCCTAAATTACGATTTCAACTATAGAATGAATGATTTTACTTGGGATAACCGAATTCTTGCAAATTATGGTTTAACCAAATTGAAGGATGATGAGTTTGTACGAAAGACTAGTGACAGAATAGAATTTAATTCTATTGCGGGGAAACAGATCCAAGAAACAAAATGGTATTATTCTTATTTCTTGAATTTTAGATCGCAAATTGCTAAGGGCTATGAATTTAGTGAAGACACAGAAACAGAAGAAACCATTAGAACAGAAACCACCCATTTCCTATCTCCGGGATACCTCCAAACAGGCCCAGGACTCTTATGGAAATATAATGAGAATTTAAGTGTAAATATAGCACCAGCTACTGCCAGACTAATTTTTGTAGATGACGAATTTACAAGTGTTCCTGGATATGTAGATGGAGATTACTTTGGAGTTGACCAAGGAAAGGCTACCAGATTTGAATTTGGTGCTTCTATTGGTGTTTATGCTGAAATGTTCTTGTTAGAAAATGTAACTGCAGAGCATACCTTAAATCTATATTCTAATTATTTAGACAAACCGGGGAATATAGATATAGATTATTTATTGAATGTGAATTTGAGCATTAACAAAAACCTATCTGCTAACGTAATATTCCAAGCAATTTATGATGATAATACCGTGGGTGCATTTCAAATTAGAGAAGTGTTCGGACTTGGGATTAATCACAAATTCTAATAAGCCGCATTCAAATTAAATTTTTCACATTGAGCCTGTCGAGATGTGAAGTTATATTATAAAGATCCGGAGCATTAAATGTTCCGGATCTTTTAGTTTAATATGGTTTTAGAATCCAATTAAATTATATAATCAATGTCTTCACGACACTAGAAGGGATCTCTAGTTAATTGATTCTGCTTTATTGAGATTCTTCAATCCACTACATTACCTTCAGAATGAACTCTGTTTAAAGGCGCTAGACTTGTCACATTTCCCGAGGGATCGGGATGTCGAAATGTGGTTTTCATTAAAAAAGCGTTTCTCGACTTCGACCAAAACATTAAACAAATGTCATCCCGAATGCAATGAGGGATCTCACAAAATTAAACTCCACTTCATTTAGATCCTAAAGCAGGCTCAGGATGAAATCGATTTCAAAATAAATTTTCATATAGTTAAATTTTTGTTGAATAATCTACTCTAAGATTCCGGTTACAATCTATTGTGTAACTTTGTGATTATGATAGAAAAGAATGATTTAACATACGAGAAAACTGTGCTTATTGGAGTTGTTACCCAGCAGCAGAGTGAAGAAAAACTAAATGAATATTTAGATGAACTTGAATTTCTAACATATACTGCTGGTGGCGAGGTTTTAAAGCGTTTTACCCAGAAAATGGAAAAGCCGAATCCAAAGACATTTATTGGAACTGGAAAGATTGAAGATGTTAGAGTTTTTATTGAAGCTAACAATGTGGGAACTGCCATTTTTGATGATGAACTATCACCTGCACAACAAAAAAACATAGAAAAGATCCTTGATTGTAAGATTCTGGATAGAACGAATCTAATATTAGACATCTTTGCACAAAGAGCTCAAACCAGTAATTCACGAACTCAGGTAGAATTAGCACAATATCAATATCTATTGCCAAGACTTGCCGGAATGTGGACTCACTTGGAACGTCAGCGTGGGGGTATTGGAATGCGCGGTCCTGGGGAAAGAGAGATCGAGACAGATAGACGGATTGTAAGAGATAAAATCACCTTGCTTAAAAAGAAATTGGAAACGATAGATAAGCAAATGGGCGTGCAGCGTGGAAACCGTGGAGCAATGGTTCGCGTAGCGCTTGTAGGTTATACGAATGTGGGGAAATCTACCTTGATGAATGTGATAAGCAAGAGCGAGGTCTTTGCTGAAAACAAATTATTTGCAACCTTAGATACCACTGTAAGAAAAGTAGTAATCAGAAATTTGCCTTTTCTTCTAACCGATACGGTAGGTTTTATTAGAAAATTGCCTACACAGTTAGTAGAATCCTTCAAATCTACTCTGGATGAAGTTCGGGAAGCCGATCTTTTATTGCACGTGGTGGATATTTCACATCCAAATTTTGAAGATCATATTGAATCTGTGAACCAAACCTTGGCGGATATAAAGATTACCAACAAGCCGACTATTATGGTTTTCAATAAGATCGATGCTTTTGTGGAAGAAAAAATAGAAGAAGATGATCTTGTTACAGAACATACTCAAGACCACTATTCTTTAGAAGATTGGAAACGCACCTGGATGAATAGGATGGGTGATAACGTATTGTTCATTTCAGCACTGAACAAAGACAATATGGAAGAATTCAGGAAGAAAGTTTACGATACTGTAAGAGAGATTCATATTACCAGATTTCCATATAACAACTTGCTTTATCCAGAATACGAATCCATTACTGAGGACCAAGAAGAGGAATAAGTTTTCCCAGAAATTATATTTATAAACCTGCTATCTATAGTGTAGCAGGTTTTTTTAGTTTCTTACGCCACTCACCGGGTGGGTACAAGGTTGTATTTTGGCTTGGGGTTAAGGTGAGAAAATGGTGTTATAAAGGTAAAAGTTCTAAAACGGATCCTGTTTACTAGGTTTGGTCTCCAAATTACGCTATCATATACAAATTGCTGTTAGCGCTGTAAAATCGCCTCCACCGGTATAAGAAATGGTTCCTCCGGCACCGTAGTGAGGCTAAATATAATTCTATCTTCCAAGGGCAGGTACTGGATTTGGATATCGCGCATCTCCCTTTCTTTTCCTGTTCCGCTAAGAAGACTTCCCTTAAAAATGTTTTCGGTAATTTTTACTAAAGTAACCGTATATTCTTCCTCCGGTGTAAAACATTCTATAATTTTTCTTTTGAAATTCTGAATACAATGTACACCTGTTACCCTGTCTTTTGAAATATGGTTTAGAGTAAGAGAATAAACCACCTGCCCATTATTTGAATTCCACCGCCATTTTCCGGAAAGATCCTGAGCCTGAGTGGAAGTAATAAATACAAATAACAGTACCGCTATCAATAGTAATTTTTTTACCATATAGTATAAAATAAATAATTAAAAAAGAGGGGATATTTGCCTGTCTTAAATATAGTCAAAAACAATTAAAACAAATCTTAATTTCCTGTTACTCTTATGTTATCAATATCGTAAGTCGTCGTTTTGTCTGGCGCCGCACCAAGATATTTGAAGGCCATATTTATGGTTCCTTCTAAACAAGAAATATCGATCTTGGAGTTTTTAAAGTTTGTTCCAAATTGGCTGGTGGGTCCAATGGGAATAGTAGCATCTAATAATTGCCACTCTGTGGTAAGTGGATTCCCTGTAAAACTGTTTGTTATTAATACGGAAAGAAAGATTCCATTATCATAGGAAGCTTTAATATCAAAACTTAAAACTTCATTAATTGAATTGTTTAGATAAATTCCCGGGGTTATTAGCCACGCTTCCAATGGGTTTTCATTAGTTTTAAAAGCAGATATTCTAATATATCTATCGCTATTTAAGATCCCATCTTCAAATCGTTCGTTTCCTCCGTTTACATTAATATTTGTCCACCCTCTGCCGTCAAGCATGTTTTCATTGCTTATTCCAACAAAATTCTCTTCAAACAAAACTTTTGAGCCTACGCTTAAGTTCTCTCCACATTTCAAATAATTTGGATCACATCTGGAGTCTTCTTCAAATTGTAAATTTTCTGGAGAATTAAGGATCACAACAAAATGATCATCATAAAAGTTACGAGTTAAAACTCCTTCAATAGTTCCAGAAAACTGAGGCAACAACAACGACTTAAAATCTGAAAAGGTGCTAGTGCTTAAGAAACTTGAGCTGCCCGTCTCACAGCTCTCTATTTGGCGTTCTCCGTCAAATCTATCAGTCACCTCAGCCGCAAATGTAAAGCGTTGGCCTTCCCTAATTAAGTTTTTGTTGAATTGAATATTTTCTAAACGAATATAAAGGTTCGTATAAGCTTCAGAAAAATCTAAAATATCAAGACTTGCAGGTTCAATTTCTGAAGTGATAGAAGATCTAATAAGATGTTCATCTATCAATGATTGAGGAATCGCAACTACATCTCCTCTATTTTGGATCCCTAGTTGAAAAACCCCATTATTAAACCACAAACTAAGGCCTTCTAATTTTATATAGATTTTCCTACCAAATTCATAAGATTCAAATAAAGAAGTCTCATCTAATAAAATTTGAATCCCAGATGTAGGATTTGAAGACTTGTCCTGGAGTACTAGTTTTTTATAAAAATTCCCGGCTTCATCACTAGAGATAACAAAACCTTCGATAAAAGTTTCCGTATTTTGAAAGTTATAAATTTGAGCTGTAGTAGGATTATAGTTCCCTTTAATTGCAGAAATGCTTGTTAGATTTCCATTAAATGCATCTACAGCTTCGTTAGTCTGCGGTATCTCAAAATCATCTGTTTTCACACAAGATGCCAATGCTAGAATTGTAATAAATAATACAGTCCGCTTTAAATATTTAAATCTCTTCATCTTCTTATTTTTTAAAATCTCACATATATATTAGCATAATAGCTAGACCCCGTTCCATACCAATATTTGGAGCCAAAAACAGGTTGCTCCCTATCTCTATCTTCTTTTAGAGTTCTAAAATTCGCATTTCGAGATTGCTCGAAGCCTCCTGTCTTGTAAACTACATCCAAGATATTATTGATACTTATAAAAAATCCGATGTAATTATTCTTAATTCTCCAGGATTTTCCTCCAACGGCATTCAATAATAGATAATCATCAAATTGCTCCTGCTTTAAGAGGTCTTGAGCAATATTTTCGTCATAGTTTAGAAGTGGAAGTCCGTCTGAATCGGTTGCAAAATTGCTGGTTCTAGCTAGCGGACTAACATCTGCAAAAGCATGAGAAAAATAATTGAGCGTTGTGCCAAACCACCAGAAATCAGGATCGCGATATTCAAAACCTAATTGTGCAGCTCTTTGCGGTCCACCTGCAATTCTATAGTTTTTTAATTTAGACTCTCCATAATTCTGAGCTTCAGTAAAATCATCGGAAGTGAGCGTTAAATTTGGATTGCTATTATAAACAAACTGACCTAGAGCAAGGGCACTTTTTAGTTTTAAAGTAGAAGTAACTTGGGCTTCAAAACCCATTTCTAGTCCTATATGTTGTTTATCTATTCCAAAAAGTATTTCCTGAACAAATGCCGTAGTACTATTTCTTCCCAATCCAGAAAGCCCATCGGCATAGTAAAATGAGATTTCTGTAGCATCATTAATTTGAGTAAAATAACCAGTAATTCTAATCTTTATCATCGAACTTCTAAAAATATAACTAGCATCTGCAGAATAAATTTGTTCGCTTTTTAGGCCGGGAATAGTGTTATTGTTTTGTCTGGAATTAGAGAATGAATTTCTTAAAGTTGGAGGTTTTGTGAAATACCCTGTGTTAACTTCAAATAAATGTTTCCCAGATAGTTTAAACACAGAACCAGCTTTGATGCCATAATCTGTAAAATTCAATTTCTCGCTTTTTCCTAAAGAATTATCCGGAAAGTTCCCATTTTGAAACAGACCTTCCCTTTGATAAAAGGTTTGAGATACTTGGGCCGCTAAATAAGAATCTAGTTTTTTAGATTTGAATCCTGCATTTACAAAGGCCTCAGCAGAACTTGCTTGCCATTCAAAATTATATTTAAATCTTTCTCCTTCTTCGGCAATCCTGTTTAGGTTCAATAAATCACTTTGCGCCCTATTTCCTTCAGAAAAGAAATCTACATCCAAATATCCGGTTCCTCCTAGAAGATCTTTTACCTCCGAGTAGTTTTCACTGATTAAGTAAGAAAATTTCAGTTTTCCATTAATTAATATCGATGGGTTTATAGATGAAGTTAAAATAGTGTTTACATTTATCAACTTATCCTTTGTAACATCTTCTGCAACAACATAAACAGAATTTCCACCACTATCAAATGCCGTTTCATTGGCATTGTATAGTGAATTCCAATCTATTTGTCCATCCTTTTGAAATTCCTGTTGCGCCAAATAGGCCGCTTCATAATTCTGATTATCTTCAAACCTTAGAAAGTAGCTTGGTAGTTTTTGATAATATGATGGGTCTGGATTACTTCCACCTCCCACAAAACTTTCTTGCCCATCTGGCTGAATTACCAGTCTAGTGCCTCCAAAATCTAAACGAGAATTTCTTGTAGTCCCGAATTGGTATCCAATATTTGTATTGAGTCGAGTTCTTTCTGAAACTTTCCAGAAATGATTCAGCATCAAAATTGGCTCTTGGATCTCTTTTAATCTGCTATTTCTTATTTCACCATTCTGAAAACCCCAAAAGGAATTGTACTTTCTTCCCTTTAGATCGAATACTTCCTGAGTATTAGCTGAAGATTTTCCGCGAGTATTTGGAGTATAAAATGCAGTGAAATTTAAAAAATGGTTCGAATTCAACCTTTTTTCAACTGAAGCAAAAAATGAATTGGCATCGTATAGGGTGCCGTCAATGTAGGCTTCATTTGCAAACCTCCTTGCCAAACCAACAGAATACCACCAGCCACCTTGTTTTTCTCCAGAGTTATAATTGCCCATAATTCGCCCGGTATAGCTTCTGTTCGCTCCGGCATAAGAAACTTTCGCGCCTTTAGCATATTTTGAGGCTCGCATATTAATATTAGTGTTCCCCGCCACTTGTCCAAAAGTGGTTTCTCCGGGAACTAAGCCATTAGCAAAAACCTGATTTCGTTGCAAATCATTTAGCCCTCCCCAATTACTCCATTGTGGTCTTCCATCAAAAAATTTATTCATCTCGATGCCATTAATAGAGACCGTACTATATTCGCTTCCAAGTCCTCGTGGTTTAAAGAAAGTTTGACTAAAATCGAATGCTGCGGCATTTAAAAACACATCTCTGCTAGCATGCAGCAAACCGGCAATATTATCGGCTCCACTCTGGTCTTCGCTTAACTCAGATTCACTTAAACTTATGGTGGCTAACTGAATTTGTTCTTTCATAAGATCTGGTTGAAGCGGGATGAAATCTAGCTGTTTATTCCCGTTAGTATTTAAATTAACCGGGAAGCGAAGCGTGTTGTATCCAGATCTTGAAATTTCAAGAATATAATTGCCCGTATCTAAAGTGATCTCAGAAAAAATAAAAATTCCTTCAGTATTTGTTTTTGAAACATAGGCAGTCCCTTCCAGTTTCAGAATTACTCCTGAGATTGGATTATCGGACAAGGCGTCCACTACGGAACCTGTAAGGGAGGTGTTTTGAGCAGAAATCTTGAGAATGCCCAGAAGCATCATAAATAATAAAAGCTTTCTGCTTTTCATTATAAATCACTCAATTTCAGCAATTAAGGTAACCTTTTTATTAAATTAATTTGAAATTAAATGTACTTTCACTAATAATTTAACTTTTAATAGAACATGAGGAACATTTCTTCTATTATTATAAATTTGAGAAGACTTGTAATTACAATGATTACAGTTCTTATAGTTACATCTAGTTCCTTGGGTCAAGAGAGAAAGAATTATAATATTTACACCGTAGCTTTTTACAATGTTGAAAATCTTTTTGATACCGAAGATGATCCCTTAATTTTCGATGATGATAGAACTCCGCTAGGGAAAGATGTTTGGACTCCTGAAAAATATCTGGATAAAATAAAAAATATTGCCCGTGTGATCTCTGAAATTGGAGTGGAAACTTCTAAAACTGCGCCTGCTATTATAGGTTTATGTGAGGTCGAAAATTTGCAAGTGCTAGAAGATCTGGTAAGTCATCCCCTCTTAGAAAAATTTAATTATCAAATAGTACATTATGATTCTCCAGATATGCGTGGCATAGATGTGGCTCTTTTATATCAAAAATCTTTATTTACGTCCGATGATTCCCAGTCCAGAAGGTTAATGCTTTATGATCTGGATGACCCTACAAAGAGAATCTTTACCAGAGATCAGTTAGTGGTTTCTGGAAAGTTAAATGGAGAAGCAATAAATATAATTGTGAACCATTGGCCATCCCGAAGCGGTGGGGAAGCAAAATCCAATTATAAAAGGGAAAAAGCAGCTTATTTAAACAAGCAGATCATAGATTCTATTTATCAAAAAGATCCTTATTCTAAGATCATCACAATGGGTGATTTTAATGACGATCCTACTAATAAAAGCTTTAAAAAGGTTTTAAAAACAAGCAATAATCGTAAAACCATCGCGGCTCAAGAGATGTTCAATCCTATGGAAAATTTAGCCAAGCAAGGAAAAGGTTCTTTAGCCTATAGGGATAGTTGGAATTTATTCGACCAGATCTTGATTTCTGAATCTTTATTAGGCAGCCGCAGCGGACTTCAATTTTACCAGGCCGGAATTTTTAACTCACAATATCTGATTACCCTAAACGGGCAATTCCGTGGATATCCTTTTAGAAGTTATGATTATAGCGGTTATACCGGAGGATTTTCAGATCATTTCCCTGTCTTTATATATCTGGTAAGCGAAGAATAAATTCAACATTATTTCCTTCATTCCAATTTAAATAATTAATTGCGAGTCTACCTTGCCTGTGCATCGCTTATTAAACCCTCAATGAGGGATTAAAACAACTTCATCTGTCCATCTTTGTATTGTTCATGAAGTTCACAATTGAGCTTTGGCATTTCTCTTCCCGATAAATACTTCTTTCGGGCGATCTTAAATTGTTGAGAAACCTGTTCTGCTAAGTTTCCTGAGCCTTTCATCCGCCTTCCAAATTCACTATCGTTCAAATTTCCACCATGACATTCTGCAATTTGATGCAATACCTTATCTGCTCTATCTGGCATTGCTTTCTGGATCCAATCAGTAAATATCCCACCGATAGCTCCATTCAGCCTTACCATGGTATAACCAACTCCTAAAGCGCCATTATCAGCAACGGATTTTACAAGTGACAGGATCTCATGACTATTGATTCCCGGAATAATGGTCATCATAACACTTACCGAGATATTATTTGAAGCTAAATGGTTTAGAGTTTCCAATCTCTTTTTAATTGTGGCGGTTCTTGGCTCCAGGAGCCTAAGAGTTTCTTCATTTAAAGAGGTGATAGAAAGATGTACTTGCACCAATAGATGTAGACACTCCAGTGGCGTGGAATTTTGGATGAAGGTTTTTTAGCTTAACGATTTTTTTTATAGGAACAAATTTAATTTTTTTCTGTTAAATCCGCTATTTCCATTTTACGTTGTTATTTGCCGTATTTTTATTCGATTTCACTTTATGAAATATTCGATAAAACTTTGATTCCGCTATTTTTCATTAGCTCACTTGCATTAAAATCATTACATATACCCGGATCAAGTTCATAGCTAAAAATCATTGAATTATCTTTAATCTCACTATTAAAACTATAATTTGTAACCAACATTTTATTCCCAGCTAATTTTGCAAGTTCAATATCGTGTGTTGCAATAATTCCCGAGGTATTTAGCTCACTAATTTGATTAATTAATGAAAACCCTCCTCTATGTCTATCTTCCGAGTTGGTACCTTTAAACATCTCATCCAAAAGAAAAAATACATTGTGATTACTTTCTATCAGTTTCAGCATCTTTTCAATTCTATTTAATTCTGCATAAAAAGATGAAATTCCTTTCAGTAAATTATCTTGGGTTCGCATACTGGTATATAATTTCAGATTGGTAATCTGCCCACATTTTGCACAACAAGGTGCACCAGCTAATGCCAATACAAGGTTTACGCCAACGGTTCTTAAAAATGTGCTTTTTCCTCCCATATTAGATCCGGTAATCATAACAACATTACCTTGTCCTTCGGAATGAAAATTATTGCAAACACGATTATTTGAATTTATTAAAGGATGTCCCAACGACTCAAAATGTACGTAGTTGTTCTTTTCTGTTATCTCTGGAAATGTAAATGATGGATTTGAATAGCAAAAACCTGCAAGACTATTAATTACCTCAAACTCGCTCACTATATCCGCCCACGATTTTAAAACCTCTCTATTTTTTAATTTCCAATTTTCTGTATCAATAATCAGGTGAATATCCAAGAGCAGAAAAAAGTTTAATATAGAATACACGTAATTCCCACTTATTGGTATCTTCGCTATAGGTCTTTGTTGTGAGTAATCCAATATTCTGCATAGCCTGCTAATTTCATAGTATGCCGAATATTTGCCATGTTTTAATATTGATTGTAAATCGTATAATTTTTTTGAATGAAAACTTTCACTTTCAATTTTATTTATAAGGGTCTGGTAACCCCTTAACGTTTGAAGATTCTTAGTTGAGGTTTCAACGATCTCCTCCGCCATGGGTTTTATCTTTCTTAAAATCATATAGTTGATTAGCAGAACTAAGATTATAAGAGAAAAATAAATAATCACCTTTTGTGAACCCAGGTTGGCATAAAAAAAGTATGAGACAAGCAATAATAGAACAGGAAGGATTATTGCAACTGCCATATATATTCTTCGATATTTTAATAAAACAACAGGTTCATTCACCCAATCTAACAGTTTAAAATAATCACTTTTTTTATTTTGGAAGTGCATGCCTGACGCCTGAAAGTCTTGCCTCCAATCCAATTTCTGAGATAATTCTTTTATGGCATCTTGTCTTTTATCTATTTCATTATTAGATGCAGGTTCCGAAAGCCATTTTGATAAAAGGATCATTCCTGATTCTGTAGTTGCCCTGTTAACCAACTGAAAAATAGAATGTTGCCCGAAAATATCTAAATCAGATGTGTACGGATGATTTTGATCAATAAACTTATGTCCAGTATCAAATTCTTCCAGGTCACATTTTTCTCTTAGAATCTCGGATTCATTTATGTTTATCAGGAATAATATATGGTTCTTTAAGTAAGATATTTTTGTGTGGTGCTTTAAAACTAAAGCAAAACATATTATTGAAACAGGAAACACGATATAGAAAGGAGTAAATAATTTGGCACTAAACAAGTATATAATAATGATACTTGAAATGACAAATATAAGTAGCCTGAGTAATGACATTCTACTTAGTATTTTATTTAAACTTAATATTTTGGAATTATACTTTTTTATATTTTCTTGATAGATTCTCATTAATTATTATTCAATTATCTATTATTTGATAGCGATTTTCAATAACCCCGAATATATAAATAATTCCCAGTAGTTACTCTTAGTTAAAACAGCTTCATCTGTCCATCTTTGTATTCTTCATGAAGTTCACAATTGAGCTTTGGCATTTCTCTTCCCGATAAATACTTCTTTCGGGCGATCTTAAATTGTTGAGAAACCTGTTCTGCTATGTTTCCTGAGCCTTTCATCCGCCTTTCAAATACACTATCGTTCAAATTTCCACCATGACATTCTGCAATTTGATGCAGTACTTTATCTGCTCTATCTGGCATTGCTTTCTGGATCCAATCAGAAAATATCCCACCGATTGCTCCATTCAGCCTTACCATAGTATAACCAACTCCTAAAGCGCCATTATCAGCAATGGATTTTACAAGCGGTAGGATCTCATGACTATTGATTCCCGGAATAATGGGAGCCATCATAACACTTACCGGGATATTATTTGAGGCTAATTGGCTTAGAGTTTCCAATCTTTTTTTGACCGTTGCTGTTCTTGGCTCTAGGAGCCTACGAGTTTCTTCATTTAAAGAGGTGATAGAAAGATGTACTTGCACCAAATTATCCTTTGCCAATTCTTTTAAAATATCAAGATCTCGAAGCACCAAGGAATTTTTAGTGATTATTCCCACTGGGTGTTTAAACTTCAAGAATGTTTTAAGTAGTTGCCGTGTGATTTCCAGTTTTTTCTCTGTTGGCTGATAGCAGTCTGTATTTCCTGAGAGAATAATAGGAACTGCTTTCCATCTTGAACTTTGCAGTTTCTTTTCCAGAAGTTCTACTGAATTCCGCTTAACTAAGATTTTCTGTTCAAAATCTAATCCTGCACTAAAACCCCAATATTCGTGAGAATTTCGTGCATAACAATAGATACAACCATGCTCACATCCTTGGTATGGATTTAAGGAATATCCCATTCCAACATCTGGACTTACCACTTTATTTACAATGGTTTTTGGGAACGTATCTATAAGAACCGTTTTAGAATTGGTAACCTCATCACCTTCTATCGCGCAATAATTCAAAAAATCTGATCGCAACTCATTACTATGGGTATCAAATTTATTGGATACATTCAATTGAGCTCCTCTTCCTTTTATATATTCTCTCTCTACAGGCATTAAATAAAAATATGGAATATTTCCATTAAAAAGGAAATATTCCATATTTTTGTTTTTTAAAAGTAACTTCTGCCTTCATTTAAAAACTTAGAGCTACTTGACGTATTTTCTAAGTTGCTCCGAATTAGAGACCCTGAAACTCCCGAAGTATCGGGACAGGGTGACGATACCAATTTTAACTTCCGTCAATGTTGGACCCGTGACAAAAAAAATATCTAGCGTAGGTTTTTGACGTATGATTGTTTCTAGCTGATTTATCTTCTTAAGAACTTCTTTTTTGCAAGTGTAGTGCTTCCACGGCGTAAAATTTTCGAAGCCTTGGAGAAAATTTAGTCGTGGAAGTACGGTTCTTATTATGCGGTAGCATAATAAGAAACACCTACAAAAAAGTGTCCTTTTTTTGGTTCGTTTTTTTGGACACGCAAAAAAATGAACAATCTTAAAAATTGAACAAATCTTTATCGACTAAAGGGAGCGTTTTACAAATTCTTGAAATCACCTCAATATAACAAAAAGCGTATTAAAAAACTTGCATAGAATTAGGCGTGTCAATTATCTATAAATCAGCAATTTATACAACACGTCAATGGTAACTAGTTTCAGCATCTAGAGATTCTTTACCCCATTGCATTTCGTTCAGAATAACAATTTTGTCGTTGGAAATAAAAGTTTATTAAAACCTCAACGAGTAATTAATTCCCAGGGAAATCTGCTTTACGCTTGTTTAAAAATGCTGAAGTTCCCTCTTCAAAATCGGCGGTACCAAAGCAGCTTCCAAATTCGTTAATTTCAGTTTCAAAACCATTAACTCCTGTTTCATAATTTGCATTTACTGCTTTAATAGCAGAGCTAATTGCCACCAAAGAATTACGCATGATCTTGCCAGCTAGTTTTTCCGCAAAATCAAGTAATTCTTCCTGAGAAACAACGTGATTTACCAGATTATACTGCAACGCTTGGTTGGCATCTATCATTCCGGCGGTCATAATCATTTCCATGGCACGTCCTTTTCCAACTAATTGCGGTAATCTTTGTGTTCCTCCATATCCAGGTATTACCCCAAGAGAAACTTCAGGAAGTCCCATTTTTGCATTATCACTGGCAATTCTAAAGTGTGCTGCCATTGCTAGTTCAAGTCCGCCACCTAAAGCAAATCCGTTTACTGCTGCAATTACTGGTTTTGAAAAATTAGCTACAAAATCGAATAATTTTGCCTGACCTTGAGCTGCCAAAACCTTTCCTTCTTCCGGAGAAAAATCTGAAAATTCACTGATGTCTGCTCCTGCAACGAAAGCCTTTTCTCCGCTTCCTGTTAGAATAATCACTTTTACATCTTCATCTTCTTTTGCATCATCAAAAGCAACATGTAATTCTTCTATAGTAGCCTTGTTTAATGCATTTAATTTAGTGGGTCTGTCTATTGTAATTTGAAGGATTCCTTCATTATTTTCAACTAAAATATTTTCAAAATTCATTTTATATATGTTTTTTAGATTTTTAAATACTCTTATCAGAAAAAGGATCCAAGATCGCTTCGCTTTAAGAAACTAGAGACAAGACTCAATTATAACTAACCGAAACCTTGCGTTCAATAAGATACTCCATTCGGGTATAACCTATCTTCTGAATGTTGTAAAACCTCTGAATAATAAAGTTATAACTATTTGAATATTTTTACCGGAAACCGATGATTTTATAATATTAATGATTTTAAATGTCACATCGATCGCAAACGGAATGTTCCTTAAATCTTTTAACTTCGTTAACTTTGAATTCTTTTCCAGAATGCTCGGTATAAGAGACCCTGAAACTCCCGAAGTATCGGGACAGGGTGAAGATACTGGTTATAACTTCCGTCATGCTTAACTTGTTTCAGCATCTTTCATACGTCAATTTCCCACGCTAGATAAATCTTTTTATTAATGACCCAGGGGACAAAAAAATTGTATCCTCAGAACTTTAAATAAAAACGAAACTTGAACATTTTAAGAAGCCTGCTTTGGAAACTTTACGGTAAAGATAGTGCCTTTATCTTTCTCTGAAATAAAGGTGATCTCACCTTGATAAGTTTCTACTATATTTTTAACCATTGCCAGTCCTAGACCCATTCCGCTAGATTTAGTGGTGAATTTTGGCTCAAAGACTTTTTCTTTATCTTCTTTTGAAACCCCAATCCCATTATCTGATACCCGAATAATAACCATTGTATCATCTTCAGAAACCTCCACCAAAACTTTTGGGTTTTCTTCTTCCTGTAAGGCCTGAGTGGCATTTTTAACCAGATTAGTTACCACCCTAATCAACTGAGTCCGATCAAATTTCGCTAGAATCTCTTCTTTTTCTGAATGAAAAACGATGTAATTTTCATTGAAAATATCCAGCGCCAATTTAACGATTTTTGATACATTCAGGATCTCGTTTTGTTGTGCGGGCATCTTTGCGAAATTGGAAAAAGCAGAAGCTATCGCGCTCATGGTGTCTATTTGATGGATAAGGGTATTGGTATATTCATCTACTTTTTGATGCACATTTGGATCTTCAGGATCAAATTTTCTTTGAAAACTTTGCACGGTTAAGCGCATTGGTGTTAAGGGGTTTTTAATTTCATGTGCCACCTGTTTTGCCATTTCCCGCCAAGCTTGTTCCCTCTCTCCTGTAGCAAGTTTAACGGCACTCTCCTCCAACTCATCTATCATACTATTATAAGCCGAGACCAGCGCATAAATCTCTTCAGAAGCATTTTCTATTTGTATTTTCTGAAGGCGTTTGTCTAAACGTGTCTCAATGATCTTTTGTGACACTATTTTAAGTGATTTAGTGATGTATTTAGATAGAAAATAAGACATCAAGATAGCAATAAGGAACATAAAGAGGTAAACCTCACCTAATTTCATTAAAAAATCGTTCAGATCTTTCTGAAGAAGATCGTCATCTTGTAAATATGGAAGAAATAAGATTGCCAACGGCTTAAATTTATTGTCTGTGATATACGTATAAGAAGACTGAAATTTCTGCTCATTCACCTGAGACCGATTTAGATATCTTTTATTTTGGGAATTTTCCAATTCCTTAATAATATGCTTCGGGATTTGCACATTGGTAGTATCCCTAAAGAATGATTCGTTAGATTTTATAAGTAGTTTCCCGTTAAGATCATACACATTAAGCTGCATATCGTGCACTTGTGAGATCTCATAAATTTTGTTGTTCTGCTGAAGGATCACAGGCATATTCTCTGTATTTACCAGATGAGTAGTTCCTTCTAATACAAATTTTATATTCTCCCGAATTGCCTGTTCTTTTCGCTCAAGACGTTCCCGGTGATAAGCTTCAGATTCCTGTTTATATTGAAAAACAGTTACCCCGGCAATAAGTATGGAAGCTCCTAAAACCAATAACATCATAGAGATGAAAATTCGGTTTCTTAAAGATAATTTTAAAAGCTTCATAAAGTATTTTGCGTAGTTATTCTCAAATAATCAATTATCACACCATGTTAAGCATCTGGGCTCTTAGAACGAATTCGCTTGTATATTTTTATACCAAGCATCAACATAGCTGCCAACAGAAATATACCAAGAACTCCATAGATCCAATTAATCGCATCTCGAACGATCACCAAAAAGATCACCGAAAATAAGATCAAAGTAGCCCCCTCATTCCATAAGCGCATCTGGTTGGAAGTCCATTTTATAACATCGTGCTGCATCTCTTTAAATATTAGATGAGATTTGAAGTGATAGGCATATAACAGCACGACAAATCCCAGTTTTACTTGCATCCAATCCTGCTCTACCCAGGCTGGCATCAAATAAAGCATCCAAAAAGCGAAGATACTAGCTAAAATTGCTGAAGGCCAAGTAATAATATACCAAAGCCGTTTGGTCATAAGTTTTAACTGGGTTGTTAAGATGGAACGTTCGGGTTCCTGCCTGGCTGCGGCCTCAATATGATACACAAAAAGTCGCGGAATATAGAACAAACCCGCAAACCAGGTAATTATAAATATTAAATGAAGAGATTTAATGTAATTGTAATATTCCATTGATCTTATTGAGCGTCCAAAAATAAATAATTAAGATTCTTCGTATTGAATTGCCTGTTGAAATCTTCCATTTCTTTGTCTATCAACGAATTGAAAGCACTTAACTCGTTTTTTATTTCTGAAGTTAATTCGTTTTTAACGGCGATATCTTGATCTGTTGGTGGAAAATCTCCCATTCCAACTAACGAATTTAAATGTGCCAATTTGTTAGTTAACTTAATCGGGAAATTTAAAGGGTCTTGACCACTTTTATTTTGAGTCTGATATAAAGCTTTCTCGATCTCACTAAAGCGATCTTCCATTTCTTTAGCTTTTCCAACCAAATCCTTTACCTCAGCCTTGCCCTTGTATTGTGTTTGAAATGAATTTAATTGCGCATTTATCTTTCTTATCTTTTTGATAGATTTATGTGCTTCATCTACAGTAGCATTTACATCACTAATGAAATCGTATTGATCCTGAAGTCCTGCAGCATCTGTTTCAGAATTTGGGTTTGCCAGTACAGTAAAAGTCTTGCGTTGTTTCTCGCCGTTCACATTCAATTCTACCGAATATTCTCCAGGAAGAATTCTTGGCCCTTCAAGATCTGCCCACCAAAGGATCATTCCTTCTAGTTTTTCTGCTCCTTTTTGATACATGTCCCAAACAAACATATTTCCACCTTTATCTACTTTTAATTTATCCTCTTTAGATTGGTTTCCGAAGGATTTTAAAGTGTCATTAGCCTGATTGAAATAGGTAAGATAAATAGTGTCCTTCTTTTCATCCAGTTCTTCAATATTGAAATAAGTTACTACACCATTTGAATGATTGGTTCCCTCGGTCTTAGAATTGCTTCCGCTCCCCCCACCAATTCTATAGGTTGGCTTAGGCTGATATAAAAACTGTCCTTTTTTATTAGTTGAAGCGTCTTTATATTGGTGCAATACACTAAGATCATCCAAGATCCAAATACTTCTACCCTGAGTTGCTACAATTAGATTGTCCTCTTTTATTGCTAGATCTGTAATAGGAACGATCGGCAAATTCAACTGAAACGCTTTCCAGTTAGTACCTTGATCAAAAGATATATATATTCCCTCTTCAGTTCCTGCATATAATATATTCTTGTTGGTTGGATCCTCACGAATCACTCTTGTAAAATGTTCGACATTAATACCATTAGTTATTTTGGTCCAACTTTTACCAAAATCAGTAGTTTTATAAAGGTAAGGTGCAAAATCTCCAGATTTATAACTGGTTGCTGCTATATAAGCTGTTCCCACTTCATGATCACTGGTTTCTAAAGAATTTACTTGTGCCCACTTAGGAAGATCTTTAGGAGTTACATTGTCCCAGTTTTTACCGCCATCTCTTGTTACATGAACCAATCCATCATCACTTCCTACCCAGATCAAACCTTCTTGTATGGAAGATTCTTCTGCAGCAAAAATAGTAGCATAATATTCTACTCCAGTATTATCTTGTGTAATTGGACCACCACTAGAACCAAGTTTAGATAGATCATTTCTAGTTAGATCTTCACTTATGGTTTCCCAGGATTGACCTTCATTTGTAGTTACATGAACATGATTAGAGAAGGTATATAATTTATTAGGATCATGCTTAGAGAAGATAATTGGAAAATTCCACTGAAATCTATATTTCATATCCTCGGCTCCATGTCCCATCGGGTTATCAGGCCAAACATTAATTGCACGTTGTGTATTCTTTTCGTGATTTACTCGAGTTAAAAATCCACCATAGCTTCCTCCATAAACAATTTCATCGTTCTCTGGATCTACCGCAATATGTGCAGATTCTCCTCCCGCTGTAGATTCCCAATTCTCTTCAGAAATAGAATATTCGGTACTTCTATGATCTATTCTAATAGTTGAATTATCCTGTTGTGCCGCGTAAATCCTATAAGGAAAATGATTGTCTGTAGTAAGTCTGTAGAATTGTCCTGTTGGCTGATTGTGATAGGTACTCCAGGTCTCTCCACCATCGTAGGTTACCTGCGCACCTCCATCGTCACCCATAATTATTCTATCTGGATTTTCTGGCGCTATCCACATATCATGATGATCTCCATGTGGCGCTCTTGCTGAAGTGAAATTCTCTCCACCATCTTTAGATTTATGATAAGATACATTTACAACATACACCACATCCTCATCTTTCGGGTCAGCATAAATTCTCGTATAGTACCAGGCACGTTGTCTTAATTCGCGATTGCTATTTATATTTTTCCAGGTTTCACCAGCATCTTCACTTCTATAAACTCCTCCTTTATCTTTATTTTCTACAATTGCCCAGACTCTGTTAGAATTTACTGGAGAAACTGTAATTCCCATAATTCCCAAAGTGTCCTGAGGGAAGCCCTTATTTTTAGAAATTTCTTTCCACGTCTCTCCGCTATCGGTACTTTTCCAGAGGGCTGACCCTTCACCTCCACTACTCAAACTATAAGGAGTTCGTTGCACTCTCCAGGTTGAAGCATATAAAATTCTGGGGTTATTAGGATCCATAATAAGATCTACTGCTCCCGCCTGATCATTTACGAAAAGTGTCTTTTTCCAAGTGGCTCCGCCATCTATACTCTTATAAACTCCTCGTTCTTCAGTTGGTTTATATATATTCCCCAATACCGCTGCGTAAACGATCTCTGGATTGGTAGGATGAATAGAGATCCTTGGGATATGTCTGCTTTTTTCTAAACCTTTAGATTCCCAGGTTTTTCCTGCATCTACAGATTTCCAAACTCCCGAACCAGAGGATACGTTTCCTCTCAAAGTTTTTTCACCACCTCCTGCAAAGATTATATTATGATCACTATTTGCAACACTTATTGCTCCTATACTTCCTCCAAAAAAACCATCTGAAATATTCTCCCATGTTCTTCCGCCATCTTTAGAACGCCAAATTCCACCTCCGGTAGATCCAAAATAGAATAAATTCGGTTCCCCGGGAACTCCCGTAACTGCTGCAGATCTTCCACCTCTGAACGGGCCGATCAATCTATATTTTAAAGCAGCATAGGCTTCTTGATCTATTTCTGTGTCAGCCGATTTTTTATTTCGCTGGGCATTGGTTTCAGTATAAATTCCGAAGAAAAAAAAGAGAAGAAAAAGTTTAAGTATCGTTGCTTTCATTTAAAAAATTTTTGAATAAGATGGCTGATGTATTAGAAAAATCAAGAACCTCGGGGCAAGCCCACGAGTTTGTCCCGATGGTTCGGGAGGATCATACTTTTAAAAATTCGAGGCAAGCCCGCCTGAATGAAATTCTTTTCGGGCAGGCCTCGGGAAATTAAACCCTCAATGAGGGATTAAATATACCAATTTCTAGGTAACCTTTTCAGAAAGCGAGGGCTTTAAACGCAACCTGATCTCTCTGTTCAAAAAATAGGCGGTAACAATTGTGGAAAGGACATCGGCCAATGGAAATGAGATCCAAACTCCGATTTCTCCATAATATATTGGCAAGATCAAAACCAACGGAATAAAGAAAAAGCCTTGTCTAGAAAGAGTGAGTAATAAGGCCGGAATAGCTTTTCCTATAGCCTGAAAATATGCCGAGCCAATAAGCTGTAAAGCAATAATTGGAGTAGCCGCAAATACCCAACGCATGGCATTCGGAGTATCCCGAACCACATTTGGATTGTCTGTAAATATGCGAACAATATCTTCTGAAAAGGTCATGATCCCTGCAAACACCAATAAACCTAATACTGAAGAATATAGAATAGCGGTATTGATGCTTTCTCTAACTCGACCCCAATTTCCCGCTCCAAAGTTGTAACCCGCAATTGGCAGAAATCCCTGAGTGACTCCTAAAACTGGGAAAAGTGCGAACATGAGCATTCTTCCAATAATTGCATAAACGGTAACCGAATCTTCTCCTCCTAATTCGAAGAGGATATTGTTCATTAAAAGATAGGTAATGCTCACTACGGCTTGTCTTGCTAAGGTTACAAATCCTAAAGAGGAGATTTCTGAAAGTACAGGTAGATCAAAACCAAAATGTGACCAGTTTATTTTTAATTCTGAATTCTTAGATAGAAAGAACCAGACCACATAAGAAAAGCAGAAAAAATAAGAAACACTGGTAGCAACGGCTGCTCCCAACATACCCATATCTAATAGGTTTATTAGAATATAATCTAGTATAAGGTTTGTAACGGAAGGAATGATCATAGCGATCATTGCAAATTTTGGTTTCCCTTCAGCTCTTATCACGTTGTTCCCCATCATACAAAGCGCTAAAAAAGGCACTCCATAAAGAACAACGGTATAATAGATCTTGGCAGGTTCAAAAATATCTCCTTTCCCCCCAAAAGCTGGGATAATAGAATCTATAAAAGTTAGCCCAACTAGGACTAAAGCAACACTCAAAATTAAAGTAAGGCTTATCTGATTCCCAAAGGTCTTCAAAGCTTTAGAACTGTTGCCTGCTCCCAAAGCTCGGGAGATAATAGAAGAACCTCCAATCCCGATTGCCATCCCTAGCGCGGCAATAAAGAAAGAAACGGGTAAAACAACATTTATGGCAGCAATAGCTATAGACCCGATCCAGTTTCCAACAAAAATGGTATCGACTAGAATATTCAAAGACATTACCAAGATCCCGATGGATGCAGGTAATGCCTGTTTTATTAGAAGTCTCCAAATAGGATCCTTACCTAAAGCCGCTGAATTTATATGGGCCATTATGCTTCCACAGGATTGGAAAATGCCCATTCATCTACCCATCTGGAAAGTACTTTTACCCAATCTTCTCGAGTATTCAAACAAGGAACAACGGTAAATTTTTCGCCTCCAACTTCGTGAAAGATCTCCTCTCCTTCCATAGCAATCTCTTCCAATGTTTCTAAACAGTCACTTACAAAAGCTGGCGTAACAATGGCTAAATTTTTCATGCCTTGTTTTCCAAATCTTTCTATAGTTCTATCCGTATACGGTTGCAACCATGGATCGAAACCTAATCTAGATTGGAAAGAAACACTATAAGTATTTTCTTTTAGCTGAAGATATTCTGCAACCAATCTTGTGGTTTCAAAACATTGATGTCTATAACAAAATTGGTGTGCCGGAGAGGCTGTTTTGCAACAGCTACCATCTATCTGGCAATGAGATTTTGTGATATCGCTTTTACGGATATGTCTTTCTGGAACTCCGTGGTAAGAAAATAAGATATGTTGATATTTTACATCTTTCAATTTTTCTTGAACGCTATTTGCAAGTACTCGTATGTAATCTGGATGATTGTAAAATGATGGAACAGATGTAAACTGCATATTCGGGAAAAACTCTTTCCTTAATTCTTCAGCCAACACCAAAATTGTTTCGGTGGTAGCCATTGCGAATTGAGGATATAATGGGAAAATCAAAACCTCATCTACGCCTTGATCATGTAATTCCTGAAGTCCGGATTTAATGTTTGGCGTACCGTAACGCATTGCCAGAACAATAGGAACAGAGGTGTTTTCATCTATCTTATCTTTTAATCTTTCAGATAGTACAATTAGCGGTGAACCTTCGTCCCACCAGATTTTTTGATACGCAGCAGCAGATTGTTTAGGACGGGTGTTTAAAACAATTCCTTTTACAAGCAAGGTTCTTGCCCATAAAGGAACGTCTATTACACGTTCGTCCATCAAAAATTCCCCTAAATATTTTTTTACGTCTTTTGGATCGGTGCTATCTGGAGATCCCAAATTTACTAGAAGTACGCCTTTACTCATGTTTCTTCGTTTTCAGCAATTTTTTGAAAAAAATAAAATTACGATTATATAATATTATGCAACCAATTGTTTGGTTGTTTTGACAAATGTGATCATTAGAAAAATCAATACATTAAGAATTGTTTGGGAGCACTAAAGACATCACATACTTTTTAGGAGTGGTTCCAAATTTCTTTTTAAAGGCCGCAATAAAATGACTTGATGTGCTATAGCCAACTTTTAAACCAACTTCATTCACATTGAATTCTCCAGAATCCAATAATTTTCTGGCATATTCCATCTTATAATCGAATAGGAAACTATAAACAGAATCTCCATAGATTTGTTTGAAGCCTTCTTTCAGTTTTTTTAAACTTAATCCGATCTCTGTAGAAAGCTCCTGAAGCGAAGGTGGTTCTGCCATATGAGCTATTACAATATCCTTTGCTCTTCTAATCTTCATCACATTCTCCTCGTCTACCAAGAAAGGACATTGCTCTACGCTTTTATCCCCTGTTCTATTAAAATAAAGACTTAACAACTCATAGGCCTTGGCTTTAAAATATAGCGATTTTATAGATGGCATTAAATTGAAGTTCATCAACTGATTGAGAACAATAGCCATAGAGGGAGTAATATCACCATCTTTATAGTATTTCTTGTCGCTGTTCTCTTCACTCAAAAAAGGAATATAACTGGCTTCCTGAGAAAACATAGAGTGAAATTTCTTAATAGAGATCACCAAAGAGATTACCCAAGACTTTGGATGTAGATCTAAATTTAAAGGCAAGTCCCGTTGCGGATTATATAATAGCAGCGAATATTCTTCTTTTAATGGCAGCTCGTAGCTGCTATTATTGAAAAGAAATTTACCATCTCCCTTTACACAAAAATGAAATTGAATGTAGGTACTGTCTATTTCTCTACTAATTCTTTGTGGCTGATTTTCTTCATTTTGGAACTTTAAAATATAGAAACCATCTTCAATTTTGGTTTCATCTACGAACCCTTCAGCGATATTTTTTTCTTCTGAAATCATAAGAAATTTCGGTTTTTATTTAGAATCAGTCTAAACTAAATATTCTATAGTATTTGAAATCACTACAAATTTAGCGTATTTGTGTCAATTAGCTATACATCTAACTATAAATCCCATCAAGCGACATATTTAGTACTTTGAGCGTTACTTTTTAAATAAGCTATCATTTACCTTTGCCATCGAATACCTAATTAGGTTCATGGAAAATTATCATATCTCTCGCGGGAAACACTTTTATACAATTGGATTAAGCTATAAAAAAGCCGATGCCGATATTAGAGGACATTTCAGCCTTACGGAAGAAGGAAAATCAAACTTACTGCAACAAGCCAAGATAGAAGGAATAGATGGTCTCATCGTTACTTCTACCTGTAACCGTACTGAATTGTATGGATTTGCACAGCACCCATATCAATTAATCAAATTGCTTTGCCAACATACTCACGGCACTGTGGAGGAGTTCGAAAAAGTGGCTTTTGTTTATAAAAACAGAGACGCCATTTCTCATATGTTTAAAGTGGGAACCGGTTTAGATAGCCAGATACTAGGGGATTTCGAAATTATAAGTCAGTTAAAACTCGCTTTTATAGCTTCAAAAAAGATTGGTGTTGCTAATCCTTTTATGGAGCGTCTAATAAATTCTGTTATTCAAGCAAGCAAGCGAATAAAGAACGAAACACAATTGTCTAGCGGTGCTACTTCAGTGAGTTTTGCTTCGGTTCAATATATTTTAAATGAAGTTGAAAATGTTACCAATAAAAATATTCTTTTATTCGGAACAGGAAAAATAGGTAGGGATACCTGTGAAAATTTGGTAAAACATTCCAAAAACAGTCACATCACCTTAATCAACAGAACCAAGAATAAGGCCGAAAAAATTGCCGGAAAGTTTAATTTACAAGTAAAAGATTACGCCGATCTTCAATCTGAGATTCGCCAAACAGATATTTTAATTGTGGCTACCGGAGCTCAAAACCCTACCATCTCTAAGGAATTGATCTACGCGAAAAAGAAATTATTGATCTTAGATCTTTCAATTCCTAAAAATGTAGCAGAAGATGTTATTGGGATGGAAAATGTAAGCGTGGTTCATTTAGATCAACTTTCACAGATGACGGATGCTACTCTGGAAAGAAGAAAAGAATTTATTCCGCAGGCACAAGAGATCATTAAGGAAGTTGAAGGGGACTTCAATAAATGGTTAGAAATGCGAAAATTCGCACCTACCATTAAAGCCTTAAAGAAGAAGTTGAAAACGATGAAAGATGCAGAACTGGATTTCCAGAGCAAGAAATTAGTAGACTTCAATAGTGAGCAAGCAGAAATAGTAAGCAATAGAATTATTCAAAAAATAATGAATCATTTTGCCAATCACCTTAAAGATGATACTAACACCTCAGATGAAAGTTTGGAACTTATCCAAAAAGTCTTTCAGCTAGAAGATTCCATATAATGAGTAAAGTTATTAGAATTGGCACCCGCGATAGTGAATTAGCACTTTGGCAGGCAAAGAACGTACAGGCCGCACTTGAGAAACTAGGACACAAAACAGAATTACTTCCTGTAAAATCTACCGGCGATCTAAACCTTGATCAGCCTTTATATGAAATGGGCATTTCAGGTATTTTCACAAAAACTCTGGACGTTGCCATGTTAACCGGGAAAATTGATATTGCTGTTCACTCTATGAAAGATGTGCCGACTGCATTACCAAAAGGAATTGTGGAAGCCGCTGTTTTAATAAGAGCAAATTCAAAAGACATACTTATCCATAAAGGCCTAGATTTTTTGAATTCTGAAGGAACTATTGCCACCGGAAGTTTGAGAAGGAAAGCACAATGGTTAAACAAATATCCAAGCCATAGCTCTGTAGATCTTCGCGGAAATGTAAATACCAGATTAAAAAAATTGGAAGACAACAACTGGGACGGCGCCATATTTGCCGCTGCCGGACTAGAACGCATCAATTTAACTCCAGAAAACTCTTTAGATCTGGACTGGATGATTCCAGCGCCAGCTCAAGGCGCCATGCTTGTAGTTGCTATGGAAAACGACACAGAAACACGTGATATACTAAAATCCCTGAATCATAGAGAATCTGAAATTTGTGTTCATATGGAACGTGAATTCTTGAAAATTTTGGAAGGTGGCTGTACGGCTCCAATTGGCGCTTTAGCAACTATTGAAGGAAATGAGATCTCATTTAAAGCAGCCTTATTCAGTTTAGATGGAAAAAAACAAGTTTCTATAGAAAGAAGGATCGCTATTGAAGACGCACCTAATTTCGGAAAAGAATGCGCCTTAAAAGTGCTGAATAATGGAGGAAGAGTGTTGATGGAAGGAATTAAAGAAGCCTTAAACTAACGAATATGGCTACCTTACTTTCCACAAAGATCCTTGCTGAAAATCAGAAACAATTGATTCTGAATTCCGGAATTGGCCTTGTGGAATATGATGCGATTAACATTGGTTTTGATAACTCTTCATTAGATGCACCAATTCCCAGAAACCTCATTTTTACGAGTCAAAATGGAGTAAAAGGTTTCTTTACTCAATATCCAGAGTTTCAAACCCGGGAACTTAATATTTATTGTGTTGGTGATAAGACCAAGCTTGAGATAGAAAAAAATGGATATTCTGTAGTCGCTTCAGCAAATTCTGCTGAAGAATTAGCTCATATGATAGTGAATGAATTCAATGAAAAACAATTTCTTTATCTCTGCGGATCTAAGCGGAGAGAGGAATTACCCGACCTTCTAAAAAAACAGAATATCTCTATTCAGGAATTAGAAGTATATACCACTACTTTGAATCCTAAAAAATTCAATAGAAATTTTGAAGGCATACTGTTTTTCAGCCCAAGTGGCGTTCAAAGCTACTGCAAGAAAAATGACTTAAATTTGAGTGTTGCTTTTTGCATTGGCCCTACCACTGCAGCCGAAGCTAAAAAACATACTCAAAATATAATTATAGCAAATAAGCCTAGTATTGAAAATGTGATCGTACAGGCGGTTAAAAAATATAAGAAATGATCAAGAACGATTTATTTTTAAGAGCACTAAAAGGAGAGACCGTAGATAGGCCACCAGTTTGGATGATGCGCCAGGCAGGAAGATATTTACCAGATTTCATGAAATTAAAAGAAAAATATGATTTCTTCACCCGTTGTAGAACTCCGGAGTTAGCAACAGAGATCACTGTAATGCCTATAAATCAAGTAGGTCCAGATGCAGCTATTTTATTTAGTGATATTCTTGTGATTCCTCAAGCTATGAATATTGAGGTAGAAATGAAGCCCGGCGTTGGGCCTTGGTTGCCAAACCCCGTGCGTACCAGCAAAGATGTTGAGAAAGTAATTGTCCCAAATGTACATGAAGAGTTAGGTTATGTGATGGATGCCATTAAAATGACCAAGCAAGCGCTGAATGATGAGGTGCCGTTGATAGGTTTTGCGGGTTCTCCGTGGACTATTTTATGCTACACTGTACAAGGCCAAGGTTCCAAGAATTTTGATATCGCAAAGAAATTTTGTTTCACAAATCCTGTTGCTGCACATATTTTGCTTCAAAAAATAACCGACACTACCATCGCTTATCTAAAAGCGAAAGTTGCTGCTGGGGTAGATGCGGTGCAGATCTTTGATTCTTGGGGAGGAATGTTGTCACCAACAGATTATCAAATCTTTTCATGGCAATATATGCAACAAATTATAGATGCTTTAAAAGATGAAGTGCCTGTGATCGCATTTGGAAAAGGATGTTGGTTTGCATTAGATGAAATGTCTAAATCTGGAGCTTCGGCATTAGGAATAGATTGGACTTGTTCTGCAAGAAATGCACGTTATTTAACTGGAGGAAAGATCACACTTCAAGGGAATCTTGATCCTACAAGATTATATTCGCCACCTGCAGAGATCAGAAAAATGGTTCATCAAATGATCGATGAATTCGGAAAAGACAGGTATATTGTAAATCTAGGTCACGGAATTTTACCAGATATTCCAGTAGAGAATGCCCGTGCTTTTGTAGATGCGGTTAAAGAATATTCGAAATAATTCATAATGCTTAACAAAGGTCTAAAAGACGAAGAGAACCAAAAGATCAATGAGCTTATTGGCAAATTGATCGCCTTGGAATTTGTTCCTGAATTTTATGATAGTGAACAACGATCAAAGGTTAATGGACTCTTATTTGAAGAGCTAGGTTTTAGAATTTCAGATCTTCAAGCTTGGTCTTCTGAAGAATTGTTGATCAAATTGAAACAATTGAACTTTGACTTTTCAAATTACGAACAATTTGGAGATCTTCTTTTAAAGTTAATTCCTTTAGAAGATGTAGATCATGAATCGCACTTGGCGAAAAGCACGATAGCCGTTTACGAAACAGCACAAATAGAGAGTAAAACATTTTCGTTTAGTTTAATTCAGAAATTAAATCAAGCAAAAGCATTAGTATAGATTCGCATGAAAAATAGATTCCTCCAATATATAGAGCAACTACAAGACTCCATTACTTCCAAATTGGAAGAAGTAGATGGTGGTACAAAGTTTAAAGAAGATCTTTGGAATCGCCCAGAAGGTGGTGGCGGAAGAACACGAGTTATAGAAAATGGCGGGGTTTTCGAGAAAGGCGGAGTGAATATCTCTCAGGTGCATGGCCCACTTCCTCCTGCAATGCAACAATATTTTAAGGTGGGAGAAGTAGATTTTTTCGCCTGTGGATTAAGTTTAGTCCTTCATCCAAAAAGCCCGATGGTGCCTACAGTTCATGCAAACTGGCGTTATTTTGAAATGTACGATAAGAGCGGAACCCTTATAGACAGTTGGTTTGGTGGCGGGCAAGATCTTACACCTTATTATTTATTTGATGAAGATGCAAAACATTTCCATGAGATCTGCAAAAAGGCCTGCGATGCACATCATCCAGATTTTTATACTGAATACAAGCAGAAATGTGATGAGTATTTCTGGAATGCACATAGGGATGAAGCCCGAGGAATTGGAGGTTTATTCTTCGATTATTGTAAAGCTTCAGAAAAGATGAGCATGGAAGATTGGTTCAATTTTGTTACCGAAGTGGGAAATAGCTTTTTAGCATCTTATATTCCAATTGTTGAAAAAAGAAAAAAACTCCCATATTCTAAAGAACAAAGTGATTGGCAGGAGATAAGACGTGGCCGCTATGTAGAATTCAATTTAGTACATGATAAGGGTACTTTGTTTGGCTTAAAGACCAACGGCAGGATAGAAAGCATTTTAATGAGTTTACCGCCACATGTGCAATGGGTATACGATCATCATCCAGAATCTGGAAGTGAAGAAGAGCGACTTTTAGAGGTGCTAGCACATCCTAAAGATTGGGTATAGGCTAACAACCCATCCCCAGCCCTTCCCTGGGGGAAGGGAGCAAATATTTTATCAAGATCAGGGCAAATCTAAATATAGCCTTCATTATTTAAATCAAAAAAGCCTTCCAATTTCACTTTAAAAAGTGAAACTTGAAAGGCTTTAAAGAATTATTCTAATTTAAGTTTTAAAGGCCAGATAGTTTCATATTCAATTATGTATTATTTATGAGAATGTCAGGTTGAGCGAAGTCGAAACCTAATTTTTACATGCAATGATTCTTCACTTCGCAAATGACATTAGAGTCTCCACTTGTCATCCTGACGAAGGAAGGATCTCTTTTATAATACGATGATAGTACTCCTATGAGATTCTTCACTGCGTTCAAAATAACAATCGTGCTGCTATCTTGAACGTGTTTCAGAATCACATAAAATTTATTTTTTCTCCCTATTCTTCAATAGATTTCAAATTATCATCTGAGTTTCTATCTATCAATTTATTATATGGATCTATTCCTGCTTTTAAAGGTTTTTTATCGGTGATAATCGTGAATTTATTATCTCCAGGTTCTAACCATTTCAATTCAAAATAGAATGGATCTTTAATTGTCACTTGTTCCTCATTTACCACGTCTTCACCGAATAAGCCAATATCCACAAGATTCTTTTTCTTATCTATTTCACGTTCTCTTCCTGCATCATCATAATAGATCTTTTTAGAATTCACGGTAAAAGTAGTTTCCCACTTGCCAGTCTTCAGTTCTTTGGTGTTGGCATTAATTACTCGGTTCTCATAAAGCACAATTTCCTTAAAACCATCATCCACTTTATATTTTAGGGAGTCTGGAGTTACTTTGTATAAAGCTCTATATAAATCTTCTGAAGTAGCATAATATCCTTTTTCCATATACTTGAACTCTTCTAGAAAGCTACGAAGTCCTGCATTTACTTTATCTTCTCCTATAACATCTTGAAGGTCGTACATGATCATGGAACCTTTCTCATACCAGATATACTGCCCGGTTTCAACATTTATTAAAGAGCGTTCCGGTTTGAAACTGAATTGTCTACTAGATAAGTATCTATCCAGAGAATTCTTTAAAAATGATTTAATACCATTTTCGCCATATTCTTGTTTCATGGTCATAAGTGAAACATACTCCGCTAAAGTTTCAGAAATAATATTAGCCCCAGAGGTTTTACTCGGAGTTACAATATGCCCCCACCACTGGTGAGCTACTTCATGAGAAGTAACCCTAAACGCATAGTTATAATCTTCGGCCTTAGAGAAATCTGCTACAAAACCAAAGTCTTCAGAATAAGGGATGGTGGTTGCAAATGATTGTGCAAAATTAGAATGCGCTGGAAATTCGATAATCCTGATCACAGAATATGGATATTCAAAAAAGTTTTTCGAGTTATAATCCAACGAGATTTTAATTCCCTTAATAAAGTAATCTAAATTTCTCTTATGTTTTGGAGAATGATAGATCTCAATATCTACTTTTTTCCCACTAGGAGCGATCCAAAAATCATTCTTAACCTCATATTCTGCAGAAACAAAACTGAAAAAATAATCTGTTTTTCCTTCTAATTTATAATTGAAATAACTGCGGTCATTTTCTTCCCATTTTTTAGTGAGCACTCCGGGTGCAATTGCCGTTTGACCTTTCGAAGTACTAAGGGTGGCTTCAAAAGTCATATAATTTGCGTCCTCATTAAAAAGGTTCTTTTTAAGCGCAATACTATCTGTTCTTGGGGGATATAAATAATCCAGTTTTTTCAAACCATTCTTTATCCGAACTCCATTATCGCTTAAAGCACGATCATAATGAAAGGTTGGGAAGATTGCATCTCTAAAGAACGTTCCATTCCCTAAAACTGCCGTTTCTGTATCTGAAGAAAATCCTTTGGTGGTCGCTTTTGTTTCAATTACTAGCGATGCCGAATCTTTTGGCTGTAAAGGTTCTGGTAATTTGTACATAAAAAGGCGGTACACTGTATCCTTCAAAAATGGTTTCAGCTCTACATCATTGTAAACTACTTTTGTAATTCTGGTATCTGCTATAGGGAATTTCACTTCCATTAAAAGCGTGTCTAGGGCCACATCAAAGTTATTAACCACTTTGAATTCGCCTTTAGCCTCTATCCTTCTGTCTTCAGGGAAAATGTCTATAAATGCTTTGAGATCAGTCACTTGAATATGAGGTTTCCCTATGTATTTACCATATTTCTTTTCAGCATCTGCATTTACTTTTTCGCCATAATTCCCGTCTTCTATCTGATTTAAAACTTTCAGGTTGTAGTAGCTATAAGCCCCAACTGAAGCAAAAGCAAATAAAAACACTAAGGTGTACGCGATGGTCCTTCCTGTAAATCGCTGTTTTGCTAATAGTAAACGCTCCTTCCCTGACGAGAAAAAGCCTCGGTTCCAAAAGAGCTTTCCAATAACTGCTAATATGCAAGTAAGTAAGATCCAATAGGCATTCAACCAGAACTCTCCAACTAAGTAATGTCCAAATCCATTAAGGTCGCTTAAGAATCCTCCTGGAGTTCCCCCAAAGATCACTAATGGGTTCGAGGTTTTAAAGGCAAGAGTTAACAGTAATGGTAAGCCAATATAAATAACTATCACTATAAAATGTCCTAAAAACTTATTGTTCACCAATACATGAATGAAAAATGCCAATAACAATGTCATGATAAAAGATGGGAATATCTTGACAAAATTATATGTGAAATACATCCCCAGTTCGTAATCGAAATAACCATTAAAGGTTTGATATATAATTCCAACCACTATACTAATTACAGTTAGTACTACTGCAACTCCAATGAGTGAAATTATTTTAGAAAGGTATAAGGTGTTATTGCTAACTGGAAGGGCATCGTAAAACTCAAAAGTTTTATTTTGTCTGGTTCTATGAACTGCTTCTCCTGCATAAATGATAAGAATTATCACAGAGAACAATGAAATTCCACCAGCGATCTGAGCGACCATATATCTGGTTAGCGGCATCGAGGGTGTTCCATATATTTGATTGGATTGATAGGCTACAAAACCAGCGATCACAATACCGATTACCATTAAAATAATGAAAACCGTTTCCTTTACTATGGAAAGAAATTCTATTTTACTTAGAGACCATAAATTTTCTCTTCTTGCTTTGCTGTTAAATACCTGAACCACTTTTGCAATTGCATGACCCGCTTTATATTCTTCTTTATCTTCTTTTGTGTTTTGCTTCTTTTTTGAAGACAAAAAGCCTTTGTAAGAAAAGCGAAATAAGGTGAATACAAAAATACCAATAGCTAATCCTAACCAAATCATCCTGTTGATTAAAAACTTACCAGAAAGAGAGAGTTGTGTAGTATTAAGTTCGTGTACAGACCAATATTTATCTATAAAATTTTGTGCTTCAGCTCCAAAAGGATCTACATAAACACTTAACCATTCGGTATCTAAGTTTGCCAAAAGTCTTGAGGAAACTATGGTAAGAATAAAGATCACGATCCCACCCAGATACAAAATAGGCATACGTTTAAAAAACGTCATTAATCCAAAGAATAAACTTCCAATAAAGAATGCATTAAAGGTTAACAAGTAGACAAATGGATAAAAATAGGAGGCAAAGTTGAAAGATGTATAGATTCCATAATCTGGCCTATCTAAAAATATTCCAATCGCAAATCCGCACATTGCACCTAAAACTGCTGCAATATTCATAAATGTAACTATTGTAAAACTTCCCCAGAATCTACCCAGAATATAATTCTTTTCTGAAACAGGAAATGTAAAATAGGTTTGGGCTGTTCTATGCTCTTCGTCTCTATAAACAGCAACTCCCATTATTGCCGCGTAAAAGAAAAGATATAGCACACTCATACCTCCCAAAACACCCATAATGGCATTCGGACTGTTTGTGAATTGTGCCGTGTTCGATTTTTCAAATACCGCGATTAATAGTGGAATAAGAAAAGCTATAAATATGTAGATATAGGTTGCGGGTCTGCGCATTCTATATTTTAGCTCAAATAAGTAAATCTCTTTCATAATTATACAGTTTGAGGTTGGTTGATGCTATAGAAATAAAAATCTTCTAAAGTATTATTCACTACTTCAAAACCATCCCCAGGCTGTGATTCACTATAAACATTCACATTTAACTGCCCGCTTCTTAAATAAGCAGATAACACACTGTATTCTTCCTGATATTTTTCTAATTCTTCTTTATCTATTTTCTTTCTGAAAATCCGCCCATTCAGCGAATTTGTCAATTCCAGAGGATGTCCTTGAACCACTACAGAACCTTCATTGAAAACTGCCATATTGGTACATAAATTAACAACATCGTCTACAATATGGGTAGATAAAATAACTACTGCATCTTCCCCTAACTCACTCAATAAATTATGGAAACGATTACGCTCCATAGGATCTAATCCTGCTGTAGGCTCATCTACAATTATCAATTTCGGATTTCCAATCAAGGCTTGGGCAATTCCGAACCTTTGACGCATTCCTCCCGAATAATCACCTAAATTTCTTTTTCTGAATTTATATAGATTCACCTTATTCAATAGATCTGCTACATAAGCAGTTCTATCAGACTTATTATGAATTCCTTTGATTTTTGCGATATGATTCAACATCATTTCTGCTGAAACTTTTGGGTACACTCCGAAATCTTGAGGTAAGTACCCCAATACTTTCCGAAGTTCTTCTGGCTCACTAAAAACGTCTATCCCATCAAATTCAATACTGCCAGTATCACTGAGTTGCAATGTGGCAATTGTTCGCATTAAAGTAGATTTACCGGCGCCATTTGGGCCTAATAAGCCAAACATTCCCTTATCTATTTCTAAATTAACATTGTTAAGTGCCTTTGTTCCGTTGGGATACGTTTTATTCAAGTTTTTAATGGAAAGCATAGTTGGTAGATTAGCTGAGTTTTATCTTTAAACCTATTAGTAACTAATAAGCAGTTACGTTACAATTTTAACCAAATATTCGAAAATATAATCCCGATAGCTATATACCAAGAAATTCTTAAGCATGCTTTATATTTGCAAATGCGAACTAACGTGCCGTAGATTTTGAAAGTAACTAGTTGCCATAAATTCGTTACTACCTTGAGTTGATTAATAAAAAGTTAATTCCTATGTATCCATTAAGAAGAAATAGAAGACTTAGAACCAACGAAACTATTAGATCATTGGTTAGAGAAAATATAATCTCTCCAAACGATTTTTTAGTGCCATTATTTGTAGTTGAAGGGAAGGGCGTGAAGGAAGAGATCGCATCTATGCCTAACTATTATAGATTCAGTTTGGATTTGTTGGAAAAGGAAGTGAAAGAGCTTTGGAAACTGGGACTTAAATCGGTGTTGCTATTTGTAAAGGTGCCGGACAGTTTAAAAGATAATGCAGGAACCGAAGCTTTAAATGCTGAGGGTTTAATGCAACGAGCGATTAAAACTGTGAAAAATGCCGTTCCTGAAATGTTGGTAATGACAGATATCGCTTTAGATCCTTATTCTTCTTTTGGTCATGATGGAGTAGTTGCCGATGGAAAAATATTGAATGATGACACCACCGCAATTTTAGCTGAAATGTCACTTTCGCACGCCATAGCAGGTGCCGATTTTGTTGCGCCCAGCGATATGATGGATGGAAGGATCTTCGAAATTAGAACATTATTGGAAGATGAAGGTTTTCATGACACGGGAATTATAAGCTACTCTGCAAAATATGCTTCTGCATTTTACGGGCCTTTTCGCGATGCACTAGATTCTGCTCCAGGATTTGGAGACAAAAAAACCTATCAGATGGATCCGGCAAACAGGGAAGAAGCTATTCGTGAAACCTTGATGGATATTGAAGAGGGTGCAGATATAGTAATGGTGAAACCAGGACTGTGTTATTTGGATATTGTTCGTGAAATTAAAAACGCAGTGACAGTTCCAGTAGCAGTGTATCAGGTTAGTGGAGAGTATGCAATGATAAAAGCTGCTTCAGAAAAAGGCTGGTTAGATCATGATGCTGTGATGATGGAGCAATTAACTGCAATTAAACGTGCAGGAGCCAATATGATAGCAAGCTATTTTGCAAAAGATGCCGTAAAATTAATTTCTTAAGCTGTTGAAATTTAGCTTGATTTTTTTATTGCGAATTCACTTTTAATGTACATTTGTTAGGTGAAAATCAAGAAGCTACCATTTAGTATTTCATTATTGCTAATTACGTTATTTAATGTAGTTAGCAGTTCGGCATTTTCATTCCCTTCAGAAACTCTGGATCTAAATTCCAGACACTCTTATACCTTTAAATTAGAACAAAACACCAAGGCTATCTATACAGAAGAAGCCTCGGTTTCCGTAGTTATAGAAATAGCCTCAAACCCAGACTATTTCAATTCAGGCGGGATTGGTATAAATTCCTTTGATTCTTCTGAATCTCTTAGCCGCACTTATACTTATAATCTGTGGTTACATAACCCAGATCTTAAGCATCTACTCTCACAACAAATATTTCCATTTCAGTTTTTTTGGTAAGGTTTTTTCTAGTTGAATTCTCGAAAATTTGGTCTTTATAATTACTTGAGATCTATCTGTTCTTGTTTTCAACTCTTCAGAAAAATATTAAACAAAACAATTAATGAAAACCCTTTTTTTAGTGCAAGCTTTATAGCCACTTACAAGAAAGATGTTTTCTAGAACACTACTTAAAATTAAATTAAAATGGAAAATTCATCAGCTATCATGGGTATCGCCCTATTGGCTTTATTTGTTGGACCTATCATCTTTATGATCGTACGCCACTCATCAAAAGAAAAAAGAGTAAAGAAAAGATTACACAGCCTTGCAACTGAACATAACATGAAGTTGGATCAGATTGAAATAACCAATTCCTTATTACTTGGCTTGGACAGTACCACTAAAAAATTCTTGGTAATAGATCCAAAAGACCATACTAAATATGAAGTGATAGATCTTAAAAGTGTAGGACAAAGTGTTGTTGCCAAATCCGGTCATCAACAAAAAATAGGAAATAAGAATAAACTTGCCTTAACACATATCGGATTAGAACTATTGAAGAACAATTCTAAGGAGAAAGTAAAGGAGGTGATTTTTTATGATGAAGATGACAACGATAGTTTAGATGCCGATGCACAATTATTCATGGCAAATAAATGGGATAAACTCATAAAATCCAATCTTTCCGCTTAATCTCAGTGGGTTTAATTCCCGATGCTCGTACCTACCGGATAAGCGGGATTGTATAAAAATAAACTAATTTATAAGCTGTTATCGGTAGTTTTTACCGGTAACAGCTTTTTTAAATCAAGAACTCAGAGTAAGCCCATGAAGTATGTCCCATTCGCTATAGGAAGGAATACAGTTTTAAAATTCAGAAGTATCCCGATGCTTATCTGGACGGGGATTAAACCTTCAATGACGAACTAAACGGCTTTACCAATACTTTAGGAAAAATGTAGTAAAGAATCCTTATTTTAGTGTCCTAAAACTAAATGCAACAATGGGCTTACTTATTCTTTATGCTACTCTTGCCATTTTTTTTTCATTTTTATGCTCTATTCTGGAAGCGGTTTTACTTAGTATAACTCCTACTTTTATCCGTATTAAAAAAAAGGAAGGAAAGGCTTATGCAACCACTTTAACACATTTCAAAAACGATATAGATAAACCTCTCATCGCCATTTTAACTTTAAACACGGTTGCCCACACTGTGGGAGCAATTCTTGTAGGAGTGCAGGCGGAGAAGGTTTTTGGAGGCGGAGGAAATTCAGTAGGAATCGTATCAGCTGTAATGACCTTGGCAATATTAATTCTTTCTGAAATAGTTCCAAAAACAATTGGAGCAACGTACTGGCAATCGCTTGGAAAATTTACTGTTATATGTTTAAAAATCTTATTATTTCCATTGAAATACACAGGGATTCTTTGGTTGATGATGCTTACCACCAAACTAATTGGAAAATCGGCACACGTAAGTACCATGAGTAGGGAGGAATTTATGGCAATTACCGATGCAGCGGAGGAAGAAGGTTTTTTTGAAGAAAAAGAAACTACTGTTATCAAAAATCTGCTTGTGTTCAAATCGGTCGAGGCAAAAGATGTAATGACCCCATTTTCTGTCGCCACCATAGAAGATGAGTCTACCAGCATTGAAGATTTTCACCGCGCGAATAAAAATTTAAAATTTTCCAGAATCCCAGTTTATAAAGGCAAGCCCAATAATATTACGGGTTTCGTGCTTAAAGATGATATTCTTGAGGAAATGATAGACGAAAGAGGCCCGGAACCTTTAAGCATTTTAACAAGGGATGTTTTCATCACCAATCCCAACACTCCAATACCAGAGCTTTTCGAGATTTTTATCAAACGAAAAGCCCATATTTCAATAGTAGCCGATCAATATGGAAACACCATCGGATTGGTAACAATGGAAGACATTATTGAAACCCTCTTAGGACTTGAGATCATGGATGAAAACGATAATATTGAAGATATGCAACTTATGGCTCGACAAAACTGGGAAAAGCGAGCTAAAAAACTCGGACTTATTCAGCAAAATGATTCGGAAATAAAATCTGCTAATAATGACGGTCAGTCTTAAAACTCCCTTGGGGATCTGTTATATAACTGGTGATAAAGATGGGATTTCAGAAATTAGGATCGTAGATGAAGAGAGAGAAATAAGCGTTGATATTCCTGGATTTATAATTCCTGCCGTTGATCAACTTAAGGCTTATTTTAATGGGCAGCTTCAGCATTTTGACTTTAAATTAAACCCAAAAGGAACACCGTTTCAAAAAAAAGTCTGGGAAGCATTAAACAAAATTCCATTTGGAGAAACTCGCTCGTATTTAAAACTTTCTAAAGAGTTAGGGGATGTAAAGGCCATTCGTGCTGTGGCTTCGGCAAATGGGAAAAACCCCTTGTGGATAGTTAGTCCTTGACACCGGGTGATTGGAAGTGATAGTTCTTTAACCGGTTATGCGGGTGGACTTTGGAGAAAAAAATGGTTATTGGACTTTGAAAATCCTCCTTTACAACAAGAGCTATTTTAAAATTCTCTCTTAAGATAAAAAGCCCTATTTTTAGTGACTATGAGGTTATTCTTGAAAATTATCGGTGCGTTTTTAGCTACTATTCTCTTAGTAGTGATTCTATTATATCTGTTCAATTATGATTATATCCTAAAAGGAATTCAAGTGATCTATTTACAAGGTCATAATACCGCTTATATAGATGACTATCCCGAATTTGAAAATCGTGTAATTGAAGCAGATTCTTCTTTGACCTCTTCATGGCCAACTCATAAGAACTACAATGAAACTAAACCAACTGATAAACTAACAGATCTCAACAATGAGTTAGGGACTGTCGCTTTTCTTATAATTAAAAACGACAGTATTTGGTATGAAGATTATGCAGAAGATTACGAGTTGCTTTCAAAAACCAACTCATTTTCTATGGCAAAATCTATAACTGTTGCTCTACTCGGGAAGGCTATCAAGGATGGATATATCAAGAATCTAAACCAACCGGTAGGGGATTTCTTTCCAGAATTCAATAAAGGATTGCAGGCAAAATTAACTGTGGGCGATCTGGCATCTATGTCCTCTGGATTAGACTGGGATGAAGATTATTTTAATCCCTTTTCTCAAACTGCCAGAGCTTATTTTGGCGATGATATTAGAAAAGAAGCCTTGAATCTAAAAGTAGTGGAAGAACCTGGAATTTCCTTTGAATATTTAAGCGGGAACACCATTTTATTGGGGATTGTAATAGAAAAGGCCACTGGAAAGAATCTCTCCAATTACCTGAGCGAGAGTTTTTGGAAACCAATGGGAATGGAGTATGATGCCCTTTGGCAATTGGACAGCGAAGAAAATGGAATGGAAAAAGCTTATTGCTGTATTGCTTCCAATGCCCGGGATTTCGCCCATTTTGGCAAACTATTTAAAGACAACGGAAAGTGGAATGGACAACAATTACTGGATCCAGATTTTGTGAAAAAGGCAACCAATGCAAGATTTAAAGATTCTCAGCAATATGGATATGGCTTTTGGTTAAATGATTACAAAGGCAAAGATATTTTTTACATGCGCGGAATATTAGGTCAATATGTAATTGTGATCCCTGAGGATGACCTTATTATAGTGAGGTTAGGACATGATCTTATCCGAAGAGAAGAAGGTGAAAATCACTCGAAAGATTTCTTTATTTATATAGATGAAACCTATAAAATGTTGAAAAATGCTTCATAAAATATCAATAGAACACATCCTTTTTCTGGATATAGAAACAGTCCCCGAGACCCGTACTTTCCAAGAGCTCTCTCCTATAAAACAGCAGCTATGGGAAGAGAAATCCAAGTACCAGCGAAAAGAAGAATTTACGGCAGAAGAATATTATGTTCGTGCAGGAATCTGGGCCGAGTTTGGTAAAATAGCATGTATCTCGGTAGGGTTTTTCAAAAGCAGAGAAGATTCCAGAACTTTTAGATTAACAACATTTAAAGGAGAGGAAGAAAAAATTCTGAAAGATTTTTCCAACTTATTAAGTACACACTTTTATAAAGATCATCATCTTTTATGTGCCCATAATGGCAAGGAATTCGATTTTCCTTTCATTGCCAGAAGAATGCTTGTACATGGCCTTTCCCTTCCACCTAAACTGAATCTCTTCGGAAAGAAACCTTGGGAAGTGCCGCATTTAGACACCTTGGAATTATGGAAGTTTGGAGACTATAAACATTATACTTCTCTTAAACTACTTACCAATGTGCTTGGTATTCCATCACCTAAAGACGACATAGATGGCTCTGAAGTTAGAGATGTGTTTTATGAAGAGCGAAATATTAACAGGATCGCAGTTTATTGCGAGAAGGATGTAATAGCAATTGCACAGATTATTTTAAAATTTAGGCAAGAGAAACTTTTAGAAGAATCTGAAATCATTTCAGTTTAAATAAGACTTCAACAGGCTACCATTGACGTATTTTCAAAGTTACTCTGAATAAGAGACCCTGAAACTCCCGAAGTATCGGGACAGCGTGACGATACTGGTTTTAACTTCCGTCATGCTGAACTCGTTTCAGCATCTTACATACGTCAATTTCCTACGCTAGATAATTTTTTATCACAGGGCTCAGCCTGACATTGTCTTCCTATTATCATCTGAAAGAAATGAAATGAAATGAAAAATCTCAATTTGGTAAAGAGATTCCTCCTCTGTCGGAATGACATCAAGAGTTGTCTAAAAGTGTCTGCAGAAGTCCTTTTTGAGAATGATTTATTTACCAATATCAAACAAAAAAACCACCTTTTTCAAGGTGGTTTTTTCTAATATCTAAAATCTTAGATCTCTATTCTAAATTACTATAAATCGAACTTGATTCCTTGCGATAATGGCAATTCTGTTGTATAATTAATAGTATTTGTTTGTCTTCTCATATACACTTTCCAAGCATCAGATCCAGACTCACGTCCACCACCAGTATCTTTTTCACCTCCAAAGGCGCCACCAATTTCGGCTCCACTGGTTCCAATATTCACATTGGCAATTCCACAGTCCGATCCGTTTACAGATAAGAAATATTCTGCCTCTCTTAAATTATTGGTCATAATCGCAGAAGAAAGACCCTGCTTCACTCCATTCTGTAATTCCATTGCATCTTCAATATTTCCAGAATATTTCATCATGTACAATACAGGAGCAAAAGTTTCATGCTGAACGATCTCGTAAGAGTTCTTAGCTTCAGCAATTGCTGGTTTCACATAACAACCGCTTTCAAAACCTTCACCTTCTAAAACACCACCTTCAACAATGATGTTTCCACCTTCTTCAACAACTTTAGTCAAAGCATTTTGGTAATTTTTCACCGCATCTTTATCTATAAGTGGTCCCATGTGGTTATTTTCATCTAAAGGGTTTCCAATGCTTAATTGCTTGTAAGCGGCAACAATAGCATCTTTTACTTTATCGTAAATAGATTCGTGAATTATAAGTCTTCTTGTAGAAGTACAACGTTGACCTGCAGTTCCCACAGCTCCAAATACAGCACCAATAACGGTCATTTTAATATCGGCATCTGGAGTTACAATAATTGCATTGTTACCACCTAATTCCAATAAAGAATTTCCAAGACGTTCCGCTACTTTAGAAGCAACGATCCTACCCATTCTGGTAGATCCAGTTGCAGAAATAAGCGGAATACGATTATCTGTAGTCATCATTTCTCCTACTTTATAATCTCCAGTCACGAGACAAGAAATTCCAGCAGGCACATTGTTTTCTTCAAATACTCTTGCAGCTATTTTTTGACAAGCTACAGAAGTAATTGGTGTTTTTTCAGATCCTTTCCAAACACAAGCATCTCCACAAACCCAAGCCAAAGCTGTATTCCAAGACCAAACAGCCACGGGGAAATTAAAAGCAGAAATAATTCCTACTACTCCAAGTGGGTGGTATTGTTCGTACATTCTATGTCCAGGACGCTCAGAGTGCATGGTAAGTCCGTGCAATTGTCTAGATAATCCAACTGCGAAATCGCAGATATCTATCATTTCTTGAACCTCGCCTAAACCTTCTTGATAAGATTTACCCATTTCATAAGAAACCAATTTTCCAAGTGGTTCTTTCAAACGGCGTAACTCTTCATTGAATTTTCTAACTATTTCTCCACGTAATGGTGCAGGCATTGTTTTCCAGCTTTTGAAACCTTCGGTAGCAGCAGTCATCACTTTCTCATAATCTTCTTTAGAGGTAGTCTTCACTTTCCCTATCAACGAACCATCTACAGGCGAATATGATTCAATAATTTCACCACTTCCAAAAAATTCTGCTCCGGTAGAAGTCCCTTCATTTATATCTTTAATCCCAAGGTCTTTTAAGGCCTGTTTAATGCCAAACTTTTCTGCTATATCACTCATTTAATCGTGTTTTTATCTTTAATTATAACTAGTAGTTGCGAAAATAATAAATATAATAGGAAACCCGTCCCTAATCTACTTTCATTCTCTAAGAATTAATAAACCGCTCGTCTACAGGCATCACAGTCACACAATTATCACAAGTTCGCAATTCCTTACTGCCATAAAAATGCTTAAAATGTCCTAGGAAATCGGTTTCTATATCATGCAATGGGAAATAAACTTCATAAAGTTTATGGTTGCAATTATCGCAAAACCAAAGCAAGCCATCATCTCCTTCTTCACCCAGACGCTTCCGCTCTACAACCAGACCGATAGATCCTGCTTCCCGAACAGGGGAATGAGGTATTTTCCCGGGATGTAAATACATATCTCCAGGTCCCAGCGTCATCACTTGTTTTTCCCCATTTTCCTGAACACAAATTTCTATATTCCCTTCTAACTGAAAGAACAATTCTTCTGTTTCATTATAATGATAATCCTTTCTAGCATTTGGCCCTGCCACTATCATTACTATATAATCGTCACTTTCTTTATATAAATTTTTATTTCCCACCGGCGGCTTTAACAAATCTCTATTTTGTTCCACCCATTTCGTAAGATTAAAAGGCTTATTTATTGGCATAGTCTCTCATTTTATAAAAGTTGTTTAAAATTAATCATTCTCACACAGATAGTTGTGAAGCTTATCTAAATGTTTTGGGCATGTTCGCTACCGCGAACCGCGCTATTTGTTACAAGTCCTCGCCCCGATCACGATCGGTGCTCCGGGCTTTTCACTACTATCGCTCATGCAAAAGACACAATCATATGAATCAAGAACCTCGGGGCAAACATAAGAGGTATTAATTGAAAAATACTTTTAAAAATTCGAGGCAAGCCCGCATGAATGAAATTCTTTTCGGGCACGCCTCGGGGGAATTAAACCCTCAATGAGGAATTAAAATAAATCAACTTCAAAACTGTTTATAATTTTAGTACTTTTATTTCAAACATCTCAACACCCAAAATTTATGAAAAAAATACTACTTCTTCTTTCTATTACGCTTTGTTTAGCGTGTAACAATGCTTCCGAAGAAAGAAAACCAATAGATAAACCTCAGAAAAAAACCACTTCAGACAAAGTAGAAGCCGATAATTTTGGAATCGCGATTCACGGAGGCGCAGGAACTATTTTAAAAGAAAACATGTCCGATTCTTTGGAAACTGCCTATAAAGCTGTTTTAGAAGAGGCGGTAAGAGCAGGTCACGAAATTCTTGCAAATGGAGGGACTTCTATAGATGCCATTCAACGCACAATTAATATCATGGAAGATTCCCCGCTTTTTAACGCAGGGAAAGGAGCCGTTTTCACCAATCAGGAAACCAATGAAATGGACGCTGCTATTATGGATGGGGAAACCCTGAATGCTGGAGCTGTAGCAGGTGTAACCACTGTGAAAAACCCTATTAATCTTGCTTTTCAGGTAATGGAGAATTCACCACATGTGCTTCTTTCCGGAAAAGGAGCCGAGCAATTTGCAAAGGAACGCGAGTTAGAAATTGTAGATCCTTCTTATTTCTATACAGAAAACAGATTTCAATCGCTTCAAAGAGTAAAAGAAGCTGAAAAAATGAAAGCAGACAGCACAGATAACAGAACTGCATTTTACGATCCATATATTAAAGAATCCAAGTTTGGAACGGTGGGTTGTGTCGCTTTAGACAAGAACGGTAATATCGCCGCAGGAACTTCCACCGGTGGGATGACCAACAAAAAATGGAATCGTATAGGAGATGTGCCAATTATTGGTGCGGGTACCTATGCAAATAACGCTACTTGTGCTGTTTCTGGAACTGGTTGGGGAGAATATTTTATGAGAGGAGTTGTAGCCTACGATATCTCAGCCATGATGGAATACAAAAAAATGAGCTTAGAAGAAGCAGCCAGAAAGGTGATCCAAGGAAAATTAACTGAGCTAGGAGGCGAAGGTGGAATTATTGCCATAGATAATAAAGGGAATATTGCTATGGAATTTAATTCTGCGGGAATGTATCGAGCTGCAATGAATAAAAAAGGAGATTTAACGATAGGGATCTACAAAGAAAATGAAAATCTCGAAGAAGTAAATAAGTAAGCACAAATCGATATAACAATTTAAGCTCCAATTATTTGGAGCTTTTTTTATGCTTTAATTAACTAAGAAGAATTGGGAGTCTATAGCTTACTTAGAAAGTTAAAAGTATCTTTGCCGACTGAAAATTTCGCGCATTTATTGCATCAATATCCTTATTATGAAAAGTATACTTTTTACTTGCTTTATCCTTACAGCATTTCTTAACCAAACCTCAACATTTGGTCAGCGTTTAACGAGAGAACAAGTTAATGATACCATTCATGCATTGCCTTCATTTTCTAGTCATCAGGATAATTTTTTTATAAGCGGAGTGCCAACAAACAATACGATCACAAAAGACAATTCCGATATCAAGTATCAAATTAGCTTCAAACAAATGGTAAGCAGGGCTACTTTACCGCTAAATAGTTACTTATTTGTTACTTATACCCAAAAAGCATTTTGGAATGTGTATCGAGACTCTAGTCCTTTTGAGGAGATTAATTTTAATCCAGGTGTTGGTGTGGGAAAGCCAGTTTTTAATAGAGAAGGATATATATTCGGTCTAGCAGAATTGAAATTTGAGCATGAGTCCAATGGAAGAGATAGTTTAGATAGTAGAAGTTGGAATAGAATTACAGGGGTGTTCCATACTCCATTAGGGAGACGCACTATTTTGAGCGCCAAAGCTTGGCTACCTTTTGCCTACACCGAAAATCACCCAGATTTACTAGATTATGTAGGCTTAGGAGAAGTTAAGGTTGAACAAACAATTCTTGCAAACCGCTTGATTGCGAGTGTTACTGTGAGAAAGGGCTTAAAAGATTGGAAAGGATCTGTAAGCTCAAGAATCTACTACAAACTATTCAATAATTCCGGGAACCAATACCTTATGTTGGAATGGTTTGCCGGGTATGCAGAAAGTCTTATAGATTATAATAAATATACCAGTATGGTGAGACTTGGGTATGTAATTAAATCTTCAGATTTAGATATTTTAAAGACCAGATAATATTCCCCTAAAGTATTTAACAAAATCTTAGTTTTGATTGGTTCGTATTTTACCGAACTAATACTAATTTTGCATTTCAAATTTTAGAAATGCAAAAGGAATTAATAGAAAGGAAAAATAAGCTGGTAGAAAGATTAGGCGTTTTTATTGAGAATGAAGACAATATGGCTCCGCTGGAAGCTAGAATTTTCTCAACTCTAATCATTACCGGAAAAGGTGGTATTACTTTCGAAAACTTAGTAAAAGACCTTAATGCCAGCAAAAGCACTATCTGTACACATTTAAATACGCTGCAAGCATCTGGCAGAGTAAGCTATTTTACCAAACCGGGAGATAGAAAACGCTATTTCAATGTTGCTCCAAATAGACTTCTTCAAGTTATGAATGAAATGCTGGCGAAGTGGAATATGCAGCATGATATCCACTCAGATATTATTGAATATAAAAAAGAAGCCAATAGCCAAAACACTGTAGACGCTGAGGAGTTTGATCTTCATTTTCATGAAAACTATCTTTTATTTCTGGAAGAAGTAAGCAATGCTGTTAACAAGTTGAAGAAAAATATCGCAGAATTATAATCTAATCATCCTATTACGCCTATCAAATAAAGACATCATGAAGAATATTCTAAAATTATTAATTGTATCCATAGGATTAATATCTCTTGCCTCCTGCGGAGAAGGAAAAGATCAGAATGCTGCTCAGGCTGCACAACCAAAGCCCTATCCTGTTTATGAAGTGCCCACAAAAACAGTTACTGGATTTACTACTTACCCTGCAAGTATAGAAGGAATTGTGAATAGTGAGGTAAGAGCAAAAGTTTCAGGTTATATCACTAAAGTCTTGGTAGATGAAGGTGAACAAGTAAAAGCAGGACAGATATTATTTAAACTAGAAACTCAATCTTTATCTCAAGATGCTGCTGCTGCTAAGGCAAATGTAAATGCCGCACAAGTTGAGGTGGATAAACTGAAGCCTCTGGTAGAAAAGAACATTATAAGTTCTGTTCAATTAGAAACTGCTAAAGCAAAACTTCAACAAGCACAAAGTGGTTATAATAGCATCCTGGCAAATATTGGATATGCAAATATAAAAAGCCCAGTAGACGGTTATGTAGGTGCAATACGTAAAAGGGAAGGAGCTTTAATTAGCGCTTCAGATCAAGAACCACTAACCACCGTTTCAGACATTAGTAAAGTATACGCCTATTTCTCTATGAATGAATCAGATTATTTAGATTTTATTCAAGATGCAGAGGGAACTACTATTCAAGATAAAATAGATAATATTCCGGCAGTACGATTGAAACTTGCTAATGGAAGTCTTTATGATCAAGAAGGAAAGATACAAACCATCAACTCTGTGATCAATCCCAATACAGGGTCTATTTCCTTTAGAGCTATTTTCGATAATCCTTCAAGATTATTAACCAACGGCAATAGTGCTATACTAGAAATCCCTAAAACATATAAAGATGTTTTAGTTATTTCACAAGAATCCACTTACGAGCAACAAGGAAATACACTGGTGTTTAAATTACAGAATAATGATTCTGTAGTTTCTTCTATTGTTAAGGTAAAGGCTAAAGTTGACAATCTTTATGTTATTGAATCTGGAGTAGAACAAGGAGATAGTGTGGTTGCAAAAGGAACAGATAAATTAAGAAGTGGTACAAGAATAAGTCCGCAACCGGTTGCATTTGATTCTGTTGCAAAACCCCTGGAGAAAGTATTTAACTAACCAGAGAAGAAAGAAAATATCATGATTAAAAAATTTATTGAACGTCCGGTTCTCTCAACGGTAGTTTCCATTATTATTGTAATACTAGGAATCCTAGGGTTAACAAATCTGCCTATTACTCAATACCCAGATATTGCACCCCCAACTATTACGGTAAGTACTGCTTACCCGGGCGCCAGTGCAGAAACTATTCTGGAAAGTGTAATTGTACCTATAGAAGAGCAAATTAATGGGGTGGAGGGAATGACCTATATAACCTCTACTGCCACCAATAATGGTACTGCTTCTATCACTGTATATTTTGACCAAAATGTAGATCCAGATATTGCCGCGGTAAACGTACAGAACCGTGTAGCAAGAGCCAATCCATTATTACCGGCAGAGGTAAAACAAACCGGGGTAACCACACAGAAGCAGCAAACCAGTGCGTTGATGTATCTTTCATTTTTTAGCACCAATCCAGATTACGATGACACTTTTATTCAGAATTACCTTAAAATAAATGTGATTCCAGAGATCCAGAGGGTGAATGGAGTTGGTAATGTCTCCGTATTTGGAGGGAAAGATTACGCGATGAGAATTTGGTTACAGCCAGAAAAATTGAAAGCTTATAATCTTATTCCCTCAGATATAACCGCAGCGCTAAGAGAACAAAGTTTAGAAGCTGCAGCGGGTTCTTTAGGTGAAAATAACGGAGAAACCTTTTCTTACACTATTACATATAGCGGAAGATTTAAGACAGAAGATCAATATAGTAACATTGTAATTAAAGCATTAGGAGACGGGCAGTTTTTAAGGCTGAAAGATGTTGCTGAAATTGAACTAGATGCACAGTCTTATGATGGTGGTTCTACCACTAATGGATATCCGGCAGTAAACATGGGGATCTTCCAAACAAAAGGATCTAATGCACAAGAAATTATTATTACGATTAAAGTACAACTGGAACTTATAGAAAAAGATCTTCCAGATGGAATAGAAATTTTTATTCCTTACGATACCAATAACTTTTTGAATGCCTCTATTGAAAAAGTAGTAACTACATTAATGGAAGCGTTTCTACTTGTATTTCTTGTAGTGTTCATATTCCTTCAGGATTTTAGATCTACGCTTATTCCTGCTATTGCAGTTCCTGTATCTATTATTGGAACATTCTTTTTCTTGAACCTCTTTGGATACTCCATTAACCTTCTTACGCTTTTCGCATTAGTATTAGCCATTGGTATTGTGGTAGATGATGCCATTGTGGTGGTGGAGGCCGTTCACGCTAAAATTGATGAAGGTGCCAATGATGTTAAAAAGGCTACCGTAAATGCTATGGATGATATATCTGGAGCTATTATTTCTATTACCTTAGTAATGGCAGCTGTATTTATTCCGGTTACTTTTATTAAAGGACCAACTGGAGTTTTCTATGAGCAATTTGGAGTAACTCTCATTATAGCCATTATAATTTCTGCAATAAACGCTTTAACCTTAAGTCCTGCGCTTTGTGCTTTGTTATTAAAACCACACGAAAAGAAGCAAAAAGGAAAAGAGAAAAAGAATTTTCTTCAACGTTTTTATACTGGATTTAACCGCGGATTTAATGCTACCATCCACAGATATGGACAATCATTAGGCTTCTTATTCAAACATAAATGGATCACTCCCGTAATTCTCCTAATTGCTGTTGGAGGGATCTGGTGGGCTTCTTCTACAACACCAACAGGATTTGTACCAGACGAAGATCGGGGAATTATATTTATGAACGTAGAGCTTCCTGCGGGTGCTTCTCTTGATAGAACCGATGAGGTGAATCAAAAACTTTACGAAAAGATCTCTCAACTTCCAGAAGTTAAAGGAGCATCTGTTATTAACGGTAGAAGTTTAATTAGTGGAGCTGGAAGTAATTATGGTCTTGGGTTTATAAAGTTGAATGATTGGGATGAGCGTGAAGATGATAGCCAGTCTATCGAAGCCGTAACCGGAAAATTATTCGGGATTGCAGCTACTATACCTGAAGCGAACGTTATATTCTTCTCGCCTCCAAGTATTCCCGGGTTTGGTAACTCCTCTGGTTTTACGGTGAACTTGTTAGATAGATCTGGATCTAGTTTTGAAGAATTAGATAAAGTGAATCAGGAATTCAAGCAAAAATTAACTGCAAGACCGGAAATACAATATGCGCAATCTTCCTTCAACACCAGCTATCCTCAATACGAGATAGAACTAAATGTTCCGGTGGCGAAGAAGTTTGGAGTTCCAATTAGCAGTATTTTCTCTACGTTACAAGGATATATTGGTGGAGTTTATGCTTCAGACTTTTCGAGGTTTGGTAAACAATACCGCGTATACATTCAATCTTTACCAGAAGATAGAGCTACCAAAGATGCACTTAATGAGCTATATGTTAGAACTGAAAGCGGTGAAATGGCACCAATCACCGAGTTTATGACTCTAAAACGAGTATATGGTCCGCAATCTGTTACAAGGTTCAACTTGTTCAACTCTACAACCCTTACTGGAGCTGTAAATCCAGGATATAGCTCTGGAGATGCAATTGCTGCAATAGAGGAAGTGGCTAAAACATTACCTAGCAATTATAGTACTGCATACTCTGGATTAACGCGTGAAGAAGTTAGTGCGGGAAATCAAACCACAACGATCTTTATTCTCTCAATCATATTTGTATATTTCTTACTAGCTGCACAATATGAAAGTTATTTATTGCCACTTTCGGTTCTTTTCTCATTACCACTAGGGGTTTTTGGAGCATATCTCACTACAAAGCTTACTGGTTTGGAGAACAATATATATTTCCAGATCGCTTTGATAATGCTGATAGGACTACTTGCCAAAAATGCCATTCTAATCGTGGAGTTTGCTATACAGCGAAGAAAGAATGGAGAATCTATTGTAGATGCTGCTATAGATGGTGCAAAAGCACGTTTGAGACCTATTTTAATGACCTCTTTCGCCTTTATTCTTGGTTTGACGCCATTGGTTTTAGCCAACGGTGTTGGAGCGCAAGGTAACCGTTCTATTGGTACAGGTGCTGTTGGTGGACTATTGATAGGAACTATAACCGGGGTGTTTGTTATTCCAATTTTATTTATGTTTTTCCAATGGTTACAGGAAAAAGTTGGTAAAAAACCGGAGCCAGATACAATAGAGAGTGAATAATCTGAACAAGAAATTTAATACAATGAAAATCTTATATAAATCAAAATTCTTAATTCTTGGGATGCTTGCCCTAAGCTTACAATCTTGTTTTGTAGCTAAAGATTACAAGCGGCCAGAGAGCGTTGTTCCGCAGGAAAATCTATATAGAACAGATGAGTTACCTCAAGATAGCCTGAATATGGCTGAGGTTTCTTGGAGAGAAATGTTTAAAGATCCTGTCTTGGATTCTTACATAGAGAAAGGACTTCAGAATAACTTGGATGTGCGTATTGCGATTCAGCAAATATTAGCCGCAGAGGCTTATGTAAAGCAGGGAAAAGCCGGATACCTTCCAACTTTAGGATTGGGGACAAGTGTAAATCATCAAATCCTGTCTAAAAACAGTCAGTTTGGCTCTTTTTTCGATGGAAGTATTACCCAATATGAAGCAACCGGAAACCTTTCCTGGGAGGCAGATATCTGGGGAAAAATAAGAAGTAATAAACGAGCATTTGAGGCTTCCTATCTTCAAAGTGTTGCGGCACATCAAGCAATAAAGACCAGGTTAATTGCCAATATTGCCACTAGTTATTATCAATTATTGGCTTTAGATGAACAAAAGAGGATCACAGAAACTACAATAGAGACAAGGAAAAAAGGTTTAGAAACCACTCAGGCTTTAAAAGAAGCTGGTAATTTGACTGAAGTTGGAGTGAAACAAACAGAAGCTCAAGTTTACACTGCAAAAGCTATTTTGATAGATATCAAAAACGAAATTAGATTGTTGGAGAATTCACTTTCTATTCTTCTAGGTGAAGCGCCTCAAAATATTCAAAGAGGAGTTCTTAATGATCAGGAGATCACCACAGATCTTGAAGTTGGTGTTCCAATGCAATTATTGAAAAATAGACCAGATCTTGTTGCTGCAGAGTATAATTTGGTAAATGCCTTTGAGCTTACCAATGTGGCGAGAAGTAATTTCTATCCTTCTTTAAGCTTAACTGCTAATGGTGGATTTCAAAGTTTAGATATAGATAAACTTTTTAGTGTGAATTCTCTTTTTGCAACTCTTATTGGTTCTTTAACCCAGCCAATTCTTAACGGAAGAAAGATCAGAACCCAATTTGAAGTAGCACAATCTCAAAAAGAACAGGCGGCTCTTAATTTTGAAAAATCACTGTTAATTGCGGGAAAAGAGGTTTCTGATGCCTTGTATAATTACAAAGCAAGTACAGATAAGATAGAAGTGAAATCTATGGAATTCCAGGCATATTCTGATGCTACCGTATATTCTGAAGAATTACTCAAAAATGGTTATGCTAATTATCTGGAAGTATTAACGGCTAGAGAGAATGCCTTGAGCTCTCAGCTAGATCTTGTTAATGCCAGATTCAATCAGTTAAAATCTGTGGTTGATCTTTATAGAGCCCTAGGTGGTGGATGGAGATAAAAATTAATTAGTTGTTAGTTGAAAAGCATCCCGAAAGTTTTAAAGCCTTCGGGATGTTTTAATCAAGAGCCTTGGGGGAATTAAACCCTCAATGAAGGAATTTTCCGCCTTTGGCAGTCCACCAAGGCTGCATTTCTATTTTTTCCAGTTCTTGTAGGGATTGATGCAAAGTTGAGAGTTATAATAGTTGTTATTCCCTGTTACTTCCTCGCCTAACCAATTAGGTTTTTCAAAAATGTCCTCTTCAGAAAGCAATTCAATTTCCGCTATAACTAGCCCTTGATTACTTCCAAAAAATTCATCTATTTCGAAAGTGAATTCTTTAGATTTCACTAAATAGCGCACTTTTTCAATAGCGCCCGGCTCACAAAGTTTTAAAAGCTCCAAAGCTTCCTCTACCGGAATCTCCTTTTCCCATTCAAACCTTGATAAACCACTTTCAGAAGACTTCCCCTTAATAGTGATAAATGCTTTTTTATCCTGAATCCGGATTCTGGTGGTTCTTTCCGGGTGCGAGTTTAAGTAACCTTGTTTTATTTCTGAACTTTTAAATGCTTCAGTTTTATATTTATCTGAAGTCACTAAAAATTTTCGTTCTATTTCTATCATAAATTTTGAGAGTTATTCTGAAGCTAATTTCTGAATTTCATCAGATTCGATCAATATCTTAGGATAGCCAGAATTTGCGCAAATATGCATTGCTTTTGCGATAGTTTTAGGTTGAATAGATCTATATTTTTTTAGGGAACCAACAAGTAGATTATTAATTGCCTTCATTCCTTTAATAGCTAGTTTTTCGAAAAATCTTTCTTCTTCTCTATCTCCAGCAATTAGTGAGGGCTGAAAAATATAGGTGTTCGTAATTCCTTGTTCCAGTACTTCATGCTGCATCTCCCCTTTCACTTTATTGTAAAAAACACCGCTATTAGCATCGGCTCCAAGTGCAGAGATCACCAAGAAAGTGTCTATTTTATTCTCTCTACAAAGTTTAGCAGCGGTAACCGGAATTCCCATGTCAATTTTTTTATAGGTTTTCTTGTCTGGGGTTTGACTTTTAGTTGTACCAATACAGCAGTAGACTTCGTCTGCATTGAAACTGTCTTTATAATCCTCTACCTTGAGTAGATCTACTAAATGTTCTTCCATTTTTTCATGCTCAAACCCAACACTAGATCTGGAAAAAACCTTCACTTTTTTGTAATTAGGATCATTCAGTAAAATTTTTAATAAGTAACCTCCTGTTAATCCCGTTGCCCCTAATAGTATCGCTGTTTTCATAATATCAATTTCTTTGATTTGGTCACAATTGCAATAATTCGTCATGCTGCACTTGTTTCAGCATCTAATAACAAACTTAAGTAAGCATAAGCCTTTTGGTTTTATATTAAATTTTTTGACTATCCAAAGATAGCGGATTATAACCTAGTCAAAAACATTAGTTAATAAGGTTACTTAGTATTAGGCTCATTCAAGTTTCACTAAATTTACGATGTGAAAACCCAATTCCCAATAAGAAAGATAATTCATATAGATATGGATGCATTTTACGCATCTGTAGAGCAATTGGACGATCCCGATCTACGGAATAAACCAGTTGCTGTTGGTGGGAGTTCAGAAAGAGGTGTGGTTTCTGCCGCGAGTTACGAAGCTAGGAAATTTGGTGTAAAAAGCGCCATGAGCAGTGTGATCGCAAAGCGAAATTGCCCAGAGTTAATCTTTGTAAAACCCAGATTTGAACGATACAAAGAAGTCTCAAGTCAAATAAGAGAGATCTTTTTAGAATATACAGATCTTGTTGAACCACTGTCTTTAGATGAAGCTTATTTAGATGTTACTGAGAACAAAAAAGGGATTCCTAGTGCATCTATGATCGCCAAAGAAATCAGGGAGAAAATAAAGGAAAAGACTGGTTTAAATGCTTCGGCAGGAATTTCCATAAATAAGTTTATTGCGAAGGTTGCAAGTGACATTAACAAGCCAAACGGACAAAAAACAGTAAACCCAGAAGAGGTAGAAGCCTTTTTGGAGCAATTGCAGATCAGGAAATTCTATGGTGTTGGAAAAGTAACTGCCGAAAAAATGTACCTTTTAGGGATCTTCAAGGGGATTCAATTAAAAGAAAAATCTGAAGAGTTCCTCACAGAGAATTTTGGAAAGAGCGGAAGATATTATTACAATGTAGTTCGAGGGATTCATACCAGTGAGGTAAAAACAGATAGAATTAGGAAATCCCTTGGTGCCGAAAGGACTTTTAATGAAAATATCGCTTCAGAGATCTTTATGATGGAGCGTTTAGAGAATATAGCGGAAGAAATTGAACGCCGACTTAAGAAGAGTAAAGTTGCCGGTAAGACCGTCACTTTAAAGATAAAATATAGCGATTTTACTTTACAAACTAGAAGCAAGACCCTGCCTTATTATATAGGTTCAAAAGCTGTTATTTTAGACACAGCAAAGGAATTATTGTTTCAGGAAAAAATGAAAAATTCTGTTCGACTCTTGGGAATTACACTTTCCAATTTAAACACAGGAAAAAAGGAAACTCACGTAAAAGAGAAAGAAATAGCGGTACAACTAAAGTTTGATTTCTAATTAAGTGTTTTTCACTAAAAAGCCACGAATACACTAATAAAACATTAGTGTATTCGTGGCTTTTTTATTTTAATCTAGGTGTTATTTTATTTCAGAAACACGTAGGGTATTTACCATTCCTTTATCGGCAATTGGCATAGCGGCCAGATTTATTATAAAATCTCCAACTTCTGCATAACCATTGTCACTTGCTATTTTATTAATATCCTCGATGGTCTCATCTGTGCTTGAAAACTTATCATAGAAGAAAGCTTTTACTCCCCACAGTAAACTTAACTGAGATAATATTCTATGGTTAGAAGTAAACACCAAAATCGTTGATTCAGGACGCCAAGCCGAAATTTGAAATGCAGTATATCCACTATTTGTTAAGGTACATATTGCTTTTGCTTTTATTTCGTTAGCCATTATCGCTGCATGAAAACACACAGATTTTGTGATATACCTGTTAGTTCTAACATGTGGAGGATCGTGTGGCACCTTTATAAGCGGTGAGTTTTCTACACTCTTAATGATCTGTGTCATTTTCTCAATCACCTGTACCGGATATTTTCCAACAGAGGTTTCCCCACTTAACATTACCGCATCTGCACCATCCATCACAGAATTTGCCACATCATTTACCTCTGCTCTTGTTGGAGTAAGGCTTGTGATCATGGTTTCCATCATTTGAGTAGCAATGATAACGGGAATTCTTGCTTTTTTGGCAATTAGCACCAATTGTTTCTGGATAAGCGGAACTTCTTGAGCAGGGATCTCTACACCAAGATCTCCACGTGCTACCATTAGCCCGTCGCAGTATGCAACTATTTTATCTATGTTCTCTACGCCCTCAGGCTTTTCGATCTTAGCAATAATTGGAATTTTATGATCACTGTGCTTTTTGATCAATTCCTGTAATTCCATTAGGTCTTCTGCATGTCTCACAAAAGAAAGCGCGATCCAATCTACTTCTAGTTCACAGGCAAAAATCGCATCTTTTATATCCTTAGTTGTAAGTGCCGGTAAAGAGATCTTTGTATTAGGAAGATTCACCCCTTTTCTGGATTTTAAAGGACCTCCCTGAATTACTTTTGCAACCACTTCATCGGTTTTGTTAGTGCTTATAATTTCAAACATCAACTTCCCATCATCCAATAAAACTCGTTCCCCAGGTTGCACATCTCTTGGAAACTGTGCGTAGTTCATATAAACTCGAGATGCAGTTCCTTTAAATTCTTTTCCTGTAGCAAAAATGATTTGGTCTCCTGGGTTAACAACCACTTCTTCCTTCATTTTTCCCACCCTTAATTTAGGGCCTTGAAGGTCGGCAAGTATTGCTGCCGTATATCCAAATTCTTCATTAAGCTCCCGAATCATTTTAATTCGCTCCTTCACATCTTCATAATCTGCGTGCGAAAAATTAACTCTAAACACATTTACCCCTGCTTCTAGCATATCTTTCAACACAGATTTTTCGCTAGTTGCTGGTCCTAATGTGGCTACAATTTTTGTTCTTTTATTTGCTGGCATTAATCTACAATTAAATTATTTCTTGATTTTAGCTGATTTACATCAACTATATATGTTGTAATAACTCTTGGAATCCTGCTAATGGCATTCAAGAGATCCTGAATAAGCTCTTCCCCTAGATCATCTTCTATTTTTAAAAAATAATCTACCTTTTTATACTCTGGAATTAAATGCGTGAGTTGAGTAGAATTTTCTTCTTCTACAAATAACGACCCCGAACTAACCACTTTTTTCACAGATCCTTTATACTTGTTCTTGAACAAATAATACGTACGGTATTTTGTAGGTTCTCTAAAAAAATAGAGCGGATACAATGCCTGCACCTCCCCGTGATTAAAATCCACGTCGAAAGGAGTACGTTTAAGGCTTAATTGCAGGTTCATATTCAATAAAAAAGCCATTTTAAATTCCTCTAAAGAACTATGGATGGCCAATAAATGATAATCATCCTCTACATCATCCAAAAGTAATTTGTGGGATAACATACTCTTAATCTTTAATGTTAAAGATAGAATAAGAATACAGAATTCTAAGGAAATTAGAACATTTTTTGCGAAATACTTACGAAAACGTTATAGTTGGAAAGGGTTGATTTCTAGTTGTCTATCTTAGCTTGAAGCGCGTAATATGCCCTTTTAGATGCCTTTTCTTCTGCTTTCTTTTTGGAAGTAGCCCTTGCTTTTGCCACCACTTTATCTTCGATTCTAAGTTTTACAGCGAAGTGTTTCATTTCTTCATTACCAGAATCATCATAAACCTCGTAATTGAAGTTTTTCTTGGTTTTTTGGCACCATTCTATAAGTAAGCTCTTATAACTAATCACTTTTCCTTCGAGCTGCTCGATATCTACATATGGAATGATAACCCTATCAAATATAAATTTCTTGCAATATTTATATCCACGATCCCAATAAATTGCTCCTATCAGGGCTTCAAAAAGGTTTCCGTGAATATTTGCTCCAAACTGTTCCTTTGGAATATTAGTTTGCACGTGACCGATAAGATTCAGGTCTTTACCCAATTCATTCAAATGCTTTCGGCTTACAACCTTAGAGCGCATCTTGGTAAGATACCCTTCATTGCCACCTGGAACTGTCTTAAACAAATAGGCTGCTATTACTGCACTAAGCATAGCATCTCCCAAAAATTCCAAACGTTCAAAATTTATAGCATTCCCTTCTTCATCTCTTTGATTTAAAGATCTGTGAGTAAATGCTTTTCTATAGAAATTGATATTCTTAGGTCTAAATCCCAAGATCTTTTGCATTTCTATAAAAAAATTCCCGCCTTTAGAAGAACGGGAATTTAATATGTTTCGAATAACACTCATTGCGATAGGTTATTCATCTAATTTTTTAAACAGTACACATGCGTTATGACCTCCAAATCCAAAAGTATTACTCATTACTAGGTTAACTTCGCGTTTTTGCGCTTTGTTCAAAGTAAGATTTAATTCCGGATCTATGTTTTCATCTTGATGTTCGTGATTGATCGTTGGAGGGATAATTCCATGCTTCATAGAAAGTATTGAAGAAATAGCTTCAATAGCTCCCGCAGCTCCTAACAGGTGACCTGTCATGGATTTTGTTGAATTGATATTAATATTCTTAGCGTGTTCTCCAAAAACTTTAGAGATTGCTTTCAGTTCAGCTACGTCCCCTAGAGGTGTAGATGTTCCATGAGTATTTATTGCGTCTACATCTTCAGGTTTTAAACCTGCATTTTGCAAACAATTCTCCATTACTGCAATGACACCAATTCCGTCTGGATGTGGCGCCGTCATGTGGTAGGCGTCAGAAGAAAGTCCTCCGCCAACAAATTCGGCGTAGATCTTTGCTCCACGTGCTTTTGCATGTTCATATTCTTCTAAAACCAAAGCACCTGCTCCTTCTCCTAATACAAATCCATCTCTGGTTGCATCAAAAGGTCTAGAAGCCGTTTCGGGACTTTCATTTCTTGTAGAAAGAGCATGCATGGCATTAAATCCTCCCATTCCCGCTTTTGTTACTGCAGCTTCAGATCCGCCAGAAATAATCACATCGCTATATCCCAAGCGAATATTATTTAAAGCATCAAACATAGCATTAGCAGCAGAAGCACAAGCTGAAACTGTTGTGTAGTTTGCTCCCATAAAACCATGACGAATCGAGATATTACCAGGGGCAATATCTGCAATCATCTTAGGGATGAAAAATGGATTAAAACGCGGTGTTCCATCTCCTTCAGAGAAATTGATCACCTCATCCTGGAATGTTTCCAATCCTCCAATTCCTGCTCCCCAAATCACTCCAACCCTATGTTTGTTAACAACATTCAGGTCTATTCCGGAGTCTTTAATGGCTTCATCTGACGCGACAATTGCGTATTGCGCAAATCTATCCAGCTTTCTAGCTTCTTTCCGATCGAAAAAATCAAGAGCATTAAAATTTTTGAGTTCACAAGCGAATTTTGTCTTAAACTTTTCAGCATCGAAATAGGTTATAGGTGCACATCCACTTTTACCAGCCACCAATGCATCCCAATATTCTTCAACATTGTTTCCAATAGGCGTGAGGGCTCCTAAGCCTGTAACTACTACTCGCTTTAACTCCATATAGTACTATTCTTTTTTATTTAGCTTTTTCGATATAAGAAATTGCTTGACCAACTGTAGCAATGTTTTCTGCTTGGTCATCTGGAATCTGGATATCGAATTCTTTTTCAAATTCCATGATCAATTCCACAGTGTCTAATGAATCAGCGCCTAGGTCGTTCGTGAAACTTGCTTCTGTAACAACTTCGTTCTCGTCTACGCCTAATTTGTCAACGATAATCGCTTTTACTCTTGATGCAATGTCTGACATAATATTCTATTTTAATTTTGATTAAGTGGCAAAAATAAAAAACTTTACTTTAAAACTCGTTTTTAGTTTAAAAATGTGACGGGAATTTACGTAATTTTCATTTAAACCCTTTATTTTTACACTTAATAATTGTTAACAGCGAAGATTTGTCCCCATCAAAAAGAATATTTTCCAAGAAAATTGTTGTCTTCGCATCTGGCTCAGGCTCTAACGCTGAGAATATTATACGATATTTTAAAGATTCTGGCACTGCCGAAGTGGTTTCTGTACTATCCAATAAGCCTTCAGCAAGAGTTTTAGACAGAGCACAGAAATTAAATGTGAAAGCACTTTATTTTGATAGAGATGCATTTTATAACACGAATGATGTTTTACATATTTTAGAAGACACCAATCCAGATCTTATAGTATTGGCTGGCTTTCTTTGGCTATTCCCCTCTTCTATCCTAGAAAAGTTTCCAAATAAGGTTATAAATCTTCATCCTGCATTACTGCCTAAATATGGCGGAAAAGGAATGTTTGGAAATAATGTGCATCAAGCTGTGTTAGATAATAAAGAAAAAGAAACCGGAATTACTATACATTACGTGAATGAGAAATATGATGATGGCCAGATCATCTTTCAAAAAGCATTTTCCATTTCTTCTACAGAAACACTTACAAGTCTTACTGAAAAAATTCACGAACTAGAACATCGGCATTTCCCGAAAGTGATCGAGAATCTATTAGAATCTTCAACAATTGATTAATCCTGAAGTTCATATTTATACGGACGGTGCCGCACGTGGCAATCCCGGTCCTGGTGGTTACGGAATTGTAATGGAATGGGTAGGCAAACCTTATAAAAAAGAATTTTCTAAAGGTTTTAAGCACACTACCAATAATAGAATGGAATTGCTGGCTGTTATCGACGCCTTAAAAAAGCTCAAAAAACCCGGAGTACCTATTCTGGTATTTACAGATTCTAAATATGTGGTAGATTCTGTAAAAAAAGGCTGGGTATTTGGTTGGGAGAAGAAAAAATTTAAAGACAGGAAGAATACAGATCTCTGGAAAGATTTTCTTGTAGAATACAGAAAGCACAAAGTAGATTTTCAGTGGATTAGAGGCCACAATAACCATGTTCAAAATGAACGCTGCGATACGCTCGCGGTGGCAGCATCTAAAGAAAAACGTCTTCTTATAGACGAGGGTTTTGCTGAATAGATCCTCCTGTAAAAATTGATCCCATAATTTTCAAAATTGCTAAGTGTCTTGAAAAACAAACCGTATATTTGCAGCACATTTTTGAAACGTAATTATGAGTAAATTATTGATAGTAGGCACAGTAGCCTTCGATGCAATTGAAACCCCATTTGGAAAAACCGATAAAATATTAGGTGGTGCTGCCACATATATTGGTTTATCTGCTTCCCAATTCAACGTTAAAAGCGCTATAGTTTCTGTAGTAGGAGAAGATTTCCCACAGGAACATATGGATCTTCTAACCAGTAAAGAAATAGACATCCAAGGAATTGAGGTAGTAAAGGGAGGAAAAACTTTCTTTTGGAGAGGAAAATACCACAATGATTTAAATACCAGAGACACTTTAGATACGCAATTAAATGTGTTAGCCGATTTTAAACCTGTTGTTCCTAAAGATTTTAAAGATTCAGAAATTGTGATGTTGGGGAACCTTCATCCTTTAGTTCAATTGAGTGTTTTAGAACAAGTTAACAACCCAAAGCTAGTTGTATTAGATACAATGAACTTTTGGATGGATAACGCACTAGAAGATCTCAAAAAAGTGATCGCTAAAGTAGATGTAATAACTATTAACGATGAAGAAGCTCGCCAATTGACTGAAGAGCACTCTTTGGTTAGAGCAGCTAGAAAGATCGAAAAAATGGGCCCTAAATATGTAGTGATCAAGAAAGGAGAGCATGGAGCATTATTGTTTCATAAAGACCAGATCTTTTTCGCACCCGCATTACCATTAGAAGAAGTTTTTGATCCAACTGGAGCAGGAGATACCTTTGCTGGTGGCTTTACAGGTTATTTAGCACAATCTGAAGATATTTCTTTTGAAAACATGAAGAATGCTGTGATCTATGGATCAAGTTTAGCTTCCTTTTGTGTAGAGAAATTTGGAACTGAAAGAATGGAGAATCTAAAACATTCTGATTTAGAATCACGCCTTCAAGAGTTTCAGAGCTTAACACAATTCGATATAGAATTAACGCCTACAAAAACCCTGTAATTTCAGGGTTTTTTTTGTGACTAAAATTATTTTTCAACCCTATTGAGGAAAGGTATTTATTATGAGTGACGCATTAAAACATGAGTGTGGGATTGCACAGATCCGACTATTGAAACCCTTAGAATTCTACAAAGAAAAATATGGGAGTGCATTTTACGGAGTAAACAAAATGTATTTAATGATGGAGAAGCAGCATAACCGTGGACAAGACGGAGCGGGCTTTGCTAGTATTAAATTGAATACAGATCCTGGAGATAGGTACATTAGTAGATTACGATCTAATGCTTCTCAACCTATTCAGGATATATTTGCACAGATAAACGAACGTATTAATACAGAATTAATTGAGCACCCTGAATATGTTAATGATGTAGCCCTTCAGAAAAAAAATATTCCATACATAGGAGAACTTTATCTAGGACACGTACGCTACGGAACTTTTGGTAAGAACAGTATTGAGAGCGTTCATCCTTTTCTTCGCCAGAACAACTGGATGCACCGTAACCTTATTGTCGCCGGGAATTTCAATATGACCAATGTCTCCAAGCTTTTTGATAAGCTGGTAGAACTTGGCCAACACCCTAAAGAACGTGCAGATACTGTAACGGTGTTGGAGAAGATTGGGCACTTTTTAGATGATGAAGTTCGTAAATTATATAAGAAATTAAAGAAAGAAGGCTATACAAAAGTAGAGGCATCTCCATTAATTGCAGATAGGCTTAATGTTGCAAAGATCTTACGGAAGTCTGCAAAAGACTGGGATGGTGGCTATGCAATGGCCGGATTATTAGGCCATGGAGATTCATTTGTGCTAAGAGATCCTTCAGGAATTAGACCAGCATATTATTATCAAGATGATGAAATTGTAGTAGTTGCTTCAGAAAGACCTGTAATTCAAACAGTTTTCAATGTGAAGTTTGAAGATGTAAAAGAATTAGAACCCGGGCATGCAATTATCACTAAGCTGGATGGAGAAGTATCCATTAAACAAATTTTAGAGCCATTAGAGAGAAAAGCATGCTCCTTCGAGCGAATCTATTTTTCTAGAGGTAGTGATGCAGAAATTTATAAGGAGCGTAAAATGCTTGGTCGTCTTTTAATGCCAGAGGTATTAAACTCTATAGATCACGACACTATTAACACCGTTTTCTCTTTTATTCCAAACACGGCAGAAACCTCTTTCTTAGGAATGGTGGAAGCAGCGCAGGATGAATTGAACAAGCAAAAAAATGAAGCCATTCTTTCTGAAAAAGATACTCTTACAGATGAAAGGCTTAAAGAAATCTTGGCACACAAGCTAAGAACTGAAAAGGTTGCTATTAAAGATGTGAAACTTCGAACGTTTATTACTGAAGACAGTAGTAGGGACGATCTGGTAGCACATGTTTACGATGTTACTTATGGAGTGGTAAAACCCGAAGACAATTTGGTGATCATAGATGATAGTATTGTTAGGGGAACAACCCTCAAGAAGAGTATCATTAAAATGATGGATAGATTAAATCCGAAGCAATTAGTTGTGGTTTCATCTGCTCCACAAATAAGATATCCAGATTGTTATGGGATAGATATGGCGAGGCTTGAAGGTTTAGTGGCTTTTAGAGCAGCACTTGAACTTTTAAAAGATGCCGGTAAATATGATCTTATAGAAGAGGTTTATAATAAGTGCAAATTACAGGAGCATCTGGAAGACAAGGATGTGAAGAATTTTGTAAAAGAAATTTACGAACCGTTTACAGACCAAGAGATCTCTGATAAGATTGCAGAATTGCTAAGCGAACCAGAAGTAAAAACTAAAGTAAAGATCATTTATCAAACTGTAGAGAATCTTCATAAAGCCTGTCCTGACCATTTAGGAGACTGGTATTTTACTGGAAACTATCCTACTTTTGGAGGAAATCGTGTAGTAAATAGAGCATTTATAAACTTTTATGAAGGAAATGAAGGAAGAGCTTACTAAGTTCTTATGTTTTAGCGAATAATTTACCGTTTAACTAATATCTGGGTTGTTCATCTAAAAGTGTTTGTGTGGCTGTATTAATTACATATATTAGCAAAGCCATAGCATAAGTAGGTTAAGTTCATGGTAGATTTGGGGCAAAAAAAGGTGGATCTCATCCACCTTTTTTTATGCGCAATAGTGAACAAAAAAAAGCCGAGTTTCCTCGGCCCTTTTAATTCTTATATATTAAGATCTATTTCTCTTTTTCCTGAGCATATCTTGCAGAAACTTCTTTCCAGTTAATCACATTGAAAAATGCGTTAATATAGTCTGGACGTTTGTTCTGATATTTTAAATAATAAGCATGTTCCCAAACATCCATCCCTAAGATTGGCATCCCACCACATCCTATTTCTGGCATTAAAGGGTTATCTTGGTTTGGAGTAGAACAAACTTCTACCTTTCCTCCTTTGTGAACACATAACCATGCCCATCCAGATCCAAATTGTGTAGCTCCGGCTTTAGAAAACTCATCTTTAAAAGCATCAAAAGAACCAAATGCAGCGTCTATAGCTTTTGCAAGTTCTCCTTCGGGTTTACCGCCTCCGTCTGGTGACATAACTTCCCAGAATAATCTATGGTTATAAAAACCACCACCGTTATTTCTAACAGCTTTATTCTTCATGTCTAGGTTCTCAAGGATATTCTCTATCGTTTTGCCTTCATTATCTGTTCCCTTAATAGCGTCATTTAGCTTGCTTGTATATCCCGCATGATGCTTATCATGATGAATCTCCATTGTTTTGGCATCTATATGTGGTTCTAATGCATCAAAGGCATAGTTCAACTTTGGTAATTCAAAAGCCATAATTATATGTTTTTTAGTTAATATTTATTCAATTGTTTCAAATTTAAGCATTAAGGAATTTAATCTAAATGTTTTTGTGTTATAAAATACTTAAAGATTGTGTTTTAATTAGAAGGATTTATTACCATATTCCTTTAAATTTAGACTCGCTAACTATCATAAAACTTCATTTAGTTGATCAATCCAAACACCTTTACTATTTATAACGCTTCTGCCGGCTCTGGCAAAACTTTTACGCTTGTAAAAGATTATCTAGTATTACTTTTAAATAGCAGTAGAGATGATGCTTATAAAAATATTCTCGCAATCACTTTTACCAACAAAGCTGTTGGTGAAATGAAATCTAGGCTTATTGTTGGATTAAGTTCTTTAGCAAAGCAGGAAACTCCCGCTAATAGCGAATCTCTTTTGACACTTCTAATGAAAGAGACCAATTTGACTAAGGAAGAAATCCAGCAACGATCAAAAAGGATCCTGAAGAATATTCTTCATAATTACGCTGCTTTCGATATTTCCACGATAGATAGGTTCACGCATAAAATAATAAGGACTTTTGCCAAGGATCTTGGAATTCCAGTGAATTTTGAAGTGGAACTTAATTTAGATCTAATTCTGCAAGAGGCAGTAGACCGAGTTATAAATAGGGCCGGAGAAGAAAAAGAACTCACTAAAGTTCTCTTGAAGTTTACATTAGATAAAACCGATGATGACAAGAGTTGGGATATTAGTAGGGATCTATTCTCTTTCTCAAAATTACTCATCCGTGAAAGTCAGCAGCATTACGTGCAACAACTAAAAGGGAAGAGTCTTCAAGATTTCGCCGATTTTTCTGAAAAAATGAAATTGGGAATCATTTTAATTGAAGAAGATATCACAGGATATGCTAAATCTTTTTTTGAGCTTGTAACGAATTTTGATCTCAGCGAAAAAGATTTTAATGGAGGTTATTTGTTTAAGTATTTTACAAAAATAAAAAAGCAGAATTTTATAAAATTATTTGGAGCTAAATGGCAAGACAAACTTGAAGATTCTCCTCTTTACCCTCAAAGATTAAGTGATGATAAGAAAGCTGTTTTAGATCAACATCAATCTGAAATTGCAGAACTTTTTAATAGATCTAAAAGAGCTATTCTTAAACGGGACTATTTAAAAGCTATTGATAAAAGTATCATTCCGCTTTCTCTGTTAAGTGAAATTTCCAATGAGATCGATAAGATCAAGAAAGAACGCTCCCTTGTTTTGATCTCCGATTTTAATCCTACCATCGCCAAAGAGATAAACAATCAACCTGTGCCTTTTATATATGAGCGACTTGGAGAACGCTACAAGAATTACTTTATAGACGAGTTTCAGGACACTTCAGAAATGCAGTGGACCAATATAATCCCTTTAGCAGATCACAATCTTAATACCATCCAATCTGAGACTGAGCCAGCTGCAAATATAACCTTGGTTGGAGATGCAAAACAGTCAATTTATAGATTTAGAGGAGGGAAAGCAGAACAGTTCATTGATCTCTGTATGGCTGAAAATCCATTCCAAGTAGAAAAACAAGTAATAGATCTTCCTTCTAATTATAGAAGCGCTAAAGAAGTAGTAGAATTTAATAATTCCTTCTTCCAGTATATTTCTAATAAGTTTGAAAGCAACACCTATAAAACTCTTTTTATGGGAAGTGCTCAAGAACCCATCAGGCAAGTAGGTGGCTATGTGAATGTTTCTTTTTTGGAAGCTAAGAAGAAGGAGGAAGAATTAGAATTGCACCCTATAAAGTCTTTAGAAATAATTAAAGATCTAGATAAGCAAGGTGTCTCCAGAAGTGATATTTGTATTTTAACAAGGACGAGAAAGGAAAGTTTTGCCATCGCCAACTATTTAAATGAGCAAGGTGTATCTATAGTTTCGTCAGAATCTCTGTTGGTGTCTAATTCTCCAGAAGTTCGTTTTATAAATAATCTATTTACTTCTTCATTAAATCCTCACGATAAAAATATAAAATGGGAGTTGCTTAATTATCTGGTTCAGAAATTAGAGATTAAAGATGCGCATAGATTGATCCTTGAAAATTTAGAAAAGGAACATCAGGAATTTTTTGATTGGTTAACAGATTATGATATTTATTTTGACATTAAAAAAATTCAGATATTATCTATATATGAAGCTGCCGAATATATTATAAGAGCATTTTTTTTAATTAAAGATTCCGACGCCTATCTCCAGTTCTATTTAGATTTTGTTTTTGATTCCTTAAATAATAAAAACATTGGTGTATCAGAATTTTTAGAACTCTGGAATCAAAAAAGAGAAAAACTAAGCATCCTCGCCCCAAAGTCTAATGACGCGGTCCAGATAATGACCATTCATAAATCTAAAGGCCTAGAATTCCCAATAGTGATCTACCCTTTTGCCAATTCTGCATTACAGGATATCTCGCGAGAATCTATCTGGTTGCCTTTACCTGAAGGTTTAAACGATATCCCTATTGGATATTTAAAAGCTTCAAAAGGAATGTTGGATTGGGGAGAAACAGAAGCGAACGCTTATCAAGAGCTTTTGGATAAAACAGAGTTTGACAGCATCAATATTCTATATGTGGCATTTACCAGAGCATCCCAACAACTTTATATAATTTCTAATTTAGACATTAGCTCTAAAGGAGAGATAAATGAAAATAAAGTATCTGGTTTGCTCATTGGATATTTAAAAGACAAGGGTGTATGGAATGATGACCAGGAAACTTTCGAGTTTGGATTGAAAAGGATAGAAAACTATAAAATTTCAGAAACTCCTACTAACCTTAAAAACAATCATTTTTTCTCATCATCAACGCAAAATAATGCCGTACAAATAATGACTAAATCTGGTTTGCTATGGGATTCCCTTCAGGAAAAAGCGATTATAAAAGGGGATTTGTATCATGATATCTTTTCAGAAATAGATACTTTAGAGGATATGTCTTCAGCGATCAAAAAATTTACTCAGGATGAAAATTTATCTGAAAGCGAACTTCAGGAATTGGAGAAATTAATTTCAGAAGTTATTCTTCATCCAGAACTATCAGAATATTATACTTCGGATGCTTTAGTAGTTAAAGAAAAGAATATTTTAAGCCCTAATGGGGAGGTTTTGCGTCCTGATAGATTGAACATAAATGACAACTTTGTTACTATTATAGATTACAAAACAGGAGCTTTCCAAAAGTCGCATCAGCTTCAAATGGAACAATATGAAAACATCTTATCCGAAATGGGATATACTTGCCTTAAAAAAATACTGATATATATTAATACAGAAGTGAAGCTCACATTTGTTTAAAAGATGTTTATTTTTGAATAAAATTAAAATTATGTACGGATCAATAAAAGAGCATTTAGAAGCTGAAATAAAAGAGATAAAAGAAAACGGGCTTTATAAAAAAGAACGCATAATTAATTCTCCCCAGGGAGCTGCTATAAAAATAAGTACAGGCCAAGAGGTTCTTAACTTTTGTTCTAACAACTATTTAGGACTGTCTTCTCATCCAGATGTAATCCAAGCAGCTAAAGACACTATGGATTCTCATGGATTTGGAATGTCAAGCGTTCGTTTTATTTGTGGAACTCAAGATATCCATAAAGAGCTGGAACAGAAAGTAGCCGATTTCTACGGGACGGAAGACACTATTTTGTATGCTGCGTGTTTTGATGCCAATGGTGGGATCTTTGAGCCTTTATTATCTGCAGAAGATGCAATTATATCAGATTCTTTAAATCATGCTTCTATTATTGATGGAGTTCGTCTTTGTAAAGCTGCAAGATATCGTTATGCGAATGGCAATATGGAAGATCTGGAGAAACAACTCCAAGCCGCTAATGAAAAAGGTACTAGATTTAAATTGATCGTGACCGATGGTGTTTTCTCCATGGATGGTTTAGTTGCTCCTTTAGATAAAATATGTGATCTAGCCGATAAATATGATGCCATGGTGATGGTAGATGAGTGTCATGCAACAGGATTTATTGGGAAGACAGGTATTGGAACCATGGAAGAAAAAGGTGTTTTAGGTAGAATAGATATTATTACGGGAACCTTTGGTAAGGCCCTTGGAGGTGCAATGGGAGGTTATACAACTGGTAAAAAAGAGATTATAGACCTTTTGAGACAACGTTCCAGACCATATCTGTTTTCGAATTCCTTAGCACCTTCTATAGTTGGTGCCTCTATAAAGGTTTTCGATATGCTTAAAAACGATACAAGTTTAAGAGATAAATTAGAGGATAATACTAAGTACTTCAAAGAAAAAATGAAGGCTGCAGGTTTTGATGTTATAGATGGGGATTCTGCAATTGTACCAGTAATGTTATACGATGCAAAATTATCTCAGGATATGGCAGATAAATTACTAGAAGAAGGAATTTATGTAATTGGCTTCTTTTTCCCAGTAGTCCCTAAAGATAAAGCAAGAATTCGAGTTCAACTTTCTGCTGCGCATGAAAGAGAACATTTAGACAAAGCCATTGCTGCTTTCACAAAAGTGGGAAAAGAATTAAAAGTAATATAAAGGACTAACCCAATCACTTAATTGTTAAAAACATTGATTTAATCTAATTTTTTAAGCCTTATATTGTTAATTTTATAGCCTAAAAATTAGATGATATACGCTGATTTTATAGTTTAAAACAGAGAAAAACCCTATAAATACAGTATATATAGAGGTCAATTAAGAAAACTTTATTATTTTTGTCTTTGTTAATATCGAATTAGCACATACTTTTGCTTCAATTAACACTTAAAACTAAATCAACAAATATGAAACATCTTAGCAGATTTTTATTAGCTTCAATGTTCGTTTTGGGCTTCTCTTCAATGCAAGCACAAGACGCAAACAACCCATGGGCCATTGGTATTGGCGTAAATGCGGTTAATTATGGTGGTACTGGTGACGACACCCCAGGTATGGTCGGTAACGGCGTAGCTGGAGGAGAATTTGGAGACAAATTCTTCGAAACTGAAAAATGGAATATCCTTCCTTCTGTTTCTAGACTTTCTGTTTCCAGATACGTAGGTGGTGGATTCGTAGTTGAGGTTGCAGGTTCTGTTAACCAAATAGATACTTTCGGAGATCAAAGTGTGGACGATTTATCTTACTACGCTGTTGATGGTATGGCTAACTATAGTCTTAGAGCTTTATTGAACGACGGATGGTTTGACCCACAACTTGGAGTTGGTGGTGGTTACAACTGGTTAGATTCTGAAGGTGCCGGAACTTTAAATGGTAAGGCTGGTTTTAATATCTGGTTCTCAGATAATATCGCTTTAAACGTACAATCTACTTACAAACATGCTTTTAAAGATGAAGCAGATTCACATTTCCAACATGCTGCTGGTATTAAAGTAATCTTCGGAGGAAAAGATACTGATGGTGATGGAATTTATGACAAAGATGATGAATGTCCTGAGACTGCTGGTTTAGCAGAATTCAACGGATGTCCTGATACTGACGGTGATGGAATCGAAGATCGTAAAGATGCTTGTCCTAACGAAGCTGGTTTAGCTGAGTTTGACGGATGTCCTGATACTGACGGTGACGGAATCGCTGATCCTAAAGATGAATGTCCTACTGTTGCAGGAATTGCTGCAATGAATGGATGTCCTGATGCTGATGGTGATGGTGTAAAAGATAGTGAAGACGAATGTCCTAACGAAGCTGGTCCTAAAGAAAACAACGGTTGTCCTTTCGAAGATAAAGATGGCGATGGTGTTTTAGATAAGGATGATGAGTGTCCAGAAGTTGCAGGAACTGTAGCTAATAATGGATGTCCAGAACCAACTGTAGTTGTTATTGCAGAATTGAACGAATATTCTAAAACTGTATTGTTTGATTTGGCTAAAGCTTCTATACGTCCAGATTCTGGTGCTGCTTTAAAATCTATTGCAGATATCATGGAAGAATATCCAAACACTGTTTTCCACATTGGAGGTCATACAGATTCTCAAGGTGGTGACGAGTATAACTTGAAACTATCTAAAGAACGTGCTTCTTCTGTAAGAGAATTTTTAATCTCTGCTGGAATCCCAGCTAACAGATTAACTTCTGAAGGTTACGGTGAAGCAAGACCAATTGCAACTAACAATACTGCAGCTGGAAGACAAGATAACAGACGTGTTGAAATTTCTTTAGATAAAGACAAAGAAATGAGAAACAAAGAAATGTAAGTTTCTATTGATAAAATGTAGTAGAAAACTTTAAAGTTTTTTAAAAAATGCCCCGATTCTTCGGGGCATTTTCTATTTTTACCTATGACATCTTTTATCTCCCAAATCCTTAAACAACTCCTTTCACAGGAACAGGATATTTCTGAATTAATCTTTGTGCTTCCCAGTAAACGTGCTGGTGCCTTTCTTAGAAAAGAACTTGCAAACTTGGTAGATAAACCTATCTTTTCTCCAGAAGTAATTAGTATTGAAGAGTTTTCAGAAAAAGTATCTGAACTAAAAACTATAGATACTGTACACTCCCTTTTCGAATTATATGCGGTCTATAAAGAGCTTACTCCAAAAGAGAAGTTAGAAGATTTCGAAAGTTTTGGCAATTGGGCTCAAACCCTAATTCATGACTTCAACGAAATAGATAGATATTTGATAGACCCAAAGCAAATTTTTAATTATCTCTTTGAAATTCAGGATACCAATCACTGGTCTTTAGGTGAAGATCAAACAGACATAGTTAAGAACTATCTGGTCTTCTGGAAAAAACTGCCTGAATATTACAATTTACTCAAAGAGAATTTATTAAGTAAATCTGAAGGATATCAAGGTTTAATTTATAGAAATGCGGCAGAGAAGATTGACGTATTCGCTAAGTTAAATGCCGCGAATTATGTGTTTTTGGGGTTTAATGCCTTAAACAATGCAGAGCAGCACATTATTCAATCTATGTTAGCAAATGAAGCAAGGATCTTTTGGGACATAGATGAAGTTTTTTTGAAAGACGATAATCACGATGCTTCTTTGTTTATAAGACAATACCTAGAGAACTGGCCTTATTATAAAACCAACAAATTTGAGTTTGCTTCGGACACCTATAATTCTGAAAAGGAGATTGAAATTATTGGAGTTCCAAAAAACATTGGACAGGTTAAGTTCGTAGCAGAAACTCTTTCAGAATTAACTAAGGATCAACTTAATTCAACCGCATTGGTATTAGGCGACGAATCGCTTTTGTTACCAATGCTAAATTCTATTCCTAATAATATTGAAGCACTGAACATTACAATGGGATATCCCTTAAAATACAGTGTGTTCTCAAGTTTCTTTGAAAAATTATTCGAAATATATCAAATAGAAAATAATCAGATCTATTATAAAGATGTGGTTGCCGTTTTGAGTTCTCCGCTTATTATCAAGGCGACTAATTTTAGATCGGAGGAGGTAATAAACAAAATTAAAACTGAAAATTTGCTTTATCTAAGCAAGCAGCAAATAGAAAGCTTTTTTTCAGAAGAACAACAGGAATTAATTTCGGCCTGTTTCACAGATATAAAGCTTACCCCAGAACAAGTTTTACGAAGCTTCGGAGTTATTATTAGGCATTTTAAAAAGCTATTAAACAAAGATGAAGACAGCTTATCTCTTGAGTTTTTATATCATTACCATCTAGTAGTTGAAAGACTAGCTGAGTTAATAAATGAATTTCCACATTTCACATCTTTGGTTTCGCTGCTTCAGTACTTCCGGGAACTTAGTAGTCAGCAATCATTAGATTTTCAAGGAAAGCCTTTTCAGGGTTTACAACTTATGGGAATGTTAGAAACACGTGGGCTAGATTTTGAAACAGTTATTCTTACCTCTGTAAACGAAGGAATTCTACCCGCAGGAAAGAGCAATAATTCTTTTATTCCTTACGACCTTAAAAAAACCTTCAATCTTCCTACCTACAAAGAGAAAGATGCCATTTACACCTATCACTTTTATCATTTACTTCATAGAGCCAAGAAAATTTATTTGCTCCATGATACAGATACAGAAAGCCAGATGGGAAGTGAAAAAAGCAGATTCTTATTGCAGTTGCTCCATGAAAAGCAACCTGCCCATATAATAACCTCTTCCATAATTTCTCCCGAAGTTCCAGTAATTAAAAATGAGCTTCAGCAGATTGGTAAGACGCCTGAAGTTCTGGAGAAATTAAAGCTATTAGCAGGTCGCGGATTTTCACCTTCAGCACTCACAACTTATATAAGAAATCCTTTAGACTTTTATAAGCAATACATCCTAGGCATTAGAGATATAGAGGAGGTTGAAGAAACCGTTGCTTACAACACATTAGGTACGGTAGTGCATGATACTTTAGAAGTGTTTTATAAACCTTTTATAGGGAAACCGCTTACTATAGAAAAACTGAAAGAACTCAAAAAAGGAACTGCAAAAGAAGTTAAGATTCAATTTGAAAAGACCTACAGTAAAGCACCTTTAAGCTTAGGAAAAAACCTCTTGATCTTTGAGGTTGCAAAGCGATATGTTATAAATTTCCTGAATATGGAAATCAAGGAATTGGAAGCAGGAAGAAATATCATTATTAAAGAAGTGGAATCTAATCTCACCTCAGTACTTTCCATTCCAGAACTTGATTTTCCTGTTAGTATTAGAGGAAAAGTGGATCGTGTAGATCTTTTAGATGGAGTTTTAAGAATAGTAGATTATAAAACGGGCAAGGTGATGCAAAATCAGTTAGAAATAACAGATTGGGATTTACTCACCTCAGATTATGATAAGTATTCCAAACCCTTTCAGGTTTTAACCTATGCTACTATGCTCCTAAACAATACACATAATAATGGAGAAGTAGAAGCCGGAGTAATTTCCTTTAAAAATTTGAAAGAAGGATTTTTAAAATTCAGTTTAAAAGAAAAACAAGGTGGAAAATCAATAAAAAATGCGAACATTACAGAAGAAATTCTAAATGATTTTCAGGTGCAATTGTCAAGTTTGATTTTGGAGATTTGCAACCCGGAAATCCCATTTATAGAAAAAGAAATAAAACCCGCTTATGGAGCTTATTAAAAAGAACAATATTCAAATTACAGGAAAACATGATAAACCTATTTTAACAGATCTGGTTTATTCTGAAAACAACAAACCGAAACCAATAGTGATCTTTTGTCATGGATATAAAGGTTTCAAAGATTGGGGCGCATGGGACTTGATGGCTGAAGAATTTGCCGAAAAAGGTAATTTTTTCCTGAAATTCAATTTCTCTCATAATGGCACAACTCCAGAAAATCTGACAGAATTTTTAGATATTGAAGCATTTGGAGACAATAACTACATAAAGGAATTAGACGATCTACAATCGGTTATAGATTGGTTATTTTTATCTAACAATAAGTATCACAAGGATTTAAACACTTCTGATATTACAGTAATAGGTCACTCCAGAGGTGGAGGAATAAGCATTATAAAAGCGGCAGAAGAAAAAAGGATCACAAGATTGGTTACTTTTTCTTCGGTATCTGACTTTGCTTCTAGGTTTCCTTCCGGAGATGTTTTAAAAAAATGGGAAAAGAAAGGTGTAAACTATATTGTGAATACCAGAACCAAACAGCAGTTACCTCATCATTTTCAATTTTATACCAATTTCAAAGAAAACAAAGAGCGGTTAACAATTTCTAGAGCTGCAAAAGCATTAAAGATTCCGCATTTGGTGGTTCATGGAAGTAAAGACACTTCTGTGCCTTTGAGTGATTCTGGAAAATTATTCGATTGGAGTCCAGATTCAGAGCTTCTCTTGGTAGAAGGAGCAGATCACGTATATGCTGTATCACATCCTTGGGAAAGCAATGAACTTCCTTCAGATTTTCGTTATGTACTGGATGCAACCTTAAAATTTATTGCCAAAAGAGTATAGCCAAACTGGGGAAAATAATCGTCTCTTGGAACTCAAAATAAATTTCGCTCCTATAAATAAATGTTTAACTTTGAAATCGAAATTTGGGGGATTAGCTCAGTTGGCTAGAGCGTTTGGCTGGCAGCCAAAAGGTCATCGGTTCGACTCCGATATTCTCCACACAAAACCATCCATTTTTGGATGGTTTTTTATTTTAGCCCTTTAGTAGAGAAAATATGAAAATTCGTCAAGCTTATCAAGAAGATCTTTTGAAAGCAAAAAAGCTTACTGAGGCCTGTGCTGTTGGAATGCAACAATTAGGTATCTTTCAGTGGAATGAACATTACCCTTCTTTAGAAAAGCTTCAGCAAGATATAGATCAAAAGGAATTATATGTCTTAGAAGAAAATGACCAGATCATAGGAATCATTGTGCTTTCAGAAATTATGGATGAAGAATATATTAATGTTTCATGGTTAACGCCTTCACAAAAAAATCTTTACATCCACAGGCTTGCAATACATCCAGATAGCTGGGGAAAAGGTTTCGGGCAAAAATTGATGGATTTTGCTGAAGAATTTGCGAGAAACTTGGGTTATAAATCAATTAGATTGGACACCTTCAGTCTCAATAAAAGAAATCAAAATTTCTATGAAGCCAGAGGTTATCAAAAATTGGAAGATATTTACTTTCCTAAACAAAGTGCTGCGCCATTTCATTGTTATGAATTAATTCTGTGAAATATCTTTAGAATCCTAAAGATAAGACTGAATCGACCTTAACACGAAGCTATTAAATTCCAACAGATCAAGTTGAATTTAACTCCCAGATAATTCATCGAAAATCTGAATAATTCGTCCTTAGACATACTTCATAAAAAAGCCAACTTCCTCTAAAGTGAAAGTTGGCTTTGTACTCAATGATCAAGAACCGCTGCAAGCCCGCCCCAAAAGTTACGGGCAGGCCCGCCCGAACTGTACGAGCAGGTCCACGAAACACGATTTCTAAAAATAATTTTTCAAGGTAAGTCTCGCGGAATTAGACCTCAATGAAGGATTGAAAACCGATTTTTAAAATTTGAGGCATCCCGAATGATCGCTAAAGGAACGCAAAATCAGAGCCTGAAACAGGCTTATTTCGTCCATTCAGCAACTCCACCCTTGGCAGAATCTACGGTAATTTTATAATTTCCTCCTCCTGAAACGATCCAGCGAACTTTTACCGAACTCATTCCCGGAATGTTTTCTACCAACATTTTCTCAGGATTTACTTTTTGCTCTTCAACTTTATTGAAATCGGCATCTTTCACAAGCATTCCGGTTACAACATTAGCGCCAGAAATTGTAACATAATCCGGCCGTTCAATCTTATATTTAAGATCCTGACTACTGTGAGTGGGCATCAAACGTTCATTATAAATTGTGGCGGTTATTTGCTTTAGACCACCACCCAGGTTTTCCTCTTCAACTTCGGTAATACTTATTTTGGGCGTGTGAAACGCATGATATATTGTAAATGCCATATTTCTATGTGCATCCTGCTCCAGTAAAAATCCCGGATGTGCACGACCAAAATTCTTTTTAAATCCGCCAACTTCAATTTTTCCGTATTGTGGATGATCATATTCTCCCCAATCTACAAAGGCATCCCCAAAGGTTAAATAACGGTCTACTTTCATTTCCTCGTCTTGATTTCCCCGACCTTCGTTTTGATGGAAATAAAGGTAAGAGACCATCAATTCATTGGTGTAAGTATAAACACCACGGCTTCCATAAAACCAGTCCAATTCTCCTCCAAAAACAGAATAAAGATCTTTGTAAACCACCAGATATTTATATCCAGGGATCATTTCCTCCCCTTTTTTTGCAATAGCATCATAGATTTCTATGTCTTCCTGGTTATAGGTATCCTTATCTTCCTCGGCTCCAGGTCCTCTTAAGATCATTCCTCCATAATTATGATAACTCTGCGCGCCTGCGATGTTGGGGTGTTTCATTACGAATTCCATTACCGCACGGTTTTCTGGCAAACTAAAAGGATATTTATAGGCTCCTCGCTGTACATAATCCGGCTGCCATTTCCATCCCCAGTCGCGGTTTGGATCGTAGTAGCCAATTCCGTCCTCATTTACTTCCCCGTCCCCATCGGTATCTAACCCTTCATACCCTAACATTTCATATTCACCCTTTTCTTCAGCAGCAACCCTAATGAGTTTTCTATCATCCATTTGATCTTTAATATACCTACCGGTAGGTGATTTCCGAATCATCATCGTTATGTGATTATCTTCATTTAAATCATTAAACCCATCTTCCCCGGCTTCTCCGTCGCCATCATTATCAAGAACGATCATTCCTGATCTTGGAGAATGTGGAGTGTTGGGGTTGTTCATATATTCATTCCTCGCATCTGGATTAATGGTAGGGTTGATATAAAAAGTCTTATCCTGAAGCAGTTCTTTGATAAAATCAAGATCATCAAACATTTCGGTAAGATACCAGGCAGTATAAAGGGAAAATTCAGCTCCTTGTATTTCGTTGGAATGTATGTTCCCGTCAATATACATAGCCGGTTTTTTTGAAGGATCTCCTGTCTTAAAATCAGAGATCGTCAATAGGTAGATATCTTTGCCCTGGAAAGATTTACCGATACTTTCAAGTTTTGCAAGTTCGGGATGTGCTTTTGCAATTTTTTGCATAATATCCACTATCCCTTCATAGGTATAATACCTGTTCCAGCTTACCTGTACTTCCGGCTCATGTGGAGTACCAATAGCCCGAAAAAATTTCTCCTGTGCCTGTGCCGTAGGAATATTCAGCAACAGACTGAAAAGCCCTAAAATCGCAGTATTTTTTATGTTTTTTAAATTCATTTTTGCCAAAAGTTAAAGTTTTACATTAATAGTTACATACCCCGTATGCGGCGCTCCTACTTTTATATTTGCTGTTCCCCCACCTTTAACGATCCAGGAAAGGGTCTCTTTTTCATAAGCTCCAAGTTTATCCAGTAGCTTGATAGTATTCCCTGCAAGTAGGTCCTTTTTCTCTTTATTCACGGTAACCTGTAATTTTTGAAGCCACCTGGAACGTACTCCAAGTTCTGAATGTGTTGGAAGCGGGGAATTGTTAAATAGATCCACTGTGATTCTGGTTAAACCTCCACTCAGTTTTTCTGTTTTTAAATTATGAAATTCCAGTTTAGGCTGAATTTCAGCGAGTTTCACTATAAAATTCGTATGATTTTCAGCAATGCTATCCACCATGCGGTAGGGAGGATTTATCATTACAAAGGGTTTAATTCCACCAACCTCAACTTTTTGATTTGGGAAATCGGGGTGATTAACTTCTTGCCATGGGATAAATATATCTTTTAAATCTTCCTTTTGTGCCCAGGACAAAAAGTTGGTTTCCGGAGTATCTTTTACTTCTTTGATATCTTTATTTTCTTCGACCATTGTGGAATCTTTGATTTCCGCTTTAACCTCTGGCACCCACCATCCCGGTGTGCTAAAACTCAATCTTCCAAAATGGAAATAGGCCCATTGAAAATAATCTCCGCCCGTACCCTGATTTTCCTGATTGTAGGCTTTGTGTGGGATAGTTTCATTATAAATTTCTGAAACCATTTTATTGATTTCTACATCCTTTTCCAACATAGAACTCACAATCCTTTTTTCTGCATCACTTTTATTAAAACTCAAAGGAGCTGAAAGGTTATTGGCAGGACTAAAAGTTACAAATGCAAAAATATTCCATCGCTCGAAGAGGTAATCCAGCAAAGCCCTGCTTTCTTTTTGCGAAACCGGATAATCTCCGGCATAAGGCTCAAATGCCGGGAATTTGTAAGTCAGGCTCTTATTAAACGCGATCCCCTCTTCTGGATCTTCATTATATTTTTCATCTTTATCATTATCTATTCCTTCAGAAAACATTCTATATCGGTTAGTACTTTTACCTTCATTTTCTGCTTTCACTAAAACCCGGGAATCCTTTTCGTGAGGAACATAGTCCCCTAAAGGACTTTCTACCCGAAACTTTGATATAAATCCATCCTTATTTAAATCCTCATATCCATCTTCGCTCAATCGCCCATCCCTATCGTGATCGATTTTTACTGTATTCCCTCTGCGCTCATATTTGATGTTGCTAAAATATTGCGAATAAGCATCCGGAGACATATTTGGAAAAACATAAAAGGTGGTGGTTTCCAGCAGTTCAGAATGATCTTTCAACAATCGGTTTGCAACATGTAGCGCTAGTTCGACACTTAGAACGTGATAGCCTTCCACGCCACCTGTAATAGCGATAGCTGGTTTATTATCAAGATCACCTTTCCCTATTCGAAGAGCCCAAATATCCTGTCCGCCTTCTGTTTTAGTGAGTGAAATTAATTTTGCATTTCCCGAAGAGGCCATTTGCTGCAGTCGTTGTGCTACCTCCGCGTTTGTTGGATAATCCTGCTGTGCGGTGGCTGAAAATATTCCAAAAAAAGCTACTGCAAACAGGCATATTAAATTTTGATTCATAGGGGTCGAATATAATTATTGATACTATTCCTTCAAAAATAAGATTATAATTAAGCAATTCTAATTAATCTCGCCGGATTTCTCCCGAAAGCATCACTCTGAAAGCAATTACTTATTTTATATTTACCGTTCAAACTTAAAGATTGTCTGCAATAAGTTTTAAGAACATCAACAAACTCGCTATCCCGGCAATTATCGCGGGGATTGCAGAACCGCTTATTTCCCTAACCGATATCGCAATTATCGGGAATGTAGACACAAACCCCATTGAAGCCTTGGCGGCTGCTGGAATCGTTGGCTCTTTTCTCTCTGCTATTATATGGATCGTGGCACAAACAAAAACTGCCATCTCCTCGATTGTTTCTCAACATTTAGGATCGAATAGAATACACGCCGTAAAAACGTTGATTCCGCAAGCCATATTTTTTAACCTATTATTAAGCATTCTAATCTATGCCATAACTGCTTTTTTTGCCAAAGCCATTTTCAGCAGTTATAATGCAGAAGGGCTTATTTTGAATTATGCTGAAGAATACTATCAAATTAGAGCTATTGGCTATCCACTAACCTTAGTGACCTTTGCCATTTTCGGGGTGTTTAGGGGGCTTCAAAACACCTTATGGGCAATGAAATGCAGTCTCACGGGAGCTCTGGTCAACGTGGTGCTAGACTATGCACTTGTTTACGGCGTAGAAGACTTTATTCCTGCCATGCATCTTAAAGGCGCTGCTTATGCAAGTTTAGCAGCACAGGGAGTTATGTTAGTGATGGCGCTATGGTTTTATTTTAAGAAAACACCTTTCAATTTAAAATTGAGCTTTAATATTAATCCAAGGCTTAGAGGCCTGCTTTTAATGGCCGGGAACTTATTTATAAGAACGGCTGCGCTTAATTTTGCCATTTATCTGGCCAACGCTTATGCAACAGATTATGGCAGAAATTATATCGCAGCTCAAAGTATTCTTATGAATATCTGGTTGTTCTTTGCTTTTTTTATAGATGGCTATGCAAATGCAGGAAATGCGATTGGAGGAAGACTATTGGGTGCGAAAGACTATGTAAGTCTTTGGGAGCTGAGTAAAAAGATAAGTAAGTATTCTGTGATAATCGCTCTTATGTTAATGGGAATTTGTGCTCTTTTTTATAATGAGATCGGACTTATATTTAACAAAGAAGCCAGCGTATTGGTTTTGTTTTCATCTGTATTTTGGTTAGTGTTGCTAATGCAACCAATCAATGCAATCGCTTTTATGTTCGACGGGATCTTTAAAGGATTAGGCGAAGCAAAATATTTGCGAAATCTTCTGTTGGTTGCCACTTTTTTAGTGTTCACCCCTATTTTATTGATAGGTGATTATTTCGGGCTAAAATTATATGCCATTTGGATCGCGTTCTTTGCCTGGATGCTTATTAGAAGTAGCGCCTTAGTATTTAAATTCCGTAGAAAATATTTAAAGAAGGATATTTAAATTATTGATTATGTTACTCTGAGCATTATAAGATAAATTTTATGCAACCAAGTATGATAGCAGCGGAAATAAAATATTAAACTTTAATAATATATACTCAAATATTAGAGATTCTTCAATCCGTTTCACTCCTTTCAGAAAGACACCAAGAGAGGCTTGTCATTCCGACGAAGGAGGAATCTGCTTTGAAAAATTATATTTCTAAATTTATTATGTTCTTTCCAAAATATTAATATCTCTCAAAGGGTTACTCAACTTAATCAACTTGCTACATTAAAATCTTTTAAAGCATTCTCTTTATCTTTACATTTGATAAAATTATTTCTTATGAGCACTACCCGCGAGAACGGAAGTTTATATACAAGCATTCAAAATAAAATTGCCACTATAGAATTTGGGCATCCTGCCAGTAATTCCTTTCCTTCAGAATTATTAGAAAGACTTCAAAAAGAATTTCAGAAATTATCTGATAATGAAGAGGTAAATGTGATAATTCTTAAATCTGAAGGCGAAAAGGCTTTCTGTGCGGGAGCATCTTTTGATGAATTGGTGGCGATAGAGAATTTGGAACAAGGGAAACAGTTCTTCTCAGGCTTTGCCAACGTGATAAATGCCATGAGAATGTGCAAGAAACTAATTATTGGACGAATTCAGGGGAAAACCGTTGGTGGTGGAGTTGGCTTAGCCGCAGCTTGCGATTATACTATGGCTACAGAAGCAGCTGCAATTAAACTATCTGAACTTACTATAGGAATTGGCCCTTTTGTTATTGCTCCTGCAGTAGAACGTAAAATGGGATTAGCCGCTTTATCTGAGTTAAGTCTTTCTGCTCATGAATGGAAGAATGCCTATTGGGCACAAGACAAAGGCCTTTTTGCAAAGGTCTTCGAATCAATTTCAGACCTAGACAAGGAAGTAGAATTATTGTCTGAAAAATTAGCTTCATACAATCCTCAGGCTACTCAAGAAATGAAAAAAGTGCTTTGGGAGAATACTGCGCATTGGGATAAATTATTGATCGCTCGGGCTGCAGTCTCAGGCGAATTGGTGCTATCGGAATTCACTAAAAATGCCTTATCAAAATTCAAAAAATAAAATAAATAACTACTAATAACATGATTGCAATTTTACAAGACACTTCTCAAGAAGGAGGAAAAGCTTACGATTTAGGATATGAAATTGGTTATTTCGTAGGAGATAATTTTTATCTTTTACTGGCTATAGTTTTAATTAGCTTAGCAATATTTTTGATAATGTTATTCAAAAAAAATAAAAAAAGAAATCCCGTGTCCTAAAATTTAATTTTTATCTTTCTATAAAATTCAAACTATGTCATTTCAAGACGGAATACCAAAAGAGCAACAAGCAACCCCAGAGCAGGAGTGGGGATTTACCATTTGGGAATTCCTCCTAGAGAATAAATGGTATATCTTTGCCATCTTTTTAATTGTGGCCATCTTTCTGTATTCTAGAAATTACATGAAAAAACACTAGGAAATGACACAAAATGAGGTGCCTGTAAGTGAAACCACTTATGATATTTTCTCGTTTTTGAGTGGAATGGGGTTTTGGATACTTATTGCCATAGCCCTCATAGGGGTTGTGCTTTATAAGAAATTCAAAAAATAACTAGCGTGTTTTTAACCATCCGGTAATACTTAATCGCATGGTATTTACAGGCTTTACTTCATGTTCCAAGATCTGACTTTCAAACACCACTACTCTTCCAGGGAAAGGATAAATAGTAATTGGATTATCTATACCAGCTTCATTTTTATAAATAACTAATTCCCCACCATTTTCTGGTTTCCAATCTTCATTATTCAAATAACAAACCAAAGAAAGCTTACGCCTGTCGTCATTTTGAAAGGTGTCCAAATGCCTTTTATAAAAAGTTCCTGTTGGATATAAAGCATAATGGAATTCCTTAAAAAGAATCCCTAAGAAACAGGTCTTGTTCAAATAAGAAATAAATGGATTTATTTTATTAAAAAAGATCTTTTCATTCTCACCTGCATCAGCCTCATTTAGCCAAAGAATAAAATCTCCACGCACAGATTTTTCAATGACTTCATTTACTCTATTCCCTATTGCAGCCTTCTTAAAATTGTCCTCTTCATATTCCTGTAATAAGGTTGCGCGTAGTTTTCCAACCTCTTCTAAATTAAAGAAATCATCAATTATGCTGTATTGTTTTGTAACCAGATCTGTAATAATGCGTTCGTAAAGAGGATTCTCTTGGAACTCTAATTGGTCATACAATTCTAACATTTCACTCATCCCCTTCCTATATTAAGTATTTGGAACATTAAGTTGTAATTTCTCCCCAAATCAAGAACCTCGGGGCAAGCCCATGATGTATGTCCCGATGGTTCGGGAGGAAAATACTTTTAAAAATTCGAGGCAAGTCCGCCTGAATGAATTTTTTTTCGGGCAGGCCTCGGGGAATTAAACCCTCAATGAGGGATTAAAGCTTACAAATGTAGGGATAGAAAGCTTTGATTGTATCTAAAACTTTTAGAAGGAAAATCTAGTACCTTTGCATCAAATTGCAGTTATGAGTAAGATTAGGATCACCAAACAATTTTCTTTTGAAACCGGACATGCGCTTTACGGCTATGACGGGAAGTGCAAGAATGTGCACGGCCATAGTTATAAGCTAAGCGTTACGGTAATTGGAACGCCAATTACAGATACCAACAATGTAAAATATGGAATGGTGATAGATTTTACCGATCTTAAAAAGATCGTGAAATCGGAGATCGTAGATAAATTCGATCATGCTACTGTTTTCAACAAAAACACTCCACACATAGAGCTTGCGAGAGAATTGGAAAGCAGAGATCATAATGTGATCTTGGTAGAGTACCAACCAACAAGCGAGAATATGGTGATAGATTTTGCCGATAAGATCAAGAGACAGTTGCCTTCCCAAATCAAGTTGTTCTCTTTAAAGCTACAGGAAACAGATACCTCTTTTGCAGAGTGGTATGCCAGTGATAATTTCTAGGGCGCAACCTTGCAGAAAAGCAAGGTCGGGCTGTACGCTCTATCCCCGATAAAGATCGGGGGATGCCGCTGCCATCCCTTGCGCAAAACTGCTTACAAATAAAGGAAGAACTGAAATTCAATAGTTCTGCTACTTTCCTAAAATACTTATATTTACACGTCCAAACTCGAAACATGAATATTCCGAAAGGCAAAAAACTATACTTTTCAAGCGATAATCATTTAGGCGCACCTACTCAAGAGGAAAGCAAACCCAGAGAAGCAAAGTTTGTAAAATGGCTGGACGAAATAAAGGAAGATGCTGCTGCAATATTCTTGCTAGGTGATCTTTTCGATTTTTGGTTCGAGTATAAACATGTAGTTCCAAAAGGATTTGTACGCACCTTAGGCAAACTTGCCGAAATTAGGGATAGCGGAATCCCAATCTATTTCTTTGTGGGGAATCATGATCTCTGGATGAAGGATTATTTTGAAAAAGAACTCAACATTCCCGTTTTTCATGAACCAAAGGAATTCCAATTCAATTCCAAAACATTCCTGATTGGTCATGGTGACGGTTTAGGCCCTGGCGATAAAGGATACAAGAGGATGAAAAAAGTGTTTACAAATCCATTGTTTAAATTCTTATATAAATGGTTACATCCAGATATCGGTGTGCCTATAGCGCAGCATTTATCTGTAAAAAATAAATTGATCTCTGGAGTAGAAGATGAAAAATTTTTAGGGGAAGAAGGGGAATGGTTAATTCAATACTGCCGTAAAAAATTAGAAACTCAACACTTCGATTATTTCCTTTTCGGACACAGACATCTGCCTTTGGAAATTGAACTTTCCAAGACCTCAACCTATATAAACACAGGAGATTGGATCGATTATTACACTTTTGCTGTTTTTGATGGGGAAGAATTGAAACTTGAAAAATTAAGTTGATATGATAAAATTATTATCTAATTTAAAGAAGGCTCAAAAAATTGGAATTGCAATTTTAGTTCCAACGATTATTTTGTTAATATTCTTTGAAGAAGAATATGGAACGATATTGGGTTTACTTGCTGGCACTGGCACGGGTTTACTGCTTTGGAGTAAAGATCCTAAAGAAAATAAAAAATAATTTGTATATCCATTGAATGTCTAAGTTTGTTGCATAAAACCATATTTCGACAAGCTCAATATGACGAATCCCTCTTGTCACTTCAAGCGTTCCTAGAACTATTTATAAATTTAAGTTTTCTATAGAATGAAAACTCCATTTGTTGTCATCCCGACGACAGGAGGGATCTCCAGTAAAGATGATTCTGGTTCATAGAGATTCCTCAATCCGTTTCACTGCTTTCAGAACGACATCAAAATCCCTTCGAGCAATCTGATAAGCATCGGGATCGAGTAAATCATTTAAGCCTTAATATCCTTAAGCTTTAACTGCAAACTCACATTCCCATTCCATTCATTCTCATCTATGGAATAAACGGCATCAAAAGATTGTGAATTAATTATCAGTTCTTTTTTAGCACCCAAATTAAAACCAATAGCTCCAATTTGACTTTTAGTTTTTCCTTGTTTCACTGCACATTTTAAATGAAGATCATCTCCACCCACACATTTGCCATAGCCTGTGTCTTTCAGATTTGTACTTAAGAAAATAGGAGACATATTTCCCGGGCCGTGGGGTTCAAATTGCTTCAATATTCTATGGAATTTCGGATTGATATCTGCTAGTTTTATTTCAGCATCTATAGAAATTTCAGGAGTTAGCATATAATTCTCGATACTTCCCGAAACTACCTCTTCGAATTTTAGTTTAAATGCATCATACTGAGATTCAGCTAAAGTTAGTCCAGCAGCATACATATGTCCGCCAAATTGTTCAATATGTTCTGTACAAGCTTCTAGCGCATTGTACACATCGAATCCTTTTACAGACCTAGCCGAGGCCGCTAGTTTGTCACCGCTTTTAGTAAACACCAAAGTTGGACGATAATAAGTTTCAATCAATCGACTGGCTACAATCCCAATTACTCCTTTATGCCAGTCCTCCTGATAGACTACGGTTGTAAAGCGCTCCTTTTCATCCAGATCTTCCACTTGTTGTAGAGCCTCAACGGTAATACCTTTATCCGCTTCTCGACGCTCGGAATTATATGCTTCAATTTCTGATGCATATTGCTTGGCAACCTCCATATCATCTTCTACCAACAAATTAACAGCATGCAAACCATGCTTCATTCTTCCGGCGGCATTAATTCTTGGTGCCAGAATAAATACAACATCGGTAATAGTGAGAGTTTGTTTTTTTATTTGTGCTATAATTGCTTTAAAGCCAGGTCTTGGAGCTACATTTATAACATGAAGTCCGTGATAGGCCAAGATCCTATTCTCTCCGGTTATAGGAACAATGTCTGCTCCTATTGCCGTAGCGACAAGATCTAAATAGGGAAATAAAATATCTATGGGAATGTTCTTTTTAATGGTCCAGGCTTGCAAAAGCTTAAAACCAACTCCGCAGCCACAAAGCTCTTTATATGGATAGTCGCAATCTTCTCTTTTTGGATCGAGAACCGCCACAGCTTTTGGAATTTCTGTGCCCGGCCTGTGATGATCACAAATAATAAAATCTATATTCTTTTCAGCTGCATAAGCGACTTTTTCAATTGCCTTTATTCCGCAGTCTAACGCAATTATAAGAGAGATATCATTATCTGCCGCAAAATTGATTCCCATATAGGAAACTCCATAGCCTTCCGCATATCTGTCTGGGATATAGGAAACCACATTTGGATAAAAGGTCTTTAAATAAGAAGAAACCAAGGCAACGCTAGTGGTTCCATCTACATCATAATCTCCAAAGACCATAATATTCTCCTCTTGCTCTATGGCTTGTTCTATTCGCTCTATAGCCTTATCCATATCCTTCATTAAAAATGGATCATGTAGATCTTCCAAAGAAGGCCTGAAGAATTTTTTAGCTTCTTCAAAGGTTTCTATTCCCCGTTGCACTAACAACGAGGCAATAGGAATTTCTATTCCAAGTTGTGAAGCTAGTTTACTAACAATTTCACTATTGGGTTTTGGCTTTAGCGTCCAGCGCATATTTTATTAAGATTGAAAACTGATTACAAATGTAATGTGACTCATTTTAAATATAGCTTAATTAGGAGTCAACACTTGCGTTTTGCTGTTAAAAAACGATCAAGATAGAATTGAGGCAATCTTTTGTTGAAGTTTTGGCACCACCGTTTCTTCAAACCAGGGGTTTTTCATTCTCCAAAATCTATTTACAGGAGATGGATGTGGTAAGCACCAGAATTTAGGGAGATGTTTCTCATAATCTGCTACTTTTTCTGTAAGCTTGGTTTTTTCATCTGGGAGATAATAGGTGGAGGCATAAGCACCTATCAAAAGAATTAGTTTTACGTTATTCAGTTCTAAAAAAACCTGATCATGCCAAAGGGGAGCACATTCTTTTCTAGGCGGCATATCACCTGTTTTGGCTTTACCAGGATAACAAAATCCCATGGGTAAAATGGCGAAATTGGAGGTGTTATAAAAAGTATCTTCATCTACACCAAGCCATTCTCTTAATTTCTTCCCGCTTTGATCTTTCCAAGCAATTCCCGACTCATGCACTACTCTGCCCGGTGCCTGACTGATCAACAAAATCTTAGAGTCTTTAGATGCTTCAATAATTGGTCTAGCGCCTTGAGGCAAATGTTTTATACAAACCTCACACTGCCTTATGGTGTCTAATAAATTTTGCATTTATGCCTTCCCTTGAACCACAATAACAATTTCGCCTTTTGGGGGTTTATTAGTGTAGTATTCTAAAACTTCTTTTGCTGTTCCGCGGATGGTTTCTTCGTGCATTTTCGTTATTTCTCGGGATACAGAAACCAATCTTTCTTCTCCAAAATATTCCATGAAATTGGCAAGAGTCTTCAGCAATTTATGAGGAGATTCATAAAATATGATTGTTCTGGTTTCTTCTGCCAAGGTCTTAAATCTGGTTTGCCTCCCTTTCTTCGGAGGTAAAAATCCTTCAAAAACAAATTTATCGTTAGGGAAACCGCTATTCACCAATGCAGGTACAAAGGCTGTGGCACCTGGCAAACAGTCTACCTCTACACCTTCTTGAACACAAGCTCGGGTTAGCAAAAAACCAGGATCACTTATAGCAGGAGTTCCGGCATCACTTATCAACGCAAAAGTTTCCCCATTCTTAATTCGTCTTACAATGTTTTCGACCGTCCTATGCTCATTGTGCATATGATGGCTTTGCATTGGAGTGTTTATTTCGAAGTGCTTCAGCAATTTTCCACTAGTGCGTGTATCTTCAGCAAGAATAAAATCTACCTCTTTTAAAACACGGATTGCCCTAAGAGTGATATCTTCCAAATTACCAATAGGTGTTGGCACCAAATATAATTTCGACATAATTAAGTGAACTTAATCTTTGGAAGATCTATTGGTTAAATTTGTTTTCTACAAGCGCCATAAAACGCTCTTCGTACTCTTCTTTTCCTTCCCAGTTCTTATAGTCTGGCTTTACGACTTGCTGAATAAATTTATGTGCATCGTCTAGTTTATCAAAGGTGTTTAATTGAGAGATCACTCTATTATAATCATTCGTGTGTCCATCAAACAAATGCTTTATAAAAGATAAACGTTCATTGAGCCCTATATTAATTCCTTTTTTTAGTCGGTCGTTTAGAGATCTAGGCTTTTCTTTTTCCTGTCTTTTAACAGGTTCAAAACTTGGAAGATTATCATAATCTACTCCTATATCTCTAAAGTCGCTTTTCATGAAATCATCTGAATTTTCCGGTAACTTTCCGTTATTGCTTTTAGCAATGATGTTGTCTACCATACTATCCACATGCGCTGTTTCCGGAGGCATCTGGGCAACGATATCCTTGATCATTTCGGTATTAAGCTCTGTGATCGCTTCTGTATCATTATATTCAGTTCCATCTGGCAAATATTCATCTTTAGTAGATTCTGTCGCCTTTTCTGGTGTAATTTCCTCTTGCTTTACAGCAGTAGAAACATTTGGTGTTTCTTTCAATCCGGATAAATTTTCTTCAGTAAAAGCCACTATGGTCAATTTCTCATAAAGCTCTTTTGCTAGTTGCTTTAATTGCGCAGTAGAAGATCCGGAGGCATTGTTAAGTATAGTGTTTGCTAAATTTTTTAATTCAGATTCCAATTTCTTTTTCATCACAAGTATTATTTTTATTTAGAAGATAGATACTATAAAGTGCAATAATGCTACCAAGTTTAATTTATCTTAGCTTCCGTAAGTATTAATTGGTTTACAAATTTACTTTAACGAACATCCACCTCGGTTGTATTTTTAATAAATTTGTTTCAACTTTATGCCGATTAGGTATAAATCCTAAACTGCAGTGAAAAATACAAAATGTTTCTCGAAAATACAGTAAATCATAAGGAGCAATTTGGCTGGATAGAAGTTATATGTGGATCTATGTTTTCCGGTAAAACCGAAGAATTGATCCGCCGACTTAAACGAGCCACTTTTGCAAAACAAAAGGTTGAGATCTTTAAACCTGCCATAGATAAACGTTACCATGAAGAAATGGTAGTGTCTCACGATGCTAATGAAATTAGGTCTACTCCCGTTCCATCTGCTGCACATATCCGCATTTTAGCCGATGGTTGCGATGTGGTAGGAATAGATGAGGCCCAATTTTTTGATGATGAAATAGTGACCGTTTGCAATGATCTTGCTAATAGCGGAATTAGAGTGATCGTTGCCGGACTGGATATGGATTTTAAAGGAAATCCTTTTGGACCGATGCCAAATCTTATGGCAACTGCAGAATATGTTACCAAGGTACATGCGGTATGCACAAGAACTGGCAACCTCGCTCAATTTAGTTATAGAAAAGCGGTTAATGACGATTTGGTGTTTTTGGGAGAAAATGAAGAATATGAACCTTTAAGTAGGGCTGCTTATTTTAAGGCAATGCTTAAAGAACGGGTTAAACATTTTTCTGTAAAAGACGCAGAAACTGTAGATCCTGGAAAAACACCTACCTAATGCCTAGCGTTCACGAAACTACTCTAGAGATCGATCTAGGAGCTCTAACTCATAATTACAAATACCTGAGTTCTAAACTGGCCAAAGGTGTAAAATTAATGGGCGTTGTAAAGGCTTTTGGATACGGCAGTGAATCTGCTGAAATAGCTAAAAAATTAAGCGAATTAGGGGTTAGTTATTTCGCGGTAGCATACACAAAAGAAGGGGTTGCACTTAGAGATGCAGGCATCACAGAACCTATTTTGGTGCTTCACCCGCAATCTATTAATTTTGAAGAAATAATAGAAAGCTGTTTAGAACCTAGTATCTATAGTGAATTCGTTCTTAGGGAATTTATAAAAACAGCTGAAAAACTTGGTTTAAAAAATTATCCCATTCATTTAAAATTAAATACCGGTTTAAATAGACTTGGATTTATTGATCCTGAATTAAATACCGTTTTTGACTATCTAGGAAAATCTGATGCTGTTAAAGTGAGATCTATCTTTTCCCATCTTGCCGCAAGTGAAGATTGGAGGGAACGCGAATTTACATTGCAACAACTGGGAAAATTCAGGAAAATGGTTTTTAGATTATTCGAAAATTTGAATTATAAACCCTTTCTTCATATAAGTAATACTTCAGCAGTAATCAATTATCCCGAAGCGGCTTTTGATATGGTGAGATGCGGAATTGGACTTTACGGATTCGGTAATGACGAAAAGATCAATGAGAAGCTAAAACCAATTGGCACCTTAAAAACGATTATTTCTCAGATCCATGAAATTGCGATAGGAGAAAGCGTAGGTTATAACAGAGCATTTACTGCAACCAAAAAAACTATGACCGCTACTTTACCAATTGGTCATGCAGATGGTATTAACAGGCAATATGGTAATGGCCGGGCAGGAGTTTTTATAAAAGATCAATACGCCCCCATTATTGGAAACGTATGTATGGATATGCTCATGATAGACATTACTGGCATAGATTGTAAGGAAGGGGATGAAGTTATTATTTTTGGAGGCCCTCAACATGCCACAGTTTTTGCTGCAAAAGGAAATACTATTTCTTATGAGTTGATTACGGGGATTTCACAACGCGTGAAACGTGTGATTATTGAGGAATAGGCTCTACAATTAATATTTTTCTGTAAATTGTGGGGTACTATCATAAAACTTGAACATTTATGGCGTTTTTTTCTGATTTTAAAGCCTTTTTAATGAAAAAGGATATCGTTGCCTTAGCAACTGCTGTAGTTATTGGAGCTGCGTTTAACAAAGTAATTTCTTCTGTAGTTGCAGATATATTTATGCCTGTAATAAGTGTGTTAACTGGAGGAACAGATTTTACTCAGAAATTCATCTCGTTGGATGGTCAAAAATACGCCACTTTAGAAGCAGCACAGGAAGCAGAAGCTGCGGTCTTAACTTACGGAAATCTTCTTCAGGCAATTATTTATTTCATATTAGTTGGACTTTTTGTGTTCTTATTCCTAAAAGTTTACGAAAAAACTAAAAAGAAAGAGGAAGAAGCTGCTCCTGCTCCAAAAGGACCTACACAAGAAGAGTTACTTATAGAAATTAGAGACGAATTGAAAAAGCAAAATCCCTAAGATGAGGAATATCTACCTATATTATATTGCAATCTTAGCCCCATTGGCTTTTCTTCTTTATTTTATGAGAACAGACCAATTAAACTCATGGGTTTTAATTCTTGGTATAATTGTATATTCCATAGTTTATAGAACTTATATAGATGGCTTAAGACTAGTAAGTAAAGGGTTCATTGAAAGATCTGATATTTGGAAGATGGCATATAACGGGAGACGATTTCAATATTTCAAGGAATTATATTTTAAATAAAAAACCTATCTAAATCACCGCTACATTATATATTCTAAACCTAAACCCTTCACTCTGTGGAGGGTTCTTTTTTTACTAAAATTAAAAATGTGTTTAATTCCGAATAATCGTCATAAATTATTGGTCCTAAACTATCCAGATATTTTTTTTGTGCAATACATTTGCAAAGATTTCAAAAACAGCATTTAGAGAAGCTAAATCCTTCTCTAATTCATTTATATAAACAAACAGCATGAGAGTAGCAGTAGTTGGTGCAACCGGAATGGTTGGACAAGTAATATTAAAAGTTTTAGCAGAAAGAAATTTCCCGATTACAGAATTATACCCGGTAGCTTCAGAAAAATCGATTGGAAACAGCATTCAATTCAATAATAGATCATTTAAAGTAATTGGCCTAGAAGAGGCGGTAAGTCTAAAACCAGATCTTGCACTTTTTTCTGCAGGAGGAGATACTTCTTTAGAATGGGCCCCAAAATTTGCTGAAGTCGGTACAAAAGTGATCGATAATTCCTCAGCCTGGAGAATGGATCCTTCAAAAAAATTGGTTATTCCAGAGATCAATGCAACAGAACTTTCTTCTGAAGATCTAATTGTTGCAAATCCAAATTGCTCTACAATTCAAATGTTAATGGCCTTAAAGCCGCTACATGATGCTTATAAAATAAAACGAGTGGTTGTTTCTACCTATCAGTCCATCACAGGAACTGGTGTAAAAGCAGTGCAGCAGCTGGAGAATGAATACAACAAGGAACAAGGAGAAATGGCATATCCTTATCCAATTCACAGAAATGCTATCCCTCACTGCGATGTTTTTATGGACAATGGCTACACTAAAGAAGAAATGAAGCTTTCTAATGAAACCAAAAAGATCTTGGGAGATGATTCTGTGCAGGTTTCAGCTACTGCAATTAGAATTCCAGTTGTTGGAGGACATAGTGAATCGGTAAACATAGAATTCGAAAATGAGTTCGAAGAAAATGATGTGAGAAAATTATTAAGCGATTTTCCTGGAGTTACAGTACAGGATAATACTTCAGTAAATACCTATCCCATGCCTATTTATGCCGAAGGAAAAGACGATGTTTTTGTGGGTAGAATAAGACGTGATTATTCCCAACCAAACACTATAAATATGTGGATAGTTGCAGATAACTTAAGGAAAGGAGCTGCTACCAATGCCGTACAAATCGCCGAATATATGCTTAACAATGGGTTGTTGCCTGCATAAATTGGGTAAATACCTTTTAAAATGTAACTTACAGGTTATAATTGTCACCTATATCAAATAAACATCTTTAAGTTATTATGAAAAAACTATTAATCGGAATTATTGCAATAGGAAGCATTTTTTCCTGCAAAGAAGATTCTAACCAAGAACAAGCAGAAGTATTGAAATATCCTGACACTAAAAAAGTTGATACCGTTACCACTTATTTTGGAACCGAAGTCAAAGATCCTTACCGCTGGCTGGAAGACGATAGAAGTAAAGAAACAGAGGAATGGGTAAAGGCAGAGAATAAAGTTACTTATGACTATCTGGCTAAGATCCCTTACAGGAAGGAACTTAATAATAGGTTAACAGAACTTTGGAATTACGAGAAATTAGGCGCGCCTTTTACTGAAGGGGATTACGATTATTTCTTTAAAAATGATGGACTACAAGATCAATATGTGGTCTATCGTAAAAAAGGGGGGTCTGAAGAAGCAGAATTATTTTTAGATCCAAATAAATTTAGCAAAGACGGCACTACCTCTCTTGGTGGCTTAAGTTTTTCTGACGACGGAAAAATGGCAGCCTACAGTATTTCTGAAGGCGGAAGTGACTGGAGAAAAGTGATCCTTTTTGATACTGAAGCTAAAGAAGTAATTGAAGATACGCTGATAGATGTGAAATTTAGTGGAGTTTCCTGGAAAGGAAATGAAGGTTTCTATTATTCTAGTTATGAAAAGCCAGAAGGTAGTGAGCTTTCAGCAAAAACAGATCAGCACAAACTTTTCTATCATAAACTGGGAACCAAACAAAGCGAGGATAAACTTGTTTTTGGAGGTACAGAAGCACAAAAACATAGATATGTTGGTGGGTCTGTAACAGAAGACAATAATTACTTATTTATTTCGGCAAGAAATTCTACTTCCGGCGGAAAGTTATTTATGATGGATCTTACCAAACCAAATCCAGAGTTGGTTACATTAATTGGTAATGAGGATACAGATAGCTATGTGATAGAAAATGATGCAAGCAAACTCTTTATTGTAACCAATCTTAATGCGCCAAACCAAAAGATAGTTACTGTAGATGCAGCAAACCCAGGTTCAGAGAATTGGAAAGATTTTATTCCTGAAACCGAAAACGTATTAACGCCTTCTACAGGTGGTGGGTATTTCTTTACAGAGTATATGGTAGATGCTGTTTCTAAAGTAAAGCAATACGATTATGACGGAAAATTAGTGAGAGATGTGGAATTACCTGGAGTTGGATCTGTGGGTGGTTTCGGTACTAAAAAGGATAAGGATTATTTATACTATTCCTTCACTAACTATGTAACCCCTGGAAGTATCTATAAATATGATATTGAGAGTGGCTCTTCAGAATTATATAACAAACCAAACATAGATTTTAATCCAGAAGATTATGAAAGCAAGCAAGTTTTCTTTAATTCAAAGGATGGAACTAAGATTCCAATGATCATTACTCATAAAAAAGGAATTGAGCTTAACGGAAAGAACCCAACCATCCTTTATGGTTATGGAGGATTCAATATTAGTTTAACTCCTTCATTTAGCATTGCAAATGCAGTTTGGATGGAGCAAGGCGGTATTTATGCAGTTCCAAACTTACGGGGTGGTGGTGAATACGGGAAAGAATGGCACGATGCGGGCATTAAGCTTAAAAAACAAAATGTTTTTGACGACTTTATTGCCGCTGCAGAATACCTTATCAAAGAGAAATATACTTCTAGTGACTACTTAGCAATTCGCGGTGGTTCTAACGGAGGATTATTAGTTGGCGCAACTATGACTCAGCGTCCAGAATTAATGAAAGTAGCATTACCAGCAGTTGGAGTTATGGATATGTTACGTTATCACACATTTACTGCCGGAGCAGGATGGGCTTATGATTATGGTACTTCTGAAGATAGTAAGGAAATGTTTGATTACCTATATGCATATTCCCCTGTTCAAAATGTAAAAGAAGGGGTGAAATATCCGGCAACTATGATTACTACCGGAGATCATGACGATCGTGTAGTACCGGCACATTCCTTTAAATTTGCTGCCGAATTACAAGAAAAGCAGACTGGGAATAATCCAGTGCTTATTAGAATAGAAACTAAGGCCGGTCATGGTGCAGGGAAACCAACTGCAATGATCATAGATGAATATGCAGATATCTTTGCCTTTACCCTTTTTAATATGGGATTTGAGGTTTTACCTGAAAAACTTAGCGATAAAGTGAAAGGATAATCAATAAAATTTATAATTTTTATCCCTCATTGAGGGTTTAATTCCCCGTCCCGATAGATTCTGTGTTAACTAACAAAAGGTTTTCTCTTTTATTTTATTATTTTTGTTACTCAAGACGGCTATAAGCTAGTCTGTAAAAGGATACTTTCTGCATTTGCATCTAGTGTCCTTTTTTGTTGA